>JADCGA010000001.1 GCA_020249265.1 Roseomonas sp.
ACAAAAAAAGAACCAGCAATAGAATGCACCAAGGCACCCCACATCGCCGGCCCCCTCAACTCCACCAATCATCGGCAGGGCAAAAACACTAGCCAGTAATCACCAACCAGTCAAGCCCAAAAATCGACAACCAACACAGTGAACGGGCTTCTAGTACCACCGCAGAAGCGCGTCAAGCGCCTATCCAGTCCCGAAACCAGGCGGCGAAGCGGGGCACTCCCACCTCAATCGGTGTTTTCGGCTCAAACCCGCACAAAGCCTGGATAGCGCCGATATCGGCGAAGGTTTCCGCCACATCCGTCATAGGCCGCGGCGCATCCTGGATCACTGCCTTTCGCCCCAGGCTTTCCTCTAGCACCGCCACAAACCGCCGCACCTCAACACTGCGATGATTGCCAATGTTCAATAGGCGCGGCTTGCCATCAGTTGGCGGGCGGTCCAGCGCGCCCAAAACTCCCGCGACAATATCAGCAACAAAAGTGAAATCACGTTTCAGGCGCCCATCTTCGTATAGGGTGATTGGCCTTCCTGCGAGAATCGCATCCGCGAAAAGCCACGGCGCCATATCAGGGCGGCCCCAAGGCCCATACACGGTGAAAAACCTGAGACCCGTCTGTGGCAAACCAAAAATATGCCCATAGGCTTCGCTGATCAGCTCATCTGCGCGCTTCGTTGCTGCGTAAAGTGAAATAGGATGATCCACGCGATCATCCTCACGATAAGGTAAATTCCTGTTACCACCATAAACAGATGAGGAGCTGGCATAAAGAAAATGCTGAAGTCGCGGCAGAGAACGCGCCGCTTCCAGCATGACAAGATGCCCCATCACATTCGCTTCGATATAGCTGTAAGGATCAATCAGCGAATGCCTGACACCGGGCTGCGCTGCCAGGTGAATGATTTGCGCTATTTCACGATTTTGAGTGAATAACTCGGCTATCGCCATACGATCTGCGATGTTCACTTCAGAAAATGAAAAATTAGGTTGCGCCAAAAGGCGATCCCGTCGCGCATGCTTCAAGCGCAAATCATAATAAGGCGTCAGGCTATCAATACCGATCACTTTTTCGCCACGCGCCAGTAGCGCTTCGGCGACATGCATGCCGATGAAACCTGCAGCACCAGTCAAAAGAATAGTCATTGCGCGATCAACCGATCTTCAAGCAATTCAAGAATGGCGTGCCCCAATGAGATATGCGCTTCCTGCACCCGCATGGTTTCACTGCTCGGCACAATCAAGGCAATGTCACAAAGGGGCGCGGCACCGCCGCCATCACCGCCGAGAAAACCGATCGTGCCGATGCCCATCCCCCGCGCGACCTGAAGCGCCTTGATGACGTTCGGGGAACGACCAGAAGTGGTGATGCCGAATAGCACATCGCCCTTCTGGCCAAGGCCTGAAAGGGGGCGCGCAAAGACATCCTCGAAGCCATAATCATTGCCACCAGCGGTCAGCGCCGCGGGATCAAGCGTCAGCGCGATGGCGGGCCAAGAAGGCCGCTCAACCCGAGATCTCAGACGCACCAACAATTCCGTCGCCAAATGCTGCGCATCGGCGGCACTGCCGCCATTGCCACAAAAAAACAGCTTGCCACCGCCGCGTAGGGCCCTTTCGCATAGGTCTACGCAGCGAAAAGCCAGGGGCGCCATTTCGGCCGCGATGTAACGACGAAGGGCAATCCCATCCTCCATCATCGCATTGAAACGCTCTTGTTCCCTCATGCCTGGCTCCCAGGTTACCGCCCCCTCGACCATTGGAAGAGGCTTTCATCAGAAAACCGAATAAGCCTTTGCCGCAGATAGGCCAAGCCGTACCAATGCATGCCACAAAAGGCCCCGTCACCGTTACGAATTATCAGCCTACCGCTTTTCCACCGCCGCCAGCCGCGCGCGCAGGCCCGCCACTTCCGCGCGCAGCGCCGCAATCTGGTCGCCCACCGGGTCATCCTCGGTATTGCTGAGCCCATAACCAAGGAATGGGTCACCGCAGGTGGTGCCAACCGGCGGGCGGGCGGGAATGCCTACCACCGTGCATTCGGGCGGCACATCACGCGTCACAACCGCATTGGCGCCAATCCGCGCACCCTTACCCACGATGATGGGTCCCAGAACCTGCGCTCCGGCGCCAATCGAAACACCCGATTCAATCGTCGGGTGCCGTTTCCCCGGGCTGCCGGAAAGCCCACCCAGCGTCACGCCATGATAAATCAGCACATCATCGGCGATCTCCGCCGTTTCACCAATCACCACGCCCATCCCATGGTCAATGAAAAAGCGCCGACCAAGCTGCGCGCCGGGGTGAATTTCAATGCCGGTCAGAAAGCGGCTGAGATGGGAAACCAACCGCCCTGCACCCCGCCAGCCGCGCAGCCAGAGCCAATGCGCCAGCCGATGCCAAAGCACCGCATGCAGCCCAGCGTAGCAGAAAATCGTTTCAAGCCAGGAAGGCCGCGCGGGATCACGCGCGCGAATGCTGCGGCCAAGTTCGAGCGCTTCCCTGATCACTTTGCCGCCCTCATGCAAGCCAGGGCGGGATAGGCAGGCCGCGTTCGCGCAGAAATTCCGGATTGAACAGCTTGGATTGATAGCGCGCTCCACCATCACACAGAATCGTCACCACGCGGTGCCCTGGCCCCAATTGGCGCGCGACCTTGATGGCCGCCGCCACATTCAAGCCGGCGGAACCGCCAAGGCAGATGCCTTCTTGCACCAGCAAATCAAACACTTGGTTGAGCGCTTCCTCATCCGTCACCTGCACCGCGTCATCAATCAGGGCGCGGTCGCCGATAAGGTTCCCCGGGACGCGCGCGGCCTGGCCGATACCTTCCGTGATGGAGGACCCCTCGGGCTTCAATTCGCCCGTTTTGACCCAAGAATAGAGCGAACTGCCCATTGGGTCCGCCAGCACAATACGCGTCGCCGGCCCGCGCGCCTTCAATGCGCGGGCAATGCCTGCGAGTGTCCCACCCGTTCCGCAGGAACAGGTGAAGGCATCAATCTGCCCGGCCGTCTGGTCCCAAATCTCGGGCCCCGTGGTTGCCTCATGCGCGGCGCGATTGGCAAGATTGTCGAATTGATTGGCATAAACCGCGCCAAGCTCCTCGGCCAAACGGCGGCTGTAATGCACGTAATTGCCGGGATCAGAGAATGGCTTGGCCGGCACTAGGCGCAAATCAGCACCAATCATGCGGAGAAAATCGAGCTTCTCGCGGCTTTGCGTCTCAGGCACCACAATGATGCTGCGATAACCGCGCGCATTGGCAACCAGCGTAATGCCGATGCCGGTATTGCCCGCCGTGCCTTCCACGATGGTGCCGGGCTGACCAGGCGTTAAAGCACCGCGCGCTTCGGCATCGGCAATGATGCCAAGCCCGGCGCGATCCTTCACTGAACCGCCCGGGTTCATGAATTCCGCCTTGCCCAGAATATCGCAGCCGGTGATTTCGCTGGCCCGCTTCAGGCGGATCAGGGGCGTATTGCCAATGGCGCCAGCCAGACCTTCCACACTATGCCCCACTTTTACCATGCCAATCACCGCGCCTGATGTTGCCGCCAGAAGCGCATGGTCGCGCGGACCCGGGCGCGGCACAAGCCTTGGAAAATTCTTGTTTTTCCCGAGTATTCGGGAAATGTGCTTGCCAAGAAAGCAGGAAACTGGGGAAGCTTTTGCCCCGTGCGCTGGTGCACTTAGGCTGCTTCTGCCTCCGCCTTCGCCTTCGCCTTTGCGGAACGCCGGCGCCATTGCCGGATGATGAAAAAGATCAGCGCCGCCAAAGCGACGCCCGCAATGGTCCAACCGAGTCTTTCTGGCCCGATCAGCGCACCCAGAAACCAACCGGCAGCGACGAAGCTGCTGGCCCAAATGCCGGCAGCGATGAAATTGAGGATGGCAAACCGCCCCCAATTCAGCCCAGCCAAGCCACAAGCAGCAGAGGCGACGTTGCGGATGCCGTAAAGGAAACGAAAACTCAGAATGAACCAGGTGCCATAGCGGTGCAGTAGCACGTTCACCCGGGCGACTTTTTCCTCGGCGCCCTTGATGCGGCGCACGACGCGCGGGCCGTAGCGTCGGCCCAGGGTGAACCAGGTTTGATCCCCCAGAAAAGATCCGAACCAGACCGCGAAAAGCAGCCACCATGGGTTCACGGCGCCGGTGGCAGCACCAAGGGCGGCGGCCGCCAGAACGAAAGTCTCCCCTTCAAAAAAAGCCCAGATAAAAGAACCCAAATAGGCGTAGTGCCCCCAGGACTCCCAGATTTCAGCCAAGACACCACCCCCGGATTTTGGCTATAACTGCCCCCGATTGGTGAAAAGGGGAAGGGGCGCCCCAAAATCTCCGCCGCTATATTCGTGCAAGGAAGTCTCGTGTCGCAAATACCGGAACAGGCCGATGGCCCCATGTTTGATGCCTTTGGCCGACCACCCGTACCCGATCTGGTGGTGCCCAGGGCCATTCTGCCCTTTCATTTGGACGCAAGGCCGGTGCGTGGCAGGCTCGTCCGGCTTGGGCCTTTGGCGGATGCTTTGCTGGCGCGGCATGGTTATCAACCGGCGATTGCGAAGCTTTCCGGTGAGGCCATGGCGCTGACGGCAGGTCTGGCGGCGGCGCTTAAATTCGAAGGTTCTTTCAGCCTGCAGGCCAAGGGCGATGGCCCGGTTTCGCTTTTTCTGGCGGATTGCACCAATGCCGGTGCGTTGCGCGGCTATGCCAAGGTCAATCCGGAAAGGCTGGCAGGGCTTGAGGCGCTGAGCGCCGCCGCGCTGCTCGGTAAGGGCTATCTGGCCTTCACCTGTGACCAGGGGCCCGATATGGAACGCTACCAGGGCATTGTCGCGATCGAAGGCGAAACACTTACCGACATGACCGGCGAGTATTTCCGCAATTCGGAACAGCTTGATACCTATGTAAACCTCGCCTGCGCAGAAACGCCCAATGGTTGGCGGGCATCGGCCCTACTGATGGAACGCGTGGCCGGCGCCGGATGGCTTGATCAGCAGATGGATCAGGAACAGCAGCAGGAAGCCTGGCAGACCGCGACCATTCTGGCGCGCACCATCAGCACTGAGGAATTGCTGGATGATGCGCTTTCCGGTGAACAGCTGCTGCATCGGCTATTCCATGCCGAGGGGCTGCGGCTGGATCGGCCAAAGCCGCTATCTTACGGCTGCCGCTGCTCGCGCGACCGTTTGCTGGATGTGCTGGGTGGTTTCAGCACCGATGATCTTGACCACATGGCCGATGAGGGCACCATCACCATGACCTGCGAATTCTGCAATTTCGATTTCCGCTTTGATCGCAACGCGATCCCAGTGCAGAAAGCGGGGAATTGACCATGGCTGTGCTGACCCAACGCCGCGCCGTGCTCGCCCTTCCCTTTCTGGCCGCCTGCGCCAATGAACAGCCGGCGGGGCCATTCGTGCCGCCGGGGCCGCCGAGCTATGGGCATTTGATGCCGCTTCGGCTCAAGGTCGGCGCGCTGGATATCAAGGAAGCTGAAAGTGGCACGGCGCTGATGGTGCAACAGCCCGCCCCTTTGCTGCCTTCAGATGTGATGCTGCGCATGGCGCATGATCGCCTGAGTGCTACGGGTGGTCCTGGTACGGCGCGCTTCGTCATTCAAACGGCGCGACTGACGCGCGAAACGGTTAGCGCCGCCGGCACCTTCAGCCCCGCATCGGAGGTTTTTCGCTGCGTCATGCGCTGCCAGCTTGAGATTGTTTCAGCGGATGACGGGGTGCTTGCCTCTGCCGCCGCCGAAGTCAGGCGAGAGGTTACCGGCCCCACGCGGAATGATGCCGACCGCGCGGCGCTGGCTGCGCGTGTGGTGAAACTGGCCGGGCAGGATATGAATGTCGAATTCGAGTTTCAGCTGCGGCGGCATTTGCGCGCCTGGCTGCAATTGGTAGCCGCCCCCCGGTGAGAGCCTGCCGCAACCCGTTGAACGCGAAGCCCTGCCGCGTTCATCATAAGCTAAGCACGACGAGAGAGGCCACATGACAGACCATCCCTTGATGCAGGAAATCGAGCTCATCCTGCCTGAGTTGATCGCCATCAGAAAAGACATCCACGCCCATCCGGAATTGGGTATGGAAGAAACCCGGACCGCGGCTCTGGTGGCGGCACGGCTGCGCAGCCTTGGCATTGAAACCACGGAAGGCGTTGGCCGCACGGGCGTGGTGGGCACGCTGCGCGGTAAGCGCCCGGGGCAAGGGGCGATTGGGCTCCGCGCCGATATGGATGCGCTGGCGCTGACCGAGATGACCAACCTGCCCTATGCGTCACAACATCCGGGGAAGATGCATGCCTGCGGGCATGATGGGCATACCACCATGCTGCTGGGTGCGGCGCAGATTCTGGCGCAGAATCGCGATTTCGCGGGCACGGTGCATTTCATTTTCCAGCCCGCCGAAGAAGGGCGCGGCGGCGCGCAAGCCATGCTGGATGATGGCCTGTTCGACCGTTTTCCCTGCGATGCGGTCTATGGCATGCACAATATGCCGGGGCTGCCGCTTGGCCATTTCGCGCTTTGCGACGGCCCCATGATGGCGGGTTCCGGGCGCTGGAAAGTGCAGTTTCGCGGCACCGGCGGACATGGCGGCAATTCACCCCATTTGGCGAGTGACATCACTGTCGCACAGGCGAATTTCATCACCGCGCTGCAAAGTATTGTCAGCCGTAATGCACCGGCGCTGGAAAGCGTGGTGATCAGTGTTGGGCATATCTCGGGCGGTTCGGTGGATGCGCTGAATGTGATGCCGTCCGAAATCCTTGTGGGCGGCACCATGCGCGCCTTCAACCCAACCATGCAGAAGCTGCTGGAAGACCGGATGCGCGAAGTGGCCGAACTCACCGCCCGCATGCAGGGTGCGAGTGCTGAGGTGACGCTGTGGTGGGGTGCCGCGCCGCTGATCAATCACACGCGTGAAACCGCGATCATGGCGGATACCGCACGCGACTTGGCGGGTAATGGCGCGGTGAATGACCAGATGACCCCCGTGACGGGCGGCGAGGATTTCGCCTTCATGCTGCGCGCCAAGCCGGGCGCTTTCGTCTTCATGGGCAATGGCAATGCACCGGATGGCAAGGCGCATGCGCTGCATACGCCGCTGTATGATTTCAATGATGCCGCCCTACCCCATGGCGTGGCGTTCTGGGTCAATCTGGTGCGGCGGGGGATGTAGCGCCCGAGCATATCCGGTGCGCCAAGCCGTTCCACTTGGCCCGCCAAGGTGCATCGCGCGGCATGGTGACGGCTTGGCCGGTCAGGCAGTTTGCCGTTGCCCGCCCAGGGCTTGGACCATGTATTCGGCGAATGCCGCCGCCAGTTCAGGCAGCGGCAAAAGCGCCGCGGTGACCTTGCCCGCACGCAGCATGGCAACGCCATGAATGGCGCTCCAAACAAAAAGTGCATCAGCCTCCGTCGGTGCCCGCGCAACTGCCCCAACCTCGAAAAGGCCGCGCAGCACAGCAGGCAAGTAGCGGGAACTTGATTGGCTGGCGTTCAGGGTTGCATGCGCGCGATAGGCTGCGGCCTGCCCGCCGAACATCAGCCGCCATAACGCCGCTTCCTCATCAGCAAAGGCAAGATAGGCCAAGGCGAGGCGACGGAGCCATGTTCGTGCCTCGGCGTCGCTGATTGGGGTTGCGGTGATTGGGCAGGCTTCGGCAAAGCGCTGCTGCAAACGATCAAAGCCGATGCGCGCCACTTCGGTCAGCAGGTCATCGCGATTTTCAAAATGTCGATAGGCGGCAGCGGCGCTGACACCAAGCCCGGCGGCAAGCTGGCGCAGTGAAAGCCCTTCGATATCGGGTTCGGCCAAGGCGGCATCAATCAGCGCCTGGCGCAGATTGCCGTGATGAAATCGCCCTTCGGATTGCGGGTTGCGGGCGGCTTTTGCTTGGCGTGGGGCGGCGGGATCATGGCTTTGCATAAGCAAGTCATACACCCACCTTCCATTTATGTTAACGCCATTGACATTTTCCCGTCGCCTTGCCTAAATTAACGCCGATAACATTGCCGATGGGAGGTTCTGATGGCGTTTTCTCTATCCCGAGGGCCGCGTGGGCTTCGGGCCAGTATCCTCGCCGCTGGGGTCGCGCTCAGCCAAACCATTGCGCTTGTCATGTTGACGGGCTGCGCAAGCCAAACTGGACAGATTACCCAGGCCGTAGTGGAGGTCTTGCCAGCGGCCCAAATGGTCCCGACAAAACTTGGGCGCCTTGCTGTCCGCGATTCCGGGCCGGCTGACGCCACCGGTGATGTGCTGGTGCTATGGCATGCCGTGCTCACCGATCATCGTATTTACCAGGCGCAGATCGAAGCTTGGCGCGGGCGCCATCGTCTGATTGTCATTGACGGGCCAGGGCATGGGGGCAGCCAGGCGGCACCGGGCCCCTTCAGCATGGCCGATTGCGCGACGGCCTTGGCCGAAACGCTTGACGCGCTGAACATCACCCAGCCGGTCGTGATTGTCGGAACCTCCTGGGGGGGGCTGGTCGGCGGAGAATTTGCCCTAGCCTATCCTGCCCGCACCCGCGCCCTAGTGATGCTGAACACCCCCATCAATGCACCAGCCGAAGGCCTGAATTTTTCAGATCGCTTCGTGGTCTGGGGTGCGCGCTGGATCCATGCCAGCAGCCTTTATCGTGACGGCGTTGCCCGCGCCTTTTTCCTGCCCACGACACGCGCGCAAGGCGGCCCGGTCATGCAGGCATTTCATGACCATTTGCGCCAGGCAGATGGCCCGGCGCTAGCGCTTTCGGTGGGCTCGGTGCTGCTGGAGCGCGAGGCCCTGGCCCCGCGCATGGGCGGCATAAGGGCCCCTGTCCTATTCATCGTCGGGGCCGAGGATAACATGTATCCCCCGCAAACGCTCCGGCCCGCTGTGGCGCAACTACCGCAGGGGCGTTTCGAGGTGGTACCGAGCGCGCATATTTCGGTGGTGGACGCCCCAGAGGCCACGACGCGGCTGATCAATGAGTTTCTGGCAAGGTTACCAAACAGGGGGTAACGTCACCGTTGATCATGCATACGCTAGAGGCCCCCGAGATGGAGCGAGCCTCACGGAGTTTGTCGGGTGATCGCACCTTGAATAGCTACGGAACAGCAAAGGACGGAAGCGCCTTTCGTCAGGCGCCACCTTCGCCCGACTACTTCACCTCAACGCCATAGACATCCCGTGCAGCATGGGCGGTGATCAGCCCATCCGCGACATCGCGCTTCACCAATTCCGGATCGCGCGCCTTAGGATCACCCATGCCGCCGCCGCCGGGCAGTTTCAGCAGCAGGCGCCGGCCTTTTGGAATCACCTGAAAGCCCTTGGTACGCAACACCGTGCCATTCGGGTCATTCAGGCCAACCCAACCACCAGCGCCTTCCGCGCCACCATCGCGCCCCTTGGGTGGATTGGCGACGCGATCGAAAATAGCATTCACCGCGAATTCCGCATCGCCCTTGGCGCCGATTTCCATAATCTGGCCAAAGCCGCCACGCGTCTTGCCAGCGCCCGCTGAATCAGGGCGGAGTTCCTTCTTCCAGAAAATCACGGGTGCGACGTTTTCAGTGGCTTCCACCGGCATGGTCCGCACGCCAGATGGGAAGGCCGTGCCATCTAGCCCATCCTTGGCTGGCCGCGCCCCCGTACCGCCGGAATTGAAGGTGATGATTTCAAAATCATCCACCTCAGCTTCCTGGCCCGAGACCTGAGAACCGCCACGCAAAGGCGGATTCCACAGGGCCGAAGACCCTTCCGCATTCACGCGCCCCGGGACGGCTTGGTGAAGGCAGCCCATCATCAAATCCGGGATCAATTGCCCAATTACATGCCGCACGCTCACGGGATACGGCCGCGGCGCATTCAGGATGGAACCTTCAGGGATTTCCATCTCAAACGGCGCGAGGCTCGCCCAGTTATTCGGGACTTCGGGCGCGACAACACATTTTATGCCGAAGCAGGAATAGGCGCGGCAATAGGCGGGCGGGACATTGATGCCGCGGCCGGAAAGCCCCGAAGTGCCGGTATAATCCACCACAATCCGATCCGCATGGATGGTCATGGCGGCCTTCAGCGTCACCGGCGCCTCATACCCATCCGATTTGATATCGGAACGGAAAGTACCGCGCGGCAGCTTTGCAATTTCAAGCAGGGTAGCGCGGCGGCTGGCTTCAAAAATATATTCCGCCAGATCATCCAGGCTATCCATCGCGAACTCGTTCATCATTTCAACAAGTCGCTTGGAACCGGCGTCATTGCAGGCGCAAAGGGAATAGATATCGCCTTCCAATTCGACCGGCGTCCGGGACCCCGCTCGGATGAAATCAAAAAACGTCTCATTCGGCGCGCCGGCATCGAAGCATTTGACGATGGGGATATAGAGCCCTTCTTCGAAAACGCTGCGCCCTTCCGGGCCCATGCCAAGGCCGCCGATATCGATGATATGCGCGGTATTGGCGAAAAGTCCGACAATCTTGCCGCCGCGAAACGCGGGCGAAACGACGGTCAGGTCATGCAAATGCCCGGTCGCGAGCCAGGGGTCATTGGTGATGTAGTGATCACCTGGCTTCATGCTGGCTGCCGGGAATTTCGCCAGAAAGTGCCCGACAGATTCCGCCATGGAATTCACATGGCCAGGCGTACCGGTCACGGCCTGGGCCAGCATGCGTCCTTGCAGATCAAAAACGCCGGCGGAAAGATCGCCCGCTTCGCGCACCGTGGTGCTGAAGGCCGTGCGGATCATGGTTTGCGCCTGTTCTTCGACCACTGCAATCAGGCGATTCCATTGGATCTGGCGTTGAATTGTCGCCAGCGCGCCGGTTTCCTTCATCGTGCAGCCTCCTGCGTCAGATCGAGATAGCCAAGCCCATCCATGCGGCAAATCCAGCCCGGGCCAATCAAGGTGCTGGTTTCCGCTTCGGCGATAATGGCGGGGCCGGCCACCGTGGCACCGGGCCGCATCGCATCGCGATCATAAACCTGCCATTCGGCCACTTCGCCGGTGGCGGTATCGCGCACCATTTGCACGCGGATCGGGCTTGGTGCGGGCGCATTCGCCACCGCCGCCGCCGGTTCCACATGCGCTTCAACGGTGCGGACCGTGACGGCGAAGGACAGGATTTCAACATCCGAACCTGGCACCGGGCGGTCATAGAAACGGCTATATTCCGAATCATACAGCGCGCGAATTTCGCGTACATCCTGTTGGGTCAAGGCACGCGGCGGGATCGGCACGGCGATTTCATGACCCTGCCCGACATAGCGCATATAGGCGATGCGCGTTTCCTCGATCGGCGCACCAAAGGCGCCTTCCGCCACCACGCCCGCCGCTTCGTGCGACATGGCCGCCAGCAGGCCATTCACCGCAGCGACATCAAAGCTGCCGAAGCGCTGATAGAGCGACTTCACCACCTCATAAGCCACCGGCGCGCGGAGGAAGCCAATCGCGCTGCCGACGCCCGCGCCAGAGGGCACCAGAATGCGCTTCACGCCGATTTTCTCGGCCACGCGATAGCCATGCACGGGGCCACCGCCACCAAAGGCAATCACCACGCGGCCTTCGTAATTCTTGGCACTTTCAATGGCATGGACGCGCGCGGCATTGGCCATATTCTCATCAACCATCTCAACCACGCCAAGTGCTGCCATATCGGCGGAAAGTGCGAGCTTGCCACCCACATGTTCAGCCAGCGCCTTGCGAGACTGATCAGGATAAAGCCTGAGCGCACCACCCGCGAAAAGTTCAGGATCGTAGCGGCCAAGCGCCAGATTGGCGTCGGTCACCGCCGGATGCGTGCCGCCACGCCCATAACAGGCAGGGCCGGGATCAGCGCCGGCACTTTCGGGGCCCACCTGAATGCGCCCCATGCTGTCCACCTGCGCGATGGAACCGCCACCCGCGCCGATTTCTACCATTTCAATCACAGGAATGCGGAGCGGCAGGCCAGAGCCTTTCTTGAAGCGCCCAACGCGCGCCACTTCGAAGGTGCGCGACGCCTGCGGGCGGAAATCATCAATCAGGCAGACCTTGGCAGTGGTGCCGCCCATATCGAAGGACAGCACCTTATCGAAGCCACGCTGCCGCGCGACAAAGGCCGAGAATATCGCACCCCCCGCCGGGCCGCTTTCCACCAGGCGGATTGGGAAACGCGCCGCGGTATCAATGGTGGTGAGGCCACCACCCGACAGCATCAGATAAAGCGGGCAAGCAAGTCCTGCATCGCGCAACCCCAATTCCAATTGCTTCAAGTAGCGCGCCATCAAGGGCTGCACATAGGCATTGGCGACGGTGGTCGAAAAACGTTCCCATTCGCGCATTTCGGGCGAGACTTCTGAGGAAAGTGAGACCGGCAATTCTGGCCAGGCTTCGCGCACAATCTCGGCCGCGCGGCGTTCATGGGTTGGGTTCACAAAGCCATGGATGAAACCGATGGCGAGGCTTTCAATACCCTCAGCGCGCATAAAGGGAATATGTGCGCGCACCGCGGCCTCATCCAAGGCAAGCAGCACCTTGCCGGTATTATCAAGGCGCTCCGGCACCGGCAGGCGCCAGCGGCGCGGCACAAGCGGCTTGGCCAATTCAATGTTCAGATCATATTGGTCGTAGCGCGCTTCATTCGCGAGCGCCAAAACATCGCGAAAGCCATCGGTGGTGATCAGCGCGGTTTTCGCCCCCTTGCGTTCAATCACCGCATTGGTGGCAAGCGTGGTGCCATGGATCACCAGCGCCAGATCAGCGGGCTTCATGGCGGCCTTGGCCAGCACCTGCTGCACACCTTCAAGCACACCCTTCTCGGGTGCGGCAGGCGTGGTCAGGACCTTGGCGGTCCAGCGCTGGCCATCTTTTTCAATGGCCAGATCCGTGAAGGTGCCGCCGATATCAACGGCAAGACGCGCATTGTTATGTGCTGATGTGCTCATTGCCCCATCTCCGCCGCCCAACGGGTGACCACGGCGCAAGCGGCCGCAAAATCTTCCATGCGCATAGCTTCCTTCGGATTGTGACTGCCATTCTGATTGCGAACGAAAAGCATCGCCGCCGGCACGCCCGCTTCGGCAAAGGCGGCCGCATCATGCCCGGCACCCGATGCCATATGCCGATAGCGAATACCAAGCGCCTTGGCGGCGCTTTCAATGCCCGCCCGCACACCCTGATCCATCGGCGCGGAAAGGCTGCCGGTTTCCGGGCCAAGATCAAACCGCACACCACGGCGCGCTTCAATCTCGGCAATGATGCGGCCCATGGCGGCGAAAAGCAGATCGCGCGACGCCGGTTCAACGCTGCGAATATCAAGCTGAAAACGCGCCTCACCGGCGATTTTCGTGAAGCCTGCTTCTTCCGTGGTGGCCATTGTGCAGAAGGTGCAGACCATGGCGTGGCCAAGCGCTTCAAGCCGGCACCATTCCTCATCCAGCCGATGCACAAGCTCGGCCAAGGCAACCGCCGCATCACGCCGATAGCGCCGCGCGGTCGCGCCCGAATGATTGTATTCGCCCAGCACGCGCGCCGCACGCAGCCGCCGCGATCCGGGGATGCCGGTCACGATGCCAATGGGCAGTCCTTCGGAATCAAGGCTCGGCCCTTGTTCAATATGCACTTCCAGAAAGGCCGCCGTGTTTTCCGGGCCGAGCAGATGTTCGCCGCGTGCCACCGCATTAGGATCAAAGCCTTCTTCGCGCATATGTTCGGCCAAACTCCGGCCGCTATCGGTGCGCTTCACTTGAAGGACTTCAGCCGCCAGCAACCCAAGCGCTGCCTTGCTGCCAGGATAGGAAGTCGGGAACCATTGCCCCGCTTCCTCAGCGCGAATGGCCATCACCGTCATATCGCGGGCGGGCTGGAAGCCAGCGCGCTTCATGCCGGCCACTGCCGCAAGCCCCGCCAGAACCCCGGCGGCGCCATCGAAATTCCCGCCCTCACGCACGGAATCGAGATGGCTGCCCATGATGATCTGCTTCGCCGCACGATCCGTCCCGGGAAGGGTCGTATACAGATTGCCCGCAACATCATTGCGGCATTCCAAGCCAAGTTCGCGGGCGGCGTCGCGCACCAATTGATGCGCGATGCGCTCTCCACGCCCATAGGCTTCGCGCGTGACACCTTCGCCATCGCGTGTGGCGTCCCGCAGCGCGTCAAACAAACGCGCCGCGAGGGCCATGTCGGGTGTAAGATTGGGCAGCATGCGCGGGCTTACAGCATGCTCCGCACACGTCCGCCGTCAACGCGGATCATGGAAGCGGTGATATAGGCGCCGGTCTCGCCCGCTAAAAACGCACCCATCGGCCCATATTCGGCCGGCATGCCAATGCGGCCGGCGGGAATTTCCTTGGCAGTCTGGGCCAGGATTTCATCTTCCGAAACGCCCGTTTGCTTCGCGCGAATGGCCGTATTGGTGGTGATGCGATCGGTCAGGATGCTGCCCGGCGCCAGCACATTCATCGTCACGCCATCGGCGGCCACTTCAGCGGAAAGCGTCTTCAGCCAACCCCAGATCGAAGCGCGCAAGGTATTGGAAAGCGCCAGAGTCGGAATCGGGTGTTGCATCCCCGTGCTGCCCACCACAATCACCCGGCCCCATTTCTGCGCGCGCATCGCCGGCATCAGGCGGTTGGTGATGCGAATTGGGGAAAGCACAATATTCTGGAACCACTTGACCAGATCTTCTTCCTTCATCTGGGAAGCGGTGCAAACGGGCGGTCCGCCATGGTTCAGCACAAGGATATCAACGCCACCCATGGCCGCCACCGCGGCATCGGCGAGCTTATCCATCTCCGCCCCACTCGAAACATCCGCCGGAATGCCATAGGCTGCCTGGGCGCCCAGCGCCTTCAATTCCGCAGCCACCTTATCAAGGCTTGCCTGTTCGCGCCCGCTGACGGTCACAACGGCGCCCTCGGCCGCGATGGCATCAGCGATGGACCGCCCAAGCCCCTTGGAACCGCCCATGACCAAGGCCCGCTTGCCCTTCAAACCCAAATCCATGACCCATTTCTCCACGAAAGAATGATGCCCCGACCCTGCCCCCTCACCCGCCCTCTGGCAAGACGGGCCAAGCCGGGCCATGGTGCGCCCCGTTCAAAGACGCGGAGCACAAAACCCCCATGGCCAAGCCAGTCATTCTCGTCACCCGGAAATTGCCCGAGGCCATTGAGGCGCGGCTCGCCGAAGTCTTCGACGCCAGGCTGAACACTGAGGACGCGCTTTGGGGCCGCGACGGCGCTGAAATTGCCGCCCGCGCCAAGGCCTGCGGGGCCGATGGCATCCTTTGCGCCGCTGGCGATGCGATGAACGCCGCCGCCATCAACGCCCTGCTGGAAAGTGTAAAGGTGATCGCGACCTTCAGCGTGGGCTTTGACCATGTTGCGATAGATGCCGCGCGCGCACGCGGCATTGCTGTGACCAATACGCCCGAGGTGCTGTCCTTCGCGACCGCCGAATGCGCCTTCACCCTCATGCTGATGGCCGCCCGCCGCGCCGGCGAAGGCGAACGTATGGTCCGCGCAGGGCAGTGGGAGGGCTGGGCGCCAACGCAGCTTATGGGTGTCACGCTCCAAGGTAAGAAGCTTGGTGTGCTGGGCTTTGGCCGTATTGGCCGCGAATTGGCCGCCATGGCGCGCGGCGTGCAGATGGAGATCCATTATCGCGACATGCAGCGCCTGCCGACGGAAATCGAACAGGGCGCGATTTTCCATGAAACCGATGCAGGTTTCCTCGGCAGCATTGATGTGCTTTCCATGCATGTCCCAGGCGGTGATGGCACGCGCAAATGGCTCAATGCCGAACGGCTCTCGCAGATGAAAAAGGGCGCCATTGTCATCAATTCCGGGCGCGGGCCTTCGGTGGATGATGAAGCGCTGATCGCCGCGCTGAAATCCGGCCATATCCGCGCTGCCGGGCTTGATGTTTATGATGGGGAACCCCGCGTGCATCCGGGCTATATGGCGCTTGAGAATGTGGCGCTGCTGCCGCATCTCGGTTCCGCCACCATCGAAACGCGCCATGCCATGGGCATGCGCTGCATTGAAAACCTCGCCGCCGTGCTGATCCAGGGCATTTCGCCCCCGCATCGCGTGGTTTGATTTTTCGCTCTCAACACCAAGGAAGCTTCAGATGAATTTCGATTTCGCGAAAATCCCCTTTGACCAAGCCTATAAGCTGGTGGTGTCCACCGTGGTGCCGCGCCCGGTGGCCTGGGTGGTGACGAAGGACCAGGATGGCGTGGTGAATGCCGCGCCCTATTCCTTCTTCAACGCTTTTTCTGACAATCCCGTGGTGGTGGGCTTTGGCTGCGGGCCGCGCGCGCCGGGTGCGCTGAAGGATACGGTCGCGAATATCGAAGCGACGGGGCAATTTGTGGTGAATATGGTCTCGGCCGATTTGGCGGAGAAGATGAACATCACCGCAGTAGATTTCCCGCCCGGCGTCAGCGAAATCACCGAAGCGGGGCTTTCCACCGCGCCTTCCACCAAGGTCGCGGTGCCGCGCATCGCCGAAAGCCCGGTTGCGCTGGAATGCGAGATTTTCCAATTCGTCCCTGCGGGCCGGCATATCATTGTGCTCGGCAAGGTAGTTGGCATGTATGTGCAGGATGATTGCGTGATGGACCTGGCGAAATACTACATTGATACGCCGAAGCTTGACCTGGTTGGGCGCATGCATGGGCGCGGCTGGTATGCGCGTACCACGGACCGTATCGAGATCCCGCGCATTGACCTTGATGAATGGGAAGCCCGCAAGAAGAAGGGCTGAGGTAATGCAGCAAGGGCCGATGCCAAGCATGATCACGCGCCGTCTTGCTTTGGCGCTGCCCTTGCTGCCCATGGCAGCGCAGGCCCAGGCACCCGCCTGGCCGTCCCGCCCCATCAGGCTGATTGTGCCCTTCGCACCTGGTGGCACAACGGATGTTGTTGGGCGCTTGGCGGCGGAGAAACTCGGCCCCAGGCTTGGCCAGCCCATGCTGGTGGAAAACCGCCCCGGCGCGGGGGCGACGCTTGGTGCGCAATTGGTCGCACGGGCAGAGCCGGATGGGCATACGCTGCTGGTATCATCTTCCACCTCGCATGGCGTCTCACCCGCGATCTATCCCAACATCGGCTATGACCCGATGGTGGATTTCGCGCATATCGCGCTCCTGTCACGCACGCCCCCTGCCCTGCTGGTCACGCGCAACCATCCTGCGCGCAATATCCAGGAGTATCTGGAATTGGGCCGGCGAGAACGTGAATTGACGCTGGCCGTGGCGGCCATTGGAACCTCCTCCCATTTGGCCGGCGTGCGGCTTGGTCAGGCGCTGGGGGTGGAGGTGCGCTCTGTCGTTTATCGGGGTGTTGGTCCGGCGCTCACGGATGTGATTGCCGGTATTGTGCCCGGCATTATTGATAGCCTACCTTCCGCGGTTGGGCATATGCGCGGCGGGTCGCTCCGCGCCCTGGCGCTGTTGAGTGAATATCGTTCGCCCCTTTTCCCTGATTTGCCCACCATGCGCGAAGCCGGGCTTGATGTGGTCTCTGCCGCCTGGTTCGGCATTTCCGCCCCGGCTGCCACGCCGGCACCCGTCCTGGCGCGGCTCACCCGTGAAACCCAGGCCATGCTGGCCGAACCCGAAACACGTGCAAAGCTTGAGGATTTGGGCGGCGCACCCCCGCCATGGACACCGGCCGAATATACCGCCTTCATCAGAAGCGAATTGGCAACGCTTGGCGCGCTGGCGCGTGCTGCCGGGATCAAACCGCAATAAGTGCGGCGCCGCACCCGCTTGCACTCACGCGCCAATGCGTCAGGATGGAGTGAGGGTGAGGAAACGCATCATGATCAACCGTCGCACATTTGGCTTGGCAGGGCTGCCATTTCTGATCAGGCCAGCCATGGCGCAGACATGGCCATCGCGCCCCATTCGCCTGGTGGTGCCCTGGCCTCCGGGGCAGGCGACAGATCAGGTCGGTCGCTTGATGGCGCAACGGCTTTCGGAAAGGCTGGGCCAGCCGATTGTGCCGGAAAATCGCCCCGGCGCGGGGGGGAGCATCGGCACGGATATCGTCGCCAAGGCCACGCCCGATGGGTACACTTTACTCGCCGCCTCGATCGGGCCGATTAGCTTGGGCCCCCTGATCCATCGCACGCCTTATGATGTTGACCGGGATCTGGCGCCGGTCGCGCGGTTTTCGGGCTCTCCCTATATCCTGGTGGCGCGCGCAGATTTCCCGCCACCCAATGCGCGCGCCTTGATTGCGCTGCTGCGCGCCAATCCCGGCAAATACACCTATGCATCATCCGGCGCGGCGGGGTCGCAGCATGTGCTGACCGCACTTTTGCTCGCCCGCGCCAATGTAGATGCGCTGCATATCCCCTATCAGGGTAGCGGCCCTGCAATGGCGGCGCTGCTTGGTGGCCAGGTGCATTTCGCCATCGAAACGCTCGCCGCTTCCGGCACGCTGATCCGCGAAGGCAAGCTTAAAGCCTATGGCTCCACCAGCGGGCGGCGCAGCCGCTTGGCGCCTGATATCCCACCTCTGGCGGAGGCCGCCGATATGCCGGGCTATGATTATACCGGCTGGATTGGCCTGATGGCGCCGGCCGCCACGCCACCCGTCATCATTGCACAAATTGCAGGCGCCGTGGAACAAATCGCCGCCCAGCCTGACACGCATGAGCGTCTGACCAATATCGGAACCGAGGCCTTCTTCGCCGGCCCGGATGCCTTCCGACAGGTTTTGGCGGAGTATCGCACGAATTTCGAAGCTGTCATTCGTCAGCTTGGCATTCGCGCAGAGTAAGACAGGATAGGAGAGAGACCCATGACCAAGACCGTCGGCTATATGCTGGCCGAAAGCCTCGCGGCGCATGACATTGACATCATTTATTGCGTGCCAGGGGAAAGCTATCTTGGCCTGACGGATGCGCTGAGCGACTTCCCCGGCATCAATCTGGTGGTCTGCCGCCATGAAGGGGGCGCGGGCTTCATGGCCGCCGCTGATGGGCGCATGCGCAATGGCCGTGCTGGCGTGGCGCTGGTCTCACGCGGGCCGGGGGCGACCAATGCCATGATCGCGCTTCACACGGCCTATCATGATGCGACACCGCTGGTGATGCTGATCGGCCATGTGGAACGCAAGGATATTGGCCGCCTGGCACTGCAGGAACAGAATTATTCGCGGCTTTTGTCCGACATCACCAAGGGTGTCTTCGAAGTCCTAGAACCCATCCAGGCGAGCGAGACGATTGCGCGCGCCTTCCATCTGGCGGAATCCGGCACGCCCGGCCCTGTCGCCGTGATCTTGCCCGAAGATATTTTTGACGCGCCAGCGGAAGGCCCCGTGGTGAAGCCACGCGCCATGCCCATGGCCGGCCCGCGCGCGGAGGATTTGGACAAGCTCGCGGAACTTCTCGCCAATGCAGAACGCCCGCTGGTGCTGGTGGGCGGTGCGCTTGCAACGCATGGCGAGGCTGCATCCGCTGAATTGAACCGCCTGGCTGAGGCCTGGACGCTGCCGATCAGCCCAACCCATCGCCGCCCGCATATGTTTGATGCGGAGCATCCGAATTACGGCGGCTATATGGGTATTCGCGTGCCAAAGCCGCTGATCGAGGAAATGAAAAAGGCCGATCTGATGATCTGCCTTGGCGAACGCATGTCGGATTCGATCAGCCAATCCTATAGCTTCCCCGCGGCACCCGAACCGCAGCTGACCATGGTACAGGTCTGGCCGGATGCGAATGAAATTGGCCGCGTCTGGCGCGTGGACTTGCCCATTGCGGCTGATCCGCTGGCGGTCATTCGTGGCTTGCTCGCGCGCAATGCCCCGGAAGCGAGTGAGGCGCGCAAGCGCTGGGTCTCTGGCCTCAACGCCATTCACCGCAAACTGCTGGCGCCCGAATGGGACAAGATGGAAGATGGCGTGAATTTCGGCGCGGTCTGCGCGGCGGCGGCGCGGCATGTGCCACGTGATGCGGCCATTACGTCGGATGCTGGGAATTTCTCGTCCTTCCTGCATCGCTATTTCCCCTTTCGGCAAACGCAGTGTTTCCTCGCTTCCGTGGTCGGCGCCATGGGCGCGGCGGTGCCCATGGCGGTTGCGGCGTCTCTGAGGCGCAAAGGCAAGCGCGCCGTCGCTTTCGTGGGTGATGGCGGGATTTTGATGACCGGCAATGAAATTGCAACCGCCGTGCGCGAAGGTGTCGCACCAGTGATCATCCTGTCCGATAATTCCTGCTACGGCACCATCGGCATGCATCATGAAGGTCGCTATCCTGGCCGCACTTATGACAAGGCAATCCGGCTGACCAATCCGGATTTCATCGCTTGGGCAAAATCCTTTGGCGCTGCGGCGGTTTCCATTGAGACGGAAGATCAGATTGAAGGCGCCCTGGCTGAGGCCTTCGCCATCACGGATCGTCCGGTGCTGGTGCATGTGAAATCATCCGCCATGCAGGCTTCCGCCTGGCGCAAAAGGACCATGCCGCTGCCAGCGGCTTGAGATTATCAGGATCGGGCCTGCGATATCTTTTGTAGGCCCGATTTTCAATGAACTCATTGTAATGTATTGGAAATAAACATGCCACCAAACACAAGAATTGCGGAAGTTTTTATCTGAATCGAAATACTTGCTCATTTTGAAAGCATATTCTGTCAGCTCGGCGTTAAATGCTCGCAAAACATTCTCCCCTAAACTGATCTTCGCAGCACACTGTGGATGAATTCTCTCAGTCATCAGTGCAACCTCTTTGCGAAGGAAAAGTTTTAGATGATGAAAAAACTCATGGCGCTCGGTTTCGCGCTTGGCCTCGTTTCAACCCCCGCACTTGCTCAAGTCGAACTTGGCAATGGCTTTTCGGTGACCGGCTCGGCAGTCGGGCAGACCGATTACATGTTCCGCAACATCAGCCAGACCCGCAATCGCCCCGCCGTACAGGGCAGCCTGGAGCTTTCCCATGAAAGCGGCTTTTACGTTGGTGGCTTTGTCAGCAATGCCACCTTCGCCGGCACAGATGCGCGCCAGGAAGTTGATGGGCTTGCGGGCTTTCGCTTTGAACTGAGCGGCCTCAAGGTTGATATCGGCGGCGTCTATTATTCCTACCCGGGCTACACCGCCGGCCCAAGCCAATATGATCTTGCCTTTGCCGAAGGCGTGATGAAGCTGTCCTATGAAATTGATCCGGTGACGCTGCTTGGCACGGCGGCCTATTCGCCGGATTTCTTCGGGAGTTCCGGCACGGGCGTTTGGCTTGAAGGTGGCTTTGATTGGAAGACGCCGGTGTTTGATGTGACGCTGTCAGGCCGTCTTGGCTATCAGTGGATCGAACGCAATAACCGCTTCGGCGCGCCGGATTACTTGGCTTATGGCATCTTCCTGCAGCGCGATATTGCGGCGGGCTTTTCGGTCTCTGTCGGTTATTACGGCACCGACATCAGCCAGAAGGAATGCCTTGATCTAAAAATCTGCGACAATCGCGTGATGGCAGCCCTCACCTGGAAATTCTGAAATACTCGGCTTTCAGAATCGCCTTGAAGAACCCGCCCCGGTCATTGGCCTGGGCGGGTTTTTTGCGCCACGAACCCGTCACTCCGCCGTGATACGGCTTGGGTCAAGCACCACTTGCGGGATGTCATAGCTGCGCAAATTGCCATAAAGCCGTGGCAGATCCGCTTCGAACAAGCCGCGCGTGATCCCCGCAGCCAAGCGCGGCGCGGCCATTGTCATGGCATTGATGGAAGACCCCGCCGGGCCAAAGGACATAGTGGTGCCGATGCCGAATAGATGGATATCGCGAATCCAAGGCGTCTCACCGGCCCGCCTTTCCACAAAGGCATAATCCGGCACCAGATAGGGAAACTCGCCAAGGCGTTCATTCGCTTCCTCGGGTGGCGGTGTATAGCGATCCCCCCATAGCGTGATGTTATCCGCGCATTCGCCAAGTGCAGGGATCAGCGCAGGGTCCATGCGCACACCCGTGCCGCAAATCAGGTAATCGGCCAGGAAGGCGCCGCGCGCTGTCGCCAATTCAACGCGCTCATCCACCACACACGCCCCAGTCCAAGGGCGCCCAACATGCATGGTGAAATTCGGGAAGGCATTGACCCGCGTATAGGTATCGGCAGGAAAGCCTTCGCGCAGGCCGAGAATGTAGGACATGAAGCGCCAGCGCCATTCATCCGGCATTTCGAAAATATGACGCATGAAGCCAGCAAAGGTCAGCCAGCGATAGGGCTGGATGATCATGGGGTCCGCTCGGCGGCAGAACAGATGCACCTCTGCCGCGCCGGCCTCCAGCGCCATGGCGGCATTGTCGAAGGCCGAGGCCCCCGCGCCCAGCACCGCCACCACCCGGCCCTTGAGTGCGGCGAAATCAATCGCATCCGCGCTATGGGCGCGCAAATGCTCGGGCAAAGCGCGCAGGAAATCAGGCATCCACCATTCGCCAACGCCTTCCTGCCCCGTCGTCAACACCACCTTGCGCGCCAGATAAGGCCCGGCCGAGCTTTCCACCCGAAGGCAGGGCAGGCCATCATCCGTGCGCGCGGGGGAAATCCGCCCGGCATCCACGTCATTTTGCACCGGCAAGGCCAGCACGCAGCGCAGCCAATTCAAATAATCCTGCCAGGCTTCGCGCGGGATCATGCGCATGGCGGCGAAATGCGCCGCGCCAAACTGCGCCTCATGCCAGGCCTGATAGGTCAGCGAAGGAATGCCCAAATCAGGCCCATTCTGATCCTTCCAGGATCGCAAGGTCGGCATGCGGGCATAGGTGACCCAGGGGCCTTCCTTGCCCTCCGGCGCACGATCAATCAGCAGGATATTGCTGACTTTGTCACGCTTCAGCGCATGCGCCACCGCCAGGCCGCATTGCCCCGCACCGATGATCAGGCAATCCAACACTGGCGTGCCGCCGCTGGTTTTGGCCTCAAGCCAGGCGGCGCGCGGATGGGCCACCAATTCCAGGTCGCGGCTGATATCGGCTTCAAGCTCGGTCAGATTGCGCGGGGCCGGCATGCGGGGAAGGCTCCTCTCGATCCGCGACAAGCATCAAGGATTCCGGCGCGGGGTGCAAAACCACGGCCAAGACCCACTTGAAGGTCCTCCAGGGCCATGTTTTCGCCCCATCTCGGTTGTTATCACCCCTTCTTGAAACCTCCTTGAGGCCCCGCCTTTGTCCCAGGACCCGCCCGCGCTTTCCATCGTCGTCCCCGCTTACAACGAGCAGGAGGTGCTGCCCCAATTCCATGCGCGGTTGGTGGCGGCCTTGGCGGGCATCGGCCTTTCTTGGGAAGTGGTTTATGTGAATGATGGGTCGAAGGACGGTACGCTTTCCGTCATGCTCGGCCTTCAGGCGCAGGATCAGCGCGCCTCGGTGCTCAATCTCAGCCGCAATTTCGGCAAGGAAATCGCGCTGACCGCTGGGCTCGACCACGCCCGCGGCACCGAAGCGGTGCTGGTGATTGACGCCGATTTGCAAGACCCGCCCGAGGTTATCCCAGACCTGATCGCCGCCTGGCGCCAGGGCTTCGATATTGCCTATGCGCAGCGCAATACCCGCGCCGGCGAAACCTGGCTAAAAAAGGCAACCGCTTCCGGGTTTTATCGCCTGATGCAGCGCATCAGCGGCAAGGTGCATCTGCCACCCGATACCGGCGATTTCCGGCTCATGAGCCGCCGCGCCTTGGATGCGCTGCTGAAGCTGCGCGAACAGCATCGCTTCATGAAGGGGCTGTTTGCCTGGATCGGCTTTCCCGCCATCGCCGTGCGTTATGATCGCGCGCCGCGCGCCGCCGGCACCACCAAATGGAATTACTGGAAGCTGTGGAATTTCTCGCTGGAGGGCATCACCTCCTTCACCGTCGCACCGCTCAAAATCGCGACCTATATCGGGCTGATTACGGCGATTGGCGCCTTGGCCTTTCTGGCACAGTTGATCTTCCGCACCATTTTCTTTGGCAATCCAGTCGCCGGCTACCCAAGCCTTCTGGCAGTGACGCTGTTCCTCGGCGGCGTGCAGATGATGATGCTGGGCATCATCGGCGAATATCTCGGGCGCATCTTCAACGAAACCAAAGGCCGGCCGCTTTATTTGGTGGAACGCTACCTGCCTGGCGATAGGGCGTGACGCGACAAGCTTTGAAAGCATGGGCCGGGGCTGCGGCTTCGGTGCTGATTGGCTGGGCGGTGATCGCCTATGCCTTCGGGCTGCATATCCTGCCGCCCTGGAATACGGGCTGGATGTTGAGCGGCATGATCGGCCCAGATCCGGTGCAATACTGGCTGGGCTGGAATTTTTTTCGCCGCGCGCCCTGGTCCTGGCCGCCCGGCCTCAACCCGCTTTGGGGGCTGGAGGTCAGTTCCTCCATCTACTACGCAGATGCGATTCCGCTGCTGGCGTTTTTCTTCAAGGCGATCAGCCCAGTGGTCGAGGTTTCGCAGTATTGGGGCCTTTGGATTTACGGCTGCGCGGCGCTGCAAGCTTTCATGGCGTGGCGCATCATTGGGCTTGCCACTGATGATCCCTTGGCACGGCTGGCCGGCGCGGCGCTGTTTGTGCTGCAACCAATAATGCTGGCGCGCATGGGTGGGCATTTCGCGCTTTCGGCGCATTTCCTGCTGCTGATGGGATTATGGCTTTGCCTGACACACACAGCAAAGACGCGTTGGGTGGCCTGGGCCAGCCTGCTGGTCGCGACGGCGCTCATCCACGCCTATTTATTGCCCATGGTGGCGGCGCTTTGGACCGCGGATGTGCTGGCGCGCTGGCTGGATGGCGCGAAGCGCAGCGCACTTTTTGCTGAAGTGGTCATCATCTTCGCAATGGTTGGCGCCGCACTTTGGGCGGGCGGGATGTTCATGCTGGGCGGCGGCTTTGGCGGAAGCTGGGGCGGCTATGGGCAGATGCAAATGGATGTACTGGCGCCGTTTGATCCCTCACCCTGGGGCGCCTTCCTGCCGGATCTACCAGGGCCGAACCATCTGGAAGTCGGCCATTCCTATGCCGGGCTTGGCGCGCTTTTGCTGGTGCTGCTTGGGCTGATTGCCTGGGCGAAGAACCCAACCCAGCCCGCAAGGCGCTTCTGGCCGCTGATCCTGGTGCTGGCCGCCATGGCGCTGTTTGCTGTTTCGCCGAATGTCTCCATCGCCGGTGTCAGCTTCACCATTGTCGAACTGCCGCAATGGGTTCTGCGCTACGCCGATGCGCTGCGCGCTTCGGAACGCTTCATCTGGCCGCTTGGTTATGCCGCGCTGATCATTTCGGTCTTTCTGCTGATCCGCTGGCTCGGCGGGCGGCTTGCCGGGATTGTGTTGGCGGGCCTGGTGGTGATCCAAATCCTGGACATGCGCCCTGGCTTTGCCCGGCTGCATCATTTTTTCCCACCCACCGCCGCCACCGTTCCATTGCGTCTATCCGACCCCTTTTGGGCTGAGGCCGCGCGCCATTACACCCGCATCCGCATCATCCCCTCCGGCAATCAGGCGCCATGGTGGGAGGAGATCGCGGTTTTTGCTGCCACCAAGGGTCTGGAGACCGATGCGGTCTATCTTGCGCGAATCGACCCGATGCGGGTAGCCGCGCTGAATGCCAAGTTGGCGCAGCAATTGGCGGAGGGGGAATTTGAGCCCCAAACCCTTTATGTTTTGGCCGATGAAGGCGCGCTTGCCCTGGCTGGCGCCAGCCATCAGCCGGGCCGCGACCTGATTGGTGGATTTAATGGGCTCTGGGTGCTGGCACCTGGATGGTATGCCCGCAGGTAAAATGGCTTTGTGCCAATAGCTTAACGGGCGTTTTTCTCACTTACCCTGAAGCCGCCCCCGCAGCGCCGCAGAATACGCCGCGCTTGCCACAATCTGGCCGCAACCGCGGCCCAAATCCGCCCCCGTTGAGGACGTAAACCCTTCATCGATACCGGGAATCCGGTGCCCCCCAGTGAGAGGTCTCACAGCCTCTTTCTTTCAGGTTCGAAGGTTCAGGACACCATGTCCAGCGTACCCGTACAGACCATCCAGCAATCCACGACCCAGACCATTGGTTTGGAACGTGACCGCAAGGCCTTGTTCCCCATTGCCAAGCGCTCTCTTGATATCATCGGCGCTGGCATTGGCCTGGTGCTTCTCTCCCCCTTCTTCCTGATCGTGGCGCTGCTGGTGCGCGCCGATGGCGGGCCGGCCTTCTTCGCGCATCAGCGCGTGGGGCGCGGCGGCAAGCCGTTCGGCTGCCTGAAGTTCCGGTCCATGGTGGTGGATTCGCAAACGCACCTGGAAGCCCTGCTGGCGAGTGACCCCGCGGCACTCGCTGAATGGGAAGCAACCCGCAAGCTGAAGAATGATCCGCGCATCACGCGCATTGGGCGCTTTCTGCGCTCCACCAGCCTTGATGAATTGCCGCAGCTGATCAATGTGCTGCGCGGTGAGATGAGCCTAGTCGGCCCCCGCCCCGTGCAGGAAGCGGAGATTGATCGCTACTACGGTGCCTCCGCCGTGCATTACATGGCGGTACGCCCTGGCATCACCGGCCTTTGGCAGGTGAGCGGGCGGAGCGAAACGTCTTACGAATCCCGCGTGGCGCTGGATGTGTCCTACGTGTCGCGCCCTTCGCTGCTGGCAGACATTTCTATTCTGTTGCGCACCCCGGTTGCAGTATTGTCGCGCCGCGGCGCGCATTGAAGGTGATGGCGCGCGGCAATCCTGCCGCGCCCTTCCATAAGTCCAAGCGCGCAGCCGGCTGAAGGGTCTGCCAATGGCTGAGGCGCAAACCTCGACTTCTGCGGAACGCGCGGGCGGGCGCAGGCTTGTTTCCGGCATTCTATGGAATGGGCTTGGGCGCGGCCTGCCCTTGCTGTTGGCCCTTGTCATCACGCCGTTCCTGGTTGGCGCCCTTGGCGTGGAACGCTGGGGGCTTTTCACGCTTGCGCTGGCGCTGATTGGCATTTTTGGCGTTTTCGATCTTGGCCTTGGCATGGCGCTGACGCGCGGCGTTTCGGAAAAGCTTGGCACCGGCGCGGTTGAAGAAGCGCGTGCCATGATTGGGGCGACATTACTCGCGCTGCTTGGCGTATCGTCCGTCATCGCGGTAGCGCTTTTCCTGACTGTGCCCTGGCTGGTGGGGCGCTTCCTGAATGTGCCGGAAGCCTTGCAGCAGGAAGCCATCACAGCCTTTCAATTACTGGCCGCCGGTGCGCCTTTGGTGGTGCTGAACGCCGCGCTTTGGGGTGTGCTTTCCGCCTGGCAGCGCTTTCGGATCGCCAATCTAGTCAATATCCCGCTCAATACGTTTTACTATCTAGGCCCTTTGCTGGTGCTGTTTTTCTGGAACAGCCTGACCGGCGTGATGCTGGCGGTGATTTTGGTGCGGCTGTTCAGCGGCATTGCCTATGCCATCATTGCGCATCGCGATGTGCCAGGGCTTGGCCTGAGGGCGCCGCGCTTTGGGCTGATGCGGCCTTTGCTCCGCCAGGGTTTTTGGATGAGCCTTTCGGGCGCACTCACGCAGCTATTGCTCTATGCGGATCGCTTCATCATTGGCGCCATGCTGACGCTTTCGGCCGTGGCGTTCTATGCAACGCCGCTTGATCTGATCATGCGGCTTTGGATCATTCCTGTGGCGGTGGCGCAGACAATGTTGCCGGCCATTGCTTCTTCCTTCCGGGAACTGCCAGACCATACCGCCTTGCTGATCAAGCGCGGTGCGCTGATTGTGATGCTGTTGAGCCTGCCTGCCTCCCTCATTCTGATCCCAGGCGCGGAGCTTTTCCTGCGGCTTTGGTTGGGCGATGCCTTCGCGACTGGCGGCGGGCCAGTACTGCGTATCCTGGGCTTTGGTATTTTCTTTTCATGCCTCGCCTTCATCCCCGGTGTTCTTCTGGAAGCGATCGGGAGGCCGGATGTGACGGCCAAATTCTCCTTGGTGCTGGCGGCGATTTTTCTGCCGCTGAGCGCCGCGCTTTTGCCTTGGCTTGGCATTGAAGGTGCGGCACTCGCTTGGGCGGCGCGCTGCGTGGTTGATTGCCTGGGGCGCGGCTGGTTCGCCGCAAGGCTTTACCCGGCTGTGCGCGACACTATGCGCGAATTGCTTTGGCCAATCGCGCCTGCCGCCCTTGGTTTGGCCCTGCTGGTGCCCTTGGGCGGCTGGCTTTGGCCCTTGCTGCTGGCGGCGCTGATTTTCGGCTTGGTTTTCGCCGCCGGTTGGTCCATTGCCGCGCCGCAAGATAAGGCCAGCGCTTTGGCGCTGATCCGTGGAAAGGGGTGCCGCAGCGCATGATGCCAATCGCCATCAATGGCCGCTTTCTGACGCAGGGCATGACTGGCGTGCAGCGTTTTGCGCGCGAAATCACCGCGGCAGCGGATCGGTTGGCGGGGCATGATACCTGGCCTGAGGCACGGCTATTGATGCCAAGCAGCGTGGCGCAAAACCCCTTTGCCTATCTGAAGGCGGAAGCCATTGGCCAGAAATCCGGCCAGGTATGGGAACAATGGGAATTGCCCAAGGCGGCCAAGGGTTCCTTCCTTATCAACCTCGGCAATACCGCGCCGCTGATGATGGGCCGCGCGCAGGCCGTGGTGATCCATGATGCCGGCGTGTTCGACACGCCAGAGAGTTATTCCTTCACCTTCCGCGCCTGGTATCGCTTTCTGCACAAGAAGCTCGCGCGGTCCGGCGCGCAATTACTGACGGTTTCAGAATTTTCGCGCGGGCGCATTGCTGCGACGCTGGGCGTGGCGCCCGAAGCCATCGGCGTTCTGCCGGAAGGTGGCGATCACATGCTGCGCATCGCGGCCGACATCAGCGTTTTGGCGCGCCATGGCCTGGAAGCAGGCCGTTATGCCCTGGTGGTGGGCAATCCAGCGGCGCACAAGAACCTGGCCGCGCTGACCAGTGCCGCGGCGCTGCTTGGCGCTCGTGGCTTGACGCTGGCCGTTGCAGGCGCGGCTGACCCGGCGGTGTTTCGGGCCGGGAGCGGGCCTGCTGCGGATGCCGGGCGTATCCTGGGGCGCGTCAGTGATGCCGAATTGCGCGCGTTATATGAAAACGCGCTCTGCCTTATTTTTCCATCGCGCTATGAAGGGTTTGGCCTACCGCCTTTGGAAGCCATGACCTGCGGCTGCCCGCTTGTCGCCGCCCATGCCGGCGCGGTGCCCGAGGTTTGCGGTGAGGCGGCGCTTTGGTTCGACCCACTGCGCCCTGAGACCTTGGTGGATGCCTTGGAAAGGCTGCTGGATGAAGAAGGCCTCGCCGCCGGCATGCGGGATGCGGGGCTGAAACGGGCGGCACATTATACTTGGGAAAAGGCCGCGCTTGCCTTGTTGGCCCTGATCCGAAAGAACGCACCATGAAGATTGCGCTGGTGCATGAATGGCTGGATAGCTATGCGGGTTCGGAACGCGTGCTGGAACAGCTTCTGCTGGAATGGCCGGAAGCAGATGTCTTTGCGGTCTGCGATTTCATGCCGGAAGCCGAGCGTGGATTTTTGCAAGGCAAGCAGGTCACCACCAGCTTCATCCAGCGCATACCTTTCGCCCGCAAGCATTTCCGCAAATTCCTGGGGCTGATGCCGCTTGCGATCGAACAGCTTGATCTATCCGGCTATGATGTCGTGATTTCATCCTCTCACGCCGTCGCCAAAGGCGTGCTGACGGGGCCGGGGCAGATCCATATCTCCTATGTCCATAGCCCCATGCGCTATGCCTGGGATTTACAGCATCAATATCTGCGCGAAGCGGGCCTCACGCGCGGCGTGAAGGGCGCCTATACGCGCTGGCTTTTGCATCGCATGCGGCTTTGGGATCGCGCGAGTGCGCTCAACCCCGATATCGTGCTCGCCAATTCAAGCTATATCGCGGAGCGTATTCAAAAGACCTGGCGACGTGATGCGCAGGTTTTGCATCCGCCGGTGGATATTGAAAGCTTCACGCCCGCGCCGAATAAGGGTGATTACTACCTAATTGCGTCTCGGATCGTCCCCTATAAGCGCGTTGACCTGATTGCCGCTGCCTTCCGCGCCATGCCAAACCGCAAGCTGATGATTGTGGGCGATGGCCCGAATGAGGCACAGGCGCGCGCCGCCGCCGGCGATGCGCCCAATATCACCTTCAAAGGCCGCGTCGCGCGGGCGGAATTGATCGCGCTGACGCAAGGCGCGCGTGCGGCAGTTTTCGCCGCCGAGGAAGATTTCGGCATCGCCACCGTGGAAGCGCAAGCCTGTGGCACGCCAGTGATCGCCTATGGCCGCGGCGGCGCGCGCGATATCGTGGTGGCGCCACCTGATGCACGCCCGACCGGCATTTTCTTCCAGGAACAAACCACCGCAAGCCTGGTCGCCGCGGTGGAGCGGTTTGAAGCCATGGCGCCCGCCATCACGCCCGAAGATTGCCTAGCCAATGCGGAACGCTTCAGCAACGCGCATTTCCGCCAGCACTTCCGCCGCGTAGTGGATGAAGCGCTTGGGATTGTTGCGGTATGAGGTTTTCACTGATTGTCGCAACCCTTGGCCGCAGCCGCGAAATCGGCGAATTGCTGGAAAGCTTGCTCGCGCAAGGCCGCGATGATTTTGAAGTGATCATCGTGGATCAGAATGCGGATGATCGGGTGGCGCCGGTGCTACAGCCTTATGCAGCGCGCATGCGCATCACCCATCTGCGGTCTGCCATCCGCAACGCCAATCATGCGCGCAATCTTGGGCTGCGCCAGGCTCGCGGTAAGATCGTGACTTTCCCTGATGATGATTGCCTTTATCCGGCGGGCGTGCTGGCGCGCGTGGATGCGGCCTTTCACGCGGTGCCATCGCTTGGCGTGCTGACGGGCCCGGCGGCATCGCCGGAAGGCGGGCTTGGGTCTGGCCGTTGGCGCGAAGCCTCGGGCGCGATTGACCTGAAGAATGTCTGGACCAGCGTGATTGAATTCAACCTATTCCTGCCACGCCAATTGATGCTGTCGCTTGGTGGCTTTGATGAGAAGCTTGGCCCCGGCACGCGCTGGGGCTCGGCTGAGGGCAATGATCTGGTCTGTCGCGCCATGGCACGCGGTGCGGTCGCGCAATATGATGCGGGCTTACGCATCATCCATCCCGATAAGCGCTTGACGGAAGTGGCGGTGTCTCGTGCGGCGAGTTACGGGCGTGGGCTTGGCTTTGTGCTGCGCCGGCATGGCGTACCGCCTTCCGTCTGGTTCGCCTTTCTGGTGCGCCCACTCGGCGGCGCGCTGATAAGCCTGTTACGGCTGCGCTTTCATAACGCCGCCTATTACGCCATGAGCTTTTGGGGCCGGCTGGTTGGTGGACTTGCACAAGAAGCCCGCGAAGCCCCCCTGCCCGCGCCGCTGCAAGGTAGCGCCTGATGCACATCACCATCGGCATCGCCACACGCGGGCGCGCGGCCATTCTGGCGGGCGTGTTGCGTGATCTTGCGCGGCAGTCTCGCCCGACGGATCGCATTCTGGTCTGCCATGTGTCAGCAGATGATATCAGCGGCTGTGAAGCGATCCCCGATGTGGACTTCATCACAGCACCCGCTGGCCTGCCGCGCCAGCGCAACCGAATCCTGGATGAAGCGCGGGACAGCGATGTGGTGCTCTTCCTGGATGATGATTTCCTCTGCAACAGCGCCTTTCTTGCCGTACTGGAAAGCAGCTTCCAAAGCCACCCGGATATGGTGGTCGCGACCGGCACAGTGATCGCCGATGGCGCAAATGCGCCGGGCTATGATTTGGCCGAAGGCGCTGCGTTGCTCGCCGCCGATCCGGGTGTCGCGGATGCCTTTGCGGTGACCGAGGCTTTCAACGGCTATGGCTGCAACATGGCCTTTCGCATGGCTACCGTGCGCGCCCATGTTATTCGGGTTGATGAACGGCTTCCGCTTTACGCCTGGTATGAGGATATTGATGTGACGCGCCGGCTTGGTGCGCACGGGAAAATCCTGCGTCTTGCGGGCGCGCGCGGTGTGCATCTTGGCGCAAAAGCGGGCCGCGTGCCGGGCCTCAGGCTTGGTTATTCGCAGGTAGTGAATCCGATCTACCTTGCGATCAAAGGCTCCTTCCCCTGGAGCCACGCCATTCCAAGTGCTGCGCGCCATTGCCTCAAGAATCTGCTGCGCGCGCCCTTTCCGGAACCCTGGGCGGATCGCTGGGGCCGGTTTCGCGGCAATATGATTGGGCTTTGGGATGTGCTGCGCGGGCGCGTCACGCCGGAACGCATTCTGGATTTGTAGGGCGCGCGCCCCGCGCATTTACCCCCTTTCCCTTCTGGCCAAGCCATAGGAACATCCCCTGATCAATATCAGGAGGAAGCTCAGCCATGAGCCTTGAACCAGGCCGCGCCCGGCCGGAACCAACGCCCGAAACCCGCCACTTCTGGGAGGGGCTGCGCCAAGGCAAGCTGTTGCTCCAGCGCTGCGGCGATACGGGCAAGCCCTATTTCCCGCCGCGCCCCTTCAGCCCCTATACGGGCACGCGCAATGTCGAGGTTTTTGAAGCATCAGGCCGCGGCACGCTGCATTCCTATGTGATCCATCATCGCCCGGTGCCTGGCTTCAAGCCGCCCTACGCGATTGCAGTGGTGGAACTCGAAGAAGGCCCGCGCATGATGACGAATATCGTGGAATGCCCGCAAACACCGGAAGCCTTGGCGCTGGACATGAAACTGGAATTGGCGCCGACCAAGATGGATGATGACATCACCCTGCCCCTTTTCCGGCCCGCGAAGGAGGGCTGAGCCATGATTCGTCCCGGTGAAATTGCCATTGTTGGCGCGGCTGAAAGCACGCGCATCGGCGCCGTGCCCGATATGGCGCAAATCATGCTGCATGCGGATGCGGCGCTGAATGCCATGGAAGATGCGGGGTTGAAGCCCGCCGATATTGATGGCGTTGCCTGTGTTGGCCCGATGATGCCGCAGCAGATCGCGCATTACCTTGGCATCACGCCGAAATGGGTGGATGGCACGGGTGTGGGCGGCTGTTCCTTCATGCTGCATGTGCGCCATGCGGCGGCGGCCATTCATGCCGGCTATTGCAAGACCGTGCTAATCACGCATGGGGAAAGCGGCAAATCGCGCGTCAATGGCACGCCGCGCCCGCCAGAACCGCAAAGCCTGAATGGTCAATTTGAAGCGCCCTTCGGCCCCATGGGTCCGCCGACACTCTTCCCCATTCCGGTGCTGCGCTACATGAAGACCTATGGCGTCACGCATGAACAAATGGCGCAGGTTGCGGTCGTGCAACGCGAATGGGCGGCGAAGAACCCGCGTGCGGCCTTCAAGGACCCGATCACGATTGATGACGTGCTGAACAGCAAAATGATCGCCTATCCCTTCCGGCTGCTGCAATGCTGCCTGGTGACGGATGGTGGCGGCGCGCTGATCCTCACCTCCTCCGATCGCGCCAAGGATTTCCCGACCAAGCCTTGCTATATTCTGGGCAGCGGCGAAAGCGTCGAAACTACCATGGTCAGCCAGATGGAGGATTTCACCTCATCTCGCGCCTTCCGCGTGGCGGGGCCGGAAGCCTTCCGCATGGCTGGCATCAAGCACAGCGATGTGGATCATCTGATGATCTATGATGCCTTCGCGCATCTGCCCATGTATGGCTTGGAAGATCTTGGCTTCGTCAAGCGCGGTGAAGCCAAGGATTTCATCTGGGAACGCAATACCGCGCCAGGCGGCAAGCTGCCGATCAATACCAATGGCGGTGGGCTTTCTTACACGCATACCGGCATGTATGGCATGTTTGCCTTGCAAGAAAGCGTGCGCCAGGTGCGCGGCACCGCACCGGCGCAAGTGCCCAATGTGAAAATCAGCGTGGCGCATGGCGTGGGCGGCATGTTCTCTGCCTCCGGCACGGTGGTTCTCAGCAATCAACGTCCCTGAGAGGTTGAAGATGACGGAGGCGGTGAATTTACGCGAAAGGGTGAAGGAACCGCCTTCGCCATTGCTGGTGGAAAGCTATTATCGCGGGTCGGTCGCGCGGGCGCAGCATTATGTTTTTGCGCATGAAATGTGGGTGCATCTGGCGCATGGGCTGATGCTGGAACGCCAAGGCATCATCGCGCGCGATGCCATGGCGCGGATTCTGCCGGAAATCCTGGCCATGGCTGAAGCCGGGCCGGATGCGGTGCCGGTGGATTATCGGCAGGAAGATCTCTATTCCTATGTCGAGAAACTGATCATCCAAAAACTCGGCCCCGATATTGGCGGGCGGCTGCATACTGGGCGCAGCCGGAATGATCTGAACGCAACCACCTGGCGCATGGCGTTGCGCACGGAATTGCTCACGGTGCTTGGGCTGCTGGCTGATCTGCGGCAGACGATGCTGGCGCTGGCTGAGGAACATATCGCCACCATCATGCCTGGCTATACGCATGGCCAACATGCGCAGCCGATCACCTTTGGTTATTGGTTGGCCTCGGCAGCGGATGCGTTGGCGCGTGACCATCAAAGGCTGATGGGTGCACTGGTGCATTGTGATCTTTGCCCCCTGGGCGCGGGCGCGCTTTCCACCACGGCCTTCCCGCTTGATCGTGCCTGGGTCGCTGATTCGCTTGGCTTCGCTGCCCCGCTGGAGCTTGCCTATGATGCGGTATCATCGCGGGATGATGCGCTGGAAGCCGCTTCGGCCATGGCGGTGATGATGACGCTGCTGTCGCGCCTTGCGACCGATCTGCAAAATTGGGGCAGTTGGGAATATGGTTTTGTCGAATTGGCGGATCGCCATTCGGCGGTCTCAAGCATCATGCCGCAGAAGAAAAACCCCGTGGCGCTGGAACATTTGAAGGCAGCGGCCGCCATGGTCCAGGGTGCGCATCACGCCGCCATGGCCTGCACCAAAAATACCGCCTTCGCCGATGTTAATGATGCGGTGACGGCGGTGAATGAACCTGTGCTGGATGCCGCACTTCGCAGCCGGCGCATCCTCGCTTTGTTTCAGGAGGTGATGCAAGGCCTCAGCCTCAACAAGGACCGCATGGCGAATGCGGCGCGCGAAGGCTTCGGCACCGCCACTGAACTGGCGGATGTGATCGTGCGCGAAACCGGGCTGAGCTTCCGCATGGCGCATAACATCGTTGCCATTGTTGTGCGCGATGCCTTGGCCGAAGGCCGCACGGCGGAAAGCATTTCAAGCGCGGCATTGGATGAGGCTGCGCACGTGCTGTTCGGCAAGCCCTTGAATATTGCCGCACAAAAGCTCCGCACCGCGCTGGACCCAGCGCAAAACCTTGTCGGGCGCAGCCTGCTCGGTGGCCCGGCCCCGAAAGCTATGGCGCAGATGATCACACGCCGTCGGGAAGCCCTGGCGCGGGATCGCCAAAGCATCTCCGCCATCGGCCAGCGCATTACGAATGCGCGTGCGACATGCTGGGCCGCGGCAAGCGGGCTTGTGGCGGAGGCGCGCCCATAGCCGTGCTACGCTGGGCTATGTTATTCACATCAGTAAAGCGCGCGGCCATAATGGTGCCACGCGAGAACCGGGAGGAAGAAATGAAACTTACACGCCGCGTCGTGCTCACCGCCGCTGCGGGGCTGCTCGCAACGCCCGCCATCGCGCAATCCGGCTTTCCCAATCGCCCCATTCGCCTGATCGTGCCTTGGCCGCCCGGCGGTTCCACCGATGGCCAATTGCGCGCCTTGGCCGAGCCAGCATCGCGCTATCTTGGGCAGCAGGTCATCATCGAAAATCGCGGTGGGGCCAGCGGCACATTGGGTGCGCAGATGATGGCGCAGGAACAACGCGGCGACGGCTATCTGGTTGGTCAATTACCAATCACCACCTTCCGCTTCCCTATGATGACCAGCCGCCCCACCTGGGACCCGATGAGGGACTTTACCTATATTATTCACCTCACGGGCTATCTTTTCGGTGTGGTGGTGAAGGCCGATAGCCCTTGGAAGAATTGGGAAGAATTCCTCGCCTATGCCAAGGCCAATCCCGGCAAGGTCGCTTATGGGTCGCCTGGCGTTGGGACCACACTGCACATCACCATGGAACGCATTGCGCTGGAACGCGGCATTGAATTCCTGCATGTGCCCTTCCGCGGCGGTGCGGATAACGCGCAATCGCTACTCAGTGGGCAGACCCAGGCGATGGTGGATTCAACCTCCTGGGCGCCATTGGTGGATGGCGGGCAGTTCCGCCTGCTCTGCACCTGGGGCGAGCAACGCGCCAAGCGCTACCCGGATGCGCCGACGCTTGTCGAAAGCGGCATCAACATTGTCTCCACCTCACCCTATGGCATTGCCGCGCCCAAGGGCGTTGATCCCGGCATTGTCAAAGTGCTGCATGATGGCTTCAAGCAGGCGCTGTATGATCCCATCCATACCACGGCGCTGGAGCGCTTCGACATGCCGCTGATCTACAAAAACAGTGAGGATTACCGCGCATCGGTGGCCAAAATCATCGAAGAGGAAGGGGCCGTCATCCGCCGCCTCAACCTCCGCATCAACTGAAGCTCTAAGCAGGCCGCAAAGCATCCAGCGCAAGGGAAACATTGCGCTGGACCGCCCCATCCTCATCACGCAGCGCAAGCGAAACGCGCCCTTGCGGCCAATCAATTTCCACCGTGCCGAAATTGACGCGCGGGTAAAGCTCACCCAGCCGATTAGGGCCTTGTTCGCGCGCATTGACGAATTGCCGGTTGATCCCGCTTGAGGTGATTTCCGTCAGCGGATAGGGCGTGCCCTGGCTTTCGCGATAAAGCGCGCCGATATGCCGATCACCGGAAAGAAATACCACGCCGCGCGCCTGGGTGCTGGCGATCAGATCATAAAGCCGCTGGCGTTCGCGCGGGAAATTGCCCCATCTTTCCCAGCCATGGCCTTCCACCACGACTTGGATGGAAGAAACAATCAATCGTAGCTCCGCCGGCTCTTGCAGGCATTGGGCGAGCCAAGCCCATTGCGCTTCGCCCAGTATGGTCTTTGCCGGATCATCATCAGGCAAAAAGCGTTCACGCCCCGGCGCGCCGCGCGCATCGGTAATACGCAGCGGCGCGCGAAACCAGCGCGTATCCAAAAGAATGATCTGAACGCGCTGCCCTGCCGGCCCCAGCGTCAGATGGTGATAAAGCCCTTCTCGGCGCCGCCGCACATCATCAGCCGGTACGCGCCAGAATTCCAGAAACGCATCTTTCGCTTCCTGCTTGAAGGGGTTTTCAACACCACCATCATTCACGCCAAAATCATGATCATCCCAGATCGCGGTGTGATGCTGTTGGCCCGCTATGAAGCCCATAAATTCCTGATGTTGCTGCGCCCGGGCATAGGCTTCCTGCAATTCGGCCAGATCGTGCCGCCGCACGCCGCCATAAACATTATCGCCGGCGAAGATGAAAAACTCCGGCTGATAAGCGCGCACCGCGCGCCAAATTGGCTGCGGCAGCTTCTCATCGGCACAGGTTCCGAAGGCAATGCGGCTGATCGCCGCACCCCGTGCCGAGACCGGCGCCGCAAGCGGCGCCAAGGTCGCCGCCGCCAAGCCACGCCGCGTGATCATGGGCATCAAACCTTCGGCATTTCCACCGCACCCGTATGCAGCTTCAGGCGCTGCATCTCCGGCGCATCCTGCCCTGCATCACGGAAGGCCTGCTTCAGCGCCGCCATATTCGGCGCAAAGATGGATTCGCGATTTTCGCTGACCCAATCGCGCGATTGCTGCGGCATCACGAGCGAGCCCTGGAAGCGCGGCATTACCCAACGCGCAAAAAGCTCAAAGGACCGCATGGTCGCTTCGCGGTCCGCCCATTCATGGGCGCGGAACAACACGCCCCCTGCCCCGCCATCGGTGAAGCTCAGCAAACGCTCAATCCCCGCCGCCACAGTTTCCGGTGATCCCACCAGCGTTGACCCCATCGCCAACCCATCGCGCAAAGGGTCTTCTGAACGCATCGGTGGCCGGCCTAGGGTTTCGCTGAAATAGGTCAGTGTCTCCAAAGCCTCACCATGGCGCACATCACGCAACGCGCGTTCATCATCCTCAGCGCAATGCAGATTGACCACCAGGCGCCAATTGCGCCGGTCCATCTTCTGCCCATGCTTGGCAGCTTCCGCTTCCGCCATCTGCCATTGCCCGGCGAGTGATTTCGGCCCGCCCGGCAGCCCGGCACCCAGCGATATCAGCCCAAGCCCATATTTCGCCGCTGCCAGTGCGCCCGAAGGTGTGGTGGAAGACGCGACCGAAATCGGGAAACGCGGTTCGGAATAGGGCGCCAGATGCAGCCGTGCCTCACGCAGGGTGAACCAATCGGTTTCCATCGTGACAGGTTCTTCGCAGGCTAAAAGCCGCGTAATCGCGTTTAGCGATTCATCCATCCGCCGGCGCTGATACGCGGCATCAATGCCCATCATGTAAGCGTCAGACACAAGCGCGCCCGGCCCGCAGCCCAGCATCACGCGCCCGCGCGTCATGTGGTCCAATTGCACAAAACGCTGCGCCACCAACAAAGGATGATGATACGGCAAGCTGGTCACACCTGATCCAAGCTTGATGTGCTTGGTGCGTTCTGCCGCCGCCGCAATCATGATTTCCGGGCTGGCGATGGTTTCCCAGCCGGCGGAATGATGCTCCCCAATCCAGGCCTCATCAAAGCCCAAATGGTCAAGCCATTCGATCAATTCCAAATCGCGCGTGAGCCCAAGCGTTGGGTTGTCGCCAACCCGATGAAACGGGGCCAGGAAAATGCCGAAGCGAAGGCGGCGAGGCAGCATGGGTGGCTTCTCCATCACATGGAAGGCGGATCGCCCGCCAGGAATTCCTCGCCGCCATAATCGGCATCACGAGGTAGGCGCAGGATGCGCCCTTCAGGGGTTATGCCCACAAGTTCGGGCAATACGGTTACCACAGGCTTGGCGCGCGCGGCGGCAAAGGCTTCCGCCACGCTGTCATGCCGGGCAAGCTTGGTCAGATTCATGCGCGTCGGGAACACCAGCTTCTTGGTGCCGGCAATGCCTTCCGCCAGCGCATCAGCGGGCCTGATCCAGATACTATCCACCGCTTCATGCCCATCATGCAAAGCGGCCTGGTCTTCCGGCGCGGCGGCCAGGAAGAAATGCGTATCAAAGCGCTTCGGCACTTCCACCGGCGTGATCCAATGCGCGAAATGCCCGAGCGATGACACCGCCGGCATCAAGCGGCGTTCGGCCAGCATGGCGGCAAACTCGCCTTCGGCTTCTGGCGCGCTGCCTTCCTCGGCGAGCAAGACGCCACATTCTTCCCAGGTTTCGCGAATGGCCGCCACGCGAAAGGCACCATGGGCATCGCCGCCGGCCAATGTCTTGTCAGCCGCTTCCACGCGCCCACCGGGAAACACTAAGGCGCCAGAGGCGAAATCAATCTGGCGGTGGCGCACCACCATGAAAACTTCCATGCCGCGCGACCCATCACGCAGCAGCAGGACTGTGGAAGCCGGGCGGGCGGGGGCGCTTGCGGTGTCATTCATAGGGGCATTGCAGCGCGCCCAGCGCTTCGCCGCAAGGTGCCCCGCTTCATCCTTTGGCCAGGCGGCGCAAATGCTGGGCGGCCGCGCGGCTGGCAGCGGCTTCAATGTCACGAAAGCCCAGCACCAGCGCTTCCCCCAGGCGGGTGAGCTTGGCACCGCCACCCCCAGCGCCGCCGGTGATGCGCTCCACCACCGGGGAAGAAAAGGTCTGGTTCAGTTCCGCGACCAATTCCCAGGCTCGGCGATAGGACATGCCAAGCGACCGTGCGGCGGCGCTGATCGAACCAGCCTTGGCAATCGCCTCCAGCAGGGTGATCTTGCCAGGGCCCACGCGGCCATCGGCAAGATCAATGCGCAGCCAAAGCGCGGCGTCCTTCATGGCCGGGGCATCACATGCAGCGCATCGCGCAGCAGGGAAACACCGCATGCTTCACCCACTGCAAGCGCGTTACGCTGCGCGGCATGGCGCGGCAGGGCGAAGGTCAATTGCCGGCCCTCGGGGTCGCCCACATCCAGGGTCACACGCATTTCCTCGCCCATCGGCAGCAGCGCGATGATGGTGCCGGAAACCGGGTTCTCCCTTTCGCCCGCCGAAGGCCGGCCTCGGCGATGCAGCACCACGCCGCCCGCGCCAATCAGCCAATCCACGGCAGTGCCAGGCGGCAGGCTTGGCATGGGGGCGGCTTCCAGCACCTGGTCACCCCAGCGCAGCCGCGTGAGGCCATCCTCATGCACCAGGATCACGCCGGAAAAAAGATTGCGCAGATCAAGCAGCCGCGCGACCTCAGCCGAGGCCGGGCGGGCCAGCATTTCTGCGGGCGGCGCGGTTTGCAGCCCCCTGCCCCGATGCAACAGCAGCATGCGGTCCGCGAGTGACGCGGCCTCATCCAAATCATGCGTCACCAGGATGATCGGGATCGCAAGCCCCTGGCGCAGATTGGCCAATTCCACCTGCAAGCGCCGGCGCGTGGCGCGGTCCACGGCGCTGAAGGGTTCATCCAGCAGCAGCACGGCGGGGTCGCGCGCCAAAGCCCGCGCCACGGCAACGCGTTGTTGTTGCCCGCCCGAAAGCTCGGCCGGGCGGCGCTGCTCAAGCCCTGCCAGATGCACGCGCGCCAAAAGGGCGGCGGCTCGGGGGGCGCGCTCGGCAGCGGGCAAATGGCCCATCGCGGCCATGACATTGGCCAACGCGGTCATATGCGGAAACAGCGCGTAATCCTGAAACACCAGGCCAACACGGCGCCGATGCGCCGGCACATCAAGCGCGCGGTCGGTGTCGAGCCAGGTTTCTCCTTCACAGATTACGCTGCCACTGGCGGGATGATGGAGCCCGGCAATGGCACGAAGCGTCGTGGATTTTCCCGCACCGGATGGCCCGATGATGGCCAAAAGCTCGCCCTGCGCGCATTCAAGCGAAACATCAAGCGCAATGGGTGCGGCAGAGTTGAGCACCACGGAAAGCCCCGCCTCAGTCATGGCGGCGGCGCCCGATCCCGCGCGTGAGCCGTTGCACCAGCAGAAGGGCCAGTAAGCAAATCACCAGTAACAGCGCCGACATGCTGGCCGCGGCGGCATCGTCAAAAGCCTGCACGCGATCATAAATGGCGATGGCGGCAGTGCGGGTTTCGCCGGGAATGGCGCCGCCCACCATCAGCACCACGCCGAATTCTCCCAGCGTATGGGCGAAGGTCAGCACAATGGCCGTGGCAATGCCGGGCCAAGCCAAGGGCAATTCAACGCGCCAGAAAACCTCCCAAGGCGCCATGCCGGAGGTAGCGCCGGCTTCGCGGAGATTGGGCGGGATGGCAGCGAATGCGTTTTGAATCGGCTGTACTGCAAAGGGGATATTGGCAATCGCACTCGCCAGCAGCAGCCCCTCAAAGGAAAAGGCGAGGGTTTTTCCGAATACCGCTTGGAAGATGCTGCCAAGCCAAGACCCCGCGCCAAAGGTGGTCAGCAAATAAAAACCAAGCACAGTCGGTGGCAGCACCAGTGGCAGCGCCACCGCCGCTTCAACCAAGCCCCGCCCGCGAAAACGCCGTAACGCCAGGAAGCGCCCGAGCCAAAGTGCAAAGGGCAGCAGGATCACCACGGTCCCGAAGCCAAGCCAGAGCGAAAGGCGAAAGGCGGGCCAATCCATGGTCAGGGTGCTTCTAGACCATGGCGCGCGAAAACCGCCACCGCCTGGGGTGAGAGGAACCAGGCTTGCAGACGTGTCGCCGCGTGAGACGCGCGCTTGGTCAAGGCAAGGCGGTGGCGCAGAGGATCATGCAAGGCCACCGGCACCAGGCTGAAGCTGCCGCGCGCCTTGAGCGCGGGTGTTTCCATGAGCGAAAGTGCAACCAGGCCACCGATCGTCCCTTCCGTCATGGCGAATTGCGCTGCCTGAGCGATGTTCTCGCCAAAAACCAGGCGCGGGCGCAGCGCCTCCCACAGATCAAGCCGGCGCAAGGCTTGTTCGGCAGCGCGGCCATAGGGGGCTATTTCCGGATTGGCTATGGCAAAGCGCTGCACGCGCCCTGCGGCCAGCAAGGGGCGGAGCGCTTCCAAGCCAGCAGCAGGATCAAGTGCCGAACCGCGCGGGGCAAATAACACCAACCTGCCCAGCCCAAAGACATGGCCCGCATCGCGCGTATGCCCCGCTTCGGCGAGTTTCTGGATGCTGATTTCATCGGCTGCGAGCAGCATTTCAAATGGCGCGCCTTGCGCGATTTGCCGCGCAAGATTGCCGCTGGCGCCATAGGCGAAGCGCGGCACGATGCCGGTCTGCGCCGTGATAAGTGCTGCCGCTTCCTCCAGCGCCGGTTGCAAGCTCGCGGCTGCAGCGATCAGGGGGCGCCCCTCTGCCGATGCATAGCTTGGCACGCACGGAAATACCGCCACAGCCAGCAAACGGCGACGATGCATCGAAACCCTCCGTTATTCCCAACCGGATATAACCCAAAACACCAGCGGCAGGCAATCCGCCACAAAAACAAGCGCGCGCATTTTCCAAATGTAAATCCTACCCTGGTAAAAAGGGGGATGAGGAGCAAAAAATGTTCACATCCCAGAAAAATTCCACTCGCCTGGAACGCCGCATTGCGCCGATTGGCGCTGCTACTTTTAACGCACCATACATAATCATTGCTGGATTATCACTGAAGGCGGCTGCCCAGCTCTCGGCGACCGCAACAGTGACGATGGCCGCGCCATGAGCGGCATCGAACCACTTATTGGGACGTCCGGCAATGATCTTCTCTCAATACCCGGCATAACGGATGACAATCTTTTCGGGCTTGACGGCCAGGATACCCTGTTCGGCTTCGGCGGCGTGGATCAGCTTTTTGGCGGTTCAGGCAATGATTGGCTTGATGGCGGTGATCTGGCTGATGGCCTGCAAGGCAATTCTGGCGATGATACGCTGCTTGGCGGTAATGGCTGGGATATTCTTTTTGCAGATGACCCGGTCGGTATGAATGATGATGAGAATTCTCGCAATCTTCTGATTGGCGCGCACGGCGATGATTTGCTGTTTGGTGGATACGGACGCGATACGCTTGATGGCGGCAATGAAGCCGATTTTCTTTCAGGAGGAATCGGGGCAGATTCGCTGCACGGGGGCGTAGGCGCAGATCTATTTTTCATTAACCTATCCGCCAGCCCCAACCAGATCAGTGGCTTTGCTGGCGCTGATACAATTGCGGATTTTTCGCCCACAGAGGGCGATATCCTATCCTTTGGGCTCGTGGACGGCCAACTTACCGGACCGAATGGCGTGGCACCGCTCATTTGGCGCGGGAGTCTTGCGGCCCCTGATGGACCGGAAACTGGCCTTGCCCTACCCGGTGACGATCTGGGGGCCGAATATATTCAGGCGTGGCTATTGATGCGGACATCCGAAGTGACCGCCACGGGCGGGTGGATTGTCATTGACCTTGATCAGAATGGATCGCTTGGCGCGGCTGATGTACTTATAGAAGCGCGGTCCCCTCATCTTTTGCCGGATCGGGTCTTCGCGGCCTTTGAGGCGGGAAGTTTTTTCGGTTTGGCCGGCACAGCGGGTGGGGAGGTTTTGGAAGCGCGGCCTTCCGGCTCTCGACTATTCGGCCTTGGGGGCGCAGATGTGCTCTTGGGACGCAGCGGCAATGACTGGCTTTCAGGCGGTGACGGGCAGGATACGCTTGCTGGCGACGCCAGCGATGATCAACTCTGGGGCGGGTCTGGCGACGATTGGCTGCTTGGCGGCGATGGCAATGATTTGCTTTATGCCTTCGCACCGGAAATGGCTGAGATTGAGGAGGCTAATGCCTTCAATACGCTTGAGGGAGAAGGCGGCAACGATTTGCTTCATGGCGATTTAGGGGGCGATTGCTTGCTAGGCGGGGCTGGCAACGATTTTGCTTCCGGCAATGATGGTGCGGATACGCTTGAAGGCGACGTAGGCAATGACACGCTTCTCGGCGGACCCGGTTCAGATAGTCTGATCGGCGGAACGGGTGCCGACAGTATTGATGGCGGCGGCAGGAACGATACCATAGGCTATGGAGAAATATCTGATCGTCTTGACGGCGGCGACGGTCTGGATTGGCTGGTAATCTCCAACAGCCTTTCAGTTGACTTGAGTGTCGCGGAAAATCAGGCGAATGGCGGTGCCTGGCTGGCGCGCTTCGAAGCTGTGGACGCCTCTGCCGCGAGCGGCGCCGTTACCTTGCTGGGCGGCAGCCAAGATAATTTTTTAATAGGCGGATTTGGCCGCGACAGCATTCTTGGTGCTGCGGGCGAAGACATAATGGAGGGTGGAAGTGGCGATGACACCCTGGTTGGTGGTTCCGGCCTGAATATCTTGGATGGTGGAGCCGGCAATGATTGGTATGTGGTGGAAAGCGTTGATGACCTGGTGATTGAAGGCCATGGTGAAGGCAATGACACCATCATCGCATCTTCTGATTTCTACATGTTGCCGGAGATTGAGGTCCTTATCCTGGGGTCAGGCAGTGCTGCGATACGCGGCGGCGGCAGTCTTGGCCATGATCGGCTGATCGGCAATGCAAATGCCAATGAGCTTTTGGGGGGCGATGGCAATGATACGCTCGAAGGCAGTGACGGCGCCGATACCCTGGAGGGAGGCGATCAGAATGACATCCTTGTCGGTGGCAATCACGCCGATGTCGTCTCAGGTGACGCAGGCAATGATTCACTCGATGCTGGCGCGGGCAATGACACGCTTAGCGGCGGCGAAGGCGCAGATACCCTGGCCGGAGGTGCGGCCGATGATCTTTATGTTCTGGACAGCGCCGATGACCTGGTGCTGGAAGCCGCTACCTCTGGCAATGACACCGTCGTCGCTGCGTTTGATTTCTGGCTGCCGCCTGAAGTCGAGGTTCTGATCCTGGCATCAGGCAGTACTGCAAGCCTTGGCGTGGGTGGGCTTGGTCATGATCGGCTGATCGGCAATGCCAATGCCAATGAACTGCTTGGCAGCGATGGCGATGACACACTCGATGGCGGTGATGGCCCTGATACGCTAGAAGGTGGCCAACAGAATGATGTTATGGCCGGGGGCAATGAGGCGGATATCCTCGCCGGTGGCACCGGGCGGGATTCCCTCGATGGTGGCGCGGGCAACGATACGCTCATTGGCGGCGCCAATGCGGATACCATGGCAGGCGGTTCGGGCGAAGATCTTTACCTGATTGTTGACCCCGAGGATTTGGTCATTGAAGAACTAGATGGCGGTCAGGATACAATCATCACCATGTCTGATCTTGTCATGCCAACACATGTCGAGGTTCTTGTCGTGGGCGAGAGCGCGAGCAATCTCTATTTGGTTGGCCGTACTTTGGATGACATTATGATTGGCAATGGCTTGGGCCATCGGTTTGAGGGCGGGGCCGGCAATGACGTTATCCTTGCAGGCGGCCAAAGCCCGACCGATATACTGGCTCTGTTCGAAGGCTGGATTTAGTCCACGGCGGGAGGCTGCATTGCCCCCCGAGAAGGGTGAGAGGGGGGACGCGATGGAGAAGGCAACACTTGGCGGAGGGTGCTTCTGGTGCCTGGAAGCCGTGTTTCAAGAGATGGCGGGCGTGACTTCGGTGCAATCCGGCTATGCCGGGGGGCATGTAGCTAACCCGACCTATGAGGAAGTCTGCGGTAAGCGCACAGGCCATGCAGAGGTTGTGCAGATCGCTTTCGACCCGGGGAAGGTGTCCTTCGCCGACCTGCTCAGGGTATTTTTTGCAACCCATGACCCAACCACCAAGGACAGGCAGGGCGCGGATATCGGTCCGCAATATCGTAGCATCATCTTGACCCAAGACACCGATCAGGAAGCGACGGCAAAGGCCGTGATGGCGGAGACCGCCGCGGCGGGGCTCTGGCCCCGTCCAATTGTAACAGAAATCATGCCATTGACGGTCTTTTGGCCGGCGGAGCCCGAGCATGACAACTACTTTGCCCGCAACCCCTGGTCGGGCTATTGCCAAGCCGTGATCGCGCCCAAACTCGCCAAGTTTCGGAAATCCTTCTCATCATCGCTGAAGCCGCAGGGAGGCAATTGAGAATCCATGGCATTCTTCAGGCAAAGCTCGGTTCAGGGCAAAAGCTTCCCGCTTGAGCGTACGGATGCCGAATGGCGTTCAAGCCTGCCCCCTGAATCCTACCGCGTCTTGCGCCAGCATGGCACTGAAAGACCAGGGTCTTCTACGCTCAACCATGAAAAACGGCCTGGGCATTTCCATTGCGCCGGATGCGGCCAGGCTTTGTTTGATGCTGCGACCAAGTATGAAAGCGGCACGGGCTGGCCTTCCTTTTTCGCCCCACTGGAAGGTGCTGTGGGTACACGGGTTGACCGGACACTCTTCATGGTGCGGACGGAGGTGCATTGCGCCAATTGTGGCGGGCATCTGGGGCATGTTTTTCCAGACGGGCCTGCACCGACCGGGCTGCGCTACTGCATGAATGGCGCCGCAATGGCCTTCGAAAGCGCGAACAAGTCATGAGGCTTCGGGGTATCCTTCAGCACCAGGCAACGCGTTATGCTGATGCCCCGTCGCGCGGCCTGCGATTGGCATCCTGGGGCGTCTGCCTCATGGGCTTTATGCTTCTCGGCGCGCTACCGACGCGGGCAGATCTGATCTATGTCCTCAATTCGACAGATCCAAGCATTGTCAAAATTGATTCCCGCACCGGGGAGGAAGTGCACCGGATTGAGGGCCTGCGCGAAGTTCATCATCTGGTGCTGTCGCCGGATGGCAAAGAATTGCTGATTGCTGATTCGGTCGGCAATGAAATCCTGTTTGTTGAACCCGCAACCGGCGCTGTGCTGCGCCGGGAACGTATTTCCAACCCCTATCATCTGGATTTCTCGCCCGATGGCCGGCTTCTGGTTATCGCAAGCCTCAGGCGTGGGCAGGTGGATATCTATGACGCCAAGGGGCCAAGGCTGCTTGAAAGAATTCGTGCCGGCAACAAGCCTTCCCACATCGCCTTCAGCCCTGATTCGCGCTTTGCCTATATCACCATTCAGGGTGACGGCACGGTTATGGCGATTGATCTGCAGGAACGGCGGATTGTGTGGCAGGCGAATGTCGGGCCGGAGCCTGCGGGTATCCTGTGGCATCGCGGGCGGCTGATTGTGGGCATCATGGGGCGCGACCATTTCGCTGTACTGAACCCGGAAACCCGTCAGGTGGAAAGTACCATCCGCGTCGGGCGCGGGGCGCATACCATTTTCCCTTCCCCAGACGGCAAGACATTATGGGCGACAAGCCGGGTGCAAAGCCGCATCGCTGAGATAGAGCCCGACACGCTGCAAGTGCGGCGTATACATGAAGTGCCGGGCGGGCCGGATTGCCTAGCCTTCGGCCCTGATGGCACGGTTTGGGCGACGCTCCGCTGGGCGGGGCGTATCGCCAGACTTGACCCGGCCTCGGGCGAGGTTTCCACCATCCGGGTTGGACGCAGCCCACATGGTGTTTTCGTGCAGCCCCGCACGGCACAATGATGAGTGCGCCGGCATGAAGAGGGCTATTAGCAGCATTCTGGCGGGTGTCCTGGCCATGGGCATGCTGGCGCCCAGCAATCTTGACGCCCGCCCCCCCGCATCTTGCAGCGCGGGCACAATCTATCTGACGATTGACACAGGCTGGGGGCGTGAAGCGGAAAGGATCGCCGAAATCCTGAAGCGGCGAGACATCCGTGCAACCCTTTTCGTAGCCAATGAACCGACCCATCGCGGCGATAAAAGCCTTGAACCGGGCTGGGCTGAATTCTGGCGCGCCCGCGCCGCTGAGGGTCACGTTTTCGCGAGCCATACGGATCGGCATTGGTATTTCCGCGGCGATTCCGCGCCGGGCCTGGTGCGCTTCGTTTCATTCGACAGAAAAAATGAAATACGCCTGGATCAGGCCGCCATGTGCAGCGAATTGAACACCCCGATCGAAAGGCTGCGCGCTGCGGTGCCGGATGCGGTAGTGCTTCCATTATGGCGCGCGCCGGGCGGCATCACCACACCCAATGCGCTGCGCATGGCCGAAGCCTGTGGCTTTCGTCATCAGGGCTGGACAGCAAACGGCTTTCTCGGCGATGAAGTCAGCAGCGACACCCAGCCAAACGCCGCGCTGCGTGACCGCGCCCTTAGAAGCATCAGGGATGGAGAGGTTTTGGTCATGCATTGGGGCGTGCGCAGCCGGAAAGATGCTTACGCGAATGTTCTTGAAGACGTGTTGGCGGGGTTGCAGGCCAAGGGCTTTTGTTTCGGTCAATTGAACGCTGAAGGCAGGCGTTGATCCATGTTCAAGACACTCGATGATTGGCATACGCAACTGACGGGATGGATTTTCGAAACCTTCCTCCAGCCCGTGCTCTACGCCACTGATATGATGAATATTGCGGATGAGATGCTGGAATGGGCGGATTTCGCCCTGTTCAGCATCTTCGGGATCATCGTGACCTACATCGTTTGTCGCCCGCTTGAAGCATGGCGACCGGTGGAACCGGTGACCGATCGGCGTGCGATCAGAACTGACATCATTTACACCTTGCTCGCAAGACTGGGTATCTTTCCATTGCTGGCCTTCATTCTTTTATCAGCCATCCAAAGCCGGCTGGAGGGAATGCTGGCGGATACGGGTTTTGTCTCTCCAACGCTGGAAGCCATCTTCCCCTTCTTGCATCAGGCGCCACTGCTGACCTTTTTCATTTATGTTGTTATTCTCGATTTAGGTGAGTACTGGCGCCATCGCCTGCAGCACAGTATCGGCTGGTGGTGGGCCTTGCATTCAATCCACCACGCGCAGCGGCAGATGACCTTTTGGACCGATGATCGCAATCACATCCTGGATGAGGCAATTGCCGCGCTTTGGTTCGGTACCATCGCGCTTTTGATTGGCGTATCGCCAGCGCAATTCCCGCTATTGCTGCTGTTGATGCGCATGGTGGAAGCCTTTTCCCATGGCAATATCCGCCTGTCCTTTGGGCGCATCGGTGAACGCCTGCTCGTATCGCCGCGTTTTCATCGTTTGCATCATGGCGTGCTTTCGGTTGCTGAACACGGCAGGAATTATGCGGTGCTTTTCCCAGTCTGGGATTGGATTTTTGGAACTGCCGATTTCAATCGTCATGTCTATCCGCGAACCGGTGACCCAGACGCGCCCGAAAAGACAGCGACCGGCGGCTGGTTTGCGCAGCAATGGGTGGGCGTCAAGCGTATGCTTGGCATTGCTGAAAAAGCCTAGACCGAGAAATGCTTTCGCATGAACGCAGTGTGCTCAAGAAAATCCACATGCCAGTCTTTGCTCTGCGGATCGCGTTACATTATGCTGATCAGGGGTTCACCTCTGCACCAACCAGCGCCGCCTGGAAGAAGGCCTCAAGGGCTTCCAAGGCAAGGTCAATTTCCGTTATCAGGTTTCTGAGTACTTCCCCGTTCCAGGCATTCAATACGCTGCTGTCGCGCAGCTGCAGTTTCTGGAATTCGGTCACCTGCTGGGCTAGCTGAATCGCGCCAAGAGTGCGCGCAGCACCAAGCAAGCGATGGGCATACTGCGCGATCACTTCTGCGCGCGGGACAACCTGAGCTATTTCTGCGGCGAGTTGATCGCGAATGGTCTGCATTTCCACAATGAATTCGCGGACCACGCCGGCCGCCGCGCCCTTCAATTCACTTTTCAGCAAGGCCAGAACGCGCTGATCCAGTTTTGCCAAATCCGGCAGTGGATCGGCCTCGGGATCTATATCCGGGCGTCGTGCCTGATCGGCAGGAAGCTTGCGCAAGCCAGCAAGAGCAATAGCAAGGGCTTCGCGGCTCAATGGTTTGCCGATATGGCCATCCATGCCGGCTTCCTGCGCAGCGGCGATCTGGTCGGGCATTACTGAAGCAGTCAATGCGAAAATCGGCACTTGCCCCAGCGGGTCCGGCATGGCCCGAATGTTGCGCGCGGTAGCGAAACCATCCATTAGTGGCATCTGTAAATCCAAAAGCACTAGATCAAATTGTTCCGTTGGTAGTTTCTCAAGCGCCTCGGCGCCGCCTCCCGCAAAGGCAACCTCATGGCCGAGACTGGCCAATAGCGCCCCGGCCACATCGCGATTGGCCTTAACATCATCCACCACCAGAACGTGAAGCTTGCTTTGTGTCGTTGGCATGCTCGGATCCGGCCTTGGTGGTTCCGGTGCTTTCTCAGGCATCTCAGCCATCACCAATGGAATTTCGATCCAGAAGGTGGAACCTGCGCCGGAATTGCTCTGACAGCCGATCTCACCGCCCATTTGCTTCACAAGCCGCGATGTAATGGCAAGCCCAAGCCCCGTGCCCAGCGCTTCGCTTTGGGTCATGGAAGCGATTTGCACAAAATCCTTGAAGATCAGGCGCTGATTTTCAGGAGAAATGCCGGGCCCAGTGTCGCGCACTTCGAGGCGGAGCCTTTCCTGTTCCTTCTGCCGTGCAATGAAGTAGATACTGCCACCCGAAGGGGTGAATTTCACCGCATTGGACAGCAGATTTAGGATGACTTGGCGCAGCCTTGTCGGATCACCCAGTACAGATTTTGGCAAGCGCGGGTCAAGATTCAGCGTGAATTCCAGTTTTTTGCGCATGATATCAGGCGCCACCAACGCGGCAGAGCTTTGGATCACCTCCTGCAAGGGGAAGGCGCGCCTGGCCAATTCCATACGCCCGGATTCAATTTTTGATAGATCAAGCAAGCCATTGACCAGTTCAAGCAAATGCTTGCCGGCATTGTGTAAGGTGCGTAGCTTGTCGCGCTGATCATCCTGAAGTCGGGTGTCATCCAGCAGCAATTCGGAAAAACCCAAAATCCCGTTCAAAGGCGTGCGCAATTCATGCGACATGCGCGCCAGGAATTGGCTTTTGGCTTCCCCGGCAGCGCGCGCCGTATCACGCGCAGTCGCCAAATCCTGCATCGCGCGCTTAAGCGGCGTGATATCCGTACGGATCCCAACCACGCCGCCATCCGGCGTGCGCCGTTCCGTGATCAGCACCCAGCGCCCATCGGGCAGAAGCCGTTCCATGGGTGGGTTATTGCCGCGATGAAAGGCCTTGCTCTCCGCGACAAAGGTTTCGATATCGCCCCGGGCCTGCGGATATTGTCCACGCAGCGCGCCCTCGCGCATGATATCGTCAAACAGCGCCCCCGGCACGATGAAAGGCGCGCTGATCTTGTAGAAATCCTTGTAACGGCTGTTGCAGGCAATCAGCCGATCACTCGGATCGAACATGACAAATCCGTCCGACATGGATTCAAGCGCGTTTTCAAGTGTGCGCCGCGCGGTGGCGCGTTCATCCTCAACGCGTTCCCGCTGGCGCAGGCCAACCATAAGGGCCCCTGTAACCAATAGGATCATGAGCCCGATCGCCCCGGACACCACAAAGGCACGGCTACGATCCGCATACCAACCGCCCAAGGCCGTATCCACCTCAAGCGTGACGGCAACCGTGAGGGCGGGGTAGAGGGTCGGGCGAACGGCCGCGAAAACCCATTCTGATGCAAAGCGGCTCCTGATAGGCTCCGAGGATGACACTCCCGGGAGAGCAGCGGCTGGCGGGATGAGCCTTTGCCCAATCCGCGTCTCATCATGTGGTACGGAGGCAAGCAGCGTGCCGTCATCCCGTTCAAGCGTCACGCGGAGTCCCAGGCTTTCCCCGGCGCTGGACAGAATACTTTGCACCACCGGCACCGGCACTTCCGCAACCGCCATGACCGGCCCCAGGGTGGGCAGCACAATGTTACGGGCGAAAAACAATGTCCATTCCCCGGTATTGGCATTCAGCACCGGCCCACCGATCAGGACACTGCCGCCACGCGCCGCGACCTCGGCAAAGGAAGAGGCACTCGGCAATGGCAAACGACGGCGGCGCGATACCGGCAGGGCGGTGGCCACCGGCAACCCATCCTGGCCGATCAGCAGAATATCGCGGTAGGTGAAATTCTGGTTATTCAATTCACGCAAAACACGATTGACCTGATAGATTTCCAAGCGACCATCGCGCTGAAACGGTGCCAAAACTGCCGGAAGGCCTGCAAGCATGGCATCAACCTGCACAAAGGATCGGTTGATAGCCGCTTCGGTGGAACGACCCATCTTATTGAGGGAATCCAGCGCCGCAGCAATTTGCGCTTCCCTTGCACGGTTGACCAGCAAGGCAGTCGCTACAGCTTGTGCCGCCAGCAGCGTCAGCACAGCAAAAAGAAGGGCATACCGAAGGAAACGCGTGGAAAACACGACGCTACTCCGGCCGCGCCCTTACGCCAAGCGCTGGGGCGAGTGTCTTGTTCCAGGCATCCACGCAATCAGCACCACAGCGCCGTACCCAGCCGGGCAAGACGCTATCGGTCAGCAATTGGCGCCGTCGCTGTTCATCCTCTGCGGTGACAGGCACCACCACCATGGTTCCACGCCGTCCATTTTGGCAGTTCGGCTGACCGGCATTGCAAGCAAGGCCTTCTCCCGTTTCACGATCAGCCGCGTCCCAGATTTCAGCCTCAAGCTTGGCAACCTCAGACCGGATGGTACTGCGCGCCCATTCCGGCAGCGCATTCCAGGTGCCAAGATTGGCCCCGAAAATAGAAAGCCCCCAGGTGATTGCCATGCCATGCACATGGGTTGTCACCTCATGCAGTCCTATATCATTGCCGGATAATGTTCCGGTCACGGCGCATTCCACGACGCCTGACCTGATTGCGGAGACGATTTCCGCAAAGGGTATCACCACAGGCGTCGCACCAAGCGCGGTGAACATTTCCGATTGCCCGACCGAGGATGTGCGAATGCGTCGCCCGGCAAGATCGGCGAGCCTTGCAAAGGGTCGGCGGCAAAACACCACCTGTGCCGGATAGACGTAAACACCAAGCAACTCGACATCATACCGATCCCGCAAGGTCTCGCTCAAATGCCCACGAAACGCCGCGGCTGAGCGGCGCAGCGCCGCCATATCAGGGTTCACAGCGGGAAGGTCTATGGCGTTGAACTCCGGCTCCTCTGTACTCACCACCGCGAGCAGGGCTGTCCCGAAGGAAACGACGCCAAGCCGCATCAGGGAGAGCATCTCCTGCCCGCGGATGCCGCTGCGATCGAAAGGGGCGATTTCCGCGACAATGCGGCCATTGGTCGCTTGGGCGATGCGCTCTCGCCAGAAGGGTTCCTCATAGCGGACATATTGGCTGACATCGGCCAGCCCGCCCACAATGCGCATCCGAATAGGCGCTTCGCCTTGGGCCAAGGCAGGCGTGAGCATGCCCGGGGCCAGCAGCGGGGCAAGCAACAGCAGCCAAAGGGCTCCGCGTAGCCCCCCGCCAGTAGCTAGCAGGCGGAAGGGACTGGTCATGCGGAAGGGGGCTCGTCTCGTCATGCGGGAAACTTACAGGATTTCACTACCAATGCGCGAGTTTTTTTGTCACGGCTAAACCAACTTTATTTTAATCCGGTGTGGATTAAGCCTTCATCGCTCTCAACTGATGGGGGGTGTCGCCGCCAAAGCCTGTTCCAGGGCGCGCTTGAGGGTCGGGGAGTCCGGGTCAACCCGCGCGGGAAAGCCCTGCACCTGCCGCCCATCGCGCGAGACCAGGTATTTATGGAAATTCCAGCGCGGCTCGCCACCCGCCCGGGCTGCCGCCCAGCGATAAAAGGGATGTGCTTCAGGCCCTCGGACACGGGAGAGTGCGGCCATCGGGAAGGTGATGCCGAATTGCGCATCACAAAATTCCCTGATCTTGCGGCCATCCTGGCTTTCCTGATTGAAGTCATTGGAAGGCACGCCAAGCACTACCAGCCCGGCAGCTTCCTGCGTTTCATGCAGGCGTTGCAGCGCGGCGTATTGCTGTGTGAAGCCGCAGAAGGATGCGGTGTTCACCACGAGCAAGACCCGGCCGCGCCAAGCGCCCAGATCATGCTCCCCGCCTTCCAGGGCGGGGAAGCGGAAATCCCAAGCGGTTGCGGGGGCGGGGGCAGCGGCCATGAGCGGCAGGGCCAAAAGGGCACGGCGTGTCAGCTTAACCATAGCGCTCCTCAAGCCAGGGATCGCCCTGATTGTGATAGCCGCGCACCTCCCAAAAGCCGGGGCGATCTTCCGCCAGCAATTCGATGCGTGTCAGCCATTTTGGGCTTTTCCAAAAATAAAGACGGGGCAGCACCAACCGCGCGGGGCTGCCATGCTGGCGCGTCAGCGGCGCCCCTTCCCAGGAATGCGCGATCATCACATCAGCGGCGGCGAAGGCTTCGAGGGTCAAATTCGTCGTGTAGCCATCATAGGATGTCATGGACACAAAGCGCGCCTCCGGGCGCGGGCGGGCCAATTCGAGCAACGCCGCGGTGCGCACGCCGGAGAAGTGATTATCATAGCGGCTCCATTGCGTGACGCAGTGGATATCGCAGACCATTTCGGTTTGCGGCAGCGCCATGAAGCCTTCCCAGTCAAAGGCCAGGCGATTTTCAACCAACCCTTCAAGGCGAAGGCGAAATTTGGCCGTGCTGACATCAGGCTGCACGCCAAGATCAAGCACCGGCCAATCCTTCACAAGCGTCTGGCCAGGCGGGAGGCGTTCGCGCAGGGGATCGGCGATAGTGCCGGTCAGCAGGCGGCCTTCCTCGGCCCAGCGCTCCTTGGTGCGCACCAGCTTTTCGCGGAATTGCCCTTCCAGCTTCACGTCTTCCTGATCCAAGGCCATTACTCCCATGACAGCCCCATCAGACCAAGAGTTGCCTCTTGGCTTGGAAGCGCTCCAAGACATAGTTTCGCTACAGCGCTCCCGCAAGCGACAGGGAAATCAGGGCGCCTTTGGGCATTTGCCGATAGCGCTGGCCGATCGCCTTCAGTAGAAAGGTCTTGCATATCCGTTGCAGCTTCAAATCTGCTGCGCAGTTCCAAATCGGCAGGGAAATCATGGCAGGCGCAGCCGTATCACAAATGGACACCAGACTGGATCAAAGGGCTGACGGGCTCGAACTCACCATCCTCATGCCCTGCCTGAATGAGGCGGAAACCCTCGCGACCTGCGTTCAAAAGGCGCTGGGGTATTTGGCGCGCAGCGGTATCGCGGGCGAAGTGCTGATCGCCGATAATGGCAGCACAGATGGCAGCCAGGCTATTGCGCGTGGGCTTGGCGCGCGGGTCATCGCCGTTCCCGAAAAAGGCTATGGCGCGGCGTTGATTGCCGGCATAGCGGGCGCGCGGGGGCGCTATGTTATCATGGGCGATAGCGATGATTCCTATGATTTCAGCGCGCTTGATCCCTTCGTCTCGAAACTGCGCGATGGGTATGATCTGGTGATGGGCAATCGCTTCAAGGGGGGCATTGCACCTGGCGCCATGCCGCCCTTGCATCGCTATTTGGGCAACCCGGTACTGTCCACCATTGGGCGGGTTTTCTTCGGTGGACCGATCCGTGATTTCCATTGTGGGCTCCGCGGATTTTCGCGTGCGGCGATTGCATCGCTTGATCTGCGCGCGCCGGGAATGGAATTCGCCTCGGAAATGGTGGTGAAGGCCACCATGCGCGGGCTGCGCATCACGGAAGTGCCGACCACGCTTTCCCCCGATGGCCGGTCTCGCCCACCGCATCTGCGGTCCTGGCGCGATGGGTGGCGGCATTTGCGGTTTTTGCTGATCTTCTGCCCGCGCTGGCTGTTTCTCTATCCGGGTGCGGTGTTTTTCGCGCTGGGCGCGCTTGGCATGGCGGCGCTGCTGGCAGGACCCGTGCGCCTGGGCGGCATCACGCTTGATGTCCATAGCCTGCTCTATGCTTCGGGCGCGGTGGTGATGGGGTTTCAGGCCATGCAGTTTTGGGTTTTTGCCCGGCTTTATGGCGGGGTAACTGGGCTTTTGCCCGAACCCCAAAGGCTTTCGCGAGCCCTGTCCCACTTCGGGCTGGAAGCCGGCTTGGTGGTGGCCGGGGTGCTTTTGCTGCTCGGCCTCGGGCTTGGCTTTTTCACCGTCGCGCAATGGGGCACGCAGGATTTTGGTGCCCTCACCGGTAGCAAGGTGATGCGCCTTGCCATTGCTTCCGTCACCGCCATGCTGCTTGGTCTGCAATTCGCCTTTGGGGCGTTTTTCCTGGCTTTGCTTGGCATGATGCGCCCGGCACCACGAAGCTGACCCCGCGTTCAGCCCTTGCGCTTTTGGATGCTGGCTGCGCGCCGTCCCTCCCGACAGGCGTCCGAACAATAGCGCACTTCATCCCACACGCGTTCCCATTTCTTCCGCCAGGTGAAGGGACGGCTGCAGGCAGCGCAGAGTTTTTGCGGCAAATGGGGCTTTCCGTGGGCCACGCCTATTCGCCGGCCCGGACTTCGCCGACCACCCGCCCGCGCGCGGGGTCAAACAGCACTACCCTTTCGCCGTCGGGCCGCACCACCCAAATGGCGATTGTCTTTTCCACCCCAGCTATGCCAGCAATGCGTGTACCGGCAGGCTGACCCAGCGTAGCCGCATTGAAAGCGACCGTCGAACCACCTGCACGCTGGACGATCAGCACAACCAACGTCACGGTTGCCGCAACGATCAGCACCCCCATCGCAACGACCAAAACCTTGAGAAATCGCACGGAAACCCCCTTTTGACTGCCGAACGCCACGAATTCCGCGCGCCCCCGGAAGCGGCCGGCCAACGCGCCGATCGCTTCCTTGCAGACGCGATAGGTTCTCTCTCCCGCTCCCGCGTCAAGGGCCTGATTGTCGAAGGCCATGCCAGCCGGGATGGCGCGCCGCTGAAAGAACCGGCGGAACCCATTCGCCCCGGGGCGCTTTACGCGCTGGAAATCCCCGCCGCCATCCCTGCCCTGCCGCAGCCGCAGGATATTCCGCTGACCATCTTGCATGAGGATGCTGACCTGATCGTGCTCGACAAACCCGCGGGGCTTGTGGTGCATCCGGCGCCCGGCAATCAGGATGGCACGCTTGTGAATGCGTTGCTGGCCCATGCGGGTGATGACCTACCCGGCATTGGGGGCGAAAAGCGGCCCGGCATTGTGCATCGGCTGGATAAAGACACATCGGGCGTCATGGTCGCGGCCAAGACCGAATTGGCTTTGCGCCGGCTATCCGAAAGCTTCGCCGAACGCGATCTGGAACGGCAGTATCTGGCCCTATGCTGGGGCCTGCCCGCCGCCATGGAAGGCGAAATCAATGCCCCGATCGGCCGACATCCGGCGGATCGCAAGCGCATGGCGGTAGTGGAACGCGGCAAGCCCGCCATCACGCGCTATAAGGTGCTGCGGTCCTGGGGAACGTCCTGCGCCCTGGTGGCCTGCAAGCTACTAACGGGGCGGACGCATCAAGTCCGTGTGCATATGGCCCATATCGGCCATCCCTTGGTGGGGGACCCGGTCTATCTGCGCCGCACGCCGGCTGCCGCCCGCACCCTGGATGCCGCGGTGCGCGATGCGCTTCTTGCCTTTCCACGCCAAGCTTTGCATGCCGCAAGCCTTGGCTTTCGTCACCCCATCAGCGGCCAGGCTTTGCATTTCGAACGCCCCCCGCCCGAGGATATGGCGGCGCTGCTCACATTACTGGATGGTAACACGGAGTAACCCGAGTATTTCAGTCGGTTTTTCTTGCATCCTCCCTTAGTTCCGGCTATTAATGGTGTGTCGGATTCCTCAGGGCGCCAGTGCGACCCGGCCGGCCAAGGCCCCATAAGGGGCAGGCGACCAGTCAGGGCTTTGAGGTAGATGACGGAATTTTAATGATCGATCCAGGATGCCGCCTTTGGGGCAGAGCAGGTCGGTGCAGGAGGATATGAAACCATGGCATCTTCTATGGCCATTCCGATGGCGACCGAGGGCAACCTCTCACGCTATCTCCAAGACATTCGCAAATTCCCGATGCTCTCGGCTGAGGAAGAACTCAGCCTCGCGCGCCGTTGGCGCGATAGCGCCGATGAGCCGGCTGCGCATAAGCTTGTCACCTCCCACCTCCGCCTGGTGGCCAAGATTGCCATGGGCTATCGCGGCTATGGCCTGCCGGTAGGGGAGCTGATTTCCGAAGGCAATGTCGGGATGATGCAGGCGGTCAAGCGCTTCGACCCCGATCGCGGCTTCCGTCTGGCCACCTACGCCATGTGGTGGATCCGTGCCGCCATTCAAGAATACATCCTGCATTCCTGGTCGCTCGTGAAAATGGGCACCACGGCGGCGCAGAAGAAGCTGTTCTTCAACCTCCGCCGGCTGAAGGCGCAAATGTCCGCCCTGGAAGAAGGCGATTTGCAGCCCGAACAGGTGGCCAAGATCAGCCATGTGCTGCAAGTGCCGGAACAGGACGTGATTTCGATGAACCGGCGCCTTGCCGCCGCCGATAACAGCCTGAACGCGCCACTGCGCGCCGATGGCGAAGGCGAATGGCAGGATTGGCTGGTGGATGAAAGCGAGAACCAGGAACAGGAACTTGCCGAACATCAGGACATGTCAAACCGCCGCGAATTGCTGAGCGGCGCGCTGAAGACGCTGAATGAGCGTGAACGGCATATCCTGATCGAACGCCGGCTGAAGGAAGAACCGACCACGCTGGAAGAACTTTCGCAGCACTACAACATCAGCCGCGAAAGGGTGCGTCAGATCGAGGTGCGGGCCTTTGAAAAGCTACAAAAATCCATGAAGCAGCAGATCATGGATCGGCGGCTGACGATTGGCTGAATGAGCTTTGTGCAATAAAAAAGGCGGTGGAATGCCCACCGCCTTTTCTTTTGCCCTGATGGTTTCAGCGCATCGGGGGCGCGTATTGCAGACCGCCCTTGGTCCAGAGATTGTTGATGCTACGCGGGAAGCCGATCGGGGTCATATTGCGTTCCCAAATTTCCCCGTAATTCCCAACAGCACGGATGATGCGCGGCGCCCAATCCTTTTCCAACCCCAGCATCTGGCCAAGATCACCGGTCTGGCCCATGAAGCGCTGGATATCGGGGTTCGTGCTATTGGCGAAGCTGCCCACATTGGCTTGCGTAATGCCAAGTTCTTCCGCCGTGATCAGGGCGAAATGCACCCAGCGCACGACATCAAAATAGCGCCAGTCACCCTTGCGCACCACGGGGCCGAGCGGTTCCTTGGAAATGATTTCCGGCAGCAGCAGGAAACGATTGGCATTGGCACCTTGCGCCGCGGCGAAGGACGCCAAGCCTGAAGCATCGGTGGTATAAGCATCGCAGCGCTTGTTGATGAAGGCGGTGCGGATTTCCTCGATATTCTCGATCACTACAGGGGTGAAGCGTAGCCGATTGTTGCGGAAGAAATCGGTCATGTTGAGTTCGGTGGTGGTGCCTGGCTGCACGCAAACCGTCGCGCCATCCAATTGCTTGGCTGAGGTCACGCCGCTATCGCGATGCACCATGAAGCCCTGACCGTCATAGACATTGATGCCCGCAAAAACCAGGCCGAGCGAGGCTTCGCGCGTCAGGGTCCAGGTCGTGGTGCGGGACAGCAGATCAATCTCGCCCGATTGCAGCATGGTGAAGCGCTGCTGCGTCGAAGAAGGCACAATGCGAAGCCGGTTGGGGTCGCCCAGGATCGCTGTGGCAACGGCGCGGCAATAATCCACATCAAGCCCGCGCCACACGCCCTGGCTATCCGGCAAGGAGAAGCCCACCGTTGAGGGCGAGGTAGAGCAGATCAACTGCCCACGCGCACGAATAGCCGCCATGGTATCCGCCGCCGGCGCCTGCGCCATGGCAGGCGCGGTGGTGGCGGCCAAAAGCCCCGCCAGGGCCGCGCCCTTCAAGGCGTTTCCGAGTTTCATCATTGATTTCTGTCTCCCATTGGTTCCGAAAGCCGGATTGCACCAGCTAGGCATCTATAACATGCCCCTCCCCGGCCCCAAGCCCTATTCACCGGCACCGGTCGAAAGGGGTTCAGGCGCGCGGATCGAGACCGCACCAATTCGCGATGAAGGTGGCCATCGTGAGCGTGCATTTGCGCAAATCCTCAATCGAGGTGCGTTCATCAAAGGCATGCGCCCCCTCTCCCTTCGGGCCGTAGCAAAGCCCGGGGATATCGAAGTAAAGCCCGTAATAGCGTGTGTCATTCACCGCCGTGGTGCGCCGTTCCGGCAGGCTACCGCCATGCACGGCGGCATGGGCGGCGGCGAGCACGGCCTCGGCCTCACTGCCAGGCTCAAGCACGTAAGGATCGGTCTGAAAGCCGGTCCAGACGATCTCGGGCGGGTTATTGGCGAGGAAGCCATCGCCCTTGGCCGCCGCGCGCACCGTGGCTTCGATGCCGGCCATGGCTTCTTCCGGCGTGGTGCCGGGGACCAAGCCGATCCTGCAATCCACCTCACACCAGGCGGGGGTGGAAGATGCCCAATCACCGCCGCGAATAATGCCCGGGTTGAATTTGATCGGGTCCTTGATATCGGCATACCAGGCGCTGGCGCGCGCGGCCTCATTCAATTTGCGCGTATGGGCATAAAGCGCCTGGATCAGCACATAGGCCGACATGATGGCATTGCTGCCATCCTGCGCGACGGCGACATGCACCGGAATGCCGCGCACGCGCAGCCGAAACCAGATGGTGCCGGTTTGGCTGCGCGTGATGGTATGGCCCGTGGGTTCCGGCACCAGCGCGGCATCAGCGCGATAGCCGCGCAGCAGGGTGGAAAGCGCGCCATTGCCGGTGCTTTCTTCTTCCGTCACGGTTTCCACATAGACATCGGCAGCGGGTTCAAACCCGGCATCGCGAATGGCATCCATGGCATAGACCATGCAAGCGACGCCCGATTTCATGTCATGCGCGCCGCGGCCATACATCCAACCATCACGGATTACGGCGGCATAGGGCGGGTGGGTCCACATATCGGCGGGGCCTTCGGGCACCACATCAATATGGCCTTGCAGGATCAGGCTGCGCCCGGTGGGGTTCTTGGCGCGATGCGTGGCCACCACCTGCAAGCTGCCGGCGGGATCACATTCCACCATCGGCGCCATTTTGGGATGCGGCGGCACATCGGCCAAGGTGTAGCGGTCCACCGCATAGCCGCGCGCGGCCATCTGACGCGCGAACCAATCCTGCAAGGGCGCTTCGCGTCCGCGCAGGCTTGGAAAGCGCACCAATTCGGCCAGGAATTGCACCTGCTTGTCGAAATTCGCGTCTATGGCAGCGGCGATCCGCGCCATGGCTTCCTTATCGGCCATGCTGATCATTCTTTCCTGTTCAAAGGTCTTATGCTGCGTTCAGGGCGGGCTCGCGAGCAGCGCATTGGTGTACCAGGAAGGCGAGGCATCATACTTCACCTTATTCCTGAGCCCCGCCCAGGAAACCTTGAGATAGAAAATCGGAATAACACCCGCATCTTCGATACCGATCCGCATCGCCTCAGCGGTCAGCCCATTACGCCGCGTGGTGTCCATGGTGCGCAAGGCCTCCGCCAAGGGCGCATCCATCGCCGGGTTTGAGTAATGCTGGCGATTGAAGGGGCCTGCGCCGGTTTCGCTGTTTCGTGTCATCAACACCTGGCGCAGCGTATTGGCCGCGATGGAGGAGGTATAGGTGGTCATGAACATCGAAAATTCGCGCGCCGTCGCACGGGTGAAAAGATTGGCGGGCGGCAGGACCTCGACACGGGTTTCAATGCCAAGCCGTGTCCAACCCTGAGCGATGGCCTGCGCCACATCTGTATCCGATGCGAACCAGCCATTGGGGCTATGCAGCGTGATACGAAAGCCATCCGGATAGCCCGCTTCACGGAGCAGCGCGCGTGCCTGATCCAAATCATAGCGCGGCGGCGGCATATTGGGGGCGCGGTCCGCCACCGCCGGGGCGGCAAATTGTTCCGCCGGCATGCCCTGGCCCATCAGCAGGCGGTCCACAATGGCTTGGCGATTGATGGCAAGAGATAGCGCGCGGCGCACCCGCGCATCGCGCAAGGGGTTCCGTTCCAGAACGCGGCCCTGCTTGTCGGTCACGAAGGGCGATGGATCACGCGCCGCATCGGGGAAAAGATAGGCGGTGCCATTGCTGGCCACCCCAAAGACCGCCAGCCGCGCATCATTGGTCAGGCGCTGCACATCCTGCACGGGTACAAAATCAATCAGATCAACATCGCCGGACAGCAGTGTTGCCACGCGCGCCCCGGGATTGCTGATGAAGCGCGTTACCACCCTTTCCCAGGGCTGCGCTTCCCCCCAATAATTGGGGTTGCGGATGATTTCGTGCCTTTCGCCAAGCGTATAGCTGACATGGCGATAGGCGCCCGTGCCAATCATCGCGCGGCCTGCGTTGAAATCGCCGAGTGTCGCATTCGCATGCAGGCTGCGAGAGACAATCATAATGTTGGAAAGATCCCAATCCAGAAAGGGATTTGGCTCCCTGGTCCGGATCAGGACACGGCGGGGTTCCGGGATTTCAATGGCGGCGATGCTGCGCACAAAGGGTGTGAAGGGGCCGGGGCTATTCGTGATGGTCGGCACGCGCGCATAGGAAAAGGCAATATCCTCAGCCGTGAAGGGCGTGCCATCGTGAAATTTCACACCATCGCGCAGCTTGAATTCCCAGGTGAGGTCATCAATCACGCGCCAGGATTCGGCAAGGCGTGGCACCAGGCGGCCAGAGGTGTCGAAATCCACCAGGGTTTCGAAAATCTGCCGCAATATGGCGTTATTGGGGTTGGAGGAATGGTAATGCGGATCCATGCCCGAAGGGGCGGATTGCGCACCGATCGTCAGGCTGCGCTGCGCCTGGGTGGGGGCCGCCCATAACCCCAGCAAGCCAACCGCAAGAAGCAGCGTCTTGAACCTACCCATGCCCGCTATCCCCCGAAGGTTTATCAAAGAATAACGTCGCGCCGGCTTGGGATTACGTCAAGCCGCAAGACTGGCATGCTTCAGGTAGCCCGAGCGGGGGCTTCGACCTGATCTTAGGGCTTGGTTCACGATTGCCTGAATAGACTTCACCCTCAACAAAAAATGTCGATTCCGGCCAATGAACAACGCGCCTTCAATCTGGTCTCGCGCCTTCGCCCGAACAGCGTTGAGGGGTGGGCAGTTATGCAAGGGAGGCTCTCGCCCCCGCCTTCTCAATCCTTTGTTGAGATCATTCGGTTAAGTGGACTTCTCCATGACCATCACCTTGCCTCAGTATCCGCCAGCAGAACGCCTACATGCCTCGGAAGGCCGTGCCTGGCTGGAATGGAATGCCGACACGGATGATCTGCAGTTTTCGGCAGCGGCGCTGGACCTTCTTCATTTGAAGCCATCGGAAGCGCCGCAGCGTGAGGCTGAACTCGTCGCCGTGTTCAAGGCGCAGAGCCAAAGCAAATTGGCGATCGCGCTGGAAGACATTTTGACGCAAGGGGAATGTCGTCAGGTCGAATTGCTACGCAAGACCCCGGCAGGCGTGCAGCTTGTTTTGTTCAGCGGCCATCTGGATGTGTCCCGCCCCGGGCGGCTGGTAATCGCCACTTTCGAAGACATCACCACCAGCAGCCACGGACAACAACATCTGGCAGCCCGGGCAAGATTTCAGACTTTCGTCAATCTGCTGCAACAGGATCCGGCCTTTTTCGATTCAGTCCCGCTTGGGCTCATGATGGTCACCAATGGCTTCATTACACAGGCAAACCCGAAGCTTGCAGAAATTCTCGCAACCCCAACGACAAATCTGGTGGGGGAGCCTGTTTCACGCATCCTGTCCGACAAGCAGGGTTATGATTTCTACATGGAAACCGTATTGGGTGACGGTAGCGAACATGGTGATGACCATGTGGAAACCGAATTTGAAAGTGAGGCTGGTACGCCGATTTGGCTGAAGTTGAGCATTTCGCGCATTGCCTCAGGCGATGCGGACAATGCCTGCCTTTGCATGATTGAGGATATCACAACCCGCAAGAAGCTTGAGCAGGATGTCTGGAATGGCCTTGCCGAGACCATTTCCGCCAAGGAGGCGACAGAAAACGCCGCCCGAGCCAAGGATGAATTCCTGGCGATGGTGAGTCATGAGATTCGTACGCCTCTTTCGGCTGTCATCGGCATGCAAAGGCTGGCACTGCGCGATCCCGAGTTACAGGAAAAGACCCGCAAGCATCTTGATTTGGCGCAGACCAATGCGGAATTCCTACTTGAACTGTTGAATGATATCCTGGATTTTTCCAAAATCGAGGCCGGAAAGCTTGTTCTTGAATCGGTAGATTTCTCGCTCCGCAATCTTGTTGGCGATAGCGTTGCACTGCTTGCTGAACGTGCAGAAGCCAAGAATATCTCCCTTGATGTCGGCATTGATGATGAGGTGCCCGATACGCTTGAAGGCGACCCCGCCCGCATCAAGCAAATTCTGCTCAACCTCATCGGCAATGGGATCAAATTCACTGACCATGGGGGCGTGTCGCTCAAGGTTGCGCCGCAAAAAATTCTGGGAGGAGATTGCCGGATCAGCTTCGTGGTTTCGGATACCGGGATCGGCATTTCTCCAGACGCACAATCCAGGCTGTTCAGAAAATTCACCCAGGGCGATACTTCCACCACCAGACGCTTTGGCGGAACGGGTCTTGGCCTGGCCATCTGCAAGCAGATTGTTGATCTGATGCAAGGTGAAATCCATCTGTCCAGTGAAGTTGGCACAGGAACCTGCTTTACATTCACCATACCTTTTAGGTTGGGAACCAACCAGAGCAAAAGCCTTCAGGTCCAGCTGCAACCCCATACGCATCAGCTTCAAATCCTTTGTGCCGAGGATTTTTTACCAAATCAGCTGATCATCCAAGGGCTTTTGGAAGAAATGGGCCATAGGGCTGAATTTGTGGAGAATGGCCAAAAGGCGCTGGAAGCCCTGCCGCTCCGCAGCTTTGATCTCATCCTGATGGATGGGCGCATGCCGGAAATGGATGGCGCCACGGCAATCCGCCTGATCCGCTCGGGGGGAGATGGAAGATTCCATATCCCCAATCCGAAAATCCATATCATCATGCTGACAGCCAATGCTGGGGATGAGAGCCGACAATACTACCTGTCCTGTGGCGCCGATGATTTTCTGGCCAAACCAGTTGACGAAGCGCTACTCCATCAAAGCCTGACACGGGTGATGGATGCGCGGCTGGCGGAAGGTGCGAAGCTCCTGCCGCTTTTGCGCAATCATGAGGAAGAACTGGCGCAAATCTTCGGCGCCCCCCCTCCGGAGGCAGACCCCGCCCGCGACGCCAACCTCACGGGTCGCGTAAAGTCCGGGCACCAGGATGCGGTCAATTTGAAGGAACGTTTGAAACAAGCCCTGCGTGGAGACCTCCAAACTCGCATCAGGGCGCTCGATGCCGCCCATGCCAATCAGGATCTGCATGCGCTGGGACAGCTTTTTCACAGCCTGAAAGGCAGCGTTGGCTTCATTTGGCCGGAAGGCGATCTCGTGAAATTGAGCGCTGAACTGGAGAGACTGGCCGATCATCAGGAGTGGGACGCCATTACAAGGGAGATACCGCATTTTCGTGCGATGCTGATGGAAATAGCAAAAGGGGCCGATACATGAGAGCACTTGTCGTTGATGATGATGTCGTGTCGCGCATGGCCCTTGCCGATCTGATGCGCAGCTTCATTGAATTGAAGGTGGTTGAAGCGGTGGACGGGCAGGATGCCTGGGAAAAGTTGGAAATGGGCCCGGCGCCCATGATTTGCTGCTGTGATGTGCAGATGCCCCGGCTTTCCGGCATTGATTTGTTGAAGCGCGTGCGTTCTTCCCCGCGCTTCAAGGATATTCCCTTTGTTCTGGTGACGGCGGCATCAGACATGGATACCGTCAGGAAAGCGGTGACGCTTGGCATCAGCCATTATATCGTCAAGCCCTTCCATGCGCGTGAGGCACGCGGTTCGCTGCAAAAAATCCTCAACGCTGCCTGGGAGAGAATCGCGGAGCCACCCCCGGCGACATTGAACCGGCTGAATATCGCGCCCGATCAGTTGATGACTTATCTCTATTCGCTCCGTGGGCAATGCGCAGTCTTCGCGCGTGATTTGCGACGGTCCCAGAACCTGCAAGATGTGCAGGATGTTGTTGGGCGATTGAAGGGCCTGCACACAGGTTGTCTGACACTCGGCCTGCATTATGCGGCTGATTTGGTCATGCAATTGCGCGACGAGAGATCCGATATCGAAAGGGTTGAACAGGCCTTGATTGAGATCGAATTGGCAATTTCCTCCCAGGAAGAAAGGGTAAGGGCGCGCCATAGCCTTGCCCCTGGCGCCGCCATCAAGCGCAGCGCCGTCCAGGCCTGAACCCCAGCGGCCGCTTTCCCCAAAGGCCCCGCCTGTGCTTGGGTATGGTTGCAGGAGCCAACCATGCCAAATGCCGAATCGCCCAGGCCTTCGCCCACGCGCCATACGCAAACCGCCATGCTCGCCGAAAGGGCGGCGGTTTTACTGCTGCTGGCCTTATTGCTGTACGGCGTTATCCGCGTCCTGGAACCCTTCGGCCTTGCCATTGCTTTCGGGGCCTTTATCGCCATCGGCACCTGGCCGCTGCGGGACGCGATGGTGAACCGCGGCATCCCGCGCAGCATCGCTGCCACCCTCATGCTGTTGGTGCTGATCCTATCACTGGCAGTACCCGCGCTGGCACTGACACCGGAATTGGGCGGGCAGATCGCGCATGCGTCTAAAGTCGCGCGCGAATTATTGGCGGGCCTGCCCGAGGCGCCGCCCGCTTGGCTTTCCGGGCTTCCGCTGGTGGGCGGTTCCATCAGCAACTGGTGGCCACAATTGCTCCATGTGCAGGGTGATTTTTCTGAATTGCTGGCGCCCTATGCTGGGCGCATCACCAGCCTTTTGGTGGATATCGGCCAAGCGGCGGCAGCCAGCGTGGTGCAAATCCTACTGGCGCTGATTGTGGCCACTGCCTTCTGGATCAATGGCGACAAGCTGGCGCATGAGGTGAATGATATCGCCGGGCGGCTGGCCGGTGAGACAGGGCGCAATGCGGTCGCGGCGGCTGAAGGCGCAGTGCGTGGTGTGGCCTGGGGCATTGTTGGCACCGGTATCATCCAGGCCATGCTGATGGGTATTGGCCTTGCCATGGCGGGCGTGCCGGGGGTTGGCGTGATTTCCTTCCTGACCATGATCTTTTCGATCAGCCAGGTATTGGGGCCATTGGTGGTGGTTTCCTGGCTGGGCGCAGCGGCCTGGCTTTACAGCGAAGGGCAAATCGCCTGGGCGATTTTCATGGGGCTTTGGGGGCTCATTGTCGTCTCCGGTAGTGACAATATCGTGCGGCCCCTGCTGATCAAGCGCAGCAGCGAAATGCCGCTTTCGCTGATTATTCTTGGCGTCTTTGGCGGGCTGATCGCCTTTGGCTTCCTTGGGCTGTTCATCGGCCCTGCCTTGCTTGCTGTCGCTCATGGGTTGCTCAAGGCCTGGCGCAGCGCCGAACACTGAAAGCAGCAGGGCTGGCAAAGCCCGCATCCCGCGTTATGAGTTATGCCTGAAGAAAGGGCAGGAGAGAGACCCCATGGCCACACGTAAGCATCGTATCGCCGTCATCCCCGGGGATGGCATTGGCAAGGAAACCACGCCGGAAGGGCTTCGCGTGCTGGATGCCGCGGCGCGGCGCTTCGGCTTTGAACTGGAACTGACGCATTACGATTGGTCCTGCGAAACCTACGCCAAGACCGGCAAGATGATGCCGGATGATGGCATGGACCGTTTGAAGGACAGCGATAGCATTTTCTTGGGTGCCGTGGGCTGGCCGGGCGTGCCGGATCATGTCTCGCTCTGGGGTTTGCTGATCCCCATCCGGCGCAGCTTTGACCAGTATGTGAACCTGCGCCCCTGCCGCTTGCTGCCGGGGGCGACCACGCCGCTTGCGAATCGTGGCCCCAAGGATATTGATTTCATTGTGGTGCGTGAGAATACCGAAGGCGAGTATTCATCGAGCGGCGGACGGATGTTTGTGGGGACGGATCGCGAATTCGTCTCCCAGGAAAGCGTTTTTACCCGCGTCGGGGTGGACCGCGTGCTGCGCTACGCCTTTGAATTGGCCAAGACCCGCCCGCGCAAGAAGGTAACCAGTGCCACGAAATCCAATGGCATCACCTTCACCATGCCCTATTGGGATGAACGCTTCGCGGAGATGGCGAAGAATTATCCGGGCATCACGACGGATCAGTTTCATATTGACATCCTTTGCGCCCATTTCGTGCAGCATCCGGATTGGTTTGATGTGGTGGTGGGATCCAACCTGTTCGGCGATATCCTGTCCGATCTTGGGCCGGCGGTGGCCGGTTCCATCGGCATTGCGGCAAGTGCCAATATCAATCCCGAAAAGCACTTTCCTTCGATGTTCGAACCCGTACATGGCAGCGCGCCGGATATTGCGGGCAAGTTCATCTGCAACCCGATCGGGCAGATCTGGTCCGGTGCGATCATGCTTGAACACGTCGGCGAAAAGCAGGCCGCCGATGCGATCCTGGCAGTGATTGAAAAGCTTCTGGCGGAAGGCGGCCCACGCACGCGCGATATGGGCGGGCAGGCCGGCACGGTGGATGTTGGCCGCGCCATCGCGGAAGCCGTGGCGAAATTCTGAACCAGCCAAAGCGGCAAAAATGAAAAGGGCTCGCCGGAACGACACCGGTGAGCCCTTTTTGCGTCAAGCGCAGTGAACGTGGATCAACGTTCCAGGCACATGGCAACACCCATGCCGCCGCCGATGCAAAGTGTCGCCAGCGCGCGCTTCGCATTGCGCTTTTGCATCTCGAACAACAGCGTCGTCAGCACGCGGGCGCCGGAAGCGCCGATTGGATGGCCAATCGCAATGGCGCCGCCATTCACATTCACCTTGCCGGTATCCCAGCCAAGATCCTTGTTCACCGCGATAGCTTGCGCGGCGAAAGCCTCATTCGCTTCAATCAGGTCAAGATCATCAATCTTCCAGCCCGCCTTGGCCAAGGCCTTACGCGAAGCCGGGATGGGGCCGGTGCCCATGATGGAAGGATCAACGCCCGCTGTCGCCCAGGAAACAATCCGCGCAAGTGGGGTAATGCCGCGCTTGGCGGCTTCCGCCGCCGTCATCACCACCACCGCCGCCGCACCATCATTTATGCCGGAAGCATTGCCGGCGGTGACGGAGCCATCCTTGGCGAAGGCGGGGCGCAGCTTGCCGAGGATTTCCATTGTCGTATCCGGCTTCGGATATTCATCGGAAGACACCACAACATCGCCCTTGCGGCCCTTTACCGTGACCGGCGCGATTTCATCGGCGAAGCGGCCCGCCGCCATCGCCTCACCCGCCTTGCGCTGCGAATTGAAGGCGAATTGATCCTGTTCATCGCGCGTGATCTGGAAGGCGCGGGCGACATTCTCGGCGGTATTGCCCATGTGATAGTCATGGAAGGCATCCATCAGCCCATCGCGCAGCATGGTATCCATCAGCGCCAGATCGCCCATCTTCTGCCCGGCGCGCAGTTGCTGCGCATGCGGCGCCTGGGTCATGCTTTCCTGCCCGCCCGCGATGACAATGCGCGCATCGCCGGCGGCAATCTGCTGCGCTGCCAAGGCAACGGCGCGCAGACCCGAACCGCAAAGCTGATTGATGCCGAAAGCGGTATGTTCCACCGGAATGCCGGCATTCACGGAAGCCTGACGTGCCGGGTTTTGCCCCGCGCCGGCGGCCAGGATCTGGCCCAGAATCACCTCATCCACTTCCGCGCCTTCAATGCGGGCGCGTTCCATGGCGGCCTTGATGGCAACGGTGCCCAGCGCATGCGCGGATAATGAGGCAAAAGCCCCGTTAAAGGCGCCAACCGGGGTGCGGGCGGCGGAGGCGATGACGATTTCGGTCATGGGGGCTGATATCCTTCCTCAAGAATGGGTCATTTGCGGCTTGGTATCACAAACCGCGCAACCAGTCGCGTAGAGGCTTCCATAGCGCGGCCTCGGCAGCAATGCCGGCGACCATGCCGATATGCCCTGCCGGCGCCATATGCAGCTTGCCCTGACGCAAGCGGCCGGTCAGCGCCAGGGCAGAGGCCGGGGGCACAATCCGGTCCCGATGCGGAATGGCAGCAAAGGCCGGGCCTTGCCAAAGCGCCGGGTCCACCACCTGCCCGGCCACGCGCCAAGCCAGCCCCGCCGGTTCATTGCGCCCATACCAGCCGCCAATGCATTGCCGCGCCACAGGCGCCACCAGCGGCACGCCATCATTCAGCCAATCTTCCAGCGCCACAAAGCGCCTAGCGGCAGCGGAAGCCTGATCCAACTTACCGAAGCCGCGAAATTTCTCTGCAATGCCAAAGGGATCAAGGCTGGCGAATAGGGTTTGCAGCACATCCACCGGCAGCGCGCCGGTTGGTTCCATCAGCGCCTCCAGCCCGGGCAGGGCCGCGGCAGCGGCCCGGGCGCGGGCCTTACCTTCCGGCCCGGCGTGGAAGTCCCAAGGTGTGGCCAGCAATGCCAGGCCGCGCACCAGATCAGGCCGACGCAAGGCCAGCGCCAGACCAAGCAAGCCCCCCATGCAATAGCCAGCCAGGATCACCGGGCCAGGGGCGGCCATCAGCGCGCGTTCCGACCGGCCCGCGATATAATCCGTCAGGGTGAAGTGCCGTTCGGCTTCCCCCGGCCAACCCCAATCCAGCAATAGCGTGCGGAACCCCTGCCCCGGCAGCCAACGCAGCAGCGAAGCTTCCGGCATCAGATCAAGCACATAGGCCCGATTCACCAGGGAAGGCACAAAAACCACTGTCGGCCCCTGCCCGCCATAATCCAGCAATTTGCTGTCTTCTTCCGCCCAAATCGCCGGCATCGGCGCAGCGTCTCGCTCAAAAGGATGGCGGCGATAGGCCGCCAAGCCCGCCACCAGCGCCCGATCCGCCCTCAGCAGCCGGTTCAGAACCGCGCCACGAAACGCCTCAGGCGCGTGGCCGGCGTTGGCGAGGGCGGCGCTGATTCGCGCGGCCTCCGCCTGCCCCGCTTTCGAGATCGGCCAGCCGCCGTTCCAGGGTGGCAAGCCGTTCGGCCATGGCATCCCGGGTAGCGCCCCCGCTGCCGCCATGGCCCGTATCCCCGCCAGCCCCAGATGGAGCGGCAGGGGCCGCGGGCCGCGACGACGCAGCGGCGCTGTCATGCGGCGCAGCACCCGGCGTGAAGGGCTTGCTGAACTGTGCTGCCGCGCGGAACCAGGCTACGCCCAATGAGGCAAAAGCCGCCCATCGTTCCGCAAGCTCGGGATCGGCGGCAAGGCCGGCAACCTCGCTCTGCCAAAGCGCGATCCAGTCTTCCGCCAATCGGTCGAGATCGTCTTGCCCAGCCATAAGGCAGTCTTATAGCCGCATCCCCAACAGCGCGATATGACCCGAGGGGCGCGTTTTTGCACTGCAACAGGCTTTCGCTTTGCGTTATGTAACGTGCTAGGTCCAATCCAGAACCAAAGAAGCCGAGGCAAGCACCCATGTCTGGTCGTCAATCCCCTGAACCCGGCGAGCAGAAGGCGCTGCCCCCGATTGTTGTCAAGAAATACGCGAATCGGCGGCTCTACAACACTGAAACCTCATCCTATGTCACTTTGGATGATCTGGCGGGCATGGTACGCGATGGCCGGGATTTCGTGGTCTATGATGCCAAATCGGGGGAAGACCTGACCCGCAGCGTGCTGACCCAGATCATCGTGGAACAGGAAGGCAAGGGGCAGAATATGCTGCCCACTTCGGTCCTGCGCCAATTGATCGGGCTTTACGGCGATAATCTGCAATCCCTGGTGCCGCGTTATCTTGAAGCGGCCATGGCATCCTTCACGCAACAGCAGGAACAGATGCGCCATACGCTGAGCAAGACCATGGGTGGCTTCATGCCCTTTCCGCCGGGTGTTCCGAATATGCAGGAAGTGGGCAAGCAGAATATCGCCATGATGGAACGCGCGATGAGTTTGTTTACCCCTTTCGCGCGACGCGAGGAAAACGCCCCGAGTGATGAAACCGAGGCGTTAAAGAGGGAAATTGAGACACTGCGCGGCGAATTGGCGGCGCTGAAATCGCGCAGTAAGGGCTGATGGCGTTGCTTTTTTGAAGCGCATCTTCACCGCTTGATCATCTATGCCGCGCATAATCCGCGCTCAGTAGGGGGCATGATGCCCCGCTGGGGAATCGGGTTGATGGACAGCATCGTCGAAATCGCAGAACAATTCCGGCAGGGTGAGGCCGGAATCGCCGAAGTGGTCTCCACCCAAAGGGCCAATGCCGCTGATAAGCATGTGGGGGCCCGCATTCGCGAAAGGCGCACCATGCTTGGCCTTTCGCAGCAGCAATTGGCCAAGATGATCGGCGTGACCTATCAGCAGGCGCATAAATATGAACGCGGGCTGAACCGCATTTCCGCTGGTCGGCTTTACGGCATCGCGCAGGTTTTGGGCGTGCCGATTTCTTGGTTTTTTGAAGGGCTGAAATCCGAAACCACCGACCCTTCCATGTCTCAGCGCCAACGCATGTGCCTGGAACTCGCTCGCAATTTCGCACTGATTGACAATGACAAGCACCAGGAAGCGCTGAGCCAGATGGCGCGCGCCTTGGCCGCGCAGGCCCAAGCCGTGGCACGGAGCGGCGTGGCGGGCGAATAGCCTGGATTTCGCCCTTAGGGGGCTGATTCCATCAGCTTCCGATCCGGGCTAGTTACGGCCCATGGACGAATCTCGGCCGGACAATACTCCCGAATATGGCGTCGCCGATTTGGCCGGCGCCATTCGCCGCACGCTGGAAGGTGCTTTCGGGCGGCTGCGCCTGCGCGGTGAAATCACCGAAATGAAGCGCTATCCTTCCGGGCATATTTATTTGTCGCTCAAGGATCAGGACGCCAAGATCGAGGCCGTCATCTGGAAAGGCTCGGTGCGCAATATCGGCACCATGCCGGAAAACGGCGTGGAGATGATCGCCACGGGCCGCATTTCCACCTATGCGGACCGGTCAAAATATCAGCTGGTGATTGAAAGACTGGAATATGCCGGCGAAGGCGCCTTGCTTGCGCGCATCGAAGCGCTGCGCAAACGCCTGCTGGAAGAAGGGCTGTTTGATGAGGCCCGCAAGCGGCCCTTGCCATTGTTGCCGCGCGTGATTGGCGTCATCACCAGCGAAAAAGGTGCCGTCATTCAGGATATTCGCACCACCATCGCGCGCCGCTTTCCGCGCCATATCCTGCTGTGGCCCGTCGCGGTGCAGGGCCAGGGTGCGGCGGAACAAATCGCCGCCGCCATCAGGGGTTTTTCCGCCCTGCCGGAAGGTGGCGCCGTGCCGCGCCCCGATGTGCTGATTGTGGCGCGCGGTGGCGGCAGCCTGGAAGACCTCATGGCCTTCAATGAGGAAATCGTCATTCGCGCCGCGGCCGAAAGCACGATTCCGCTGATTTCCGCGGTTGGGCATGAAACCGATACCACACTGATTGATTTCGCTTCTGACCGCCGCGCCCCCACCCCCACCGCCGCCGCTGAACTTGCTGTGCCAGCCCGGGCGCAGATTGCCGCTGCCCTGATGCAAACCAGCGCGCGGCTGGGTCAGGCGGCTTCTAGCTTGGTGAATGGCGCGCGGCTTCGGCTGCTACGCGCCGAACGCGGCCTGCCGGATGTGCCGGCACGCCTCGCGCAATCGCGCCAGCGCCTGGATGATTGGGGCGAAAGACTGCCGCGCGCCGTATCGGCTGGCCTGGCCGCGCGCGCGCAACGGCTTGGCGCAATCCGCGTTCCCCATCCACGAGAAGGCATTTTGGCGCGGCGCGCCGCGGTTGACGCGCTCAGCCTTAGGCTTGGCAGTGCCTGGGCGCGCCGGCGGGATGGCTTTGGCGCCTCACCCGGGTTGGCGCGGCTTTCGCCCGCCCCGGTGCTGGCCATGCTGCGCCAACGACAAGCAGTGTTGGAGGGGCTTTCCGCGCGGCTGGAAAGTGCTTCCTATACCTCGGTTCTCGCGCGCGGCTTTGCCCTGGTACGCGACGCCAAGGGTGCGCCAGTGGTGGCAGCGGGCGCTGTCTCCCCCGGTCAAGGCTTGCGCCTGACCTTTGCTGATGGCGAAGTGGGCGTGAATGTTGATGGTTCGCGCCAAGGACGCCTTTTGTGATGCCAACCCTGCCCCGCCGCCTGCTATTCGCAGTACCCGCCCTGCTGCTGGCCGCGCCGGCGCAAGCGGTGACCCTGAATGAGGCTGCCCTGACCCAAGGCGGGTTTGTGCTGGGACGGGCCACGCCGGGGAGCCGGCTGGCGCTGGATGGTCGCGCGGTCAGGGTCTCGCCGGCCGGGGATTTTGCCTTTGGCTTTGGGCGCGACCATGCGGCCCAGGCGCGGCTGGTGATCACGCCCCCCTCAGGTGCTGCGGAAACCCGCGTGCTGAATATCGCCAAGCGGGCATGGCCAACCGAGAGCATTTCCGGCCTGCCGCCCGCGCAGGTGACGCCAGATGCCGAAACCCTGACCCGCATTGCCCGCGAAAGGGAAAAACTGGCGGCAGTGCGGGCGATTGAAACCAACCTGACCGGCTTTGCCGAGGGTTTTATCCGCCCCGCCCCCGGTCGGATTTCGGGCGTTTTCGGCAGCCAAAGGATTTTGAACGGCCAGCCGCGCCAACCCCACTACGGGCTGGATTTCGCCGCCCCAACCGGCACGCCGGTGCTGGCTTGCGCTGGCGGGCGGGTGACGCTAGCCGATGAATTCCATTTCTTCGGCAAATTGATCGTGCTGGATCATGGCCATGGGGTAAATTCGCTCTACGCCCATTTGTCCGAGATATCCGTGTGGGAGGGTGAGCCCATCGCCAAGGCCCAAAGGATCGGCGCCATCGGCATGACCGGGCGCGTAACCGGGCCGCATTTGCATTTCAGCCTGTCCTGGTTCCTGCAATGGCTGGACCCTCAGCCAGTGGTGCTGCCAGCCTGACCGCCCTGCAAAAGCGAGGCTTTGGTTGCGCCGAGCAGGGCTGATCGGCATATTGGAGAGTATCTGTCTTTAGTCTCAAGGTTTTGAAGAATGCAGGGCCTGCCGCAAATCATCAGCCTGGTGCCGCAGACCGGTCTGCAATTCATTGACATTCGGTTCAACTTGGACCGCCTGCCGCGTGCGCCGCGTTCCTTTTGGGAACAGCCCCTGCCGCCCGGTGCCGATCCAGCGAGTGCGAGCCTCGTTAATCTGCGCCGCCTGACGGAGAGTGGCGAAGGCGCGCTGCTGGACCCAATCAGTGGTCGCAGCCCGCCCGATGAGGAAATCTATCAGGTGGGGCGCGGTCAGGCGCTGGAATTCATCCTGGGGCGTTGGATACCTCTGCCCTTTTTCCGTGTGGCCGCTGTGGGGGCCTCGGGCCAGGAAGTCTATGACAAGGGCCCAACCAATTGGGCGCGGCTGCGCATTTCCGCTCTTTCGGCACCCGATGAGGAAGGCAATACCCATCACGCCGTGCTTGGCTTTGATACGGCGCTGCGGGCGCGCGAAGAAGGCCGCCCCTATACCGCGATTTCGCCCGCCGATAGCGAACGCGCCGGCGAATTCACCTTTGTGTCTGACCGAGAACAGACAAGCTGGTTCATGAATGAACCCTGGCTGATCCAGTGGCTTGAGGAAATCTTGCAAGACATGCGCGCCGCGAGTGGCCGGCGCCCGCGCCCTGAGGATGAGCAACGCGCCTGCGAACATTGGGCGCGCTACATCACCCTGCTGGAATTGCTGACCGAAGCGCGCATCCTGCCGCGGGTGAAGCTGGTTGATGTGGTATCCAACAGCAAATCCTATGAACCCATCAATGTTGATCTGGTGCTGGATATCGGCAATGCGCGCACCTGCGGCATATTGGTCGAAGATGAACGCGATAGCCGGCTTAATCTGAACAACAGCTACCCCCTGAAGCTGCGGGATTTGAGCGCGCCGGAACAGGGCTATGCCTTCCCATTTGAAAGCCGCGTGGAATTCGCGCGCGCGAGTTTCGGCAAGGATGCGCTCAGCCGCCGTTCCGGGCGCGGCAATGCCTTTCAATGGCTGAGCCCAGTACGCATCGGGCCGGAAGCAGTGCGGCTTTCGGCGGCGTCTCGCGGCAATGAAGGTGCCACGGGGCTTTCATCGCCCAAGCGCTATCTTTGGGATGAAAGGGCGACGACGCAGGTTTGGCGCTTCAATGGCATGGCCGCTGATGGCGTAACGACGGAACCACCCGTGAGCGGCAGTTTCATGGCCTGGGTCACGGAAGAAGGCGAAGTGCTGCGCGCCAAGCCGCGTGGTCGCGGTGGTGCGCCGCGCCAACCCGCCGTGCGTGCGCGCTTCAGCCGTTCATCGCTGATGAGCTTCCTACTCGCGGAAATCCTGTTGCAAGCACTATCGCAAATCAATTCCGTCGAAACCCGCTATGCGCGGAGCTTCCCCGATGTGCCGCGCCGGTTGCGCCGCATTTTGCTGACCATGCCGCCCGCCATGGCGCTGGCGGAGCAACGTATTTTCCGCCATCGCGCCGAAGCCGCCGTCAGGCTTGCCTGGGATATGATGGGCTGGGGCAATCCCACGCCTGGGGCCGCCGCACCGCCGCCGGAACCGCGCGTCATTGCCAACCTCGATGAGGCGACTGCGACGCAATTGGTGTTCCTATATACGGAAGCAAGCCAGCGCTTGCGTGGTGATCCTGCAAGCTTCTTCGCGCTGACAGGTCGTGCGCGGGAAGGTTATGGCAAGGCGCCTTCCTTGCGGGTGGCCAGCATTGATATTGGCGGCGGCACCACGGATTTGATGATCTGCACCTATTCCGCCGAAGCCGGGCAGGAAATTGAACCGCATCAGAATTTCCGCGAAGGCTTTCGCATTGCGGGCGATGAGGTGTTACAGGAGGTGATCCAAAGCATTGTCCTGCCGCAGCTTGAAGAAAGCCTGCGCGCGGCTGGGGCGCGTGATCCCAAGGCGCTGCTCCGCGAAGTGCTGGGCGGGGATCGTGGGGCGCAAAGCGAATTGGAACGCCATTTGCGGCGGCAATTCGTGACGCAAGTGCTGGAACCAACCGGGCTTGCAATCCTGCATGGCTACGAAAAGATAGATGAACGCGCTTCCGGCGAGTTTCTGCGTGAAAAGCTCAGCACCATTCTGCATGGGCGCGATGTGGCGGCGCCCCTGCGCTATTTCGAACAACAGGCGGCGCGCGCCGGTGCTGCCGGGTATCATTTGCTGGAAGCGGAAATGGCGGCGGCGGCGGGTAGTGTGGATGCCATCGTGCAGGCAGCGCTTGGCCAAGTAATCGCTGATCTTTGCGAAGTGGTCTATGCTTTTGATTGCGATTGGCTGCTGCTATCCGGCAGGCCATCCAGGCTGCGGGCGATTTCCGATATGGTGCTGGCCAAGATGCCGGTGCCGCCGCATCGCATTGTGGGCATGCATCGCTATCGCGCCGGAAGCTGGTATCCGTTCCGCGATTCTGCCGGGCGCGTGGATGACCCGAAAACCACGGCGGCAGTGGGTGCCATGCTTTGCGCCGTGGCTGAGGGGCGTTTGGAGAATTTCCTTATGCGCACTAGTAGGCTTGCCATGCGCTCCACCGCGAAATACCTGGGACGGATGGAGATTTCGGGGCAGATATTGAAGCCGAATGTGCTACTTCAGGACCCGGATGCGGCACTGTCCAAAGCACTGGGCGCAGCGCAGGATGTGAAATTCAGCATGGAGTTTCGCGCCCCGGTGTTTCTTGGCTTCCGCCAATTGGATTTGGAACGCTGGACGGCAAGCCGACTTTACATTCTGGAATATGCCAACCCCGATAATGTGCCTCGGCTGAATTTGCCACTGAAGCTTTCCATCCAGCGCGCGGAAATAGACCCTGAAAGCGCGGACGCCGAAGAGTTGCGCGAGGATTTCACCATAGACGAAATCCTGGATGCGGAGGGCGATCCTCAGCATCGCGGCATTGTGCGCCTGCGCCTGCAAACCGAGCGCAGTGAAGCGGGCTATTGGCGCGATACCGGCGCGCTTTCGGTACCTTGAGGAATAAGCGATGACAACGCCGAATGCCGAAAACGAAGCGCTCGCCAAGCAATGCGATGCAGTGGCCGATGCCGCACATGGCGCCATTGAATGGATCGCCCACGCCGGAGATGTGGTGCGCGAAGAAGGCCCAGCGCTGGCGCGGGATTTTCGACGTGAAGGGCTGCGCGCGCGCAAGCTTGCCAATGCGGCGCGCAGGCCGATGTGCGTTTCAGTCTTTGGCCCAAGCCAGCAGGGGAAAAGCTATCTGATCGCCTCCTTGGCACGGAAGGAAGGCAAGCCCACGACCATCCGCTTTGGGGAGGAGCTCCGCGGCTTCAACCGCGACATCAATCCTGATGGCGGCAAGGAATCGACCGGGCTGGTCACTCGCTTCACCACGCGGCCAGTCACCGGCCTGCCCGGCATGCCCGTGGTCTGCCGCATGCTGTCCGAAACAGACATCGTGAAAATCATGGCCAATGCCTTCATGGAGGATTTTGACCGTGATACGGTGATCCCGCTCGATACTGGCGTGATCGAAGCAAGCATTGCCAAGCTGCGCGCCAAGGCGGCACCCGCAGCAGTGGGGCGGCTTAATGAAGATGATATCTACGATCTGTTCGAGTATTTTGAACGCTACTTCCTGAACCACCCGACGCATCTGGCACTCAAGCCCGGTGTCTGGAAAGAAATTGAAAGCCTGGCGCCGCGTCTGCAGATCGCTGATCGCGTAGAGCTTTTTGGACTGCTTTGGAACAATACGCCGACCATGACAGCCACCGCGCTGAAATTGATTGGGGCGCTGGCGCAGCTTGATTTTCCGGAAGAAGCCTGCTGCCCCATGCTGGCAGTAGAACCAAAGGCGCAGAGCATCATTGATGTTGAAACCATGTCACACCTCGGTAAGGGTGATGGCGACCCCGTGCCGGTTGCCACCCGCGCAGGGCGCCGTGCGGAATTGCCGCGCGCGGTGCTGACCGCTGTTGTCGCGGAGTTACAGTTGCAATTGGAAGACAAGCCCTTCGATTTCTTCGACTATACCGATCTGCTGGATTTCCCCGGTGCGCGCGGGCGCGAAAAATACAATGCCGCGAAGGCAGAAGAAGTGGCGCAGAGCGATCTTTTCATGCTGCTCCGGCGCGGGAAGGTTGCATATTTGTATCAGCGCTATCTGGCGGACCAGGAACTGACTTCCATGCTGCTCTGCCTGAAGCATAGCAATCAAGAAGTGCGCACCGTGCCCGCGATGGTACGGAACTGGATTGATGGTACTCATGGCGCAACGCCAGAGGCGCGAAAGGGCCAGGATGTCGCCTTGTTCCTGGTGCTGACCATGTTCGACATGGAGTTTGAGATCAAAGGTGGCGCGGAAGACAATGTGGAACGCTGGTCCACCAGACTGAAGACGACGATTTTCGAATTTCTGGGCCTTGGCCATGATTGGCCATCGGAATGGGTGCCGGCCCAGCCCTTCAACAATACCTTCTGGCTGCGTAACCCTGAGGTGATGAATAAGGGGCTGTTGGATTATGACGATAAAGGCAAGGAAATCGGCTTTCGCGATGCGGAACGTGTCGCGCGACTGAAGACGAATTTTCTTGCTAATTCAGATGTGGAGAAGCATTTCGCCGACCCCGCACGCGCCTGGGAAGCGGGCATGGCGCTGAATGATGGCGGCATTGGCTATCTTTCCGAAAAGCTTCGCCCGGTCTGCAACCCCGCGCTGAAGCGCCGGCAGGTGCAAGGCCAGCTTGGTGATCTGGCGAAGCGCATGGCGGAGCGTTTGGAAGCCTATCATGTCTCGGGCGATCTGGATGCGGAATTGGCCAAGCGCCGGGCTGAGGCTCGGCTGGTCGGTCGGCAATTGCTAGCCTGCGCGGAAGCCCAGGCCTTTGGGTTGTTGCTGCGCGAATTGCAGGTACAGGGCGAAACGCTGGCCGAGCTGTTCCGCCGCCAGCAATTGGCGGCGGCTGAAACACCTTCTGCCGTGACAGCGCCTGTGGGACGCAAGACCACGGCACGCGAATTGCGTAGCGAATTCGAAGCGCTGTTTGAAGATGATCCCGCACCCACCGCCCCGACTGAGGAAGCGGAAGAAGGCCCGCGCGATCAGGCGGATCTTTTTGCCGAAGCGGCAGTGGCCGAATGGTTGCAGAATATGCATCGCTTCGCCGCACGCACCGATAGCCCCGAATTGTTCCGCATGGACCGCGAAGCCATCGCGACACTGATTACGCAGCTTGCTGCCGGGGCGAGGCGCCTGAAGCTGAGGGAAAACATCGCCACGCGGATGCGGACCGAGGCCGCCTATAATGAATCCATGGCCAATAGGTTGCTGAAACCCGTGATGATTGCCGAACGCGCGATCAATGATTTTGTCACCTGGATGGGCTTTGAAAAACTGCCGATTGAAGCGCGCCCCAAGGCCGGGCGCGATGGGCGCAGCATTTTCATCCGTCCCGCCGCACCATTGGATGACATGCCTAAGCTTTCCGAAACGACAATGGCCTATGACGCTGCCTTTTACGTTGATTGGGCGGTGGCATTTGTCCGGCTTGTGGAAGATAATGTGCGCGGCGTGGGCGGCGCGATGGTGGATGAAAAATCCAATGCCCGGCTTGGCAGCCTGCTGAGCGGTCTCCGTAAAGGCGTCACCCCATGATGCTGCGTGTTGAAAATGATCGGCGCTTTTCGCTTGGCCATGCGCGCATCACCCTTGTAGGCTTGCAGGCGCCAGCCGATGGCGGGTTCCGTATTGTTCGGGAAGGTTATGCTGCGGCCAATCTCGGCCGTCGTGGCTGGCAGGTACAGGAAGAAAAGCTGAACCCGGTTGAAATCCGCCAGGAAGGGGCTGACACCGTTATGGTGATTGGGCCAAGGCTGACGCGGCATCTGGAACCAGGCCCGCTGGTGTTTTTGCTGCCGGCCACGGGTTTGGAAGCAAGCCTGTTTTGGCCAGACGATATTGATTTATTCGATGGCGATCTTCCACCCGAAACGGTGATGCCACGCGAAGCTGAAGTGGCGCCGAAGCCTCCGCCGGTTGCCTCTGTACCGCCCGCGCCAGCACCTTCACTTGCGCCGCCGCCGCGCGAAGATATTGCCCTTCCGTCCAGACAAGAAAGCACCTCACGTACGCCATTGTTTGCGGGCATTGGGTTATTGTTGCTGGTTGCCATTGGCGGCACCGCCTGGTGGTTCAGTGCCTCCCCACCCACGCCTTCACCTGGACCAACACCCATCGCAACACCAACGCCGCCTCCCACGCCGCCCCCCGCAGTCGCTGAACGCCCCTGGCTTGAACGCAGCGATGGCATGAACCTGCGTGATCTGGTGCAATCCGCATCCGATGCTGCCGCCATTCACGCGGCGGCGCTCAGGCGTCAATCAGCCGGGCGGCATGATGATGCGTTGGTGCTGTTCGAAGAAGCCGGCGAACGCGGCCATGCGCCGGCACTCACCGCCGTGGCGCGGCTTTATGACCCGATTGGTTTTGTCGCGGGCCGCCCCTTCCGCGCGCCAGACCCGCGCGCGGCGGCGCGTTATTACCGCGATGCCGTGCAAAAGGGCGATGCGGCTGCGCAAGTGCAACGTGCTGCGCTGAAGACATGGCTTGAGGAACAGGCGCGTGCGGGCAATGGCACGGCGGAAACCGCTCTCAAGGAATTCTGGCAATGATGTTCCGCCGCGCTCTTTGGGTTCTTGCGCTTGGCGTCTTGTCTGCCATGCCGGTTGCCGAAGGCTTCGCGCAACAGGCCGCGCGGCAACCGCTGTTGATGGAAGGGCGCGCCACACTATTTCAACGCGTGATCCTGCGCCCCGGCGCACGCCTGACCGAACGGCCCGATGCGAATGCGCCTTCCCAGCCAACGCCCGGTTTTGGTGTTTTCTATGTCTATGCGCGCCAGGGCAGCGGCACCGATGGCTGGCTTGAAATCGGCGCGGCACAGGATGGCCGCACGCAAGGCTGGGTCCGCGCTGAACGCACCATGGATTGGAAGCAAACCATGGTGCTGGCTTTCAATAACCCTGCCGGGCGCGACCGCGCCATGTTCTTCCGAGACGCCGAAACACCGCGCGCCCTTTGGCTGAATACGCGCGGCGGCGCGGCAGAGGCTATGCGGTTGCGCGAAGCCGCACGGGCCAATACCGATGGGCCGGTGATTGCGCTGGAACCCGAGAATTTCATTGACATCACAAGGCAATTCTACCTGCTGCCCATTCTATCTGCGCAGCGCGTGGAAAATGAAAGCGCGCATGAAGCGCGTTTGCTGGAAGTGGTTTCTGCCCCCGCGCAGCAGGCCCCTCCCCCACCTGCTGATCCGGATGCGCTGCGCAATTATCGCGGCTCGGTGGTGTTTGTTGTGGATACCACCATCAGCATGGGTCCCTACATTGACCGCACGCGTGAAGCGCTGAAACGCGTGGTGGATCGCATTCGCGATACCGCAGTGCGTGACAATTTCCGCTTCGGCATGGTGGCCTTCCGCGACCATCTGGGCGGCAATCCCAGGCTTGAATATGTCACGCGCATGGTGTCCCTGCCTGATCTGGCTGAGGCTTCGGATGCGATTTTGCCGCGGCTTTCGCAACTCACCGAAGCGCGCGAAAGCAATGAAGGCTTTGATGAGGATTCACTGGCCGGCATCAAGCTCGCTTTGGATGAAGTGCCCTGGCAGCAATATGGCGGGCGTTTCGTTATTCTGATCACGGATGCCGGCGCGCGGGATGCGAAGGACCCGCGCAACCAAACCCAGATGGGCCCGGAAGAAATGCGCCAATTGGCGCAATCGGAGGCGAAGCAGGTCGCGATCTACGCCATTCATCTGAAAACGCCAGAAGGGCGCAACAACCACGCGCGGGCGGAACGGCAATACCGGGAACTCACGCGCTTTGGCGCGGCGGGGGAACTTTATTACCCGATCAATGAGGGCAATCTGGGTCAATTCGGACAAACAGTGGACGCGCTGACGGATGCGTTGCTCGCGCAAGTCGCTGCAGCAGTTGGGCGGCCCATCGCCGGCATCAGGGCGCCTCAAGGTGCGGCTGAACGACGCATCGCCGAGCAAGCTGAGGTTGTCGGCACCGCCATGCGGCTTTCCTATCTGGGGCGCGCAACGCAGCAGACGGCGCCTGATGTGGTACGAAGCTTCGTGCTGGACCAGGAACTCAACCCGGCCGAACCCAGGCCAGAACGGCGGCCCTTGGATGTGCGTGTGCTGCTGACGCGCAATCAGCTTTCCGATCTGGCGACTACGCTGCGCAGCATTATCCAGGCTCAGGCGGCAGCGCGGCTTTCGCCTGAGACTTTCTTTGAACGTGTGCGCGGTGCGGCGGCAGCGGCGGCGCGTGACCCCCGGCGCATGGCGGAATTCCAGCGCCTGGGCGGCGCCTTTGGGGAATTCCTGCAGGACCTGCCGTATCAAAGCCAAATCATGGAATTCACACAGGAAGAATGGAACAGCATGGGGGCTGGGCGGCGCACCGAAATCGTCAATGCGCTGGAAGCGAAGCTCAGACTCTATGAGGAATTCAATCGCCAGCCATCGCTCTGGGTCAGTTTCGATGGCGGGCGCAATCCCGGTGAGGCGATGTATCCCGTGCCCATTGATGCGCTGCCCTGAAGGCGCGCATGAACCAGGCCGCACCCACCTTACTGCTGCAAGATGTCATCATCCGCCATCAGGCGCCAGGCGGGGCGCTGGGGTTTGAGCTTGTCATTGAGGAATTCAGCATCACGCGCGGTGAGGCCCTGGCGCTGGTCGGGCCTTCTGGCTCCGGCAAATCTACGCTGCTTGATCTGCTGGCCTTGGCGCGTCGCCCATCAAGCACAGGCGGGTTTTTTCTGACACCACGTGCAGGCAAGGCGATGGACCTTGGCGCTATTTGGCGCGCGGCAGATGACAATAGCCTGACAGCCATTCGCGCAACGCATTTCGGCTATGTTTTGCAAACGGGTGGGCTGCTGCCGTTTCTGTCTGTCCGGCGCAACATCGCACTGAGTCAGGCTGTTCTTGGCCGGCCTGATCCCGCGCATATCAAAGCCTTGGCGACGCGGCTTGAGATTGCGTCGTTGCTCGAAAGAATGCCGGGAACCCTTTCCGTTGGGCAAAGGCAACGTGTAGCCATTGCCCGCGCCTTGGCGCATCGCCCAGAAATCCTGCTGGCGGATGAACCGACTGCCAGCGTTCACCCGGCCTTGGCTGACACAATATTGGCGCTACTGATTGAACAGGCGCGCGAACAGGATACGGCGCTGATCCTGGCGACGCATGACCCGGACCGCGCCGCGCGCCATGGCTTCGCTATTCTGCCCATCCGCACGGAAGCAGGGAATGCGGGCGCTGGTCGTTCCTGTCTCAATAGGGCGCGGGCGCCGGCATGAGCGAAAAATCTACTCATACCGGGCTGCTGGCAGGTCTTTCATTGCGTGATCTTTTGCATGAACGCACGCTGGCACTTTGTTCGCTGATTGGTTTGGCGGCGGTGCTGGCGCCACTGATTGTACTGTTTGGTCTGAAACAGGGTGTGATTGATGGGCTGCGTGCAGAGCTGATTGATAATCCGCGCAGCCGCATGGTGGTGAATGCTGCCAACCGCAATTTCGATACGGATTTTCTGACGCGCCTGGCCGCGCGGCCCGATATCGCCTTTGTCATTCCGCGCACGCGCAGCCTGAATACCGAAGCGCGCTTCGAAAACCCCGCGCGCCCGGGCACGGTGCTGCGCGCGGAATTATTGGCCACCGCCGCGGGTGATCCCCTGCTGCATGGCCTGCCCAGCATTGCGCCAAACCAAGTCATCCCGAGCGCTTCATTCGCTGCGCGCCTTGACCTGCAGCCTGGCATGAATGTGACGCTGCGCGCCCTTCGCGGTGATGCCGGCGCGCGAGAGGTGCTGAATTTCCCCGTCACCATCGCTGCCATCGCGCCGCCGAGTGCCTTTGGCCGCGATGGCGTTTTCGTTGACCTCAAGACTCTGCTGCTGGTGGATCGCTTCACTGATGGCGCGCTGCCCGCTTCCGCAACGCCTGCCAATATTTCGGATGATCCCACACGCATCTTTGCCGGTTTTCGCGCCCATGCGCGGCGCTTGGAAGATGTGACGCGCATTGACCATGACCTGCGGCGCGATGGGGTGGAAGTTGAAACGCTGGCGGAACAGGTGGAAGGCTTGCTCAGCCTTGATCGTAGCCTCACGCTGCTTTTTGCCCTGCTCGCGGGGCTGGGTGGGCTTGGGTATCTCGTCTCACTCGGGGTTGGGCTCTATGCCAATGTGGAACGCAAGCAACGCGATCTTTCCCTGCTGCGGCTGATCGGGCTTTCGCGCCGCGATCTGGTGGTGTTTCCGTTGATTCAAGCGGTGATCATCGCCGCTGCCGGGGCAGCGCTCGCAAGCCTGCTGGCCTTGGCGGTAGCGGGCCTCGTTAATCGCCTACCACTTGCAGGTGCCAATGCCGCTGGCGCGCGGGCCATTTGTGTCATTGAAGCGCAGCATCTGTTACTGGCATTTTTGGTGAGCCTTTTAGGCGCGGCATTATCCGCAGCTTTTGCCGGGTATCGCGCCGCCCGGATTGAACCTGCGGAGGGGCTTCGCGATGCGTAAGCTGTTTCTTGCTGCCATGATCCTGTTCGCGCCAGCGGTAAACGCGCAGGAAAGATGGGCAGCGGAATTCTGGAATCCGAAACCGCTTGCAGATGATCTGATCCTGCCCATGCCCTGCGGTGGCGCCATGGTGTTTCGCCCAGTGCCAACCCCCTTGGGCCAAGGGCTTCTGGCTGATCGCCCCGCCATGCTCGGCCAGGCGGATGCGGAAACAAATTACAGCGAATTTCTGCGCCAAAGCTTCATCGCCGGCCCGTTTCGCGGCGCCGATGCCGCCGCACCGCCGCGCTACTATATCGGCAAATATGAGGTGACGCGCGATCAATACGCTGCCGTCACAGCCGAACCCTGCCCAACAGCGGCGGCAGCCGGGCGCCTACCCCAGGCCGATATCGCTTGGCATGAGGCGTTTGCCTTCACCCTGCGCTATTCCGCCTGGCTTACGCGCAATGCGCGTGACGCCTTGCCAATGCGCGATGATGCGCGCGCCTTTGTGCGCCTGCCGACAGAGGATGAATGGGAATTCGCCGCACGCGGTGGCTCGGCGGTTGCAGAAGCGGATTTCGGAGCGCGCGTTTTTCCAATGTCTGAGGGAATGCAGCGTTATGTCTGGTTTCAGGGCACGCGATCCTCAGGCGGGCGCGTGCGCCCCATCGGCATGCTGGAACCCAATCCGCTTGGGCTTTTTGATATTCTCGGCAATGTCGCGGAATGGGTTCTGGAACCCTATCGGCTCAATCGCGTGGGCCGCCCGCATGGGCAGGCAGGTGGCATGGTGGCGCGCGGTGGGGATTTCCTGACGCCGGAAGATCAAATCCGTTCGAGCCTCCGCGTAGAATTGCCGCCGCTTGATCGCAATGGCGAAGCGCTGCGCCTGCGCAGCCTTGGCTTTCGCCCGGTGCTTGCCCTGGTGGCGACCAGCAGCGACCAGCGCCCAGCACAATTACGCACGGCGTTTGAAGCGGAAGCGCAGTCCCGCGGCAATGCCAGTGAAGACCCAGCACGGCTTCTGGAAGTTCTGAAAAACGATACGCCGGACCCAGCCCTACGCCAGGGGATTGATCGCGTGGGCGCGGCGCTCCGCACCGCCCAGCGGGAACGCAATGATCAAGAAATGCAGGCGATCCAAAGCCAAATCGCCGCCGCCGCGCAGATCGGTCGGCAAATCCTGTTGGCGGAAGGGTTTGGCGAATTGCTCAGCGCCTTTGCACGGGTGCAGGCGGAAACCGTGCAGGCGCAACGCACCTTGGCGGAAGATCAGGGCCGCATCGCCGCCGCGACGCAGGCCGAAGTGCAAGCGGCGCTCCGCCGCCAACAGGAACGCACGCAGCAAATCACCACCACCATGGCGCGCATTGAAGCAGCGTTGCGCAGCCAGGCAGAAGGCCAACCCGCGCGCGCCCAGGAATTGGCCGCGAGCTATCTGCGCACCGTGCTTTCGGTAGGCCGCAGCGTGGACAGGCTGCGCATAGCGGATGCGGCCAATGTGGTTCAGCAGGAATTGCAGGCGCAGAATGTGCAATATTTGCCGGAACTCGCGCGCATCGCCGCGCGGCATATGGTGGCCGTCAGCAGTGGCAATCCGCCAGGCCGGGAACAGGCGATGGCTGATCTTACGGCGGTGTTGCGGCCTGCGGCGCCTGCCCCGCCCGCGCGGCGGTAGCTTTTGGCGCGACGCCAAAGCAGGCGCTGGCCGGTTACTCAGTAAGGCGGGTCATCATCGCCTTGGCACTGCAGGGGTTTTCTGCGCATCGGCTGGCTCCTGCCATGCGGCATGACTAGCCGGTCAGGTGGCGCTTCCTGATAGCCGAGGGCGTGATAGGCAGGGCGCTCCGTGCTGCTTTCATACCATCGCGCGGAGATCTGCGCTAAGAACGTACCATGCAAGAAGCGCCGCGTGCCGCCGAAACGCCCGGCTCGGACCAAACCAATTCCGTATCGGGTTCGCTGCTGCGCGCCCGCGCCGTGATTCTGGGCGAAAGGCTGGACCATCGTGGCCTTGGTCCCGGCGGTTCCGCCCTGGCGGACCCGGTGCCCATATCTGCCCTACCCCCCATCCGCGCCTTTGCTTTTCGCTGGGGCGCGGTGGTGATCTTCGGCGCCAATCCCGCCGATGAAGCCGCGCTGCTTGAAGGTCTCGGCCCGCGTGTCACCAACCCCACACATAACCCCGCCGAGGAAACCGCCTTGATTTATATCGGTGCGGCGCGTGATGGCGTGGATGCCGAAGGTGTCATCCAACTATCCGATTCCGCGACAGAACGCCTGGCCGTGGTGGCGGATGCCTTGGCGAAAAGCGCGGCTCTTGCCCAGCAGGAAGCCCGCATCGCCGAAGCGCTGGACCGCATGGAACCTGCCGTAGCCGGCCTGCGTGTCGCTGGGCGATTGCGCGTTTCCTCCCGCGCTTTGCATCGGCAGATCGGCCATGCGCTTTCCGCACGCAGCCGCAACCTTGCTCGGGTGGAAGCGGCTGATAAGCCCGAGGTGCTTTGGGATCACCCCGCTTTGGAACGGCTCCATGCCCGGTTGGAGGATGAATACGAACTCCGCGAAAGGGGCGGCACGCTGGAACGCAAGCTTGCCCTGATAGATGACACCGTCCAGACGCTACTTTCCCTGATCCAGGCAAGGCGCGCCTTCGGGTTGGAAGCGGCGGTGGTGGCGCTGGTGGGGATTGAGGTCGCCTTCACGCTTTATGAGCACGTCATCCGCCCGCTTTGGCACTGAAATCGCCGCTTTGGGCTTCTCTGCCACCCGATTCCGGGCAATAAAGAACGGTAATCATGTCAGTCCAAGGAAATTTCTATGACGGCGAATTCGCCCGAATGGGCCCAGGCGCCCACCGCGCCCCAGAATCTGAGCCAGAAGCGCCCACCGCCGCCGCCGGCTTCCGTGCGCCGCTACCTGAGCCTGCCGGATTTTGAAGCCGCTGCCGCGCGCTACTTGCCCCGCAGCATTGGTGGCTTTGTCTCCGGCGCGGTGGAGAACGATGCGTCATTGCGCGATAATCGCGATGCCTTCGCCGAATGGGGCTTTGTGCCGCGCGTGCTGCGCGACACGCGCGGGCGCAATCTGAAGACCACGCTATTCGACCAGGAATATGATGCGCCCTTCGGCCTGCCGCCCATGGGCGCTTCCGCGCTGGTAGCCTATCGCGGTGACCTGGTGCTGACGCAAGCGGCCCGCGCGCGCAATGTGCCCATGATCATGAGCGCATCTTCGCTGATCCCGCTGGAAGATGTGGCCAAGGCCAATCCAGATGCCTGGTATCAGGCCTATCTGCCCGGTGAGGCCGAGCGTATTGAACCGCTGGTGGACCGCGTAGCTGCGGCCGGCTTCAAGACCTTTGTGCTGACGGTGGATGTGCAGGTTTCATCCAACCGCGAAAACAATGTGCGCAATGGTTATTCCATTCCGCTGAAGCCCACGCCGCAATTGCTGTGGGATGGCATTACCCATCCGGGCTGGGTGATGAACACCTTCTTCAAGACCATGCTGAAGCACGGCATGCCGCATTTTGAGAATATGGATGCGGGCCGTGGGCCGCCCATTGTCTCCAGCACGCTGATGCGCGCCTTCGGTGCGCGTGATGGTCTGGCGTGGGAGCATCTGCAACTGATCCGCAAGCGCTGGAAGGGCAAGCTTGTGGTGAAGGGCATCATCTCCCCGGAAGATGCGCGCATGTGCCGCGACGTGGGGGCGGATGGCATCATGGTGTCCAACCATGGCGGGCGGCAATTGGATGGTACGATTTCCGGCCTGCGGAGCCTCGCCGAAATCGCCCGCGATGCCGGCGGCATGACGGTGATGTATGATGGCGGCATCCGCCGTGGCAGCGATGTGCTGAAGGCGCTGGCGCTGGGTGCTTCCTTCGTGTTCGTGGGTCGCCCGATGCTATCAGCCGCGGCGGTGGCGGGCGAAGATGGCGTGAAGCACGCAATTGGCCTGCTGTCTGAAGAAATCGATCGCAACATGGCGATGATGGGCATTCTGAACCCATCGGAAATGTCCATGGAATATATGCGCCCGATGCGTTGAATGTTCGGGGCCCCGCGCGACCGGCTATCGGGTCGCGCGGGGCTTGCCCTGAAGCGCGCCGCATGGGTTGATGCGGGTGCGAGCATTTTCAAGCCAAGTGGAATCACTTGGCGGCTCGGAAAATGCGATCAAACAAAGGCCTGGAGCGTTTCCCGCGAACTTAGGTGAACGGGAAATGCTCGAAAGCGAGGGGGAAGCGCATGGCGGCATATGACTACATCATCATCGGCGCCGGTTCGGCGGGCGCGGTGGTCGCCAATCGCCTTTCCGCCGATCCGCGCAACAAGGTGCTGCTGCTGGAAGCCGGCCCCGCCAGCTATCGCTGGACCCGCATTCCCGTGGGCTATGCCCGCATGATCAATAATCCTGAGGTGAATTGGCTTTATACTTCCGAACCGGAAGCCACCACTAATGGCCGCCGCCTGCCCGTGCCGCGTGGGCGCATTCTGGGTGGGTCGAGCGCCATCAACGGCCTCGCTTTCGTGCGCGGCCAGGCGCAGGATTTCGATACCTGGGCACAAATGGGCAATCGCGGTTGGAGCTACGCCGATGTGCTGCCCTTCTTCAAGCGTATCGAATCCTATCAGGGTGATGGGGACGCCACGTTTCGCGGCAAGGATGGCCCGCTGCGCGTCACCAACCCGGAACCGCGCGACGCAATTTTCCAGGCGCTGATCAAGGCAGCTGGCGAGGTCGGCATTCGCCACAACCCGGACTACAATGGTGCGCATCAGGATGGCATTGCCATGAGCCAGGCAAGCATCGCCGGCGGTCGCCGCATGAGCACCGCCGCCTGCTATTTGGAACCCATTCGGGGTCGCGCCAATCTGCATATCGAAACCGGGGCACTCGCAGAAAAACTGATTTTTCAAGGCAAGCGCTGCAGTGGCGTGCGCTACAGCAAGGGCGATCAAAAGCTTGAGGCGCAGGCAGGGCGAGAGGTGATCATCAGCGGCGGTTCGATCAATTCGCCGCAATTGCTGGAATTATCGGGCATTGGTCAGACAGATCGCTTGCAGGGGCTTGGCATTGAAACCCTGCATGCGCTGCCCGGCGTTGGCGAGAATCTGCGCGATCACTACGCGCCGCGCACGCGCTGGGCGGTGGGTGCCAAGGGCTATACGCTGAATGATCGTGGCCGCGGGCTTGGCCTGATGGAGCAGGCGCTTCGCTATGCCCTGACCGGCAAGGGCATGTTGGGCGCGGTGGCGGCCCCCATTCGCGCTTTTGTATTCTCGCGCGAGGGGTTGGAAGCGCCTGATCTTTTGCTGGGTTGGGTGCCAGCCTTCACCGAAGCAGGGCCGAATGGTCCGCGCATTGCGGCGCAATCGGGCATGACCTGCTACGCCCATGTCATGCGCCCGGAAAGCAAGGGGCAGATCCATGTTACCTCGGCCGATCCCAAGGCGCCGCCGGCGATTAACTTCAATTTCCTCTCAGCGCCTGTTGATGCGGCGCTGACGGTGCGCGCGATTCAGATTGCGCGTTCCATCATGTATGCGCCGGCCATGGCGCCCTTGCGCCTGACGGAAGTGGCACCGGGGCCAGCGCGGCAAAGTGATGCTGAGATCATCGAATGGGTGAAGCAGGCAGCCGAGACCACCTATCACCCGGTTGGCACCTGCAAGATGGGCAGCGACCCGATGGCGGTTGTGGACGCCGAACTCCGCGTGCATGGCATTGCCGGGTTGCGCGTGGCGGATGCGTCCATCATGCCGAGCCTGACTTCCGGCAATACCAATGTCCCCAGCATCATGATTGGCGAGAAAGCCGCGGATATGGTGCTGCGGGATGCAAAGGCGCTGGCGGCATGAAGCTGGATGAAGCCATTGCGGCACAAACGCCGTTGGTGCAAAGCCTGCTGGATAGTGTGGCGGCGATTGGCGCCGACCCGCCTGGCATCACGCGTGACGCCTATGGGCGCGGCGAAGAAGGCATCTCCGCCCGATGCCACCGCGAAGCCATTGCACAGAGTCTGTGCTACACTTGGCCAAAGGACCTTCTTGAAGCCGGAAAGCGCCGCCTGGCCGGGGATACGGCCCGTGCGGCCACGAGCGGCGAGGTCAAGGCGGTTCGCCCGAAATCCCGTGCCCTGAAGAAAATCGTCGCCGAACAGGCGCTCGAATTCCGCCTACTTAAAAAAAGCATGATCGCGGATGGGGGCGAGCGCGCATGAGCTTGGCCGCACGCATTACGACCGAAGGTGCCCGCATGGCAGAAGCCTGCACAGCCTGCGGCGCTTGCGTGCAAGCCTGCCCAATGACGCGCTTTGCCGCGGGCGTCGCTGAAGCTGATCCGGCTGAAACAGCATCCGGCATGCGCGCGCTGCTGCGGGGTGACGAAGCTTCACCGGTGGCACTCGCCTGGATTGGTGCCTGTACGCGCAGCGCTGCCTGTAATGGTGCCTGCCCCGAAAAGCTGGATGTCGCGCTGATGATGCGCTTCGCCGGCATGCGTGCCCGCGGCGCTTTGGATGGGGCGCCGCTACTGCCGGTAAAGACGGATAGCGCCTGGTCTGCGCGCGTAAAAGGCTTTGCGCGGCTTGGCTTGACGGACCAGGAGCAAGCGGAATGGCTGTAACGCATCACCCCTTGCCCGCAGAGCGCGCGGTTTTTTGGTATGGCTGCAATCTGCTGCGTCATGGCGATATCCTGCGTCTGACGGCGCGGTTTCTGGAGGCGGTTGGCGTGGATGCCGCGCCGCGCGGTGGGCCTTCACATTGCTGTGGCTCACCGACCGAACAGAATGCGCGCATCAATGAAGCCATGGGCCGCCGCACGATCTCGGCCTTCAACGCGACTGGGCGCGATAAGGTGATTAGCTGGTGTCCTTCCTGCCACATGAACATGGCCGATATGATGGCGCCGGAAACGCCCGCGCAATTTGAAGCGGCGCATGTGACGGAAGCGCTGTGGGACCGCCGCGCTGCCTTGCAGAAATTGCTTTTGAAGCCGGTACCCGTGCGGGTTCTGCTGCATCGCCATGCCGGATTTCAGCCGCGCGTAGCAGTGAATGATCTGGTCTCTGGCTTGTTGCGCCTGATCCCCGGGTTGGAATTGGTAGAAGAGGATGAGGCGCTGCCCGGACATATGTGTTCCGCCTTGGCGGGCGTGCCGGGCGCTTTGGCGGCGGCGCATGAGGCCAATCTCGCCGCCATTGCACAGCATGGGGCGGATACGCTCTGCACCATTTTCCATTCCTGCCATCGCGAAGCCGTGGCGCTGGAACGTGGCCGCGATATCAGCGTGATGAATTGGGTGCATCTGCTGGCGCGCGCCGCGGGTTGGGAGTTTCTTGATGAATACAAGCAATTACGCAATGCGGAGGACCCGCGCACCGCTTTGGATGACGGCGCCTTGGCGCGCATTGGTGCCGATGTCTTCACGCAATTGATGGAACCGGAATTGCGGCGCAAGCCGGTGGTTTAGCTGGGCGGGATGGGTGGATGCTGATTGCAGTCGTGGGGCCTTCCGGCGCGGGCAAGGATACGTTGATGGCCGGTGCGCGCGCCGCACTTGCGCATGATGCCCGCTTTCGCTTTGTGCGCCGCGCGATCACGCGGCCCGCCGAGGCAGGAAGCGAGGATCACGAGGCGCTGAGTGAGGCGGATTTTGCAGCACGGCGCGCGGCCGGTGCCTTTGCACTTTCATGGGGCGCCCATGGGCTGCGTTACGGCATCCCGCGCGACATTGAAGACGATATCGCAGCGCGGCGCGTAGTGATTGCCAATCTCTCCCGCGCGATACTGCCTGAAGCCGGCGCTCGCTACCGTTTGCGCGTGCTGAATATCACTGCCCCGATGGAGGTTCTGGCCGCACGCCTTGCCGCGCGTGGCCGTGAAACAGCCGCAGATATCGCGGCACGCTTGGCGCGTGAGGTCGCGCTGCCGGATGGGCTGGACGTTGAGCGGGTGATGAACGACGCCGATGTGGCGGAAGGTGTCGCGCGCGTTCTGGCCGCGCTTAACCGCGCAGCGTCAGACGCTCAAGGATTGTAAAGGGCGCGCCCGGCGCGGCTTGGACGAAAACACAGATATCCGAAACGGTACGCGCTATGGCGGGCGCATCGCCAAGCGCTTCAGTAACCGCTGGCAGGATGATGGCTTTCTCCGCGGGCGTCAGGCGCCGCGTCAGCGTCATGTGAAAGCGCCACTCGGCAAAAACGTAAGGATAGCCCCAGGCTGCAAGATACTCGCGCTGGCGCAGGCTCAGCTTTTCCGGCTTACGGCGCGCAATCTCGGCCTCGGTCGCGGGCGCACGATGCGCATCAAGCGCCGTAACCGCGCTATCGGCAAGCGCTTGCAGGGCAGGGCAGGGCGCTGATTCACGCAACGCGAGGAAACCATCCAGATCAGTGATTTGAAGTGGCGGCAGGGTGAAGGGCGCGGTGCGGGCAGCGAAATCCTGCGCGGCTTGAAGCGCTGCCTGTAAATCTCCTGCTACGCGAAAGGGCGGCTTTAAAGTGGCGTGAAACCCATAGCCGCGCGCATCGGCGGTGACCTCAGCGATATCAACGGCAGCAATGGCTGGCTGGGGTATTTCCGCGCCACTGGCAGCATCACGGCCAAGCCAAGCAGAAGCGCGCTGATGCAAGGTATCATCAGTTTCCGGCGCGTAGTAGAGCGCAATGCGATAGGGGTTCACGCAATCCGTTCCCCTGCACGCCAAACGCCGCGCACCAGCGGCATATCGCCAATGCTGCGCACGCGCACCAGATCAGCCTTAAGACCCGGCGCAAGCTGCCCGCGATCAGCAAGCCGTGCCATCCGCGCTGGCGTATCCGTCACCATGGCAATCGCCTGAGGCAGCGTGATGCCGCCGGCTTCCACCGCGCGCCAGGCGGCTTCAAGCATGGATGCCGGCACGTAATCCGAAGCGAAAGCCTGCGCCAAGCCTTCGCGCACCAGATCAGCTGCGGCGACATTGCCGGAATGGCTACCGCCGCGCACGATATTGGGTGCGCCGGCAATCACCTCAACCTTGAGGTCATACGCGGCGCGCGCCGCTTCCATGGTCACGGGAAACTCGGAAATCGTGATGCCGTCAGCCAAATTGCGTACGATTTCAGATGGCGTGTCATCATCATGCGACGCCAGCGGCAGGTTGCGATGGCGAATGCGATCCAGCAGCCAGCTGCGCTGCTTCTCGCGCAGCTCCGCACGTTGCGCCAGCAGCCCGGCAATTCGCGCCTGAACTTCTGCGTCATTCCATTGTGTCTGGCGCTTCCGCATGACGGCATAACGTGCAAGGTCACGATATTGCCCAACGCCTGGGGAGTGATCCATCAGGCTCACCATCACCACACGCGGATGATCGGCCACGGGATCAAGCGCCGGCAGCATATCACGCGCCGGCAATTCGCAGCGCAGATGCAGGAAATGCTCGCCCTTCAACGCGCCCATATCGGCAAGCTCATCCAGATCGCGCACGCCATCCAGAAAGGTCTGGCCGCGTTCCGTGTCAAAACCAAGATCACCCAGGCAAAGCGCATCCAGAATAGTGGTGACACCGGCGGCGACACATTGGGCATCATGCGCGATCATGGCAGAGCGTGATGGCCAGCGCGCATTGGCGCGCGGCAAAACTTGGCGTTCCAGATTATCGGTGTGCACATCAACAATGCCGGGGATCAGATGATCCCCTTCAAGGTCCAGCGCGCCGGCGGTGTGGCTGCGGCCTGGCTGAACATCCGCAATCAGCCCATCGCGCAGTACAAGCGTTCCGTGCAGCACCGCATCCGGTAGGACAAGCTTTGCATTGGTCAGAATGGTCTCAGCGTTCATGCGGCATCCTGCATAGGTTCAACGGTGAAAACGCGATCTGCCACGGCTTCGCGCACTTCCGCATCATGGAAAATGCCGACAATGGCGGTGCCTGCCTGCTTCGCTTCATGGATCAGGCCAATCACAATGGCGCGATTGCCGGCATCCAGGCTGGCGGTGGGTTCATCCAGCAGCAGCACGGGATAGCGCGGGCCAAATCCGCGCGCGAGGTTCACGCGCTGCTGCTCCCCACCCGAAAAAGTCGCGGGCGGTAGGCCATGCAACCTTTCGGGAAGGTTCAGCCGATCGAGTAGGGCCGAGGCGTGCGCCAAGGCTTCCTCGCGTGCCATGCCGCGTGCCACCATGGGTTCCGCCACAATGTCGCGCGTGCTGACGCGCGGAATGACGCGCAGGAATTGCGAAACATAGCCAATGGTCTGGCGGCGGGCTTCAATCACGGCGCGCGGAGCGGCACTTACAAGATCAAGCTCAGCGCCGCGATGCGCCAGCAGAATCCGCCCAGCCCCCGCGCCGTAATTGCCGTAAAGGCAGCGCATCAGCGTGGATTTCCCGGCGCCGGACGGCCCGGAAAGGGCCACGCATTCGCCGGCCTTCACGGCAAGATCAACGCGGCCCAGCACGGGAATGCGTGTGCCGCCTTGCAGATGAAGCGTGAAGGTTTTCGCAAGACCTTCTGTGCGCAGAAGAATGCTCATGCCGCCAACACCGAGGATACAAGAAGCTGGGTATAGGGATGTTGCGGATCATCCAGCACGCGATCCGTGAGCCCCTGTTCCACCACCTGTCCGCGCCGCATCACCAGAATACGGTCCGCAAGCAGCCGCGCCGCGGCGATATCATGCGTCACGATCAGCACTGAAAGCCCCAATTCACGCACCAACGCGCGGATCAAATCCAGCAATCGAGCCTGTACAGAAACATCCAAACCGCCCGTTGGTTCATCCATGAAGACAAGCTTGGGGCGCGTGACCAAGGTGCGGGCGATTTGTAGGCGCTGCTGCATACCACCCGAAAAATGCCTCGGCAGATCGTCAATCCGCCCTGCATCTATTTCCACACGTTGCAGCCAGGCCTTGGCCTCATCTCGGATATTGCCGTAGTGCCGGGCGCCGAGCGCCATCAGCCTTTCGCCAACATTCCCGCCAGCGGATACGCCCATGCGCAGCCCATCACGCGGGTTCTGGTGCACAAAGCCCCAATCCATGCGCATCAGCCGGCGACGCTCAGCTTCCGTCATGCCGAGCACATCGCGACCAAGGTAATGCACGGCGCCTGCATCAGGCGCCATCTGACCAGCGAGCACACGCAGCAGCGTTGTCTTGCCGGAACCGCTTTCACCGACAATCGCGACCACTTCGCCAGCGGTGACATCAAGGTCAACATTATCCAAAGCGGCGATGGCGCCGAATTTCAGATCCAGCCCTTTCGCTTCAAGCAGTAGGGTCATTCCGCGGCTGCCTTTGGCGTTTGCTGCCGTTCCTGGCAATAATCCGTATCGGAACAGATGAAGGCGCGCCCGCCCGCATCATCGGTCACCAACTCATCCAAATAGCTGGTCGTGCTGCCGCAAATTGCGCAAGCATGCGGCGCGCGAATGGGGCGGAAGGGGTGATCCTCAAAATCAAGGCTCCGTACAGGCGTATAGGGCGGCACGGCATAAATGCGCTTTTCACGCCCCGCGCCGAATAGTTGCAAGGCGGCCATTTGGTGCATCTTGGGATTGTCAAAGGCGGGGATGGGGGATGGCGACATCAGATAACGTTCATTCACCATTACCGGATAGTCATAGGCTTTCGCGATATGGCCAAGCCGCGCGATATCCTCATAAAGCCGCACATGCATCAGCCCGTAATCGGCCAGTGCATGCAGTCTGCGCGTTTCCGCCCGATGCGGTTCCAGCCTGAACAAGGGCTCAGGCTGCGGCACCTGATAGACCAGGATTTGGTTTTCCGTGAGCGGCTTTTCCGGAATGCGATGGCGTGTTTGGATAATGCTCGCCTCACCAGTCGCATCGGTGGTTGCAATGCCGGCAACACGGGTGAAAAAGCGCCGGATGGAAACCGCGTTGGTCGTATCATCCGCGCCCTGGTCAATCACTTTCAGTACATCCTTGGGGCCAAGGATGGAAGCCGTTACCTGAATGCCACCCGTACCCCAACCATAAGGCAGCGGCATCTCGCGCGCGCCGAAGGGAATTTGATGTCCAGGGATCGCGACGGCCTTCAGGATGGCACGGCGGATCATGCGCTTTGTCGCCTCATCCAAATAGGCGAAATTGTAGCCGGCTTCGGTCATTCCGCAGCCTCCCGCAGCTCGACCTCGGCGGCACGGCGAATGGTGCGCAGGTTTTCAAGTTCGCTCTGGAAATCCACGTAATGCGGCAGCTTCAGATGTTCCACAAAGCCAGTCGCTTCGATATTGTCAGAATGATACAAAACGAATTCTTCCTGCTGGGCTGGCGCATCCGCTTCTTCGCCCAATTCACGCGCACGCAAGCCGCGATCAACCAACGCCATGGACATCGCACGTCGCTCGCCATGGCCGAATACCAGGCCATAGCCGCGGGTGAATTGCGCAGGTTCCGTGCGGCTGCCTTTGAATTGATTGACCATCTGGCATTCGGTGATGCCGATATCGCCGATATCAATGGCAAAGCCCAATTCGGGCGGCGTGATTTCAACGCCAATATGGCCAACGCGGATTTCACCCACGAAGGGATGCGCATTGCCATAGCCGCGCTGCGTGGAATAGCCGAGTGCCAGCAAAAACCCTTCATCACCGCGCGCCAGGTTTTGCAGCCGTACTGGGCGAGACGCGGGGAAGCTGAGCGGTTCGCGCGTCAGGTCGCCGGGTTCTGATTCGTTGAGCGCTTCGCGCTGCATCAGCCCCTCACGCGCCAGGATTTCAGTGACGCGCGGCACACCAGTCATATCCGTTGGCGCTTCTGGTGTGGCGGGTGCATCGCGCCCTTCGGCGGCAAGCGCGAAATCCAGCAGGCGATGCGTGTAATCAAATGTCGGTCCCAGCACCTGCCCGCCGGGCAAATCCTTGTAAGTCGCACTGATGCGCCGGCGCAGCCGCATGCGGCTGGTCTCGAGCGGGGCCGAGGCACCAAAACGTGGCAGGGTTGTGCGATAGGCGCGCAGCAGAAACGCCGCTTCGATCAGATCACCCTTCGCCTGTTTGATCGCGAGTGCCGCCAGAAAGCGATCATGGCAGGAACCTTCCGCCATCACACGATCAACGGCGAGCGCCATTTGCTGTTCAATCTGCGCCACACTGAGTTCCGGCAGGGCGGTATCGCCGCGCCGGGTTTCATCCAGCCAGGCATGGGCGGCGCTGGTCGCCTTTTCGCCGCCTTTGACTGCGACATACATGATCAGCCCTCCGCAATCGTGACGCTGCGCGGCAGGGCCGCGATGCTATCGCCGGCGCAAAGCAGCACATCAACACCACGCGGAAACAGCGTATGGTTACGCGCCCAGGCGGCAGTGAATTCAGCGGGCGCGCCATGCACGCGCAGACGATGTTCGTGCTGAATGCCGGGCCCCGTCAGGCGCCAGCCTTCGCTCGCGACAAGTCCGGCCACTTGCAGGATCAGCGTCGCGCCTAGTTGCGGGTCTTCATCCGTGCCGACATCAAGTGCTTCAAGCGATGGTGCCGTGCCGCAGGCGAGCGCAAAACGCGCCGCGCTGATCTCCTGCGTGATAGGCGCACCACAATGAAAGCGCAGCCACTCAGCAACAGCCTCACCCGCATCCAGCCAAAGCGGCGTGTCGGCATCAGCCAGGCTCAACAGCGCTGCGGCGGCGGCGGTGCAAAGCGGCGCGGGCGGGGTGATGCGCGCTTCAATGCGCTGAAGCCGCCCAGGGCGGCTCATGGCTTCCAGAATGACGCGAAAGCTTGCTTGCGCGTCCAGAACAGGAGCGGCGAAGCCGGGGGTCAAGCGTGTCATCGCATTGTCGCCATGGTGAAGAAGTCAACGCGCGTCGCTGCCGCCTTGCGTGCTTCAAGCGCGCGGGCTTCCTGTTGTGCGGCAGCAAGGGGTTCCACAACTGCCCGCATCAACGCATCATGCAGCAGGCCATCCTGCAAGGCGGCATCAAGCAAAGCGGCCATTCTTGCCTTGGCATTATCGCGGCCCGCGACATAAGCATGGCCGATATGCGCGCCAAGGCGTATGGCGCACCGCGTTACTGTCATCTCACCAAGATTGAAGGCATCACCATCACCACCCGCGCGTCCACGCACCATCACCAGGCCAGTTTCCGGTGCGCGCAGGGTTTCCGCTGCCGGCAGTTCTGGCAACGCGGCAAGCCGATCGGCCAATTCCGCCGCCGATGCGCGCGCCAGCACGGCCATCCATCTTTGCCGCGCAGTTTGGGAGGAGGGAGTATCTGTCTGGGTCATATCGCTTGTCTAGACCTATAGACAGGAACCCGCCACTCATGCAATATGGATATGTCATGGATTTGCGCAGTCATGGTTGAAACTTTGATGACAAACGCCGCCCTGGCGCGCGGGGCGGGTGTGGCGCTCTGGCGACAGATTGCCTCGGCGCTGGAAGCCGATATCTCGGGTGGCAAGCGCCAGCCGGGGGAAAGACTGCCGACCGAAGCGGCGCTCACCGAACGTTTCGCGGTCAATCGCCACACGGTCCGCCGCGCCTTGGAAGAATTGGAAGCGCGTGGCGTCATTCGCGTGGAACAGGGGCGCGGCGCTTTTGTGGCGGAAGATGTGCTGGATTATCCGCTTGGACCCCGCACGCGGTTTTCTGAGACCATCCGCCGGCAAAATCGCGAAGCAGCAGGACGCATCTTGCACATCGCGGAGATTCCCGCCGATGCGCAAGTGGCAGGGGGTTTGCGCATCAGGCGTGGCAAGTCCGTTTTGCGCGTGGCGCGGCTTGGTCTGGCGAATGGCAGGCCGCTGGTGCTGGGACTACATCACTTTCCCTTGCCGCGATTTGCGGTGGCGGCGCAATCACTCGCGCAGCAGGCTTCCATTACCGTGGCACTCGCCGCCTGTGGCGTGCCGGATTACCGGCGCCATTCCACCCGCATCACGGCGCGCCTGCCCACACCGGAAGAAGCCAAGCATTTGATGCAATCGCGTTCACGCCCGGTGATTGTCGCTGAAGCCTTGAATACCGATCCGGAAGGTATTGCGGTTGACTGGACCCTTGCCTGCTACGCAGCAGCGCGTGTGCAATTGGTGATGGAAAGCTGATCATGGCCTGGATCATTCAAGGCGGGCAGGTGCTGCGCGATACGGCATTGGCACGCGATGATCTTTTCATGTCGGACGGGCTCATCACCGAAAACCCGGTGCGTGATGCGCGGCGCTTTGATGCCTCCGGCCTTTTGGTCATGCCGGGCCTTGTTGATATTCACGGCGATGCCCATGAACGGCAGTTCCAGCCGCGCCCGGGCATTGGCTTTCCGGCAGCGCTCGCCTTGCGTGATTCAGCGGCACAATTGATTTCATGCGGCATCACCACCGCATATCTTGGCGTGACGCTTTCTTGGGAACCGGGGCTCCGTTCGCTCGATGCCTGGCGCAGCATGAAGGTCGCCTTGCGAGAGATGCAGGGCAGTGCCGCCACCGATCTGCGCGTGCATCTGCGGTTTGAAGCTGACAACTTCGATGCGCTGGAAGATGCCCTGGCCGATATCGCCACAGGCGATGTGCATCTGCTTGGCTTCAATGACCATACACCAAGCATCGTCAAGAAGCTCAATAATCTGGATGATGTCGCGAAATATGCCGGGCGCGCGGGCATGAAGGCGGATGCCTTCATGGCGCTGGCACAACAGGTTTATGCGCGGCGCGATGAAGTGCCGGCGGCGCGCGCGCGCCTTGCACAAGCAGCATCAAGCGCTGGCATTCCCATGCTGAGCCATGATGATGACAATATCGAACGCCGCGCCCTGTTTCGCTCCCATGGCGCGCAGATTTGCGAATTTCCCATCACTGAGGAAGTCGCTGCAAATGCCCGTGCTGCCGGTGAAGCCGTAGTCATGGGTGCGCCCAATGTGGTGCGGGGCGGCAGCCATTTGGGCTGGGCCTCCGCCGCGCCACTCGCCGAACGCGGCCTGGTGAATGTATTGGCATCTGATTATTTCTGGCCGACAATGATGGAAGCGGCCTTTATCATGGCCGGGCGCGGCGTGCTCGATTTACCGCGCGCCTGGGCGCTGGTTTCCGCCAACCCGGCTGAGGCTTGTGGCCTTCATGATCGTGGCCGGCTCGCAGCGGGAATGCGCGGCGATGTGGTGGTGGTGGATGCAGCGCGCCGCGCGCCGGTGGCGGTTTTCGCGGAAGGCAGGCTCGCCTGGCTGGCGCCGGAAGCGGCGGGACGGTTGGGGTAGGCTGTTTTTTCGACCCCTCCCCTCCTTGACCATTTTGACGCGAAGGTTTCGATGAACCTAGCCATCTGCGGTTACGGTTGATCTTCGTGTTGATGATGCATCAAGCGGCGGCGTGTCTCACCCCTTCGCGCCGATCACCGCAATCGCTTCAATTTCAATGCGCGTCAGCGGCGTGGTGAAGCTCGCTCCCCCCACACAAGTGCTGGCCGGCGGCACAGCAAGCGGCGCCAGGATGCGCCGGCGCACCGCATCAAAGCCGGCATAGTCGCGCATATCGGCCAAATAGGTATTCAGCTTCAGCACATCGGCGAAGCTGCCACCTTCCTGTGCCAAGGCGCGCGTTAGGCGCGCGAAACATTCCTCGGCCCGAGCTTCCACGCCTTGCGCCTCAGCCGCACTGCCGCGCGCGGTCACGCCAGAACAGAAAACCAGCTTGGCACCGCCCGGCAAGGGCAGGCTGCGTGTGGGGGCAAAGGCTGGTTTGGGCGGGGTGGTTTCGGCCATGGCTGCATTCCTTGAAGACAACCCCAGCTTGCCGTGCCCCACCCGTCCGACACAAGCTCAATAGCGGCGCAGCGGCACGCGCCAAGCCATGACGGAAGCAGCCCCCACCAGCACGGCAGCAATGATGAACAGGCCGCGGAAGGGCTCGGCCAAGGCAGCGCGCAAGCCGGCAATCCCATCGCCGCCCATGCGCGCGCCCAAGCCGCCAAGGTCGGTGACCAGCGCGGCGAAACCCTCGGTCAGCGCCGGCGTGAACAGCGCCATGGCGCCAAAGATCGCCGCCGCCGCCACAGCCGCCCCAAGGGCCGCGCCGAAATTGCGCGAAAACGCCACGCCGGCGGCTGCAATGCCGAGCCGCCCCTGCCCCGCCGCCGCCTGCACCGTGGTCTGCACCACAGGATAGGATGTGCCGGAACCAAATGTCGCCACGCCCAATAATGCCAGCATCAGCCATAGCGGCATCTCGGCGGCGAAGACCGCAAGCAAGCTCCAAATCAGCGCCGCCACGGGCAGGCCAATACTTGGCCATAGCATCGCATGCCCGGTGCGCGCCACCATCTTGCCGGAGAAGAACGCGCCGAAGGATGAGCCAATCGCAATCGGTAAAAGCACCAGCCCGGCAATGGCCGGTTCCAGCCCGCGCACCACTTGCAGCCACAGCGGCAGGAAGGAAATCAGCCCCACCTGCGCTGCCACCACCAGGATGGACAGCATCAGGAGGCGCCAGATGCTGGCCTCGGCAAACAAGGGCAGCGGCAGCAACGGTTCGGGCTGGCGGCGTTCCACACGCAGCAGCGTGACACCAGCAAAAAGCGCCAGCGCGACCAGGCCCAGAATCAAGGGCAGATAGGCCGCATCGAAACGCCGTGCGCGATCAAGTGCTACCAAAGCCGCACCCATGGTCAGCACAAAAAGTGCCAGGCCTAGCCAGTCAAACCGCCAACGCCGCCCGGCATGATCTGGCACAATATCGGGCAGGCGGTGCGCTATGTAAGCGCACACCAAGGGTAAGGGCAGCAGAAACCAAAAAATCCAGCGCCAGCCGAAAGCCTGGGTAATAAAGCCCCCCGCCACCGGCCCGAAGGCCGAGGCAAAGCCATAAGCCCCCGCAATCCAAGCCTGGAATTTGCCGCGTTCGCGCGGCGGCACAGTCTCACCGATCAAGGCCTGGGTCAGCGTCAGCAGCGCGCCACCACCAAAGCCCTGGATCACGCGCGCCATGACCAGGCTTGGCAGATTGGGCGCCAGCGCGCAGCCGGCACAGCCCACAAAGAAAATCGCCAGCGCCACGAACAACAGACGCCGCCGGCCAAAGAAATCACCAAGCTGCCCAAACACCGGCGCGGCACAGGTGGCCGCGACCAGATAGGCAATCAGGATCCAGGAAACTTTCTCGATCCCGCCCATATCGGCGGCGATATCGGCAAGCGCGGTGGCGACAATGGTCTGATCAACGGCGGAGAGGAAAATCACCAAGGCAATCGCCGGAAAGCCGCGCAGGAAGCGTGTGCGGAGTTCCGCTGCCGGTTCAGCCGCCATCACAGGGCGCCGCTACGCCCCATTTCCAGGAATTTGTCGCGCCGGCGTGCGCGCAGTGTGGCGCCATCCAAAGCCAGCAGCGGCGTCAGCAGTGTTTCGATCTTATCGCCCAGCGCCGTGATCACTGTCGCGGCATCGCGATGCGCGCCACCCAAGGGCTCCGGCACCACCACATCCACAAGGCCAAGCTTGCGCAAATCATCCGCGGTCAGCTTAAGCGCTTCCGCCGCCGTTGCAGCCTGCGCCGCGTCTCGCCACAGGATAGAAGCGCAGCCTTCCGGGCTGATCACGGAATAGATTGCATGTTCCAGCATGATGATACGATCCGCTGCCGCCAGCGCAATGGCGCCACCGGAGCCGCCTTCACCGATGATGGTCGCGATAAAGGGCACGGGCGCATCCAGCCCGGCTTCGATGGACCGCGCAATCGCTTCCGCCTGGCCGCGCGCTTCCGCGTCAATGCCGGGAAAAGCGCCAGAGGTATCAACAAAGGATAGAATGGGCATGCTGAAGCGCCCGGCCAATTCCATCAGGCGCCGCGCTTTTCGGTAGCCCTCGGGCCGCGCCATGCCGAAATTATGTTTCACGCGACTATCGGTGTCATGCCCGCGCTCGGTTCCCAGCACCATCACCGCGCGGCCACGGAAGCGCCCCATGCCGCCCACCACCGCCGCATCATCAGCAAAGGCGCGGTCGCCCGCCAGCGGCGTGAAATCCTGGATCAGCGCCGCGATGTAATCTGTGGTATGCGGCCGGTCCGGGTGGCGTGCCACCTGCGCCTTCTGCCAGGGGGACAGCTTGGCATAGGTGGTCTTCAGGAGCGCTTGGGCTTTTTCGCCGAGCCGCCCGATCTCCTCGGCTACATCAATGCCGCCGGCATCGGTGGTCCGACGCAGCTCCTCGATCTTGCCCTCAAGCTCGGCGATGGGTTTTTCGAAGTCCAGAAAGTGACGCATGGCGCGGGGTTAGCCCAAATCCGCCCGGGGCGCGACCCCCTGTTTGGACAAGGGGTGGTGCTCGGCTACCAGGGTGCGCAGCCGTTCTTCCAGCACCTTGGTGTAGATCTGCGTAGTGCCGATATCGACATGCCCCAGCAATATTTGCAGGCTGCGCAAATCCGCCCCCCTTTGCAGCAGATGGGATGCAAAGGAATGGCGCAGCACATGCGGGCTGACCCGGTTGGGGTCCAGCCCCGCCGCCAGCGCAACCTCCTTCAAAATCAGGCCCAAAGCCTGGCGTGTCAGGTGCCCCGAAGCGCCGCGGGAGGGGAAAAGATAGCGGCTGGCCTTGCCCTTTTCCTCGGGCCGCGCGGCCAGGGCCAAATCGCGGGCGCGTTCGGAAACCGGCACCAGCCTTTCCCGCCCGCCCTTGCCGCGCACGGCAATCAAAGGCGTGCCGGGGCGGAGCGCCACCGCCGGCAGGCTGACCAATTCGGAAACACGCAGCCCGCTACAATAAAGCAGTTCCACCACCGCTGCCGCCACTGGCCCCCTTCTGCCTGGAAGCGCTGCAGCGGCAGTGATCAGCGCCTCAATCTCCTCCTCCAGCAGCGCCTTGGGTAGGCTCTGGGGCAGGCGGGGGGCTTCCAATAATTCGGAAGGGTCATCTGGGCGCACCCCTTCGCTCAGCAGGAATTGATGGAATTGCCTTAGGGCGGAAAGCCGCCGCGCCTGGGTGCGGGCCGCAAGGCCCTGGGCGGCCAGCCCCGCGAGCCAGGCGCGCAACAGGACGCCATCGCCGGCTTCCGGGGCCACGCCTTTGCCGGCCGCGAAGGCAGCGAAATTCTGCAAATCCGCCTGATAGGCAGCCAGCGTATTGCGCGCCGCACCGCGTTCTGCGGCGAGCATTTCCAAAAACGCCTCAATATGGCGGGAAAGCCCTGCCCGGACCGCTTTTTTAACGCCCGCGGAAGCGATCATTGGGGATGGTGCGTTCAACGGTCTGGGGCGTCACGCTGGGCGGAAAGGCGCCAATCAGCACAAGGCCCATGGCAAAAAGGCCAAGCACCACGGCGACAACCAGCAGAATCGGGTTACGGAACATGCTGGTAGCTTGGCTCCCTCTCGCTTTCCTCAATTCGTGCTAACGCTCAGCCCCAAGATGCGCAACTCTCTCTTTGATGATGGCCTGCAAACCCTTCCGGAACCCGCCGTAAGGCGTGATCAAGCGCCGCCGAGCATTGTCCTGGTTGGGCTGCCCGGGGCGGGGAAATCCGCGCTCGGGCGGCGGCTGGCCGGGCTTTTGGGCCTACCTTTTCGAGACGCCGACACGGAAATTGAAAACGCCGCCGGCATGCCGATTACGGAAATCTTCGCCCGCTACGGTGAACCACATTTCCGCGATGGTGAACGCCGCGTGATTTCCCGCCTGCTGGCCGGCCCGCCCTTGGTGCTGGCAACCGGCGGTGGCGCCTTTGCCGATGCGGCCACGCGCGCTGCGATTCGCGGCAGTGGCGCCATTTCCATCTGGCTGAAATGCCCGCTTTCGGTGCTGATCCGCCGCGTCGCGGGCCGGGAACATCGCCCCATGTTCCTGAATGCCGACCCGGCTGAGGTTTTGCAGCGCCTGATGAATGCGCGCCATCCGCTTTATGCCGAGGCCGACATCACGCTCACCTGCAATGATGAAAGCCTGGACAATACCACCCGCCGCCTGGAGCATGCCTTGAAGACCTATCACCCGCCCGAACGCGTGCCTGTTGGGCTTGGCGAACGCGCTTACGAAGTATTGGTCGGCCAGGGTTTGCTGGCGCGCGCCGGCGGCCTGCTGGCCCCCGTGCTACCGGCCAAGCGCGTGGCGATCATCTCAGACGCCACGGTGGCGTCCCTGCATTTGCCAAGCCTGCGCGCCGGCTTGCAGGAAGCGGGCTTTGCCATTGCCGCAGAACTGACGGTGCCCCCCGGCGAAGCGAGCAAGGATTTCGCCCGGCTTCATGGCTTGTTGGATGATCTGCTCTCAGCGGGCGTGGATCGGCGCACAGCGGTAATTGCACTTGGCGGCGGCGTGGTGGGGGATTTGGCGGGCTTCGCAGCGGCGATTGCCATGCGCGGCATGCCTTTCGTGCAAATACCGACAACGCTTCTGGCTCAGGTGGATAGCAGCGTTGGTGGCAAGACCGGGGTGAATTTGAAGGCTGGGAAGAACCTCGCCGGCGCCTTCCATCAGCCCAAGATCGTGCTGGCGGATACGGATACGCTCAGCACCCTGCCGCCGCGCGAGTTGCACGCCGGTTACGCGGAAGTAGCCAAGCATGGATTGTTGCAAGGCGAGTTCTGGCATTGGTGCGAAGCCAATGGCAGCAAACTTGTCGCGGGAGACGCCGCCGCCTTGACCATTGCCGTGGTTGAATCCTGTAAACTGAAGGCCGCCGTAGTGGCGGCAGATGAGCGGGAAGAAAGTGCGGAGGGCGGGCGCGCGCTTCTCAATCTTGGCCATACCTTTGGACACGCTTTGGAAGCGGAAGCGCGCTTTGATGGTTCCGTGCTGCATGGTGAGGCAGTGGCGGTTGGGCTTGGCCTGGCGGCCTCACTTTCCGCGCGGCTTGGCCATTGCAGCCAGGAATGGCCTTCGCGCGTGATTGCGCATCTGACCGCCTGCGGCCTGCCCGCGCGCATCACGGATTTGCCGCGCCGCTTCACGGTTGATGCACTGCTCGGGCGCATGGCGAAGGATAAGAAAAACCGCGATGGCAAGATGCGCTTTGTGCTGCTGCGCGGGCCGGGGGATTGCTTCACCAGCAGCGACGTGCCGGCGGAGATGGTGGAGAAGCTGCTGCGGGATGAGGGGGCGGGTTAACCTCGGCTTTCGCGCACCAACGCATCTTCCCGCTTGGCCACTTCCGGGAGCAGCGCGGTACCAAGCCCCGGCCCTTCCATCGGCAGCACCCACCCCTGTTCCAGCCTTGGCAAATCCGTGACCAAGTCGCGATACCAGGTGGCAAGTGTGGCGCGCACCACTTCCTGAAAAATCGCTGTCGGCGCATGCAGTGCAAGGTGGAGCGATGCCACCAAGGTCACCGGCCCGGTGCAATCATGCGGCGCCACCGGGCGCGCCCAGGATTCAGCCAAAGCCGCGATTTTGCGCGCTTCGGTCAAGCCACCGCACCAGGTGAGATCAAGCATCACCACATCAGTCGCACCCGCAACCAGCAAATCTCGGAAAGCAACCTTGCCGCCAAGCGTCTCACTCGCGCAAATCGGCACGCGCGTCGCACGCCGCAATTCCGCAAGGGATGCCACATCATCCATTTTGCCAATCGGGTCTTCCGCCCAGGTGATCGCCAAAGGCTCAAGCGCCTGGCAGATGCGCAGCGCCGCCGGATAGGACCAAAGGCTGTGCAATTCAGCCATGATCTCAATTCTATCGCCAACGGCACGGCGAATTTTCTCAAATGGCTCAAGCCCGCGCTTGAGATCTGCCAGGGTAATGGATTGGCCCTGTGTCGCCGGTGCGTAAATATCGAAGGGCCAGATTTTCATGGCGGTGAAACCTTCAGCAAGCAGGCTTTCCGCCAGCGCACCCGCATCACGCATAAAGGCCACCTGGTCATCATAAGGCCCGCGCGCCTGATCCGCCGCGCCAATATCGCGGCGCTGCACGCTTTTTGTGTTGTAATCATAACCTGCGCAGGTGTTGTAGCTGCGCACCTTGTGGCGTGAGAGCCCGCCCAGCGCTTCATGCACCGGTATGCCCAAGCGCTTGCCCGCCAAATCCCACAGCGCGATATCCACCGCCGAAGCGGCGCGAATCTCCGCGCTGGATGATCCAAACCCGACATAGGGTGTCAGCAAGTGGCGAGATATGCCTTCAATCTGGCGCGCATCACGCCCCAGAAGAAAGGGTGTCACGCTTTCATGGATCACGGCTTCCACCGCAGCCGCACCACGAAACGCTTCCCCCAAGCCTGTGAGCCCATCATCAGTTTCAATTTCAATCCAAAGCAGGTTGGGGCGTTCAGCGATGCGGATGGTGCGCAGCACGCGGATCTTGCTGGTCATGGTCTCATTCCGCGCGGATGCCCTGGCGGCGCACCACTTCAGACCAGCGCGCCACTTCGCTTTGGATATGCGCGCCCATTTGTTGCGGCGTGCCGCCAATGGGTGTCAGCGCCAATTCCTGCATGCGTTGGCGCACGGCAGGGGTTTCCATCGCCTTGTTGAAGGCAGCGTTCAATGCGGCAATAGCCGCTGGCGGCGTTCTGGCAGGCGTCATGAAGCCGAACCAGCTATCAATCACCATCCCCTGCACGCCCTGTTCCGCAAAGGTCGGCAGATCGGGCAATTCGGGAATGCGTTCCGCGCTCAAGGCCGCCAGGGCACGCACTGTGCCCGCGCGGATATGCGGCAGGATGGATGGAAGATTGTCGAAAAACACATCAACGCGCCCTGCAATCAGGTCTGTTGCCGCCGGCCCGCTGCCGCGATAAGGCACATGGGTCATTTCAATCCCCGTGATGCTGCGCAGTAATTCAGGGCCAAGATGGTTGGAAGCACCGACGCCGGAGGAAGCAAAGCTTAATGGCGTGGTCTTCGCAAGCGCAATAAATTCCTGGATGTTGCGCGCGGGCAAATCCTTGCGCACAGTCATCACATTGCGCACCGCGCCAGTCAGGATCACTGGCGCGAAATCGTTCAAACTATAGCCCGGATTGGCATAAAGCGCGGGATTGGCACCACAGGGGCCGAAGGCGCATTGCACCAGGGTGGAGCCATCCGCCGCACCGCGCGCAGCTTCCGCCATGCCGATATTGCCGCCAGCACCGCCGCGATTTTCAATCACCGCACCGCGCGGCAGGAAGGGAGCAGCGGCTTCGGCCAGAACACGCGCCAGGATGTCGCTGGTGCCAGCCGGGGTGAAGGGCACGATAATGCGGATGGGCCTGTCAGGCAGATCGGCGGCCCGCACATTTCCCGTGATGAGCAGGGCGCATATCGCCAAGGCGTAACGCAACATGGGTTTCCTCCTTGTTCTTATCGGCAGAAGGCTAGACCGCGCCGCCGCCACCCGCAAATTCCGCTTGCCCCGGCACGACCGCCTGGGCCAAGCTTCCCGTCAAGGCACGCAAAGTGCCGCATTGGGAAGGAAACACGGCAATGAAATTCCTGTCGCGGGCCGCGCTGGCCCTTTCTGGCCTGATGGCGTCCATCGCCCCGGCTGCCGCCCAAGTGCAAATGATCATCCCCTGGCCCGCCGGGGGCGGCACCGACATTATTGGGCGTTTGATCCAGCCCGTCTTCACCGAAGCCATGGGCACGCAAGTTGTTATCCGCAATGTCGGCGGTGCGACAGGCACCATCGGCACGGCCGAGGTGGTGCGCGCCAAGCCGGATGGGCAGACGATCCTGCTGACCTCCATGGCGCCGATCGCCATTCAGCCGAGCTTCATGGCGCGCCCGACCTATCGCGCAGATCAACTCACCGCTGTCTGCCTGGTCGCGGAAGCGCCGGCCACGCTGATGACACCGACCACAACAGGCATCAGGACAGTGGCTGATATCGTTGCGCGCGCCAGGGCCAATCCAGGGCAATTACCCTATGCCTCGGGCGGTGTTGGTGGGCTTGGACATTTGGCGATGACCGGTCTGTCGCGCGCCTTTGGCATCGAGATGAATCATATCCCCTTCCGTGGTTCGGGCGATAGCGTGCAGGCGATGCTTTCCGGCACGGTGCCGATGCTGACCGCGGAGGCGAATCTGGTGAAGCAATATGGGCTGCATGCGGTGGCGGTTTTTGCCGAACAACGCTCACCCGATTTTCCGGATACGCCCACCATGCGTGAACAGGGGCTTGATCTGGTTTATCCGCTTTGGACCGGCCTTTTCACCGCGCCCGGCACACCGGAAGCCGTAGTGGCGCGCATGGATGAGGCCTGCGCGCGCACATTGCGCACCCCATCGGTGATTGAGGGCATGACGCGTGCCGGCCACCCCATCCGCTACCTGAACCATCAGGCTTTCACCGCCTATGTGAAGGCCGAGGCCGAGAAATATGCTGGGCTGATCCGTGATAGCGGCTTGCGGCAGGCGGATTGAGGGTGCGCACGATTAAATGAGGCGCCCCCCTACGCGCCGACCCAGGCTTATGCGGTGCGGACATCGGCTTCCGGTGCTGTCGTTGCCTTGTCCTTGCCACCGAAAGCATTTTGCAGCAATACCTACACCTAGGAAGTCAATGGTCATTTTGGGAGCTTTTTCTTGGGTAAACCCCGCATCTACATTGATGGCTTCAATTTGTCATTGGAACACGGAACCGGGGTTGCGACCTATGCGCGCAATCTGTCCTTCGCTTTGCGCGACCTTGGTGCCGAGGTTGGGGTGCTCTATGGCACCTCAACTTCCACCATCAGTTTCTATTCACTCATTCGTGAGATCGCATTTTTCGATCCACTAGTCGGGAAGCCGTCCTGGCTCTTGGAGAAATTCATGAACCTTTGGCGCGCCATGACCTTGCCTTTCGGGGAGATAGCGCTTCAGGTTCCGATGACTGGCCGCGTCATTCGGGATACCTTTCGGGCGCGTATGCCGCATTTTGACCATATCTGGAACGTCCAGGGTCTTTACGAAAAGCAGGAGCTTTATAGCAAATGGTTCGGCAGGAGCATGAATGTACATTTTCGTCAAAGCCCAGAAATCATGCACTGGACTTACCCGCTTGCGCTGCGCATACCCAGTGCCAAGAACATCTATACCTTGCATGATCTGGTGCCGTTACGCCTTCCATACACAACACTTGACAATAAACGCTACTACTTTCGGCTGATTCGTCGCCTGACCCGAAGCGCCGATCACATCGTCACCGTCAGTGAAGCCTCCAAGAAGGACATCATCAATCTTTTCGGTATTCCCGAAAGCCGTATCACAAACACCTATCAGGCTGTCGACATCCCTGCCCGCTATCGCGACAAGCCCGTCAGCGATGTCAAGAGCGACGTGGAAGGCACCTTTGGCCTTAGCCACAAGAATTACTTTCTCTTCTTTGGCGCCATCGAACCGAAAAAAAATGTCGGGCGGATGATTGAAGCCTATCTTGCTTCAGGCGTCACCGGTCCACTGGTCATTGTAGGCAAGAAAGCATGGAAATCTGAAGAAGAACTCCGCCTGATTTCCGATAATGAACATGTCCGCTTCTTATTAACTAACGGCAATATAACCGAGCGACGCTTTCGGGTCTTGCAGGTTGATTATGCGCCCTTCCCCCTGCTGGTCAGCCTGATCCGCAGCGCCAAGGCCGTACTCTTTCCATCACTGTATGAAGGTTTTGGGCTGCCGGCCCTGGAAGCCATGTCGCTCGGTACGCCCGTCCTCACGTCGAATACTGCCTCCATGCCGGAAGTTGTTGGAAATGCCGCCTTACAGGTGGATCCCTATGATACGCGCGCCCTTGTCGAAGGTATCCGTGCGCTGGACCGTGACGCCGATCTGCGCGGCCGCCTCACCGAAGCAGGCCCAATACGTGCGCAGGAGTTCTCGCCGGAACGCTATCAGGCAAGGCTCGCTGAGGTTTATGGAAAATTCAAGAAAATGCCCAGATGAGGCTGGCGAACGAACGCCATGGCAGGCAGTGAATCACTGGCAGAGGCCGCAGCGCCGCTTCGCGCAAAGGGTGACCGATTGCGTGACAGCAAGCGCTGGGCCGAAGCCGCCGTAAGCTACGCCTCCTACTTGGATGAAATCCCCGATGATTGGCCGATCTGGGTCCAGCATGGGCATTGCCTGAAGGAGCAAGGCGATACCAAAGGTGGCCTTGCCTCTTATCATCGCGCGCTTGAATTGGCCCCCGCAGACAGCGATCTGCATCTGCAAATAGGCCATGCGCTGAAGCTGCTTGGCCACACGGATGAAGCGCTTGCCGCCTATCGCCAAGCGTTGTTCTGCGACGCCGGCAATGAAAATGCGAGGCGCGAAATCGAAGCGCTTGAGATAGCCCTGACATCTGCCGAGGCCGAGCACACCAGCAAAGCCCAATCCCGGGCCACGCGGCTGATGTTCGATATCTCAGACCTGGTACAGTATATGCGCGAATGGCGGGTGCCGTCCGGCATCCAGCGCATCCAACTCAACATCATCTATTTTACGCTGACCGATTTCGCCACGGCCGCAAAACCCCTGATCGTTTGTTTTCATCAAGGCCGGAACGAATGGATCCAGGTTGACGAAACTTGCTTCCTTGCCTTGCACAAGGCAGCCGAGTCAGGCGATGAGATTCTGGAGGAGGATCTGCTCCACATTCTCCGAGAGCTCGACAATGCGGATTTGCGGGAAGAATACTTGGATCTTGAATTGCGCGGCAGCGATGTCATCCTGGTCAATCTGGGAACTTCCTGGTGGGTAGAAAACTACTTTCTCAAGATTCGTGATCTACGCAAAAAACATGGCATCCGCTATGTTCCAATGATTCATGACGTCATCCCGCTTACGACACCCGAGCATTGTTCGCAACGCCTCGTGGAGGAATTCTGCCAATGGTTTTCCACTCTTGCTTTTGAGGTAGATGGGGCGGTCACGAATTCGCATTGGTCGGCACTGGATGTCCGTCATTATGTTTCGGAACTCATGCCTGAAGCGGTGTTTCCAATCCAACCCATTGCCCTCAATGGAGATATGCGGCGGGATTTCTCGACGCGCGCTGTCTCATCAAAGGACATAATTGCGCACCTCTTGCCACCTGGCGCATCCTTTGTCTTAAGCGTCGGAACACTTGAAAGTCGCAAGAACCATCTGCTGCTCTTTAAGGCCTGGGAAAGGCTGCTTGAAAAACATGGCGCGGCGGAGCTACCGATCCTTGTCTGCCTTGGCAAGGCTGGATGGCTTTTCGATGAGGCTGCTGAATTCCTGCGTGCCCGAACCGCACTCAGCACAAGGGTTATTTTGGTGTCGAACGTAACGGATCAATGCCTGGCGGCACTTTATGAGGAAGGTCTGTTCACCATATTTAACAGTTTCTACGAAGGTTGGGGATTGCCCGTAACCGAAAGTCTTTCCTTTGGCGCGCTTCCGCTTATTGCATGCAATACTTCGCTGACCGAGGCTGGTGGTCGTTCGGCTGTCTATTTTCGCAGTGATGATCTGGATGATCTTTATGGCAAGCTTGAAGCACTGATCTTGAATCCACACGAAAGAAAGCGATTGACCGGTCATGCGCGCGCCAATGCCAGGCTGCGCGATTGGAAAGACGTTTCGGGCGATTTTGTGGCAAAAATTCTCAGTGTTACAGCTTCCGCCGATACTCGGCAGGAAAGGCTGCTGCGCGTGCCGATGGGACGCAGTGTGCATTTTGGCAAATCAAATGCCTTGACCCCCAGTATTGATCTGGCCATGGCAAATCTTCTGCGCGATGGGTTGAATTGGCATCGGCTTGAAGAATGGGGGACTTGGACGACCCCAGGCATCGCCACCATCCGTCTACCTTTACCCGATGAGGCGATCGGCCAGGAGCTGATGCTGTTTCTGCGCCTCAGGGGCACGGCAGTTGATACTTCAATTACTGTGTCATGCCGGGTGGATGATCATTGCCTTGGTTCCCCTATCGAACGCATGATGGGGCATGGTGAACGTCACAGTATGGTGTTTCGCTTGCAAGCTGCAACGCGGCAGCTGTCGGTCACGATTGATGCCGGCATGGGCAGTTCCCTCGGGCCTGGGGATCGCGATGTAGGTATAGGGGTAACGCATCTGATGCTGTGCCATGCGAATGACACCGCGGCACAAGATCATTTCTTGAACAATTTCCCGGAATTGCGCCAGGAAATCGGCCATCGCGCACATGCCACACTGCAGCGGACTGATGTTAAGTTAGGCCACCCGCCATGCTGAACACCTGAAGGAAGCCGCATCATGCTGAGCGAACCCGGCCATTACGACTATATGCCCTGGCGCAGGCGCCCCAGGATCACCTGGCCCAATGGTGCACGCATCGCTTTTTGGGCGGCACCCAATATTGAGCATTATGAACTTGACCCGCCACCTAACGCACGGCGCATGCCATGGACCAGGCCGCAGCCCGATGTGCTCGGCTATTCCTGGCGCGACTATGGCAATCGCGTCGGCTTTTGGCGCATGGCCAATGTCATGGCGCGGCACGGCGTGCGGGGTAGTGTTTCGCTCAATGTCGCAGTCTGTGATCATTATCCGGAGATCATCGAACGCTGCTGCGAACTCGGCTGGGAATTATTCAGCCACGGCACCTACAACACCCGATATTTCTACGGCATGAATGAGGATCAGCAGCGCGCCGTCATTCGCGAGAACCGCGAAACCATCAAGCGCGCAAGCGGCCAGGAATTGGATGGCTGGCTGACGCCGGCAATATCAAATGATGAAACTACTCAACATTTATTGGCGGAAGAAGGCATCAAATACACGCTCGATATGCTGCATGATGACCAACCAACACCGATCAAGGTGCGCAGCGGCCATTTGATCAGCATTCCCTATTCGCTTGAAATCAATGACGTTCCGCTGCTGGTCATGCGCAATACGCCGCCCGAGCGTTTCGCCGCCATCTGCAAGGCGCAATTTGATCAGCTTTATGAAGAAGGCGCGGAGAGCGGAACCGTGATGTGCATGCCGCTCCATCCCTTTCTGATCGGCCAACCGCATCGCATCAATGCGCTGGATGACGTGCTGCGCCATGTGGTGCGTCGCGATAAGGTCTGGCTTGCCACGGGCCGAGAGATCGCCGCCTGGTACACAGAACATCATTTGGCGGAAGCGCAATCCTGGATCACGGCGGGGACACCATGAAGGGCTTGCCTGAAGATTATCTGCACTACCCCGCACGTCGGCGCGGCATGGATCATGAGATCTACCCCTTCCGGGCGCTGCCACAGACGAAGCCGATCACCTGGCCGAATGGTGCGCGCATCGCGCTTTGCATCACTGTCCATATGGGCCATTTCCCGATGGATATGCCGCTCAAGCCCTTCATCGCGCCGGGCGGCATGGAACGGCCCTATCCTTCCTATTGGGATTATACGCTGCGCGATTACGGCAATAGGATTGGTGTCTATCGCTTGATGAAGTCGCTTGGCGCGCGCGGCCTGCCTGCAACAGCCTTGCTCAGTGCCGCGCTTGCCCACCGCTATCCTGTGCTGATGGATGATCTTGCAGCAGCACAATGGGAAATCGCCTGTGCCGGCTTTGATATGGGCCGGCTGCATCACAGCGGTATACCGCTGGATGAAGAACGCGCCACGGTGCAGCAAGCCGCAGCCCTGCTTCGCGCGCGCTTCGGTGCTTCGTTGCGCGGCTGGCATTCCCCGGCGCATTCCGAATCAAGCCATACGCTACGCTTGGTTGCCGAAGCCGGCTTCAACTTCACGACCGGCTGGGCGAATGACGACATGCCCTATGTCATGAACACCGATGCCGGTCAGCTGATCTGCATGCCGCTATCGCAGGATTTGTCGGATCAACGCATGCTGCATCAGCAGCATTTGCCGACCGAGGATTTCACCAATGCCATCCTGACGGCGCACGCAACCTTGGATCGGGAAGCAGAGGCTACCAACGGCGGGCGCATTCTGGTGGTGCCCGTCACGCCATGGCTGATGGGCGTGCCGCATCGTATCCGCGCCTTCAATGCCATGCTGGATGGCGTTATGGCGCGCTGCAATATCTGGCCCGCCACCATGGGCCAGATCGCGGAGCACTGGCGCACGCAAAACCAAATCTAACCCTTGGGCGCGCCCATGGCGTAGGGCTTCAGCGCCGCATTGATCATGGCATGGGTTGGTGTTGGCACACCAAGCGCACGGCCAAGGGCCACAACCTTGCCCGACAGCCAGGGCAATTCAATCCGATTGCCCCGGATCAAATCGACCGCCATGGAAGCGCGCATCCCTGCCGGCGCGCCCATGGTGAATTTCATGCTGCGGTCGAGCACATCATCAGGCAACCAAATTCCCTTGGCGTGGGCGAGGGCGATCACCTCCTCAAATCCCGCACGGAAATAGGGCGCAATATCGGGATCATCGCGCAATTCACCAAGCGGGCGGCGCGTCAGCGCAGTCATGCCGGAATTCGTCGCCAAGATAATGAATTTCAGCCAAAGCTCAGTCAGAATGCGCTCGCTCAGCGTCGCGTCAAATCCGGCGCGCTGGCACCATTCCAAGAAATTCTTGCCGCGGGTCGAAATACCGCCATCAAGCTCACCGAAGGCAAGCCGCATGAAGGTCCCGGTCTGGCGAATGACACCTGGCGCATCAATGGTGGCGCTGATTTGCGCGACACCACCCATGACCGCTTGCGCGCCCAGAATGGGGATCAGTCTTTCGCTCGCATCAATGCCATTCTGCAACGGCAGCACGGCTGTAGTGGGGCCAACCAGGGGACGAATGGCCTCACCGGCGGCCTCCACATCCCAAAGCTTCACGCAGAACATCACCAGATCCACTGTCCCGATGCTGGCCGGATCATCGGTGGCCTTGGTCGGCACTACATGGGTTTCGCCCCGCCCACCCGTGATGCGCAAACCGTCACGCTGCATCGCTGCCAGATGCGCCCCACGGGCGATGAAGGTCACATCCGCGCCCGCCTTGGCCAAGGCTGCGCCAAAACCACCGCCAACCCCACCTGTTCCCATGACTGCAATGCGCATCACCCATCTCCTGCTTTCACGGCTATGCTATCCCCATGCCTTCCGCCTGTCATGCTGGCTGGCCGATGCGCATTAAGTCTCGAATCCCGCGCGGCTTCCTGCCATAATGAGTCAACATCATCCGCCACGGTAGAAGCAGCATGGCCTTCGCACAGACCATCGGCACAACGCGTTATGCCTTTCCTGATCTAAAGACATTGCTGACGCGGGCTACCCCCTTCCGGTCCGGTGATGCGCTGGCCGGCGTGGCCGCCGAAACGGCTGAGGAACGGGTCGCCGCGCAGCGCGCTTTGGCGGATGTGCCGGTCCGGCATTTCCTGTCTGAAAGCGTGATCCCGTATGAGATGGATGAGGTCACGCGGCTCATCCAAGACACCCACGACAAGGCGGCCTTCGCGCCGATCAGTAGCCTGACGATCGGCGGCTTGCGTGATTGGTTGCTTTCTGATGCTACCGATAGTGCAACACTCGCTGCCTTGGCGCCGGGGCTGACGCCGGAAATGGTTGCGGCAACGTCCAAGATCATGCGCGCGGCAGACCTGATTACGGTCGCGGCAAAATGCGTCAATGTCACGCGTTTTCGCAATTCCATTGGCTTGCCTGGACGGCTTTCGATCCGCCTGCAACCGAATCACCCAACCGATGATCCACGTGGCATCGCCGCCGCCACCTTGGATGGGCTTTTGCTCGGCGCCGGTGACGCGGTGATTGGCGTCAATCCCGCAACCGATAATGTTGAAGCGGTGCTGCGCATTCTGGATATGCTGGATCGGCTGCGCCTCGCTTACGATATTCCAACGCAAAGCTGTGTGCTGGCGCATGTCACCACCACCATGCGAGCCATGGATATCGGTGCGCCGGTTGATCTGGTGTTTCAATCCATCGGCGGTACGGAAGGCGTCAATCGTTCCTTTGGCGTTGACCTGGCGCTGCTGGGCGAAGCGCATGAACAGGCGCTGTCGCTCAAGCGCGGCAGCCTTGGGCAGAATGTCATGTATTTCGAAACCGGCCAGGGCAGCGCATTGAGTGCGGATCAGCATCACGGTGTGGATCAGCAAACCCTGGAAGCGCGCGCCTATGCGGTGGCACGACGCTTTTCGCCGCTGCTAGTGAATTCCGTGGTAGGCTTCATCGGTCCGGAATATTTGTTTGACGGTAAGCAAATTCTGCGTGCAGGGTTGGAAGATCATTTCTGCGGCAAGCTGCTTGGCCTGCCGATGGGGGTTGATGTTTGCTACACCAACCACGCGGAAGCGGATCAGGATGATATGGATGCGCTGCTGACTTGCCTTGCTGCTGCGGGTGTGACTTACGTCATGGGTGTGCCGGGTGCGGATGATGTCATGCTCGCTTATCAATCCACCTCCTTCCATGATGGGCTTTATGCGCGCGCCGCACTCGGCAAGCGCCCTGCGCCGGAATTCGAGGATTGGCTGAACCGCATGGGCATTGGCAGCACGACAGAAGCGATCCCAGCGCGCCTATCACCCGCGCTGATTGGGCTTGGATGAGCCCGCCCGTCAAATGGCGCGATCTGCGCCGCTTCACCGATGCACGCGTGGCACTGGGGCGCGTTGGCAACGCACTACCCACAGCCGCACATCTGGATTTTCAGGAAGCGCATGCGCGGGCGCGCGATGCTGTCTGGTCTCGCCTGGATATGACCCAACTGGAAGCGGCGCTTGCGCCACTCGGCCTGCCCTTGCAACGCGTGACAAGCCAAGCGGAAGAACGACGACGTTATCTGCTGCGCCCTGATCTTGGTCGCCGGCTGCCGGAAGGCACTGTTCTGCCAAAGGCACCAGGCAGCATTGCGCTGGTGATCGCGGATGGGCTTTGCGCGAGTGGCGTACAGCAACAAGCACCCGCATTGCTCAGCGTATTGGTACCGGCACTGAGCAAGGCGGGCTTTACGCCTAGCCCCATCATCATTGCCGAACAGGCGCGCGTCGCCCTTGGTGATGATGTCGCGGAAGCGATGGAAGCCGCAGCGGTTGTGGTGCTAATCGGCGAAAGACCCGGGCTTTCCGCGACCGACAGCATGGGGCTTTATATCACCTGGGCGGCACGGCGCGGCAGCAATGACGCCATGCGCAACTGCATCAGCAATATCCGCCCGGGCGGGCTCAGCGCTGATGTAGCCGCCGCCAAGGCGCTGTGGCTATTGGCCGAAGCACGCAAGCTTGGCGCCACGGGCGTGGCGCTCAAGGATGAAATGCCAAGCCATTATCGGCTGACGTAAAGGGCCAGCGCGTCAGCTTGTCGCGCGCAGCAACTTGCCCGGCAGCGCGCCCGTATCATGGCCCGCTTCGCGAATGGGCTTGCCGGCAACCAGCGTCATGTCATAGCCATCAACGCGCTGCACCAAACGCCGCCCACCCGCTGGCAGATCATAGATCATCTCAGGGTGATACAGACGCAGCGCATCGAAATGGATGATGTTCACATCGGCCATCGCACCGGGCCCCAGCCGGCCACGATCCTTAAGGCCGAAGAAATCCGCTGTCTCACTGGTTTGGCGCTTCACCACGAATTCCAAGGGCAGGCCCTCGCCGCGCTTCCGATCGCGCGCCCAATGCGTCAGCATAAAGCTTGGTGTCGAAGCATCGCAAATCACGCCGCAATGCGCCCCACCATCGGAAAGGCCAAGCACGGTCGCCTTATCCATGTTCATTTCACGCACGACAGAAAGATCACCCGTCACATAATTCGTAACCGGGAAATACAGCATCCGCCCGCCATCAGCACCAATCAGGAACTCATAGCAATAAGAGGCGGGATCCTGGCCCGCCTTGGCGGCGAGGGCGGCAATGCTGCGCTCCCGCGGCGGTTCATAATCCGGCGGATCGCCCAATTCGAACATATTGTCCCAACGCGTCGCGATTTGGCGCGACAATGGCGGCAGCACATCCAGCAACCGCTTCGATGCTTCTTCGGAAAGGATTTTGCGACGCGTTTCCGGGTCTCGCAGCCGCGCCAATTGCTCAGCCGGCGGCAGCCCTGCAAGTGCCGCAAAGCTTTCGCGCAATGCAAAAGGATTGAGCGACGTGGTCAGCCCCAGAATCAACCCCACCGTGCGGCCCGCAACCTGCGCGGCCAAGCTCAGCCCCTCGGCGCGCGCATCATGCACGCCCTGCATCAAGCGCTTCCAACGCTGCGGGTCATAGGCGCGATCCGTCAACAGGAACCAAACCGGGCGCTTGGTGGATTTCGCCACTTCTCGCAGCCAGCGGAATTCCGCTGCCTCATCCTCAAAATCGCTCAACATACCGAAAGTGCCGCGCCCCGCCTTGCCCATGGCGCGACCAATCGCGAGCAATTCCTCTTCTTCCGCATAGCGGCCCGGTACCAGATCACCCGCCAAGGTCTTGTGCTGATCCGTGCGCGATGTGGTGAAGCCGAAGGCGCCGGATTCCAGCGCTTCCTGCGTCAGTCGCGCCATGGCTTCAATATCATCGCCAGTCGCGTTTTCGCGATTCAATCCGCGGTCACCCATCACGTAAACGCGCAAGGGATGATGCGCGAGCTGCGCGCCGATATTCAGCGTGCGCGGCATGGCTTCCAAAGCATCGAGATATTCAGGGAAGCTTTCCCAATTCCATTTCAGCCCTTCGGTCAGTGTAATGCCAGGGATGTCTTCCACACCTTCCATCAGATCAATCAGCGCCTGATGATGGCTTTTCTGCACAGGCGCAAAGCCAACGCCGCAATTCCCGAAAAGCAAAGTCGTCACGCCATGCCAGGAAGAAGGTGCGAGCTTTGGGTCCCAAGTGGCCTGGCCATCATAATGCGTATGCACATCCACCCAGCCAGGCGTGACCAGCCGGTCTTCGGCTGAAACATCGCGCCGCGCCGGCCCGGCCTTGCCGCCCACCTGCGTGATGCGGTCACCATCAATCGCGACATCACCGATGTAACGCGGCGTGCCGAGCCCATCCACAATGGTGCCGCCGCGAATCACGATATCATGCATGGTGCTTCTCCATCCGGCTTGGTGCTGGCCAGGAATGCCCTGGGGACGCCGTTCTAAGCGCTTAGGGTAACCAAAGCCCCCCGCCCCGGCAAGCATGCGCTGGCTTGCCCGCCCCTCTGGCGCTGTCTAGCCTGACCTATCCGCCGGGGCGCGCCGCTTTCGGCACCCACGAACACAAGGAAACCCACATGAGCACGCCCAAGAAACAGCGCTTCCCCGAATTGGCACCCGAGAGCATGAGCGCGGAGCAGCGCGCCGCAGCCGAGGGCATCATCAAAGGCCCGCGCGGCGGCCTGCGTGGCCCCTTCAATGCCTGGCTCCGCAGCCCGGTTTTTGCCGATAGAATGCAGAAGGTTGGCGAATATCTGCGCTTCAACAGCTCTATCCCCGCAGATTTGAATGAATTCGCCATTCTGGTCACGGCGCGGGTCTGGACCAGCCAATATGAATGGTATGCGCATCACGCTATGGCGATGAAGGCCGGCTTGCCGCCTGCAATTGCTGCTGACCTTGCCGAAGGTCGCCGCCCCGCGGGCATGACGGAAGATCAGCGCCTGGTCTATGAATTCTGCACAGAACTGCACCGGGACCATGGCGTATCAGACGCCACCTTTGCAGCCACTGCCGCGCGCTTCGGTGAACAGGGTGTGGTGGATTTGATTGCGGTGAGTGGCTATTACGTCACCGTATCAATGACATTGAATGTGGCGGAGGTACAAATCCCGCCGGAGGCAACGCCGCTGCCGCCACTGCCGAAAGCATAGGAAAGCGATGGGGCGGCGCGCGGCCGCCCCACCAAATCAGGATCAGCTACGGACGAAAGCGCAGCCACCATCTGCAATGGAACGGAAGGCCTCATCGGCCGGCGTTGTTTGCAGCAGCTTATAATAGTCAAAAGGCCCGCGGCTTTCCTCGGGCTTCTTCACCTCGAACAAATAGGCGGGGTGGATCTTCCGCCCATCAGCGCGAATTGTGCCGCGGCCAAAGGCGTCATCATCCGTCGGCATTGCCTTCATGCGCTGCACAGTGGCTACACCACTCGCCTTCGCGGCTTGAACGCCGAGATCAGCAACCGCCTTCAGATAATGTAGCGTGCCAGAATAATCGCCGGCATGGCTCATGCCAACGGCAACCTGACCGGCCACAGCTTGCGCGCGGCGGAAGAAGGCGCGCGTGCGGTCATTCAAATCCCAATAGAAGGTTTCGGTGCAAACAAGCCCCTGGGCCGTTTGCAGACCAAGCGCATGCACATCCGGCAAGAACATAAGCATAGACGCAAGCTTAGTACCGCGCCGCGTAATGCCGAATTCCGCCGCCTGCTTGATACAGTTGATGGTATCCGTCCCGGCATTGGCAAAGCCGATCACCTTCGCGCGCGAAGCCTGCGCCTGCAGCAAATAGGATGAGAAATCCGTCGTGCCCGGGAAAGGTGTACGCACGGAACCAACCACGCGCCCCCCTGCGGCCTGCACGAAAGCCGTAGTATCGCGTTCCAGCGAATGACCAAAGGCGTAATCGGCGGTAACAAAGAACCAGGTATCGCCGCCAGCGCGCACTGTCGCACCGCCGGTGGATTTGGCGAGCATGTAAGTGTCATAGGCCCAATGCACAGTATTCGGCGTGCAAGCACGGCCAGTCATATCCGATGTGGCGGTAGAGGTCGGGATGGTGACCTTGTTCTTCTCACGCGTGAGTTCGGCAACCGCCAGCGCCACTGACGAAGCAGCCAGGCTCAGCGTCATATCCACGCCGTCACGGTCATACCATTGGCGCGCAATATTCAACGCAACATCGGGGCGGTTCTGGTGGTCCGCCACAACGGTTTCCACATTGAATCCGCGCTGGCCGAATTCCTGCACCGCAAGCCGCGCGCAAGCGACCGTGGTAGGGCCGTTGATGTCGCGGAAAGTGCCGGACATATCGGTCAAGATACCGATTTTGATGGTATTGGCAGCTTGCGCTTTCGCGCTGCGCCATGGCAGGCCACCAAGGGCTGCTGCACCGCCCGCAGCGGTCAGGACTGAACGTCTTTCAATAGTCATGGTATCTCCCTGTGTTTCCCGGTTGTCTGGATAAGGCTCCCAGAAGCGGCGCTCTTAGCCCAGGCGTGCGGTGAAATCCATGCCTATTCGGCGGCCAGCCGGCTGGCCGGGGGGCGGAAGGCGGGGATTACGTGCTGGGAGAAAAGCGTCAGGCTGCGCAGGATTTTTTCATGCCCGTAATAGGGCGGGTAATGCAGCAACAGGCTGGTCATGCCGGTCCGCGCCTGAAGGGCACGGAGCTTCGCAATCACCGTGGTTGGGCTGCCATGTAACAGGGTTGTTTCCGCCAGCACCCCATAATCCAGCGCCTGCCCTTTCTCGGAAACCGAGCCCAAATAGCCGCTGGTGCCGGCGCTATTGAAGTTGCGGATATGGTGCAGGATGTGTTCTTCCGTATCCGCTTGCGCCTTTTCATCGGTTTCCGCCACATAGACCATACGCGCGATATCAATATGCCCGGCTGCCGGATTATTGCGCTGCGGCGCTGGCGCGGTAGCAAGCGCTTCACGATAAATTCTGGCTTGCGCAGAAAGAGTTTCAATCCCTGGTAAAGTGCTCAGCATCAACCCGAAGCCATTACGCCCGGCATAGGCGATGGAACGATCCGTCCCGCCTGCCATATAAAGCGGCGGATGCGGAAGCTGCACCGGCACGGGCAGCATTTCATATTGCCCTTCCACCTTGCCCTTGAAGAACTTGCCCTCATGCGTCCAGCGCCGGCGGTGGAAGCCATCAAAAATCAGCTTGACGCTTTCTTCGACAATATCGCGCCGCGCTCCAAAATCCTTGCCGAGACCGTCAAACTCATAAGGCCGGTAACCGCTGCCAAGGCCCAGCATCACACGGCCATTGGAAAGCACATCCACGAAAGCCGTATTTTCCACCACGCGGATCGGGTCATAAAGTGGCAGCGTAATCACGCCGGCGGCAAGTTTTATGCGGCTGGTGCGCGCCGCCAGGTAAGACATATACACAAAGCAATCCGGCATGATGCCGTAAGTGGTGCTGAAGTGATGTTCAGCGATCCAGGCCGTATCATACCCCAGCGCTTCGGCGCGCAGGATTTCCTCAGTGGTGCGCGCAGTGACGCCCTGATGCGGATAGGGCTCTTCCACGGGATTGGGGTGGCTGGTCATCAGAATGCCGAATTCCATTGTCTTCCTCCTGCCGCTTAGATTTTTCCTGGGCTAGTCGCCTGATTCCTTGGGCGTGGCGCGCACTTCAACGCCTGCCAGTTTTTCCATGTGCTGAATGGTAGAAACAAAATCCTCCGGCCCGGAGCCCATCGCCAAAGCCATGGAAAGATATTGCCGCGCAGCCGGCCCCATGAACATGGGCACGCCAAAGCGTTCGGCTTCTTCCAGGCACAGCTTCACATCCTTATGCATCAGCCCTGCGGCGAAGCGCACAGGGAAACCCTGCGCGCGTTCCGTGATGGCCTGTGGCACGCGCTTTTCCGACATGAAGGAACGCCCGCTTGAGGCATTAAGCACGTCAAACATCAACTTGGTATCAAGGCCCGCCTTGGCACCCAACACCATGCCTTCCAAACACGCTAAAGTATTGCTGGCAAGAATCACGTTATTCACCAGCTTCATGGTCTGCCCAAGGCCAGGTTCCGCGCCCAGATAAAAGATATTCTGACCAATCGCCTTAAGCACCGGCTCCACCGCCTTTTGCGACGCAGCATCGCCCGATGTCATGATGGCAAGCGTACCGGCCTCGGCGCCTGAAACGCCGCCGCTGACCGGCCCATCAATCAAATGAATGCCCTTGGCGGCCAAGCCTTCCGCCACACGCCGCGCGACAGTGGGACCGGTGGTGGAAAGATCCACCACAATCTTCGCCATGCTGCCTTGCACCAGCCCATCCGCGCCCAAGGCCACCGCTTCCACCGCAGCCGGTGTCGGCAGGCTGAGCAGCACCGCATCGCATTTGTCGGCCACATCACGCGCACTCGTCGCGCCCGTGGCGCCCATGGCGGTGAGCGATGCGACCGCCTTCGGATCAAGATCATGCACCATCAGCGCGTGGCCGGCCTTCACCAGGCGCCGCGCCATGACACCACCGATATTCCCAAGGCCGATGAAACCAAGCTTCATGACATTCCTCATCACCGTTGCGCCGGGCTTGCACGGCCCGCACTGTTATTTTAGGGCAAGGCTCAGCCCGGAAGCGCCCTCAGTCAAGGGGCGGCTTCAGCGTGTGGCAGGTAGCTTCGTGAAATCGCCAAAGCGCATGCTGGGATGGCTGCGGGCATATTGCGGCGGGAAGGCCGCCTGTTCGCGCAAAGCCTCAGCCGCATGCCACGCCCAGCGCGGATTATAGCTCATGCCCCGCCCTATCGCGATCAAATCCGCCGCACCATCACGCAAAGCCTGATCTGCCTGCGCCGGTTCATTGATCAGCCCAACGGCGATGGTCGGAATGCCGGCATCTTCGCGAATGCGCCGCGCCATGGGCACCTGATAGCCGGGGCCAAGATCAATCTGCTGATCAGGGCTGCTACCGCCGGAAGACGCGCAGATGAAATCACAGCCAAGCTTCTTCAATTCCTGCGCGAAGACCACGCTATCGGCCAAGGTCCAGCCACCTTCGATCCAATCCGTTGCGGAAACGCGCACGCCAAGCGGTTTTTCCTCAGGCCAAACCGCGCGCATGGCGGCGAAGACCTCCAGCGGGAAGCGCCTACGCCCCGTTAAATCGCCGCCATATTCATCGTTTCGATTATTGGACAGCGGCGACAGGAAGGAATGCAGCAAATAGCCATGCGCCGAATGCAGTTCAATCAAATCAATGCCAAGCGCATCCGCCCGCCTTGTCGCTTGCACGAAACATTCCTTGATCTCAGCCAGCCCCGCATGGTCCAGCATGCGCGGCGCCGGGCGGCCAGGAAAGGCGATATCGCCCGGGCTGATCGGTTGGAAACCGCCCTCCTCCGGGCCGATATATTTGCCACCCATCCAGGGTTGCGCCGTGGACCCCTTGCGCCCCGAATGCGCCAATTGCATCGCGATTTTCGCCCGGCCGTGCTGGCGGCAAAACGCCATCACCCGTGCGATGGAGTCTTGCTGCGCATCATTCCATAGCCCCAGATCAAACCGCCCAACCCGCCCGCGGGGTTCCACGGCCGTTGCCTCAAAAAACATCAGGCCAGCGCCGGAAACCGAGAAATTCCCGTAATGCATCAGGTGCCAATCCGTCGCCTCATTTCCGGTGGTGCCGGAATACTGCGCCATTGGGGAGACGATGATGCGGTTGGGCAGCGTCAGCCCGCGCAGCGTAAACGGCGAAAAAAGTCGGCTTGGCATTGGCGGTTTCCTGTTTTGGGGGAATACTCGCCCCCGTCCTGCCCGGCGCGCAAGCCCTGGGCCTGGGTTCATGGGGTTTCTGTTAGGTGGCGCCGGCCCTTGCCGCGCTGAAAAGGGTGGATGCGATGAATGAAATGCGGCGAAGCATGCCGGCAAGCTCCGGCCCGGCCTTGACCGAGCCCGATGTGATCATCATCGGCGCCGGCATCTCCGGCCTCTATCAGCTGTATCGCCTGCGGGAGCTTGGCTATGGCGTCCAAGTGTTCGAGACCGGCAGCGATCTGGGCGGCACCTGGTATTGGAACCGCTACCCCGGCGCGCGGTTTGATTCCGAAAGCTATACCTACGGCTATTCCTTTTCCGATGAGTTGCTGCAGGAATGGTCATGGTCTGAACATTTCGCCCCGCAGCCCGAAACTTTGCGTTATTTGCAGCATGTGGCGGATAGGTTCGATCTGCGTCGCCATATCCAATTCAATAGCCGCGTCGTGAGCGCGAATTTCAATGAAGCTGCGCAGCGTTGGACAGTCACACTTGATACGGGCGCAGAGCATAACTGCCGCTTCCTGATCACCGCCCTTGGCCCGCTTTCCGCTGATACGCTGCCGCGCATCCCGGGCGTTGAAAGTTTTTCTGGCCAATCCTTCCATACCTATCGCTGGCCACATGAACCCGTCAGCTTCGCGGGCAAGCGCGTGGCGGTGATTGGCACGGGTGCGACGGGTGTGCAGGTGATCCAGACCATTGCTTCTGAGGTTGGATCGCTCACGGTTTTTCAACGCACCCCAAATTGGTGCGCGCCTTTGCATAACCGCCCAATCACGGAAGAAGAACAGCGCCAGATCAAGGGCAATTACCCCGCGCTTTTCGCACTGCTCCGCACCACGCCTGGCTGCTATATCCATAATGCCGATCCGCGCAGCGTGTTTGAAGTCACGCCAGAAGAACGCGAAGCCTTTTGGGAACAACGCTACGCGGAGCCCGGCTTCGGCATTTGGCAAGCGAATTACCGTGATATCCTGACCGATCCTAAGGCCAATGCCCTGATCAGCGATTTCATCGCGCGCAAGATCCGCCAGCGGGTGAAGGACCCCGCGGTTGCGGAGAAGTTGATCCCGAAAAATCATGGGTTTGGTACGCGCCGCGTGCCGCTCGAAACCCGCTATTTTGAGGCCTTTAATCGCGACAATGTCCGGCTGGTGGATATCAATGAAACGCCGATTGAGCGCATTACGCCAAAAGGCATCAAGACCAGCGATGCCGAATATGAATTCGACATGATCATCTACGCCACGGGTTTTGATGCTATTACCGGCGCTTTTGATCGGATTGATTTCAGGGGCATTGGCGGCCAGCGGCTTAAGGATAAATGGGCAGATGGTCCGAAAACCTATCTGGGTCTGCAATCGGCAGGCTTCCCAAATATGCTGACAATCGTTGGGCCGCATAATGCCTCAACCCGCTGCAACATCCCGCGCTGCATTGAACAGAATGTGGAATGGGTGACGGATCTGATGCGCCATGTGCGCGAAAATGGCATCAGCCGCTTTGAAGCGACCGAAGCCGCAGAAGCCGAATGGTCGCATCATATCGAAACCCTGGCCGAGGGTATGCTCTATGCTCAGATCGATTCCTGGGCAACAGGCATCAATCGCAATGTCGAAGGCCGCGATCAGCGACGCATTCTGCAGTATCAGGGCGGCGCGCCGGCCTATCGCGCGAAATGTGATGAGGTTGCCGCGCAGGGCTATGCCGGCATGAAGTTGAGCTGAACCATGCGCCAAAACCCAGTCCGCGCCGCGCTTCGCCAAGGCCGCATGGCCCATGGCATCATGGCAACGGAATTTCTGACACCGGGGCTTTGCCAAATCCTCGGCAATGCCGGCGCGGATTATGTGATTTTCGATATGGAACATGGCGGCATGGGCATTGATGCGATCAAGGCGCAATGCGCCTTTGCGCGCAATATTGGCGTGGTGCCCTTGGTGCGCGTGACAGGCCATCATTACCACCTGATCGCGCCGGTCTTGGATGCCGGCGCCATGGGCATCATGGAACCCATGGTGGAAACGCGCCAACAGGCAGAAGAATTGGCCGCCTGGTGCCGCTATCGCCCCGAAGGCCGGCGCGGCGTTGGCTTCGGCTATGCGCATGATGACTATAAAGGCCAGGATGTGATCGCCGGCATGAAGGCCGAAAACGACCGCGTCATGGTCATTCCCCTGATCGAAACCGCCAAGGGGATTGAAAATGTTGAAGCGATCATGGCCGTGCCCGGCGTAGATCTGGGCTGGTTTGGCCATTATGATTTGAGCGATTCTCTCGGCATCACCGCGCAATTCGACCATCCGATGTTCCAAGCCGCACTTACCCGCTTCCTGAAAGCCTGCGAGGCTGCGGGCAAGCCCGCCGGCGTTTTGGGCGCGGGGATGGACATGGTGCGCGGTTGGCGCGCCAAGGGGTTTCGCTGCCTCTGCTACGGGTCTGATGTCAGCGTCTTCCAATCCGCCCTCAAGGGTGCCTTGGATACGCTGAAGGGCGAAGCGGGCTGAGAACGCATCATCGAAAAATCGGAAAACAATAATGGAATTCAAAATCGGCACTGAACAGCGGGAAATGATCGCTGCCGTCAGGCAATTGGCGCAGAATGAATTTAAGCAGGATGCGCCGAAATGGATGGATGGCACTTTTCCCTGGCCGAATATCAAGAAGCTCGCCGCGCTTGGCGTACTTGGCATGTCGGTGCCGGAAGAATATGGAGGGCTTGGTCTTTCCATTCTGGATTCTGCACTGATCCTCGAAGAAATCGCCAAGGTGGATTACGTCACCGCCATGGCGGTACTGGGCGAGGCCGGCGTGCAAACCCGCGTTATTTCCCATTACGCGCCGAAAGCCATCAAGGAACGCATCCTGCCCCGCGTGATTTCCGGCGATTGCATCCTGGCGATTTGCATGACGGAACCGCATGCGGGCACGGATGTCGCGAATTACCGCACCAATACCAAGCGCCATGGCAATCATTTGGTGCTGAACGGCACGAAAACGCTGATTTCCCGCGCCGAGGAAGCCGGCATGTTCGTGGTGTTCACCCGCGTGGATGGCAAGGCGGGGCGCGAAGGGATCGGCTGCGTATTGGTGGAAAAGGGCACGCCGGGCCTTTCTGTCACCGGCACCTACCACACCATGGGTGGCGAGAATCTGCACGAAGTGCAATTCAATGATTGCGAATTGCCGCCAGAAAACCTGGTGATTGAAACCGATGGCTTCAAGAAATTACTGACCGCCTTCAATACGCAGCGCTGCCTCAACCCCAGCATTTCACTGGGCCTCGCCGAAGGCGCCTTTGATGAGGCGGTGCGCTACGTGAATGACCGCAAGCTGTTCGATAAATCCATTGCGGATTTCCAGGGCATTCGCTGGAAGTTTGCGGATATGTTCAAGGATATCGAAGCGGGGCGCGGTTTGCTCTACCGCGCCTGCCTCACCGCCAACCCCTTCCCGGACCCCATTATGGCGGCAACCGCCAAGGTATTCTGCAATGAAATGTCGCTGCGTGTGACCAGTGAGGCGGTTCAGGTCCATGGCGGCTATGGCTTCACGGATGAATACCCGGTGTCGCGGCTGTATCGTGGCGCGCGGTATGGCTCGCTTGGTGGTGGGTCTTCAGAATCGCTGCGTGATCTGATCGGCAAGCACATTCTGGCGGATGCGGGCGGGGTTGATGGCATTATGGGCCTTGATACCTATTGAGAAACCTTGCCGGGTGCGGCCCGGTTGTGGTTAAGCTTCGCGCAAATCACCGGGAGAAAAGCCATGTCCTTGAAGTTCAGCCGTCGCGCCGTGATGGGCGCTGCCGCGCTCGTCCCCTTCGCTGCGCAGGCGCAATCGGATTGGCCCAATCGCCCAGTGCGTATTGTGGTGCCCTTCCCGCCCGGCCAGGCCGCCGATATCTTCACGCGGCTGATTGCCGATGAGCTTTCCAAACGCTGGCCGCAGCGCGTGGTGGTGGAAAACCGTGCGGGTGGCGCGGGGGTTCCAGGGGTTGAATCCGTGGCGCGCGCACCGGCTGATGGCTACACGCTGCTGACCGGCACGTCCGGCCCGCTTGGCGTCAATCCTTCCGTCATGCCGCGCTTGCCTTATGATGTTGAAAAGGATTTCGCCTTCATCACCAATGTCGTCATGGTGCCGCTGCTGGTCATTGCGCATCCCTCCGTTCCCGAACGCAGCATTCAGGAATTGGCGGCTAGCGCGAAGGCTCGGCCCGGGCAATTGGATATGGCCTCTGCCGGCCCCGCCACCAGCCAGCATATGGCCGCCGAATTGCTGATGCTACGCGCCGGCATTCGCTTCAACATCGTGCATTATCGCGGCAGCGGGCCGGCGATTGCCGATGTTATTGCCGGCAATGTGAAGCTGATGACGGATTCCGTCGCCTCCGCCCTGCCGCATATCCAATCCGGCCGCGTGCGCCCGATTGCGCTCTGCAGTGCGCGGCGCGTGCCGCAATTGCCGGATGTGCCGACCATCGCGGAAAGCCTCGTCCCCGGCTATGAGGCCGCGGGCTGGTCTGGCCTGGTCGCACCCACGGGCACGCCGCCCGAGATCATCAATCGCATCAATGCCGATGTTGTTGCTGTGCTACGCGATCCCACCGTCACCAAAAGGATCGAGGATATGGGCGCGGTGGCAGACCCGCTGACGCCAGATCAATTCGGCCAATTTGTGCGCAGTGAGGTCGCCAAATGGCGCGAAGTGGCGCGCGCCGGCAATGTGAGGCTGGAAGGCTGAATTCAAGCGATCATGCCGGCGGAAACGCCATGCAGGCAGGCCATCAATAGCGAAAGCGGCAAGCGCAGGCGCCACCACCAGGCAGGCGCCATGCTGGCCGCCTGCGCTGCGCGATCCGCCAATGGCAGCAACGCGAAAATCACTGCCAGCAGCAAAAGCCCCGCCTGGGGCGGCAGCAGCAGCGCCACCCAGGCCATCAGCATCGGCAGCACCGAAAGCACCAGCCAGCGCGTCAGCGCCGCCCCATCAACGCGGTTCGCCGCCAGCCCCCACCAGGCGCCGCCGATGAAGCTTGCAATCAAGGCGCCATAGGCAGGGCCAGCGAAAAGCGCGAAGGCCGCAGCGTCTCCGCCGGCGGCCAGAAGTGGCGGCATGGCAAGGCTTGGCAGCAGGCCAGCGGCGCCCAGCAGCAAAGCGGGGCGGGGGATGGAGGCATTGGGCATGCCCCTGCCCTCTCACAATTCCACCGTCCAGGACAAGCCCACCCTGGCGCGCAAGCCAATCCGGGGCCATCTTACAGCCATGAATGTCATCGCCCCCGGCCCCGTGCTGTTCATGCCGGAAAAGCGCCCCGCGCCGCCAACGACGCGGCGGCTTGCCGTGACCGCGCCTTATGAACCGAATGGTGACCAGCCGCGCGCCATCGCCCATCTGGTCGGTGGACTGGAAGCGGCAGAACGTGACCAGGTGCTGCTAGGCGTCACCGGTTCCGGCAAAACCTTCACCATGGCCAAGGTGATTGAAGCCGTGCAGCGGCCCACCCTGATCCTGGCGCCGAACAAAACCTTGGCCGCGCAGCTTTACGGCGAAATGAAAAGCTTCTTTCCAGAAAACGCGGTGGAATACTTCGTATCCTATTATGACTACTACCAGCCGGAAGCCTATGTGCCGCGCACCGACACCTATATCGAAAAAGACGCGCAGATCAATGAACAGATTGACCGCATGCGCCATTCCGCCACGCAGTCACTGCTGGAACGGAATGACGTGGTGATCGTCGCCTCGGTTTCCTGCATCTATGGTATTGGTTCGGTCGAGACTTATTCGCGCATGGTCGTGAAGCTTGAAGCCGGCGGGCAGATTGACCGGGATGTGCTGGTGAAGGGCCTGGTCGAACAGCAATATCGCCGCAACGATAATTTCTTCGCCCGCGGTACCTTCCGCATTCGCGGCGAAACCGTGGATTTATGGCCCAGTCATTTGGAAGACCGCGCCTGGCGCGTTTCGCTTTTCGGCGATGAGATTGAAGCAATCCGCGAATTTGATCCGCTGACCGGCGAAATCACCGCGGAAATGGAACGTGTTTCGATCTACGCGAATAGCCACTATGTCACCCCGCGCCCGACGCTGACCCAGGCCATCACGCGCATCAAGGATGAATTGAAGGAACATCTGGCAAAGCTGCATGCGGAGGGAAAGTTATTAGAGGCGCAAAGGCTGGAACAGCGCACCATTTTCGATATCGAAATGATGGAAACCACCGGTTCCTGCAAAGGCATTGAGAATTACAGCCGGTATCTGACAGGCCGCAATCCCGGCGAACCGCCGCCCACGCTGTTTGAATATTTGCCCGACAACGCTTTGCTGATCGTGGATGAAAGCCACGTCACGGTGCCGCAGATCGGCGGCATGTATCGCGGCGACTATGCGCGCAAAACCGTACTTTCCGAATATGGTTTCCGTCTGCCAAGCTGCACAGATAATCGCCCACTGAAATTCGAAGAATGGGATACCTACCGACCGCCTTCCATCTTCGTGAGCGCCACCCCTGGCCCGTGGGAGATGGAACGCACCGGCGGTGCCTTCGCCGAACAGGTGATCCGCCCAACCGGCCTGGTTGATCCCGTCACGGAAATCCGCCCCGTCGAAAAGCAGGTGGATGATTTGCTGGCAGAATGCCGCGAAGTCGCCAAGCATGGCGGGCGCGTGCTGGTGACTACACTCACCAAGCGCATGGCCGAAGATTTGACCGAATACATGACAGAAGCCGGCATTCGCGTGCGCTATTTGCATTCGGATATTGATACGCTGGAACGTATCGAAATTATCCGCGATTTACGCAAGGGCGTTTTTGATGTGCTGATCGGCATCAATCTGCTGCGCGAAGGCTTGGATATTCCCGAATGCGCTTTGGTCGCGATTCTGGATGCGGATAAGGAAGGGTTTCTGCGCAGCACCACCTCACTCATTCAAACCATTGGCCGCGCCGCGCGCAATGTTGATGGCCGCGTGGTGCTCTATGCCGATGTCATGACCGATAGCCTGCGCCGCGCCCTGGAAGAAACCGCACGCCGCCGATCAAAACAGGAAGCCTGGAATGCGGAATATGGCATCACGCCGCAAACCATCCGCCGCGATATCTCGCAAGCGCTGCAATCCATCTATGAACAGGATTACGTGACGGTTGACGCGTTGGAAGGCGAAGAAACTGCAGAATTCATCGGCAAGGATCTGAAAGCCACCATCGCCGAATTGGATCGCAAGATGCGCGCCGCCGCCGCTGATCTGGAATTCGAAACCGCCGCGCGGCTGCGTGATGAAATCAAGCGGCTGGAAAGCCTTGATTTGGGGCTCTCACCCAACCTCGCGGGCCGGTCGCTTCAGGAAGCCAAGCCGAAAGCCAAGAATGATTGGAAGCCAAAGCCCATGGGGCCAGGCGGTGGCGGCTATGACCCAGGCAAGGGGAAGGGACGCGGCAGGGGTCGCAAAAGCTGATCTTGCTCAAATAAAGGGCAAAACACCCCAAAAATTCGGCAAACCACCACCGCTCAAGGCTTTTCATAGCCCAGCCCCCCTGGCTAAGTCTTGCCCCAACCGGCCCGCAAGGCGCAAAGACTTCGCTACAGGTCACAGAGACCACAGGAAAAGGGAAACTTCGATGAATCATCCCATCTCGCGCCGCGGCGCGCTCATCGCCGGCACGGCAATCCTCGCGGCGCCTCTGCTGGCCCGCGCCCAGGCGCCGCGTCTTCGCCTCACGCTGGATTGGGCCTTCCAGGCGCCCAATGCCTTCGCGCTGCTGGCGCGCGACAAGGGCTATTTCCGCGAAGCCGGCATTGATGTGCAAATTGACCGTGGCCAGGGCTCCGGCGGCGTGCCGGTGGCACTTGCCGGCGGGTCCTATGATATGGGCTATGCGGATTTGAACCCCGCCATCAAATTCGTGGCTGAAAACCCGGATCGCGGCATTGTCGCGGTTGCCGTGCTGCATGATCGCAGCCCGCTTTGCGCCATTGTGCGCGCCGATGGCCCCATTCGCACGCCGAAGGATCTGGAAGGCAAGCGCCTGGCTGCGCCGGATTTTGATGCCGGGCGTCAGCTTTTCCCCGCCTTCGCCAAATCTGCCGGTATTGATGCCAGCAAGGTGACTTTCCTTTCAGTGTCTCCCGCTTTGCGTGAACCCATGCTTGTGCGCCGCGAAGCCGATGGCGTGACGGGCTTTGTTACTACCTCAGCACTCGCGCTGAAGGGCATCGGGCTCGATCATCCGGCGCAGCGGGTCATGATGTATTATGATCACGGGCTGAACCTTTACGGCGGCGCCATTCTGACCACGCGCGCCTTCATTGAACGCAACCCTGCCGTGGTGCGCGGTGCGACGGCGGCGCTGATGCGCGGCTTCCGCGATACGCTCCGCAACGGGCAAGAAATGCTGGATAATCTGAAGCGCGTGGAACCACTGACGGATGTGGCGCTGGAACGTGAGCGGCACGAGATGAATGTCGCGCGCGTCATCATGTCTGACAATGTGCGCGCCAATGGGCTTTCATCCGTGGATATGGGCCGGCTGCAAACCGGCATTCGTGCGGTGGAAGAAGCCTATAATCTTCCGCCCCGGGTGCAGGCCGCGCAAATCTACACAGTGGATTTCCTGCCCCCCGCCGCTGACCGCGCGGTCTGATCACGCAATATGGCGCAGGCTTTCGTGGATATCTCCAATGTCGCCATGCGCTATGGCGGCGTTGAGGGAACGCTCGCGCTGAAAGGCACCAGCCTTGCGGTTGCAGAAGGCGAATTCGTCGCCGTGGTCGGGCCATCAGGCTGCGGCAAATCCACGCTGATGCGCCTGGTCACCGGGCTTTGGCCGCCTACTGAGGGCCAGGTTTTCGTGGATGGGCAGGAAGTGGATGGCCCGCTTTCCATCGCCGGCATGGCCTTTCAGAACCCCACTTTGCTGCCGTGGCGGAATATTCTGGATAATGTGATGCTGCCCTTGGAAGTGGTGCAGCCGCATCGCGGCCAATTGCGCGCCAAGCGGGCCGATTATGAACGCCAGGCGCGTGAATTGCTCGCCCTGGTCGGGCTTGATGGGTTTGAAGCCAAATTTCCCTGGCAGCTTTCAGGCGGCATGCAGCAGCGTGCATCGCTTTGCCGTGCGCTGATCCATCAGCCACGCTTGCTGATGCTGGATGAGCCCTTCGGCGCCTTGGATATCTTTACGCGCGAAGATCTTTGGGCGGTGATGCAAAAACTTTGGCTGGCGCGCCGCCCTACGGTGATCCTGGTGACGCATGATTTGCGCGAAGCCGCTTATTTGGCAGACCGCGTGCTGGTCATGTCTTCCCGCCCTGGCCGCATTATCGCGGAACGGCGCGTGGATTTCCCACGAGAGCGCACTATGGAGACCACCTACACCACCGAATTCCAGGATCTGGTGCATGAACTTCGCGATCGCATCAGCGATGCCCGCGATGCCGAGGAAATTGCCGATGCCCCGTAAAGCGCTCCGCAGCCCCGAAGCGCTGGCGGCTGCCGCGCGCCGCCGCCGCCGGCTGGAAGCCTGGCTGCCCTGGCTGGTGATTGGCGGCATGTTCCTGATCTGGGAAGCGGCGGTGCGCATTTTCGCCATCCAGCCCTTCATCCTGCCCGCCCCTTCGGCCATTGCCGCCAGCATGGTGAAATGGTGGCAGCCCTTGCTTACCAATTCCTGGGCGACGCTGCTGACCACCGTGATCGGCTTCGCCATGGCGATTGTCTTTGGGCTATTGCTGGGGGTGGTGATCGGGTCTTCCGTGCTGGTCTATCGCGGGCTTTATCCGCTGCTGATCGCCTTCAATTCCGTGCCTAAAGTGGCGGTGGTGCCCATTCTGGTCATCTGGTTCGGAGCGGGCTTTTGGCCGGCGGTGCTGACCGCCTTCTTGATTTCTTTCTTCCCCATCGTGGTGAATGTCGCGACCGGCATCGCGACGGTGGAGCCTGAATTGCGCGATGTGCTGCGCGCCCTTGGCGCCAGCCCCACGGACATCATCCGCAAGGTCGGACTTCCGCGCGCCATGCCTTACTTCTTCGCCTCGCTGAAAGTGGCCATCACGGTTGCCTTTGTTGGTTCCATCATTAGTGAAACCGTTGCCGCCAATGAAGGCATTGGGCATTTGATGCTGGTTGCATCATCCCGCTTTGATGTGCCGCTGGTATTCGCCGGGCTGATCATCACAGGGGTGATGGGGGTCGCGATGTATTGGGTTGCGGTGACGATTGAAGAACGCACCACCGGCTGGGCCACACGCGGCCAGCAAGACCCGCGCCTTGCCGCCGGCGGTTGAGGCAATGACAGAAGCGCCACTTCGGCTTGGCATGATGACGCCAAGCTCAAACACGGTGTTGGAACCCGTCACCGCAGCGCTGCTCGCACCCACCCCCTGGATCACGGCGCATTTCCAACGCTTGCGCGTGCTGGCCATCAATTTGGGTGCGGATTCCACCAGCCAATTTGACCCGCGCCCGATGGCGGATGCGGCGGGGCTTTTGGCGGACGCCAAGGTTCATGCACTCTGCTGGAATGGCACGTCCGGCGCCTGGCTTGGGCTTGAAAGTGACCGCGCGCTTTGTGCCACCATCACGGAAGAAACCGGGCTGCCCTGCACCACGGCGACGCTTGCGCTATTTGATGCGCTCGGCGCGCTCGGCGCCAAGCGTATCGGGATGGTAACGCCTTATCTGAACACGGTGCAGACCGCCATTATCGAAAACTTCACCGGCCTTGGCGTGGAAACAATTGTTGAACGCCATCTGGAAGACCCGGGCAATTACAGCTTTGCCGAACATAGCGCATCCAAGGTGGATGCGCTGGTGCGCGAAGCGGCTGCCGCCAAGCCAGATGCCATCGTGATCCATTGCACCAATTTTCGCGGCCTGCCCGGCGCGGTTGGGATCGAAGCTGAAACTGGCATCCCCATTCTGGATTCCATCGCCGTGGCGCTTTGGGGTGCCATTCGCGCGGCGGGCCACAGCCCCGCCATGATCAAGGGCGCGGGGCGGCTTTTCACCATCTGAACGTCAAACCGCCTCAGCGCGGCCCCGCCGCTGCAGTTCCTTCCGGCGCATGGGCAAATTCCGGCACCAGACGCGCCAATTGCTGTAGCGCAAGCCGCGCATTCCCTGCCCGCCCCGCCGCCGCCATTTCATCAATGGCGCGGCCCACCAAAGCGGAATCCGCCGTGCGCGGGGTTGCCACCAAAAGCCCGGGGAAAGCGGTCGGGCGCGGCGGTTCCTGGCCGTGGAATAATTCCTCATAAAGCCGCTCACCAGGGCGCAGCCCCGTGAAGCGGATTTCCACATCCTCATCCGGGCGCAGCCCCGCCAGCCGAATCATGCGCCGCGCCAGATCCACAATCTTCACCGGCTGGCCCATATCCAAAACAAAGATGCCGCCTTCGGCCAATTCCGGCGGCTGATCCTTGGCATCGGTGGTGCCAACCACACTCGCCTGCAACACCAGGCCCACCGCTTCACGCACCGTCATGAAATAGCGCCGCATGTCAGGATGCGTGACGGTCAACGGCCCGCCGCGTTCCAATTGCCGGCGAAACAGCGGCACCACACTGCCGGTCGAACCCAACACATTGCCGAAGCGAACCGTGATGCAACGCATCCCCGCGCGACCATGACGCGCCTCGCGGTCCAAAGCCTGGCAATACATCTCCGCCAGACGCTTTGAAGCGCCCATCACCGATGTCGGGTTCACGGCCTTGTCGGTGGAGATAAACACCATCGCCGCGGTGCCAACAGAACGCGCCGCTTCCGCCACCACGCGCGTCCCAAACGCGTTGGTCAGCACACCTTCCAGCGGATCATTTTCCACCATCGGCACATGCTTCAGTGCGGCGGCGTGAAACACCAATTCCGGCTTGATATCTTCAAACAGGCGCCGAATGCGCGCCTCATCGCGCACATCGGCCAGCACGGCGCGGCGCGGCACATCCGGATGTTTTTCGCGCAATTCCAGATCAATTTCATAAAGCAGGAATTCGCCGTGATCGAGCAAGACCAGCATCGAAGGCCCCAGCGCCGCCACCTGCCGCGCCAATTCGCCGCCAATCGTCCCGCCCGCGCCTGTCACCAGCACGCGCCTGCCTTGCACCAGCCGCGCCATGCCTTCGCGGTCCAGAGGCACTTGCGGACGATCCAGTAAATCCTCAATCGACACCGGGCGCAATTCCACACGCCGCGCGGCCTCACTCCCTGCCGGATCAAGCCGCGTTGGCGCGGGCGCACGGCGCAAAGGCACGCCATGGCGATCCGCCGCATCCAACAGCGCCTCCAGCGCCGGGCCTTCAATATCAGGACCAGAGAGCACAATCAGCCCAGGCAAGCGCCCTTCTGCGCGCAGCCGATCCAACACGGCTTCGGCTTCCTCGACCGTGCCCAGGATCAAATGCCCCTGCATGCGCCGCCCCGCCTGACGCGCTCGTAAGGACAGAATGCCAATCACCCGATACGGCGCCCGCCGATCACGTTCCAGCGCGCGAATGAAAAGATCGGTGCCGTCGGCAGCCCCCACCAGCAGCACCGCTTGCGCATCGGCCGCCGCTTCGCCGGCATGGCGCGTGGCCTGCACCAGGGCCAGAACCCGCGCGCCGATCAGCAGCGCGCCCAACAACACGGCATGGATCAGCGGAAAGGCCGGATTTGCCGGCTGCCAGCCGCCCAGGATTTGCCCACCCAGCCAGAACAGCAGCGCCCCGCCCAAAGCCGCGCCCGCTACGGCAAGCAAATCGCGCAAACCAACAAAGCGCCAGTATTGCTGCGGCAGCCGCAACACCGCGCCAGCCGCCAACAAGGTCAGTACCGCCCCGGGCGCCGCCACCGCCCACCAGGCCCCGGATGGCCAATGGCGCGGCGCAATCGCCCAGACCGCCAGCACCAGGGCCAGCAGCGCAAGCAGGCCATCAAGGGCCAGATTCAACAGAATCCGATGGGAAGGGCGGCGCGTCACAAGGGCTTCCTAGCCCAGAATGGCGCAGGGTGGAATCGCTTCAGGCCACGCGGGCGTTTTGGCGGGGCATAAAACCCGTCAGCCGGCCATAAAGTGCCACAAGCCGCTGTGCTTCCCCCGCCCAGGAGAAATGCGCCAAAGCCGCTTCCCGGCCCGCTTGTCCCAGCACCGCGCGGCGCATCGGGTTCGCCATGCGCTGCACTTCCTCCGCAATGGCGGCGGGATTGGACGTATCCACCAAGGCGCCGCAGCCGGCAGCTTCGATCACCGCCGCAACCTCCTCGGCTTCCGTGGGCGCAATGACGGGCAGGCCGGCCAGCATGGCGTCGAACAGCTTATGCGGCAAAGCGAGGCGATGGTTTTCCGCCCCCGGCTGGAACAGGATCAGCGCAATATCGCAGCGCGAAGCCGCCGCCAGCGCAGCTTCATGCGGCAGCCAACCCGGCGCTTCGATGCGCGCTGTCAGGCCAAGCGCTTCGGCCCTCGCCCAGAAATCCGCCTCACTATCATCGGTGAAGCGGCCAATCAGGCAAAGCCGTGTCTCGGGTTGGCAAAGCGCCAGGGCGTCCAGCATTTGCGCCCAACCGCGCGCGCGCGTCAGCGCCCCTAAATGGAGCAGCGTCACCGGCCCGGCGGCATGAATACGCGGCGGCACATCGCCGAGCGCGTAATTGCGCACCTTCACTACCCGCGCTTCCCCGCCAAAAGGCGCTTCCAGCCCATCCTTCGCCACCACCACTGCATCGGCGGCCCGCCCCATTGCCCAACACACGGCATGCAGCAGGCCGCGCAGCATGGGGCGCAGCATGGCGGGCGCCCTGCCATCCAGCCGCGATGGGTAATGTTCATGCACATCCAGAATGATTCGCGCCCCGGTCCAGCAGCCGGCGAGCAGCGCCGCCGCCCAGGCATCGGGTTCCGAGGCATGAATAACTTCGGCCCGCTGCGCTGCCGCGCGCATGGCAAGGCGCGGAATGCCAAGGAAGCGGCGCAAGCGACCGCGCCGCGCTGGAAAAGTGCTGATGGCCACCCCCGCCACCAGCAGGGGCGCTGTGCCAGATGATGGTTCCGGGCATAAATGGCTGACCGCGTAGCCCGCCTCAGCCAAGCTTGCGCCTTCCTTCATCACCACACGAATATCGGCAGGCGGATGCGCGGCAGACAGCAACAATACTTTTGGGCGCGCCAGCCAAACCGGGATCAGGCCACCATCGCGCGGCATTCCTCGCCTTCCAGTAGGGTTTGCAGATGCTCACGCATGCGGATGCCCGCGCGCCCATCCCAAAGCGGAATGGGCCGCGCCGGACGCAAGGGGGTTTTGAGAATTTCCGCAACGTGCTGAGGCAATTCGTCAGGCGTTGCCAGCCGGTTCATGCCAGCAGCGATGGTGATGGGGCGTTCAGTGGCGCCGCGCAGCGTCAGGCAAGGCAAGCCAAGCGCGGTCGCTTCTTCCTGCACGCCACCGCTATCGGTCGCGACCAGCCGCGCACGACACAGCAAGGACAGAAACTCCAGATACCCAAGCGGCGGCATGATGCGCACACCCGCGGGCGGCACAAAGCCAAAGGCCTTCATTTGCGCTGCCGCGCGCGGATGAATGGGCCAGATCAGCGGCAAATGCCGCGCCGCGGCAGAAAGCGCATCAAGCAGCGCAATGAAACGCTCGGGCTTATCCACATTGCCGGCGCGGTGCAGCGTCACCAGCCCGTAGCCCCCGCGAGAAAGACCACGCGGCAGGCGCTTTGCGCGCGCTGCCTGCAAATGCCGCATCTGCGTATCCACCATGGCATTGCCCACCGCCCGCACTGCAGCGGCGGAATGGCCTTCCTGGCGCAGCCGCGCGGCGCTTGCCTCATCCGGCGCCCAGAGAATATCGGAAATCGCATCAATGGCGCGGCGATTGATTTCTTCAGGCAAATCCCGTTCGCCCGAACGCAGCCCGGCTTCCAGATGGATCAGCGTAATGCCCATCTTGCGTGCGGCGAGTGCTGCGGCGAGCGCGCCATCCACATCGCCCGCCACCACCACTGCTGCGGGGCGACGCGATTTCCAGACGGTTTCGCAGGCAATCATGGAACGCCCCGTCAGCACCGCATGGCTGCCGCCTGAAACCCCAAGCGCGATATCAGGCATAGGCAGGCCAAGATCAGCGAAATGCGCGCCGAACATGGCTGGGTCCTCATGCTGGCCGGTATGCAGCAAAACGGGTTTGCAGAAATCGGGGCCAGCGGCCAGCGCATGCCAAAGGGCGGCGAGTTTCGGCAAATTGGGCCTTGCGGCCGCAACAAGATGGAGCTCGGGCAGCATGATCAGCCCCTTCCTGAAATGGCATAATGCACTGGCTTGGAGTGCGCGGTCTGTGCGGTTGGAATGGCCTCCACCAGCGCGGAGAAACGCGCGGCCAGCAGGCGCCGGTCATATTGGCGCACCGCAAGGCTGCGTGCCGCAGCGCCCATGGCAGTGCGGCGGGCGGGGTCTTCAACCAAGCCGATCAGCGCTGCCGCCAGGCCAGCCGCATCGCCGGGTGCCACGGCCATGCCGGCACCGCCTTCGGTCAAAAGCCGGGCCGCATCACCGGGCGCTGTGCTGATCACGGGTCGTCCTGCTGCCAGCCCATCCATCAGTTTATTGGGTGCGGTCCATTCGGCGAAGGCCGGGCAATCGGCCAGGATATGAAGCGCAATCTGGCTACCGGCGAAAAGCCCGGCCACCTCCCGCTTCGGCATGGGCGGCAAGAAGTTAATGTTGGGCAGGTCAGCAGCGGTGCGCATCAAGGTGGTTTTCTCGGCCCCCTCACCCACCAGCAGAATACGGAGCCGGGCCTCGCCCCTGGCCGCCAAAAGCCGCGCGGCTTCCACCACAACGCCAAGCCCATTCGCACGCCCATGCGCGCCGGCATAAAGCGCCAGAACTTCCCAGGGGGCGGCTTCGGCTGGGCGCCAGGGGGCGATATGGGGGCCGAAAAGATCAAGATCACAGCCATTGCCGATCACCTTCACCCAAGCGGGATCAGCGCCACGCGTGCGGGCGGTTTCCCCCATGCCCTCAGAAAGCGCCACCACCGCAGCCGCGCGGCGGCAGGCGAGATTGGCGAGCCCTTCCATGAAGGGCGCGATGGGTGCCGGCAGCACGCCCATGGCGCGCGGCAATTCTGGCCAGGGGTCGCGGATTTCGAAAATGAAGGGAATGCCGCGTAGCGCCTTGGCCAGAAGCGCAGGCAAGGCAACCGTGAGCGGGGTGGAGGAAGCGATCACCAGATCAGGCTTTTCCCGAAGCGCAAGCCGCGTTGCCGCCGCCGCATAACGCAAGAACGCCACGCTGCGCGCCGCCATCACCATGGCATTGGCATAGGGGATACCCAATTCCACCACCTGAAACCCGGCAACCCGCCCGTCCCGCCTTCCCTTGCGGAAGGGTCCGGAAAGCCCGCTCTCCGCCCCCTGGGTGCGCCCGGTTGCCAGCGTCACGCGATGGCCGCGCGCGGCCAAAGCGCGGGCGAAGGCGAAGCTTCGCGTCGCCGTGCTGCCGGCCGGCGTGCTGAAATGCTGATGTAAATAAAGAATGTGCATGGAACTCAGCCGCGCGCTGCGGCGCGGATGGCGCGAATGACGCGGTGCTGCGCGTCCTGCTCCAAGCCGCTGCCGGATGGCAGGCAAAGCCCGCGCGCAAAAAGCGCTTCCGCCACCGACCCGCCGATGCAGCGCGCGTCACGAAACACAGGTTGCATATGCAAGGGCTTGAAGGCCGGGCGGGTTTCAATGCCCTCGGCGGCCAAAACGCGCCGCAGGCCATCGGCGTCCATGCCGAAGCCGGCCGGGTCAATCAGCATGGCGGAAAGCCAGCGCGATGCCCTGCCCCAAGGGGCTTCGGGCATGAAGGAAATGCCCGGCAAATCCTCCAGCCCTTCCTGGTAGCGCGCGAAGATCGCCCGACGCTGCGCTACGCGCTCGCCAAGTTTCGCCAATTGCGCGAACCCCACCGCCGCCATCAGGGACGACATGCCAAAGGAATAGCCTGTGCTGGTATGCTCATAATGCGGCGCAGGGGATCTGGCCTGATCGGCGAGGGTGCGGGCATGAGCGATCAGCCCTGGATCATCGGAAGCCAATGCCCCGCCCCCGCCAGCGGTGATGATCTTATTGCCATTAAAGGAAAAAGCCGCGAGCTGCGCCCCGCGCCCAGCCGGCAAGCCGGATTGAGAGGCACCCAGCCCCTCCGCGCTATCGGATATCAGCGCCACACCATATCCAGCGCAAAGCGACGCAATGGCCCGCAACGCGGCACATTGGCCATAAATATCCACCGCCACCACCGCCTTGGGCAGCCTGCTCTGCCGCGCGGCCTGCCAAAGCTCCGCAGCCAGTAACCCCGGGTCAAGCGTCCAGCTCTCGGGGCAGACATCCAGGAAGCGAGGTCGCGCGCCCATCTGCACTGCCGGCGCCACGGAAGCGATGAAGGTGAAGCTTGGCACCCAAACCTCATCCCCCGGGCCGATGTCCAGCACGCGAAATGCCAGCGTCAGCGCCGCCGTGCCGGAAGCAACCGCCAGCACATGGGCAAAGCCGGTGGCCTCGGCAAAGGCGGCTTCAAAGGCGCGTGGTGCGGGGCCGGCAGGGGCAAGCCAGCCCGAGGCAAGGCTCGCTTCCAGCACAGCTATCTCCCGCCCAGTCAGATGCGGGGGCGACAGCAGGATGGGGGCGGACAAATCCCGCGCTGGCAGGGGGGGCGGGGGCAGTAGGCGGGCCGTTTGGGCGGCGGAGAGCATGGCAATCACCCCTTGCCCCCGACCATGACCGGCGCCGCACCAAGGGTCAGGCTTTCATCAAGCCTCGCCGAGGTTGCATGGCCAGGCATGGTCGCGCCATGGCCGCGCAGCAGAAGCACGCCGCAGGCCAAGGCGAGTTTCATATCTGTTGTAAATTCAGGGACCTGCCGCGCATATTGGACATCACAAGCAAGCCGTTGCGCCCAAGGCACGGCATTGCGCCCGCGCGCTTGGGCCAGGCCAAACAGGCCGGGCCTGATCCTGAGCCGCTCAGCCTCTGCCGCGCTGAACAAGGGCGTATAGTCACAAGGCAAGGGGCGCGGCCCCACCAGGCTCATCTCACCGCGCAAGACATTGATCATTTGCGGCAATTCATCCAGCCCACTGGCCCGCAGCCAGCGCCCGAAGCCATTCAGCCGCACCGCATCCGGCGCCGCGCCTTCGCGCATGGTGCGGAATTTCAGCAATGTGAAGGGCGCGCCATGCCGCCCGGCGCGGCGCTGGCGAAACAGGATGGGCCGGCCCAAGCCGAGGAGCACCGCAAGCGCCAAAAGCGCCAGGACCGGGGCGCCCAGAACCAGCACCAGCGCTGCCACGCTGCGATCAAGCGCAGCCTTACCCCAAAGCGCGTACATGCCCTGCCCCCCTGATCGGCGCCCGCGCCGTGACCCCAATCCCAAGTGCAAGCCCCAGCGCCAGCCAGGCCATCCGATTGCCGAGATCGGTCGAGACCTGCAGCGTCACTGCCATCGGCAGGCACAACATCAAAAGCCGCGCCACCCGCCAGGATGGCGTTGTTCTGCCAAGCCGCCAGAATACGTAAGCCGCGCCGCCAAAGGCGATCAGCCAAAGGGCAAAACCGGGCAGCCCGACCTCGGCAAGCGCCTCGATGCCAAGATTATGGGGGTGCCGCCCGCGCCATTCGCCAAACCCTGCCGCCAGGCTGAAGCCCCCGGTGCCAAGGCCAAAGGGCATGGTTTGGCCGGCGAGGCGCAAGGCCTCCTCCCACAAGGGTCCTCGGCCGGAGCTTTCCAGCATATTCGGCGCAAGAATACGTTCCAAGGTATGGAGGGTTCGGCTGAGTTCGCCCCCCAGGAACACCAACGCAGCACCAGCAAGGCCAAGCGAAGCGAGCAACCAGAGAGCGGCCAGCCCAGGTTTTCGTTGCCGAAGCAGGACCAGCACCGGCCCGGAAGCCAGGCAAAGCGCCAGCGCCACCAGCGCCGCGCGCCCGCCGGGCAGCAGGGCACCGACCGCCAGGGCCAGGGCCGCCCCCAGCGACAGAAGCCCAGGTAATGCTCCGCGCGCTTCCGCCCATTGCACCGCGGCCAAAGCCGCCGCTGTTGCAATGGCGAGCCCCGTGACCTGATAGGCGATGCGCCATTTCTCCGGATCGGCGCCGGGCAGGCCACCCCGCACAACGCTGCCCCCCGCCAGATTGACCGCAAGACTTGCCGCGACCGCTGCCCCCGCGCCGATGATGCCGGCGCAAAAACCGCGCAAGGCGGCCTCATCCCCCGCCACCACCAGCCCGGCCAGCAGCATGATCGGCCCAAACAGGATGATTTCAGGCAGCTTGGCCGCCAGTACGGCGCCTGAAGCAGACCAGCACCCGGCCAGAACAAGCCAAAGCCAAAGCGCCCCAATCGCCGCAAGCGGCAGGCCGATTTCGGGCGAGATCACCCAGGCCCGTGTCAGGGCACAAAGCATAAGCATGGGCAGCGCTATTGCTGCCATCAATATCGTAAAATCAATGGGTAGCCCGCCGATCAGGGGGATGGATTTCAAGGCCCCAGCCAAATGCAATAGCGCCGAGGCGCCGCCGCTGAGCCAAGCCAGCCCATCCAGGGGCGGCGTTGCCGCCCCGCGCGCCGCCGGCACCCTCAATCCCCCTGCATGGCGGGGCTGCGCGTCACCAGCGCGGCATCGCGGAAGGAGCTTCGCGCCAGCAGCAACCCTGCCGCGCCCATCAGCACCGCAAGCGGCACCACCAGAAGCCAAAGCCCGAGCAAAAGCGGCCGATTGGGGCGGGAGGCGCGGGCTTCCACCATCGGTGCCGCGATCAGCCGTGCCGCCACAGCCTCATCCGCCGCCACCACCAGCCCGGCGCGTTGCTGCTGCGCCAAAAGATCGTAAAGGCTGTTGCGAAGAAAAACATCGCTTTCGCCGGATAGCCGCGCCTCCAAGGCCGCGACCCGGCGCGCGGCCTGATCGGCAAGGTCCGCACGCACCTTGGCCTCGGCAAAACGGTGCAGGCTGATCAGGGCTTGCAGCGCCAAAGCAGGATCGGCGTGGGTTAATTCAAGGCTCCAGGTAATGCTGCCAAGGTTCTGATTTACTGACAAATATCGTTCAACCCATGCCAGCACATCATCCGCATCCAGCGCACGATTGAAGCCCAATGAGGCCAGCAGCCAAGCAAGCGGAGAGGCCTGCCGCCGCTGTTCCATCGCCTGCAACAAACCGGTTTCGGTGGTGAGCATGCGCGCCGCCTCGGGCGAGCGCAGCGCGGCCAGATAGACGGCGAAATTACCGCCGGGACGCGTATCAAGCCCCTGACCCAGGGAGAGGGGATGCGCCGATAGCAGGGACGAAATGGCGAAGGCCGTGGTTTCCGCCGGCGCCACCTGGGCGCGCGCCACATGGCCGCGCGGCCACAGCAGAATGGCGACCGCCCCACCCACCCAAAGCAGTAGCAGGATCAGCGCCAGCCTGGCACGCCAAGCCCAAAGCCCCATCAGCAGCAGCGGCAGCGGCAGCGGCATCAGCCGCCCCCCATTTTGGCGGGCAGGGCGATTTCCGTGAAAATCCGCCGGATCGGGCGCTGGGCGCGGAGTTCCAGCACGGGGGCCGGTTCCACCCGCCCATAGGCAGGGCTTTCCCAACCGCAGATCAATTCCAGGCTGAAGGGCGCATCGGCGGCCAGCGTGATGCGCGCCTTGGCGCTTTCCACCCCATTTTCACCACGCCGCCAATCGCCGGGGCAAAGCCGCCAGCGCAAGGCGAGGCGCCGGAAGTCCCCACCCACCTGATCCTCCACACGCCAGAACCGTCCGCGGCATTCAACCCGCCTGGCATGGCGATTGCCGCGCCAATCGCGGGTCTTGGCGCCATCGGGAATGGCGCAGCAGCGTGGCCAGCGCCCGAACAGGAAGGGGCCAAGCCGCGGCATGGGTTCCGCATCATCAAAGGTGATCAGATTATGCCCCGTGCCGCCGGCCAACATGCTTCGCCACCAATCGAAGCCGGGCGGCGGCAAATAGGCGCCGCTGCCGCCATCACGGAGCAGATTCTCATTCCCGTCCCAAAGGTCGAAATGCAGCAAATCCGCCTGACCGGGCCGAAAGCGCAGCGGCACGCCGGTGCGCAGCACGCCGCGCGCCCCACCTGCCCCGGCAAGCCCGAACCATCCGGCGCTTCGCCAATGCGTGGCCGGCGATAGCGGCGCGGCGTGCGTGGCGGATAGGCCAAGGGCTCGACAGCCAGGATCATCCGGCAAGCCAGCGCCGGCCCCCAGGAAAAGGCGCGAGGCGCGTTCCAGGCTGGCGCGCGCATCGCCGGCGCCAAGGCCGGACAGATCGGCAAAGGCCGAATCATCGCAAGGCCCGATGCGCGGCAAGGCGCCATTGGGGGCCATGACGCGGCCAAGCCATTGGGTGGCCGATGCGGCTCGGGCGTTGAAGGGCGCCGCAAAGCCAGGCGCGCCATGGCGGCGACGGAACCATTCGGCGATGGCAAGCACATCCAGCATCAACCGGTGATAGGCCGGTGAGGCTTGGGCAAAGGCGCCACAGGGTGAGACGAGCCGCGCAACAGCGCGTGAGAGCCCCCGCGCCCCGGCGCGCCGGTCCCGCGCGCGACCCAGCAGCAGGCCGCAAACGAACAGTCCCGCCGCTTCACTGGTCGGGTGGTTATTGTCCTGCGCCGCGCCATAGGCGCGTGTGGCGCGAATGCGCCGCGCGTGCAGCCCAAGCAATGCCCGCGCGCCAGGGCCGAGCCGCCGGTCCGCGCCCAATAAGGCCAGCGCGAGGCTGATCCCCATGGCGCGCAAGGCCGCTTCCTGCGCGCAAGCCCAGGCCGGGCCGCGAAAGGGCGGGTTGGCAGCGGCCCAATCGGCCAGCAGTGCTTCCGCCTCGCTCAGTTCTGGGCCTTCAGGATCACGTGCGGCGGCTTGGGCCAGCGTGAGCAGGGGCGCAAGGCGGTGGGTTTCCCAGAGGCCGCGGATATCGGTACCGGGTCGGGCAAGGACCTCCAGCGCATGGGCCGTCGCGTCAAAAGGTCCATGCCAATCGCGCCGCGTTATGGGCAGCGTGCTGGCGTCCGGCAGAAAGGGGCCAAGTGGGGCTGGCCGATCCGGCAAGGCATAACGGGCGAGCCCGGTGGCAAGGCGCAGACGATGCCAGGCAAAAAGAGCCACGGGCCGAGAGCCAAGCCGCCGCGCCGCATCTGCGCTGAGCCAAAGACCCCGCCAGCCGGGCAGGATGGTCGTTGAATGCCGGGTTTCGCCAAGAATTGTATCTCCTGGCACGCTACGTCTCCTTGGGTGATTTAAGGCGTTGTAAAACAATCTATGGTTGTGTTAGGAAAAAATCAACCATATTTTTAGGTGTGATTTATGGATAGTTTCGCCAAAAAAGGAAGAAGGGGCAGGGTATCACAATCACCCATTATCCTGCTGATTTTATGTCTTTTTGCCGCCATCCTGCCCGCCGCGGCACAAACTGGCGCGCAATTCCTTGCCCCGCCCAGCCTGCCGCCTAGCCTGCCAAGTGGGACGAATCTGCCCAACCTTCCCCCTGGCGCGCAGCGCGAGATTCTCGCCCGAGTCCTGGAAGCCGCCAACGCCGCGCCTCTGCCACCCGCTGCCCCGGCACTGCAAGCCACCGCCCCACGCCCCGCACCCAATCTTTCCAGCATCGAGGCCTTTTTCGCCGAAAGGCTGGAACAGGTGGAACTCCGCCAATTCGGCTATGATGCTTTCCGCGGTGGCGCCGCCCCGCCGCCAAGCTTCGGTGCCCTGCCCGGTTCCTACATTTTGGGGCCGGGCGATGAGGTGGTGGTGGCGCTCCGTGGCCGGGCACGGCAAACGCTTTCCCTCAGGATCGGGCGGGATGGCATGCTGCTGCTGCCGGAATTGCCGCCCATCCCCGCCGCCGGGCGCAGCCTTGCTGACCTGCGCGCCGATATGGAAGCCCGTGCGGCGCGGGAGCTTGGCGGTTCTGAAGTCTTCCTTTCCATCGGCCAGATCCGCCAGATCAGCGTTTTCGTGGGTGGTGAGGTGATGCGCCCCGGCTTTCAGCATCTGACCGCGCTCGCGACTGTTTTGGATGCGCTGGCAGCGGCTGAAGGCGTGCGGCGGAGCGGGTCCTTGCGTGCCATCAGGATCGAGGGGCCAGCGGGGTCGCGGCAGGTGGACCTCTATCCTTTGCTCGCCGATGCGCCGGGGACGGCGGATCTGACCTTGCGGGAGGGTGAGCGGATTCTGGTGCCGCCCCTGGGTGGTGTCGTGGCGATTGCCGGCGATGTCGCCCGGCCCGGCATTTACGAATTGCCGGCACGCCAAGCCGCCATGCCGCTGGAAGACGCGCTGGCGCTGGCCGGCGGGCCGCTCCGCCCCAGTGGCAATCGGCTTTTGGTGCAGCAAAGCGATGCTCAAGGGCGGCGGAGTTTTGCGGAGCTTGGGCTCAATGCCAGCCTCAGGCGCGGCGATGCGCTGCTGGTGCGGCCAGGGGCGGATGTGGCGGCCAATACCATTCGCCTTTCCGGGCATGTGGCGATGCCGATCACCCGCGCGGCCGGCGGGCGGCAGGGGCTTTCGGTGCGCGGCCTCATTGCGGATCATCGCCAATTGGGGCCTGACCCGTATACGCGCTTCGCCGTGGTGCTGCGCCCGGATCAGCGGAGCGGCCAGCGCCATTTGCTGCCCTTCGATCTGGCGCAAAGCCTGGAAGGCCGCGGCGGGCCGGCCTTGCGCGATGGGGATGAGGTGATTGTTTTCTCCCGCGCGGATATCCAATGGCTTTCAAGCAGCGCCATCCAGCGCGCGCTGCGCGGTGAGGCAACCGCGATGCAAGGTGGCGAATGCGTGGCGCTGACGCAGCTTGCCCAGGCCGCGCAGGCCTCCCCCGCCCGCTTCGCCCATGCGCGCGCAACAGGGTTTCCGGAAATGGGCGATGCGCGCTGCCCGCGCATTTTTCAGGAAGTGCCAGAATTGGCGGGCTTTCTGCTGGACCACGCCGCGCTGGTAACCGGGGAGGTGCGTGCGCCCGGCCTTTACCCGATGATGGAAAACACCCCCATCGCCGATGCGCTGGCAATTGCGGGCGGGGTGACCGCGCTTGGCAATGCGCGTGCGCCAGATGTGGCGCGGGAGGTGCCGAATCCGGCACTCCCCGGCCAGGTCACGCATGTCAGCCTGGGGGGCGGCGGGGCTAAGGCTGTGTCGCCGCGCCAAGCTTTGCGGGTACCGCGGCGCGAGGATGCGCTGGATAGCGGGCCGGTGCTGCTGCTGGGCGAATTCCGCAATCCCGGCAGCTATGAATTGCGCCGAGGGGAGCGGCTTTCGGATGTGATCGCGCGCGCCGGCGGGCTGACGCCAGAGGCCTTCCCTTATGGCGCGGTCTTCACGCGCGAAAGCGTGCGCCAGCGCCAGCAGGAAGGCTTTGCGCGCACGGCGCGGGATCTGGAAAGCAGCCTGGTGCAATTGGCAGCAGGGCAGGCTTTGCCCGGTTCACGCGGCGGCACGGCAGATGTTGGCGGCGCCATGAAGGCCGGGCGCGAATTGGCGGCGACGCTCCGCGAAGCGCGCGCTGCCGGGCGTGTGGTGGTGGAGGCCAATCCCGTGATCCTGCTGGCGCGGCCCGATTTGGACATCGTGATGGAACCCGGCGATGTGCTGGCCATGCCAAAGCGCCCGCAGGATGTGACAGTGGTGGGCGCGGTGCTGAACCCTGGCAGCCTGCCCTTTCGCCAGGGATGGCGCGCGGCGGAGTATATCCAGGCCTCGGGCGGGGCGCAGCGTTTTGCCGATGCGTCGCGCGTTTTCGTGGTGATGCCGAATGGGGAAGCAGCGCCGGCGGGGCAAGGCTACTTCCAGGGCGGCGGGCCGCCCTTGGCGCCGGGCAGCCTGGTGATGCTGCCGCAAGACCCGGCACCGTTTGAGACCTGGGGCTATATTCGCGACGTCACGCAGATTCTGGGGCAGCTCACGATTTCATCGCTGGCCTTGGCGGTGGTTGCGCGGGAGGCGCGGCGGAATTAGCGGGCGGGGTAGCCCCTTTCCTGCCGTGATGCCGCAAAATCAGGGGCTTGCGAGTACCGTCCGGGCGCCGCAAGCTGACAGGCAAATTCGGAAAACGGACAGAAAACATGAATTTCACCTCAACGCGCCGCGCGATGCTGACTGCCCTGGCCGCAACGCCAATGCTAACCGCGCCGCTTCGCGCGCAGGCCGCCTTCCCCGATAGGCCCATCCGCCTGATCGTGCCCTTCGCGCCGGGCGGGAATTCGGACCTAACGGCGCGCGCCTGCGCACCGGCCATGTCGGCGAGGCTTGGCCAGCCTGTGGTGGTGGAAAACCGTGCGGGCGCGGGCGGAAGTGTTGCCGCGCAGCAGGTCGCGCGGATGCGCCCGGATGGTTATACGATCCTTCTTGGGTCAAATGGGCCGCTGACGATCAATCCGTCGGTGCAGACCAATCTTGGCTATGACCCGCTGCGCGACTTCATGCCGATTGGGCTTTTCGTGCGCACACCGATGGTGATTGCCGTGCATCGCAGCCTGCCGGTGCAGACGGTTGCGGAGCTTGTGGCGTATTCAAAGGCCAATCCGGGGAGGCTCGGCTTCGGGTCTTCCGGCATTGCCAGCACGGCGCATCTTTCGCTCGAGATGTTCAACGCGGCGACCGGGGCAGGCATTACGCATATTCCTTATGGCAGCGGCGGGGCGATGACGCCTGATCTTGTCTCCGGCACTTTATCCGGCGCCATTACGGAAATTTCCACGGCGCTACCTCTGCATCGGGAAGGCGCGGTGCGGATTTTGGCGGTAGCGGCGGTGGATCGGTTGCCGCAAGCGCCGGAATTGCCAACGGCGACCGAGGCCGGCGTTGCCGGTTATCAAGCCGCGGCCTTTGTCGGCATTGTGGCGCCAACGGGTTTGCCCGATTACGCAGCGAGAGCGCTGGGCGAAGCGGTTGCCGCCGCGGTTGCTGACCCGGCTGTGCGGTCTCGGTTGGAAGGCATGGGCAGCCTGATGGCCAGCACCACCGAGGCAACACCGGTGGGCTTTGCTGCCTTTCTGCAACGGGAGACGGCATGGACACGGACGGCGGCGGAACGCGCGGGGCTACGGGCGGGGTGAGCTAGGCTGACTATAAATCCACCTTGATATTCGCCCGCTTGATCACATCGCGCCATTTGTCGCGTTCCGCTTCCAACCGCTTGTCTCCATCTGCGGGCGATGAGCCGACATAATCAAAACCCATTTCTTCAAAGCGTTTCATGATATCAGGCTGACGTGCGGCGGCGATGGCGACTTCATGCAGGCGATTAACCGCGCGATCGGGCGTGGCTTTCGGCGCCACCAGCATCGCCCAGGTATAGACATCGTAATCCTTCAAGCGCAGATCGCTTTCCGCCATGGTCGGCACATTGGGCAATTGCCTGATCCGTTCACGCACCATGGTGGCCAGCGGGCGCACCGTGCCGGCGCTGATCTGGCCGGAAGCGCCCGGCACATCGGCAAAAACCATATCCACCTCGCCCGCAAGCAGCGCAGTAATGGCCGGGCCGCTGCCGCGATAAGCCACATGGGTCAGGTCCACGCCCATCATCAGTTTGTAAAGTTCGCCACCCAAATGCAGCGGCGTGCCACTGCCCGCTGACCCGTAATTCAGTCTATTGCCGCGCTCCCGCACCATGGCATGAAACCCGGCGATATCGCGGGCCGGGCTATCGGCGCGCACAATCAGCACATAGGGCGATGTGGAAATCAGGCTGATCACGCGAAGCTGCGCCACCGGATCATAAGGCATGGGATCAGCCGTGAGCGGCGCCGTCAGGAAGGAGATGGAGCCCATCAGAATCGTATGCCCATCTGGCCGCGCCTGCACCACGGCGCGGGTGCCGATGGTGGCGCCGGCGCCTGCGCGGTTTTCCACCGTGACCGCCTGGCCCAGCAATTCGGCCATTTTGGGCGCCAGCAGCCGCGCCGCGATATCGGGCGTGCCGCCAGGGGCGAAGGGGACAATCATATTCACCGCGCGATCAGGAAAGGCGCCTTGCGCGAAGGCGGCGGGGGCGAGCGCACTGCTGCCGGCCAGGGCAAGCGCATGACGGCGGGACAAGGTAAGGGGCATCGGCGTTTCCTTTGAGCTTGATACTATCTTGCCCAATCCAGGCGCTGGCGAAAAGACTTATTGACTGCGCAGCCCATTGGCCGGCACCTCACGCGGCAGCAAATGCGCGCGCCAGAAAAGCGCAATCGCCACCGTGCACAAGGCGCCAAACCCCGCGTAAAGCGCGCCGGCATCGGCGAAGCCGATTTCACCCACCAAAGGCCCGGCCAGCATCAGCCCAACCGGCAGGCCGTAGACTGCCAGCATGCGCAGCCCCATCACGCGGCCGCGGAACTCCTGCAAGGTGATCCTCAGCAGCAGCACCGCCAGCGGCACCATGCAAAAGCTTTGCACAAACCCCGCCAGCGCCAGCACCACGCCACCCATTACAGGGTCCGTCAGGCGCGCGAAAACCAGCAGCAGCAAGAACCAGGACAGCGACGCCGCCAGCATGGTGCGCGCGGGTGGCAGCCCCCCTCCCCGCGCGCTGATGAAAAGCGAACCGAGCATCGCACCACCGGCGAAACTCGCGGACAAATAACCAAGCCCGGTGCGATCCAGCCCGTAAACATCACGCGCCACATGCGGCAGCAGACCGCCGCTGATCGGATAGGCCGCGAAATTCGCAAGGCACGCCAGCAGTAAGGCCGCAAGTACGGGCGGTGTGCTGCGCGCATAGGCAATGCCATCGCCAAGATCAGCCCAGGGCGTTTTCATTACCACACCTTGGGCGGCGCGGGTTGGTGGTTCATCCACCTGCAAGGTCAGCACAAAGGCGCAAAGATAGATCGCCGTCACCGCAATATAGGCCGGACCAATGCCGAGAAACGCGACCAGCCCCGCGCCGGTCAGCGCACCAATCACGCGGGCACTATCGGCGCTCATGCGTTCAATCCCCATCGCACCCATCAGCAAGGGGGGCGGCATGCCGGCCGCAATCAGCGCATTGCGCATGCCCATATCGGAAGGCCGCACCAGGCCGCTCAGGAAGGCCACGCCACAAACAAGCCAGGGGGAAAGCAGCCCTGCCATGGCGCAAAGCGTCAGCACCGCCGCCAGCACCGCATACCAGGCCCGCATGGCGGACAGCACGCGCCGATGCCCAACCCTATCGCCCATCACGCCAAACATGGGCGACAGCAGCGTGCCGATCAGCAGCAGGGACCCAAAAATGGCAAGCCAGGTGACCGATCCCGTCTCAGTCAGCACATACCAACCCAGGATGATCGTCTCCATCTCAAAGGCCCAGGAGGTGGCAAGATCAGCCGGCCATTGAAAGCGAAAGCCGCGCTGCCCGAAGGGCGCAAGAACGCCGGTGGCGCGGAGCTTCCCGCCTGCCATTGAGTTTCCCCCTTGCCGCGCTGATCGGGCGGACTTTGCCCATGATGCCCTAATCAGGGGCGCGCGCCAGGGGGTTATCCGCTGTCTTTCCGAGAACCGGTGCCGTTCACTTTTCTTCGCGGGACACGGCCCAAACCATTGCGTCATGGCGTTTTCCGAATCGGAAAAATCCTTACCTACCCAACCACCGCGCCAAGCGTTCTGGTGCCGCCGCCATATCCGCTTCCCGCCCGCAATAGGAAAAGCGCAAAAACCGCCCGCCGCGGCCACGGTCAAAATCAAGCCCGGTGGTGGCGGCAATCCCCGCCCCTTCCAGCATGGCGGCCGAAAAGGCTGCGCTGTCATTCGTCAGCGCCGAGACATCGCACCAGAGATAAAACGCGCCATCAGCCGCCGCGATCCGGTCAAACCCAGCCTTCGGCAGGCCGGCCAGAAGGGCAGCGCGGCTGCGTGCATAGGCGGCCTTGTTGCCTTCCAACTCGTCGCGGCACTCCATGGCGGCCTCTGCCGCGACTTGCGCGATATGGGGCGCGCTGATGAACATGTTTTGCGCCAAGCATTCCACCGGGCGGATCAGATCATCGGGCAGCACCAGCCAGCCGATACGCCAGCCGGTCATGGACCAGTATTTGGAAAAACTATTCACCACCACGGCTGATTCTCTGAAAGCCGCCGCGCTGCTTTCGGCAATCGTGCCCCAGCTCAGCCCGTGATAAATCTCATCACTGATCAGCCGCACGCCCTCCGCATGGCACCAGCGGGCAATCGCCGCCAATTCATCTGGCGCCAGCATGGTGCCGGCGGGATTGCAGGGGCTTGCGATAATCAGCCCCGCCGGACGCGGGTCGAGCTTTTCCAGCATCGCCACATTTGGCTGAAAACGTGTTGCGGTGTCGCATTCCAGCAATTGCGGGCGCATCCCCAGCGCTTGAAGGATATTCGCATAGGGCGGGTAGAAGGGTGCGGCCATGGCAATTGCATCGCCCGGATCAAAGGCCGCCAGAAACGCCAGCGGAAAGGCGCCCGAAGCGCCCATGGTCACCGCAATGCGCCGCGCCGGGACCATCAGCCCGTAATGATCCAGATAATGCCGCGCGATGCGTTCGCGGAGTGAAACCAGCCCAAAGGCTTCCGTATAGCCAAGCGGCGCGCCGGCATTGAGCGCGCGAATGGCGGCCTCAGCCGCCCCGCGCGGGGCGCCAGTGCTGGGTTGGCCGACCTCCATCCGGATGATCCCGGGGGCGCCGGGCGGCAAGCTCGCCGCGCGCGCATTGGCCGCCGAAATCACATCCATCACCAGGAAGGGCGGCGCCTCAGCCCCGCGACCGGTCTTGAGCGCCATGATCAGCGCCCAAAGCTGCCCAGCGCGACCCCACCGCCGCGCGGATCGGCGGCGCCAATGCAGGCCGGGCCATTGGTCGGCACCAGCCCGGCGCAGGAAATGGTCACGCCCCGCCCTGACGCCGGCACCGCCGCGAAGGGATCAGCCGGGCCGCCCCTACGCTGCACCGCGGCCAAAGGCATGGCGGTTGCCGCCAAAGCGGCCTGCCCGCCACTGCCCGAAGCCGCGGCGCGGAAGCGGCGCAAATCAGGCCGCGCCAGAATGGCCACTGGCAGGGGGGCGGCCTGTACCTGGCCAATGCCGGGTGCGGCGGCAAGCAATATGCCTGTGCCCGGCACAATACGCCCCGTGCCGAAAAGGTTGTTCATGCTGAAGGCGCAGGATACCGCATTGCCTTCACGGTCCAGCGTGATCAGCGAAGCCCCTGCCCCCGCCCCGGCTGCGCCATCCACGCCCGGAATCTGCCCTGCCATCGCGGCTTGCAGCGCGCCAGCCATGCCCGACGATGCCTCGGTGCTCAGCAGGACCAGATCGGACCCAAGGGCCGAGCGCGACGGACCGCCCACACGCACCCGCGTCGTGCGGAGTTCGGCTTCGGTCAGGCCCCCGCCTGACATGATGGACCCTTCCACCAGCCGCTCCGCCAAACTGCCCTGATAAAGATCACCAATGCCAAGCGGCGCGGCGCGGAGCTGTGCGAGTGTCGCGCTCAAATCCGGCTGGGTGATGCGGTCATCAAGCCGCAGCACACCGCCGCCCGGGCGGGCGAAAACCTGCCTGGCGCTGGGGTCAGCCAATAAGGGGCCGGCCACCACGGCCAGATCATCGGCCAGCGTGCGGCTAATTTCCGTCCCAAGGCGGGCCAAATCCTCGGCAGGACGGATCAGATCCTCGATCCTGAAGCGCCCGGCATTCAGATGCAGCGCGAAAAGCCCGCGCGCCATGGCGGGAAGAGCAGCCGGACGGTCTGTGCCCTGGGGTATTTCGGTGCGCGCACCGGCGGGGAAGATGATGGCGCGCGCCGTGCCGCGCTGCGCATCCAAAGCGACGCATGCGCCCCCGCCGCCAAGCCCGGCACGGGAAGGCAGCGTCACTGCCATGGTGAAGGCGCCCGCCACCGCAGCATCCACCGCAGAGCCGCCACCTGAGAGGATATCGCGCGCCACAATCGCCGCGCGGGGCTCATCCGCCGCCACGCCGCCCAGGAAGCCAGAGACATGGCCCGGCGTGCCAAAGGGAATATTCGAACGACCTGTCACAGCATCAACCGTGCGATCCACGGTGGATTCCACCGCTTGGCAGCCCACCAGGAGCACGCCAAGCCCCAAGCCGAGCAAACCCCTTCCCCAACTGAACCTGCCGCCATGCTGCATCATTCGGTTATTCTTCCTGACTGGCCGCGCGCAAGCAAGCGCGTCGCGAAGGGGATTAGCATAGAAGTGGCCGAGTCCAAGCGTCGCGGTGCGAGAATGATGGCTTGCCTCCTTGGCCGGACCGGGCTTGGCTAGCGTCAAACGCGACGCCGGGAAACCCGCCACCATGCAAAGACGCCTACTGCTTTCCGCCCTTGCCGCCACCCTGGCTGCCCCCCTGGCCGGCCCTGCCCTGGCACAGGGCTTTACCGATGCGCAGCGCGCCGAGATTCTGGCCATTCTGCGCGATGCCTTGCGCCGCGATCCCACCCTGCTGCGCGAAGGCCTGGCTGCGCTGCAAGCGGCTGAGGATTTTGAACGCAGCGCCAGCCAGGCCAATGCCATTCGCGCGCATGAGGCAGCGCTTTTGCGCAACCCCGCCGACCCGGTGCGCGGCAATCCGCGCGGCGATGTCACCATTGTGGAATTCTTCGATGCGCGCTGCCCCTTCTGCAAAAGGCTGGCGGGGGAGATGGCGGAATTGCTGAAGAAGGATCGCAATATCCGCGTGGTGATGAAGGATCTGCCGGTGCTTGGCCCCGCTTCGGTGGTTGCCGCGCGCGCTTTGCTGGCCGCGCAACGCCAGGGCAAATACAATGAATTCTATGATCGGCTGATGGCCTTGCGTGGCGAGCCTACCGAAGCCGCGATGCGCGCCGAGGCCGAGCGTATCGGCATGGATATCTCGCGTTGGCAGCGCGATATGCTGGACCCCGCCATACAGCAGCGCATTGACACCAACATGGAATTGGCGCGCGCGCTGCGCATCGAAGGCACGCCCGCCCTGATCATTGGCGATGCCTTCATTCCCGGCGCGGTGCCTTTGGCTGATCTGGAACGCGCGGTGGCAGAAGCGCGCCGCGCGCGGAGATAGGCGAGGAGAACTTCGCTATCAGGAAGATGAAACGCTTGCGCCCGCCAAAGGCGGGCGAGCGCCCGAATGGGCGCCGCCGCCCCTGCGGCGAAGCCAAGCGCGCGGAGGCGCGCGCCGGCGTCTGAGGGCGGATCGGTGACGATCCGCTACTCGAAACATTACGGCGCCGTGAAAGCCGCCTTCTTGTGGCTGCCATCGCAATAGGGCGCCTTGGCGGTCTGGCCGCAGCGGCAGAAGGAAGCCTGCGGCGTGCAGTCAATTTCCTCACCGGCGGCATTCTGCACAATCATGGGACCAGAAGCGCGCACGGAACCATTGGGCTGCGGGTCCAGGTTCACAGGCCCGGTCACGCCGGAAATATCGCGGCCTTCGCGCTTGGCCGGCGCGCCGGTCAGTGGAATCCCAGCCGCCTTGTGGCTGCCATCGCACCAGGGGCCGTTCTTGGTCGCACCGCAGCGGCAAAGCCAAGCCTCGCCGCCTTCAATCGGTTCGCCCTTCAGGGTGATTTCGCCCTTGAAGTGCAAAGGGCCGCCGTCGCGCGTGGTGATGATGGTTGCGGTCATGCTGCGTGTCCTCAAATGAAATGTAGCTGTTAATGTGGGGCCTTACGCGGCGCCTGACCAGCCCGCATCGGGATCAATCGGAAAAACCGGGCGCGGCAGGCGCTTCCAGGGGAAATTCACCAGAACAGGGCTGGTGAGGCCCGGCACATCCACTTCCAGAATGCGCTCATCGGGGAAGAATTCATCAAAACCGGCGCGGAAATGCCCGCGCGATTTCACGACAACCACGCGCGCGGCGGCGATATCCACGCCAAACATCTCAATCATGCGCGGTTCATGGCATTGGCGCCTGAGGCTTGCCACCACAACGCGGATGCCGCTGCCTTCCAATTCCAGCAGCGCCGCCGACCCAAGATCAAAGGCGCGCCCCTCCATGGTGCCGCGCCGGCCAACCCCCTTGCCGTCAGACAGTTTCAGGATGCGCGCGGGTGCCGCGAAGGTCGCGGAAAATTCGCTTGGCGCGCGGTTGAAGGTGGCATCGAAGCGCACCCCTTCGCCATGCCTATGTGCTTCGTCAGCCAAGTCAGGATCAACGAAATTGGCCAGCACCGCGCCCGCGACACCCGCCTCATGCAGGGCGCTGAGCACATAGCCAGTATTGCCGCGCCCGCCACCGCCCGGATTATCCGCAACGTCAGCAATCAGCACGGGGGCAGCACCCTCACCAGCAGCCTTGGCGCGCGCCGTCACATCTGCCAGCGTTGAAAGCTTCGCCACATAACGTTGCCGGTCCGCCCAGGTGGCGCGCGCGATCTCAAGCGCTGCCGCATCGGCCAATGCCTGTTCCCCGCCGCGCGCCGTGACAATCACGGTCATGCCGCATTTGGGCAAATCCGAGAAAACAAAGCCGCCGCAGATGGAAGCATTGGCGATGCGCTTATCCCGCGCCATCAGCGCCTCACATTCTGCCATGCGATCCGCATAGGGGCCGCGCGCGGTCAATAGGCTGACGGATGGCGGTGTGATGGGCAGGCGCACAAAGCCACGCGCGAATCGCGCGCCGCCCAAGGCTTCGCGCAGCAAATCAGCAGCATCAGCAGCGCGTTCGCGCATATCCACATGCGGGTTGGTGCGATAGCCGATGAAGGCATCCACCGCGCCAATCAGTTTTTCGCTGATGTTGCAGTGCAGATCATGGGTGCACAGGATCGGCACCACAGGTCCCACAATGGCCCGCACCATCGCCGCCATGGTGCCATCACTATCCTCATCACCTGTCGCGCTGCTCGCGCCATGATTGGCGATATAGACACCATCCAAGGGCAAAGCCGCCGCCAAACCGGCGCGCATTTCATCAAACGCATCATTGAGCAGGCTTTGATCAATCGGCCCACCCGGCGGCGCTGCCATCACCAGAATGGGCACTGGCTGCCAAGGCCCGGTTTCATCCATGCGCCGGTAGAAACCCGGAATTTCCGATGGCAAATGGCTGACCGGTTGGCGTGCCAGGCGCGATATCGCCTCCCCCCTTTCCAGGCATTGCCGGGCGAAATCTTCCTTAACCGTAATTGGCGCGAAGGCATTCGCCTCCAGATGCAGGCCCAGAATGGCAATGCGCGGTGCGTGCGGTTTTGGCTGAAGCATTGTTGTTACCTTCCCCAGGATAGACGTGTCGCGCGACTTGTATAAAACTGACCGCCAGAAAGATAATTGAGGGGAAGTTCGCTGGGCACGCAATCCACCAACGCCGAGGCTGGGGGAAAGGCAGTTCCGCATTTCGCGGTCGGCTTCGCCGTACCTGATCTGCGCCCTTGGCTTGGCGGCAATTGCGGTATTCCTGGCGTTTGGACCTTTACCGCTACCGCACCCGGCCCGCATTTGGCGTTGGTGGCGCTGACCCATGGAAATGAAATCGCGGGCGCCGCCGTACTGGCGGAAATTCTCATGGCCGGCATCCGGCCGGAATGCGGCAGGCTCAGCCTGATTTTCAACAATATAGACGCCTTCCTGGTATTCGATCCGTCAAACCCGACCGCAACGCGCTATCTGGACGAGGATCTGAACCGGCTTTGGGGTGAGGATCGGCTGCAAAGCCCGCGCGATTCGCGGGAGATGCGCCGTGTACGCGCATTGCTGCCCGTGATTGAAAGCGTGGATGTGCTGGTGGATTTGCATTCCATGCTTTGGCCATCCGATCCGCTGACCCTGGCCGCCGATACGGATCGCACGATCAGGCTTGGCCAATCGCTTGGCACGCCGCGACTGACAGTGGCTGACCCTGGCCATATTGCCGGGCGGCGCCTGGTGGATCATGCCCGCTTTACTGCCCCAGGGGCGAAAGCCGCCGCCGTGCTGGTGGAAGCCGGCCAGCATTGGGAAACAGCGACAATCACCGCCATGGCCACCACCGCCCGCCGCGCGCTTGGGCTTTACGGCATTGCCGGCCCTGCCCCAGCCCCCTGGCCGGAACCCCCTTTGCTGGCGCGGGTGACAGAAACCGTCACCGCCACATCGCATAGCTTCATATTTACGCGGGAATTTCGCGGCGGCGAGACCATCCCGAAGGCCGGCACCGTCATTGCCCAGGATGGCGCGCGGGAGATCAGAACGCCGCATGATGATTGCCTGTTGGTCATGCCAACCCCGGTGGCGCCGCGCGGGCATACCGCGGTACGCCTCGCGCGGTTTGAAGCGCCCTGATCAGCGCGCAGGGCTTGCGCGAAAGCCCTGGCCGCGCTTGCCTGCGGGGCTTGCTAGAATGAGGAAAACCAGATGGCTGCCTTGAACCTGATCACCTTTGCGGATGCGGCCGGAAGCCGCGCGGGCGTGCTGCTTGCGGGCGGGCGTGTGCTTGACCTTGGCGTTGCGATGCCGCCGGCGCGTGACATGATTTCAATCATCGAAGCCGGTGCGCCCATGCTGGCCGCGATTCGCGCGCTGGCCGCCAATCCGCCTGCCAATGCGCTGCTGCCGCTGGGCAGTGTTGCGCTGCAAGCCCCCATCCCGCAGCCGCGCCGGAATGTGTTCTGCGTTGGCCGCAACTACATGGACCATGTGGCAGAAGGGGATCGCACACGCGGCATCACGAACAGCGAAGTGCCGAAATACCCGCAATTCTTCACCAAGTCGGCGGATTGCGTCATTGCCCCCGGTGCGAAGGTGCCAACCCATGAAGGTGTCACCAAATGGCTTGATTATGAGGTTGAGCTTGTCGCGATCATCGGCACGGCGGGACGCGATATTCCGAAGGAAAAGGCGCTTGACCATGTCTATGGCTGGACCATCGGCAATGATGTGACAGGGCGCGATTTGCAGCGCCGCCACGGGCAATGGTTCAAGGGCAAGTCGCTCGATCGTTCCTGCCCGCTGGGGCCGGTGATTGTGCCGGCGGCGGATCTCAGCGCCGCTGATCTCGCGATTGGTCTCAAGATCAATGGCGAACAGCGGCAAGCCAGCCGCACCAGCAAGATGATTTTTGACGTGCCGGAAATCATCCATCAGCTTTCAGCGGGTTTCACCCTGCTGCCGGGCGATGTGATCATGACCGGCACGCCGGAAGGGGTGGGCTATGCCATGCAGCCACCGCAAACGCTGAAGGCGGGCGATGTCATGGAACTGACCATTGAAGGCATAGGCACGCTGACCAATACCATCAGCGACTGATCTTCTGATGGACATCTGCCTCAGCTTCGACAATGGGCCGGAGCCTGAGGCGACACCCGGCGTGTTGGATGTGCTGGCATATCGGCGCATCCCGGCCCTGTTTTTCGTGATTGGCGAAAAGCTGCGCCTGCCCAACGGGCGGACGCTCACGGAAAGGGCGCGGGCCGAGGGGCATAGGATCGGCAATCATACGCTGACGCATGGCGCGCCGCTTGGCCGCCGCAGCGCTGCCGAGGCTTTGCATGAAATCGCGGCAACCGATGCGCTGCTCGGTGATCTTGCCGCGCCCGAGCGCTTCTTCCGTCCCAATGGCGGCGGTGGTGCCTTGGGCGCGCATTTGCTGAATGGCGCGGCGGCGCGGCATTTGGTGGCTGAACATGCCACCATGGTGCTGTGGAATGCCGTGCCCGGCGATTTCCGCGATGCTGATGGCTGGCCTGCCACCGCGCACGCCCTGCTGCGCGCCGCACGTGAACCGGTGATGCTGGTGCTGCATGACCTGCCCAATGGCGCCATGCGCCACCTGGACCGCTTTCTGGGTGAGGCCCAGGATCGGGGCTGGCGCTTTAGCGCCGATCCGCCGCCCGGCTGTGTCCCGCTGAGGCGCGGCATCCCTGGGCCGGATTTCGCGCGCTATATCGCCGGCCCCTGAACAGGCCGTGCCGGCACGCCCATCACCGTGGCGCCCGGCGCCACATCTTCCACCACCGCCGCACCGGCACCCACCACCGCGCCAGCACCAATGTAGATACCGGGGCGCACCACCGCACCCGCACCAATCAAGGCACCCGCGCCAATACGCACCCCCCCGGCCAGCACCGCACCGGGGCCGATATGCGCGGCTTCCGCCACAACGCAATCATGTTCGACAATCGCGCCAGTATTGATGAGCGCGAGCGGGCCGATTTCGGCCTCTGGCCCGATCACGGCGCGGGCGAGGATGGCCGCACCCTGACCGACCCTTGCGCCATGGCCGATCAGGGCCGCAGGGTGGATCAGGCTTGGCAGGGCAAAACCGGCAGAGCGCAGGCGATCCGCAGCGGCCAGGCGCTGCGCGGAATCGCCAACCGAGGCATGGGCAAACCCAATCCCCTGCCCGGCCAGCGCGGTGAGCAGGCTTTCATCACCCAGCAGCGGGAGGCCGAGAACCTGGCTGGCCTTGGGTGCCGCATCCACAAACCCCGCAATGTCGTAGCCACCATGCGCCAGCAGCAGATCGGCAATCGCCTTGCCATGCCCACCCGCCCCCAGCAGCAGGATGCGCGGGCGCGTCATCGCGCTGGCTCAGGCCGGGGCAGTTCCGCAGCGCGCGGCGGCAGGGCAAGCCCGCCTGGTGCGGCATTGGGCTGCTGGGCGCGCTGGCCGGAAGCGTCGCGCGCCGGCATGCCGCCGGCATTTTCGATCACGCGCTGCACGCCGCCCGCTGCCTCGGCCGCCGCGGCAAAGGCGATATCGCCCCAATGCCGGTCCAAAAGCCCGGCTGGGATTTCATTCATTTGCAAAACGCGGCCCAATTCCTGCCCATCGCGGCGGGAGATGATCCACAAGATTTCCACCCGCTGCATGCGTGGCCGGGTGGGCACCACATTAACACGCCCATCAGCGGCAAAGCCGGCGCCATCGGCCACATCCTGCGCCAGGATGCCGTAATCGCCGAGCGAATCGCGCATGCGCGCGGTCAGGCTTTGATTGCCATCGCCAGGGGCACCCCGCACCGGCAGCAGATAAAGCCGCGGTGGGCCGGCAGCCGCAAGCGCCGCCGGGTTGGTGGATTTCCGCGCTGCTTCCGCCCTCAGCAGCAAATCCGCCGCACGGCGGGACGCATCATTGGCCACCTCCGCAAACAGGGCTGCGTTGGGCCGCGCCCAATCGCGCGCCGGGATGGCACTGCCCTCGGCCACCCCTTGCGGGGCGCCATCGGGGTCGAACAGGGCGTAGCGCGGCACCACGCGATTGCCTTCAAGGCGCATGTCAATCTTCAGGCGCCAATCCAGCGGCAGGGGCGCATCGGCCACCGCCGGCACTTCGCGCTTCAGCAACGCCTCCGCCACGGCCTTGGCGAAGGCTTCTGATTCGGTGGTGGTGAGCATCGCTGCCTCGGGCGGCGGGACCACAAGGCGATAGGGCGGCGGCACCGCAAGCCGCCCGGCCATGCCGCCCGGATTGCCGCGAAAGGGCTGCGGCAGGTCGCCGCAGGCCGCCAGCGCCAAAAGCGCCAAACTCGCCAGGAAGCGCCGCTTCATAGCATGACGCAGGTGGCAAGCAGCGTCAGGAAGCTGAGGACCAGGAACATCATGATATAGGGCATGGGCTCTTCATGCCACGGGAGGGGCCGAGCGGGAAGATCAGGGCCGATTTCCCCAGGGCGGTTTCTGTTCTAAACATGGGGTAGTCTCCATTTCCGCATTGGCTTTCGCTTCACATGAACACTACCCCAGCAGCGGTTGAGAAAGCCGCGCCGCGTTATGATTTCACCCGTGCAGAGCCGCGCTGGCAGCAGGCCTGGCAGGATCGCGCCTGTTTTGTGGTGCCCGATGTGCCGCCAAGGGGCGCGCGGAAATACTATGTGCTTGAAATGTTCCCCTATCCCAGTGGCAAGATCCATATGGGCCATGTGCGCAATTACACGCTGGGCGATGTGGTGGCGCGCTACAAGCGGGCGCGGGGGCATTTGGTGATGCACCCGATGGGCTGGGACGCTTTTGGCCTGCCGGCGGAAAATGCGGCGCGGGAGCGCGGTGTGCATCCGGCGAAATGGACCTATGACAATATCGCCAATATGCGCGCGGAATTGCAGCGCATGGGGCTTTCCTTGGATTGGGCGCGGGAATTCGCGACCTGCGATGTGGAATATTACGGGCGCCAGCAGAAATTGCTGCTGGATTTCTGGCGCGCGGGTTTGGTGGAGCGCAAGGAATCCTGGGTGAATTGGGACCCGGTGGATGGCACGGTGCTTGCCAACGAACAGGTGATTGATGGGCGTGGCTGGCGTTCTGGCGCACTGGTGGAAAAAAAGCAGCTCAGCCAATGGTTCTTGAGCATCACGAAATTCGCGCCTGATTTGCTGGAGGCGCTTGGCGGGCTGGATCGCTGGCCGGAACGTGTGAAGCTGATGCAGTCCAACTGGATCGGGCGGAGTGAAGGGGCGAAGGTTCGGTTCAAGCTGGCGGAAGCGGCGACTGATATCTCTGAAGTTGAAGTGTTCACCACGCGTCCTGATACCCTGTTCGGCATGTCATTTCTGGCGGTGGCGGCGGAACATCCGCTGGCCGCTGCCGCTGGCGCGCGTAATGCCAAGGCAGCCGAGTTCATCGCCGAGTGCCGCCGCATGGGCACATCGGAAGCCGCGATTGAACAGGCAGAAAAGCGCGGCTTTGATACCGGTTTCCGCGTCAAGAATCCCTTCAACGGGCAGGAATATCCAGTCTGGATCGCGAATTTCGTGCTGATGGAATATGGCACGGGGGCGATCTTTGGCTGCCCCGCGCATGACCAGCGCGATCTGGATTTCGCGCGCAAATACGGGCTTTCCGTGACGCCCGTGGTGCTACCGCCGGGTGCTGATGCGGCCACATTCTCGGTGGGTGATGTCGCGCATACGGAAGATGGGGTGGCGTATAACTCAGGTTTTTTGGATGGGCTTGGCGTGGCTGCGGGAAAGCGCCGCGTGATTGATGAATTGGAAAAGCTTGGCGCCGGTCAGGGCATTGTGAATTGGCGGCTGCGCGATTGGGGGGTCTCACGCCAGCGCTATTGGGGCTGCCCCATTCCCTTCATCCATTGCGATGATTGCGGCGTGGTGCCCGTGCCGGATGATCAATTGCCGGTGCGCCTGCCGGATGATGTGGATTTTGCGAAGCCCGGCAATCCCTTGGATAATCACCCAAGCTGGAAGCATGTGGCCTGCCCGAACTGCGCCAAGCCCGCGCGGCGGGAGACCGATACCTGCGACACTTTCGTTGATTCATCCTGGTATTACGCGCGCTTCTGTTCGCCACGCGCGGCGGAACCTGTCACGCGCGGCGCGGTGGATGGCTGGTTGCCTGTTGATCAATATATCGGCGGGATCGAGCACGCGATTTTGCATTTGCTCTATTCGCGCTTCTTCTCCCGCGCGATGAAGGAAGCGGGGCATCTTTCCGTGGATGAACCCTTCGCGGGGCTGTTCACGCAGGGCATGGTCCAGCATGAAAGCTACAAGGGCGCCGATGGCCGTTGGCTTTATCCGGAAGAAGTGGATTTCGCTGTCAGCGCCGATGGCACGCGCAGCGCGACCGTGAAGGGCAGTACCGAAGCGGTGACGATTGGCCGGGTTGAGGCCATGTCCAAATCCAAGCGCAATACGGTGGACCCGGGTGCCATCATCGCGAAATACGGTGCGGATACCGCGCGCTGGTTCATCCTTTCCGACAATCCGCCAGAGCGCGATATGGAATGGACGGAATCGGGCGTGGCCGGCGCTTATCGCTTCACGCAGCGCGTGTTTCGCATTGTGGAAGCGGCCCTGCCGAACCTGCCGCCTGCCGAAAGCGGGCCGGAAGAAACCGGCAAGGCTTTGCGGCGTGCGACGCACCGCGCCATTGCAACCGTGACCGAGGCTTTGGAGACCTTCGCCTTTAATGTCGCGGTCGCCAGGCTTTATGAATTCGCCAATGCGATTGAAGCGTCCAAGGATGCGCCAGGTGGCGCGCGGCGCGAAGCGCTGGAAATGCTGGCACGACTTTCGGCGCCGATGATGCCGCATTTGGCGGAAGAAGTTTGGTCCTTGCTGCGGTCCAGTGATGGGGCGCTGGTTGCAGAACTGCCTTGGCCAGAGGCCGATGCTGCCCTGCTGGTGGCGGAAAGCATCACCCTTGCCGTGCAGGTGCTGGGCAAGCTCCGCTCCACCATCGAAGTCCCGGTGGGCGCGACCGAGGCTGAGATTTTCGCTGCCGCCGAGGCGGAAGAAAACGTCAAGCGCGCCATTGCCGACAAGCCGATCAAAAAGCGCATCCATGTGCCGGGACGGGTGGTCAATTTTGTCATCTAGACGCGCCCTCATCGCGCTTTCCCTGCCGCTGCTTGCGGCGGGCTGCGGCTTCCGGCCCATGTATGGCCAAGGCGGCGGGGTGGCGGATGCGAGAGTCGCAGCATCACTTGCTGCCGTAAAGGTCGGGTTGATCACCGAACGCCAAGGGCAATTGCTGCGTCGGCGCCTGGAACAGGGGCTGGCGCCCAAAGGCCGGGAAGGTGTGCGCCCGCAATATGATCTCCGCGTCGGGCTTGGTTACAGCGTGGAACTGCAAGGCTTTCGCCGCGATGGCTTCCCAAGCCGTGTGCGTTTCAATGCCACGGCCACTTGGTTGCTTTTTGATCTCGGCGCGCCACCGCAGGAAATCGCTCGTGGATCCGAGCGCGCTTCTGACGCCTATGACATCCCGGAAAATCAATTCTTCGCTGCCGATGTGGCCCGCGATTCCATGGAACGCCAATTGATCGAGCAATTGGCGCAGCAGATCCTGGAACGGCTCGCCATTCATTTCCGGGGCGCAGCGCAAGGCGCGGCGCCGGCCTGACGATGGCCAAGATTGATGCGCGACGCACTACTGGTTTTCTGACCGATCCGCCGGCAACGGCGCGGGTTGTGCTGATTTATGGCGATGATCTGGGGTTGGTGCGCGAAAGGGCGGACCAATTGATGCGCGCCGTGGTGGGCGATGATCCCTTTGGCCTCGTGGATGTGCCACGCGAAGCGGCCAGCCGTGATGCCGGGCTGCTGGCCGGTGAGGCCGCGCAGCAGGCGCTTACCGGCGGGCGGCGCCTGGTGAGGGTGCGCGATGCGACCGATGGTCTGGCCAATGCGGCCAAGGCTGCGCTGACGGGGCCAGGGCCGGGGCTTGTGTTGCTGGAAGCGGGTGCGCTTGCCGGCAATAAGGGTCTCCGCCCCGCACTTGAACGCGCCAATGATGCAGCCGCGGTGATTGCCTGCTACCCCGAAACCGGCGCGGAGCTGGAAGCGAGCCTTGGGCGCATGCTGAAGGAACGCGGCGTTGCGGCTGATGGCGCAGCGCTTTCCTGGATGGCGGCGCGGCTCGGTGAAAACCGCCTGCAAATCCGCCAGGAACTGGAGAAATTGGCGCTTTATGTTGGCCCCACCAAGCGCTTGACGGAAGAAGATGCCATCGCCTGCATCGCTGAGGGTTCAACGCTTGATCTTGACCAGGCGCTGCTTGCGGCGACCGCAGGCGATGCCGCGCTCGTGGATCGCGCGCTGGATCAAGCCTTTGCCGAAGGTGCGGCAGCGGTGCAGGTGGTGCGCGCGGCGCTCAGGCATGTGCAGCGCCTGCATCTGGCCGCGCTTTCCGTGGCGAAGGGATCATCTCCCGGAGATGCCTTGTCTTCCCTGCGGCCACCGGTGTTTTTCAAGGCGCGTCCGGCTTTCGAAAGGGCGCTCAGGCTCTGGCCCGCACCGGCGCTGGCCGCCGCCGGCGAGGCTTTGCTGGAAGCGGAACGCCACACCAAGACAACGGGCATGCCGGATGTGGCGATTGCCCGCGCCGCAGTGATGGCGCTGGCGCGGGAAGCGGTGATGCGGCGGCGGTAAGCCGGGCACTAAGCTCTGATAAAATCAGCAACCTTCGCATTCTGGCGCAGCGCCGCCAGATCATCCGCGCCCGGCAATTGCGGCCTGTCGCGTTCGGTTGCCACCACGCAGAGAAAGCCAAGCGGCGCATCTTCCGCGGCACGGAATTGGTGCCATTGCATGGGGCGGATTTCCACCAGATCATGCTCGGCGATATCCGTGATGGCATCGCCAACAAGGCAGGCACCGCGGCCACGCAGGATCATGACGTAATGGATATGCTGGTGGCGTTCCAGCGTAGAATGGCCACCGGGCGCCACTTCAAAATAGCGCCATTGCGCGGGCAGAGAATCCTCACCTTCAAACAGAACCTGGCGCGTCACGTCCTTATAGGGGCCGCCTTCCTTGTAGGACAGGACGGGCACGTTTTCCCAAGCGAATGAATTGAAGCGACGCACTGTCATTCCGCGGCCTTTTTCACAGCAACAGCCTGTTCAATCGCGCCGATGAAGGCGCGCGCCCCTACTTCCGGATCGGTTGAATGGCGGATCAGCGCGCCGCCAATCAGGAAAACGGCGTCATGGCCAAAACTCGCCACCATGCTGTCAATGCGTTCAATCGTCATGCCGCCCGCCGGGGAAGGAAAACCGGGCTTCACATCGCCGAGCGGCTCCTGCATGGCAATGGCCAGATCCCGGCATTCCTTGGGCGTAAAGGTAAAGCGCCCGCCGGCATTGGGAAAAACCGAGATATCCGCGCCAAAAACACGAAACAACCGCCCAAGCAGCATGGCCGGCGTCATGCCATGTTCGGGATCATGAAAATGCGTGCCGCTGAAGCTTGGATGCGTCATCACCGCAAGCCCGTATTTGCGTGCGAGGTGAAACCCCGTATCCGGCCCGATCAGGAAGGGCGCAATCAGCGCCCCGGCGCAGCCCTCAGCGGCGGCGAAGGCCATTTGTGCTTCGATCTGGTCAAACCGCCCGGAGACCATCGGAAAATAGAGCGTCTGCCGACCTGTCTTGGCATTGGCGGTGCTGATTGCTTCCTGCAGCCGCGCCACCCTTTCCTTGAAGGGGTGGAAGAGCTGGTCCATCAGCCCGTGATCATCCTTGATCACATCAAGCCCACCCAGCGCATAGCCGCCAGCAAGGCGGGCCAATTCCTGCACGGAAAGCCCGAGGGGTTTGATCGCGGTCGCAGCAAGCGGGCGGCCATAGACGCCAAGCGCCGCGCGCAGCCCGGCAATCCCAAAGCGCGGCCCGCCAAAGGCGAGAAGCTGATCCTGCGTCAGGCGGATATCTATGATCTTGATGCCGCGCCTGATCGAGATATTGCCGAAGACGACATTCAGCAGATTGGGAATGGAATCATTGGCGATATCGGCGCGGTAGCTGATCTCCACATCGAAGGCGTGGGATGGCGGCGCACAGGGCGTGATGGCTTCCACCTGGCCGACAATGCCTGCATCCCAGATCGCGGGCGGGACGCAATCATCCGGGATTTCGACCGTTTGCTCCAGGCAGATATCCTTGGCATGCGCTTCAATCGGCCGGGAATCATCCGGGGTGATGCGATAGAGAATATGAAACCGCGGCGCGCCCATCAAAACCTAAAGCTCCCCCCAACCCATGCCATAGGCCAGCCAAACCGCCTTTGGCTGGCCTCGCCCCCTTTATGACAATTCTATTATCCCGAAGTTGGGCCTTGGCGATAGGCGGGCGCGGGCCGGGGTTCACACCTTCTTGGCGGGGGTGGTTTCCACCCAACGCAGATAGGGCCGATCAGCCTTCCAACCCTGCGGAAACAGCTTCGCCGCTTCGGCATCCGGGATGGAAGGCGGGATGATCGCCCGCCCACCCGGGCGCCAATTCACCGGCGTCGCCAGCTTGGCGCCATCGGTCAATTGCAGGCTGTCAATAACGCGCAGAATCTCATCGAAATTGCGCCCCGCACTCGGCGGATAGGTCATGGTGAGCCGCACCTTATGCGCGGGATCAATCACATAAACCGTGCGCACAGTGATGGTTGGATCGGTATCCGGATGCACCATGCCATAGAGGTTCGAAACCTTCCGGTCAGGGTCGGCGATCATCGGGAAATTCACCGCATGGCCCTGGGTTTCCTTGATATCAGCCTCCCACCCCGCGTGGTTCGTCAGCGGGTCAACCGAAAGGCCAATCACCTTCACGCCACGCTTGTCGAATTCAGGCTTCAGCCGCGCCGCTTCGCCCAATTCCGTGGTGCAGACAGGCGTGAAATCCTTGGGGTGGCTGAACAGCACCACCCAGGAAGCGCCCTTCCATTCATGAAACCGGATTGGGCCGGTAGTGGTTTCCGCCGAGAAATCCGGCGCGATTTGGCCGAGTTGCAGGCTCATTTCAGGTGTCCTTAAGCGTGGAAGTGCAGAAAACGCGCGCTGATGATCAGCGCGTATGCACCCATTCAGGCTCATCAACCGCCACCAGGTCAGGCAGGTTCACCACCACTTCCTCGGTGCCGGAACGTACCAGCGCGCAATGCAGCACCTCGGTCGCTGAGGCATTGATTTCCTGATGCGGCACGTAAGGCGGCACCAGGAAGAAATCGCCCGCGCGCGCTTCGGTGATGAATTCCAGCCGATCGCCCCAACGCATATGGGCAGTGCCGCTGATGATGTAAATGACGCTTTCCAAAGCACCGTGATGATGCGCGCCGGTGCGCGAATTAGGCTCGATCCGATTGGTGCCGGCCCAAAGTGCCACCGAACCGCTGCGCGCGCCGCTGATGGCGACTTCGCGGTTCATGCCAAGGGTTTCGGGCGTGTCGGCGCTTTTGGCATTGGCGCGCACATGCTTGATGCCGCGGGTGCGCCAATCAATCGGGGTCAGGGTATCGGGCATTTGTCTGTTCCTTTGTGGAGGGGTGTTCAATCGGGCTGGGCGCCGGTTTGCCGCACCAAGGCGGGCCAGCGCCGCGCTTCTGCCTGGATCAATTGCGCGAATTGCGCGGGGCCTTGGCTGGTCACCTCAAAACCCTGGGCGGTGAGTTGTTCCGCGACCTCCGGCTTCGCCAGAATGCGGTCAAGCGCGCCGGCCAGGCGGCGGATGGCGGCGGGCGGGGTTTGCGCCGGGGCCAGAATGCCCTGCCAGGTAATCACCTCAAATTCCGGGAAGCCTGATTCGGCGATGGTGGGCACCTCAGGCAGGGCCGGGACGCGCTTGGCGCTGGTGACGGCGATCGCGCGGAGCCGCCCGGCGCGGATATGTTCAATCGCCGCCGGCAAAGTCACGAACAGCGCCTGGATATGCCCGGCGACCAGATCAATCACGGCAGGCCCGCCGCCGCGATAGGGCACATGGGTGAAGCCAAGCCCCGCATCCTGCGCGAAAAGCGCGCCAGCCAAATGGCCGATGGACCCATTGCCCTGGGAAGCGAGCGTCAGCTTGCCATCCGCCTGCCGCGCCCAGGCGATGAAGCCGGCCACATCCCGCACGGGGGCTGAGGGGTGCACCACCAGCACTTGCGGCGCGCGGACCGCTTCAATCACCGGGCTGAAATCCCGCACCGGGTCAAAGCCAACGCGCGGGTAAAGCGCCGGGTTGATCGTCAGCGGGTCTGAACCCACCAGCAGGGTCAGCCCATCCGGCGCGGCGCGGGCGACGAATTCAAAGCCGATATTGCTGCCGGCGCCCGGCTTGTTTTCCGTAACCACATTCTGGCCGAGCGCTTCAGTCAAATGCTTGGCAAGCAAGCGCCCAAGGATATCCAGGCTGCCACCAGGTGCGACGGGGACCACGATGCGCAGCGTGCGGTCAGGGTTCCAGGCGGTATCGGCGCGGGCGGGGGCGGCGAAGAACCCGGCGGAGGCAAGCAAGGCGGAGCGAAGCAGCAGGTCGCGGCGGAGTGTAATGGCGAGAAATCCAGTTTTGTTTGAAAAGTTTTTCTCTCAAATCGTACAAAACATCAAGAAAAAAGATTTTATTTCCTTTTTATTGCGCCTGCCAAAGGCTTCCACCAGACGGGGTGCGGGGAAGATTATTCTCTCCTGAGGAAAGAACCGGTCTTCAGCCTCGCCCGTGTAGGCTTGGACCGGCGCGCTGCGGCGTGCCATTACTGGCCAACTGAAGACGCGAGATAGCAACCAGTTTGGGAAAGAGATCAATCTCTCTCACCTTACGTCCAGAGAGATGCAAGAAAATCGCTGCCACGAGGCATCAGTGCCTTGAGCTGCCTTAGTCACGCGTGTGCATCCTGTATAGAGGGAAAAGATGCGAGATCTGATTAGCAAACGCACCCGCACCGAGTTCCGCGAGGTTCTTGTCGGATGGACAATTCGCGAGATAGCAATCGAGTTCGGAAATGAAGATTTTACACCGAATGATGAGTATTGCCCTCCGGAGTTGGGCGCTCGTCGCATCCATGTTGAGCGGCTCTACAGAAATATAGATTTTCGAAATCCGGGACAAGTTTCGCGGGTTTTACGAGTTTATGACTCGATCATTTCGAGGTTACGGCAGTTCAATCCTGAAAAAGCCGAATTTCTATGCGCTTGCTTGCGGCGGGATGGGTGCAGGGAATCTGATATCGGCTTCGTGCTTCCTCCCGACGCAGCTCAGGTAGCCCAAATTGCTCCGCTATCAAAAATTGACGCTCCACAGTTGTCCGCACAAATTATACGCATCCAATCAGCAGTGGATCACGACCCTCCGCTTGCCATCGGAACTGCCAAGGAACTGGTGGAGACGACCTGCAAAACAATTCTCTCTGAACTCATGCAATCCGTGGCCGGTACTCCTGATGTCACTGCGCTGGTGAAGCAAACTCTTTCAGAACTGAAGCTTCTCCCCGACAATATACACGAAGACGCCAAAGGGGCGGAGGCAATAAAGAAAATTTTACGCAGCCTAGGAGCCCTGGTACAAGGGATGGCAGAAACTAGAAACTTATACGGCACAGGTCATGGTAGCGATGGTCGCGCCAGCACCTTAACACCTAGCCATGCACGGCTAATGGTGGGTGCGGCTACGACCTTGGCAACATTCTTGTTCGAAACTCACGAAGCACGTAAAAAGGCAAATCTGACTAAAAAGGCAGTGTAAAAGCTTCTCTGAAAACGCGGAAAAGCCTTTCCATTAGGTATTTGCGATCATCGCGGGGACATGGGCGACCCAGATTTTCGGCGCGGACCACACCGACAAGTCATTCCACCCGACGCCAAACTGCTCTATCAGCCTTTCGCAATGCAGCACGGCGAAGCGGGGGCCTGGGCCATGGCGGAAATCTATTTCTTCGAAGACCTGACGGTGGGGCTGACCGCCAAATTCTCCAAAACCATCACGGAAGCCGATATCGTGCTGTTTGCCGCCGTCACCGGCGATACCAACCCCATGCATCTGGATGCGGAATATGCTGCCACCTCCATCTTCAAGGAACGCATCGCGCATGGCATGCTGGCGGCGGGGCTGATCACCAAGGTGCTGGGCACGCAACTCCCCGGGCCGGGCACCATTTATATGTCTCAGACGCTGAAGTTTCGCGCCCCGGTGAAAATCGGGGAAACCGTCACCGCCATTGTGGAAGTCGCAGCGCTCCACCCCGAAAAGCACCGCGCGACGCTGAAAACCGTCTGTCTGGTCAAGGGTGAACCAGTGCTGGAGGGGGAGGCGTTTGTCTCCGTCCCCTCCCGCGCCGCAGCTTTGGCCAGCAAGGCAGCGGAGTAAGCCCATGCGCCGTGTTTGTGTTTTTGCCGGCTCCGCCGCTGGCGCCCGCCCTGAATATGCCGCCGCCGCCGCTGCGCTAGGGCGAGAGATCGCCGCGCGCGGACTTGGCCTGGTTTATGGCGGGGGTGGTGTTGGGCTGATGGGGGCGGTTTCCGCCGCGGCACAGGATGCGGGGGCCGAGGTGATTGGCATCATCCCACATGGGCTGGTGGCGCGGGAGGCGGGCGCCAAGCAGCTCAAGGATATGCGCGTGGTTGCTTCCATGCATGAACGCAAGGCGCTGATGGCCGAGCTTTCCGATGGCTTCATTGTCCTGCCCGGCGGCTATGGCAGCCTGGAAGAAGCGGTGGAAACGCTCACCTGGTTGCAGCTTGGCATTCAGCGGAAGGGCATCGTTTTTGTGGACACGCTCGGCTATTGGCAGAAGCTGATGGCCGCACTTGATCACATGGTGGCGGAAGGCTTTGTGCGGGGTGAAATGCGCGCTGCGGCGATGCTGGCCCCCGATGGCGCTTCCGCGATTGATGCGCTGGCGCGCTTTACGCCGCCCGATGTGCCGCGCTGGCTGAAGCCCGGGGAAGCGTGATGGCACCGCAGATTTTCAGCGATTGGCGGTCTATCCCCAAGGAAGCGCGCGGCGCCACGGTGGCACTCGGCAATTTTGATGGCGTGCATCTGGGCCATGTCGCGGTGCTGAAGGCAGCGCAAGCGGCGCGGCCTGAACTGCCGCTGGCCGTGCTGACCTTTGAGCCCCATCCGCGCGAGCATTTCCGCCCGGATGATCCGGCCTTTCGGCTGACTCTGCTGCCGGCCAAGGCGGCTTGCCTTGCGGATGCCGGCGCGCGCTTTGTCTATGCGCTCAGCTTTGATGATGAATTCGCGGCCCTTTCGGCGGAAGCCTTTGTGGATCAGGTGCTGCACAAGGCGCTGGGGGCGAAGCATTTGGCGAGCGGGCCGGATTTCGCCTTCGGCAATCGACGCGGCGGCGATGTGCGCTTCCTGGCCCGCGAAGCCGCTGCGCGCGGCATGGGGCTTTCGATTGTGCCGCCACTGGAACAGGACGGGGAGGCGATATCCTCCACCCGCATCCGGCGGCTGTTGCAGGATGGCTATCCGGATCGCGCGGCGGAAAAGCTTGGCCGGCCATGGGAAATTCGCGGCACGGTGGTGCATGGGGATAAGCTTGGGCGGGTGCTGGGCTGGCCGACCGCGAATATCTGGCTCGATCGGCATTTGGAACCGGCGCGGGGGGTTTATGCGGTCACGGTGGCGCTGCCTGGCGGGGGGACGGCCAAGGGGGTCGCCAATATCGGGCGGAGGCCCACGCTCGGCGGCGATAAGGTGACGCGGTTGGAGGTTTATATCTTCGACTTCGCGGGCGATATTTACGGGCAGGAAATTGGGGTGCGGCTGGTGCAGTTCCTCCGCCCGGACGCGAAGTTTGACGGGCTGGAAACCCTGAAGGCGGCGATTGAGGCGGATGTGGCGAATGCCCGCGCGGCGCTGGCTTGACCACCCGCACACCGCGCGCCCATATGACCCTCATGAAAATCGTGATGATACCGGCGCGAATTACCCGCCCGGCCTTCCGCTGAAGGCCGGGAGACTTCGCCCGTATTTCACCCCAGTCGCCCCCTCGGCGGCCCGAGATTAGCCCGCAAGGCTCGAAAACATGAATGATAGCCCCAAAGAGGCCCGCGATTATCGCGGCACCGTCTTCCTGCCGCAGACCGGCTTTCCCATGCGCGGTGATTTGCCGAAGCGTGAACCGGATATGCTGGCGCGTTGGGAACGCCTGAAACTGTGGGAAAGGCTCCGCGCGCAATCCAAGGGGCGGGAGGCATTCGTACTCCATGATGGCCCGCCCTATGCCAATGGCAATCTGCATATCGGCCATGCGCTCAACAAAATTTTGAAGGATGTGATCAATCGCGCCGCGCAAATGGCGGGGTATGATGCGAATTACGTCCCCGGTTGGGATTGCCACGGCCTGCCGATTGAATGGAAAGTTGAAGAAGAATACCGCAACAAGGGCCGCGACAAGGATGCGGTGCCCGTTTTGGATTTCCGCGCCGAATGCCGCGCCTATGCCGAACATTGGCTGCAAGTGCAGCGGGAGGAATTCATCCGCCTTGGTGTGGCGGGTGATTGGGCGGATCGTTATGCGACGATGGATTTCGCCTCAGAAGCCGCGATTGCGGGGGAGATCGGCAAGTTTTTGATGAATGGATCGCTCTATCGCGGGCTGCGCCCCGTGATGTGGAGCCCGGTCGAGAAAACCGCGCTGGCGGAAGCGGAAATTGAATATCATGATCATGTCAGCCCGACACTACATGCGAAGTTCCGCATCCTGAAAGCGGGGGCTGCGGATTTGGTCGGCGCGAATGTGGTGATCTGGACCACCACGCCCTGGACCATGCCGGGCAATCGCGCGGTGGCTTATGGTGCTGAGATTGATTACGCGTTGGTGCATGTCAAAGGTTTGGCCGAAAAATCCCATCTGAAGATTGGGGATCGGCTGCTGGTGGCGCTGCCCTTGCTGCCGCAGTTTGAAAAGGATGCCGGCATTGGCGCGCATAGCATCAGGCGCGTGATCAAGGGCGCGGAGCTTGAGGGCGCGATCGCCACGCATCCGCTGCGTGGGCATGGCTATGATTTTGATGTGCCTTTGCTGCCCGGCGATTTCGTCACCACCGAAGCCGGCACGGGCTTTGTACACATCGCGCCTGGTCATGGTGAGGATGACTTCAATCTGGGTCGCGCGCACAACCTACCCATTCCTGAAACCGTCAATGATGACGGCACCTTCACCCATCACGCGCCGGGGTTTGAGGGCTTGCATGTCTTCAAGGCGCATACAGCGGTTTATGCGGCGATGGAGGCGGCGGAGACGCTCGCCGCCACGGGCAAGCTCACGCATAGCTATCCGCATAGCTGGCGTTCCAAGAAGCCCGTGATTTTCCGCGCCACACCGCAATGGTTCATCGCCATGGATGATGCCAATGCGATCCGCGCCAAATCTTTGGATGCCATCGCCAAGACGCATTTCGTGCCGGAGGCAGGGCGGAACCGCATCGGTTCCATGGTGGCCGCGCGGCCCGATTGGTGCATCAGTCGCCAACGCGCCTGGGGCGTGCCGATCCCGGTTTTTGTGAGCAAGCAGTCGGGCGAACCGCTCCGCGATCCGGCGATCATCGAACGCGTCATGGAAGCCTTCCGCGCCGAGGGTGCAGATGCCTGGTATAAGCCCGGTGCCGCCGCGCGCTTCCTCGGCCCCGAGCGTGATCCGACGGCTTATGAACAGGTGATGGATATTGTGGATGTCTGGTTTGAATCGGGCTCCACCCATGCCTTTGTGCTGCCGCCGCGTGGCCTGCCCTTCCCGGCTGATCTTTATCTGGAAGGGTCGGACCAGCATCGCGGCTGGTTCCATTCATCCTTGTTGGAATCCGTTGGCACCAATGGTGTCGCGCCCTTCAAGGCCGTGCTGACGCATGGTTTTGTGCTGGATGAGCAGGGGCGGAAAATGTCCAAATCCATGGGCAATGTCACCGCGCCGCAGGATGTGATGAAGCAATATGGCGCGGATATTCTGCGCCTTTGGGTGATGAATTCCGATACATCGCTTGATCTCCGCATCGGTCCTGAAATCCTGAAGCAGCAGGCGGAATTGTATCGGCGCATCCGCAATACGCTGCGCTGGCTGCTCGGTAATTTGGATGGTTTCACGGAAGATGAAACCGTGCCTTACGCCGAATTGCCGGAGTTGGAGCGATGGTTGCTGCATCGCCTGACGGAATTGGATGCGAAGATCAGGCGCGCGGTGGAAACCCATGATTGGACCGGGGTTTACCCCGAAATCCATCAATTCTGCGCCACCGATCTTTCAGCCTTTTATTTCGATATCCGGAAGGATTCGCTTTATTGCGATGCCTCTGACGCGCCGCGTCGGCGGGCGGCGCGGACGGTGCTTGATGTTTTGCATCGTTGCCTTTGTGCCTGGTTCGCGCCGGTATTGGTGTTCACCGCGGAGGAAGCCTGGCTGGCGCGCTTCCCTGGCGGCGATGGCAGCGTCCATTTGCTGGATTTCCCCTTTGTGCCGGAGGGGTGGAAGGACCCGGCGCTGGCGGCGAAATGGGCGCGGTTGCGTGATGTGCGTCGTGCCGTGACGGGTGCGCTTGAGCGTGCGCGTGTGGCGCAGGAGATCGGGTCTTCCTTGCAGGCCGCCCCCGTGCTGCATGTGGCGCCTGCGGATGCCGCATTGCTCTCGCCCGAGTTGTGGGCTGAGCTTTGCATCACTTCCGGCTTCGCGCTTTCGACTGAGGCCGCGCCTTCGGGTGCCTTCATTGCCGATGGCGTCCCGGATGCGGCGGCGGTCTTCCACCCCGCCCCCGGTTTAAAGTGTGACCGCTGCTGGCGTGTATTGCCCGAAGTCGGCGAATGCTCCGCCCATCCCACGCTTTGCCGCCGCTGCGATGCGGTGGTCGAGGCGCTTTAATGTCGGCGGGGTCCGGGGAGACACTGTCTCCCCGGCGGGGGTCTGGGGGCAGCGCCCCCGGCCTGTTCCGCCAGGGTTTGATATTCGCTGGATTTATTCTCATTTTTGACCAGCTTTCCAAATGGTTTGTGTTGGATGTCTTGTTGCTGCCCAAGGTCCAGCACATCCCCTTGCTGGCGTTTGGCCCTTTCGGCCTTGATTTGACCATGGTCTGGAATCGCGGTGTCACTTTTGGCTTGTTTTCCGGTGATGGCCCTTGGAATCATGTGATTTTGGCCGGGCTTGCCTTGGCGATTGCGGTGTTTTTGCTGCGTTGGCTGGCGCGGGCCGAGGGCCGGATGGTGGCTGTGGCTCTTGGGGCCGTGATTGGTGGCGCCATTGGCAATGTGGTGGATCGGCTGCGTTTTGGGGCGGTGGTGGATTTCGTGGATACCCATGCCTGGGGCTGGCATTGGTATGTGTTCAATGTGGCGGATGCCGCGATTGTCTGTGGGGTTGGGGTGTTGTTGTTGGATGCCTTGTTACCGCCTCGCCGAACGCCTAAAGATAGCGGATGATCCTGCGTCCCCAGACCCTGATTCCTGCTTTTGCCTTGCTGCTGCTTGTCGGCTGTGGGGAGAATACGGCGCGTTCGCTTGGCTTCATTCGGGATGCGCCGGATGAATTCCGCGTGACCACCAGGGCGCCGCTCTCCATGCCGCCGGATATGGCGGGTGGCTTGCCGCCGCCGCGCCCTGGTGCGGTCCGCCCGATGGAGCGGAGCGCGCGGGAGGAGGCGGAGGCTGTGTTGGTGCCTTCGCTTGCGCTGCGTGACCCGCGCCAGCAGCCGCGGGCTGCTGGGGGGAGTGTGGGTGAGATGGCGCTTTTGCAGGCGGCCGGGCCGGCGCCTTCGCGCGATATTCGCCGACAGGTGGATGATGAAAGCCAAAGGCTCGATAGGCCGCCGCGTGATTTGGCGGATCGGCTGATTTTCTGGCGTGATCCTCCGGCACCTGGGATTGTGGTGGACCCTGCGCGCGAGCGGGATCGTATTCGCGAAAATGCCGCGCTTGGGATTGAGGGCACGGCCGGCGATACGCCGATCCAGCAGCCCAGGGCGCGGAACATTTGGCAGAGGCTTGGGTTCTGAAGCGACCTTAATCTAGAATCCTGCCTAGCTGATACTATCTCTGGGGGCATGATGCGCTTGACCCGCCGCCAAACCCTTGCCTCCGCTGCTGCGCTATGCGCGGCTAGCTCCGCCAATGCTCAGAATGCCGCGCCGCCGCCGCAGCGCCCGCTGTTTGGCGCGCAGCATTGGCGGTTGGCCAATGGGCTGGAGGTTGCCTTCATCCCGTTCAGCCGGGCGCCGGTGGTGACGCAGTATCTGTTCTATGCGGCGGGCGGGGCGGAAGACCCGGCGGGGCGCTCAGGTGTCGCGCATTTCCTGGAACATATGATGTTCAAGGGCAGCCCCAAGGTCGGGGTTGGGGATTTCTCCCGGCTGGTGGCGCGGGAAGGTGGGAATGACAATGCCTTCACATCGCGCGATGTCACCGCCTATCACCAGGCGGTGGAAGCTTCGCGCCTTGGCATGATCCTGGAGATGGAGGCGGACCGCATGGCCGCCCCCCTGATCCCGCGGGAGTTCATGGAAAGTGAGCGTGGTGTGGTGCTGGAAGAACGCCAGCAAAGGACGGATTCCAACCCGCGGGCGAGGTTCCGGGAGGCGTTTACCGCAGCGCTTTGGGGCCGGCAGCATTGGGCGGGCAGGCCGATCATCGGCTGGGAGGATGAGATTCGCGCGATATCCCGCGATGATCTGGCCGGCTTCCATGCGCGGTTCTACGCGCCGGCCAATGCCACGCTGGTGATCAGCGGCGCCGTGCCGGAAGACGAAGTGCGGCGGCTGGTGGATAAGCATTATGGTGGCATTCCCGCGCGGCAGGCAGCGCGCCGGGATCGCGCGCCGGCGCCAAGCCAGGCGGTGGAACCCAGGTTGATCCGGCGTGATCCAATGACGCGGGATGCGCTGTTTCTGAAAGCCTGGATGGCGCCATCACTCACCGCCGGTGAATGTGCTCATGCGCTGCCGCTTGAAGTGCTTTCGCATCTGCTGGGCGGTGGCCAGGGGAGCCGGCTGCATAAGGCACTGGTGGAAACCGGCCTCGCGGTATCAGCCGGCACTGGGTATGATGGGGATGCGGCGGGGATGACGGAGTTTTTCCTCTCCGCCATGCCGCGCCCGGGTGTGGCGCCGGAACGGCTGGAAGAAGCCGCCAATGGCGTGATTGAAACACTGATCCAGCAAGGCCCGACCGAGGCTGAGGTGGCGCGGTCCATCCGGCAGCTTACCGCGGGCGCGATGCTGGCTTTGGATGGGTTTGGCGCCGGGCCGCGCATGGTGGGCGGGACGCTCGCGATTGGCTTGCCCTTGGATGCGGTGGAGTTTTGGCCGGCACGGATCAGCGCGGTGACTCGGGGTCAAGTGGAAGCCGCGGCGCGGGCGGTATTGCCCAGCGCCCCCAATAGCGCCGCTTGGTTGTTGCCCCAAGCATGAGCACGCAATTTCGCCTGCCCATTCAGCGGGTCACCAGCAATGGGCTTACCGCCTGGTTGGTTGAGGATCATTCCGTGCCGGTGGTCTCGCTTTCCTGGTCCTGGCAGGGTGGGGCGGCCTTTGACGCCCCGGGGAGAGAGGGAACGGCAGGCCTCGCTGCCGCGCTGCTGACGGAAGGGGCCGGCGATATGCCGGCGGCCGCATTTACCGATGCGCTGCGCGATGCAGGGATTGGGCTTTCCTTCGGCGCGGGCCGGGATGATGTGGATGGCGGGTTTCGCTGCCTGGTTGATGCTCTGCCAGAGGCTGAACGCTTAGCCCGCTTGGCGATGACAGCGCCGCGGCTGGATCAGGCGGCGATTGAAAGGCTGCGGGCGCGGGCGATTGCTGGCGCGCGGCAGGCGCTGGAAACGCCGCGCGGCCAGGCCGGGCGCGCCTTTTGGGCGGCAGCCTTCCCGACACATCCAGCGGGGCGGCCTTCGGGTGGCACGGCGGAAAGCCTGGCGGCCATCAGCGCTGATGATCTGCGCAGCGTACTGGGCCAGCAATTGCGGCGGGATGGGCTGACCATTGCCGCCGCAGGCGCCATCAAGCCAGAAGCGCTGGCCGCGCTGATGGATCGGCTTTTCGCAGGGCTGCCCGCAGGTGCCCCCGCAACGCCGGCAAGGCTGCCGGCCTTTACCAGCTTTGGTCAGCGCGTGATCGGCATGGATAGTCCGCAATCCCAGGCGATATTCGGACATGGGGGGATCGGCGCGCGCGATCCGGAATTTGAAACGGCGCAGATTATGCTGCGCGTTTTCGGCGGCGGCGGGTTTTCATCGCGGCTCACGGAATCCGTGCGCGTGAAGCGCGGGTTGACCTATGGGATCGGTGTTGGGCTCGATACCGGTTTTGGCGGCGGCGTGCTTGTCGGCAGTGTCGCGAGCGATAATGGCAAGATTGCCGAGGCGCTTGCCGTGACGCGCGATGAATGGGCCCGCATGGCGGCTGATGGGCCAAATGATGCTGAAATGGCGGAAGCCATTGCGTTTTTGACCGGGTCGCTCGCGCTGCAATTCACCGATAGCCGACGGATTGCCAATACGCTGATCGCCATGCAGCGCAATGGGCGGCCGATTGATTGGCTGGATGGAAGATCGGACAGGCTGCGCGCCATTACCCGCGATGATGCGGCGCGCATGGCGCGGCGGTTGCTCAAACCTGAGGCGCTTTCGGTGACGGTGGCGGGTAGGCCGGTTGGGTTGTAGTTTCAAAGTCGCCCGGGCTTGCGCCCGGCGCCGGCTTTGCGCAGGGTGCGTTTCTCTTGCAGGATTCCTCGCAGCACCATGCCTGATATTTCGGAACAAACCCTGATCCCCGCGCCGCTTGGCGTGGTTTGGCCCTTGCTGAGCGACCCGGCCGAGGTCGCGGCCTGTATCCCCGGCGCGCAATTGGCACCCTCGACCGGGGATGGGCTCTGGCGCGGTTCAATCAAGGTGAAATTCGGCCCAACCACCGCGGCGTTTCGTGGTGAGGCGAAGCTTGATTACGACCATGATGCGCATCGCTGCAACATTGAAGGGCGGGGGATTGATCAGCGCGGCGCATCCCGCGCGCTGGCGCATGGGGAAGTGCTGGCGGCGGCAGAAGGGAATAGCACCAGGCTGACCGTCAATGGCAGCTTCACCGTGACCGGACCTTTGGAGACCTTCGCAAATGCCGGCGGCGTGCATGTTGCGCGCGCGCTTTTAGCAGAATTTGCGAATAATATGGCGAACCGCGCCATGGCTGCCGCGCCGGCAGCCTCACCCACGGCTTCGGACACTGGGGCGGATGCGCCCTCAATGGCGGGGGCACCAGCCGCGCCCCCTGCCCCGCCGCCACCGGCGCCGGCGGCGGAGATCAATGCTTTCGGCCTGCTGTGGCGGGCCTTTCTTTCCTGGCTCAGCAGCCTTTTCGGTAGAGGGAAAAACTAACCATGGCAGCGCCCAAACTTTCAGACGTTCTGGCAACAGTCTTCACGCAAGAAGGCTGCGATACGCTTTTCACCCTTATGGGTGACGCGAATATGTATTGGACCGAGGCAATGCAGCGCCAGCCGGGGATGAATATCATCCACGCCCGGCATGAACATTGCGCTGTTGCGATGGCCGATGCCTATGCGCGCGCGACCGGCAAGGTAGGTGTGGCATCCACCACCTGCGGGCCGGGCTTCACGCAAATCATGACCGGGCTTGCCATCGCCGCGCGCGCGAATACGCCGATGGTGGTGTTTGCGGGCGATTCGCCCATCGCCGCGCCCTATTACATTCAGCAGATTGATATGGCGCCGCTCACGCAAGCGACGGGTGCCCATCATATCTCGGTCAAAACCATGGATCGCGCCTTGGAAAATGTGCGCGAAGCCTTCCATTTCGCGGCACTGGAACGCCGGCCAGTCGTGATCAGCATACCGATGGATCTGCAAAAGCAGGCCTATCCGCATATGGTGGATTACATCCCATCGGCTGATTATCTGCCGGCAGCGCAACGCCCGCAGCCGGACCCGACATTGGTTGAAAAGCTGGTCGAGCTGATCGCGGCTGCCGAAAAGCCGATCATCATCGCGGGCCGTGGGGCGAAGCTGTCCCAGGCGCGTGAAGCGATTGAGGAAATGGCGGAAGCCATGGGCGCGCTTCTCACCACCTCCTTGCAGGCCAAGGGTCTGTTTACCGGCAATCGCTTCGCCATGGATATCTCCGGCGCCTATGCCAGCGATTTCTCGCGCGAACGCTTTGCTGAGGCCGATCTGGTGATCGGGCTTGGTGTTGGGCTTGGCGCCTATACGACGGAAAGCGGTTACCTCTATCCCGGTGCGCAGACGGTGCAGATTGATATCGGCCCGCGCGGGCTATGGCAGGGGCTGCGCACGGCGGATTTGCATATCCGCGCCGATGCCAAGGCGGCGGCGGAAGCCGTCACCGCCGCCATCAAGCGCCATGATGCAGGCGGCAAGCGCTTCCGCAGTGAAGAAATGGCTGCGCTGATTGCCGCCGATGTGCCGGACCGCAAGGAATTCACCATTGCGCCCGGCACGGTTGATCCGCGCAAGGCGATCATGGAATTGGATGCGGTGGTGCCGAAGGATTGGGATGTGGTGATTGGCGGAGGCCATTACCTTGGCTTCGCCATGACCTATCTGAAGGGCCGTGCAGCCGAGCGTTATCATGTGGTGAGCGATTTCGGCGCCATCGGCAATGGCCTGCCGGCGGCGATTGGCGTGGCTGCCGCGCGCAAGGATGGCAAGGTGCTGCTGATTGAAGGCGATGGCAGCTTGCTGATGCATATCCAGGAATTGGAAACCGCGCGCCGGCATGGCACCAAATTCCTGATGGCGATCATCAATGATGGCGGCTATGGCGCGGAAATCCACAAATTCCGCGCTGGCAATATTGATGCCGGCATTGTCATTCATGGCCGCGGCGATTTGGCCGGCGTGGCCAATGGCTTTGGCGTGCGCGGCCAGACCGTGAGTGCGCTTGGCCAAATGGGCGCGATGTTTGAGACCCACCAAAGCGGCAATAGCGCCAGCCTTTGGGATGTGCATACGGATGATACGGTGGTGTCCCGCCCCTATCGCCGCATTCATTACGGGGAAGCCTGAATCAAAAAGGGCGCTGCGTTATGGCGCAGCGCCCTTGATTAGGGTCAGCGCCCGTGAAAAACGGGCGCTCTTTTTTCGCGGAAGGCGGCAAGGCCTTCCTGGATATCTTCGCTTTCCTTGCAAAGCCGGGCACGTTCCGCGCAAGCCGCGACATCCAGCCTGCCATGGCCGATTTCATTCAGCGCCTGCTTCATGCCTTGTATCGCCAGTGGCGCGCCATTGGCGAGCGTATTCGCCAGGTTGTCCACTGCCGCATCCAATTCTTCCGGCGCCACCAATTGCGTCAGGTAGCCGATGCGGAGCAATTCCTCTGCCTCCAGTTTCTCCGCCGTCATGAACAGGCGCTTGGCATTGTTCAGGCCGAGGCGGGAGACATAACGCTCAAGCCCGGTCGGGTAGTAATGCACGCCAAGCCGGGCAGCCGGCATGAACATTTCCATCCCTGTCACGCCGATGCGGAAATCCGCCGTCAGCGCGAAATCCGTGGAACCGCCATAGACGCCACCCTGCAAGCGGCAAATGGTCGGCACGCGCACGGCTTCAAACCTATCCACCATGGCTTCAAAACTCGGCGCGCGGGCAGCGGCTTCCTTGTCTTCCGCGAAGCCGCCCAAATGGAAGCCGGCGCTGAAGGCAGGGCCGCTCGCCGCCAGGACCAGCACGCGGAGCGACGGGTTGGCATCCACCTGCTCCAAATACTCCATGATGCGGATGATATCGCCGGGCTCCACGCGATTGCGGTGGCGGGAGCGATGCAGCCGGATGGTGGCGCGGCTACCTTCAATTTCCAGGCTGGGCGGATCAAGGCGAGTGTCTTCGGTCATGGCGTTCCTCTCATGCCCGGGCAGTTTCCCAGATTTCAGTGCGCGGCGCCATTGCCGGGGTAGAAATTGAAAAGGGGCAGCCGAAGCCGCCCCTTGATGCTGCGGAAGGCAGAAGCCCCCAAATCAAAGCCAAGCCAGATCAGCCATCCACGCGGATGTTGTTGGCCTGGATGACTTGGCGGAATTCTTCCCGGTGGCGGTCCAGGAAGGCCTTGAAATCGGTCGCATTGCGATACAGCGGCTGGAAGCCGATCTGCGCCAGGCGGCCCTTGACCTCATCGGTTGCCATGGCCTTGCCGGTTTCGGCATCCAGACGTTCGATGATGGGGCGCGGCGTGGCAGCCGGCACCATATAACCGCCGAAAGCGCCGGCATCGTAACCCTCCACACCCGGCAGGCGGGCCAGCGGCATCAGATCGGGCTGCAATTCAGTGCCATTCTGGAGGGTAACACCAAGTGCCCGCACCGCACCCTGCCGGAACAGGGCTGAGGTCGCGACCAGGGTTTCAATCGCGAAATCCACCTGCCCCGCCGTCACCGCCGTCAGGCCCGGGGCGCTGCCCTGGAAGGGCACATGCAGGGCATCCAGCTTGGCCTTGGACAGGAACATCAGCGTAATCAGATGCGCCGCCGCCCCAATGCCAGAGGTGGCATAGGTGTATTTGCCGGGCTCCGCACGCACTTTGGCGACGAATTCCGCAGCATTCTGCGCCGGGAAATCCTTACGCACGATCAGCACGTAGGGGGAAATGCCGATCTGCGCGACCGGGGCAAAATCCTTAGTCACGTCATAAGGAGTGCGCTGCACCAAAGGCGCCGTGGTGAAAGGCCCGGTAGACGCCGCCAGGATGGTGTAGCCATCGGGCGCGGCCTTCGCCACCAAATCGGTGCCGATCATGCCGCCGGCGCCGGCGCGATTTTCCGGCACAATCGGCTGGCCCCAAGATTCAGCGATCTTGGACGCGGTAACGCGGGCCATAAGGTCAGTCGCCTGACCGGGCGGCCAGGGCACAACCAGGCGCAACGGGCGTGACGGGTAGGCGGCCTGGGCCTGGGCAATGGCGGGGGCGGCAAGCCCTGCGGCCAAGCCGCTGGCACCCAGCAATAAGGAACGGCGATCCATAATGAGCGTAGCCTCCTGGTTGGATGGGGCGACACTGACAGGTGAAACCCCTTGGCCCGCTAACTGGGTCACAAAAGTGTAAAAAACAAGTGTTGCCTAGAAAATTGGCAACTCTACCCCATCAGGCGGCCTTGGCCGGCAGGGATTTCATCGCCGCGCGGAAGGCATCGAGGGTCTGCGCCACATCCGCGGCGCTATGCGCCAGGGACATGTAGAATTTGGCGTCCCCCTTCAGGATGCCGCGGCCACGGAATACGCCATTCACATGCTTTTGCATGGCCGCATCCTGGCGGATGACGCTGCGATAATCCCGGATATCGCCCGTCGCATAGACCACATCGAATAAGGGCGGTTCCCCCACCAACTGGGCGGGGATGCCGGCCTCATGGATCAGCCCTGTCAGGCCTTCCATCAGGCTGCGGCCGGTCGCGAAAATTTGCTCATAGGCGCCCGGCTCACGCAGCACGTCCATGGTGGCAAGCCCAGCGACCGAGGCGACGGGGTTGCCGGAAAGCGTGCCGATCTGCGTCAGGAAGCGGTCTTCGCCCACCGTCGCGCGGTCAAACTGCGCCATGATATCGGCCCGCCCACCGAGCGCCGCCAACGGAAAGCCACCGCCGATGATCTTGCCCATGGTGCAGATATCGGGCGTCACGCCGTAATATTCCTGAGCGCCACCATAGGCGAAGCGAAAGCCGGTGACGACCTCATCAAAAATCAGCGGAATGCCAAGCCGCGCGCTCACTTCTCGTATCGCTTGCAGGAAGCCCGGCTTGGGCGGGATCAGGCGCTGGAAGGGTTCCAGGATCACGCCGCCGATTTCATCATGCCGCGCTTCAATCAGCCGCACCGCCGCTTCAACATCATTGAAGGGCGCGACCAGCACTTCACCGCGCACGCTATCCGGAATGCCCGGCGTATCGGGCACGGCTTCCGGGAAATTGGCGAGCCTTTTGGGGGCGAGGCTCATGAGCCCCCAATCGCTCATGCCGTGATAGCCGCCTTCGAATTTCAAGATCTTCGGGCGCTTGCGATAGGCGCGCGCGACCCGCATGGCGTAAAGATCAGCTTCCGAACCTGAAGACACAAAGCGCACCTGTTCCACACAGGGCATGGCATCCACAATGGCAGCGGCGAGGCGAATGCCGTGTTCATTATTGGCGAAGAAGGTTGTGCCCTTTGGCACCTGCGCCAGCACGGCTTCCGTTACCTTGGGGTGGTTATGGCCGATATACATCGGGCCACTGCCGAGCAGGTAATCAATATATTCGCGCCCCGAAACATCCCAGACATGCGCGCCACGGCCTTCGCGCAGGATGATTTCGGCCGGGAAATTGCCGAAATGCCCGCCGGGCAGCACGCGCTTGGCGAGCGCAAGCAATTCCTGTTCTTCGGCGGAAGGGGCGATGCTGGACATGGCGCGGGTTCCTGGATTGGTTTAGCGGAAAGGCTAGAACATCATCGGATGAAATGAAAACAGCCGGCAGCGTTGCAAGGTTACTGGGCAAGCGGTGGGCGCAGATGCGCCCAGGGGCGCGCTTCTTCAAAAGCGGCGCTGGCTTGCAGCACGCCAAGATCATCAAAGCGCCGCCCAACGATTTGCAGCCCCACGGGCAGGCCCGCCGGGGTGAAACCACAGGGCAGGCTGGCGGCTGGGCTGCCGGACCAGTTGAAGGGGTAGGAGAATTCCGCCCACATCAGCCAATCCCAATCATGCTGCGGCCAATGCGCCGGTTGCAGGCGATTGGCCGGGAAGGCCGCGACGCTGACGGCAGGCGTCAGCAGGAAATCATAGCCTTCCATGAAATCATGAATCTGCTGGACATATTCAAAGCGACGCGTGCGCATTTGCATGAATTGGGTTGTGGTGACATGGGCGTTTTCGCGCAGCATGGCGACAAAACCCGGGTCCATGCGATTGGCATATTGCGGCAGATATTCGGCGCGCCCGGCAAAAACTGCTGGCCAGAAAAACCGGATCAATTCCGACCCAAGCTTACCCCAGGGGGGCGAGACTTCTTCGATGATGGCGCCCATTTCTTCAAACACACGAATGGCGCGGGCAACGGCTTCGGCCACTTCAGGATCAACGCGCGCATGGCCAAGATCGGGCGAATAGGCAATGCGCTTGCCGCGCATGGAAGCCGCCTTCAATTGCCCGGCGTAATGCTGCGGTGGTGCTTCCAGCGATGTGTAATCCCAGGGATGCGGGCCGGCCATGGCTTCCGTCATCAGCGCGGCATCTTCCACGCTGCGCGTCAGCGGGCCGATATGGGTCGCGAGTTCATTATTGGACATGGGCCAGCTTGCGACCCGCCCATGCGTGGGCTTGAAGCCATAAACGCCCGAAAAATGCGCCGGCATGCGGATGGACCCCGCGCCATCGCCGCCCTGATGCAAGGGACCATAACCACAAGCCGCTCCAACGCCGGCACCGGAAGATGACGCGCCGGCATTCAGCCCATGCGCCCAGGGGTTGTGGGTGATGCCGGAAATCGGCGCCTCACTAACGCCCTTCCAGCCCCATTCGGCGGCGGAGGTTGTCTTGCCGAGCATCATGCCGCCGGCAGCGTAAAGCCGGCTGACGCAAGGGGCATCCACATCAGGGATGGTGCCTTGCATGACTGCGCTGGCAAAATCCGTCTGTACGCCCTTGGTGTGCTGCAAATCCTTGATGGTGAAGGGAATGCCTTCCAATAGCCGCGTCTTTTCGCGCTGCATGAAGGCGGCTTCCGAACGCTTTGCAGCGGCCAGCGCGATTTCTGGCGTGAGCCGCATCATGGCATTCACGCGCGGTTCAACGCGTTCGATGCGCGCAAGGATGGCCTGCACGACTTCAACCGGGGAGAGCTTGCGGGCGCGATAGGCCGCCGTCAGGTCACGCACACCAAGAAAGCCGATATCATCAGGGTTCATGCCGCTGCCTCCGTGCTTCTGGGTGAAGACTGCAACGGCGCCGCGTTGTGGGCAATGGTGATCTGCCTTGACGCTGACTGGAAAGGCACCATAGCCTTTTGCGAACCCTGGGGAGGGACAAACATGTTTCGTCGGAATCTTTTGGCGGCGTCGGCAGCGGCTATGGCCGCACCGCGCCTTGGTGCAGCGCAAGGTCAGCCCGGGCGTCGGGTTTTGCGCTTTGTGCCGCAGGCCGATCTGGCGCTGTTGGACCCGATCCATTCGGTCGCCTTTGTCAGCCGCAACCATGCAATGATGGTCTATGACACGCTCTATGGCTGGGACGCTGAATTGCGCGCGCGCCCGCAAATGGCGGAAGGCCACACCATCAGCAATGATGGCCGCGAATGGCGCATTCGGCTGCGTGAAGGCTTGCGCTTTCATGATGGGGAACCCGTGCGCGCGCAGGATTGCGCTGCTTCCATCCGTCGTTGGGCGACGCGCGATGCTTTTGGCCAGGCGCTTTGGGCGGCCACGGATGAATGTGGTGCTGCGGATGATCGTACGATTCTGTTTCGCCTGAAGCAGCCCTTCCCGCTTTTGCCCGATGCGCTGGCCAAGGTTGGCACGCATCTTTGCGTGATGATGCCCGAACGCCATGCAAATCTGCCATCTTCGCAGGCGGTGCCGGAGATGATCGGTTCCGGGCCATTTCGCTTCATCGCCAGTGAACGCCTGCCAGGCAGCCGCAATGTCTATGCGAAGAATGAGCAATATGTGCCGCGCCAGGAACCGGCTTCCTATATGGCCGGCGGCAAGCAGGTGCATTTTGATCGCGTGGAATGGCTGACCATTCCGGATGGCGCGACCGCTTCCGCAGCCTTGCAGCGGGGCGAGGTTGATTGGTGGGAATTGCCTGCGATTGATCTGGTGCCGCAGTTGCGCCGCGCGCGCGGCCTGAAGGTGGAAATCCTTGATCCCAATGGGTCAATCGGCTTCCTCAGGCCCAATCACCTCAATCCGCCTTTGGATAATCCGGCGATCCGGCGGGCCATTCTGCGCGGCATAGTGCAGCGCGATTTCATGACCGCAGCCGGCAGCACGGATGAAACGCTCTGGCGCGTGCCCTACGGGTTCTTTGTGCCGAGTTCGCCCATGGCAAGCGATGAGGGCATGGATGCCTTCCGCAACCCGACCAGTATTGCCGATACGCGCCGCGCGCTTCAGGAAGCCGGCTATCGCGGGGAGCGGATCAATCTTCTGGCGGCCACGGATTTCCCGGTGATCAATGCCATGAGCGAGGTGGCCGGCGATTATCTCCGCCGCATCGGCATCAATCTTGATTATATCGCGACCGATTGGGGTTCAGTGACCTCTCGCATCCCGAACCAGAACCCGGTGGATCAGGGCGGTTGGAATTTCATGGTGAGCTGGACCGCGGGCAGCGCACAAGTGAATCCGGCGGCAAATAACCTGATCCGCGGCCATGGGCGGAGTGCCATTTTCGGCTGGCCAACCGTGCCGGAGTTGGAAACGCTGCGTAATGCCTGGTTCGCCGCGCCCGATGATGCAACGCGTGCCACCATCGGCCGGCAGATGCAGCGTGTGAGCTTTGATCAGGTGCCCTATACTCCGCTGGGGCAGTTCTTCTCGCCAACTGCCATGCGCGCTGACCTGACCGGCATGCTGCAAGGAGTGGCGCTGTTTTACAATATCCGGCGGGGGTGAGCGGTAGCGCTTTTGCATTGACCTGCTGTGCAGCGGCGCGGCACAATGTGCTGATGATGCAACGCGCGTTTGTGGTCGGGTGGTTCGGGCTTGTTTTAGGCACGACAGCCCTTGCGCAAAAGCCGCCGCCCCTGCCGCCTGTGCAATCGCCGCGCGCCACGCTGCCGACCGAAAAGCCCCCGCCTTTGCCCCACCAAAGTGGTGGCGCCCCAGGCACCCAGGCCGAGCTTCCCCGCGACAAGCCGCCGCCGCTTGCCCCCGGTGAGCGTGCTGCGCGGCGCGCAGTTTCTTCCGGCACGGGTTTTGTGGTCGCCGCACGGCGGATCATGACCAATCATCACGTGATTGAGGGCTGTGCCGAAGTGGCTGCGCGCCTGCCCGATGGGCGCGAATTGCCGGCCCGTGTGATGGCAAGCGATACGACGCGCGACCTGGCCTTGCTCAGCACTGAAGCTGACGCGGGCCCTATCCTGCCTTTCCGCAGCGCTGGCATGTATCGCCGGGGAGAAGGCGTGGTGACTTACGGCTTTCCCCTGGCAGGGTTGCTTTCTTCAGGCCCGACGCTGACGACAGGGGAGGTCTCCGCGCTTTCCGGCCTTGCCGATAATCCGCGCCATATTCAGATCAGCGCGCCGGTGCAGCCGGGCAATTCCGGCGGGCCACTTTTGGATATGCGCGGGCAGGTGATTGGCGTTGTGGTGTCAAAGCTTAATGCCGGGCAAGTGGCGCGACAGACGGGCGATATTCCGCAGAATGTGAACTTCGCCGTGAAGCACACGGAAGCCTTGGAATTTCTGCGCGAACAGAATGTGCAGGTGACGCAAGGCCCTGCGTCTGAAACACCGCGCGCTGCCGATGCGGTGGGGGAAGTTGCGCATCCTTCAACGCTGTTTTTGCGCTGTTTGAAGTGAAGTCTGGCGCCATTCCGGCGCATGGCTACCGAGCGGCATGGCGGGTAAATCCCAGCGCGGCGGTGTGGCGGAAAGCCGCGCGGCATGGCGCGTGGCGCGCATTACGCCAAAGCCGCTGTCACTTTCTTCCAAGGCCGCGTCAATTTCCGCAGGCGTCAGGCCGGGCGCGGTGAGCCCCCCTTCCAGGCGGCCCAAGCGCTTGATCCATTCGCCAGTACCGGCCAGGGAAACCCGCACCAGCCAGGAACCGCCTTCCTCTGCGCGCCGCAACAAGGCGGCCATGGCGCCGAAGGCAAGTAGATAGCCCGAGGCGTGATCAAGTGCCTGGCATGGCAAGGGGCGCGGCTTATCCTCACGCGCGGCCAGCGCTTCGGCGTCATTCATGCCATTGGCATTCTGCACCAGCGAATCAAAGCCGCGCCGCGCGGCCCAGGGGCCGAGATGGCCATAGGCGGAAAGCGAGACACAAATGATGCCGGGATTGAGCGCGGCGAGTGCCTCTGGCGCGAAGCCATACCCGGCAATGGCGCCGGGGCGATAGCCTTGCAGAAAGATATCGGCGCGCGCGGCCAAATGGCGCAAACGCGCCTGATCAGCCTGGGCGCGCAAATCAAGTGATGCGGTTCTTTTGCCGCGCCCGGTATCCATCACCAATTCATCAAAGCTCGGCAGATGCGGCGCGCTGATATGCAAAACATCAGCGCCATGCGCGGCCAGGGTGCGGCCCGCGACAGGCCCGGCAATGACGCGCGTGAGGTCAAGGACGCGGAGGCCGCTTAGGGGACGCTCGGCGGCTGGCGGCAAGGGCATGCGCGGCGCATCGCCAATTCTCTCGATCAACACAGGCGGCAGGCTGGAAGCTGCCTGACCTTGGGGCGAGGCATCCCATTCGGCCAGGCTGCGCGTCATGGTCACCACCAGCCCGGCTTCCGCTGCCGCTGCTTCAAATTCCGCCGCGCGCCGGGTGTTGAGCGCCTTGGCAACCGCAGCGCGATCATGAGCGACATCGCCAAGCAAACGAAGCACGCCGTCGCGATGATGCGGGAAATTCGTGTGCAGCCGCACCCATCGCCCATCGCCACACAGATATAGCCCCGCAATCGCATCCCAGCGCGCGCCTGCTGGCTGGCCCGCGATGCTGAGCCAATGTTCGGAGCGAAACTCGATGGCGGCATCGCGCATTGCAACCGCGACACGCTGCGCGCCACCACCGCGCTGGCGGTGGATTTCCACCGCCGCCAAGCCTGACGCAGCTATGCTGGTTTGCGCTGCGGCATCCACGCGAAAGCTGGAAGGCTGGATGGGTTCAGCGCCAATCAGGCTGATCTGCGCAAGCGCGGCAGGATCAAGTGCGGCCTGGCGCCAAAGTGCAGCGAGGATATCGGGCGGGGTCGGGTTCATGGCGTTAGCTTTCACCCGCGTCGCCCAGCGGTCCAGCCCCAAACTTGCCCGCCCAGCGGCCAAAGCCCTACCCTTCGCCTGCTTGAAAAGGGTTTTCGCATGTCTCCTTTGGCCGGTATCCGGGTTGTCGAAATTGCGCAGAATTTGGCGGGGCCCTTTGCGGGCCAGATCCTCGCCATGCTGGGCGCCGAGGTGATCAAGCTGGAACGCCCCGAAGGCGGCGATGATGCGCGCGGCTGGGGGCCACCCATGCATGAGGGCACGGCCACCACCTTTATCGCCGTCAATCGCGGCAAGCGCTCACTCAGCCTTGATCTGCGCAATGATGCGGATCGCGCTTTGCTGATGGAATTGGTGGGTGATGCGGATGCGGTTGTGCAGAATATGCGCCCCGGCGCGCTGGAGGATTTGGGGCTGGGTGGTGCGGCGCTGACGGCGCGTTTTCCACGCCTGATTTATGCCTCGCTTGGCGCCTTTGGCGCGGTGGGGCCGAAGGCTTTGCACCCGGGCTATGAGCCGATCCTGCAAGGCTATTCCGGCCTGATGATGATGAATGGCGCGGAAGGCGGGCCGCCCACGCGAAGTGGTGTGCAAATCCTCGATCTCGGCACCGGCATGTGGGCGGTGATTGGCATTCTGGCCGCGATTGAACGTCGCCATACCACGGGCAAGGGCGGGGTGGTTGATACATCCCTGCTGGAAACGGCCCTTGGCTGGATGGGGCCGCATTTTGCGGGCTTCACCGTTTCAGGCCGTCCGCCGCCGCGCAACCTATCCGGCAATCCGAATACGGTGGTGTTTCAGTCTTTTGAAACCGCGACGGCGCCGGTGATGGTGGCAGCGGCGAATGATCGGCTATTTCGCAAATTATGCGATGCCATGGGGCTTTCCACGCTTGGCAGTGATGAACGCTTTGCCAGCAATCGGCTGCGCGTGGCCAATAAGCCGGCGCTGATGGCGGTGATGGAACCGGCCTTTCGTGCGCGTCCGGCGGAAGAATGGCTGCCTCTGCTGGAAGCCGCCGGCATTCCCTGCGGGCCGATCAATACCATGCGTGAGATTGCCGTGGATGCGCAGGTGGCGGCCCTTGGCATTGTCGCGCCCGTACCAGGGCTGCCGGTGCGCGCCATTGGCCTGCCGATCAGCTTTGACGGCCAGCGCCCGCAACCGGCACGCGGCGTGCCGGCGGCGGGGGAAGATAGTGATGATATCCGCAGCGGTTTGCGCTGGGCGCCGCGATAAGCCCAGCTATTCCCAAAGCTTCTCAATCTCCGCTGCGCGTTCCTGAATGGCAGCACGGCGTCTCAGTTTCATCGTGGGCGTGAGCAATCCATTTTCGATGGTGAAAGGCGCTGTCACCGCGTGGCGGCGGATGCGTTCAATAATCGCAAGCCGCGCATTCACCCGCGCCACGGCGGCGGCGATGCTGGCCTCCTGACCCTCGGCGGGGACAAGCAGCGCGACCAAGCCAGCCTTGCCTTCCCCCGCCACCAGGGCCTGCTGGATTTCAGGCTCCGCCATCAACAGGCTTTCGATCTTGGCCGGGCTGATCATGTCGCCGCCGAGCAGCTTGATGAAATCGCGCTTGCGGTCGGTGATGTAGAGGAAGCCATCGCGCAGCGCACCGATATCACCGGTATGCAGCCAGGGGCGATCATCATCGCCTTCCGTGCGAAGCGTCGCGGCGGTCGCTTCCGGATTGCCCCAATAGCCGGTCATCACCAGCGCGCCCTGGATCAGGATTTCGCCATCGGCGGCGATGCGACACGCGACACCTTCCAAGGGCATGCCGACACTTTCATGCCGATTGGCCCAGGGCAGGTTCACACTCACCACCGGGCCGGCTTCCGTCTGCCCATAGCCTTGCAGCACCGGCAGGCCGAGCGCGATGAAAAACGCAGCCAAATCGGGATCAAGCCGCGCACCGCCAGAAACCAAGGCGCGCAAGGCGCCACCGAAGCGCGCGCGCACTTTTGCGCGTACCAGCTTTTCCAGAAGCGCATCCTCGATGCCGCCAATCACACCCAAGGAGGCACCGGCCATGCGTTGCTGCCCGCGTAGCAAGGCGCGATCAAACAGCCAGCGCTTGATGGGCTTTTCCTTTTCCAACGCCGCCAGCAAGCGGGACCGCAATACTTCGAACAAGCGGGGCACCGCCGTCATGATCGCGGGGCGGATTTCCGCCATTTCCTGCACCAGCCTATCCGCGCCGCGCGAATAGACCACCTCCATGCCGTAGGACGGCAACAGGAAGCCGCCCACCGTATGTTCATAGCTATGCGATAGCGGCAGGAAGGACAGGTAGGGTTTGCCATCCAAATCAAGCTTTTCCGCCAGCGGCAGCACGCCATGGCGATTGGCGAGCAAGGCACGATGCGGCAGCATGACGCCCTTGGGCGCGCCGCCCGTGCCTGAGGTATAGATCAGGCAGGCCAGGGCCTCCGGCGCGATGAGATGGGTTTCGGCTTCCAGCGCCACCGGATCGGCGGGGGTGGCCAGCGCATCGGCCCAAAGATGGGTGGTAAGCCCGGGCGCTTCGGGCGGGGTTTCGCAACAGAGCAAGCCATCCAAGCCATGCGCCAGGGCAGCGCCTTCCAGCACGCGGGCGGCAAGCGCGGTGGTGGAGACAATCGCAAAGCGCACCCCGGAATCACGCAGGATATGGGCGTGATCGCTCGGCAAATTGGTCACGTAAGTCGGTACGGTAATGGCGCCGATGGCCATGATGGCGGTATCGGCGATGGGGAATTCAGGCCGGTTTTCCGAGACCAACAGCACCCGATCCCCCGGCGCGATGCCCTGCGCACGCAAAAACGCCGCCAGCGCCGCCACCTGGCCCGCGAATGCCGCCCAATTCAAGCTTTGCCAGCCGCCGTCGCGCCAGAAGCGAAACAGCGGCTTGGTCGGCCATTCCCGCGCCCTGCCCAGCATCATGGCCGGCAGATTGGGCCATCCTTGTTCCGTATAGGGCATTCCCTTCCCCCCCGTTTTACGCCTCGGCGCCTCATGTAGGGCGCGGCTTGCCGCTTGGCCATGCGCTGCAACGGTCTATATGAGGGGGGTGACCAGAATCATCTCCCCTGCCCCGCTCCGCGCCCCGCTTGATGGCGGCGCCCCCGCTGCCAACCTGCCCGTTTGGGACCTTTCGGACCTTTACAGGGCGCCGGATGACCCGGCGCTGACGCGCGATCTGGACCGCGCCGAGGCCGATGCGAAGGCCTTTTCGGCCAGGTTTTCCGGCAGGCTTGGCGCGATTTCCGGCAATGAATTGGCCGCCGCGATTGCCGAATATGAGGCGATTGAGGAAATCCTGGGCCGCGTCATGTCCTATGCCCAGTTGGTTTTCAGCGGCGATGCGGAAGACCCGGCGAATGGGCGTTTCTATCAAACCATGCAGGAACGCGCGACCACGATCAGCAGCCATCTGATCTTCTTCACGCTGGAATTGAACCGGCTGGAAGATGCGGTGCTGGATCGCAAATGCGCCGATTCCGCGGCGCTGGCCCGCTTTCGCCCCTGGCTGCGCGATTTGCGCGTGTTTCGCCCGCATCAGCTTTCCGATGAGGCGGAAAAGTTGCTGCATGAAAAGGAAGTGACGGGCAGGTCCGCCTGGAACCGGCTGTTTGATGAAACCATCGCGACCATGAAGGTTTCCGTGCCGCTGCCATCAGGCGCGGAAAGCCTGACCGTATCTGACGCGCTGAACTGGCTTTCCGATGGGGATCGCGCGGTGCGTGAAGCCGCCGCCAAGGGGGTTTCGGCGGCCTTCGCCGAAAAGGGCCGGTTGTTCACGCTGATCACGAATACCTTGGCGAAAGATAAGGAGATTATTGACAAGTGGCGGCGCTACCAGCGCCCCGCCTCCGCGCGCAACCGCGCCAATATGGTGGAAGATGAGGTGGTGGAGGCGTTGGTTTCCGCTGTGCGCGCCAGCTTCCCGCGGCTTTCGCATCGCTATTACGCCATGAAGGCGAAATGGCTTGGCCTGCCGAAATTGCAACATTGGGATCGCAATGCGCCGCTGCCCGATCAGGATGACAGCCTGATCCCCTGGCCCAAGGCTGTCTCCCAAGTGCTCGATTCCTATGCTGCCTTCAGCCCGCGCCTGGCCGAGATTGGCCGGCAATTCTTCGACAAGCCCTGGATTGATGCGGCACTTCGCCCCGGCAAGGCATCCGGCGCCTTCGCGCACCCCACCGTGCCTTCGGCGCATCCTTATCTGCTGGTGAATTACCACGGCAAGGCGCGGGATGTGATGACGCTGGCGCATGAATTGGGCCATGGCGTGCATCAGGTGCTGGCGGCTGAGCAGGGCTATCTGATGTCCTCAACGCCGTTGACGCTGGCTGAAACTGCCTCGGTCTTCGGGGAGATGATGACCTTCCGCGCCGTGCTGGATGCAGAAGCCGATCCACGAAAGCGCCGTGGTCTTCTCGCCGCCAAGGTGGAGGATATGCTGAATACGGTGGTGCGGCAGATCGCCTTCTACCGGTTCGAAACCCTGCTGCATGACGCGCGCGCCAAGGGTGAATTATCGTCGGAACAGATCGGCGCGCTTTGGATGCAGGTGCAAACTGAAAGCCTGGGGCCGGCCTTTGAATTTTCGCCGGATTACAGCGTCTATTGGTCCTATATCCCGCATTTCATCCACACGCCCTTTTATGTCTATGCCTATGCCTTCGGGGATTGCCTGGTGAATGCGCTTTATGGCGTTTATCGCGATGGCGGTGTGCCGAATTTTGAGGCGAAGTATATCGAGATGCTGCGTGCTGGCGGCACGCTTCGGCATAAGGAATTGCTCGCCCCCTTCGGACTGAACGCGGCTGATCCCGCCTTCTGGGCGCGCGGGCTTGATGTGATTGCCGGCTTCATTGATGAGATTGAGCGCGCGGATGGCTGAAGATCGTGAAGCCCATTCGATTTTTGGCGAAGTGCGCCGCATGGTGCGCACTTCCGGCGCTGTCACGGGCATGGCGGCGCGTGTTGCCGGGCATAAGCTGTTCGGCCTGAAATCAGACGAAAAACATGCCGAGGATTTGAAGGCGGTGCTGGGTTCCTTGAAGGGCCCCATGATGAAGATCGCGCAATTCCTCTCCACCGTGCCGGATGCGCTGCCGCCTGAAATCGCCAAGGAATTGGCGACACTTCAGGCCAATGCGCCGCCCATGGGCTGGCCCTTTGTGCGCCGGCGCATGATGAGCGAATTGGGCCCGAATTGGGAAAGCAAATTCAAATCCTTTGAACGCGAAGCCGCCGCCGCTGCCTCACTCGGCCAGGTCCATCGCGCCGTGTTGCCCGATGGCCAGCGCGTGGCCTGCAAGCTGCAATACCCGGATATGGCAAGCGTGGTGGAAGCCGATCTCAGGCAATTGAAGATCGCCATGAGCCTTTACCGGCGCATGGATAGCGCGCTTGAGAATGAGGAAGCCTATCTTGAGCTTTCCGAACGTTTGCGCGAGGAACTGGATTATCTGCGGGAAGCATCGCAGCAGCGGCTTTATGGCATCATGCTGCGTGATGTGCCGGGCGTGCGCGTGCCCGTGCCGGTGGAAGCCTTTTGTACCAAGCGCTTGCTGACCATGTCCTGGCTGGATGGCCGCGCCATTCAAGCCCGCATTGATGAGGACCCGCCGGAAGAAGAACGCGCAGCTTATGCCCGCGCGCTGTTCCGGGCCTGGTATGTGCCCTTCTATCGCTATGCGGTGATCCATGGCGACCCGCATCTTGGCAATTACCAGGTGCATGCAACTGCGCCGGAGGGTGGCAGCTTCGGGATCAATCTGCTCGATTTCGGCGTGGTGCGGATTTTTGAACCGCGCTTCGTGGGCGGTGTGATCATGCTTTATGAAGCCATGCGCGATGGGGATTTCGACAAGGCAGCTGAAGCCTATCGCATCTGGGGCTTCAAGGATTTGAAGCGCGAGACGATGGAAGTGCTGAACCTTTGGGCGCGCTTCCTGTATGAACCGCTGCTGCAAGACCGTTTGCGCCCCATTCAGGAGAGCGATGATCCGCAATATGGGCGGCGCATCGCCGAAGAAGTGCATGCCGGGCTGAAGCGCACCGGGGGCGTGCGCATCCCGCGCGAATTTCCGCTGATGGACCGCGCGGCGATTGGGCTTGGCGCGGTGTTCCTGCGGCTGAATGCCAAGCTCAATTGGCATCAGCTATTTCAGGAATTGATCGCCGATTTCGATGTGGCGAAAATTGCGGCAAGGCAGCAGGCGGCCTTGACTGAAGCGGGCGTGCCGCCAACGGCGAACCCGGGCTGATTTCACGACCGGGCGAAACTGCTTTAGGCTTCCTGCAATTGATTCCGGGGCACCAAGCCCCGGGGCAGGAGGAAAAATGATCAGCAGACGCAGTGCCGCGCTTCTCGGCGCGGGTATTCTGGCAAGTCCTGGCATTCTGCGCGCGCAGGAGGCTTATCCCAATCGTCCTGTCCGCATCCTGGTGCCCTATGCGGCCGGGGGCGGTCAGGACATTACAGCGCGGCTGATCGCCGAACCGCTGCGCGCCGCGCTGGGGCAGCCGGTTGTGGTGGAGAACCGTTCCGGCGCGGCGGGCATCATCGGCGCGCAGGCGCTCTGCCAGGCGCCGGCGGATGGCTATACGCTGATGCTGGGCGGTGCTGGGGAGACCGCGATCAACCCGCATATGTACAAGGAACGCCTGCCCTATAATCCAGGGCGAGACATGCGCGCTGTCATGGTGATGGTGAAGGTGCCCATCGTGATCATGGGCTTCCCCGGAGCGCCCTTTACCAATGTGCCGGAATTGGTCGCTGCGGCGCGGGCCAATCCGGGGAAATTCTCATATTCATCGTCGGGCATTGGCAATCCGCAGCATCTGGCGGGGGAATTGTTCAATCGCGTTGCGGGGGTGGATGCGCTGCATGTGCCCTATCGCGGTTCCGGGCCGGCTGTGCTGGATATTGCGTCGGGGCAGGTGCAGTTTGGCTATAATTCGCTCGCATCCGGGCTTTCGCTGATCCGCGAAGGGCGCATCCGCGCCATTGGCGTGACATCGCGCGAACGCATGGCGCAATTGCCGGATGTGGGCGCCGTCGCGGAATTCGCGCCCATGGCCAATTATGAATTGGTCAATTTCTTCGGGCTTTTCGCGCCAACCGGCGTGCCGGAACCCATCATGCGCCGCCTGCATGGCATTGTCCTTTCCGCCATGCGCGAACCGACGCTGCGCGCCCGTTTCGAAGAACAGGGGCTACAGGTGCAGGGCTTCAGCCTGGAAGAAAGCCAGGCATTCATGATTTCGGAATCAGAAAAGCTTGGCCGCATTGTTGCCGAGGCGAAGATCACCGCGGAATGATGGCGCAGACCCCAAAATGGCGCCGCCTGTTGATCACCGGCGCGGCGGGGGAGATCGGCAGTGTCATCCGTCCCGCGCTGGTGGATACAGCCGGGGCGCTGCGCTTGTTCGATCAACGCCCCATTGCGGATGCAGCGGCTGCGGAAACCATCATTGGCAATGTCACTGACCCTTCAGTGATGGATACAGCCATGGCAGGCGTGGATTGCGTCATTCATTTGGCTGGCATCCCGCGCGAGACCGGTGGCAGCCCGGATGAGATCCTGCACGCCAATATCATTGGCACGCATACGGTCTTTGCCGCAGCGCGCCAGCATGGCGTGAAGCGCGTGATTTTCGCTTCCAGCAATCATGTGATTGGGTTTTATCCTGCCGATAAGCCTGTCGGCCCGGATGTGCCACCGCGCCCCAGCGGCTTTTACGGCGCCAGCAAAGCCTATGGGGAAGCCTTGGCACGCTTGCATGCGGATAAATTCGGCATGGAGGTCGCGTGTCTGCGCATCGGCGCCTTTCGCGCGCGCCCCGGCAATGCGCGCGAATTGGGCGCTTGGATCAGCCATGGGGATATGGCAGCGCTCGCGCGCGCCACCGTTCTGGCGCCGAGCTTTCATTTTTTGGTGCTTTATGGCGTTTCAGCCAATAGCCGCGCCAAATGGGGCGGGGATGGCGCGGCGCGCGCCCATATTGGCTTCACGCCGCGCGACAATGCCGAAGATTGGGCCGCCGAATTGGCCGATAAGGCCGCCTCACCCGTCAGCCCTGCCGCGCGCTTTCACGGCGGCAGTGTTTGCGAGATTGGCTTTCAGGGCGACCCCGATCGGGTCGCTTGAACTTCAGCTTGGCCGCGTGAACGCCTGCCGCGCAAGCAGCTTCCAGCCATCGGGCTGCTTCTTCCAGACTTGGAGAATACCGATATTCACCGGGTTCACGCGCCCGTTGCTTTCGGATTCACCCCGCAGCACATGGCGCACAATGGCGTCATCGCCGACCACATCAATTGTTTGATCCGAAATATTTATGGACCGGAAGATCGAGGTCTTATTCGCCAGCGGGTCAATAAACTGCTGGCGGTTTTCGATCCGCCCCGCGGAATGGCCGTAGCTGAGCCTTTCATGCGTCACGGCCATCATCCCGGCGCGGTCCCCAGCCAGCATGGCCTTGGTGAGTGCCTCAACGGCGGCAGCGACCGCAGCGGCATCGCTGCCCTGGGCAAGGGCGGTTGAGGGGGTGAGATTGGCGAGCGTCAGGGCCGCGGCCCCCGCCAGCGCCAAATGGCGGCGGTTCATGGACATATGCTTTCCTCCCGCTGCGTTGATCGCAGACAGGGCAAGTCTGAGCCCGGGAAATGCCCAAGCGCAAGGCACAAGCTGTCCAAAAAGCCCCTCTTCGGGCTTGCAATTTGGCGCCTCGCCCCCTTTTGGAGGTTCCTGCCTGGGTGGACACCCGGGCGCAGCGCCTGTAGTGCGGCGCACAATCTAGTCCTTTGGGGGTATCCCTTATGAAAGTGGCCGTTCTGAAAGAACGCCGGGCCGGTGAGACGCGGGTTGCCGCGACGCCGGAGACCGTGAAGAAGCTGATTGGCATGGGCTGCACCCTGGCTGTTGAAGCCGGCGCCGGCATGGCCTCGGGCCTCACTGATGCTGCCTATGCCGAAGCCGGGGCAAGCATCGCCGCCGATGCCGCCACCGCACTGGCTGGCGCGCAGATCGTGCTGAAGGTGCGCGCACCGCTTGCCGCTGGGGAAGGCGCGGTGGATGAATTGGCGCTGATCCCGCGCGGGGCACTGCTGATCGCGACCCTTGCCGCCGATGCCGATGCCGCCGGGCGCTATGCGGCGGCCGGGATTGACGCTTGTTCCATGGAATTGCTGCCGCGCATCACCCGCGCGCAATCCATGGATGTGCTGTCTTCCCAGGCCAATCTGGCCGGCTATCGCGCCGTGGTTGAAGCATCCACCGCCTATGACAAGGGCTTTCCCATGATGATGACCGCCGCCGGCACCGTGCCCGCGGCCAATACCTTCATCATGGGCGCAGGGGTTGCCGGCTTGCAGGCCATTGCGACCGCGCGCCGCCTGGGGGGTCGCGTTTCCGCGACCGATGTGCGCCCTGCCGCCAAGGAAGAAATCAAATCCCTCGGCGCCAGCTTCGTTGGCTACGAGGATGAGGAAAGCAAGGCCGCGCAAACTGCGGGCGGCTATGCGAAGCAGCTTTCCGCCGCTTTCTATGCCAAGCAGGCGGAAGTGGTGGCTGCGCATATCGCCAAGCAGGATGTGGTTGTGTGCACTGCTTTGGTGCAGGGCCGCCGCGCGCCTATTCTGGTAACCGCCGAGATGGTTGCTTCCATGAAGCCCGGTTCCGTGATTGTGGATATCGCATCCGATGCGGGCGGCAATTGCGCGCTGACCAAGCCGGGTGAGCTTTTCGTCACCGAAAATGGCGTAAAGATCCTGGGCTATACCAATTGGCCCGGGCGTATTCCGGCGGCGGCTTCCGCGCTTTATGCGCGCAATCTGCTGACCTTCCTGACCACCTTCTGGGATAAGGACGCCAAGGCGCCCAAACTTCCTGAAGATGACGACATTGTGAAGGGTGTTGCGCTGACGCGCGGCGGGGCCGTGGTGCACCCGCAAATGAAGCCGGCCCAGGCAGGCTAAGGAGAATTCGGATGAACGCGACCGAACTCGCCAATCAGGCGGCCAGCACGGCGCAACGCGCGCTGGAACTGGCGGAACAGGCCCGCCGTGCGGCGGAAGCCGTGGCCCCGGTGGCTGCCGCTGCTGAGCCGTTTTTGTATCTGCTGACGATCTTCTTGCTGGCCTGCTTCGTCGGCTATCATGTGGTGTGGAACGTGACGCCGGCGCTGCACTCGCCGCTGATGGGCGTGACGAACGCCATTTCATCGGTGATCGTGGTGGGCGCAATCCTCGCCGCCGGTACTGCGGATGGCTGGGCGGCGCGGATTTTCGGCTTCATCGGCGTGACGCTGGCTGCCGTGAATATTTTTGGCGGCTTTATGGTGACGCGGCGAATGCTGGCCATGTTCAAGAAGAAGGGGAGCTGACGCCATGGCGACCACTCTTCTGACACTGGCTTATCTTGTTGCGTCAGTGCTCTTCATTCTGGCGCTGCGCGGCTTGAGCCATCCGGAAACCAGCCGCCAGGGCAATATGCTTGGCATGATCGGCATGGCGGTAGCGATTGCCGCCACCCTGCTGAAGCCAGGCATGAGCATTGGCGGCATTGGGCTGGTGATTGCGGGCCTGGCCATTGGCGGCGCCATCGGCACCATTGTGGCGCAGCGCATTCAAATGACGTCGCTCCCGCAGCTTGTCGCGGCCTTCCATTCTCTGGTGGGTCTCGCCGCCGTGTTCGTGGCGGCGGCGGCGTTTTACGCGCCGGAGAGCTTCGGCATTGGTGTGCGCGGCAATATCAAGGGCGCGTCTTTGGTTGAAATGTCGCTGGGTCTTGCGATTGGTGCCATCACCTTCTCGGGTTCTGTGATTGCCTTTGCGAAGCTGGATGGCCGCATGTCTGGCGCGCCGATCATGTTCAAGGGTCAGCATATGCTGAACCTGGGGCTTGGCATTTTGCTGGCGCTGCTGGTGGTGTTGTTCGTGATCACGGGCAGTGATGTGCTGTTCTGGATAATTGCCATCCTGTCCTTCGTGCTGGGCTTCCTGCTGATCATTCCGATTGGTGGCGCGGATATGCCTGTGGTGGTTTCCATGCTGAACAGCTATTCCGGCTGGGCGGCGGCGGGCATTGGCTTCACCATCGGCAATTTGCTGCTGATTGTGACCGGCGCGCTGGTGGGTGCTTCTGGTGCCATCTTGTCCTACATCATGTGTAAGGGCATGAACCGCAGCATCATCAATGTGCTGCTGGGTGGCTTCGGGTCTGAAGGTGGCGCGGCAGCAGCGGGTGGTGCGGCGGCAGATCGTCCGCCGGTCAAGGCCGGCAGCCCGGAAGACGCAGCCTATATGATGAAGAATGCGCAGAAGATCATCGTGGTGCCTGGCTATGGCATGGCGGTGGCGCAGGCGCAGCAGGTGCTGCGTGAGATGGCTGATCTGCTCAAGAAGGAAGGCGCTGAAATTAAATACGCCATCCATCCTGTGGCAGGCCGTATGCCGGGCCACATGAACGTGCTGCTGGCCGAAGCGAATGTGCCTTATGATGAGGTGTTTGAGCTTGAGGAGATCAATGCCGAATTCGCCGATGCCGATGTGGCCTTTGTGATCGGGGCGAATGACGTGACCAACCCGGCGGCGAAAACCGACAAATCATCGGCGATTTACGGCATGCCCATTCTGGATGTGGAACGCGCGAAGACCGTGTTCTTCATCAAGCGCGGCATGGCGAGCGGTTATGCCGGCGTTGATAATGAGCTGTTCTTCCGCCCGAATACCATGATGTTGTTTGGCGATGCGAAGAAGGTCACACAGGAAATCGTGCAGGCCTTGCAGCGCTGAAGAAGGCGCTTGGTTCAATGAAGCCCGGCTGGTGAAAATCAGCCGGGTTTTTTTATGGAGCATTTTCAAGCCAAGCGGCATCGCTTGGCGGCTCGGAAAATGCGACCAAACCTATTCTTCCCAGGGCGCTTCCACATCATCACGCGGCGGGCGGCCACGTTTCATGCGCCCGCGCGACAATTCCGTGACCACGCCATGCAGCGTGCGGAGTTCCTGTTCCGTCACCTCGCCCCGCTGGAACCAATGGCGCAGATTGCGCACCATGCCGGGGCGCTTTTCCTGATTGTCCAGGAAGCCGGAAGCATCCAATTCCGCGATCAGCCGGCCCAGGAAAATGTCCAATTCGCCCTTGGTCGCAACATGGGTTTCATTGGTCATCAGATAGCGCGGGGGCGTAGCCTCGGCGGCCATCCACCATTCATAGGCCAGGATCATCACGGCCTGGGCAAGGTTGAGCGAGTTGTGCTCGGGGTTCAGCGGGTAGCGCACCAAGGTGTCGGCACGCGCCAGATCTTCGGCTTCCAGCCCTGCCCTTTCGGGGCCGAACAGCACGGCCACGCGCTGGCCCTTGGCGTTGATGGCGCGCAAATCTTCCGCTGCCGCGCGGGCATCACGCACCGGCATCACCACATGGCGCGGTCGCGGGCAAGTTGCGAAAACGCGATGGCAATCCGCCAAGGCGGCATCGAGCGTATCGAAAACCTGCGCGGCATGAATGATGGGATCAGCGCCGGAAGCGGCAGGCAGTGCATCGGGCTGAGGCCAGCCATCGCGCGGCGCCACGATGCGCAAATGGAACAGTCCGCCATTGGCCATGGCGCGGGCGGTGCTGCCGATATTGCGCGCCATTTGCGGGCGCACCAGCACAATGATCGGGCTTTCACCCGGGGGCGGCGTCAGTGGCGCCCCCCCTTCCCCGCGCCCGCCCGTCATCGCGCCAGGAAGGCCTTTAGTTGGGCGATTTCCACTTCCTGGGCAGCAATGATGGATTCCGCGAGGCGTTTCATCTCCGGGTCCTTGCCGTGGCGGAGCACCACGCGCGCCATATCTATCGCGCCTTGGTGATGCGGGATCATGCCGGCGGCGAAATCCCGATCCGCATCGCCGGTGAAGCGGATATTCATGTCACGGTGCATACGGTCATTGGCAGCGCGGAATTCGCATGTGGAGGCCGGTTCATTGGCTCTGGGGCGCGCGCCATGGCCTTGATGGCCCTGCTGCGCGAAGGCAGGCAGGGCAAGGGTGGCGAGCGTTAGGCAAAGGGCGAAGCGCTTCATGATTGGGCTCCCGGTTTTTGGTTCAACCGGGAAAGGCTGCGGCTTGCCATAAGGGGAAGGTCAAGCGCGTTTCCAGCCTGTGCCACCGGCGCCATCTTCCAGAATGATGCCCTGCGCCTTTAATTCATCGCGAATGCGGTCAGCTTCCGCCCAGTTCTTCGCCTGGCGGGCCGCAAGCCGCGCGGCGATGGCGGCTTCAATCGCGGCGGCATCATCGCCATCGCCTTGCAGCCAATGGGCGGGGCTGCTTTGCGCCACACCCAGCACGGAAGCCGCTTCACGGAAGGCCGCAACCACCGCACCGATTTCGGGCGCTTCACGCAGACCCATGCGTTCCAGCACGACATTGGGTGAGCCACCCACCGTCAGCGCGTTGGCGAGGGTGCGGAGGTCTCGCAGCCGCGCCAGCGCCAATGGCGTGTTCAAATCATCGCGTAGCGGTTCCAGCGCCCAATCCGCCATGCGCGCGGCGTCATCATCTGCACGCGCCACTTCAGCACGCGCCAGCATGGCGTAATGATCATCCAGCTCCGCCTTGGCTTCATTCAAGCCTGCTTCAGTGTAATCCAGCGATTGGCGGTAATGGGTGCGGAGCAGCAGCAGCCGAAACGCCTCACCGGCCCAGGCGCCCTTCTTCAGGATATCGCGCAGGGTGAGGAAATTGCCGAGGGATTTCGACATCTTCTCCCCATCCACCATCAGCATGCCGTTATGCATCCAATAACGGGCAAAGACGGTGCCGGGGAAAGCGCAGACGGATTGGGCGATTTCGTTTTCATGATGCGGAAAAATCAGATCTTGCCCGCCGCCATGGATATCAAAACTCTCGCCCAAATGCTTCCAAGACATGGCAGAGCATTCAATATGCCAGCCAGGTCGCCCCCTTCCCCAAGGGCTTTCCCAGCCAGGCGTTTCGGCATCGCTTGGCTTCCACAAAACGAAGTCACCAGCATCGCGCTTATAGGGCGCGACATCCACCCGCGCGCCGGCGAGCAATTCATCCGGCGATCGGCCAGAGAATTTGCCGTAATTGGCAAAGGACGGCACGGAAAACAGCACATGGCCATCCGCCGCATAAGCATGGCCATTGGCGACCAGGCGTTCAATCAGCGCAATCATTTCCGCGATATGGCTGGTGGCGCGCGGTTCCACATCAGGCGGCAGGGCGCCCAGCGCCGCCATATCCGCGTGGAAATCGGCAGTCGTGCGCGCGGTGATGGCGGCAATCGGTTCGCCACTTTCGCGCGCACGCGCATTGATTTTGTCATCCACATCCGTGATGTTGCGCGCATAGGTCACGCGCGGATAGAGCCTGCGCAGCAAGCGCGCCAACACATCAAACACGACCACAGGCCGTGCATTGCCGAGATGCGCGAGGTCATAAACCGTGGGTCCGCAGACATAGAGCTTCACATGACCAGGATCGAGCGGTTCAAAGCGGCGTTTCGCCCGCGCCGCGAAATCATGCAGGAAAAATTCAGCCATAACTCAACCCCCTCCTGCAATCTTCAAGCGCAGCGCTGCGCGGTCGCGCCCAATCAGGGGCAGAATGGTGCCGATATCCGGGCCGTGATCTTCACCCGTCAGCGCAAGCCGCAGCGGCAGAAACAACGCCTTGCCCTTGCGGCCCGTGCTTTCTTTCAGCGCACCGGTCCAGGCGCCCCAGGTGGCGCCATCCCAGGGTTCCGCCGGCATGGCGGCAAGGGCCGTGCGCAGGAAATCGCCCTCATTTTCCAAAACGGGCGGCACGATGGAACCACGCACCACATCAAACCAGGGCTTCGCTTCGCGCAGCAAATCCAGATTGCCGCGCACCGCCAGCCAAAACGCCTCATCTGCACCTTCGGGCAGCCTATCCTTCACCGCGTCAAAGCTGATGCCATGCAAAAGCTTTCTGTTCAGCGCCAGCATATGCCGCGGATCGAAGCGCGCGGTAGATTGGGAAACCTTCCCAAGATCATAGGTGGGCGCGAGGTCAGCGGGCATCCCCGCCACCGGATCATTGGATGTGCCAAGCGCCGCGAGATACCCCACAAGCGCCGTCGGTTCGATCCCATCTTTCCGCAAATGCCGCAGTGAAATGGACCCCAAGCGTTTGGACAGCGCGCCGCCTTCAGCATCCGTCAACAGCGGCAAATGCCCGAAGGCCAGCGCGCCCTGCTTGCCGCCCAGCGCTTCAAAAACATCAATCTGAATGCCGGTATTGGTGACGTGATCCTCACCACGCACAATATGCGTGATGCCCATTTCCAGATCATCCACCACAGACGTGAAGGTATAAAGCGGCGAGCCATCCGCGCGGATCAGCACGGGGTCGGAAATCGCCGAAAGCTTCACGCTGCGATCACCCAGCACCTGATCCCGCCAGGTAACCGAGCGCATGGAAAGTTTGAAGCGCCAATAAGGCTGCTTGCCATTCGCCAAGGCGCGTTCCAATTGCTCGGCGGTCATTTTCAGCGCTTCGCGATCATAGAGCGGAGGCTTGCCTTCGCGCCGACGGCGTTCGCGCTTGTAGGCCAATTCCTCTTCGGTTTCGAAGCAGGGATAAAGTCGCCCGGCGGCCTTCAGCTTTTCCGCGGCCTCTGCATAGCGATCCAGCCGATCCGTCTGGCGCACCAGCCCATCCCAAGGCAGGCCAAGCCAGGTCAGGTCTTCCTCAATCGCTTCGGCATATTCAGCGCGGGATCGTTCCGTATCCGTATCATCCAAGCGCAGCAGGAATTCCCCACCATGCCGGCGCGCCAAAAGCCAATTCGCGAGTGCCACACGCGCATTGCCAACATGCAAAAGCCCGGTGGGCGAAGGGGCGAAACGGAGCTTCATGCCTCATCCTCCGCATCCTCATCACGACGCGGATCGAGGATGCGCCAATTACGTTCTTCAGTGTCTTTAACAGGGGTTTCGGCGAAACCCTTCAATTCACTGCCACTCACCCAGGCGGCTTCGGCAGCGCCAACCACTTCCGCATCCTCACCAAAGGCAAACCAGGCATCAAGCACGGCCTTGGCATCCAAGCCCGGCGCGCGGCAGCGTTCCACGGAATCCCGCACATAGCGGCGCGCAAAGGCATTGGCGTGTTCGATGGAAAGAAAGCCACGGATTTCTTCCACCGGGTCGCTGCCATTGCCGCCAGACAAATCCATGATGCGGACAATCAGATCGCCGCCACCGAAAAGCTGAGGATCGAGACCGGCGCTCATGAAATCAGCGCCGTAAAGCCATTGGTAATGGGGTAACGCCGATCTCGCCCAAAGGCGCGCGGCGTGATCTTCACACCGGGGGGGGCCTGGCGGCGCTTATATTCGGCGCGGTCCAGCAAGCGCCAAACCCGCAGCACCAAAGCGCGATCAAACCCATCCGCCACCAGCGCATCCACGGATTTTTCGCCTTCCACCAGCCCTTCCAGAATGGCGTCCAGCACTTCATAGGGCGGCAGGCTGTCCTGATCCTTCTGATCCGGCTTCAATTCGGCGCTGGGTGGCTTGGTGATGACGCGTTCCGGCATCACCATCCCCTTCGGCCCAAGACCAATCGCCGATTGGTTTTCGTTGCGCCACCAAGACAAGGCAAAAACCGTGGTCTTGTAGACATCCTTCAACACGGAATAACCACCGCACATATCGCCATAGATCGTGGCATAGCCCGTGCTCATTTCACTCTTATTGCCGGTGGTCAGCAGCATATCGCCGAACTTGTTCGATAGCGCCATCAACGTCACGCCACGAATCCGCGATTGCAGGTTTTCTTCCGTGATATCGGGCGGGCGATTGCCATTGCCAAAGGCTGGCGCCAACATCCCCGCGAAAGCCTCCATCGCCGGGCCGATGCCAATATTCTCATAGCGAATGCCAAGAAGCTGCGCGCATTCGGCAGCATCTTCCAGGCTTTCGATGCTGGTATAGGGCGATGGCATCATCACCGCGCGCACGCGATCCGGCCCCAAGGCATCCACGGCGACCGCCGCAGAAATCGCAGAATCAATGCCGCCAGATAGCCCCAACACCACGCCCGGGAAGCGGTTTTTGTTCATGTAATCACGCAGGCCCAGCACCATGGCGCCGTAAATCTGTTCCAGCCTTGGCAGCGCGGGCGCGATTTCTCCCGCCGCGCAAACAAGCACGCCACCATCGCGGCGCCATTCGGTGATGCGCAACCCTTCGGTGAACATGGGCATGACATGCGCGAGCGACCGATCCGCATTCATCACAAAGGATGCGCCTTCGAACACCAGCTCATCCTGGCCGCCCACCTGATTGACAAAAACAAAGCCAAGCCCGGTTTCAACGCAGCGTGATACTGCCAGATCAAGCCGCGCCTGATGCTTTTCCGCCTCGAACGGGGAACCATTGATGGCGATCAGGATTTCCGCGCCGGTTTCACTGAGCGTTTCGGAAACGGCAGGAAACCACCAATCTTCGCAAATCATTAAGCCAAGACGGAAGCCGCGAAAGGGAATGGGGCCAGGTGCGGGACCGGCGTCAAACACGCGCTTATCGTCAAACACGCCGTAATTCGGCAATTCATGCTTGGCGCGGCGCGCGGCGATTTGCCCGGCCTCCAACAGAAAAAGCGCGTTGAAAACCTTCTCGCCTTCCTGCCAGGGGCCGCCCACCACCAGGCCAGGGCCGCCATCGGCGGTCTCGGCGGCCAGGGCGGCGATTTCCGCTTCGCAGGCGGCGATGAAGGCGGGCTTGCGCACCAAATCTTCCGGCGGATAGCCGGCGATGGAGAATTCCGGTGTCACCACAAGATCGGCGCCAAGTCTCGCGGCTTCCGAGCGGGCTTTGCGGATCAGCGCTGCATTAGCGGTCAGTGCGCCTTCATGGGGGTTGAGTTGCGCCAGGGCAATTTTCAGGGTTTCAGCCATGCGCGCCTTCTAGAGCAGAAAGCCCCCGGGTGAAATCACCCAAAGTGAGGCCTTTCAGCCTTGCCCGCCATTGCGCCGGCGGCTCTCGCCATGTTTCAGCAAAAATTCGCGGCCAAGCTTCACGCGCGGCACGCCATCATAGGCAACAATATCCGCCGTGGCATAGGTTTCGGACCAGGTATTGGGGATGAAGCTGCCCGTACCCACCACATCAATCGGCGCGCGCGCTTCCGCCATGACCCGACATTTGCTGACCCCAAAGCCCGAGGATGCGACAATCCGCACCCGTGGGAAGCCGGCCTCGTCCAAGGCTTCGCGCATACGCCAAATGGCGGCGGCGGAAACCCCGGTGCCGGTCAGGTGGCGCAACTCAGTCTCGCTACGGTAGCGCCGGGTCGCCTGGGGGGCGTGGCGTTCCAGCACGGCGTAGCTTTCCGCGGGGTCCAGCCCCTCAAGAAAGCGCCCGCCATGGGTGTCGAGCCGCATGGCGAGCCGCCCAGCAGCGGCCAAGTCCGGGAAGCGGCGCGCCACGGCCAAGCCATCGGATACTTCCCGGCCAAAGTAATCCACCAATACCGTCAGGTTTTCATCGGGGAAGGTTTCGTGGAACATCTCAGCCGCGCGCACCGTACTGCCGGCATAGCCGATCAACGCATGCGGCATGGTGCCATAGCCGCGCGGCGCGCCGAACCAGTGGGCCGTGGCGTCATTGGCATTACCGATGAAGCCCTTGGCGCCTTCCGCCTGCGCGGCCTTGCTGCCGACGGAAGCGGCATAGGCCATCATGTCCTGCATTTCAGCGCCCGCGCAGTGGCGCGCTTCCATGGCCAGGAAGGCAGTTTGCGGCAATTCAACACACATCTGATAGGCGTTATGCGCCGCCACACATGCCGCGCCAAGCTTCTGGAGCAGCATGGTTTCCAGATCCACCAATTGCACGAAAGACCCAGTGATATAAAGCAAAGGATCGCCAGCGCCGACCCATTGCCCTTCTTCATGCATCACTTCGATCTGAAACGCCGTGGCACGAGACGCCGCCACCGCGCGCAACCAATCCAGCATTAACCGAGGTGCCGCAATTACCGGGCGGCGCAAAAACACCGCATAGGTCACTTGCGTATCGCCAAAGCGGCTGACCACCGCCTTGGTGCGATTGAAATAGCTATCGGCGCGGGCGGTAATCACCGCATCCGTCACATCGGATGCCGCCGGAGGGGTTGTTCCCTCCCGGCTGCTGGGCGCGTTCACTGCGCTGCCTGGGCCGGTGCGGTCAGGCCGGCCACACGCCGCGCCTTCAATTCCTCGGCAATCAGGAAGGCGAGTTCCAGCGATTGCTCCGCATTCAAGCGCGGATCGCAGGAGGTCGCGTAATTGGCCGAAAGATCGGTTTCCGAAAGCTTATGGGCGCCGCCCAGGCATTCGGTGACGTCGCTGCCGGTCATTTCCACATGCACGCCGCCGGCGAAGCTGCCTTCCGCTTCATGCACATCAAAAAAGCCGCGCACTTCGGAAATGATGGCATCAAAAGGCCGGGTCTTATAGCCGGCAACGGTGGTGGTATTGCCGTGCATGGGATCGCAAATCCAAACCACATTGCGCCCAGCACGCGTTACGGCACGGACCAGCGGTGCCAGTTTCGCTTCCACCTTATCGGCACCCATGCGGGAGATCAGCGTAAGCCGCCCCTTTTCATTGGACGGGTTCAGGATTTCCGTGAGGCGCACCAGTTCATCGGCATCCATGCTGGGGCCGACCTTCATGCCGATGGGGTTCTTCACACCCCGCAGGAATTCCACATGCGCGCCTTCCGGCTGACGCGTGCGATCCCCAATCCACAGGAAATGCGCCGAACAGGCATACCAATCGCCCGAGGTGGAATCCACGCGCGTCATCGCCTGTTCATAAGGCAGCAACAGGCTTTCATGGCTGGTGTAGAAATCCGTCTCCCGCACTTGCGGCAGGTCTGACATGCCGCAGGCCTGCATGAAGGACAGCGTTTGATCAATGCGGGTCGCGAGATCCGCGTAGCGCTCCGCCAGCGGGCTTCTTTCGACAAAGCCCAGATTCCAGCGATGGACCTGATGCAAATCCGCATAGCCGCCGGTGGCGAAGGCGCGGAGCAGATTCAAGGTGCCCGCCGATTGCATATAGGCGAATTCCATCCGCGACGGGTCTGGAATGCGCGACGGCGCATCAAAATCCGGGCCGTTGATGATGTCGCCGCGATAGGAAGGCAGCGTCACGCCATCACGCGTTTCATGATCGGAAGATCGCGGCTTGGCGAATTGCCCGGCCATGCGGCCAAGCTTCACCACGGGCAGCGCGCCACCGAAGGTGAGCACCACGGCCATTTGCAGCAGCACGCGGAAAGTGTCGCGGATCACATTGGCAGTGAAATCGCCAAAGCTTTCGGCGCAATCGCCCCCTTGCAGCACAAAAGCCTGACCATCGCCGGCACGCGCCAAGGAAGCCTTTAGGCGCCGGGCCTCACCGGCAAAAACCAGCGGGGGAAATCGCGCGATCTTGGCTTCCATTGCGGCCAAAGCCGCCTGGTCGGGATATTCCGGCACTTGCCTGATCGGCACGCTCCGCCATGATTCCGGGCTCCAGCCCCGCGCAGTCATTTCCGCCTATCTCCTTGAAACAAGAACGGGCACAATAAACACGAGCCCGCGCTGAGGGGAAGAGCAGGCGGGCAGCGCGGTAGGATGGCAAGGAAAGCAGCGGGCATGGACAGGCAGCAGAACATCGCAATTCGGATGCAGAAAGCGGTTCAGGCGGGGGCCATTCCCGGCCTGGTGCTGGCGCTGGGGGATCGGCATGGCACGCGAATGGAAGCCGGCTTTGGCGTGCGCGCCTTAGGCGGGGCCGAGGCGATGGCACCCGATAGCGTGTTCTGGATTGCTTCCATGACCAAGGCGATTACCGGCGTGGCGGCGATGATGCTGGTGGAAGCGGGCAAGCTTTCCCTGGATACGCCCGCGAACACCCTGGTGCCGGAAATCGGCGCGCTTGGCGTGTTGGAAGGCTTTGATGACGCCGGGCAACCCAAGATGCGCCCCGCCAAGCGCCCGATCACGCTGCGCCACTTGCTGACCCATACATCCGGCTATGCCTATGACATGTGGAGCAGCGACATCGCCCGCTTCCGCAAGGCCACTGGAACGCCCGCGGTTGGCACCTGCCGCAATGCCGCGCTCGCTTTGCCCCTGCTTTTCGATCCTGGTGAGGATTGGACCTACGGCATCGGCATAGATTGGGCCGGCAAGATGATTGAGGCCGCCACGGGCGAAAGGCTTGGGGCGCATTTGCAGCGCGTGATTTTTGAACCCCTCGGCATGGTAGATACGTCCTTCAAGCTGCGTTCGGATCAAAGGGCGCGGCTTGTTGCCATGCATGGGCGCGGCGCGGATGGCGCGCTTTCCGTCATTCCCTTTGAAGTGCCGCAGGAGCCGGAGTTCGAGACCGGCGGCGGCGGGCTTTATGGCACGGCGCGGGATTACCTGGCTTTCGCGCGCATGATCCTGCTTGGTGGGCGGCATGGCGATATCCGGCTGCTGAAGCCCGAAACCGTGGCGGAGATGGCGCGGGATCAGATCGCGCCGCTTTCCGTCCGCCCGATGATTTCCGCCGTGCCCAGCGCCACGCGGGATGCGGATTTCTTCCCCGGCATGGCGAATGGCTGGGGGCTGAGTTTTTTGGTGAACCGCAAGCCATCGCCGCAAGGCCGTTCAGCTGGTGGCCTCGCCTGGGCGGGGCTTGGCAATACCTTTTACTGGATTGACCATGGCCGCGGCACGGCAGGGATTTTTCTGAGCCAAATCCTGCCGTTTTTTGACCCTGAGGCGATCAGCCTGTTTCGGGAGTTTGAGAGCATGGTAAATGGTGTTTGAGGCGCTGCCCCTAAAACACCACCACCGATCGGATGGACTTGCCTTCATGCATCAAATCGAAGGCATCGTTGATTTTCTCAAGCGGCATGGTGTGGGTGATCAGATCATCAATGTTGATCTTCCCTTCCATGTACCAATCAACGATTTTCGGCACATCCGTCCGCCCCCTGGCACCGCCAAAGGCTGAACCTTTCCAAACGCGGCCGGTGACCAATTGGAAGGGGCGCGTAGCGATTTCAGCGCCTGAGGGGGCGACGCCGATGATGATGCTCTCACCCCAGCCGCGATGGCAACATTCCAGCGCCTGGCGCATCACCGCGACATTGCCGGTGCAATCAAAGGAGAAATCCGCGCCACCGCCCGTGAGGTCCGTTATGGCCTGCACCACCTTATCGGTGCCGATCTCATTCGGGTTGATGAAATGCGTCATGCCGAAATTGCGCGCCATGGCTTGCTTGGCGGGGTTGATGTCAACGCCGATGATCTTGTCGGCGCCCACCATACGCGCGCCCTGAATGACATTCAGCCCAATGCCGCCCAGGCCAAAGACAACCACATTGGCGCCGGGCCAGACCTTGGCGGTATAGATCACGGCGCCGATGCCGGTAGTGACCCCGCAGCCTATGTAGCAAATCTTATCAAAGGGCGCGTCTTCCCGCACCTTGGCCAGGGCGATTTCCGGTAGCACCGTGAAGTTCGAAAAAGTGCTGCACCCCATATAGTGAAACACCGGCTTGCCGGGCGCTGCACCTTCGCAACTGAAGCGGCTGCTGCCATCGGGCATCACGCCCTTGCCCTGTGTGCCGCGAATTGAGGTGCAAAGATTGCTCCGCTGGCTCAGGCAGGTTTTGCAGGCTCGGCATTCCGGCGTGTAGAGCGGGATCACATGATCGCCGGGCTTCACGCTGGTGACGCCTGCGCCGATTTCGCGGACAATCCCAGCACCTTCATGGCCTAGGATGGCGGGGAACAGCCCCTCAGAATCCAGCCCATCCAGCGTGTAGGAGTCCGTGTGGCAAACGCCAGTTGCCATGATTTCGACCAGGACTTCCCCAGGCTTCGGGCCATCCAAATCAACGGTTTCGATGGTGAGTGGCTTTTTCGCTTCCCAAGCCACGGCGGCGCGCGTTTTCATGCAAAGGATTCCCCGGATGCGTTCCGGTTACATCCTGCACCGAGGAAGCGCGGTGCGAAAGCCTTAAGCCGGTAGCGCCTGCGGCGCGCGGGCAGCGCCGGCATCGCGCGGCAAGGCCATGGCGGCTAGCAGCATCACCAGGCCCAAAGCCGCCAAGGCCAGGAACATGGCAGGCGCGCCGCCCGCGGCATCGCCATAGGCCCAGGCAACCAGATTCACCCCCAACGGGGCCGCGACAAAACCCATCGCGAATTTCAGCCCGAAAGCGAGGCCGCGCCGCTTGCCAGAGGAATAGCGCGCCAGCAGCAGGTTTTCGACCGGTGCGGCAAAATCGAACATGAAGCCGATGAACACAGCAATCAGCAGCACCCAAACGCCACCAAACCAAGCCGCCAGCAGCATGAGCGGCAATTTCACCAGGAAGGTCGCGACATAAAGCGTCTTCATCGGCATCTGATCCGCAAGCCGCCCGCCAATCAATTGCCCGGCGCTGCCCATCAACATGGTGGCGCCCACAATCAGCCCAAGCTGCGCCGCCCGGGCAGAATCAAGCAGCAGCATGTCACTCAGCCATTTCGGCAGCGCCGTAGAATAGGCCGTATAGGCAATGGAGCCGAGCATGAAGGTGATGGCAAGCACGATCAGCACACCCCAGGGAATGCGCGCGGCCTCTGCCGCGACAGGCTGCGCCGCATCCTGACCTGGTTGATGATTGCTGGCGGCAACACGGCCTGTGAGCAGGCAGAATAGCAGCGCCAAGCCTGCGATGATGGTGACAATGCCCGGCAGAATCATCGCCATGCGCCAACCGGCAATGGCGGCAAGCCCGCCGGCAATCACCGCAGCACAGGCAACACCGATACTGCCGGCGATACCAAGAACACCCATCAGCCGGCCGCGCGCATCGGGCGGCGCTGTCATGGAAACCCAAGCCAGTGCGACGGGGTGATAAATCGCGCCGAATGCGCCAAGCAGCGCCAACGCCAGCCCCATTTCAGAACTATCAGAAACCAGCCCCGCGATGATGGAAGCGATACCAATTCCAAGGAAAAACACCACCATCATGCGCGCATGGCCAAAGCGATCCGCAAGCCAGCCTGCCAGCGGCGCGCCCACGCCAATCATTGCGGCCCCCAGGGTCCAAAGCGCGATGATTTCCGCATAGGGCCTCTGCCAGATGCCTTCCAAAATCACCGCCAGCGTCAGAAAAAGCCCTGTCAGCACGTGATGGAGGAAATGCCCCAGTGAGGCGAAGCCGATGATCAGGCGCTGCGCCGGCTGCATCACGCACCCACCACGCGGGTGCGGGTGCGGAGTGTGACGAATTCCTCTGCTGCCGTTGGGTGAATGCCGATGGTGCGATCAAAATCCTGCTTGGTTGCACCCATGACAACGGCAATGCCGATGCCCTGCATCATCTCACCAGCGTCCTCGCCGATCATATGCGCGCCGAGGATTTTTTGCGTGCGTTGGCAGACCACAAGCTTCATCAGCGTCTTGCGGCCTTCGCGCTTGCTGATGGTGTGGCGCATGGGGGTGAAGCGGGTGACGTAGATATCGGCGGGGCCGCGCTTGGCGGCTTCTTCTTCGGTGATGCCCACCGTGCCGATGGGTGGGTTCATGAAAACGGCGGTTGGTACGTTTTCGTAGCTCACACGGCGTGGGTTATTGCCGAATAGCGTATCGGCCAGCGCATGGCCGACCGCCGTTGCCATGGGGGTCAAATTCACCCGGTCCAGCACATCGCCAATGGCGAAGATGTGCGGCTGGTTTGTCGCGTGGTCATCATTCACCACAATGGCGCCAGCGCCATTAACTGCGACGCCTGCCTTTTCCAGCCCCAGGCCCTTGGTGGCGGGCGTGCGGCCGGTGCAGAAGAACACGGCATCGAATGCCGTCGCGCTGCCATCGGAAAGATGCAGCAGCCGCGCGTCGCCTTGTGCTTCAATGCGCGTGGGGGTCACGCCCGCGCGGCAGGTAATGCCCTGCGCCACCAGGGCTTCCGCGGCGGCACTGCGAATATCCTCATCAAAGCCTCGCAGCGGCAGCGGCGCGCGATGCACCAGCGTCACCTCCGCACATAGGCCCTTCAGGATGCAGGCGAATTCCACCGCGATATAGCCAGCGCCAAGCACCGCCACGCGCTTCGGCAAAGCTTTAAGCGTAAAGAGATCATCGGAAATCAGGCCAAACTCAGCACCTGGAATATCAAGTCGTGTGGCCACGCCGCCAACCGCGATGATGATGCGTTCCGCCGTTACGCGCTTGCCGCCAACATCAAGCGTATGTGCATCCAGAAATGTCGCGCGTGCATCGAAGGAAGTGACCCCCGCATTACCGAGCAAGCGGCCATAAATCCCAGAAAGCCGCGCCACTTCGGCGTCTCGCGCGGCGGCCAGCTTCGCCCAATCATGCCCGTGATTTTCAAACGACCAGCCAAAGGCCGCCGCATCTTCCGCCCAGGCGCCATATTCAGCCGCATTCACCATGATTTTCTTCGGCACGCAGCCGACATTCACACAAGTGCCGCCCCAGAAGCGTTCTTCGGCGACACCCACCCGCGCCCCATGGCCTGCGGCAATACGCGCGGGGCGCACCCCAGCCGAACCGCCACCAATCACGAAAAGATCAAAATCATAAGCCATGGAAACCTCGATAAGCCGATCAGGCTGGGCGTTTTGGGACAACAACGCGCACGGTGAAAATCTGCACCGGCTCATCATTCTGGTTGAAGGTTGTGTTGCGCATCAGCGCGCTACCGCGATCTGGCCGAGAGCGTGATGGTGCCACTTCCAGCACCTCAATCTCCACGCGCAGCGTATCACCGGGATAGACCGGCTTGGTCCATTGCAGCTCACCGCCGCCGCCGACAATGCCGCCGGAAATGCCGCCTATCGCCTGCACCACCATGCGCATGGTCATGCCGGCAGTGTGCCAACCACTCGCGGCCAGCCGCCCAAAAAGCGGATGCGCGGCACCCGCTTCTTCATCCATATGAAAGGGCTGAGGGTCATAAAGCGCGGCGAAGCGTTTGACTTCCTCGGCATCCACCATCACCGAGCCCGCGGTAAAGCGCCGGCCCGGAAACAGGTCCTCCAGGAAAATCGCCTCACTCACGTGCCGATACCACCAAGGGCGAGGTATTTCACTTCAAGATATTCCTCAATTCCAAGATGGCTGCCTTCACGTCCCAGGCCGGATTGCTTGAAGCCACCGAAGGGCACCTCAGCCGTTGAGATAAGGCCTTCATTGATGCCGACAATGCCATATTCCAACGCTTCCGCGACACGGAAGATGCGCCCGACATCGCGCGCGTAGAAGTAAGAAGCCAAGCCGAATTCCGTATCATTGGCCATCTGGATCGCTTCTTCTTCCGTCTTGAAACGGAACAAGGGCGCTACCGGGCCGAAGGTCTCTTCCCCGAAAATCTTGGCGCCGCGCGGCACATTCGAAAGGATGGTGGGTTCGAAGAAATTACCGCCGCGCGCATGGCGCTTGCCACCGGTGATGATGTTCGCCCCCTGTGCCAGCGCATCGGCGATATGTTCTTCAACCTTCGCCACCGCATCGGCATTGATCAGCGGGCCTTGAGTGACGCCGGGCTCCATCCCCGGCCCGACCTTCAGCGCTTCCACCGCCGTCTTCAGCTTGGCCGCGAAGGCTTCATAAACACCATCCTGCACCAGAATGCGATTGGCGCAGACACAAGTCTGACCCGCATTGCGATATTTGGACGCCATCGCCCCCGCAACGGCCGCATCCAAATCCGCATCATCAAACACGATGAAGGGCGCATTGCCGCCCAATTCCATCGAGGTCTTTTTGATGGTCGTGGCGCATTGCGCGAGCAGCACACGCCCAACTTCCGTAGAACCCGTGAAAGATAGTTTGCGGATGATCGGGTTGCTGGTGAGTTCCTTGCCGGTTTCGCCGGAAGGCCCGGTGATCACATTGCACACACCAGAGGGCATGCCGGCGCGTTCCGCCAGCACCGCCAAAGCCAGCGCGGAAAACGGCGTTTGCGATGCCGGGCGGATCACACCGGTGCAGCCCGCCGCCCAACCAGGGCCGGCCTTGCGGGTGATCATGGCGGAAGGAAAATTCCACGGCGTGATGGCGGCAAAAACGCCAATCGGTTCCTTGGTCACCAGAATGCGGCGGCCCTTGGCGTTTTGGGGAATCGTCTCACCCTGCACGCGGCGGCCTTCATCGGCGAACCATTCAATGAAGGACGCGGCATAGACAATTTCGCCCTTCGCTTCGGCAAAGGGCTTGCCTTGTTCGGCGGTCATAATCGCGGCCAGATCATCCGAATTCTCATGCATCAGCGCGGCGATCTTGTGCAGGATCACGGCGCGATCTTTCGCGAGCATCGCGCGCCAGGCCGGCCAGGCGGCATTGGCGGCTTCAATGGCGCGGCGCGTTTCCGCCTGGCCCATGGCGGGCACTTCGCCAATAACTTCGCCGGTGGCGGGGTTGCGCACGGGAATCATCTTGCCGCTATCGGCCTGCACCCAGGCGCCGGCGATGTAATTCGCCTGTCGGAAAAGGGCGGGGTCCTTCAAGGGCAGCTTGGTGGTGGCGTCGAGCATGGGGGTCCTCCTGGGCTTTCGCCCAGAATAGGCTGAAACAGCGCCTTTTCCCACCCTTCATGCCCCGGGCTTGCCTTCGCGCCCCGGCGGGCCATGATCGCCCCCCAAGAAAGCCAGAGGAACGCCCAAATGGATGCCACCCATGACCCCGGCCTAAAAAGCTGGGTCGCTTCAGCCAATCAGCCGGGGCAGGATTTCCCAATCCAGAACCTGCCCTTTGGCATCTTCAGCCGCGCCGGAGAAGCACCGCGCGGCGGGGTTGCGATTGGCGAGATGATTCTGGATTTGCGCGCGGCCATCTCGGCGGAGCTGTTATCTGGTGCGGCGGCTGATGTGGCTGCCGGGCCTTCGTTGAATGGGCTTATGGCCATGGGCAGGGGCGCTTCTGCACGTTTGCGCGCGCAAATCTCCGCACTGCTGGCCGCTGGGTCATCCGCCGAAGCCATGGCCGCGCGCATTCTGGTGCCCATGCGCGATGCGCGCATGCATCTGCCCGCCACGGTCGCGAATTTCTCCGATTTCATGGCAAGCTATGATCACTGCGCGCGGCTTGGTGTCCGGCGCGATCCGAAGAACCCCCTGCCTCAGGCTTTCCGCCATTTGCCGGTTGCCTATCATTCCCGCGCCAGTTCCGTGCGCGTGAGTGGCGAGGATGTGATCCGCCCGCATGGCCAATGGGCGCGGAGCGATGGCGAGGTGCGCTTTGGCCCATCAGACGCGATGGATTACGAATTGGAATTGGCGATCTGGATCGCGGGTGAGAATGCACTCGGCACGCCCATCACGATGGCCGATGCACCGCAGCGCATCTTCGGCTTCGGGCTTTTGAATGATTGGTCCGCGCGCGATATCCAGCGTTGGGAAATGCCGCCGCTGGGGCCATTTTTGGCGAAGAGTATTTCCACCTCGGTCTCGCCCTGGGTGGTCACGGCGGAGGCTTTGGAACCCTTCGCGCAAGCGGCACCGGCGATTGCCCCGCCGCCTTTGCCCTATCTGGATAGCGCCTGGAACCGCGCCGCCGGTGCGCTGGGCATTCGCATGCAGGCGTTCTTAGTAACAGCAAAGATGCGCGCGGAAGGTGCCGCGCCCGCCTTGCTGACCGATACGGAATTCGCCCGCATGTATTGGACCGCGGCACAAATGGTGGCGCATCACGGCACCAATGGCTGCAATCTGCTGCCCGGCGATTTGCTTGGCAGCGGCACGGTTTCTGGCCCGGAAGATACGGCCGCTGCGTGCCTTGCCGAACTTGGCCTTACCGGCCCCATCACCCTACCCAATGGTGAAACTCGCCGATGGTTGCAGGATGGTGATGAGGTGATTTTCCGCGCCCGCGCCGAAGCGCCTGGCGCCGTTTCCATTGGCTTTGGTGAATGTCGCGGCGCCATCGCACCCGCCATTGCCTGGCCTGTTTGATCATACAAGAAGGAGAAACCCCATGCCCCGTCGCATTGTTGATATTTCAGTCGCCCTCAAGGCCGGCATCATCAGTGACCCGCCGCATGCTTTGCCCAAGATTGAATATCTGGACCATCACATGACCGCGCCCGGCATGGCGCAGGATTTCGGCATCAGCGTGGATCAATTGCCGGAAGGCGAATATGCCGCGATTGAGCGCGTGCAGATCAGCACCCATAACGGTACGCATATTGACGCGCCTTATCATTATTTCAGCCGCATGAATGAAAGGCTGGTGCCGGGTGGGGAGCCTTCCTGGCGCATTGATGAAGTGCCGCTCGATTGGTGCTTGCAGCCTGGCGTGAAGCTAGATTTCCGGCATTTTGATCATGGCTATGTCGCGACAGCCAATGATGTGAAGGCGGAATTGAAGCGCATTGGCCATACGCTAAAGCCTCTGGAAATCGTTGTCGTGAATACCGCCGCCGGCGCGCGCTATGGCGAAGATGATTACATCCATTCCGGCTGCGGCATGGGCAAGGAAGCCACGCTTTGGCTGCTGGAACAGGGCGTGCGCGTGACGGGCACGGATGGCTGGTCCTGGGATGCGCCGTTTTCACTGACGAAGAAAAAGGTCGCGGCCACAGGCGATGTTTCGCTGATCTGGGAAGGCCATCGCGCGGGGCGAGAGATTGGCTATTGCCACATCGAAAAACTCTCCAACCTGGATAAGCTGCCGCCCAGCGGCTTCACCATTTCCTGCCTGCCGGTGAAGGTCTATCGCGGCTCCGCCGGCTGGACCCGCGCTGTCGCGATTTTTGAAGAGTAAGGGGGACGCAATGGCACGCCGTTTCATTGATATCTCTGTCGCACTCAAGGGCGGGATCGCTTCCGACCCGCCGCATATGCTGCCGGAGATTGAGTATCACGACCATCACATGACTGCGCCGCGCTTGGCGCAGGAATTCGGCATCAGCGTGGATCAATTGCCCGAAGGCCAATTCGCCGCGCGGGAAGTGGTGCGCATCACGACGCATAGCGGGACGCATCTTGATTCGCCCTATCACTTCTTCAGCCGCATGAATGAAAGAACCGTTCCGGGTGGTGAGCCTTCCTGGCGTATTGATGAAGTGCCGCTTGATTGGTGCTTTCAGCCTGGTGTGAAGCTGGATTTCCGGCATTTTCCGGATGGCTATGTCGCAACGCCAGAAGATGTGCAGGCGGAGCTGAAGCGCATCGGCCATGTGCTGAAACCGCTTGAAATTGTGGTGGTGAATACCCGCGCCGCGAGCCGTTACGGGCAGGATGATTTCATCCATAGCGGCTGCGGTGTTGGCAAGGCGGCCACGCTTTGGCTGTTGGAACAGGGCGTGCGCGTGACGGGCATTGATGGCTGGTCCTGGGATGCGCCGTTTTCGTTAACGAAGAAGAAGGTTCAGGAAACCGGTGATGCTTCCTTGATTTGGGAAGGCCACCGCGCGGGCCGTGAGATTGGCTATTGCCACATGGAAAAACTGACGAATTTGGAAAGCCTGCCGCCGGATGGCTTCATGATTTCCTGCTTCCCGGTGAAGGTGCATCGCGGTTCGGCTGGCTGGACGCGTGCCGTTGCGATTATTGAGGAATGACGTGGATGAAGGGCCTGTTTTTCCTTACGCTATTGCTGATACCCCTTGCCGCAAAGGCTTTTCCGGATCGGCCCGTGACCATCATCAACCCCTATGCCACCGGCAGCAGCACCGATGCGGCGGCGCGCGCCTTGGCTGAGGCCTTCACGCGTGATTTCGGGCAGAATTTCGTGGTGACCAGCCAATCCGGCGCATCGGGCGTGGTGGGCATGCGGGCGCTGTTGGCGGCAGCACCGGATGGGCATACCCTGGCCTATGCGCCGCTGGTGCCGCTCGCGTTTCAGCCGCATCTCGTGCGCAATACTGGGCTTGGGCCGGATGCCGTGGCGCCTGTCTGCAACGTGACGGAGAATATTCTCGGCATCATGGTGAAGGCCGATAGCCCGTGGCGGACGCTGCCCGATATGGTCGCGGCGGCGAAGCAGCGGCCCTTGAGTTATGGCTCCCCAGGGCCGAATTCCGCGCCGTTTCTTGGCGTTCATCGCGTGCAGGTCGCCGCTGGTGGGCAATGGACGCATGTGCCTTTTCGTGGCGACGGCGCGTCACTCACCGAAGTGATCGCGGGGCGCTTGGATTTCGCGGCGATTGTGGTGGCTTCCGGCGTGCCCATGGCGCGGGTGGGGCAAACACGCTTGGTCGCCGTTTTCTCCGAAGGGCGCCACCCGGCCTTTCCGGATGTGCCGACAGCGCGCGAACAGGGGATTGATGCTTTCCAGCCTTCCTTTGCGGCGCTTTGGGCAACGCGCCGCACGCCGGAACCCATTCTGGATCGCTTGCAGGAAGCCTGCCGCCGCGCGATGGAAACCGAAGGCTTTAAGCGCTTCGCGGAAAACTGGGGCGCGGTGCCGCAATTTCGCGGGCGCGCGGATCTTGGGCGCTTGCTGGCAGCGGAATATGAGGCGACTGGCAGGGCTTTTCGCGAATTGGGGGTGCAGCCGGAATAAGGTTTCGCTTTATTCCACCGTCACGCTTTTCGCGAGGTTGCGCGGCTGATCCACATCCGTGCCCTTCAGCACGGCGACGTGATAGGCAAGGAACTGCACCGGAATAGTGTGCAGAATAGGCGCGGCGAAGGCCGGCACGCGCGGCAGCACCACAATGCGCTCGGCAAAGCCGCGTAGTTTTTCCGCGCCAAGATCATCGGTGAAGGCCATGACACGCCCACCCCGCGCAGCCGATTCCTGAAGATTGGACGCGGTTTTTTCAAATAGCGGACCTGAGGGGCAGAGCGCTATCACCGGCACGGCAGGATCAATCAACGCAATCGGGCCATGCTTCATTTCGCCGGCGGCGTATCCCTCGGCATGGATATAGGAAAGTTCCTTCAATTTCAGCGCGCCTTCTAAGGCGATTGGATAGAGCGATCCTCGGCCAAGGAAAAGCACATCCCGCGCCTTGGCAACTTCTACCGCCATTGCACGAATGTCGTCATCGCGTTCCAGCACTGCGGCAGCGTTGGAAGGCACCTCCAACAATGCCGCGGTGAGTTCCGCTTCCTGTTCCGCTGTAATGGTGCCACGCGCGCGACCAAGCCCGATGGCGAGGCAGGCCAATACCGCAAGCTGCGCAATCACCGATTTGGTGGAGGCAACGGCAACCTCCGGCCCCGCGACGGTGATCACCGCAGCATCGCTTTCGCGCACCATGGTACTTTCCGGCACATTCACAATGGACAGGATGCGCTGGCCGCGCTGCTTCAATAGCCGAAGTGCCGCGAGCGTATCGGCGGTCTCGCCGCTTTGGCTGAGCAACAGCGCGCCACCACCCTTCGGCAAGGGCGGGTCGCGATAGCGCAATTCGCTGGCAAAATCAGCATCCACGGGCAGGCGCGCCACTTCCTCAATCCAATAGCGCCCGACCAAACCCGCCAGATAAGCACTGCCGCAAGCGGTCATGATCAGCCGCGGGACTGTCAAGGCATCAAAGGGCAGATCGGGAAGGATCACGCGCCGCTGCGCCGGTTCCAGGTAGCGCGTCAGCGTATCGCCAAGCACCACCGGATGTTCATGCAATTCCTTTTCCATGAAGTGGCGGTAATTGCCCTTGCCCGTGGTGGCGCCTGAAACGGTCGTCAGCTTGATCTCGCGCACCACTTCAGCGCCTGTCACGTCATGAAACCGCGCGCCACTCCGATCCAGCACTGCCCAATCGCCTTCTTCCAGATAGGCGATACGCCGGGTCAGCGGCGCCAAGGCAAGTGCATCCGATCCCACAAACATCTCGCCATCGCCGAAACCCACCGCCAACGGCGCACCCTGGCGGGCGCAGATCAGCAATTCCGGATGGCCCGCGAAAATCATCGCCAGCGCAAAGGCGCCATGCACGCGCTTCAATGCTGCTGCCGCTGCGGCTTCCGGCGCATGGCCGGCTTGCAGAAAATCATCAACCAGCAGGGCGAAGGTTTCCGTATCGGTTTCGGTCTGGAAATCATGGCCGCGCGCTTCCAATTCGGCGCGCAACTCAGCGTGGTTTTCGATGATGCCGTTATGGACAACAACCACGCGCGCCGTACCATGCGGATGCGCATTGCGCGTTGTGGGCGCGCCATGCGTGGCCCAGCGCGTATGGCCGATGCCGGTGGTGCCGGGCAGCGGGCTTGTTTCCAAAACGGCGGCCAGATTGCCAAGCTTGCCCTCGGCACGCTGGCGATCAATCTTGCCGTCAATCAGCGTCGCAATGCCGGCGCTGTCATAACCGCGATATTCCAGCCGCCGCAGCGCTTCCAAAAGCCGAGGCGCCGCTGCCTGTTGCCCAACCACACCAACAATGCCGCACATCAGCGCTTCCCCTTACCCTTGAAACCGCGCCCTGGCTTCACCGCCTGGCGCCCACGCGCAATCGCCAGCGCATCATCTGGCACATCTTGCGTAATCACACTGCCGGCGGCCACCAGCGCGCGCGCGCCAATTTTCACCGGCGCCACCAGCGCCGTATCGCTGCCAATGAAGGCGCCTTCGCCAATTTCGGTGCGATGTTTCGCCACCCCATCATAATTGCAGGTGATGGTGCCCGCGCCGATATTCGCCCCCGCGCCGATCGTGGCATCGCCCAGATAGGATAGATGATTTGCCTTCGCACCAGCGCCGAGGGTGGTTGCCTTCAGCTCCACGAAATTGCCGACATGGGCGTGGGGTTCGATGACGCTGCCGGGGCGCAACCGCGCATAGGGGCCAATCACCGCACCCCGCTTCACCATGCAACCTTCCAAATGGCTGAAGGCGCGGATGGTCACGCCATCTTCGACTGTAACGCCGGGTCCGAAAAAGATATTGGGTTCAAGCAGCACATCGGCGCCAAGCTTCGTGTCGTGGCTGAGATAAACTGTTTCTGGCAGCAACATCGTCACCCCACCCGCCATGGCCGCTTCACGCAAGCCGCGCTGCACTTCGGCTTCCGCTTGCGCCAATTCGGCGCGGCTATTGATGCCGCGAAGCTCGGCCTCTGGCGCTTCCACCGCGACCACGCGCTTGCCTTCCGCCCGCCCCTGCTGGATCACATCGGTCAGGTAATATTCACCCTTGGCATTATTGTTGCTGATCGCTCCCAACCAGCGGAACAAATCCTGCGCCGGGGCACAAATCACGCCGGCATTGCAAAGCCCGATCGCGCGTTCTTCCGCCGTCGCATCCGCCCATTCAACAATGCGCGCCACTTCGGATTTCTCATCCAGCACCACACGGCCATAACGCGCGGGATCAGCGGGCCGCATGGCAAGCAGCGCAAGCCCAGCTGACTGTCGCGCCGCCACCAGCGCCTGCAAGGTAGCCGCAGAGATCAGCGGATTATCACCATAAAGCACCGCGACATCGCCCTGATGCCCACCCAGCAAGGGGGCGGCCTGCAGCGCCGCATGGCCGGTGCCGAGCCTTTCGCGCTGCACCACGACCTCGCGCGGTGCCACGGTGTCTTCCAGCGCCGGCATATCCGGCCCGACCACAACCACAATGCGCCCGAACACGTTTTCGCAGGCGCCGATCAAGTGCCGGATCATGGGCCGCCCCGCCAAGGGGTGCAGCACCTTGGGTTGGGCGGACCGCATGCGCGTGCCAAGGCCGGCGGCAAGGATGATGGCGGCGGGGATCATGGGGGCGGTGGTAACGCCCAAGGCGGGCTTCGTCCAGACGCGGGCTGATGCGGCAGTGCGCCGTCGCCGTCAAATAGGGATGTGGCGCTGGCGCTTCCGCCAGACCCCTTTCAGCATATCTCGCAGGTCACCGCAGGCCCAAAGGCATGGCACGGCGTGAGCGCGCAAAAGGCTCCCACGCCGTTCATTTTCTACGCCTGTGCTTTACGAAGCCTCAAGCTGCGGCGGCAGACCCCGCAATACGGCGCATGCGCCGACGGAGCGAGAAGGCCATCATGGTGGCACCAGCAAAAAGCGGGATATAGGCAAAGCTCGGATCAACCTTCACGGTCCGGGCATTGGCCATTTTCAGCATGGTCTGACGCAAGCCAGTCCAGGGGTCGAGCGCCATCATGAAACCGATCAGCGCGGGCGCCAGCACCAGCAGAATGGCGAAAACAGCGGCATGTTCGGCATATTTTTCAAGCGATGCGACAAGGCGCGTTGCCACCGCCGCCGCCATGCCGACAAAGGCAAGGGCCGTCATCAGCGGAAGCTTGCTGAAGATGGAAAGCCCGTAAACCGCCGCGCCGCGCTGGCCGGAAAAGGTCACCGCGGGGAGGAAATACGCCACCAGCACCAAGGCGATGCCGCCGAATAGCAATCCCATTTCGACCCCATCGGATTTGCCCTTGTATTGATCCATCATCCCTTTTCTCCCTTCCTGTCTCGCACGCCTTCCACAATCCCAAAATGGACCTGGGCGTGAAAATTGCATAACTGTGACAGTTAAGTAACCTTAAGTCACTTGCAAGCCAATCGGAATCGCTCGGTATTTCGGAAATTTGAGCAGAAATTGCTTCGGTGTGGTTCCCATGCGTCACAGCAAACAGCGACGGCGATAGGAGCCTGGGTCAATCCGGCTCGGTTGCCGGGCCGGGTGCCGTTAAATCCGAAGCGCCGCAGCGACCCTTGTGACGACCCCGTCCCAATCACCGGGACGCTGCTGGCGAAACAGGCGCATGCCAGGATACCAAGGCGAATCTTCGCGCTTCGCCAGCCATCGGAAATCCGACGCGAAGGGCAGCATCAGCCAGACCGGCTTGCCCAATGCGGCAGCCAGGTGCGCGACCGAGGTATCTACCGCAATGACCAGATCAAGCGCCGAAACAAGCGCTGCCGTATCGGCAAAATCGGTAAGTTCATCGGTCAGATCGTACAAGCCAGCAGCTTGCAGCGCGGCGTGATCAGCGGCGCGCACTTCCTTCTGCAGCGACACCCAGGCATCACCTGACCGCAAAAGCGGCAAAAGCCGCACGAGTGCAATCGACCGATTGGCATCATTGTTGTGGGCGGTATTGCCACTCCAAACCAGCCCGATACGCCTGCGGCCCTGCGGGAGGCGGTTGCGCCATATCACCACCTCGTCAGCCGGCGCAGTGATATAGCCCCCAGGCCAGGCCGGGATATTCTCAAGCGTGGTGGCGAAGCCAATCGGAAGGCTGAGCAGCGGGCAATGCAAATCGAATTCGGGCGCCGTCTCATTTTCGTCAATCACGGTGACGCCAGGATACAAATCCCTGAAAAGCCGTGAAAGAGCCCCCTGCACCGCGAGAGTGACCTTCGCCCCGGCATCAGCGGCCATGATGCCATAGCGGGCAAATTGAATGGTATCACCAAAGCCTTGCTCCGAATAAATGAAAAGCCGCCGGTCCAAAAGTGGCTCCGCACCCAGCCAGGGTGGCGCATGAAAACTGCGACGCAAGCGCCCTTGCGGACGCTGCAGGCGATACTCGTATTCACGCCAGCCTTCTTCAAAGTGGCCAAGCGCCAAAAGCGTGAAGGCGCGATTGTAATGTGCCTCCAGATGATTGGGTTTGAGCGTTAATGCATGATTGTAGGAAAGCAATGCTTCCTGAAGTTGGTTCAGGGCGGCAAAGACTGTACCGCGATTTACATACGGGATTGGATCATCGCCGGCATTTTCACAATCTTCCGTGACGATCATCAATGCCCGCTTAGGCTGGTGAGACGCAATCAACAGCTTGCCGAGCCAACTTCGTGCCAACCGCTTTCGCGGCCCATCCTTCATCACTGCTTCGATCATCGCGCGACCTTCATCGCCACGACCAAGTGCCAGCAGGATCTCCGCCCGGCTCAACATGGCCAGGTCGAAATCTGGCTTGAGCCGCAAGGCCTGCTCCGCGAAAACCAAGGCCTCATCCGGACGTCGGAGTTGGCAGAGCGCCCTGGCAACACCTAGCTGATAATGCTCAGAGGTGGGGTTCAGGCTGAGCGCCTTTTCATGCGCGGCAAGCGCCTCATCCAACCGGGCGAGTTCGAACAGGGCATGTCCGCGTTGGTGATGCGCTTCCGCTTCATTTTGGTGTCGTGCAACAACGCGATCAAGAACCGCCAAGGCATCAGCCGGGCGTTCAACATGCAAAAGAAGCTGGCCGTAATTCATTGCTGTTTCGAGCAAATGCGGATTCAAACCGAGTGAACGCTCGAAACTCGCCAGGGCTTCCTCGTTCTGTCCGCGTTTCGTCAAGGCCAAACCCAGATGCGCATGAACAAGCGCATCTTTTGGCTTGAGCGCCAATGCACGGCGCAAACGGGCAACTCCCTCTCCAAAATGGCCAAGCTGAAGGGAAAGCAAGCCCGCGAGATGCAAAGCTTCCCCATGGCGCGGATCACGCTTGAGGACGGAAAGGCAGACAGTTTCCGCCTCTGCGTGCTTGCCCTGCCTGAGCAGGGTCATGGCTTCGGTAAACTGCGCAGCAGAAGACTTCGACGGTGGTTTCATTGACTTGGCGGATTCCAGTGCGAAGCCACAGACATGGCGACAATTTTTTCGATCAACGGCGAAAAAATGAAGATATTCGGTTTTTCATGTCACAATGCTCACCAGCAGTTGAAGCCCCCACAATGTCATGGCAAAGGCGCCAATCCTATCCGCATGTCACCGCAACCGGTTTTCAAAGGCCATACGCATCGCGGCTTGCATGGGCAGTGCATCCGGCGAATGGCGCTCTGCGATCATCAGCCAAATCTCGCTCTGGCGCATACGCTAGCTTGGGACATAAGAGAGTTTCAAGAGCATTGCGGAAGGTAAGTAACTTAGCGCCAAAGAGCAAGTACCCACCCGCGGTTCCGGTGAAGCAAAATGCCTGAGCAAGCCGCAACTTCATTGCGCGAAAACCCCGCGCTTCTGACTGGGAGAACCCAGGCACATCCTGAAAACAGGCACAGACCAAAGCACAGGGAAGGCCCCATGCTGAGCCGCCGGTCACTGGCCCGTCAGGGCATGGCCTTCACCGTGACCCATTCAGGCTTGCGCAGGCCAGGATCGTTGAAGCGCTACGGCGCCACCAAAGTGCCGTGGTGGTGCGGGGAGCGCCCAAGGCCTTCGCCGCCCATATTCAGGGAGAAATTGACCGCTGGATGCCCATGATCAGCGCTGCCGGCAGCCGCGTAGAACAAGGCCAAATATGCGCCTACATGGCTAAAGCGCCGCAGCGATCCGCCCAACCACCCCGTCCCAATCACCGGGACGCTCTTGCCGGAACAAGCGCATCTTTGGGTACCAGGGCGAATCCTCCCGATCGAGCAGCCACCGGAAATCCGGCGCGAAGGGCAGCATCAGCCAAACGGGTTTCCCAAGCGCTGCGGCCAGATGCGCGACCGAGGTATCAACCGCAATCACCAAATCAAGTGCTGCGATCAGCGCCGCCGTATCGGCAAAATCGGAAAGCTCAGCGGTCAGATCACATAGGCCAGAGGCGTGGAGCGTGTTCTGTTCAGATGCGCGCACTTCCTTCTGAAGCGAAACCCAGACATCACCCGATCGAAACAGCGGCGAGAGCCGCGCAAGCGCCACAGAACGATTGGCGTCATTGGTATGGATCGGGCTACCACTCCAGACTAGGCCGATACGCCGCCGCCCCATTGGCAAGCGTGGAACCCACCGCGCTGTTTCCTCAATCGGGGCACTCAGATAGCCATTGGGCCATGCCGGAATATTCCGAAGCGTGGTTTCAAAGGCGAGCGGCAGGCTGAGCAGCGGGGAATGTAGATCGAAATCAAGCGGCGCTTCGTTCTGATCAAGGATGGTGACCGATGGATGAAAATTTCTGAAGAGACGCTTGAGAGGAGCTTGCACCGAGAGGAACACATGCGCACCGGCTGCCGCAACCAGAAGGGCGTAGCGACTGAAATGAATGGTGTCACCCAAGCCCTGTTCGTAATAGGCATAAAGGCGGCGATTTCTGATCTGCTCTTTGCCTGACCACCGGGGCTGTGGATAGTTGCGAATTGACGCCGTGTTTTGCCGCGCATGGCGACATTCATAGGCGCGCCAGCCTTCTTCCAGCCGTCCAAGAACCAGCAAGGCAAAGGCCCGGTTATAACTTGCGTCAAGGTTATCAGGTTTCAACTCAAGCGCCCCATCATAAAGGACAAGCGCTTCTTCAAGCCGGTTCAGCGCGGCCAGGATAAAGCCGTGATTGACATGGGTGATCGGATCATGGGGCGCGATGTTTCGTGAAAAAGCCGACAGATCAAGGGCTTTTTCGGGCTGCCCCAGCAGGATGAGGGTCTTGCTACGCCAGATATGACCCTGCAAAGACTCGGGGTTTTTAACGATGAGTTTTTCCACAACCTCAAGGCTTTCCTGAAGCTCACCACGAGAACGAAGCACATCCACAAGGCACAAGTTCGGCAATTCCATGTCGGGCTGGCTCGTAAGGGCCTTTTGAATGAAAGGCTCAGCCTCATTGTATCTTTTCAAAAGACACAGCGTGGCTGCCGTGGCGGACAAGAAAACGGCAGAATCCGGTTGCAGGCCAAGTGCTTTCTGCTGCGCAGCCAAGGCTTCCTCTAAGCGGTTAAGCTCGCTTAACGCACAACTGCGATGGTAATGGGCTTCCGCATGATCCGTTTTTTGACTGATGACAACATCAAAGGAACTGATGGCATCTGCGTAGCGTCCCATTTGGAACAGAACTAAGCCGTAGTTGAACCTTGCGTCCGTTGCGTCTGGCTTAAGAGCCAAGCTGCGCTCAAAACTTGCGGCAGCCTGCTCTTTCTGGTCCAGCCCCATCAGGGCAAGCCCCAAATTGGCGTGAACATCGGCGTTTTCTGGCGCTGCCGCCGCTGCCCGGTTCAAACGGATGACACTTTCATCAAAACGGCCGGCCCGCAGCGCGATCAAGCCAAAAAAATGAAGTGCGTCGGGATGAAGCGCATGCTGCTTGAGGATGCCAAGACAAATCGCCTCGGCGGCTGCAATGTCACCGTTTCTGAGTAATGTCAGCGCTTCAAGCAATCGCGTCGTGTTGGCTTCGGGCGGCTTCTCCATAACTGAAAGGCTCTCGGGCTTGAGGTGATGGGGCGATAATACTGGGTTACCTGCATCGGCGGGCCGGTCGGTGCAGGATTATTTCAGGAAATCACTTTTGAGCCATGGCCGCAAACTTCTCATGCGGGGCCAGAGAAAACAAAGCCCCTCACGTCACAAGGCTCACCAATAAATACCCGCCCCAAAGCGTCACGGCAAAGGCGCCGATCCTATCGGAATGCCAGCGCAGTCGGGTTGCGAAGGCAGTGCGCATTGCTGTCTGCATGGAAAGCGCATCCGGCGAATGGCGCTCGGCCACCATCAGCCAAAGCTCGCTCTGGCGCATATCCTGGCTTGGCACATAGGCGAGTTTCAGTAGCAAGATCAGCCAGACCAGCGTCACCAATATCGCACCGGAACGCAGCGCCAGCGCAAGCTGGAAGGAAAGCGAGAGCACAACCAGCAGAATGGCCAAGCCTGCAAAGCCTAACGCGCGCCGAATGACCAGATCCGCCATTGCCTCAAGCCGTTCCAAGCCCTGGCCCTCATGCGGGGGCACCCAGGATATCCGGGCACCATGGGCGAAAGCCTAACCCTAAACGGGCAGTTTGGAAAACAAGCGGTTACACGAAGCGCTGCTCACCCCAAACCCATCAACACCAGCAGCAGCGCCGTGCCGAACCAGACCATCATGGCCCGTTCCAGGCTGAGGCCCAGGCGCTCAGAAATCGCTGCGGGCACCGCCGAAAGAAGCAGCGTGGCGGTCGAGACGATCAGCGACGCACCGTAAAACACCACCTCCTTGGTCGGGGGTAAAAGCTCGGGCAGCCAGACGGGATAGAGATGCCAGACAACCGGCAGTGTTGGGCTGATCATGCCATTCAACAGGCAGGTCGCCACGGTCGCGACGAAAAGGTTTTGCGGTGTCATGGCGCCTACCCCGCGCCCGGGGGGCTGATGCGCGGCGCATAGCCAAAGCCCACCATCAGCAGGCCAAACACCATCCGCGCCGCAAATAGCCAGAAGGCCGCAACCAAGGGCAGGAAAGGTGGCGAGACATAGGAAGGGACCAAACGCTCAGCGGTCCACACCGCCCAGCCAGTCAGCAACTGAAAGCCGCGCCAGATGTAATTGGTATTTGCCGGCGTCATGAAGAATTGCATCATGAACCGCCCGATGCAGCCCCACCCGGTCAGCGCCAGGAAATAGGTCACCACCCAAAAGGGCAGATAGCCAAGGATGAAATTGCTTTCCATAAGGCCCTAATTGATGGGGCGGCTGCGTTACCGCAACCGCCCCAAAACATCACGCCACAGCGGCGCTTTGGTTATTCCACTGCGTCGCGCTTGTCAGCAAGACGCACACCACCCTTCGGGATGCGGATATCGTCAATGAAATCCTGCATCGCCTGGCTGGGCGGCGTGGTGAACTTGGACACCAGCCAGATGGTGAGGAAGGCCACCGGCACGCCGATGATCCCGCCGGAGATATTGTTGATCCCCCACAGGCGACCCACCACGCGGTTGCGCAGCACCACCGTATCGGTCGGGATACCGATGATGCCCCCGAACCAGGCCAGCGCCCCATCCGTCACCGCGGCGGTATTGGCAAGGATCGCTGCCGCTTCCGCGCGAAGTTCAGGTGAGGTGAAGTTCTGATTGATGGTGCCAACCTGCCGCGCCGCGGCAATGATGGCATCCTTCGATCCAAAGAGCTGGACGAAATCCAACCCAAACCATTCCGAATGGATCAGATAGCCGAAGGTCAGCACATACCCCACAGCCATGCCGACACAGGCGGCGGTATTCGTGGTTTTCTTGTACCACACGCCCATCACCAGCGCCGCAAATAGGCCGGCGGCAGCGATGGAGAAGGCCCAGGCCACCAGGAACAGAATATCCGCCCCGGCATTACCCGCTGTCCAAGCTGCGGCCACCGCCACAATCAGCAGCAGCACGCGCGAGATGACCAGCCGGCGCGCGGTCGGCGCGTTGCGGTCAATCATCTTGTAGTAGATGTCATGCGACAGGGCGTTTGCGAGCGCCAGCAGCAGACCATCCGCGGTGGAAAGCGCCGCAGCCAAGCCGCCCGCCGCAACCAGCCCAGCGATCACATAAGGCAGGCCCGCAATTTCCGGTGTGGCAAGCACCACAACGTCAGGGTGAATGCGGAATTCATTCCATTGCAGAATGCCATCGCGGTTGACGTCCACAATGTTGATCCACGGCACCCCATAGGGCGACATGATCTGCCAGCTCTTCACCCAATCCGGCAGACTCGCAATCGGTTGGCCGATCAGGGTCTGATAGATTTCCACCTTGCCGAAAGCCGCATAGGCCGGCGCGGTGAAATACAGCAGGAAGATGAAGAACAGCGACCAAGCCACAGACTGGCGCGCTTCCTTCACCGAAGGCGTGGTGAAGTAGCGCATCAGGATGTGCGGCAGCGCTGCCGTACCGACCATGAGGCAGAAGACGAGGGCGAAGAAATTCACCGCCGCCTGGATATTGAATTGCCCATTCGCACCGATGAAGGGTGCGCTATGCCAGCCGGTGACACCGGGCGGTGGGGTCATGCCCGCAGCCCGGAAGCCGTTTTCAAGCTCAGCGATCCGTTCCAAAGCGAAGCCATACATCAGCTGTGGCATAGGAACGCCGGTGATCTTGGCCGACATCAGGAAGGCCGGGATCAGATAGGCGATGATCAGCACGATATATTGCGCCACCTGTGTCCAGGTAACGGCGCGCATGCCGCCCAGCATGGAGCAGACCAGAATGCCCGCAAGGCCCACAAACACCGCAACGCCGAAGGACACATCCAGGAAGCGCTGGGTGATGATGCCAACACCCACGATCTGCGCCACAACATAGACGAAGGACGCGGTGATCAGCACGATGACGCCAATCAGGCGCGCCGCATTGCCGCCGAAGCGCGCCCCCAGGAAGTCCGGCACCGTGTATTGGCCGAATTTCCGTAGATAGGGTGCCAACAGAATGGCGACGAGCATGTAGCCGCCGGTCCAACCCAGGATGAAGGCCAAGCCACCATAGCCGAGGGCATAAAGGCTGCCCGCCATGCCGATGAAGCTTGCCGCCGACATCCAGTCAGACCCGGTTGCCATGCCGTTGTACAGCGCGGGCACGCGCCGGCCAGCGACGTAATATTCAGCAACGGCCTGGGTGCGGCTGATAATGCCAATATAGGCGTAAACGCCAATCGTCAGGCCAACAAACATGTAGCCCAGAATGCGATCTGGCACGCCCATCTGTTCCAGAATGGCGATAATGACGACGAAGGCCGCGAAACCGCCCGTATAGCCGGCGTAAATCTTGCCGAGCGAGGCGATAAAGGGATCTTTTTCTTTGGTGGCGCCGCTCATGGGATCAATCCTCCTGCACGCCGAATTCTTCGTCTATCTCATTCTGGCGCTTACCGAACCAGAACAGCGCGACGACGAAGACAATAAGGCTGCCCTGAGCGGCCATGTAGAAGCCGAGAGGAAACCCGAGAATGACAATGCCATTTAGCGAAGGGGCAAAGATATGCACCACAAAGCTGAAGAAAAACCAAATGCCAAACACCAACCACATCAGATTGGATGTCTTGGTCCAATAGGCCTTGGCGGTGGCCTTATCCACCGCGGGGGCTTCCGTATTTGACGGCGCACCCCCAGATTCAACCAATGGCATTCACTTGCCTCCTCTGATGACCGCCCTTATCGAAACGGCCCGTTTGACCTGCCCCTGCCACGACTCCGCGTGACCTGATTCGGGCATTTGACAGCCCGATTCAACGTGGCGGATAACATGACAGTAACATGGCTGCAACAAGCTTTTTTTAAGGAATTGGCCTTCTGATGCGCTTCCTTCGCCGATTGCTGAGCCGCCCGCCCTCTCATGAACCATATGATTTCGCTGAATTTTTGCACCGGCAGGGCGCCTTCGTCGCGCAAAAGACCGTGCTGGATTATTGCCGGGTCAAGGTGGGACGGAATGAGACAGCTTTCTTCGGCAATCCGGATTTTCAGGCGGCGCTGAACCATTGCCGTTGGCAGGTCTTCCTGGCGGCGCAAAGCGATGTGGTGGCGCTAGCGGAAGCTTGGCTCCGCCCCTTTTGGCCTGGGCAGGAACAGTTTTTGTTGGAATGTCTTGTTTCCCTGCATGCCGGCTTCATGGCAAGGGAAGCGCCCCCTGAGGGCGAAAAGGACGCTTTCGAGGCAAGCCTGATAGCCCTGCCGGGCCATCTTGCCCGGATGCAACTGGCACCGCCACGTGATGCACGAACCCTGCCCCTGCTGGCCGAGGCGCCGCTTTTCGCGACGCTTCCCATTCATCCTGATCAGCGCAAGGGCGAAGGCCCCTCCATCCGCGGCGCATTGCGCTTTCACATGGTATCCACCCAGCAGGAAATGGAACGCGGCTTCGACCCGGCAGGGCTTTCAGCACGGCTGAAAGCCGGGCCTCCCGCCCCGCCCTGATATCCAGCACGCCTTATAAAATCCACGCAAACCCTAGGAACAAATGCCGTCCTTTGATACGCAAATTTGTGACTATTTTTTCATATTATTTCTGAATATCTTGTAATCTACCGTAAATTTTCGGTTATTTTTCCTCAATATCTTAAATTTTTGTTGCGAAACTCTGAATTCCCAAGCATCAAGCGCCCATCGTCCCCCGTGACGTGGCGCCGATGCCTTTCGGACGTTTCGGCCGCCTTCGCCCGGATGGGACGAGCGTCCCGGCACACCAACACGCCTATTCGGGCTGTCGGAAGCCAAAAATGAACGAAGAAAGGAAGGCGTCGGTTATGAGTGCAACATCAGCGGGCGGCGCGGTAGAACCGCGCCCAATGACCCGTGAAGAGAGGAAGGTCATTGTCGCCTCCTCCCTCGGCACGGTTTTCGAATGGTATGATTTTTATCTTTACGGGTCGCTGGCCGCCGTTATCGGCGCCAATTTCTTCAGCCAATACCCTGAAACCACCCGCAATATCTTCGCGCTGATCGCCTTTGCCGCCGGGTTCCTGGTGCGCCCCTTTGGCGCGCTGTTTTTTGGCCGGTTGGGCGATCTGGTCGGGCGCAAATACACCTTCCTGATTACCATCATCATCATGGGTGCTTCCACCTTCGTGGTCGGCATCCTGCCCACATCGGATCAGATCGGCATTATCGCCCCGATCGTGCTGATCATTCTGCGGCTGCTGCAAGGATTGGCGCTGGGGGGCGAATATGGCGGTGCGGCGACCTATGTGGCCGAACATTCGCCTCATGGCCGCCGAGGCTTCTACACCAGCTTCATTCAGGTCACCGCAACCGCGGGCTTGTTCTTGTCGCTGCTGGTGATCCTGTTCACGCAGCTTGCGGTGGGGCCGGATAATTTCCGCGCCTGGGGCTGGCGCATTCCCTTCCTGCTTTCCATCGTGCTGCTTGGCATTTCCGTCTGGATCCGCTTGCAGATGGAAGAAAGCCCGGCCTTCCAAAAAATGAAAGCTGAAGGCAAGCATTCCAAGGCGCCGATTTCGGAAGCCTTCTTCCAGTGGAAGAACGCGAAGGTGGCGCTGTTCGCGCTGCTCGGCCTTGTCGCTGGTCAGGCGGTGGTGTGGTACACGGGCCAGTTTTATGCGCTATTCTTCCTGGGTCAGGTGCTCAAGGTGGATAGCTTCACCACGAATATGCTCGTTGCCTGGTCCCTGGTGCTGGGTTCTGGCGGCTTCGTGCTGTTCGGCTGGCTGTCTGACAGGATTGGCCGCAAGCCGATTATCCTGGGCGGCTGCCTGATCGCGGCGCTGACCTATTTCCCGCTGTTCAAACTGCTGAGCGCGGAAGCCAACCCTGATCTTCACAAAGCGCACCAGACCATTGCGGTCCGGGTTGTGACCGATCCGGCGGGCTGTTCCTTCCAGTTCAACCCAACCGGCACGGCGCGGTTTACCGCACCTTGCGACATCGCCAAGGCAGCGCTGGCGCGAGCTTCGGTGAATTACAGGGTTGAAACTGCTCCGGCGGGCACGGTTGCCACGGTGCATATCCAGGGTCAGGCGCCGCTGCCGGCCAATAGCCCGACCTTTGCACGGGATTTGGCGACGGCGTTGACGGCGGCGGGCTATCCGGCGGCGTCCAACCCATCGGTCGTGAAAATGTCCTCGCCTTTCGACATTTTCCGGGAACAGCCGGCGGTGTTGATTGGCGTGCTCACGCTGCTCGTGATCTTTGTCACCATGGTTTATGGGCCAATCGCGGCGGCGCTGGTGGAGCTATTCCCAACGCGCATCCGCTATACCTCCATGTCGCTGCCCTATCACATCGGCAATGGCTGGTTCGGTGGGCTGCTGCCGGCAACCAGCTTCGCCATGATCGCGCAGACGGGGGATGTCTATTACGGGCTGTGGTATCCGATCGTGATCGCCTTGATGACGGTGGTGATCGGCACCTTCTTCGTGCCGGAAACCAAGGACCGCGACATCTACGCGGAAGACGACAAGTAAGCATCGGTCGGGGCGGCGCTGCCGCCCGGCCTTACTGCGATGCTGGAAGCGGCGCCTGATTTGGGCGCCGCTTTTTTCATGCCTTGGCGGATCCGCTTTGGTTTAGGCTAAGGCATGCCCACCACCCCATCCGGCCATGCCCCGATCGCCGCACTGACTGGCCCTGCGAGTGCTGCCATGGGTGCGGCACCGCCCGCACTGGCAGCCGAAACCCCTTTGGCACAAGCCATCGCCACCATGGTGGCTGCGCGGGCTTCGGCGCTGATGGTGGTGGATAGCACAGGCCGCGCCGTTGGCATTCTGACCGAACAGGATATCGCGCGCCGTGTGGTATTTCAGCTTGGGCCGGACGCGCCACTTGCCGCTGCCATGACCGCGCCATTGATTGCCTGCGCGCCGGATGAGGGGCTGTGGCGCGCCATTGCGCTCCTCCGCCAACACGGGCTCAGGCATCTGCCCGTGCTGGATGAAGGCGGGCGCTGCCTTGGCATGCTGCATCGGGCGGAGGCTTTAGCGGCTGTCTCGGGCGGCTTGCTCAGCCATCTTGAAGCGCTATCCGGCGATGTCGCCGCCATCAAAGCCGCCCAGGCTGGCATTGCGCGCGCCTTGCTGGCCGAGGGGCTGAATGCCGATGCGGTGGTGCGCTTGGTCAATGGCATCAATCTGGATTTGCATCGGCGCATTCTGGCGGAGACGCTGGCCGATCACGGCCCGGCGCCGGTGCCCTTTACGTTGCTAGTCATGGGCAGCCTTGGACGTGGCGAAAGCCTGCTGACGCCTGATCAGGATAATGGCCTGATGCTGCAAGACTACCCCGATCAGGACCACGACGCAGTAGATGGCTGGTTTCGCCCCTTCACAGAGGATTTCAACATACGCCTGGACCAGGCGGGCTTTCCGCTGTGTCCTGGTGGGATCATGGCGCGCAACCCGCTCTGGCGCAAAACCGCGCGGCAATGGCGTGATCAGCTGGGCATCTGGTCCAATCGCCGGGCCGGTGCGGCGCTGCTGTTCGGCGATATCGTGTTTGATTTCCGCCCAGTGCAGGGCGATGCGGCTGAGGCTGCTTCGCTCCGTCAAAATCTAGCCGGGCTATTGGCGTCGCGCCCGGCCTGGCTAGCCTCCATGGCGGCGCAGAATGCCAGCCTTCATGTGGGGCTGACGCTATTTGGCGGCTTCGCGGATGATGAGCCCGGCCCCGGCAGCCGGACGGATTTGAAGCTGCATGGGCTGATGCCCTTGGTGGCCGCAGCCCGGCTTTTGGCGCTGCGCGATGGCATTATCGAAACGGGTACGTCTCAGCGCATCGCAGCCCTGGCCGCGCGGGGCAGCATCGCGACGCGGGAGGCGAGCGCCTTGCAAGCCGCCTTTGCCCTGCTGTTGGATGTGCTGCTGCGCCAGCAATTGGCTGATCTCGCGGCAGGCCGCCGCCCGGGCAATCTGGTGGATACGGCGGCCATGCCCAAAGAATCCCGGCAGGCATTGCGGGAGGCGCTGAGGGCGGTGCGCAGCTTCTCCCGCACCAGCTTCGCCGGCTTTACTGGTGAGATTTGGTAGGCAGCGCCTTCAGAAATGCTCTGCCGCCGCGGCCATGGCGGCAGTCATCCGGCTGCGCCGCGCCAATTCGGCCAAATCATCTACGCCCCGCGCCGCGGCACGGGCCATCAGGCTGACCCAAAGGGCTGCGGTCGCTTCCGCATCGCCCAAGGCCTGATGCCTTCCGGTGATTACAATTCCTGCCCGGCCACAAAGCCCATCAAGGGAATGATCCGCTTCCTCGGGGTCCAGCCAACGCGAAGTCGCGACACTGCACAGAAACGGATTGCCGATGGCGGGCGCGCCGCGAAACTCCTCGGCAAAGATCAGGGCGCGGTCGAAGGCAGCATTATGCGCAACCAGCACATCATTGCCGATAAATTCCTGAAAACGGGCCAGCGCTTCCGCCGCCGGCGGGGCATCGGCCACCATGGCATCAGTAATACCGTGATAGCGGATGGAAGCGGGCGGGATGGCACGGACAGGATTGACCAGGGTGGTGAAGCTTGCGCGCGCCTCCCCATCGCGCAGCCGGACCGCGCCGATGGAAAGCAGGCGATCACCGCCGCTGACATCAAGCCCGGTCGATTCCAGGTCAAACACCACATAGTTTTGCGCGATCAGCGGGCCGGCGGGGAGTGCCGCGTGAAAATGCGCCCGGGCGCGGAGGAATTCGCGCAAGGATGGTTTCAGGCCATTGCCGAGTGCGCCAAGGGCACGGCGGAGAAAGCCGCTCATGGGCGGGCGTGCTGGGTTAGGGTGGGGTGTGGCAGGGCCATGCGTTCAGTTTCGCATGGTTTGACGCCTGCTTTCCACACATTACGACGGGCCGCTTGCGTCAGGGCTTGCGCTGCGCCCCGCCAAGGCGGCACCTTGGCCGCAAGGCTCAAGCCACGCTGTTGCTAAAAATAGGGGGAAACCATGTCCGAGGCTTCGCAATATGACGCGACCCATGCGCGCTGGCGGCGCGACCCGGAAGCCTATTGGGCGGAAGCGGCGCGCGGCATTGATTGGGACCGGGCGCCGGGGCGCATTTTTGATGCCTCGATGGGGGTTTATGGCCGCTGGTTTCCCGATGCGGCATTGAATACCTGCCACAATGCCGTGGATCGCCATGTTGCCGCCGGGCGCGGGCAGCAGGATGCGATCATCTATGACAGCCCCATGACTGGGCAAATTCAGCGCATCACCTATGCCGAATTGCAGACCCGCGTGGCGAAGCTGGCGGGCGCACTGGCGGCGCGCGGCATCAGCAAGGGTGATCGCGTGGTGATCTATATGCCCATGGTGCCGGAAGCGGCGATTGCCATGCTGGCGACTGCGCGGCTTGGTGCTGTCCATTCCGTGGTGTTTGGCGGTTTTGCCGCCGCCGAATTGGCTTCCCGCATTGCCGATGCCAAGCCCAAGGCCATCATCAGCGCATCCTGCGGGTTGGAACCGGGGCGCGTGGTGAAATACAAACCGCTATTGGATGAAGCGATTGCGCTTTCGCCGCATAGGCCATCATCCGTGCTGATCCTGCAAAGGCCAGAAGCACCTTGTGAAATGATCGCAGGCCGCGATGAGGATTTGCTGGTGGCCGAAGCCGAAGCCGCGCCGCATGCATGCGTTTCCGTCGCCGCCACTGATCCGCTTTATATCCTGTACACCTCAGGCACCACGGGCCAGCCCAAGGGGATTTTGCGCGACAATGGCGGGCATGCGGTGGCGCTGCATCATTCCATGGAATTGGTTTATGGCATGAAGCCCGGCGATGTTTACTGGGCGGCGTCGGATGTAGGCTGGGTGGTTGGGCATTCCTATATTGTCTATGCGCCGCTGCTGGCCGGCTGCACCACGGTGCTGTTTGAAGGCAAGCCTGTCGGCACGCCGGACCCTGGCACTTTCTGGCGTGTTTGCGCGGATCATGGGGTGAAGCTGTTATTCACCGCCCCCACCGCCATTCGCGCCATCAAGAAGGAAGACCCGGAAGGCATTTTTCTCAAGAAATATGATTTGTCGAAGCTTGAGGCGCTTTATCTGGCCGGGGAGCGTTGTGACCCCGACACCATCCTTTGGTCGGAACGCCTGCTGCAAAAGCCGGTGGTGGATCATTGGTGGCAGACGGAAACCGGCTGGACCATTACCGGCAATTTCCGAGGGCTCGGCCTTTTCCCAACCCGCGCCGGTTCCGGCGGCAAGCCCGCGCCTGGCTATGATGTGGTGGTGCTGGATGAGGCCGGGCACCCCGTGCCGCGCGGGCAGATTGGTAGCCTGGCGGTGAAACTGCCTTTGCCGCCCTCCGCGCTGCCCACCCTCTACAATGCTGATGAGCGCTTCAAGGAAGCCTATCTGTCGCATTTCGCAGGCTATTACAGCACCGCCGATGCGGGGATGATTGATGCGGAAGGCTATGTTTCGGTGATGAGCCGGACGGATGATATCATCAATGTCGCGGGGCATAGGCTTTCGACGGGTGCGATGGAGGAAGTCCTGGCCGCCCACCCTGATATCGCCGAATGCGCCGTGGTTGGCGTGCGGGATACGCTGAAGGGGCAGGTACCGCTCGGCTTGGTGGTGGTGAAATCCGGCGTGAATAAGCCCGAAGAAACGCTGGCGCGGGAATTGATCGGGCTGGTGCGCGAAAAGATCGGCCCTGTTGCCGCCTTCAAGGATGCTAAGGTGGTGGCGCGCCTGCCCAAGACGCGCAGCGGCAAGATTCTGCGCGCCACCATGCGCAAGATCGCGGATGCCGAACCCTATACCGTGCCACCCACCATTGATGATCCGGCCATCTTGGAGGAGATCACCATCGTGCTGAAAGGCGCGATGCGTTGAGCGATTTTTGGCCATATGAGAAACCTTGTCCTCCGCAGCATTCATCATAAACTGCGGTGCGACGGAGATGATCCAGGACATGGAATAGTCCAGCCGCCGACGATCTGCTTAATTCACGGGGTTTGCTGGGACGCATACCAAATATGTTGATCGCCCCAAGAATCCTATATGTCCGAGGTTTCTGCTCCCAGGCTGATGAGAGACGGTCAGCGCCGTCGCTTCGCCACGATCAATCGCCCGCGCGGGAACCGGCTGCCTCACCAAAAATGCTGATTATTCAGGGCGGCAACGCAGGTACTCGGACCCTGTAACGGGGTGAGACCACTTCCTTGCAGCGACTGGCCAAGCCAACCATGCGGCTGGCTGAGCGGCAGCGGTGGTCGGGCGTCCTCTTCGCCCACGACGGTGAAGCCCAGCTTTCCGTAAAAACGAGGGTCGCCATAAGTCATTAAGATATCAACACCGGCTTCGCGCAGCTTGTCCAGTACATGCTGCAGCAGGGCTTGGCCGATCCCTTGTCCCTGGCTATCGGACGCAACGGCCATGGGCGAGAGCAGAAACACCTTACGCGCGTCATGCGCATAAGCCAGTCGGGTGATTATCACCCCAGCAACCAGCGCCCCGTCTTTCAAGGCAGTAAATACATGGATATCTTCCGGCGATGTCTCAGTCAGGAGATTCTGCACAAGACCGCCAATCACGGCACCCTCTGTCACACCCTCTGCGGCGCTGAATGTGGCTCTGAAGAGTTCAGTGATCCTCGCTACTTGGCCCTCATATTGCGTTGAAAATTCCATTGCTCATCCTTCCGAATTTATCGAAGACAAATAATGCCTTGGAGAAATCTGGAGTGTTTGCGGCCAGCAAAGGCAAGAATGAAAACACATCGTGGGATGTTGGAGCTTGGCGGGGTGACGCAACACGACCCGCCATCGTCCGTCCTCCCTAATCCTCAATGCCATCGCGGTTTTCAATGCTCATGAAGGTGGCGGTCAGGAAGGCGATCAGCTTTTCCTGATCGGCGGTGACGGTGAAGATTTCCGTCTGCACCAGGGTAAGCGTGCGCCCAGCCTTCAGCACCTTGCCGCGCGCGATGATGCGGTCCCCGCCAGCAGGGGCGAGGAAATTGATTTTCATTTCCGTCGTCAGCACACCGCGATTGGCGGGCATGAGGCTGAGCGCCGCATAGCCCGCCGCACTATCGGCAATGGCGGTCAGCGCGCCGCCATGGATAAAGCCATGTTGCTGAGAAAGTTCCGGCTTGGGTTCAAGCGAGATCTCAACCCGCCCCGGCGCGATGCTGGTCATTTCCGCGCCAAAAAGCCGCATCAGCCCCTGCTTGGCGAAGCTTTGGCGCAGGCGGGTTTCCATCATGCTGATGGCGCCTATGCCACTTCAAGATTGGCGTAGATGTTCTGGATGTCATCGTGATCATCCAAAAGATCGAGCAGCTTCACCACATCCTTGGCGCGTTCTTCATCCAGCTTGATGTCATTGGTGGACCACCATTCAAGCTTGGCCGCTTCCGCCGTGCCGAAGCGCGCTTCCAGCGCATCGCGCACCGCAGCGAAATCCTCGACGCTGGTCGAGATTTCATGCCCGTCTTCGGTGCTTTCCACATCCTCGGCGCCGGCTTCAATGGCGGCTTCCAGCATGGCATCGGCTGAAGCAACTTCCGGCTTGTAGCGCAGCACGCCCTTGCGTTCGAATTGGAAGGTGACTGAATTCGTCTCCCCCAGCGCACCGCCATTCTTGGCGAACATGGAACGTAGATCACCACCTGTGCGGTTGCGATTATCCGTCAGCGCTTCCGCGATGATGGCAATGCCATGCGCGCCATAGCCTTCATAGCGCACTTCCTCATAATCCTCGCCCTGGCCAGCGGTCACCGCGCGCTTGATGGCGCGGTCAATCGTGTCACGCGTCATATTCGCGGTCAGCGCGGCTTTCACGGCGGCGCGCAGCCGCGGATTGGCCGCCGGATCAGGCATGCCGATTTTGGCCGAGACGGTGATTTCACGGATCAGCTTTCCGAAGGCCTGGGCTTTTTTGGCACCCTGGGCCGCCTTGCGGTGCATGACGTTTTTCGCGTGGGAATGGCCGGCCATTGCCGTGACTCTCAGTAATTGGGGGACAGAGGCGCGGCTTATATCCGGGGCCGGGGATGGCGCCAAGCACGGGCCATGGGCAGAATGGGCCTATGGAACAGACCCCCTCCCCCGATCCTTTCGCCATCTCCAGCCTGGAAGCCCTGGCGCAGCATTATGAAGCCCCCAGCGAGCGGGCGCTGAAGAAGGTCGCGCCCAGGCTGGATGACACGGCGCGCAACTTCATCGCGGCGAGCCCGTTTTGCATTCTGACCACCATCGGTCACAACGGGCCGCATGCCACGCCGCGCGGCGATGCGCCGGGTTTTGTTGCCTGTCTGGAAGATGGCTCGCTCGCCTTGCCGGATCGGCGCGGCAATAATCGCTTGGATGGGCTGCGCGATATCATTGAAGACCCTCGCGTCGCGCTTTTGTTCCCGATCCCGGGCGTGGCTGAGGCGCTGCGTGTGGGCGGTACAGCGCGCATCACCACCGATCCCGCACTTTGCGCGCGTTTTGTGGAGCGCGGTAAGGCGCCCACCAGCGTAATCCTGATCAGCCCGCGGGAGGTTTACATGCAATGCGCGAAATCCATCCTGCGATCACGCCTTTGGGGCGATGCGCCACGCCCGGCTGGTGTGCCGACAGCGGGGGAGATGATCGCATCGCATACTGGCGGCATGGTGGATTCCGCCGCGTATGATGCCACCGCGCCAGCGCGGCTTGCGGAGACGCTTTACTAAAGGCGCTTCACAAGCAAGGCAGCACCGCATCCAACCCACCCCCGATACGCAAGGGTGCAACACGGCGGGCAAGCCCGGTGGCATCATCGGTTTCCACGAATAGCCCGCTGATCGTGGCCTCATTCTCAGCCGGCGCCAGCCGCTCCGCCGGCACCTTCCGCCAGAAGCGGATGGAAGCGCCGGCCTTTTGCATGCCGATCACGCTATCATAATCGCCGCACATCCCGGCATCGGTCTGAAACGCCGTGCCGCCTGGCAGAATGCGATGATCAGCAGTCGGCACATGGGTATGGGTGCCAATCACAAGGCTCACGCGGCCATCGAAACTATGGCCCATGGCCTGTTTTTCAGATGATGCCTCGGCATGGAAATCGATGATGATGGCCTGCACCGTGCCTTGCGGCCCCAGGCTATGCTGCGCCAATTCCGCCTGAATGGCGCGGAAGGGATCATCCAGGGGTTCCATGAACAACCGCCCCATGGCCTGCAACACCAAAGCCCGCCTGCCATCGGCCAGCACTGCCACCACCGCGCCCTTGCCAGGCGTGCCGGGTGGGTAATTCAGCGGGCGGATCAGGCGCGGCTCGCCCTCAATATAGGGGATGATTTCCTTCCGATCCCAGGCGTGATTGCCAAGCGTCAGCACATCAGCACCCGCGATGAACAGCGCGCGTGCCATCTCCGGCGCCAGGCCAAACCCGTGGGAGGCATTTTCCGCATTCACCACCACCAGATCGAGCCGGAGCTTTTCACGCAGGCTGGGCAAGGTTGCGGTGACGGCATCACGCCCGGCGCGGCCAACAATATCGCCAAGGAAAAGCAGCCTCACGCAGGGTCTCCACAAATGATCACGCCGCCTTCTGTAGCGATCAGGCGCAGGTGGAAATCCTGCGGTCCCGCCGGTACTTCGGCCATCTCCTGGGCGGCATAGGCGATACCGATGGGTTTTGCACCCGGCAGCGCCGCCAGGGTGCGATCATAATAGCCGCCGCCATAACCCAGCCGACGCCCCGCGCGGTCAAAGGCCAAAAGCGGCACCAGCAGCACATCAGGGCGCAGTTCTTCGCCAGCAACAGGTTCCGAAGTGCCCAAGGGGCCAGGGCGCAAAGCCGCGCTTGGCGCCCAGGCGCGAAAGGCAAGCGGCTGGCCGCGCGGCGGCGTGACCGGCAAGGCCATAGCGTGACCACGTGAAGCCAAGGCCAGCATCAAGGGGCGCGGGTCCATCTCATCCCCCATTGGCCAATAACCAGCGATTATGGCGCCCTTGGGCGGCGCGTGCTGCGCCAGCATGGCTTCCGCCAAACGCGCCGGCGCCTCAATATTTGTGAGTGTCGCGCGCTTCGCCCGCGCAAGCTTGCGTGCCGCTGCCTTGGCTGCCTGCAACACAACATCCGATGCGGCGGCTTGGGCCTCGGTCAAGCAGGGTTCCTGTTGGCAAAAAAAGTGCGGAGCCACCATGGCCGCTGGCCTATCATCCTCCCAAGGCCTGCGTTTGCAGGTGGGCACCAGATACCCGAACCACGGTCCGGACAGAGCCAGTTCCCGGAGGATGTGCATTGGCCCCGGGGATGAATTGCCTGGCGCACCTGGCAGCCCCGCAGGGCTTAGTTAGGCTTCCTCAAGCCGCGCGGCAATGGCCTCAAGCTTTTCAGCGAGCTGTATGAGCCCATCGGCCAAGGCGGGGTCGGGCGCGGGCGTCTCTGAAGCGACGGCGCCGCCGGCCTTCAGCGCGTCATTCTCGGCCTTCAAATCCATGGCTTCATCGGCCAATTGCAAGGCGGCCAGCAGCAGCATGCGCGTCTCGCCAAATTGGATACCCATGGCTTTCAGCGCGGAAATGCGTTGATCCACCTCGGCAGCCATATTGGTCAGATGCTTTTCCTGACCATCCTGGCAGGCCACCGGGTGGGCATAGCCGCCGACGCGGACCGTGACCTGCGCCATCAGCCCTCATTCCCCAAATTGGCGCGCAGCTTGGCGATAGTGGCATCGAGCTGGGTAGCGAGGGCAGCAACAGCGGCCTTCGGCACCATATCGCCTTCACCGGGCGGGGCGGCGGCACGGCGGGCTTCCACAGCGCGATCAAGGCGTTCCAGGGCTGCTTCCAGCCGGATCATCGCCGCACCCATTGTGTCAGCTTGCTGCTCGCTCATGCTTTTCCAAATGCCTTGGCGCCAAAGGTTCTTGCGGCTAAGGATCACTGAAATGCTTGGCATGCAAAGGCCTCTGGGTCAATGGTAAAGGCGTTTCTGAAGCTGCCGGCGGTGGTGGTGCATGGGCGCGGGCAGGCCGAATGGGCGTTGCGGGTCGCGGCCGGGCGGCCCTTGTTGCTGGTGTCTGCCCACGGGGCCGCGCTGAATGCCGGACCCGCCTGGTTCAAGGCCGTGCTGGACCAGGCGGCGGCGGCGCATCCCGGCGCGCCTTTCCAAGCGGCGCTGGATTGCGCCGCCGCCCCAGGGGCTACGCTGGCCGCCTTGCGCGCTGGCTTCAAGCTGGTGATTTTCGATATGGCGCATCCCGCCGCCGCAAGCGTGCTGGGCGCCGCCGCCGAAGCCGGCGCGGAGGTTCTGGGCACTAGGCCGGCAGCGCTGGATATGGCGGGGCTTGATCCACGCCGGCGGGATGATGAAAGGCGCATCGCCGCGCTTTTCGCCACAGTGCCGCCACAGGATCAGCCGACATAACGCACCCGTGACAGTCAATGCCGGCTGCGCTATCGGCGCATTCACCCTTTGAGCAAAGAAAAGGAACCCAAGATGAAGCTGACGCGCCGCGTGAAGGAAATCCTCTCCTGGTATGAAAGCGATACACCAGGCACCAAGGCGAATCTCGCCCGCATCCTGATGGAAGGGAAGCTTGGTGGCACGGGGCGTATGGTTATTCTGCCGGTGGATCAGGGCTTTGAACACGGCCCGGCGCGGTCCTTCGCGCCGAACCCGGCGGCTTATGATCCGCATTATCATTTCGAATTGGCGATTGAAGCGGGCCTTAACGCCTATGCCGCGCCGCTTGGTATGATTGAAGCCGGCGCCGCCACTTTCGCGGGTGCCATCCCGACCATCCTGAAGGTCAATTCATCGAATAGCCTTTCCACCACCAAGGATCAGGCCGTGACCGGCAGCGTTGCCGATGCGCTGCGCCTTGGCTGTTCAGCGATTGGCTTCACCATCTATCCTTCATCCGAATATCAGTTTGAGATGATGGAAGAACTTCGCGAATTGGCGGAAGAAGCCAAGGCGGCTGGGCTTGCCGTGGTGGTCTGGTCCTATCCGCGCGGGCCGATGCTGGACAAGAATGGCGAAACCGCCTTCGACATTTGCGCCTATGCCGCACATATGGCCGCGCTGATGGGCGCGCATATCATCAAGGTGAAGCCACCCACCGATGTGCTGAGCCTGGACGCGGCGAAGAAGGTTTATATCGAGCGCAAGATTGACGGCAGCGATCTGGCCAAGCGCATCAGCCATGTGGTGCAGGCCTGCTTTAATGGGCGCAGGCTGGTGGTGTTCTCGGGCGGTGAGGCGAAGGGCACGGATGCGCTGCTCGCGGAAGCGCGCGCCATTCATGCCGGTGGCGGCAATGGGTCCATCGTTGGCCGCAATGCCTTCCAGCGCCCGAAGGATGAGGCGCTGAAGCTGCTGGGCCAGATGATTGAGGTCTATAAGGGCAAGGCCTGAAACACGGCTTCGCCCGGCTTGACCCGCAGCGCGATGCGGGCGGAAATGGCCGGGTGATAAGGCGGCTTTTGCAATGAATGAGAGTTTGAACGCCACGGGCTTGGATTTCACCCTGCCCGTGGCTGAACGTGGCTATCGCTGGTGGTATTTGGATGCGCTTTCCGATGATGGGGCGCATGGCATTACGATTATCGCCTTTTTGGGCACTGTCTTTTCCCCCTGGTACGCATTTGCACGGCGCGGCGGTGGTGGTGATCCGCTGAACCATTGCTGCATGCATGTGGCGCTTTACGGCAAGCCGGCGCGCTGGGCGATGACGGATCGCCCGCGCGGTGCGCTGCGGCGCGGCGCAGATTTTTTGCAAATCGGGCCGAGTGCCATGCGCTGGGATGGCACCAAGCTGGTGGTTGACCTTGTGGAAGTAACCGCGCCAGTGCCGGGCAAGTTGCGCGGGCGCGTGACGCTTTATCCCGAGGCGCTATCGCATCGCCACTTTCAGTTGGATGGCGCGGGGCGGCATCATTGGCAGCCAATTGCGCCGCGTTCCCGGGTGGAAGTGGCGTTTGATAATCCTTCATTGCGTTGGTCCGGCTTTTCATATTTTGACACCAATACTGGGACTGCACCGCTGGAAGAGGATTTCATTTTCTGGGATTGGTGCCGCGCGCCCATGCCGGAAGCGACCGCCATTTTGTACAATGCATCGCGCCGCGATGGGTCGTCGCAATCGCTGGCGCTTCAAGTGAACCGCGCCGGAGAAGTTGCGGATATGCCAATTCCCGCGCCCGCCACCATGCCGCCTGGGTTTTGGCGCGTGCCGCGCCCGACACGGTCTGAGGATGGCAAGGCAGAACTGGTGCGCGCGCTGGTGGATGCTCCCTTTTATACGCGGTCCGAAATCCGCACGCGGCTTTTGGGGCAGAATGCTATTGCCGTGCATGAAAGCCTGGCGCTGAACCGCTTTGACAATCTGGCGGTGCAAGCGCTGATGCTGCCCTTTAAAGTGCCGCGGGCGCGGGGCTAATCATACCAACCAACATCGAGCGTTGCCACTTCCCCGAAGGGCACACCGCGCGCCATGGCCATGCGGATGATGGGCCATGACGTTGCTGTCATGGTCAGGAAGGGCATGGGATCGCGCCGGTCCCAAGTGACGTCGCGCGTGGAAAAGAGTTGGCGTAGATTTTCGCGAAACGGGCCGCGCCGGAACAGCGACATCTGCGTTTCAGTCAGCGCCGAATAGAATTGCTGAAGGCGCGTTTCAGGCCGATAGCGTGGCGTGAAGCCTGGTTCCAGCACGGCGCGCGCAATATCTTCGCGCTGCCAGAAATGCAGCCCGCTTGTCGTGCGCGGGTTGCACTCAATCCCCCAGGGCTGGCCGGCCTCATCCAGCATGATGTCGAAGGCGATGAAGCCGGTCCATTGCGCGGCGGCGACGAAACGCGTGATCCAATCTTCAATCGCGGGGTGTTCTACCCGTTCAAAGGCAACCGCGACCGAGCCTGATTTCTGCGCCGCACGGTAGATGACGGTGGAGGAAACGCGCCCGTTATGCGCGATGGAACATGAACTATACTCCGCGCCCATCACGCAGCGCTGCACAATTGTGGGAATCGCGGGATCAGGCGCGGGCAAGGCAGCGCCGGCGGGCAATAGACGCACGCCGCGCCCGGAACAGGAATGCACCGGCTTGACCACCACCGGGCCGGATTGCACCAAAGCCCCTGCCGCTGGATCGCCGAGCGCATGGGTCTCCGGCACGGCAAGGCCCCAAGCTTCTGCCTGTTGCGCAAAGCCGTGCTTGTTGTGGAGCCGGAGCAAATTTTCCGGCGGCATGGTGAAAAGCCGCGTAGTGGCGGGCAGACTATCGCGCAGGAAGGCGACATGCATGGTTTCTTCCGAAACCGGCACAACAAGATCAATCTTCTCATCCGCGATGATGCGCCTCAGGTCAGCCAGGTAGGCCTGCTTGTCCTCAGCCGGCGCCGTCACGCGATGGCTTTGTGCCACTGCGCGGGAAGCGCCCGCCAGATGGCGCTTGAAGGGTTCCGCCACCACAACGCGCCAACCAAGATCAGCAAAGCCGCGCGCAACATCCAGCGCCTTGGGCAGACGCCCGAGGGTCAGCAGCACATTGCCTGTCATGCCGCGCGGGTGACGCGGCACATCACCTGCCGCGCCGGGCGCGTGGTAAGCCGCGCGGCGGGGCGTACATCACCAGGCGCTTCGATGTGGAAATCAAAATGTCGAAACAGCCGCGCAATCAGCAGCACCGCTTCCACCTGTGCAAAAGCAGCACCCGCGCAAACCCGTGGGCCAATGCCGAAGGGAATATAGGCGCCCGTGGTCATTTCCGCCTCACGCTCTGGCAGGAAGCGATCTGGGTCAAACAAATGCGGATCGCGCCAATAGGCCTGGTGCCGATGCAGCACCCAAGGTGCCACCATGATCAGCGCGCCCTTCTTCACCGGGTAGTCACCGATGCGCGTTGCTTCATTGGCTACGCGCGGCAGAAAAGTGATGGGCGGATAGAGCCGGAGCGTTTCACGAAACACATTGCGCACAAACAAAAGCTTGCGCGTATGTTCGAACAGGATCGGCCCAGGCCCAACGATTTCATCAATTTCAGCGCGCAACCTTGCGACCAAAGCGGGTTGTGTTGCGAGCAGATAGAACACCCAGGTCAGCGCGCTGGCGCTGGTTTCATGCCCGGCCAGGAACAGCACACCAAGCTGATCAATCAGTTCTTCGCGCGTGAAGGCTTTGCCTTCCACATCATGCGCGGCGATGATGGCGCTCGCGATATCGTCAAAGCTGGTGGCGCCATCGCCCAAATGCGTATCCAGCAATTCGCCCAAATATCGCCGGATCAGGCCGCAGGCATTCAACACGCTTTCCTTTTGCGGAATACGTTTCCAGGCGCGGTCAAAAATCAGCCGGCGAATTTCCACCTGCGCGACGCTATGTTCAAATTCCGTGAAGGCGTCGAAGACCTCATGTGCCACACGTGTTTCGAGCCCCGTGGAGAACACCGTGCGGCAGATGATGTCTGCCGTCATGTGGCTCATCATCAGGTCAAGCGAAAAGCGCGTATCGCGCGCGGCGTGATCGGCAAGCGTTGCCTCGGCTGCCGCCGCACCGGCTTCCATCGCCGGAAAGGCGCGGTTGACGCGCATCATTGTCAAGGCGGGGTCAATCATGCCCCGCTGACGCCGCCAGGTGGCGCCGGAGGAGACGAAAATCGAATCGCCAATCAGCGGGTCCAGCGCATGCACCATCAGATCGCTTTTGGGCAGGATGCCCTTGGCATCCGTCAGCACCTCGCGCACCAAATCGGGGCGATTGACGATGATGGTGGACCGACGCGAATAGCCAAGCGGGCCGATCGGCATGCGATAGGCTTCTGCCGGCAAAAGCGAGAGCAAATCCCCATCGCCGCGGATCATGCAGCGCATCAGCGCAATCACCGCGGGCAAGGGTTCCGGGCGCGGGGGCGCAAAAGCACGGAAGGCAGGCACGTGATTCACGGCGCCCTACCCTGCGTGACGCCCAGGCAAGCGCGGGCGAAGGGGCGATGCGATCCTTGAGCTACCATGGCTGAATTCCATGCTTTACATTATTATATGTCAAGTGCGATTGTCACTCGAAAGCCGGGGAGGCTCGGATGGTCCTGTTCCTGTTCCATGCACTGGTCGCCGCCCATATCGTGACGGGCAGCATTGGCGCCATCGCTTTCTGGGTGCCCGTGATTGGGCGCAAGGGCGGCGCCAATCACGCGCGCTGGGGCAAGGTTTTCACCTTTGCGCTGCTGATCACCGGCTGCCTTGCCATGATGATGAGTCTGCTGACGCTGGCTGCGCCGATAGAAACCCACCCGCATCTGGAAGGCCGGTTTGATGAGGCTTTCATCCGCGGCATTTTCGGCTGGATGATGTTGATGACCGGCCTTTTGACCGTGAACCTTGCCTGGTATGGCTGGCTTTCCATCCGCAACAAGCGCCGGCATGAATTGAATCGCACCAGGCTCAATCTGTTTTTGCAATATGCGCTGATTCCGGCTTCACTCAATTGCGCCTGGCACGGTTGGATGATTAATCAGCCTTTGATGATTGGCATTTGCATGGTGGGGTTGGCGACGGCGGCCACGAATCTCTGGTTTCTTTTGGCGCGCGAACCGGGGCCGGGATCCTGGATCAAGGAACATATCAAGGCTTTGGTGGGGGCGGGTATTTCCGTCTACACGGCCTTTTTGGCCTTTGGGTCTGTGCGTATCCTGCCCGAATTGGCGCTGAATCCCTTCATGTGGGCGGTACCGCTGGTGGTGGGTGTGGCGCTGATTATCTGGCATCGCCGCGCGGTGGATCGGCAATTCGCCGGGCGTGGGCGGCGGCTGAGCGCTGCAACCTGACATGGCTGCCCCGCGCGTTGTTGTGATTGGTGCCGGCATGGGCGGCTTGGCGGCCGCCGCTGACCTCGCGCGGCGCGGTGCGGCAGTGACGGTGTTGGAACGCGCGTCGGCGCCCGGCGGGAAGATGCGCGAAGTGATGGTGGATGGTAGCCCGATTGATGGCGGGCCCACTGTCTTCACCATGCGCTGGATTTTCGAGGGGCTGTTTGCGGATGCCGGCGCTTCGCTGGAAGCGGCGCTGCCACTGCAAAAGGCCGATATCCTGGCGCGGCATGCCTGGCGTGCTGGCGGCAGGTTGGATCTATTCGCTGATATCGCACGTTCCGTTGATTCCATCGGCGATTTTGCCGGTGCGGCAGAAGCACGCGGCTATCGCGCATTTTGCGCGCGCAGCGCTGATATTTTTCGCACCCTGCGCGGTTCCTTCATTGCCGCCGAACGTCCCTCCCCGCTTGATCTGGTCAAGCGTGTGGGCATTACGAATATCGCCGCGCTGATCCGCACCGCGCCGATGAAGACGCTGTGGGACGCCTTGGGCGAGCATTTCCGCGATGCGCGGTTGCGCCAGCTATTCGGGCGCTATGCGACCTATTGCGGATGTTCACCCTGGTTGGCGCCAGCAACACTCATGCTGGTCGCGCATGTGGAACAGGACGGCGTGTGGTTTGTGAAGGGCGGCATGCGGCGCGTGGCGGATGCGATCCAGCGCTTGGGAGAAACCAAGGGCGCTGAATTTCGTTTCGGTTCGGAAGTCGCGGAAATTCTGACGCGCCAAGGCAGGGCTTGCGGGGTGCGGCTCGCCACTGGCGAGGAACTCGCCGCTGATGCGGTGGTCTTCAACGGCGATGTGGCCGCGCTCGCGCAGGGGATGCTGGGGCAGGCGCCACGCAGCGCGGCAGAGGATACGCCGCGCGCTGCACGTTCCCTTTCAGCCGTCACCTGGTGCGTGAAGGCGCCGACTTCTGGTTTTCCCTTGGTGCACCATAATGTGTTTTTCGCCGAGGATTACGCGGCGGAATTCGACGCCATTTTTCGCAGACGCGATATCACCGCCGCCCCCACGGTTTATATCTGCGCGCAGGATCGCGAAGCTGGGCCGGGACCGGCAGCGGGCACACCGGAACGCATGCTCGTGCTGATCAATGCGCCACCTGATGGTGATCAGCGCGGCTATTCGCTTGATGAGACCACCGAACTTGGCGAACGTGGCTTTGGCCTATTGAAGGCTTGTGGGTTGCAGGTTGCGCGCGATGCGGGCGCGGAAGTCATTACCACGCCTGAGGGTTTTGCCCGGCTTTTTCCAGGTTCAGGCGGCGCGCTTTATGGCCGCGCGAGCCATGGAACCACCGGCACCTTCGCGCGCCCCGGCGCGGTGACGCGCTTGCAAGGGCTTTATCTGGCGGGCGGTTCCGTGCATCCCGGCCCGGGCATTCCCATGGCCGCAATGTCCGGACGCATTGCTGCAGCGCGGCTTTTGGAAGATTGGGCAGGGGCGCGTGGCGCGATCAGGATTGGCGCGGTGCGTGGTTAGCTGCGACTGAGCGTATCGCCATGCGGCACAAGCTGATCCAAAACCTTGGCTGAGGAAATCACGCCCGGCACGCCAGCGCCGGGATGCGTGCCTGCGCCTACCAGATAAAGCCCCTGCACTTCTTCGCTGATATTATGCGGGCGAAACCAGGCGCTTTGGAAAAGCTGCGGTTCCAGCGCAAAGGCCGCGCCATTCACCGATAGCAGCCGATCCTGAAAATCCTGCGGCGTGATCATGCGTGATGTGACAAGTGCCTCACCAAGCCCTGGCAGTACGGTTTCTTCCAGGCGCTTTTCGATGGCCTGGCGATAGGGTTCCGCGTGCTTGGCCCAATCCACGCCACTGCCAAGATGCGGCACCGGCGCCAAGACGTAAAAGGAATCGCAGCCAGGTGGTGCGAGTGAACTATCCGTCGCAGTCGGGCGATGCAGATAAAGGCTGAAATCCTCGGCCAAATGCTTGCGAGTGAAGATATCGTGCAGCAATTCCTGGTAGCGGGGCCCAAGCACCATCGTGTGGTGATAGACATCTTCATACCGGCGCTTAGTGCCAAAATACCAGACAAACAGGCTCATGGAATAGCGCGCACGGGCAATCTTGCGATCTGTCCAGCGCCGGCGCGGGTAATCCTGCAAAAGCTTGCTGTAAGTCCAGGCAACATCGGCATTGGAAACCACAATATCGGCGGCAAGCCTTTCGCCATCGGCCAGCTCAACGCCTGTTGCGCGGCGGCCATCGGTGATGATGCGCTTCACTTCAGCATTATAGCGAATGGCCCCACCAAGCCGGATGGCCAGGTTGAGAATGCCTTGCACCAGCGCCCCCATGCCCCCCATGGCGTAATGCACGCCATGCAGTCGTTCAAGATGTGCAATAAGACAGTAATAGGCAGTGGTGGTCATGGGGTTCCCGCCGATCAGTAGCGGGTGAAAGCTGAAGGCAACGCGCAGCTTGTCGCTGGTGAAGTAATCACAGACGCGGCTATAGACGGTCCGATAACCCTTCAGCCGGATCAAATCCGGCGCCGCACTGATCAGGCTTGCAAGACTATGAAAGGGCTTATCCGCCAAATCGGCAAAGGCCACGCGAAAGATGCGTTCACTTTCCAGTATAAAGCGTTCGAAGCCTGCGCTATCCTGCGGCGCAATCCGCACCACCTCCGCCCGCGTGACATCAAGGTCAGCGGAACAGCGCATCACTTCGCCATCATCGAAGCGGATCAGATAGAAGGGATCCATGGCGCGCAAATCAATATCCTGCGTCAGATTGCGCCCGGCCAGCGCCCATAATTCTTCTAGCAAGTAAGGCGCAGTGATGATGGTGGGGCCAGCATCAAAAGTGAAACCATCCTGGCGAAACACGTAGGCGCGCCCACCAGCGGCATCCAGCTTTTCCAGAATGGTCACGCGCCAACCGCGCGCGCCAAGCCGCACCGCCGCAGCCAATCCACCAAAACCGGAACCGATCACTATCGCATGCGGGCGCGGGTCTGTGGTGTGGTCCCTCATGCGCGCTTCACTTTGCATATCATAAGGCATGAAACACCATATTTATGTCCCGGAAAAGGAAAACCTCCGCGCATGACGCGGAGGCTCCTCGGTAGTTCATTTGTGCCTGGGCGGGATAGCGCGCCCCACCCAAAGCCTTCATCGCGGCGTGGCATCCGCCGAACGTAGCGGGCCTTGATTGACCTGCTTCAATTCGGGGAAGTCACGCAGCATGGGTGCGCCATTCAGGGGACGATTCACGCCCTGGTGGCAAGTGGAACAATTCACCTTCAGCGGATCACCCATCACCCCAAGCCGCGGGCCATGCGGGCCTTCCGCCGGACCATTCGGGTTCTTGGCCCATAGCGGCTGCAATGGTTCGATATAGGACATGTTGATTTCCCGCACCATGCGGATGCCATGCCAGGCAGTCGTCCGCGCTGGTGGGCTTTCGGCCCATTCAGCGAAGGAACGGCTATTGTGGCAATATGTGCAATTCACACCGAGCGATGAGGACATATGCATCATCAACGCATAGGTCCATTCAGTTGACATGGTGTTTTGAGTATTCCGCCCCGGCAGCGACGTAGTGCTGATGTTACGGATTTCCTTGTCACCCAGCAAGAAGGGCGTGAAGGGATCAGACGGCAAGGAAGACAAACCGACTGAGGCCGCCGGGTGATTCTGCCCGCGTGGCGCCTGCAAGCCCGCGCGGCTATTCGGTTCCGTTGACCAGACCATGGTTGGCACCGCGTTGCCGCGATGGCAGGTGTAGCATGTCACGCCGGTTTGGCCGACATGCGTCGCCCATTCCGAATTGATCTTATGCGTCATCTGCAACATGCGCCGGGCGACAACTTTGGTATAGACTTCGTCGGACGCCATATTCTCAACATTATGGCAATAGCCGCAGCCCTGATTGGGCGCGATCCATTCGGTCATCACCAGCATCAGGCGGTTGAATTGCGCTTCACTCAAATCGCGCAATACCTGCACATTCTCATAGACCTCATGCGCCCTTGGGCCCGTTGCATCCGCAGCTTCGGGTGCTTCCGGCGCCTTATTGGCGGCGAGCAATGCCGGCAGGGTGCGTGGGTTTTCCACTTCACCCATCGAAAGGCCGCGGAAGCCGCCTTGTGTTGAGAAGACCGGTGGACGTTCAAAGGTGGTGACGAAGATCACCCCGCAAAGCAGCGCCACCACAAAGGCAGCGGTACTGAGTGAAAACTTGCTCATCGCGGCGCTCCTTGAACGATGGAGGGATCAACAGCCGGTGTCCAAGGCATTGTGTAAGCCGGCGCAAAGTGCCGATCCACGGCCCAGAGATACCAGTTGTCAACAACAGTTCCGGTCAGCAGAATGCCGATCCCGCCCGCGACAGGGCAGAGGAAGGCAAACCACCAGGCCCAGCGGTGGATACTTTCAAACGTGGCGTTGAAGCCCATGGTCCAGCGCCAGAAAAGCCCACCGCGTTCTGCCGCAGTGCCGCGGTCCAGCGTCTGTTCGATTTCACGTTCACCGCCATAGCGCCCAAGCGCCAGGATGGTTGCGGCATGCATCGCAAACAGCAGGACAGAGCCGTAGAGGAATACGATCGAAAGCGCGTGGAAGGGATTGTAGAACAGATTGCCGTATCGGATCGAAAACGCCGCTGTCCAATCCAGATGTGGGAAGATGCCGAAGGGTACCGCTTCGCTCCAGCTACCCATGGCAACCGGGCGGATGAAGCCCAGCACCAGGTAAAGCCAGATGGCACCGGCAAAGGCCCACGCGACATGCGTGCCCATGCCAAGTTGACGTGCGCGGCGATAGGTGCGCACCCACCAAAGTAGTATGGAAAGCGTCAGGAAAAAGCCAGCCACAATCCACCAGCCGCCCTTGTTAAGCGGCGGGATGCGCAAGCCATATTCGGGCGGCGGCGGTTCCAGCGCTAGCCAGAAAAGCTGCCGGATGAATTCACTGACATTCCAATTCACTGAGGCCAGCATGGTAAGCCCGATGATCTCAAAGGCGATGAAGCCAAAGAGCAGCGAGAGAATACCAAGGTAGCCAAGATAGATCGGACCAATCTGTGCATCGCCCAGGCGCCCAAAAAGGTGCACCTCGCTTGCTGTGCCTTCGCGCGGAGAGTTATCGGCGGGAAGGGGAACACCAGGGTAGGGTGCTGGTCCGCGCACCTGTATCCGGGTGAAGATGTTCTGATATTCGGCCATGGGAATTCTCCCTCCCCTCGCCTAGCGCCAAATCGGCAGGTTGAGCCACCAGCCCCACCATTCGGGCCAGCCGCGGGTCCAGAATGGACCACTAATCACGATGCAGATCGCACTCCAGAATCCAGCTGACAGCGCAAGGAAAAGACCGAGCCGATGGATACCAAGCGTGCCGATCGAATAACCGATCAGGTCGCGGAAGAAGGTATTCTCATGCTCTGCGGTCTTGACAGGTTCACCTTCCGGCGGGTTGAGCGCCGAGAGAACCAATGCACCATGCAGCGACAGCGCCAATACCGTGGTGAAGAAGAAGGTCACCGCGATCATATGCGCTGGGTTGTAGTGGAAATGCAGATATTGATAGCCGACATTGGACACCCAATCGAGGTGACTCCAAATGCCGTAGGGGAAACCATGGCCCCATGCGCCCATGAGCACCGGCCGGATCACGACCAGCGTGACATAGGCGAAAACCGCCACGCCATAAGCGATGGGAATATGATACCCCATGCCAAGCTTGCGCGAGATTTCTGCCTGCCGCAGCGCCCAGGAAACAAATGCCCCGATCGCGCAGATGGTGATCACCTGCCAAAGCCCGCCTTCGCGCATTGGCGCCAGGCGCAGCCCGTATTTGAGATCCGGCGGCGCGATATTGATCAGCCAGGGATTCCATGTCCCGCCAATCGCCGCGCCGTAGAGGATCAGGGCGGTTCCAACAAAGCTGAAAAATGCCGTGGTCACGCCAAAGAACCCGACATAGAAAGGCCCTATCCAGAAATCGAACAGGTCGCCCCCTATCAGGGTTCCGCCGCGGACGCGGTATTTCCGCTCAAAGCTCAACATCGCCATCGCTTGATGCTCCTCTCCCGACGGGGGCTTTGCCCGCCTGGCGGTCCCTCATGATGTTCTGTGCGGGCGAGGCAGTTTCGGCTGCCTCGCCCAATTCGCTGAAGCGCGGCCTAAGCCGCGCCCCATGCTCAACCACCCAGCTTCTGGCCAGGTGTGAAGGTCGGTGTCGTTGCGCACCAACCAAGGTGATCGCAGTAGCGCGGCGAGCTCAGAACAGCGAAGTGAATCACTGCCGCGATCGCCACCACACCTGCCGCGCCGAGGAACCCGACACGACGAGCGTCAATCACCATCCACATTTTATGCATATCGAACATTCTCCTTTCCTTGCGCCCAGGTCTCGGGAATTTCCCTCAACCTGGAACATCCTTCAGAAGAAGCGCCAGTCGGGCGGAACCACTTGTCCGGTATAGACAAGCGGCCGCCACAACCAGACGAGGATATGCGCACCCATGGAAGCGAATACGGAGAAAGCCCATCCCTGGACCACCAAGTTGTGGACTTCCTTCGCCTGAGCTTCCGTCAAGCGCGTTTTTGTGTCGGCCATCAGTAAGCCTCCGACTTGGCCTTACGGCCATTACCGCGTCCACCCGCGCGGCAGGGACGGCAGAGGCGGAATTCCGCCCAAGCCTTCTTGTCATTGGATGCGTACCCACAGCGGTGGCCGCGGTCCGTTCGCAGACAAGATTCGGAATGGCGAAGGGGCGTCATGCCATGACCTCCGCCAAAGTCTTTTGCACGCGCTCAGCCGTCACGCGCGGCTCCGCCGCATCGCGCGCGGCGCGTTCAACTTGTTCACGCAGCCGCTTGGCTGCCGAAATGCGCAGCAGGAAGGGTTCCTGGCCCACCCGTTCATCCAATAGCGCGACCGCCGCCGCATCCCAGGGTTCCGCTGCGCGCACCGGGGTTGGCTCGACCCGATCAAGATCAGTGCCAAGCGGCAGGATATGAAACAGCGCATCAAACAGCGCGTTGCAATATTCCTGGATGATATAGGTGGCGCCGGCATACCCCATGAAGGGCGTGCCGGTGGCGCGGCGGATGATCGCACCCGGGAAACTTGCCGGGATATACATGGCGCGGCTTTTGATTTCCGCGGCATACATGCGTTCGTTGTAGGAACCGAACAGCACCAAGGGCGGCGTCTTGCGCAACGCATCGCGCACCGCCGCATTATCCGGCTTCTGCCCCGCCTTGCGGGAGAAGGCGAAGGCGCAAGGAATGCCCATTTCATCATGCAGAAAGCGCTGCAGGCCACGCGCGTAAGTATCCGTCGCCACCACCGCGAAGGAGGCCGAGGCATAGAAATCCTGCGTCACACTGCGCCACAAATCCCAAAGCGGCTTCACCGTGGTGTGCTTTTCGCGTTCGATGAAGGGTTCCGGGTCCAACCCAGTCAATTCACCAAGCTTGCGGAGGAAGTTCGTTGTCGCAAAAAGCCCGATAGGCGCTTGCAGATAGGGCCGTTCGAGTTCTTCACAAAGCTTGCGGCCAAATTCGCGATACATGCAGATATTCACGTCCGCATCGGGCAGCTTCGCGATATCTTCCACATGGCTACCCAATGGGAAGACCAGGTTGATCTCACAGCCAATGCCTTCCACCAGACGGCGGATTTCCGCCAGGTCCGATGGCATATTGAAGGTGCCATAGATGGGGCCGATGATGTTCACGCGCGGCTTTTCGCCTTCCTTGCGCGTGCGGGGTTTCGGCTTGCGGCCACGCGCCCCGAACTCGGTCCAAAGCCACATGATGGCGCGATCAGCGGCTTGCCACTGATCCTCATCAATTGTGCGGCAGATGAAGCGCTGCAGATTGCTTCCCTGCGGTGTGACGCCACCGCCAATCATCTCGGCGATTGAACCCGTCACCACCACGGCAGGCAATTCAGCATCCTGCGTTGCGGCAGCGCGCTTCAAGGCGCCTTCGGTGCCGTTCTGGGAGAGTGAGTCCTCATCCAGGCCGGTCACCACAATCGGCAATTCATGCGGCGGCAGCGCATCCGTGTAATGCAGCACGGCGGTCACGGGCAGGTTTTCGCAACCAACCGGCCCATCAATCACAACACGCAGGCCGCGCACCGCCGAGAAAGCATAGATCGCCCCCCAGTAGCCGCCGGCACGATCATGATCGAGAACAAGCATGCTCAGGTCCCCACCGCTTCTTCGGCCTTGGCCTTGGCGGCGCGCAGCTTGCGCTGACGTTCGCGAAAACCAGGGGGATCGCTTGGCTTGTCACGGAAGCCATAGCCGGCGCCATCAGGCGTACCGACACCTTCAAAGAAGGACACCATGCGCGAAAAACGTTCGCGCCCATTGGTCTGCGCCGCGACAATACCCGCCATGGAAGCCGCACCAGCAGGGCCAAATAACGGCCGGGCAGAAACCATATTGGTGAAGTAAAGCGCGGGCGTACCCATTTCCTTGGCCTTCTGCACAAGGGGCGTTGTGCCAAGCGCCAGATCGGGCCGCGCTTCCTTCATCGCGGCGATGTCTTGTTCCAGGCTGGCGCGATACTGCACATGGCATCCATGCGCTTCGAGCCATTCGCGATCTGCCGCACTCCATTCCGTGCGCGGCGCGGCAGTACCAACGTAAGGCACTTCAGCGCCCGCTTCGATCAGCAAGCGCGCCACCAACAATTCTGAACCTTCGTAGCCGGAGACTGTAATGCGTGCCTTGACCGGATTACCGGCAAGTGCACCACGAATGGCGGGTAATGCACGCGCCTTGGCGGCTTCGATTTCGGAAGGCTTCACGCCGGCGACTGCGCCAATCGCGGAAAGCCAGGCATCGGTACCTTCCACACCCACGGGTGCGGAACCCACCACAGGCCGACCAGCAGCGCGGAATTCGCGAATGCTGGCAGTGTAGAAGGGATGCACCGCTGCCACCGCCACGCTATCAAGCGCCGCGTAAAGATCGCGCCATTCACGCGCCGGGGTTTGTGGCGCCAGCGTCAACCCCATGGGCTGGATCAGCGCACCAATACCCGGCGGATCGGCGGGGAATAATTCACCAATTACCGCAATGCTGCGTTGATCCAGCGCGTAATCGCGTGGCCGTGCTACTGGACCAGCCTCAGCCTCATTGCGTGCGTAGCGCAGCATGGCGCCCGCCAGCACATCCTTGGCTTCTGCATGGGTCGGCACACCAAAGCCCGGCACATCAATCCCAATGACACGCACGCCATTGATTTGCTTCGGCAGCAGATCAAGCGGCACACCGGAAGCCGTTGGCACGCAAAGATTGGTGACGATGACCGCATCATAATCTTCTGGCTTCGCCAGATCATGGACTGCGTCGCGAATATCTTCGAACAGCTTGCCGGTGACGAGCGTTTCCGAATTGAAGGGAACATAGCCCACCGTGCGGCGCGCACCATAGAAATGGCTGGTGAAGGTCAGGCCATAGACGCAGCAGGCGCTACCGGAAAGGATCGTCGCCACACGGCGCATGCGCAAACCAACGCGGAGCGACCCAAAGGCCGGGCACATGGATTGCGGCTGGTCATGCGGCCCGCGCGGATAATCAGCAGCAAGCTTATCCATCACGTCTGACTTGCCAGCAGCGCGCGCGGCAGCATCCAACGTTTCCCGCCCACCATGGCAGGCAGCGCCTTCAGCGGCAGCAGGCGGTGAAGGAGGGGGAAGCGTGTCCATGTCCCTCAAACGCCCTCATACACCACTTCAAGGGATGGCTTATTCAGTACTTCCGCCGCGCACATGTCTTCCATGGTGGCGGGGTTCAGCACCACGCCACGACCCACGGCTTCACCCTTGAACAGACCAAGCAGGTTTTCCTGGCTCAACGGTGTTGGGCGCAGCGGCGGCGCTTCCGCTACCTGCGTCGCGAGTTGTTCAAACACCGAAGCCCAACGACCACCGGGCTTGCCGATGATCTCGTAATTTGCGGATTTGCGCCGGATATCCTCATCCGCCGGAATGGCGGCCAGCACAGGAATGCCGGCCTCAGCCGCGAAGGCATGCGCCTCACCCGTGCCATCATCCTTGTTGATCACCATACCGGCCACGCCGACATTGCCGCCAAGCTTGCGGAAATACTCCACTGCCGAACAGACATTATTCGCGACATAAAGCGATTGCAGGTCATTCGACCCGACCACAATCACCTTCTGGCACATGTCGCGCGCAATCGGCAGACCGAAGCCGCCGCAGACCACATCGCCCAGGAAGTCCAGCAGGACGTAATCGAAATCCCATTGATGGAAGCCAAGTTTTTCCAGCAATTCGAAGCCGTGGATGATACCGCGCCCACCGCAGCCCCGGCCCACTTCCGGGCCACCCAATTCCATGGCGAAAACGCCATCGCGCTTGAAGCAGACATCGCCGATGGCAACTGCTTCACCAGCGGCTTTCTTCTTCGATGATGTTTCAATGATGGTCGGGCAGGAACGCCCGCCAAACAGAAGCGAAGTGGTATCGCTTTTCGGGTCGCAGCCAATCAGCAAAACGCGCTTGCCCTGCTGCGCCATCATGTAGCTCAGATTCGCGAGCGTGAAGGATTTGCCAATGCCACCCTTACCATAAATGGCAATGATCTGCGTTTTCTTGGCCGCCGGTGATGTCTGCACCGGATCAAGCGGCGCCGCCGCTTCCGCGCGCAGCGCATCGCGCATGCCATTGATGGATGAACCGCTTGGCTTCCCCGGGACAGCATTCATTGTTTGTTTCTCCAGTCCAGAACCATTTTGAGGCAGGCAGGATCTTCAAAAGCCTGGCGATAGGCTTCAGGCGCGAAATCCGCCGCCGCGCGATGCGTGATCAGCCCTGAAAGGGAAAGCCGGCGCGCGGCGATCAGCGCATTCACCGCTTCCATATCGGGCTGTTTCCATTCGGCGGCGATGGCGATGCGCGCTTCCCGCATGAAGGCGGGCGGGAAAGTGAAGGACAGGGGCGCGCTGTAGAAACCAGCAAGCGTCACCACACCACCAGGGGCCAAGCGCGCAATCAGCGCATCCAACAGCGCCGCATCGCCGCTGACATCACAAATCGCGCGATAATCGCGACGCGCATCTTCGGCTGGATCACAAACAACATAGCCATGCGCGCCGTCGCGCCGCGCCGCATTGCTTTCCCACACCATCGGCGCGGGATGGCCTGCGGCGATGATGATGCGCGCCAGCAAGCGCCCCAGCACGCCATGGCCAATGATCAATTCAGGAATCGCACCATGCGGCAGAACCATGGCGTGATGCGCGGTGGCGGCCAGCGCCAATAAAACCGCATCCGCACCAAGCGCGGCATCCACCGGCGTCACACGCGCTGCCGGCACCACCAAGCGCGCTGCAGCGCCACCAAAAAGCCCGCGCACATCTCCAAAGCAGCGCGCGCCAGGCACGAAAACCGCTTCACCAAGCGCCCTGCCCGCTTCCGCGCCGGCCTGCACAATGCGGCCCACGGATTCGTAACCAGGCACCAGCGGGTAACCCATACCGGGAAAGGATGGCATGCGCCCGGACCAGAGAAGGCGTTCTGTTCCAGTACTGATACCGCTCCAATCAATGTCCACGACAACATCCTGCGCGCCTGGCGGCGTCAATGTCAGACGCGACAGCGAGAGCTGTTCGGGTGCACTGAGCAGGATAGCGAGTGTTTCCACCCTTGGACTCCCTCTTGGGTTTTGTAACTCTAATGTGACGTTTGTAGCTGTCAAGCAAAATTGACAATAAAAGAGTCAAGCCGCTTCAATCTGCGACATCGGCTTGCATCACCCGGGTCAACAGCGGTGTATCGGTGGGCATCAAGCGCGCGCCGCTGAAGCCGGCGGCGGTCAGCATCGCGGCCAGTTCATCCGGCCGGCGCGGGCGGCCCCTACCCATCGCTAGCAGGTAAAAGCCGAAATAGGCGCCGCCCATTGGCTCGGCCCCGGCGGTGCCAGCCATGGGTTCGGCAATCAGCACTCGTCCGCCCTTGGGCAGGGCCGCGCGCACGCGCCCCAGCAGGGCTTGCACCACATCATCATCATGATCGTGCAGCACCCGCACCAGACTGATGATATCGGCGCCCAGTGGCAGCGAATCGGTGGTGAAATCCCCGCCCATCGCCATGGCACGATCGGAAAGCCCTTCGCGGGCAAAGCGCTGGCGCCCCTGTTCGGCCACCGCCGGCAGGTCAAACAACAGCAGATCAAGCCCGGGGTTTGCCTTGCCGACCGCCGTCAGAAAAGCGCCGCTGCCGCCGCCCACATCCATCAGCCGCCGATGCTGGCCGAAGCGGTAAGCCGCCAAGACTTCCTGCGCCACCATGGGTTGGCTGGCCGCCATCAAGGCCGTGTAGTCGGACACTTTTTCGTTTGGCAGGGCGTCCGGCTGCGCTGCCCCGGCATAGGCCCAGTATTGCGCCAGCGCCGTGCCGCCCCTTTCGCGACGCAGCAGCGCCACTGGGTCCGCAAGATCGGCGTAGAGCATGGCATGGTGTTCGACCATGGCGGCAATTCCCGGATTGCCGATCATGGCCGCGCCCAATTCACCAAGCGCCCAGGCGCCATCCGCACGCCGACGCACCAGCCGGAGCGACTCGGCAGCCACCAACAGCCGGCTCATCGCCTCAGGCGTCAGGCCGCAGCGCGCGGCCAGCGCCGCTTCGCTCGTTGGGGCTTCATGCAGGATTTCAAAAAGCTTCAGCCGCACACAGGCGGCCAGCACCTGCGAATAGACAAAGCCAGCGCAGAGATCGAACAATTCCCGCGCGCGGCGCCGCGCCAAGGGGCGGGTCAGCGGAAAACGCGCGGCCCAGGCACGAAAACCGGGGCGGGCAGTCAGCGATTCCCGCCAAGCGGTGAAGCGATCCGCCCAAGAAGGGGCTGGTTCCCGATCAGCCCCTTGCGGCGGCAGCGGCATGGCCCTCGCCATGGTTCAGGCCGTGGCCAGCTTGCGCGGCAAAAGCCGCCCCACTTCATCCAGCATAGCCGCGCGCAGCAGGCTACGACCGGGGCAGGCAGGAATCGCTTCCACGGCCCCATTCGCCAAGGTTTTCAGGCGCGCCACAGCGCCATCCAGGCCCAATTGCAGCACGGCTGATGGCCGGCCCAATGCCTTGTCGCGACCAACGGGCTTGCCGATGCTCGCTTCATCTTCCACCGCGTCGCGCAGGTCATCGGCAACCTGGAAGGCCTCACCCAGCCGATCCCCAAGCAAGCGCCAGGCTTCGGCATCAGCAACACCCGCGGCAGCCGCGCCGGCAACCGATGCGGCGGCAAACAGCGCGCCGGTCTTTTGCCGCTGATATTCGGAAAGATCGGCGCGCGGTTCGCATTCCCAGGCCTGGCCAGCGACAATGCCGAAGGGCACGCCAACGCCATCGCCAATGGCATTGATCACCGGGCCAAGCCGTTCCGGCGCAGCGCAGCCGGCGCGCGCAACGGTCTGGAAAGCCAGCACAATCAGCCCATCCCCAGCGAGAACCGCCAGCGGTTCGCCAAAGGCGCGATGCACGGAAGGCCGGCCCCGGCGGGTATCGGCATCATCGAAACAGGGAAGGTCATCATGCACCAGGCTGGCGCAATGCAGTAGTTCAATCGCGGCGGCGGCCGCGCTGGCAAGCCTTGGCTGGTCATCACCGCAAGCCGCCGCGACCGCAAGCGTCAGGCGTGGGCGGATGCGCGCCCCTTTCGGGAAAACCGCGTGGCGCATGGCGGCTGCAAGGCGGGGCGGCGCGCCGCTCGCCTCGGCGGAGAGCACCGCGTCAGCGAGGCTGCTCTCAATACGGGCCAAGGCGTCCATGCGGGACCTCCCGAGGGGTGGCGCGAGCGGATCGCGGCAGCCCTTTGTATGTTTTGTTAGACTGTCATGATTGTCAGCTTATATTGACACTTGTGTCAAGGCTTTTCATGCCCGCGCCGCAAAACGGCTTTCGCGATCCATCCGATCCATCAATTCCAAGGCCCAAACCAACCTTTCGCCATAGCCGGCACCAAGCGGCGGACCTTCCGGCGCGGCGGCAGCGCGCACCGCATCCACCAGAAAGCGCGTGGCCGGTGATGGCGCTTCATCCGCGCCATCCTGTTGCGCGGCGAGAGCACCCGCCGCACGCGCCAAAAGCCAAGCCTTGCGCCGGCCCGAAACCACCGCGCGGCGAGAGACGGAATCGAGACCCTGGCGTTCCACCTCTCGCCCGATTTCCGCATAGACAAGGCGCGCCGCGCCGATCCCTGGTCGGCAATCCCAAGGCAGCAGCGCAATGCCTGGCCAGGCGCGGCGATAATGCGCTTCCGCAGCACCCAAAAGCCGCGCCACCACGCGGCCAAGCGCGGGGGAAAAGACCGGATTCGCGATCAGCGCTTCCGCCGAGAGCCCTTCTTCACGCAACCAGGAAAGCGGCAGATAAACCCGCCCTGCCTTGGCATCTTCGCCGACATCACGGGCGATATTCGTCAATTGCATGGCAAGGCCAAGATCACAGGCGCGCGCAATCGCTTCCGCTGAACGCACGCCCATCAGCAGTGTCATCATCGCGCCCACCGTGGCGGCGACGCGTGCGGCATAGGCTTCCAGCGCGGCGATATCCTCATAGAAACGGCCTTCGGCATCCCAGGCGAAGCCTTCCAACAGCGCCGCCGGCAGGGCACGTGGCACGCCATATTGCGCAACCACGGCCGCGAAGGCGCGATCCGCCACATGATCCCAGGGCCGCGCGGCATAGGCGCCATCCAAGCGCTGGTGCAGCAGTTCCAGCGCGGCCGCGGGATCATCGCTCATGTCAATCGCGTCATCCGCGACTCGGCAGAAGGCATAAAGCGCGGCAGCAGGCGTGGCGATGCGGCGCGGCAGAAGAAAGGACGCGGCGCGGAAGCTTTTCGAACCGCCCGCCAAAAGCCTGTTGCAGGCAGCGAGATCCTCGACCGAAATGCCGATCAATCCGGACATGCGCACCCCCGCATTTTCATTGCTTCAATCATGATTTCTCATCCGGCGCCGGAAACGTCGCACGCCCAGCGCCACCCCAATAGCGACAACCGGAATGGCGACGCTGGTGATGATTTCTTCACGCAGCGCAACACCCGATGTGGCCAAACCCTTGGCCAGATAGGCAACGAGGCCGACCACATAATAGGTGATCGCCGCGACCGAAAAACCTTCCACTGCCTGCTGCAGCCGGACCTGCTGACGCGCGCGCCGTTCCATGGAAGCAAGCAAGGCCTGGTTCTGCCGCTCGCGCGTGATGTCAACGCGTGTCGAGAGAAGCTGCGTGGCGCGCGCCACTCGCTGGGACAGCATTTCCTGCCGTGTTGCCACCGCCTTGCAGGTATTCATGGCCGGCGCCAGGCGACGTTCGGTGAATTCGCCGAAGGTCTGCATGCCTTCCATGCGGGTTTCGCGCAATTCCTGAATGCGATTGCGCACCAATTCGTAATAGGCGGAAGCGGCAGAAAACCGGAAACGGTGGCGTGATTCGCGGCTTTCCGCTTCGGCGGCCATGCGCGTCAGGCGTTGCAACAACAAGGGCTCATCGGCTTCCTGCGCTTCCACCAGCGCTGCGCTGATTTCCGCCAATTCGCGTTCCTGCGCGCCGATCTGAGGTGCGAGTTCCTGCGCCACGGGCAGCGCCAACAGCGCCATGATGCGGTAAGTTTCCATCTCCAGCAGGCGCTGGGTTAGCCTGCCCGCCTGATAGGGCGACATGCCGCCATCATAAATCAGGAAGCGGCTGAACCCATCCGTCTGGATCCGAAAATCTGTGAAGGCATGGGCCTGACCACCAGCGAGCGGCCCACCCACCAGCATATGGTCACCAAAATAACGCCGCGAGATTTCACTGATGGCAAGCGGCACATCCCTGGACGCGAGCAGCGTGACATGGGCCGCCGCAATCACCTGCCCGGGCAGCGCCTTGAGCCAATCCGCCGGCAGGGCATGAATCGCTGCGGCGGAAAATGGTTCAGGTTCTGATCCTGCAACCACCACCATAAAGCGGCTGAATTCGCCATGCCTTTCCCATTTCAGCCGAAAAGGCCCGAAATCAGCACTGTAATGATTGGCCCCTGGCGCCGGTGGCGGGACAGAAAAGCGCTGCGCCAGCGCACAAAGTGCGGCCCAGGGCGCGTCCCGCGCTTCATCCGCAGCCGACAGCAGCGCAATTTGCGAGACGCGACAGGGGGAGAATAGAATCTCCGGCGGGCGCGCATGCACCTCATCATTGAGTTCGATGCGTTTGGCATAGGAAGGGGGAAGCACGCTATCGAAGCTCATGCCGCGGCCCCGGTGATATCCTGCGCCAAGCGCGACCATTCTTTCATGAGCGTATCGGCAACGTACTCTGGCGCTTCCTCATGCGCCAAATGGCCAAGCCCTTCCAGGGTGATGATGCGTGCGGCGGGAAGAATGGCCTGGATGCGCCGCGCCTGCATCGGCGGCACGGCGCGATCACGGCTGCCCACCATCAGCAAGAGCGCCGGTGCAAGGCGCGGCAGATCACGCATCAAGGGGCGCAATTCCCATTGCGCCATCATCATCAGTGCCGCGCGAATATGGCCGGGATAGCTGAAAAGCCGCGTATACAATTCAACGCCACGCGGCCCGATATCTGAACCCGTATCACGCAGCAGCTTGGCCGCGACTTCCTGCTTGGAAGCCCGCCAGGCGCATAGCTTGGAGATAAAGGGCAGCCCCACCATGACACGTGCCGCGCGCGTAAAGAACGCCGCATGCTCATCGCCAAGCGGCAGCAGCGCGCCATTCAGGCTGAATATGGCGCGCGGTGCGATCTTGCCATCCAAGGCCATGCGCAGGGCAATCGCCGCGCCTGCGGAATGACCAAGAACAAGATCGGACGAGACTTGAAGCCGGTTGAGCAGTTCATGCAAGGCTTCCGAAAAACCCGCCAAAGAAACACGCGCCTGCGGCAGGCTGGAAGTGAAGCCCTGCCCTGGCAGATCGGGCGCGATCAGGGTGAAATGAGTGGCAAGGATCGGCGCCAGATCGCGCCAGCTATGCGTGGATGCTGCCGTGCCGTGCAGCAACAATAGGCAAGGCCCCTGCCCCATGCGCTGCACATGCCATGTCAGCCCGCCCGCTTTGACAAATTCGCTCGATTGCCGATTGGGCCAATCCTGCCCATCCCTTTCCCAAATCGGCGAGTCTGTGGATGATGCCATGGCATCAAGGCCCGGTCGCCGACGCATGCGTGGCATGACGCACCGCTGCTGACATGCGCGCCGCATCCGCAAAAGGCAGCGGCACATAGCGCGCGCCCATCGCAGAGGCGAGGTCCCGTGAAAAGGGCTGCGGCCGTGGCGCGGTATCAATCAGCAGGGAGGAAATACCGGAAGCCTTGAAAAGCCGCGCCACATCAAGCGCTTCCGCTTCCGCCATGGCGCGCCCGCCCATGCCATCGCGCGCAACATTGGCGCGGCCATCCGTGAGGGCGACGATAACCGGCGTTTGTCCGCGCTTGCGGCTGGCTTCCGCCATGGCGTAGCCGGCGGCAATTCCAGCGGAGAGCGGCGTGCCACCGCCACCGGGCAAAGAAGCCAAGCTGCGCTTAGCCCGCACCAAAGAATGGGTCGGTTCCAGCAGTACCTCGGCGCCGCGCCCACGGAAGGCAATCACCGCCACACGATCACGTCGAACATAACAATCCGCGAGCAGCAGTTCCACCGCGCCCTTTGCTTCCGCCAGCCGATGCAACGCCGCCGATCCTGACGCATCCACCAGGAAAATCGTGGTGGTTTCGCTATTCTGCTTGTAGCGCCGGATGCGCACATCTTCCCTTCTGATATGCACCAGCGCCGCATGATGCGGCTTTTCGCGGCGGCGATATTCCTGCCATGGCGCCGCGACCCGCAGCGTTTCCACCAAGGCCAAACGCAGCCCCGCGCGCCAGGCCGCAGGGCGCGCGCCGATGGGCCTACCGCGCTGCGCGGAACGACGCATCATGCCGGATTTGCCCGCTTGCGCCGCTTGTCGCGCCATCTGCCGCGCTGCCACGCCAAGCCCCGCGAGCAAACTTGGCGGGAGGCTTGCTTGCGCTGCCGCAAGTACAAGATCTTCCAATGACGGTTGATCTTGGCTTTGGGACTGATCTGCCGACGTGTTTTCCTGTTGTTGTTGCTCTGGCGCCGGGGGCTGTTCTTCTACGGGTGCCTCTGGCAATTGGCGCGCGCGCGGCGCCAGCACCAATTGCGCGGCGAGCGCCGCATCTTCCGGGGCGACCTCGGCGCGGCCAGCCAGCGCGGCTGCGGCGCGGGCACATCGCAGGGCGAAAACCGGCGCCCGCAATGAAAGAATACCAAGTGCCAGGGCAGCCGCGCAGAAGGCCTGCGGCAAATCCTTCGGTATCCTCACCTCAGCGACTTGTTGCCGTGCCGCTTGAATATCATCCCGTTGCGGCATGGCGGATGTGGCCCGCTTCATCGCATACGGCGGAATGCTGACATGGAAGGCCAAACGATCTGAAAGCGCTTCAGCCACCTGTTCTTCTTCCGACGCGCCCTCATCCAAGGCAATCACGGCAAAGCGTGTTGCCTCAGCAAACGCAATCCCTTCCCGCGCAACATTGATCGCACCTTGATCGAGCACCGCCGCGATGCGCGCGATGGTTTGGCCTTCGACGCGTTCCGCCATGGGCAGAATGACGGCACCACCATCGCTTTCCGCAAGCAATCCGCGTTGCGCGATGGGTCGCCCGCTGCTGAGGCTTGCAGCAAGGTCAAGACCACCCAGCAGACGATTATCCGCAATGCCAATGGGCACACGACGCCAGGGCGCAGCTTGCGGCATCATTTTACGCAAGGCTTCCAGCCATTCATCCCTGAGCGGATCCGCTGGCCCGCGCAATACCGCGCCACCCAGCCCAGTCGGATCAACCGCAAGCAGCGCCGCGACCTGGAAGGCCATCGCAGTCGCGGTGTCTTCCTGATCGCTTGTGTCTGCTGCCTGCGGCGTCTTCGTCATGAGCAGAAGACGTCTTCGAGCGCCTTTTCCACCCGCGTCGTCGCAACCGCTTCGTCCAATGGGTTGCGCCGGAGCCGGTGACGCAAGGCAGATGGCGCAATACGGCGCAGATGATCCTTGCTCACTTCGCGTTCGCCTTCCAGCGCGGCCAATGCGCGGGCCGCCCTGACAAGTGTGAGCTCCCCACGCAAACCATCGGTGCCAAGCGCCATGCAAAGCGTTGCCGCCTGTTCAATCGCGCCAAGCGGCAGCGTGACGGAAGAAAGGCGCTTCCGACCGGCCAAAATGGCTTCCCGCGTTTTCGCTTCCTCCTTAGACCAGTGCTTGATGAAACTTGCGGCATCGCGGTCATAAGCATCCCGCCGACACACCACCTCAACACGGCTGGCGAGGTCCTTTGGCGTGGTGACCTCCACCGAAAGCCCGAAACGGTCGAGCAGTTGCGGCCGCAATTCGCCTTCTTCCGGATTGCCACTGCCAATCAAAACAAAGCGTGCGGGATGGCGCAGACTGATGCCTTCACGCTCCACCACATTCTCACCGGATGCGGCGACATCAAGCAGAAGATCAACCAGGTGATCTTCCAGCAAATTCACCTCATCAATATAAAGAAACCCGCGATGCGCGGCGGCGAGCAGCCCTGGTTCGAAAGCTTTCACGCCCTGTGCCAAGGCCCTTTCGATATCGAGCGCACCAGCCAGGCGATCTTCCGTTGTGCCCAGTGGCAAATCCACCACCGGTACGGGCACCATGCGTTTTTCCACCTTTTGTCCCTTGGGCAGATTCGCGCAATGGGAACAGCTCCCCTGAGGCGTGGCAGGATCACAGGCGAAGGGGCAGCCGCCAACCACGGGCATTTGGGGCAACAGGGCCGCCAATGAACGCACGGCAGTGGATTTGCCGGTACCGCGATCCCCAAATACCAGCACGCCACCAATACTTGGATCAATCGCCCCAATCATCAGGGCGCGCTTCATTTCCTCCTGTCCGACGATTGCGCTGAAGGGATAGGCATTGCGCGTGGCAGGCGTGGCCAAGCGGCCTGTGCTTTCCGATGGGGCGCGCGGCGCTTGACGACGCGACACCTGCCCTTCCTGACCGGGCCGCGTGCCTGGCCGAAAGCTGCTCAGGGCGCCATCCATTACGCGGCCCGCCGCAAGCGGAATTGCGACCAAACCTGTTCAAGCGATTGGACCAGGTGATCCATATCGGCATCCGAATGAACGGGCGATGGCGTGATACGCAGCCTTTCCGTCCCACGTGGCACGGTTGGATAATTGATGGGCTGCACGTAAATTCCATGCTCATCCAAAAGCGTGTCACTCAGCTTTTTGCAGAGCGTCGGATCACCCACCATGACCGGAACGATATGGCTGAGATTGTCCAGATGCGGCACACCAATCGCATCCAAGCGCCGCCGGAGCGTGGCGGCGCGTTCATGCAGCCGTTCACGTTCATCATTGCTCTGCCGCAAATGGCAAATGGCGGCGCGTGCGCCGGCGGCGATCGCCGGCGGCAGGGCCGTTGAAAAGATAAAGCCGGAGGCAAAGGATCGCACGAAATCGCACATGGCGCTACTGCCAGCGATATAGCCGCCAATCACGCCAAAGGCCTTGGCGAGTGTTCCTTCAATCACCGTAACGCGATCCGCGACCCCATCACGTTGCGTGATACCGCCGCCATTTGGGCCATATAGGCCCACCGCATGAACCTCATCACAATAGGTCATGGCACCATGATCATCGGCTATATCGCAGATATCGCTGATCGGCGCGATATCGCCATCCATCGAATAAACACTCTCAAAAGCAACCAGTTTCGGCGCTGATTTCGGAAGCTCTGCCAATACACGCCGCAGATCCGCAACATCATTATGCTTGAACAGGACGCGCTTGGCCTTGCTATGGCGCATCCCTTCAATCATGGATGCATGGTTCATTTCATCGGAAACGATGATGCAGCCGGGCAGCTTTGACCCAAGTGTCGAAAGCGATGCCCAATTCGACATATAGCCGGAATTGAACAGCAGCGCTGCCTCGCGCCCATGCAGCGCAGCGAGGTCTTTTTCCAACAAGACATGTTCGTGATTGGTGCCGGAGATATTGCGCGTGCCGCCAGCGCCTGCGCCGCAACGATCCAGCGCTTCATGCATTGCATTCAACACATCCGGGTGTTGACCCATGCCGAGGTAATCATTGGAACACCAGACGGTCACTTCACCGCGGACACCCTTGTCATGGCGCGTTGCGCGGGGGAATTGTCCGCGGCGCCGTTCAAGGTCGGCGAATACCCGATACCGCCCTTCACGGCGAAGGCCATCAAGCTGACCCTGGAAAAATTCTTCGTAATTCATGTCATACTCTCCTTGCCCAGAATGATTTTCCAGGTCTTGCGATTGCGCGAAGGTCGCTTTCGGCCAATGGTACCGAAACAAGGCCCCTCGCCATGCCTTGGGTGATCTGCTTCATGCGCCATACCTCAGCGCGTAATCCTCGAACTCGGCCCGTATGCCGCGCATATCCAGCAAGCGCCCGGTGACGATGATGCCTGTTCGCGTCGTCTCTGGCACTGCTTCGCGCCGCAGATGGATGGTGCCATCAGCAAAATCAAGCGTAAGCCAGCCATCAGGCGCGCGAATGGAACCGCGCAGGCTTTCCACCGATCCAAAAGCGCCCGCCGTGATGCGCGTCACCAAGGCGTTCAAGGGCCGCGTATCAAAGGGACCATTCCTATCGGTGGACCAGCTTCCGGTTTGCGCCGGTGATTCCTCATCCTTCAGGCCCCAGCGCCAAAGCGCCTCAAGCGGCAAAGGCAGCATCAGGAACCAATGTTCAATCACGGCCAGCGAGGCCATCGTCGCGACAAGCATGAAGCCCGTTGCCTGATGCGCATCAGCCCCCGCCGCAAAAGCCTTGTGGAAAAGCAGGGCGGTCAAGATGGTACCCAGCGTGATTGAAAACGGAAACAACAAATTCATCGGCCGATGCGCGAAATAGCTGCTCATGTAGCGCAGATGCGTCGGTAACAATCGCTCACCCGTATTGCGCACGCCGAGATAGAGATTGAGCTTGGCACTCAGGCGCATGAGCCAAAGAATGCCATAGGTCAGCAGGCCAATCTGATTTGGCCCCTGCGCAAACGCGACAATGAGCAAAAATCCCAGCGCCAGGATGAACAATTCATGCCACAGGACCACGCGCGTTGCAGACCAGAAGCGCCGTAGCCCGGTGAATTGCGCTGGCAATGCTGCGCGATTCGGGCCGGTAATCAGCCCACCAAGAAAGCTGATTTCAACTGCCCCCCATATCGCCAGCGCAGCCAGGAAAGACAGATAGGCGCCATTCGCGCTTACATCCTCTGCGGTCAAGTGCAACGCGATGAGCCCCGCCGCGAGAAGGCTTGCCGAAGCAGCACCAAGAGCAAGACGACGCGACGCAAGCCTGGTGACCACGCAAAGAATCACACCCGTGGTCAACCACCAAAGAAAGATGGCAATCAGGGCCGCGGTCACGCTTTCGGGCATCGCGCCTTGCCTACCACACCGGCGAAAGGCGAATTTCGGTGGGCAACGGATGCTTGCGCGGCCGGCGGAAGAACAGCTTGGCGAAGGTGGTCGCCGCCGAAATGCTTAAAGCAACCCGCCGCAGCCTGCCGCCAATGCCACCCTGCCGCCGAGCATCGCTCATTCTCTCTGAGATCTGCCAGAGACGATCCATGTCTTCCATGAAGCCCGGACCATCCACATCAAGCGTCACGGGGAATACCTGACGGCAAATCTCCTCAGTGATCTTGAAGACCTGCCGATCATATTCCGTCGGCGTCATGCCAAGTGCCTTGTGGAATTCCGGTCGGCCATGATCGCGCACATACATAGTAGCGAAAACCGCCAATTGGAAAAAGCGGCACCACAGCGCATTCATGCCGGTCAGCAGCTTTGGATTGGCACGCATCAGCAATGCGAAAGCCTCTCCATGGCGAAACTCGTCATTGCACCATTTTTCGAACCACAGGAAGATCGGGTGAAAACGCAATTCCGGGTGGCGTTCGAATTGGCGAAAAATGGTGATGTAACGGGCATAACCAATCTTCTCGCTCAAATAGGTCGCGTAGAAGATGAATTTCGGCTGGAAGTAATGATACTTCTTAGCGCGCGTCAGGAAGCCCAGATCAACGCCAATCCCCAAATCCTTCAGCGCATCATTGATGAAACCGGCATGGCGGCTTTCATCACGCGCCATCACGGAAAACAATTCGCGCATATCGGGGTTCTTCACGCGCTTCTTGATTTCGGCATAAAGCACGCAGCCGGAAAACTCCGCGGTGACACTGCTTACCAGGAAATCCACCAGCTCGGTCTGCAACCCCTCCGGCAAATCCTCCAGCCGAAACGCGTCGAATCGCTCGTCACGGATGAAATGGCCCTTGTTCGGGTCACGATGAAATTCCTCCATCAGCCGGTCCCATTCGGCCCGCACCGGTTCCACATCAATCGCGTCCATCGCCGCAAAATCCGTGGTGTAAAAGCGTGGCGACAGCGCCGTCTCGGTCAGCGCAAGTTCGGTCGTCTCACGCGAGAGCTTGTCCCGCATGGGGTGAGTCACGGCGTTCATGCGGCCTCCTTGGGCTCAAAGCCGACATGATAAAGTTCGGTCAATTCCAGGATCGAACGGAACTGAGTCCAATGCCGCAGGAAAAACCCTGCACGGATGATGGTGGCCGAGGTTTCAAAGCTGTATTTCTCACCATAGGCCACCTGGCTTGGTGCACCATGGACGATCACCTGATCACCAGGCCGCAACACCACATCTTCTGGTACGGCATAGGCATGAAAACTATCGAAGCTGCGTTCGATTTCGACGGTGCACGGCACGTCAAAGCGCCTGCCTCGCCGCTGATTGCTTTCTTGGGTCATTTGCCTTCCTCATTTTTCTTGAACAGTATTTCAGCAAAACTCTGCAGATTCGTCGCACCAAAGGCGCGCAAATCCGTCCAACGACCACTTGTCGGGTCTTGAAGAATAAGGGCGCCGCCCGGCAGCGCCGCAAGCCTCAGGGGGCTCTCCGCGCCGGGACTTTCCAAACGCCTTTCGCGTGTGAAGCCGCGGAGTGCGCCGCGTACGAAACCACCCTCACCAGGCTGAATTTCGCCGATCAATTGGCCTGTGGTCGCATCGCGAATGGAAATGCTGCCATCCACGCGATCACTGAACAGGATGCTCCGTGCAAAAAGGGCCTCTTGCGGAAGATGGCGCGCCTGCTGCTTTTCACCCGCATTGAACACCACCAATGAAAGCAGGCCGACCAATACCACCCCAAGGCCAAAGCCCAGATAGTCCTTTCGTGGGTTCATTGCCTTGGCCTGCATCATGCTTCCCCTAAGCCATTGCCGTTGCGCCGCCTGGCATTTCGGCTTGCGCCGTATTCTGACCCCGGCTGATGGCAGCACCGCCCGCACTGGCAACCGCCTCACCCAAAATCCTCGCCACAGCTGCAGCATCAGCAACGCCGCGCAGCATTGGCTTTGGCCGACCGAAGCTCCATCCGGCGCAATGCGGCCAGAGCGCAATCCACGAAATCCGATGGCCTGGCAGCAATTCCATCACGATGTCGCCATGGCCATCTTTGCGATGCCGCAAATCTGCCCCAGCAATCGCCGCAAAAGGTATATTGATGGTGATAGGCAGGGAGACACCGACGCGCAGCACCAAGCGGCGAGACGTGATGGAATAGACGCTGGTTCGTGCCGCAAGCTTCGCCAGCAGCGCCAGAATACCAACGCCCACACTGCCACCCAGCAGCAAAATCGCCGCTGAGCCGATGGCGTTGACCATCGGACCACCCCGCAGCGCCGTGTTCAAAAGGTCCCATGACGCCAGGGCCAAGAAATAGATCATGACCCAGCGGATCAGGAAGACCCGCTGGGCAATTTCGGTCCAAGCCGGCGCCCCCTGCCACAGCAAGACTTCACCTGCCGGAAGCGTTTCCGGAAGGCCCGGTATCGGTTCCAGCCCGTGTTCGGTCAGGCGTGCGGGGGCTGGCTTGGTCACAGGCATGGCTCGCTGCGTTCCGGCGTCGCATAGAAATGCCCGCCGCCAAAATATGCGGAGATACGATCTTCCTCCAACAGGGTGATCTGTTCCGGTTGCGCAATGCCGGGGGCGGAAATGAATTGCGCGGCGGTCACGGAAATCACCCGCGCCGTTCCGTCATCAGTGAAGGTGCACAGGAACATCGGCACCAGAACCCGCCGGCCACCGGCAACCTCAACTTCCAGATAGCGGAGGATATATTCAGAACGATCCACCCAAAGATCAAGCGTGGTTCCAGCAACTTCGCCATCAAGCGTGATCACTGGCTGGCCGCGCGGATCGGGGTCTTCATGTGCAATATGCCAACCTGGCGCAGCTCGCAGCGGGACAATCTTTGGCTTATTGTCGTCAAACGCCAGATCAGGTTCATCGGCACGATCCGCATAGGCGGCTGGCCCGACACCATCACGCATGGCATCCCCTGTCGGCAGAAAGGCCGTACCCGGATAGGGGTATTCCGGAATCAGATGGGCGCTTACATCGCGTTCAGGCCGCACACCCTGCACCACGGTTGCACCTTCAGGGTAATGCAGCCGGAATACCTTCGGTGGCGGCGTTTCCGGGAAGCCGTGCATGGTGGCGAAAGCGGGACGATCCGGCAATTCATTGATCATCGGATAGCCTTCGCGCTTGTTCTCGCGGGTCAGGTAATAGATAAGGCCCGCAAAAAACGCGAAGAAAAGATAGAGAGAAAGAGCAGCCGCATCCAAAAAGACCGGCGTTGCGGGTGTTGTCATGGCAATGCTCCATGTTGGTTACGCAGTCCAGCAAGAACCTGCTGGCCAGCACGACGTTGAGGGCGTGGAGAAACAGAATCATTGGCACGCAGCAAAGGGCCAACTACTGCAAGCATCAGGAACAGCAAAATGATTTCTACGATATAGACACCGACATAGCCTGTGCTTGGTGCATCAAGCCCGGCGCCCAGAACGCCGGCTGACGCGAGCGAGGAAATGACATCGCGGATGACACCACCAAGGGCCACCGCGGCACCACCGGCCGTGGCCGTCACCGCGCCCCAGACACCAAGCGTCAGACCAATCTGGCCTTCCGGTGCGGCCTGCATGCATCCCGTCAGCGTTGCATGTGCGAACAGGCCCGCGCCAAACCCAATCGCCGCTGTCCCTGCGGCAAAGACCAGCGTTGATTCAAGCGGTGAGGCGAAGATCACCATCACAAAGCCGGAAATACCGACAATGGCACCGGCGCTGGCAACGCGTTGTGCATGCATGCCCCGGCCAAGCAAGGGTGCAGCGCGCAAGAAGCCCAGCACCGCACCGCTTGCAAAAAGCGCGGTCAAGGCAGTTGTGGCACCCACGCTCAGCGATAGAATTTGTCCGCCATAGGGTTCCAGCAAAACATCCTGCATGCCGAAGGCCGCCGTACCCAACGCCGCCGCCAACAAACGCCGATCCCATGGTCCTGACTTGCGCAAAAGCTTAAGGCTCTCACGGAAGCCCGGATCACCGGGGGCGCGACCTACGGTCAATTCCGGACGCCTTGGTTCCTGCTTCCAGGCGGCAATCAGATTGATAACCAATGTTGCAGCGGCCATGCCTTGCACAAGCTGGATCAGCTTGATTTGCGAAAAATTTGCTAGGAATGCGCCAAAGGCAATCGCAGAAATCACCATACCAATCAATTGCATGAGCGAAAGTATCGTGACGACATTGGGCTGCGCTTCGCGTGGGACGATGTCGGTTGCCAGCGCAAGCCCTACGGTCTGCACCGTATGCATACCAGCGCCAACCATCAAAAACGCGAGCCCAGCTGCAAGATGCGCGACCCAAGGCGGTGCCCAAGTATCGCCGGACAAGATGATCAAGGCGAAGGGCATCATCGCGAGCCCCCCGAATTGGATGATGCTGCCAAGCCAAAGATATGGCACGCGCCGCCAGCCAAGCACTGAACGGTGGGAATCCGAACGAAACCCAATCAAGGCCCGCAGTGGTGCAAACAGCAGCGGCAGCGCCACCATGATGGCCACCAGACTTGCCGCCACACCCATTTCCACAATCATGACGCGATTGAGCGTGCCAACCATCAGCACAGCCGTCATGCCGCAGGAAATCTGGAACAGCGAAAGCCGCAATAGACGCTTAATGGGCAAAGGGCCGCTGCTCGGCTCGGCGAAGGGCAGCACATTCACGCTGATCCCAGTCCAAAGTCGTGCCAGGCGGTCATTCACCTCACTCATTTCCGGATCAACTCCAGCGCATGAGAGGTATAGAATCCACGCGAAATGCGCCGATCCTGGCCGAGATTCCAGGACATGAGGTGCCTTTCGCTCGCAATGCGCGCCTTCAGGCTGCGCTCTGCCACGGGTTCGATTGCCGGCGCACGATCACCCCGTGGGAAGGCGCGCCCTACAAAATGCATCGCCGCGAGCAATGGCGTCTTTGGCGCAAAGGTCATCAGCATGGAACGGCGAATGCGCGGCGCGAGACTGGCCAGGCTCTGGACCATATCATCGGGATGATAATGGATCAGGCTATCCATGGCGACGACGTGATCGAAAATCCCGTATTGGCTATCCAGCATGTCACCCACTTCGTGGATGATGCTGCCTGCCGGTGCCAAGCCTTCGCTTCGCTCACGTGCAATTTTGATGAGCGAGGGCGAAACATCAATCGCCAGAATCTGCGCACCACGCCGCGCTGCCTCTATGGCGAAGCTGCCCGTGCCACAACCGGCATCAAGAAGACGCTTTCCGGTCAGGTCATCCGGTAGCCAGGCCAAAAGCGTCTGGCGCATTTCATCGCGGCCTGCACGCACCGTCGCCCGAATGCCGCTGACTGGCGCATCTGACGTCAGCCGCACCCAGGCATCCGCAGCCGTACGATCGAAATAGGTTTCGATCTGGCTGCGGCGGTGCTGATAAGTCGCGGTCTGCATCAGTCAAACCCCAATAGATCGAAGATTTCGCGATCCTTAAGCGGTGCGGCTTCCAGACCTTCCGCACCAGCCCAGAGCGATTCCGCAAGGCGGATGTATTCCGCCTGCACCGCCTCCAATTCCGGCGATCCTTCCATTTCAAACAGCGTCGCCTTTTTCAGGCGAGAGCGACGAATAACATCAAGGTCAGGGAAATGCGCCAAGGTCTTCATGCCACTTGCTGCATTGAAGCGATCAATCTGATCGGTCGCGGCACTACGATTGCATATCACGCCGCCAAGCCGCACGGGATAGTTCTTCGACTTGGCCTTGATGGCGGCGATAATCCGATTCATCGCAAAGATACTGTCGAAATCATTCGCGGCCACCACCAGGCCGCGTTCCGCATGCAGCAAGGGTGCGGCAAAACCACCGCAGACCACATCGCCCAAAACGTCGAAGATAACCACATCCGTATCATCAAGCAGATGGTGTTCCTTCAGCAGCTTCACGGTTTGGCCAACCACATAGCCGCCACAGCCGGTACCGGCTGGCGGTCCGCCCGCTTCAACGCACATCACGCCGTTATAGCCTTCAAAGACAAAATCCTCGGCGCGCAATTCCTCGGCGTGAAATTGCACCGATTCCAGCACATCAATCACTGTCGGGATCAGGCGCTTGGTGAGCGTAAAGGTGCTGTCATGCTTCGGATCACACCCGATTTGCAGCACCTTTTTGCCAATCTTGGAAAAAGCCACTGACAGGTTCGATGAGGTTGTGCTCTTACCAATGCCGCCCTTGCCATAAACAGCGAAAACCTTCGCGGTTGTGCCGGATACGGCTTCATCCATATGCACTTGGACACTACCCTCACCATCGCCCTGACGGGGGCGTCCGGTCAGGCGGGGCGGCTCTCTCATCAACACGGTCATGCCGCGACTCCTTCACTGATGCCTTCGATGCGATCTTCAAGCTCATCGCCTGCCTGGCGCAACGCAGCCAGAACATCAGCGCTGGGATTCCAGTACCGACGTTCCTGCGCCTCAATCAGGCGGTTGGCGATTTTGGCAGATGCCGTGGGGTTCAGCCGCGCTATGCGATCACGCATTTCCGCGTCCAGCACATAGATATCGGCGATCCGTTCATAGACCCAAGGTGCGACATGGCCCGTGGTCGCCGACCAGCCCATGGTATTCGTCACATGCGCTTCAATCTCGCGCACGCCTTCATAGCCATGCTTCAGCAGGCCTTCGTACCATTTCGGGTTCAGGGCGCGAGTGCGGGTTTCAAGCGTCACCTGTTCTGACAGCGTCCTGATCTTGCCCTCACCCCGGGTTTGATCGCTGATGTAAATGGCGGAGGCCCTTCCACCGCGCGCGACTTGCACGGCGCGGCTCACGCCACCCAGCATATCAAAATACTGGTCAATGCTGGTGACACCGACCTCAACACTATCCAGGTTCTGATAGGTGATTTCGACACTTGCCAAAACCTGCTGCAACACCTTATCGGCACGGGCCGGCTTGCCATCCATGCCATAGGCAAAGCCCTTGCGGCGGACGAAGCTGGTCGCCAATTCATCTTCATCATTCCAGGCGCTGTCATGGATCATGGAATTCACATGCGCACCATAAGTGCCGTCAGCATTGCCGAAAACGCGCAGCGCCGCCTGTTCCATGCTGCCGCCATGCTGCGCGATATGCTGCAACGCATGTTTGCGGATGAAATTCTGTTCCGCTGGTTCTTCGGCTTGCGCGGCGAGCAGCGCCGCCTCAGCCAACAGTTTCATTTGCAACGGCAGCAAGTCACGGAAAATGCCCGATAGCGTCATCACCACATCAATGCGCGGACGCCCCAATTCCGCGAGTGGCACAAGCGATGCACCAGCGAGTCGACCATAACTATCATAGCGCGGCCTTGCACCCATGAGCGCGAGCGCCTGGGCAATTGGCCCGCCTTCGGTTTTCAGATTATCCGTGCCCCACAATACCATCGCGACGGTTTCGGGCAGTTGATTCCCTTCGGCCAAATGGCGTTCCAGCAAACGCTCTGCCTGGCGCATGCCATCCTGCACGGCGAATGTGCTCGGCAGCTTGAAGGGATCGAAGCCATGCAGGTTCCGCCCCGTTGGCAATACATCCATGCTGCGCAGTAAATCGCCACCGGGCGCGGGCATGATGTAGCGCCCTTCCAAGGCGCGCAGGATGGAAGGAATTTCGTGATCTTCAGCCAGAAGCGCATCGTAACGCGCCTTGGTGCTTCCATCCGCAACACCGGCGGCGGTCAGCATCTCCGCGCGTTGTTCGGCATTTGGTGGCTCACCCACCACATGCATGCCATGCGGGATCAGGGTGTATTCCAATTCCAATAGGCTTGCGCTGAGCTTGACAATCTCCGGCGCAGGATCGGCCCAGACGGGTTCTTCCGTTGCCAAATCCACCGCGCTGGCCTGCGCCTGGATCAAGCCGGCCAAGGCGGCGCGTTGATTCGGATCAGCCTCAGGATCAAGTGCGCGCCAGCGATCAATGGAAGCCTTCAGGTCAAGCAAGCCGCGATACAACCCGGCAGAAGCGATCGGCGGCGTCAAATAGCTGATCAGCGTAGCACCTGCGCGGCGCTTGGCCAACATGCCCTCAGACGGGTTGTTGGATGCATAAAGGTAGTAATTCGGCAAATCGCCAATCAACCGATCAGGCCAGCATTGCCCTGACATGCCGGCCTGTTTGCCCGGCATGAATTCCAAGGCGCCATGCGTGCCGAAATGCAGCACCGCATCCGCACCGAAATCCTGCCTGAGCCATTGATAGAAAGCGCTGAAGGCATGGGTTGGGGCAAAATCCTGCTCAAACAGCAACCGCATCGGGTCGCCTTCATAGCCAAAGCCTGGCTGCACACCAACAAACACATTGCCGAGCTGCAAACCAAGGATGAAGATATCGCGCCCATCGGTCTGAATGCGCCCAGGCGCCGGGCCCCAGCTTTTCTCAATCTCGGCAAGCCACGGTGTGCGACGCAGATGCTGGTCGACGGAAACGCGCGCAGCAAGATTGGCGGTGGTGCCGAAACGGTCGCGATTGCCGTTGATCACCATCTCCCGCAAGGCATCAGCGCTTTCCGGCAATTCGACCTGATAGCCCGCTGCCTTCATGGCCTTCAGCGTATTGAACAGAGATGGAAAGACGCCAAGATATGCCGCGGTGCCTGTGGTGCCGGCATTGGGCGGGAAATTGAAGAGCACAGTTGCGATTTTGCGTTCGGCGCGTTCGGTTCGGCGCAACGCAACCAGGCGCGCGATACGGTCCGCAAGGGTGCCCGCGCGTTCGGGATGCGGCACCATGTCGCGCGCACAGGAAACGCCATCGCAGCCGGCGCAACGTTCATTGGCATCCCCGCCCGCGCCGCAACGGCCACCAAAAGTCATCGGCCAGATACCGCCATCCAATTCGGGAATGGCGACCATCATGGTCGCTTCCACTGGCAGAAGGCCGCGTGCATTGCCGGCCCATTGCTTCATGGTCTGGAATTCGAGTGGATGCGCGGCGATATAGGGCACATCAAGTTTCGCCAAGGCCGCTTCCGCCGCGCGAGCGTCATTATACGCAGGGCCACCCACCAGCGAAAATCCCGTCAGGGATACCAGCGCATCAATTGCGGGTGCGCCATCCTTCGTGAAAAAGGCATCCATGGCTGGGCGGCCATCAAGCCCTGCGGCAAAGGCAGGAATGACATTGAGCCCGCGCGCTTCAAGCGCTTCAATCATGCCATCATAATGCTTGGCATTGCCTGCTAGCACATAAGAACGCAGCAGCAAAAGCCCAACCGTGCCACGCTTGCCTGACCGCGGAAGGCCCGCGAGGGTTTCCCCTATCCGGCCCTTCATGCGCGGGTGATAAAGCCCTGTTTCCGGATATTCGACAGGTGCGGCAACAGAAAGCTTCTGCTTGCCTTTGGCATAACGCTGCACCAGCAGTGCCACCATATTCGCAAGATTATCCGCAGAACCCGCCAGCCAATACTGCAGCGTCAGGAAATAAGCGCGCAGATCCTGGGCCGTGCCGGGGATGAAGCGCAGCAGCTTCGGCAATTCGCGCAGCATCTTCATCTGGCCCTTGCCGCTGGCGCCGCCGCCTTCCTTCTTGCCGCGCAGCCGCTTCAAAAGGCCCATGAGGCCCTTGGCTTCGGCGGCCATATCAAGCCGGCCCATCCGCGTCATCCGCGTGATCTCAGGCGCTGAAAGGCAGCACACCAGCGCATCACAATCCAGGCGCCGCGCCGCGATGGCATCCTGCACCAGCTTGAAGTGGTCTTCCAGGAACAGCATGCCGGCAATGATGATATCGGCGCGTGCGATATCCGTATGGCATTCGGCCAAAGCTGCCTCATCGCCCGCGAACTCATCAGCGGTATGCAGGGTCAATTCCAGCCCTGGGATTTGCCGGCGCAACATGGCGCGCGCCTTATCCACCGCGCCACCAAAATGGCTATCCATCGTCACAATGACGATGCGGGGTGCTGATGCCTCAGCGCGAGAAATGGGCTTTGGCATCGTAAAGCGTCTCAATAGTAATCACGGCAATGCCGCGTTCTTCGGCAAAGCGTTCGGTGTTCCGGCGTGCCTTGCCACGCACGAAAAAGGGAATCTTGCGCAATTCCGCCTCGGCTTCATGCGCCCAGCTTGCCGGGCCGGCGATGATCGGCGCGACGGGTACATCTGAAGGGGGCGCATGCCCCAGATGGGACGGCGCCACACCATCACGGAATTCGAAATCCTCGCGGAACATGCCAAGCAGATGTTCCTCAAGCCCCATCATCAGCGGATGCACCCAGGTATCGAAGATGACATTGGCACCTTCAAAACCCATTTGCGGCGCATAGCGCGCGGGGAAATCCTGCACATGCACCGGCGCGGAAATGACCGCACAGGGCACGCCAAGCTTCTTAGCAATATGGCGTTCCATCTGCGTACCAAGCACCAATTCGGGCTGCAGCGCGGCGATGCGTTCTTCGACTTCCAGGTAATCCTCGGAAATTAATGCCTCAACGCCGTATTTTTCAGCGGCGGCGCGAATTTCGCGGCCGAATTCGCGGCTGTAAGTGCCAAGACCGACCACCGCGAAGCCTAATTCTTCCTGCGCGATGCGCGCAGCGGCAATGGCGTGGGTGGCATCGCCAAAGATGAAAACGCGCTTGCCGGTCAGATAATTCGAATCGACCGAACGCGCATACCAAGGCAGGCGAAGCGCTCCGCTACCATCGGTCGAAGGCGCTGGCAGCCCCGCAAGCTCTGCGACCTCATTCATGAAATCGCGCGTCGCACCAACGCCAATAGGCACGGTGCGTGTGAAGGGCTGGCCCAGATGGCGTTGCAGAAAGCTTGCCGTGACCTGCGCGATTTCCGGGTAAAGCACGACATTGAAATCCGCATCCCGCAGGCGCGTCAGGTCTGTTGGCGAGGCACCCATGGGCGCGGTCACCACAACCTCAACGCCCATGCTGCTGAGCAGCTTGGTGATTTCCGCCACATCATCGCGATGCCGAAAGCCAAGGGCAGTCGGGCCCAGGATATTGCAGCGCGGCGCGCGTGCCGGATCACGCGGCGCGCGGGTTTGCGCTGGCCCAGCAAAGGCGCGCACCAGGCGGTAGAATGTCTCCGCCGCGCCCCAATTTTCCTTGCGTTGATAGGCCGGTAATTCCAGCGGCACCACGGGCACCGGCAAGCCAAGTGTCTTTGCCAAACCGCCAGGATCGTCCTGAATAAGCTCGGCGGTGCAGGAAGCGCCCACCAGCATGGCTTCGGGCTTGAAGCGCGCATACGCATCCCGTGCGGCTTCCATGAAAAGTTCTGCCGTATCGCCGCCCAAATCGCGCGCCTGGAAGGTGGTCCATGTCACCGGCGGGCGCTTGCTGCGCCTTTCGATCATGGTGAAAAGCAAATCGGCATAGGTATCGCCCTGCGGCGCGTGCAGCACGTAATGCACACCCTGCATTGCGGTGGCGATACGCATCGCCCCCACATGCGGCGGCCCTTCATAGGTCCAGACAGCAAGCTGCATGGCTAGACCTTCAGCTTTTCGCGCCGAACCAAAGGCCGCGCAAAAAGCCCCGCAAGATCACCCGCCTGATCATATCCCTGGATGGGCGAGAAGACGAGTTCGATGGACCATTTGGTGGTCAGCCCCTCGGCTTCCAAAGGATTCGCAAGGCCAAGACCGCAGACGCTCATATCCGGCCGCGCTTCGCGGCAGCGATCCAATTGCCGATCCACATGCTGGCCTTCCACCAGCTTCGCCGCCGCTGGCAGCAAGGCCAATTCATGGGCCAGATGCTGCCGGTGCAAATATGGCGTGCCGATTTCAATGGGCATCATGCCCAATTCGCGTGACAGGAAACGCGCCAAAGGCACTTCAAGCTGCGAATCGGGAAAGAAGAAAATGCTTTTGCCATCAAGCGTTGCGCGATGATTGGCCAGTGCCGCACGGGCGCGTTCGCGGCCCGGTGCGGTGGCTTGGGTGAAGCGTTCTTCACTCACGCCCCAAACCTCGGCTGCGGCGCGCAACCAGGCGGTTGTGCCTTCTTCGCCCAAGGGAAAGGCTGCCGGGATATGCCGTGCGCCACGCGCTTCCAAAGCGCGCGCGGTACCAGCCAGGAAAGGTTGCGCGAGCAGAAAACGCGTGCCTTCGCCTACCGCCGGCAATTCAGATGCGCGGCGCGATGGCAGGAAGCGTACCGGCCCCACGCCAAGGGCCGCGAAAAGCCGGATGAATTGGTCTTCCACCACTTCCGCCAGCGCGCCCACCACCAGCAGTGAGCGCGCGGTGCCTGGCTCCGCCGGCATTTCCGGCACCAAAGCGGCCAGGCAGGCATCCTCACCTTCAGTGAAGGTGGTTTCAATGCCACTACCGGAATAACTCAACACGCGCACGCTTGGCAAGAAACGCTCCGACAGACGCTGCGCCGCGCGCGAAAGATCAAGCTTGATCACTTCCGATGGGCAGGACCCCACCAGAAACAGCATGCGGATGTCAGGCCGGCGCTGGATCAAACGCGTGACCACGCGGTCCAGTTCTTCATTCGCGTCCGCAAGCCCAGCGAGATCACGTTCTTCAATGATGGCGGTTGCGAATCGGGGTTCGGCGAAAATCATGACGCCGGCGGCGGATTGCAGCAGATGCGCGCAGGTGCGGCTGCCGACCACCAGGAAAAACGCGTCCTGGATTTTACGATGCAGCCAGATAATGCCGGTCAGGCCACAAAAAACCTCGCGCTGACCGCGTTCACGCAGAATGGGCGTATCGGCGCAGCCAGCGGCCTCAACCGCAATGCCTTGGGGCTCCGAAGATGCGCCGGCAAGGCTCATGTCATTTGGCCTGCGTTGCCGCCGCGCCAGCCGGTTTCTTCACGGCGCGCGGCACGCAGCTTCAGCAGGAATTGCACGGCATTGACGACATAGGCGGCATAGGCTGCCAGCGCCAACATCATCTGCCCGCGACCATCGCCAATGCCAAGAACCAGCACAAGCAAATACGCCGTGTGCAGCGCCAGCACCAACATGCTGAAAACATCTTCCCAGAAAAACGCCGGCGCAAACAACCAACGGCCAAACACCACTTTTTCCCAAATCGAACCCGTCACCATGATCAGGTAAAGAATCGCGGTTTTTGTGATGATCGAAGCTGTTGCAATGGCGTAACCTTCGCCGGTCGCCAGGTAATTCAGCACCAGGCCAAGGCTCACCAGAAAGACCAGGAATTGCACCGGTGCCAGGATGCCTTGCACCAGGGTCCAGGGGGTAGAATCCCGTCGGCGGCGCTCCTCCGGGGTGTAAAGGGGCGTCGCCAGGCCCCGCCTGACGCCTGAATGGCGCTTGCTGGCCCGGCCAGTGGCGGCGTTCCAGGGGCTGGCGTCCAAGGCCTTGAAAATACCGGTGAAGCGGTCGGCTGTCAGCATTTCTTGACACTCCCGGATATTGAAGCGAGTCGGGCAGCCCAGCCTGGGGCAGGGCCAACCAAGGACCTCATCTGGTCCTTTTCGACCAGTTTTCCTTGGAATTTTGTGACGCACAGGGTCATGTGGACCCCCTTCCCAATCTTCTACGTGTTTGAGGCTACCGGCCTTGCAGGGCTAGTGTCAAGAAAGATTGACGTATTTTTTGATTGACAGTAATCGCCCCTCAGGACGAAGCTACCCACTCAAAGGGGGGTCACCATGAAGCCGAGCACGGATGAGGAGCGACAGACCCAAGCGGAATATGTGGAAGCCGATCGCGGTTTCACGCTATATTCGCGCGAGGACATGGCAGACTCAGACCCCGATCACCGGGATGGTCCCGCTGCGACGGAATGGCGCCCCGCCTCTCGGGAGCGGGCGCTTCCATTGAAGCGGGTGATCGAGACCGAGATAATCCCTCGACTCGTGCTAGCACAGCGCGTGCTTAATGACCCGGGGCATGAGCCCGATCAGACACATCCCGCCGCGCCCACCAAGGAAGATGTCGAAGCCTTCGCGGCGCTTGCACGTCTCGGCAATACTGACAATGCGCTGACCTTCATTGATGCCTTCTGCGCGCGCGGCTTGCCGTTGACGCAGGTTTATCTTGGCTTGCTCGCGCCCGCCGCGCGGCTTCTTGGCACGTGCTGGGAAGATGATGTGTGCGATTTCACGGAAGTTACCATCGGCCTGCGCTGCCTGCATGGGGTTTGCCATGCGCTGGAACCGCGCTTTGCGCCGCTTTCCCCCGATGGAAGATCAGGGCGGAGCATCTTGCTGGCCCCTGCCCCGGGTGAACAGCATGGTTTTGGCCTGACCATGGTGGAACAATTCTTCCGCCGCGCCGGCTGGGAATCTTGGGTAGATGGCGGGGCTGATAGCGATGCGCTGGTTGCCATGGTCGCCGAAAAGCATTTCGGCCTGATCGGGTTTTCCATCGGTGGTGAGACGCATATCGAAGCGCTGACGGCGCTCATTCGCGATATTCGGCGCGCATCGCGCAATCCCAATCTGGGCATTTTGGTGGGCGGCCCCTTGCTGTTGCAGGAACCGCTGCTGGTCAAGCGCCTTGGCGCCGATGCCACCGCACGGGACGCAGAAGAAGCAGTGCTTCAAGCAGAGGCCTTGCTGGCCTTACAAGGACGAGGAAGCGAGGGATTGCCGAGCTAAGGGCCCCGGCAATGCGACAGAAAGCGTCGTCTCCCCTTGATTTCCCTAAGCGCCATAAAGAAAAGGCGCCGTTCGTTGCAGAAGGTCGCCAATTTCCGTGAAGACATTCCTTGCCCCCCGCAAATCTCTGGGAGATTTGGATGCTGATGCCGCGGCCTCATTGGTCTCGGCGGCGGCGGATATGGCTTTGGTTGTTGATGAACAGGGCGTCATTCGCGATATCGCTTTCAGCAATCAGGAGTTATCCAAGGCTTTGGGCGGGCACCAAGCTTGGCTCGGTCGCCCCTGGGCGGAAACCGTCACCACGGAAAGCCGCCCCAAGGTTGAAGCGCTATTGAGCGGCGCGCCCACCGAAGCGAAATGGCGCAGCATCAATCAGGTCGCAGAAGGCGGCGAATCCGTGCCGCTGCTTTTCGCCGCCGTTCCCTTGCAGCGCGGCAATCGGCGCGTGGTGTTTGGCCGCGACCTTAGCGCGCAATCGCGCCTGCAACAGAGATTGCTGGAAACCCAGCAATCCATGGAACGTGATTATGCGAAGCTCCGGCAGGCGGAAACGCGCTATCGCCTATTGTTTCAGCTTTCAGCCGATGCAACGCTGATTGTGGATGGCGCGACAGGGCGCGTGACGGAAGCCAACCCCGCCGCTGAGCAGCTTTTCGGCCGGCATTCCCGCCGCGTGATTGGCCGCCCTTTGATGGATGCCTTCAGCGCGGAAAGTCGGCAGGCAGTACAATCCCTGCTCGCTTCTGTGCGCATTGCGGGTCGCGGCGACGAAGTGGGTGCGCAGCTAGCCGATTCGGCGCGCGATGTCACCATCGCTGCCACCAGCTTCCGCCAGGATGGTGCCTCCGTTTTGCTGGTGCGGCTTTCCCTGCCTGGCGGAGAACAGCCTGCCGGCCTTTCAACCGCCAAGGCACAAATGCTGAAGGTGGCGGAAAACCTGCCCGATGCCTTTGTGATCACGGATCAGAATGGCGTGGTGCTTGCGGCCAATGGCGCCTTTCTGGATTTGGCCGAGCTTGGTTCGGAAGAACAGGCGCGCGGCGAATCGCTGGAACGCTGGCTGGGCGGCCGGGGCATCGAAATTGAAGTCCTGCTGTCCAACCTTCGCAATCGCGGTACGGTCAGGCTTTACAACACCACATTGCGCGGCGCGATGGGCGCGCGGGTAGAGGTGGAAATCTCCGCCGTCACTGTCACGCATGGCGGGCAGGATGTTTTCGGCTTTTCGATTCGCGATATCGGCGCACGCGTCGCGGAACCCCGCCAGACTGGCGCGCATGCCACGCGTTCTGTTGAACAACTCACGGAATTGATCGGGCGCGTGCCGCTCAAGGACCTTGTGCGTGATGCGACAGATGCGATTGAACGTCTGTGCATTGAAGCCGCACTTCAGCTTTCTGGCGATAACCGCGCTTCGGCGGCGGAAATGCTCGGGCTCAGTCGGCAAAGCCTTTATGTGAAATTGCATCGCTACGGGCTTGGTGACCTCGGCGCCGATAGCGCCGAGCAAGGGTGAGGTAGCGCGATGGCGGCCCCCGTTGCATCCGCGACGACCGCCCCTGCCCCGCGGCTGAAGCCAGCGGCGGTTCTTGAGTTATTGAAGCCCATCACCTGGTTCCCGCCCATGTGGGCCTTTGGCTGCGGCGTTGCTTCCGCCCATGGCGGCTTTGCTGAGCATTGGCCTTTGGCATTGCTGGGCGTGGTGCTGGCCGGGCCTTTGGTTTGTGCCATGAGTCAGGCGGCGAATGATTGGTATGATCGCCATGTGGATGCGATCAATGAACCGAATCGCCCGATTCCTTCAGGGCGGATTCCCGGCCGTTGGGGTTTGTATATTGCCCTGTTCTGGACAGCACTTTCGCTGCTGGCTGCCGTGCCGCTGGGTGCCTGGGGCTTTGGTGCGACGATCATCGCCGTTGCGCTCGCCTGGGCCTATTCCGCGCCGCCTTTTCGGCTGAAGGCGAATGGCTGGTGGGGGAATCTGGCCTGTGGCTTGGCCTATGAAACGCTGCCATGGATCACGGCGGCAGCGATCATGTCAGGCGGTGCGCCGGATTGGCGCGTGCTGCTGGTGGCGCTGCTTTATGGCCTTGGCGCGCATGGCATCATGACGCTGAATGATTTCAAGGCGATTGAAGGTGATCGCCGCATGGGCGTGCTTTCTTTGCCCGTGCAATTGGGTGCGGAACGTGCGGGGCTGGTCGCCTGCATTTTCATGGCGGTGCCGCAAGTGTTTGTCGTCGCACTTCTCGCTTTCTGGGATGCGCCCTGGCACGCGGCGGCGGTTGCGCTTTCACTCCTGATCCAGCTTGGCCTGATGCGGCGCATGTTGCGCGATCCGCGCGCCTTGGCGCCCTGGTATAACGGCACCGGCGTTCTGCTTTACGTGATTGGCATGCTGATCAGCGCCTTTGCTCTGGCCGCTCTGACAGGAGGCGCAGCATGACCCCCGTCCCGCTTGGCTGGCTTGGCATTATCCGCCTTGGCCTGGTGCAAACCGCCCTCGGCGCCATTGTGGTGCTGACAACCTCCGCGCTTAATCGCGTGATGGTGGTGGAATTGGCCCTGCCCGCGACGCTGCCCGGGATTCTGGTTGGGATCCATTACGCGCTGCAAATGCTCCGCCCACGCATGGGTTACGGGTCTGATATGGGTGGGCGGCGCACACCTTGGATCATTGGCGGCATGGCGGTGCTGGCGCTTGGCGGTGTCCTGGCTGCAGCGGGCACGGCACTGATGGCGGAAGCACTTTGGGCCGGCATTGCTCTTGCCGTGGTGGCCTTCCTGATGATTGGCGCAGGCGTTGGCGCCGCTGGCACCTCTCTGTTGGTGCTACTCGCTTCACGCACCGCGCCTGCACGCCGCGCCGCTGCCGCATCACTAGTTTGGATCATGATGATCGCGGGCTTCGTCATCACCACCGCCATTGCCGGGCGCCTGCTTGATCCTTATTCGCCCATGCGGCTGATCGCTGTCGCCGCCGGTGTTTCCGCCATTGCCTTCACGCTGGCGACGCTTGCGGTCTGGGGCATGGAAGGCCCACGCGCCGCGCGCCCGGAAGCGGGCGATGCCGCCAAGCCGCCCTTCCGCCAAGCCTTACGAGAAGTCTGGGCGGAACCGGAAGCCCGGCGCTTCACCATTTTCATTTTCGTCTCAATGCTCGCCTATAGCGCGCAGGATCTGATCCTGGAGCCTTTCGCCGGCGCGGTATTTGGCCGGACCTTGGGCGAGACCACGCGCATTTCATCGCTGCAACATGCGGGCGTTCTGGTGGGCATGATTGCCATTGCGCTGATTGGCAGCCTGCGCGGCGGGCGCTGGGCGGGCACGCTCCGTTTCTGGACCATCGCGGGGTGCCTTGCCACGGCGGTAATGATGTTGGCGCTTTCTGTTGCCGGACAATTCGGCGCGGCCTGGCCGCTCAAGACCAGCTTCTTCGCGCTTGGTGTCGCGAATGGCGTCTTCGCCGCTGCGGCCATTGCTTCCATGATGCAAATGGTCGCGCGCGGGCATGAAGCGCGCGAAGGCACGCGCATGGGGCTTTGGGGCGCGGCGCAGGCCGTGGCTTTCGGGCTTGGCGGGCTAGCCGGTGCGGCGGCGGTGGATGTGGCGCGGCTGGTACTTGGTCAGGTTGAAGCCGCCTATGCGACAGTGTTCATTCTGGACGCGGCACTGTTCATCGCGGCGGCCATGTTGGCGGCGCGCATCAATCGTCCAAAAATCAGCAAGACCGGCGGCTTCGGCCCAATGGTACCGGCGCAGTAGAGGAACATGGCCATGCAAACATATGATGTGATCGTGGTGGGCGGCGGACCATCCGGGGCCACTGCCGCCGATGATCTGGCGCGCCGCGGGCGCAGTGTTTTGCTGTTGGATCGCGCCGGGCGAATCAAACCCTGTGGTGGTGCGATTCCACCCCGTCTGATCCGCGACTTTGCCATTCCTGATGAACTGCTCGTGGCCAAGATCAACTCCGCCCGCATGGTCGCCCCCAGCGCGAAATCCGTGGATATGCCGATTGATGGCGGCTTTGTCGGCATGGTGGATCGCGCGGATTTCGACGAATGGCTGCGCGAGCGCGCCGAACACGCTGGTGCGGAACGCCAGACCGGCACTTATGAGAAAATCACGCGCGATGCCGATGGCACTGCCATTGTTCATTGGCAATCGAAGGATGGCGCAGCGGTTGCTGCGCGCGCACGCTTGGTGATTGGTGCCGATGGCGCGCGGTCCCAAGTCGCGAAGCAGGAAGTGCCCGGCGGCGATAAGGTGCGCTGCGTTTTCGCCTATCATGAAATCGTGCGCTCACCGCCCAATGGCGGGGGCGCGGATTTCGATGCCAAGCGCTGCGATGTCTATTACCAGGGTAAGCTTTCACCCGATTTCTACGCCTGGATTTTCCCGCATGGCGACACGACCAGCATCGGCACGGGTTCCATGCAAAAGGGCTTTTCGCTGCGTGGTTCGGTTGCTGAACTCCGACGCGATATTGGCCTGACGGATGCCGAGACAATTCGCCGCGAAGGCGCGCCCATTCCCCTGAAGCCGCTGAAACGCTGGGACAATGGCCGCGATGTGATCCTGGCCGGGGACGCCGCTGGCGTGGTTGCCCCTGCGTCCGGTGAGGGTATTTACTACGCCATGTATGGTGGCCGACTTGCCGCTGATGCCGCTGAGGAATGCTTGAAGACTGGCGATGCACGCGCGCTTGCCGATGCGCGCAAGCGCTTCATGAAGGCGCATGGTCGGGTCTTCTGGGTGCTCGGCATCATGCAGTATTTCTGGTATTCATCGGATAAGCGGCGGGAGAAGTTTGTCTCCATCTGCGCTGATAAGGATGTGCAGCGCCTGACCTGGGAATCCTACATGAACAAGGAATTGGTCCGCCGCGATCCCCTTGCGCATGTGCGAATTTTCTTCAAGGATTTGGCACATCTCTTTGGCCTCGCGAGGGCCTGATCAAGAATAAGGTTTTTGAGGAATGGCGTCTCAGCCCATGCGCATTGGCACGCGCGGCTCTCCGCTTGCGCTTTGGCAAGCGCGGCATTTTGCCAGCGTGGCCCGTGCGGCCATCCCGGCCCTGGCCGAAGATGGCGCGCTGGAAGAACACATCATCGCGACATCCGGCGACAAGGTTCAGGATAAGCGCCTGGCCGATATTGGCGGCAAGGGGCTTTTCGCCAAGGAAATCCATGAAGCGCTGGCCGATGGCCGCATAGATGTCGCGGTGCATAGCCTCAAGGATCTGGAAACAGAATTGCCGCCAGGCATTGTGCTGGCCGCTGTGCTGGAACGCGAAGACCCGCGCGATGCGCTGATTCTGGGTGCTGGATGCAGTGCGGGAACGGCGGATGACCCGCTGGCTGCCTTGCCCCAAGGCGCCTTGGTCGGCACGGCTTCCGTGCGCCGGCAAGCGCAATTGCTGCATCGGCGACGGGATCTGCGAGTAGATATCATTCGCGGCAATGTGCAAACGCGGCTCGGGCGCGTGGCAGCCGGGGATTTCACCTGTTCCCTGCTGGCGCTGGCTGGCTTGAAGCGGCTTGGCATGGCGGATCGCGCGCAAGTGGTGCTGGAAGCAGATGCCATGCTGCCCGCCGCCTGCCAAGGGATTGTCGGCATCACGGCGCGCGCGGATGATGCCGCCACGCTGGCGCTACTCGCCCAGATTGAACATGCGCCAAGCCGGCTGGTGGCGGATGCCGAACGCGCCTTGCTTGGCGCGCTGGATGGTTCCTGCCGCACACCGATTGGCGCGCATGCCACGCTGCTGCCTGATGGGCGGCTTCGCCTGCAAGGGCTTGTCGCACGCGCCGATGGCAGTTTCCTGAGGCGCAATATGGGTGAAGCCGCGGCGAAGGATGGCCCGCAGCTTGGGCGCGATTTGGCTGCCGCTTTGAAGCGCGAAAGCCCGGCAGATATCTTCGGTTAAAACGGGCTGGAGCCTCAGCCCCGCCCGGCCATCGCCGTAACGCGGCGCGGCGCGATATTGTCAGCATCCCGCCGGCGCAATTCTTCCGCCATCACGCGGTGCACCATTGCAATGGCGGAATCATCCAGGCTGGCCACCCAAAGCCGCGCAAAGCTTGGATCAAAGCCGGGGTCCAGCACTTGGCGCGGCAGGGAAAGCTCTGCGGCACGCGCCTGAATTTCCGCCGCCGCCCCGGGACTATCCAGCGCAATGGCACGCAGCCGGCGCGGATCTGTCACCATATTTGCAATAAAGACGTCCAAGGCGGCGACGGCGCGGTCCAGCGCGGCGGCATCCCCCTCGGCCTCGGCGGCGTCCAGCTTGGCTTTCAGTGCCTCATAGGCGATGCGATGCGAATTGCCATTCATGGCGCCCCCCTCCAGAGCATATCGGAAGGCTGCGCCTTTTATCGCGCATGTGTCAATCAAAATTGACAGTCATGCTATGACAATCAATCCCGCCAGCGGCGCCACAGATCCCAGGCATGGGCGAAAAAGGCCGCCGTCAGCGCGAGGGACACAAAGCCCCACCAGGCGCCGGTCAGCGCCGCGCGCAAAGCCAGCGCAAAAAACACCCCCGGCAGCACCAGGGCGAGCACAGATTGCGGCCGCAGCCCGCGCCCGGTCAGGCGCCAAAAACCAAGCAGCGCCAAGGCTTCCACCAGCAGCACCGCCACCATCAGATCAGCGACCTGACCAGAGGCGAAAAAGGCAGCGAAATCCGGCATGGCGCGCCTAATCCTCAGCCGGCACGGCAAAGTCTTCCGGCGCAAGGCCGGCGGCATGGCGCTGCCACATCACGCGATAGGCGCCTTCCAGATGGCGTGTGAAGCGTGGGGTGTTGAAAAGCGGCGCGGTTGGCATGGCGGCAATGAGCTTCGCCTTCAGCGCCGCAGCGCGGGCGGGATCACGGCCAAGTGCAATGGCCAGCGCTTCATATTCTGCGGTATCGCGCGTGATCATTTCCGGCAGGCCGACAGCGTTCAGCAAGCTTGCCGCAACGCGCCCAGCGAAAGCCTGCCCCATCTGCGTCAGCACCGGCAGCCCTGCCCAAAGCGCATCGCTTGCCGTGGTATGCGCATTATAGGGCAAAGTATCGAGGAAAAGATCCGCAATCCGATGCCGCGCCAGATGCTGTGCTGATGGCAAGTAGGGCGCAAAAACCAGGCGCGCCGGATCAACGCCCTGCGCTTCCGCAACAGCGCGCAACCGCGCCATGGCGTCTGCTTCATTGTTCAAAAGCCACAGCACAGAATCCGGAACGGCGTTCAGAATACGCATCCAGGACGCGAAGATTTCCGGCGTGATCTTATAGGCATTGTTGAAGCAGCAATAAACAAACGCATCCGCCGGCAGCCCGGCTTCAGCGCGTGATGGCGTCTCGGGCGCGATCACGCGACGGTCATCATTGGCCTGATAGCTATCCGGCAGATGGATGATTTTCTCATCATAAAAGCGCTGCTGATCCATGGGCAACACGGTCGCATCCGCCAGGATATAATCCAGGAAATCGGCACCCACGGTGCCGGGATAGCCAAGATAGCTGACCTGCACCGGCGCCAGCCGCGCAGCGAAGGGCGCAAGCCGCGCATCCTGCGTATAGCCATTGAGATCAACGGCGATATCAATCCCGGCCCGCCGCGCCATGGCCATTATCGCGCCATCGGACATGCGCGCACATTCATGGAAATGATCCATGGTGGCCCGAATGCGCGCCCGCATCGTATCCTCTGCTTCCGGCCCGTAGGAAAAGGCATGGATTTCGAAAGCATCGCGGTCATGGCATTCGAACGCGCCGACAAGCAGTTGCATCACGGCATGATTGCGAAAATCAGCCGAGAAATACCCAATGCGCAAGCGTTGGCGCTGTTCAGCCGGCGGTGGCTGAACAGCGGGGGGCTGCGGCAGGGTTTCACGCGTATAGGCGCGGGCGGCGATCTGGTGCAGTTCCGGATCATCGCAAATACCAAGCAGCGCAAAGGGATTGGCCACGTATTGCCGCGCCCGCACACGGTCCAGCAGGAATTGCCGCTGTTCCGGCAGCCCGGCCCAGTTCCAGCGGCGCTGCTTGGTGTAGACCAGGGATGAAAGCGCCTCAGTGACACCGGGATCGAGCGCCACCGCCTTTTCGAACCGCGCCACGGCTTCCGATTGCCGGTTCAGCGCATTCAGTGAATTACCTTCATAATTCAGCGCTTCCGCCGAATTTGGATCAAGCGCCAGCACGCGTTCATAACAGGCAAGCGCTTCTTCGTGCCGGTTCAGCAGCGCCAAGGCGTTACCGAGGTTGAGATGCGCATTCGGATGACGGGGCGCCGCTTCAATGGCGCGGCGATAGGTCTCGATCGCTTCAGGCAGACGGCGCAAGGCCTTCAGCGCAACCCCTTTGCCCACCAGTGCTTCCGCATCACGCGCATCAAGCGCGAGTGCCGCTTCCAGCGCTGCAATCGCTTCCTCATGGCGGTTCTCACCGCTCAAGGCCAGGCCCTTGCCGATCAGGGCCTTGATCGGTGGTGGCTTGAGGTTGGCCAAGCGTTCAAACAGCCCAAGCGCGCGCGGGTAATCCCGCAAGCCCAGAAAGCCGGAACCGAGCGAAATCAGCGTTTCAAGACTGGCGCGCTGCTTGTCCAAAAACCCCGTCAGAAAGATCACCGCATCGCGATGGGCCCCAAGCTTCTGCATCGTGTCCGAAAGCGCGGCGGCGGCGCGGGAATGGCCGGGTTCCAACGCCAAGGCGGCGCGAAAGGCTTCCATGGCGCCGGCCGCATCGCCAAGCTGAAGCCGGCACAATCCGCGATTGACGTGAAAATCTCCATCAATGCCGGCAAAGCCGCGCGCGATAATGTCATCATAAGTCGCGCTGGCGCGCGCGATATCGCCTGCCTCCAGCAACGAATCGGCCAGGTTGAAATGGGCAAAGGCGAAGCCTGGCTCAGCCGCGATCGCGGCGCTGAAGGCTTCCACCGCTGCAGCCTTGTCGCCGGCAGCGCGGCGCGCATTGCCAAGATCATTCAGCAGCGCGGCATTGGCCGGTGCCAGGCTGGTGGCGCGTTCCAAAGCCTGACGCGCCGGCGCGACCTCACCGCGCGCAAACAGCGCCAAGCCGAGCATCCGATTGGCCTCGGCATGGTTGGGCTCATGCTGCAGAAAGGCACGATAACCAGCAATCGCCGCGTCCAAATTGCCGGCCTGATGCTGGCGGAGAGAGGCTTGCAAATCGGGCGAGGCCAAGGCGATTCCTTCCAGGCGTAAACAGCGCGCCTTCCTTGCCCGGAAACGCCCCTGCCCGTCCAGCGGGCGGGGCGTTCTTCGCCTAGAACAACGACATCTGCGCCCCCGGCACCGTAAAGCGCGTGCAATCCAAGGCCCCCGCCCCACCACCGCGCTTTTCCAGGCCAAGCCGCCGCATCGCCACTGTAAAGCGCCGTGCGAGCAATTCCGCATAGGGCCCACTGCCGGTCTGGCGCTGGCCGAAACGGCTGTCATACAGCGCGCCGCCGCGCGTCTGGCGGATTAGGGAAAGCACCCGGGCAGCACGATCGGGCATATGGCGCGCCAGCCATTCCTCAAAAAGCTGTTTGATTTCCAGGGGCAGGCGCAACAGCACATAGCCCGCGCTGGTGGCCCCCGCCGCCGCGCCCTGTTCCAGCAGCTTTTCCAATTCCATGTCATTCACCGCCGGAATCATGGGCGCGGCCAGGATGGCGGTGGGGACGCCCGCTGCCGTCAATTCCCGGATAGCCTGCAACCGCCGCGCCGGGGTAGCGGCACGCGGTTCCATGATGCGCGCCAAGGCCGGGTCCAACGTGGTGACGGAAAGGCACACCCGCACCAAATTGCGCGCGGCCAGCCGCTGCAGGACATCCACATCACGCAGCACGCCGGCCGATTTCGTGACAATCGTCACCGGGTGGTTGAAGCGGTCCAGCACGTCCAAAACGGCCCGTGTCAGCCCCAATTGGCGTTCCACCGGCTGATAGGGGTCCGTATTGGCGCCAAGGGCGATCGGGCGGGGCTGATAGCCTGGCTTGCGGAGCTCCTTTTCCAGCAACGCCGCGATATCGGGCTTGAACATCAACTGCGTTTCGAATTCGAGCCCCGGCGAGAAGCCCAAATAGGCATGGGAAGGCCGCGCATAGCAGTAGATGCAGCCATGTTCACAGCCGCGATAGGGGTTGATGGACCTATCAAAACCCAGATCAGGGCTTTCATTGTAGCTGAGGGCGGATTTCGCGCGATCCTCGGTCAGGCTGGTCGGCAAGGGCGGCAATTCGGCGAAGCTTTGTTCCAGCGTCGCCCAGCCATCGTCAAACGCCTCCCGCTGTGCGGGTTCAAAGCGCACTGACGGGTTGGAAACGGCCCCGCGCCCCTTGCGCGCCAGGGATGGCATGGCGAAGGCACTTTCACCCTGGGTCAGGTTGGGCATACCATCGGGCATGATGTGTTCCCTTTTCCGAACCTGACCAGAGTGGCGCAAAGCGCCGCCCAAGTCAAGAACAAAATAAGAACAAATGCACCTTTTACCTGTTTCCGCGCTGATCCCAACGCTGAATGCCGCCGCAAGCCTGCCGGCGACGCTCGCCGCCCTACGCAGCCATGTGGCGGAAATCATCATCGCCGATGGCGGCAGCACGGATGGAACACCACAACTTGCGAAAACACTTGGCGCGCGCGTCATCACGGGCAATCGCGGGCGCGGCGTTCAATTGCGCGCCGCAGCTGACGCCGCAACCCAGCCCTGGTTGCTGGCGATGCATGCCGATACACGCCCCGGCCCCGGCTGGCAGGAAGCGGCAGCAGGCTTTATTGCGCAGCTCGAAAACACGACCAGGGCCGCCCATTTCCGCTTCGCGCTTGACCATCCAGCGCCGCAAGCGCGGCGGCTGGAAGCCATGGTGGCCTGGCGCTGCCGCTGGCTTGGCCTGCCCTATGGAGATCAGGGCCTGCTGATCGCACGTGATTTCTATCAGGCGCTTGGCGGTTATGAACCCGTGCCGCTGATGGAAGATGTGGCGTTGATCCGCCGTATTGGGCGCAAGCGCCTTCGGGCGCTGCCCGTGGATTTCATTACCTCCGCCGAGAAATGGCAGCGCGATGGCTGGTACGGGCGCTCGGCGCGGAACCTGTTCTGTCTGTCGCTGTGGTTCGCGGGCGTCTCGCCCGAACGCATCGCCGGGTTCTATGCGCGCCGGCGCTGATCGGCTTTGCTGAGGCAATGCGCCGCCCCGTTGTGATCATTTTTGCCCGCGCGCCACGCCTTGGCGCGGTAAAGCGCCGCTTGGCTGCGGGTATTGGCGCGCGTGGTGCCCTGCACTTCTACCGCGCCACGCTGGCAGCGATCGCTTGGCCCATTACGCGTGACAGGCGTTGGCGCACGATACTGGCCATCACCCCGCGCGGTGCGCGGGCCGATTGGACGCGGCTGGCGCCACCCGGCACGCTGCGCATGGCTCAGATTGCCGGGGATTTGGGGCAGCGGATGGAAAGGGCGCTCGCCCCCTTCCCGCGCGCCATCCTGATCGGCAGCGATATTCCTGGGCTTGGCCCCGCCGATATCGCCGCCGGGTTTCGCGCGCTGGGGCGGGCGGATGCGGTTTTCGGCCCGGCGCTGGATGGGGGCTATTGGCTGGTCGGTTTCGGTCCCCAGCGCCCGCACAAGCCATTTGCACGGGTGCGCTGGTCCAGCCGCCATGCCCTGGCTGATACCTTGGCCAATTTCCGGCGCCATCGCGTGGCGCTATTGCCGCCCAAGCGTGATGTGGATAGCGCCGAGGATTTGGCAGCGCTGCGCCTGCCCGCCCTTCTTCATCCAGCGAAACCACCCTTTTTGCGCCAATGAGATTTCCCGCCCGCAAATTGACGGAAATTTAAGGCGGAATTCCTATGCTTTCATTGGGAGGTCCGCAATGGAACCAACTAGCACCGGAATCGATGATAGCGCCCGTGAATGCCGCCAGCGCGTTGCGGCGCATTTGCAGGATTTGCATCGCATCCATTTGGCCCTGGCTGAAGACAGCCGCGCGCTGAAGCGCTTCACGACCGATGGCAATGCGCGGGTGGAACTGGAATTGGCTGCGGAAATGCTGGAACTCTACATGGCCTCCAGCGCGGCCTTTCTGGAAAACATGCGCGGGCGGTTTGAAGCGCGCCTGCCGCTGCTCCGCCGTGGCGAGCCCGCTTTCGGCCAGCACCCGGAACGCGCGCCCGAACATGGCGCCTTTTGGCTCAGTTTCTCGCGCCTTTGCGCGGTACTCCGCCGCGCCACCAAGCACGTCGAGGTATGAAAACCTTAAGCTGAGACCAGGCGTTCAGCCAGGCTTTGGAACATGGGCAGGCCATCCACGCCGCCCATCAGCGGGTCCACCAAATCTTCCGGATGCGGCATCAGCCCGCAGACGCGGAGATTGGCTGAAAACACACCCGCGATATTGCGCGCGCTGCCATTGCGGTTGGCGGCGTCCGTAGCTTGGCCCGCTTCATCCACATAACGGAAGGCGACCAAGCCTTCGCCTTCCAGCCGATCAAGCGTTACGTTATCGGCGAAGTAATTGCCATCACCATGCGCCATGGGGGCGCGGAAGCAATCGCCCTGTTGCCACTGCGCGGTAAAGGCCGTTCCGGCGCGCTCCACCCGCAAACGACACTCCATGGAAAGAAAGCGCAGAGTCGCGTTACGCAGCAACCCACCCGGTAGCAGCCCGGCTTCGATCATGATCTGAAAACCATTGCAGACACCAAGCACATACCCGCCGCCCGCAGCAAAATCCTTCACCGCGCGCATGATGGGCGATTGCGCTGCCATGGCGCCGCAGCGCAGGTAATCGCCATAGGAAAAGCCACCCGGCAGCACTACCAGATCTAGCCCTGCGGGCAGCGCCGCTTCGCGGTGAAATAGCATCATGGGATCTCGGCCCGATGCGCGCTTCAGCGCCAACCTCATATCCCGTTCCCGATTGGTGCCGGGGAACACAATAATCGCCGCCTTCATGGCCTTCAGGTCCCGATCAGGCGGAGCCAATGCAGCCCGCCCATGAATACCATTGTCACCAGCGCGGCGAGTGCCGCCGCCGTCACCCAGCGATTGATCGTCCGCTTGCCGCGCGCCACCATATTGCCGCGCGCGACAATGGGCGCGCGTTGTTCGCGCCAACGCAGCCCCATGGCGATCAGCACCGTCAGCACCAGCATCGCGATCAGGCTGGCCTTGACCACCTCAGACGATCTCCACCCGGAAGCTTTCGATCACCGTATTGGCGAGCAGCTTGCGTGCCATATCTTCGGCGATCTGCTTGGCCTGCGCCGGGTCAGCCTCGGCCAGATCAAGTTCAATCACCTTGCCGGCGCGTACATCACGCACGCCGCCAAAGCCCAGGCCTTCCAGAGCGTTGCCAATGGCTTTGCCCTGAGGGTCAAGCACGCCCGCCTTGGGCATGACATAGACGCGGGCTTTCATATCAATCCTAACCGCCGTTCTTGCATATCGCCTCTCCTGGCGCGGAATTTGGTCCGGCGCATCCGATTCACGCCTCCGGTGCTCGGCTGCGCCTGCGCCCTGCGACGATCGGATGCGCTCACTGAACCGCCTCCGGCCCCTTCAGGTCGCGCACGCCCGCTTCCGGCAAAATGCCCAAGCGCCGGGCTACTTCCTGGTAGCCTTCTTCGACCTTACCCAGGTCTCGGCGGAAGCGATCCTTGTCCATTTTCTCGCCGGTCTTGGCATCCCAAAGGCGGCAATTATCCGGGCTGATCTCATCGGCCAGCACGATGCGCATTTCCTCATTTTCCCAGAGGCGCCCGAATTCCAGCTTGAAATCCACCAGCGTAATGCCGACGCCAAGCAAAAGCCCGGTCAGGAAATCATTGATGCGCAAGGTCAGCGCAATCATGTCATCCAGATCATGCGTGGAAGCCCAGCCGAAGCAGGTGATGTGTTCTTCCGCCACCATCGGGTCATTCAGCGCGTCATTCTTGAAGTAATACTCGATGATGGAACGCGGCAGGCGTTGGCCTTCCGGAATGCCCAGACGCTCCGCAAGCGACCCCGCGGCCACATTGCGCACCACCACTTCCAGCGGGATGATCTCCACCTCCCGGATCAATTGCTCGCGCATATTGAGCCGGCGGATGAAATGCGTCGGGATGCCAATCTCTGTCAGGCGCATCATCAGATATTCGCTGATGCGATTATTCAGTACCCCCTTGCCGGTGATGGTGCCCTTCTTCTTGGCATTGAAGGCGGTGGCGTCATCCTTGAAATACTGCACCAGGGTGCCGGGTTCCGGCCCCTCGAACAGGATTTTTGCTTTACCTTCATAGAGTTGGCGGCGACGAGCCATGGGTCAGTCATCCTTTGGCCCACCATCCAAGGGCGGAAGGCGGAGCTTTAATTTTGTATAGCAGCCATCACCCAGGGTCGCCACTTTAGGCCCCGAGTCGACTGCTCAGCCCAGCGCCTCAAGGTCATTGAACACGCCTTCCCCCGGCGGGGCGGCACAAAAACGCCAGAGCCTTTCCCAAGTCAGGTAAGTGCCGATTCTGCTGGCAGAGCGACCTGAGGAGGGTGCAGCTAACCGCCGCGTCAGATCCACAAAAAGGACCTGGCCTGCAAGTTTTTTAGTAGTGAGGGCCGGGGGTACAGAGATTTTTTGGTCGTCCATACGGGGGGCAATCAGGAACTGCGTCGCTTATGGTGATGTCACAAAGAGGCGCGCTAAAACATCACACCAAGGTCACCGGGGAGCTGACCATTTGTTTTTGCTCTGGTCGGGCTTTTCAGGCAAAGCCCCATCGAATGGTTTTGCGTTTGGCCAAACTTCCGCAATGGAGCCGACCACCCGCCTCCGGCCCAGTGCGGCAGCAAGTCCGGTCTCATTCTTTTTGATGAGGCAGACAGAGTTGTAAAAATGAACTGATTCTATGCCAGAAAAGTCGCAATTCTTGATCAAAGCGGCGTAACTGGGATGTTTGGCCACCAAGAATTCTTGCGGTGACATGGGAATTCCCCAATTTTCTAGATTCACGACATCAACCAAGTCCTTGAGGAAGGCCATTGATGAAGATGGATGGAACAGCCCCCCATCATAGCCTTGCCAATAACTAGCGTGTAAATCCTCGACCACGAAGGTGCCGCCCTTCCGTAGTATTGGATAATAATGAAGAAATGATCTGATAATGTCGTTTGATTTATGGGACCCGTCATCAATAATGACGTCGAACTCCGCGCTCAGCGCCTCGATGCGGTTGCGCGTTGCCTCGGCATTCGCATCGCCCACAACTACCTTGATTTTGTCGTGACCTGGATAAACGAGCTTTCCGCAGAGTGGATGTATGTCGCAGCCGACGATAACACTGTGATTGGCGAAATATCGGGCATGAACTTCGAGCGAACCACCGTTCTGGATACCTATTTCAAGCAGCGCAATGTCTCGATCCTTGTATGTGGCGAAGGCATCATCATAAACCGAAAGGTAACTGTCCCATTTGTCTGAAACTTTGCCTTCTTGGGCTTCAAAGACCTCGCGGAAGGTCTTAGAGATTTTTGTTGTCTCTTGCATCAAAAAAGCCATTTCTAATTGTCTCCGAGACGATCGAATCTCTGCCTGTTGGAAAGATAAGAAACTGTGAGGCCTCAACGCAAGGCTCTTGCAATCGGCAGACATATTCTGGGGCAATTTTTTCCTTGCCATTCGTCGTTTGGACTGACGATGCGCGAGGAGGTTTGCGGGGCGGGCGACTGCCACAGAGGCACATAAATTGCCAAAGCTAGCGCCTAAGACTCCTGTAACCTTAACCACCGGGTTTATTCGCATGGCCTCTCACTAGGCTGATGGCGTCGCTTGATCAAACATCATCTTTTGCCTCTAAGTACGTTCTTACACATAATGTCAAAAATTTTGCAAGTCCCATGACATGAGCCGCGATAAGCCCTTTCCAACCCTCCTCCCCATGCCACCCAGCGCCCAACCCCGTCCGTTCTGGTCGGTTGTTATTCCAACCTACCAGCGCTGCGAACTTTTGAAGTCCTGTATCGAATCGATCATGTGTCAGGCTGTGGGCGAAGAACACTTGGAAATTCTGGTGTCTGACAATGATCCGGCGAGCGATATCGCGGTCCGTGTTGCCGAATGGACTGCGGGGCGTGCCCTTTACACACGCAATCCGCAAAACGTCGGTACCTTCCCAAACATCAACGCTGCCATCAGCCGGACCAGGGGGAAATGGATTCATATCATCCCCGACGATGATTGGATCGGGCCTGGCTTCTATGCCGCCATGGAAGGCGCCATCACCACAGCAACCCATCAATTTGGCGTCGCTGTTTCCCATCACGTCAATTACAGGGAAGACAACAAAGTCTTTCAACCGACCACGCCATTGGCGGATGGTCCCGGCATATTGGGTACTTCTTTCCTGGCTCGCTTGGCCGCGTTAAATCCCATCCAAATCCCAGCCGTTGTAATGCGCAGGGAAACCTTTGAAACATTGGGCCTCTTCAGGGAAGACCTTCCCTACACCGGCGATTGGGAATTCTGGTTCAGGGCAGCCAGCAGGGTGGCCTGGCTCTATGTCCCCAATGCCGTTGCCTATTTTCGGATGCATCCCGGCAGCCAGACACGCGCGCTCTTGCGCACCGCCCAAACGGCCGAGGATTTGCGGCGCACGCTTGATTTGAATGAACAAGCCCTGCCGCCCGAAATGGTGCCGCAAATCATGCCGCGGGCGCGGGCCCATCATGCCGGCCAAATGCTCCGCAATGCCAAAGCCGCCCTGGATTTGGCGCTGATGCCAACGGCTGAACGCTACATTCGGGAAGCCTGCGCCATCTACCCTGATGCGGCCATCACGCCTGAATTCCTGGAATGCCTAAAGCACCCTTCATTGGCGAATTTGCGGCAGCAGTTCCGCGAAGTGGCCATGCGCTACGGGGCCTGAAGACGCGCGGCCCCTGCCCACCGAACCCCCTCAAACACCCCCTCCCCCGGCGGGGCGGGGCAGAAACGCCATAGCCTTTCCCCTGTCGCGCCAAAGCCCAAAAGACTGGACGAGATCGTGCCATAGCCCGCCAGCAGCGGCACTTTGAGTGTCGCGGCCAAATCCCCCTCATGGCTGTCATCGGCGAGGCGTTCTTCCCAAGCGCGCCAATCACCCCGCGCGGGCTCGGGCGCGGCGGCTTCGCGAAAGCGCGGCAAATGGCGGCGCGTGCGGGGGTGGCTTTCATCATTGGGGGGATGGGATGTCACCATGGAAAGCCCAGGCGCCATCACCATGGCTTGGGGGCGCCCTTCCCCAAGCGCTTCAATGTAGAACGCCATGCGCTGATCCACGACCACCACGTTGAAGGGGCGCCAGGCGCCGGCATCAAGGCGGGTAATGGCCTCCATCGCCGCTTCGGCTGTCTCGGCATTCGCGGCCATCAGGGGTAATTCGCCGCGGCTTCGTTTGCCGGGCGCGGGGCCAAGGCTGCCGGGGCGGTTTAAGGCTGCCGCCAGCACGCCCTTGGGGCCAAGCGCCATCCAGCTTCCACCGGCGCTTCGGTCTCGGCCGCCGATCACGCCAGGATAATCAGGCCACCAGGCCGCCGGCGCATCCCAGGCGCGATCCGCCCTTTCGTCCCGATTGGCGGCCACCAGAATCGGCCATTCGTGATCGGGCCGATTGAGCAGAATGAGCGTGCACATAAGGCGCTTAATTGCGCCGCGCGGCAGGCGCGCGCAAGCCGCGCTTCAGAACCGGAAATTGAGCGAAACGCCGGGCCGCCCGTAATAGCCGTAACGAGGATAGGGCGTCGGCACATGATAAGAGGGCGGCGGCGCGTAGTAATAGGCCGGAGGCGGTGCGTAATAAACCGGCGGAAGCGCGAAATAGACGGGAGGCGGCGCATAGCGCACCGGGGGCTGGATAATCACCACCTCCCCATGGCCGCGAGGAGTGTGGTGCGGCCTGGGGTGATAGCCATAACCATAGCCATATTGCGGATGCGCGATTACCGGCGCGGCGGGTAGCGCTAACCCAACCAAGCCCAAGGCCAGAACAGCAAAAGGACGGAGCTTCAAGGTCATGGCGACAACTCCCTTAACGCTGCGATAATGCTCCCGCCACACGGCAGAAAAAAGGCATGCTCACAGGTCCAGCATCATCGGTTCCAGCGCATCGCCAAGCGCGATCTGCCCGCCTTCCAACACCTCGGCATAAACCCCCAAATCCGCATGGCCGAAATGCCGGCGCAAATCGCGCGGCGGGTCGGCGTCGCGCAACGCGGTTTCCGGGTTCACCTCGGTCGCGGCGCAGCGCACGATGCGCTTCACCACCTTCAGCCGCACCTGGCCGATCTGGATTTCCTGGCCGAGCCAATCAAACTCCGCCCAGGGCCGCCCGCCGGAGAAATAGAAATTCGCGCGAAAGCGCAGCGGGTCCAAAGCCATGCCGGCCTCGGCTTCCAAAGCATGCAGGCTGGCAAGGCCGATAATGGACACCACCTTCATCGCCACATCGGAAAAGCGATGGCCGGGGGCTTCAATGAAGCGGGGTTCGCCACGTGCTTCCGGGCCGAGGAAGGCAGTCAGATAGGCGGCGATGGCGGCCTTGCCTGCCTCGGTCCGGGTATCGCCAAGAAAGGGCGCGGCGCCGGGGGCGCGGATGGCCAAGCTGCCATCATGCGGGTCAAAGGCCGTATGCAGCAGGGCAAGCCGTTCATTGGCCATCAGGCAGCCGAAATTGCGTTTGGAAAGCCAGCGCGGTGCCGCCACATCAAAGGGCGCATCGCCTTGGGCGAGCGCAAAGCGCCGGTCATGCGGCAGCATCTCACCGGGGGTCAGCGCCACGGCTTCCATCGCCTCGGCTGACAGGCCCTTTACCGGGTAGCGGTAGATCTTTTCGATACGCATCGGGCTCCCCCTTGAAGCAGATCAAGGTCAGATACCACATATCAAGCATTATGGTGTCATTCGTTGCCCATTCGGGGGCGAGGGGCATCGTCCGCTCAGGAGAGGGACCACATGGACATCGAAAAATTTACCGACCGCGCCCGCGGTTTTCTGCAAGCGGCGCAAACCATTGCCATTCGCGAATTCCACCAGCAGGTGACGCCCACGCATTTGCTAAAGGCGCTGCTGGATGACCCGGAAGGCGCTGCCAGCGGCCTGATCCGCGCCGCCGGGGGAGACCCGGTTCGCGCCAAGACCGCGGTGGAAAACTTCATGGCGCGCCTGCCGAAAGTGACCGGCGGCGGCGCTTCCGCGCAACCCAGCTTCACCGCCGATATCGTGCGCATCCTGGGCAATGCCCAGGAACAGGCAAATCGCGCCGGCGATGCCTTTGTGGCGCAGGACCGCGTGCTGGTGGCCTTGGCCGGCAGTGAGGGCGATGCGGGCCGTGCTTTGCGCCTGGGAGGTGCGGAGCCTGACAAGCTGGAAAAGGCCATTGCGCAAATCCGCAAGGGCCGCACGGTGAATAGCCAAAACGCCGAAGACAGCTTCGATGCGCTGAAGAAATACGCGCGCGACATCACCGAAGTGGCGCGCCAGGGCAAGCTTGACCCGGTGATTGGCCGTGATGAGGAAATTCGTCGCGCCATTCAGGTGCTGGCCCGCCGCACCAAGAATAACCCGGTGCTGATTGGCGAACCGGGTGTCGGCAAAACCGCGATTGTCGAGGGGCTGGCGCTCCGCATCGTCAATGGTGATGTGCCGGAAGCGCTGAAGACCAAGCGCGTGATGGCGCTGGATCTGGGCGCCATGATCGCGGGCGCGAAATACCGCGGCGAATTCGAAGAACGCCTGAAAGCCGTGCTTGCGGAAACCACGCAGGCGGAAGGCGAAATCATCCTGTTCATTGATGAAATGCACACGCTGGTGGGCGCGGGCAAGGCGGATGGCGCCATGGATGCGTCCAACCTGCTGAAGCCCGCCTTAGCGCGCGGGGAATTGCATTGCATCGGCGCGACCACGCTTGATGAATATCGCAAGCATGTGGAAAAGGATGCAGCGCTGGCGCGGCGTTTCCAGCCCGTATTCGTGGGCGAGCCGAGCGTGGCAGATACGATTTCAATCCTGCGCGGCATCAAGGAGAAATACGAACTCCATCACGGCGTGCGCATTGCCGATGGCGCGCTGGTGGCGGCGGCGACACTTTCCAACCGCTACATCACGGATCGCTTCTTGCCCGATAAGGCGATTGACCTGGTTGATGAGGCTTCATCGCGGCTTCGCATGCAGGTGGATAGCAAGCCTGAGGAATTGGACGCGATTGACCGTGACCTCATGCGCCTCAAGATCGAGCGCGAAGCGCTGAAAAAAGAAGATGACGCGGCATCGCGTGATCGGCTGCTGAAGCTTGAGAAGGAATTGGCGGAGCTTGAGGAAAGCTCCTCAGCTATGACCACGCGCTGGGAAGCGGAAAAGGGCGAGGTGGTTGAAAGCCAGAAGCTCAAGGAAGAATTGGACAAGGCGCGGACCGAGGTTGAATTGGCCCAACGTCGCGGTGATCTGACCAAGGCTTCTGAACTGCTCTATGGCGTGATCCCGGGCATTGAAAAAAAACTGGCTGATGCCGGCAATGGCGATACCAAGCTGGTGAATGAAGCCGTGACGGAAGAAGGCATAGCCGCCGTGGTCAGCCGCTGGACCGGCATTCCGGTTGAGAAAATGCTGGAAGGCGAAAGGGCCAAGCTGCTGCGGATGGAAGACCAGCTCCGCAAGCGCGTGGTGGGTCAGGAAGAAGCTTTGGAAGCGGTTTCCAAAGCCGTGCGCCGTGCGCGCGCCGGCTTGCAGGACCCTAATCGCCCGATTGGCAGCTTCCTGTTCCTGGGTCCGACCGGTGTTGGCAAGACGGAGCTGGTGAAGTCACTCGCTTCCTTCCTGTTCGATGATGATCGCGCCATGACGCGGATCGATATGTCGGAATACATGGAGAAGCACGCGGTATCGCGGCTGATTGGCGCGCCGCCTGGCTATGTTGGCTATGAGGAAGGGGGCGCGCTGACGGAAGCCGTGCGGCGGCGGCCTTATCAGGTGATCCTGTTCGATGAGGTCGAAAAGGCGCATGATGATGTTTTCAATGTGCTGTTGCAGGTGCTGGATGATGGGCGGCTGACCGATGGCCAAGGGCGGACGGTTGATTTCCGCAACACCATCATTGTGCTGACCAGCAATCTCGGTGCCCATGCCATCGCGGAATTGCCGGAAAGCGCCGATATTGAAGCGGCGCGACCGGCGGTGATGCGTTCCGTGCGTGAACGCTTCCGCCCGGAATTCCTGAACCGGTTGGATGAGGTTGTGCTGTTCCGGCGCCTCGCGCGCGGGGATATGGCGACGATCGTTGACATCCAATTGCTGGGTCTCCGGCGGCTGTTGGAAGATCGCAAGATCACCATCACGCTGGATGAAGCGGCGCGGGAATGGCTCGCGGAAGCGGGCTATGATCCGGTTTATGGCGCGCGGCCCTTGAAGCGCGTCATTCAGCGGAACCTTCAGGATAAGCTGGCCGGCTTGCTTCTGGAAGGCAGCGTGAAGGATGGCGAAAGCCTGACGGTAACGGCCAGCCCCGATGGGCTGGAAGTACGCCACGCCTCAGCGGAAGACGCGCCGGCTGAGGCGGCCTGACCGGGCTTGATCACGCGCCGCATTCGGGCAAGCTTCCGCAGTTCAACGGAGGCAAAACGGATGCGGCGCAGGATTTTTCTAGGAACCGGGGCGGCGATGCTGGCGGGCGTGGCTTCTGCCCAGCATCACGGGCATCACGGGGCGAATATCCCCGCCGATCAAATGTCCGCCTTGCGCGGACCCAATCCGCAGGCGCTGACGCCTGAGCAATTGGCGCAGCGTGTGGTGACCAGCCCCGCGCCAGCCGGTGTGCCGGGGCGCTGGGTGTCGCGTGCGCCGCTGCCGCTACCGCGCAGTGAAATGGCCTGGGCTACGGCTTGGGCCGGCAAGCTGCATGTGATTGGCGGCTATGCGCAGGGCCAGGTGGATAAGCCCTATCACCATGTCTATGACCCCGCGGTGGATCGCTGGCAGGAAGCGGCACCTTTGCCGCGCGGCGCCAATCATGTCGGCGTTGTCGCGGATGCCGGACGCATCTATGCGCTGGGCGGTTTTACCGAACAGAACCGCGCATCAGACACCAAGGCCTTTGTTTATGATGTCGCCGCCGATCGTTGGTCCGCCATTGCGCCCATGCCGCGGCCTCGTGGTGCCGGGGCGGTGGCTGCTGTGGGCGGCAAGATTTACCATATCGGTGGCGCAACAGACCCCGCCCCCGAACGCGCCAGCATTTCCTGGAATGAGGTCTATGATCCGCAGACGGATAAATGGACGCTGCTCCGCCCGCTGCCGGCGGGGCGTGATCATGCCGGCGTGGTGGTGTGGGAAGGGCGCATCCATGTCGCCGGCGGGCGCTTCAACACTTTTGAGAATAATACCGGCCTGCATCATGTTTATGATCCGGCCAGTGACACTTGGCGGATGCGCGCCCCCATCCCAACGCCGCGTTCCGGCCATGGCATGGCGGTGCTGCGCGGGCGCTTCTGGTGCATGGGGGGCGAGGAACGGCTTTATGACGCGCAAAACCGCCCGATTGATCGCGTGATTGGCACCGTGGAATCCTATGATCCCGCCACCGATAGCTGGCAGCACCACGCGCCGATGCCGACGCCTCGGCATGGTTTGGGCGCGGCGTTGATTGGTGACACGATTTATGTTGCGGGTGGCGGGCCGATTGTGGGCGGCGGTATCCAAACCGCCGTGCATGAAGCTTTCACGCCGGGGTAACTCACCTCTCAAAACCCCGCGAATTTCAGCACCAACCCCGCAAGCGCGGTGAAGCCAAGGCTGCGCGCCAAGCCTTGCTTCATCGGGAACAACAGCACGGCGGCAAAAATTGCGAGCGCCAGCGCGGCGGGATCAAGGCTTGCCGCCACCGGCAGATCAAGTCGGATCGACCCGAAGCTGCTGACCTGAACATCGCGGAATATCACGCGCAGCCCAAACCAGAGCGCGAGGTTGGCAATCACGCCAACCACCGCCGCCGTCACCGCGCCCAAGGCACCTTTCAAGCGCGGCGCGGCGTGGAGTTTTTCAACGAAAGGCGCGCCCAGGAAAATCCAGGCAAAACACGGCGCGAAAGTCACCCACAGCGTCAGCGAACTGCCCGCCACGCCGCCCCATACGCCATCAGCGCGATAACCCGCGAGGAAGCCCACAAATTGCAGCACCAAAATCAGCGGCCCTGGCGTGGTCTCCGCAAGCCCTAACCCTGCCAGCATTTCAGGCGCTGAGAGCCATTGGTAATGTTCCACCGCTTCCTGCGCGGCATAGGCCAGCACCGCATAGGCGCCACCAAAGGTCACCACCGCAAGCTTGGAGAAAAACCAGGCGATATCGCCATAAACGCCCGATCCCAGCAGCAGCACGACAGGCCAAAGCCACAGCGCGAGCGCAATCAGCCCTGCGCGACGCGCTGCACCCGCCATGCGTGGTATGCGTTCCGGATCGGCGGCAATGGCGGCATCCAACAGCGCGGGTGGGCCATCCTTCGCCGCGCCATGGCCTCCGCCACTGAAGGCACTAGGCAGCGCAAAACCAATCGCGAGCGCACCTAGCACCACGAGCGGAAAAGGTACATTGAACAGCGCAAGTGCTGCGAATGCTGCGATGGCCAGCGCGACGGGCACCGGCCCCTTGAGTGCGCGCTTCGCCACCTTGATCAGCGCTTCCACCACCAGCACCAGCACCGCGCATTTCAAGCCAAAGAAAAGCGCCGCCACAATCGGCACATCGCCGAGTGTGGCGTAGATGATGGAAAGCGCCAGCATCACCACCGCACCGGGCAGAATGAACAATAACCCTGCCACCAAGCCGCCGCGCACGCCATGCATCAGCCAGCCGAGATAGGTCGCCAGTTGCTGCGCCTCTGGCCCCGGCAGCAGCATGCAGAAATTCAGCGCATGGAGAAAACGCGCATCGGATACCCAATGGCGCTGTTCCACCACTTCGCGATGCATCACCGCAATCTGCGCCGCCGGCCCACCGAAAGACAACAAACCGACGCGCAGCCACACGCGCAAAGCCTCGGCAAGGCTTGGAAAATTCTGTGTCATTGCGCTACTCCGCCGCCGCTTGCAGCAGGGTTTCGCCTGGCTTCAGGCGAGAGAAGGCCACCTTCTGCCATTCCAAAACCATGCGTTCATCTTCCAGTCGCACAGATGTTGCCGAAAGCCCCGCAACCTCGTCATTCGTTTGCGGGAAATCCTCTCGCCAATGCGCACCGCGCGATTCCTCCCGCGCCAGTGATGCCACCACAATCGTGCGGCTCACCAGCAAAAGCGATTTCAGATTGAGCCAATCATGCCAGGTCATGTTGAAAGCGCGGTTGGCGCCATCAACGCCGGAGCGGTCCAATTCGGCCTCAAGCGCATCCAAACCACTTGTGGCTTCAGCAAGCCCTGCCGCGTCACGCAGAATGCCGGCCTTGTCCCACATCATTTCCTGCAAAGCATCGCGAAGTGGCGAGAGGTTGCGCACGGGCCGCGCGAAGGGCGCCTCCAGCGCAGCGATGGCGGCATCAAGCGCGGTTGCGTCCGGTGCTACCAAGGCGCCTTCGCGCGGCACCCAGGCAGCCATGGTATCGCCGGCAATGCCGCCAAAAACTGTGGAATTAGCCACACCATTCCCGCCGAGGCGATTGGCGCCATGCACGCCGCCCGTATCCTCGCCCGCCGCGAAAAGCCCCGGCAAGGCAGTGCTGCCATCCGGGCGGAACACCAGCCCGCCCATCATGTAATGCGCGGTGGGCACCACCGGCACGCGCCCCGCCGCCAAGTCAAAACCCATATCGGTGCAGCGTTCCACCATGCCCTTGAATTCGCGCCGCACGCGATCAGGACCCAGATGCCCCATTTCAATCCAAAGCCCGCCCGCATCATTCACATTGCCGGCGAGGATTTCGCGCTGCATGGAACGGCTGACGATGTCGCGCGTGGCACGTTCGGCGCGCTTGTCGTATTTCGCCATGAAGCGCTTGCCATCTCCGCCCAGCAAATACCCGCCCGCGCCGCGCAGCCCTTCTTCAATGATCGTGCCCGTCATACGCGTGCCCGGCCCGGCCAGAACGCCGGTCGGGTGGAATTGCACCATTTCCATATCGCGCAGCGTCAAGCCCGCGCGCAACGCCATCGCCATCCCATCGCAGGATTTATCGCCCGAAGGTGTGTGGTATTTATACATGGTGGGCCCGCCGCCGGTGCCGAGCATCACGGCCTTGGCCTGCACAAAAACCAAACCGCCGCTGCGCATATCAATCAGCAACACGCCCGAAAGCCGCGCGCCATCCGCGCTTGGGATCAGCGCCACCGCGCGATGTTCTTCCAGGCGCTGAATGCCGCGCGCCCAAACCTGTTCCGCCAGGCGATTGACAATCTCAATCCCCGTCAGATCGCCCTTATGCACGGTGCGATCAAACGTCTGCCCAGCAAAGGCTTTTTGGTGAATCGTGCCATCGGCATTGCGATCAAAAAAACAGCCCCAGCGATTTTCCAATTCACGAATGCGCCGCTGCGCACCCACAACCAAGGTCCAGGCCAAATCCTGATCATTCAGCCATTTTCCGCCATCAAGCGTGTCCATGAAATGGCGTTCGGCGGAATCACCCTCGGCAATCGCGACATTATAGCCGCCCTGGACCATGCGCGTGCAGCCGCACTTCCCAAGCAGACCCTTCACCGCAATGGTCACCTCAAGCGCTGGATTGCCGGCCTTGGCATGCAGCGCGGCCAGCAAGCCCGCACCACCCGCGCCCAACACCAGAATATCTGTACTGCGCCGTGTGATCTGGGCTGGCATCACGCCGCCCCCAGTTTTTCAAGAACCGCCTGGCGCCGGCGCGCCGCTTCATCATTTACCTTGGCGAAAAGACTGCCGCCATGGCTATCCATCGCCACCAGCAGCGGGCCGAAGCCTTTTATCCGAAACTTGTAGAGGCTTTCGGGATTGAGATCATCCATATCCACATCCTCCACCGCCTCAATCCAGGTGGTCTCCAAAGCCGCCGCGCCGCCCACCACGGCCAAATAGGCGCCGCCCAATTCACGGAAGGCTTGCAGCGACCCATCACGCAAACCGCCTTTGCCGATGATGATCCGCACACCTTCGCGTTCCATCAGCGGGCGCGTGAAGCGCTCCATACGGTCTGATGTGGTGGTGCCGACACAAACCGCCTCATACCCCGAATGATTATTGCCAACGCGTTCCACCTTGCGAAGATTAGGCGCGGTATGGATCACCGCATGGCCTTGCAGATTGAACTTCGTGCGCCGGCCATGATCAAACATATGAATCTGCGTCGCATCCCTGATGCCATAAAGCGTTTCTTCCAGCGTCACCCTATCGCCCACACGCAGCGCGCTGACCTGATCTTCCGTAATCGGCATGGGCAGGATGTGATGTGTCATGTCTCTTCCTCTTGGACTGGCCAAAGCCCATGGGCGGCTTCAGCCAAGGCCTCATCTTCCAGGCGATATGAAAGCCGCGCTTCGGGGGTGATACCAAGCTTGGCGAAAAAGGCGCGGGCGCGCAGATTTTCCTGGGCGGTGACCCATTCCACGCGGCTATAGCCGCCTGACGCGGCAAAGCGCATGGCGGCGTGCATCAAGGCGCGGGCGGCGCGCGTACCGCGATGCGCCTCCACCACGAAAATATCGCGCAGCAAGAGCCCCCAGGTGAAATCCCGCGCCGGGAAAAACCCGACAAGCACCACCAGGCCCGCCGGTTCATCCCCCGCCCGCGCCATCAGGCAAAAAGGGCCAGCGCGGTTGGCGGGCGAGGTCAGCGCCTCAGTCGCCGCCACCAGGCGCTTATGGCCCAGAAGCTCATCATAATAGGCGCCCATTTCCGCCAGCACGCGCCTCAGCGCGGGCCGCTCCGGCAACCCCGCCAAGGTCACAGTGATGCTTGCGGAAGACATGCTTCAGAAGCCAATGCTGATGCCGGCGGGCGTGAAGGTCGCACTCGCCCGCCGCGCGCTATGGCATTGGATATTCACCGCGACCGGGTTCATGGTGATGTGTGTGGCCGCCGTTTCCACATGGACTGCGAAGGATGTGCTGTCACCGCCCAAACCCTGCGGGCCAATGCCCAGCGCATTCACCGCTTCCGAAAGCGCTTCTTCCAGCTTCGCCCCTTCCGCATCGGTGCAACGAGACCCCAGCGGGCGCGTTGCCGCGATCTTCGCCAGATGCATACACAAATCGGAAGTGCCGCCAACACCAACGCCAACGATGGTCGGCGGGCAGACCTTGCCGCCGGCCTGGATCACGCGGTCCACCACAAAGCGCTTCACGGCGGCAAGCCCATCCGCCGGGATCAGCATTTGCAGGAAGGACCCGTTTTCGGAACCCGAACCCTTTGGGATCATTTCCAACCGCAACTCACGATCCGCATCGGTGAAATCTATATTGATCACCGGCACACGCTCCCCGCAGGAGGTATGTTCATTCTTCCGCGTAATCGGATGCACAACTGAAGAGCGCAGCGGGTGTTCGCGTGTGGCGCGCGCTGTGCCGCGGGCAATGGCTTCCTTCAACGCGAAGCCATCTATCGCGACATTGCGCCCGATCAGCAGGTTGAAGATCGGGATGCCGGTATCCTGGCAGAGCAGATTATCCATCCGTTCCGCGACGCCGATATTCTCGATCATCGTGGCCAGGATGGTTTTCGCCGTGGCATCGGTTTCGGTCGCATCCAGCCGCGTGAAGCCGGCCTTGATGTCGTCCGGCAGGATCTTGCAGGCGCGAATGTACAGCAGCTTGGCCGCTTCCTCGATCGCCTCAGGTGTTACAACCAGCGGCGCGATTTCGGTCTTGGATATCAGGCTCATGCAAGCATCCCCTTTTCAGCGCGAGTTTCCCACAAGCAGAAGCAGGATGAAAGCATTTCAAACCACGAGTGAAAGCCCCGAAAGGAACAATAGGCCGAGCAAGACCAGGCGAAACCCCTCGGGCGGGATGACGCGATAGGCTTGCAGACCAAGCCAGGTGCCAAGACCCAAGGCGGGCAGGGCAATCAGCAGCGTCTTCGCCGTTTCCAGGGTGAAAAAGCCCGCATAAGCCAAACCGGCAGCCGCGATGATCTGCATCACCACAATGAAGGGCTGGAAAATGGCGCGGGCTTCGTCCTTGCGGAGCCCCTTCACATCGGTCCACATGGAAGGCAGCGCGCCGGAAAACCCGCCAATGCCGCCAAGCGCACCCGCAAAAAACCCCACCACCGCATCGGCGCGCGGCCCGGCGGCCAGCTTGGGCGGTGCCAGGCGCAGCGCAATCCGCGCCAGCATGAAGCCGGCATAACCCACCAATAGAATGCCAATGCCGGCCACAATCACGCGCGCTTCCACCGCGCTCAAAGCCCAAACGCCGAAAGGCGTGCCTAGGACGCCGGCAAAGACATAAGGCTTCAGCACCGGCCAACGAATGGCAGGCCAAACCGCGCGCAAGGTCACGCTCTGGACCAATAAGGACCCCATCACCAGAACGGGCGCGATCTCCTGCGGGGTGACCCAGTGATACAGGATGCCCGCCGCCACCAGGTTGAAGGCAAAGCCCGCCAAGCCCGAGCAAAATGCCGCAATGAAGCAGCCGCCCAGCAGCGCCATCAGATCAAAAGACATTGAACAGGAAAACCAATCCGACCAGCAGAGAAAGCCCAAAGGAAAGCGCCACCAGATCCTTCTGCGCCCGCCCCCAGCCCAAAAATTCCAGCGCCATGACGCGCAAACCTCCCGCCAGATGCGCCGCCAGCAGGATGACCAGCGCGGTTTCGGCGGCCTTCACCAAGGGGTTGTCTGCCCAGCGCAAGAACCCATCCAGCCGCGCTTCCCCCTGAATGGCGCTGCCGAGCGCCCAGAAATGCAGCGGCAGAAATAGCGCCAGCAAAAGCCCCGATACCCGATGCACCGCAAAGCCTATCCAGCTTGGGTGCGAACGCGCGCGGAAATCCATCACGCGTAAAGCCCCCAAGCCGCGCGGATGCCGAAAGCCGCAGTCAGCAGCCCAATCCCAAGCCAGCAGAAGTCAAGGCCTCGCCCGCGCCAGCCCAGGGTCTCGGCGGCGATATTGCGCAGCCCAATCGCGCCATGCAGACCGGCGGCGATTGCAAACACCACATAAAAGCCGAGCCAGGCTTCAGAACCCTGGGTGCGCGCCAGAATCTCCCGCGCCGTAAGCCCGCCGCGCACGGCGATGATGATGGTGATCAGATGCACCAGTACGGCGAAGGCCAGCAACATCGCCGTCAGCCGCTGCACCACCCAAAGATGCGCCTGCCCGCGCGCGGCCCTGTCAGCCATGGCGCTTTCCGCCGAAAAGGCTCTCCCAGAACAAAGTCCGCTTCAGCCCGGCAATAGCCCCCGATGGGTCAATCTGCTTCGGGCAGCGCTCCGTGCAGGAACGGGTGGAATGGCAGGAATGGCAGCCCGCATCGCCCGCCACCGCATCCAGCCTTTCGCCCCGCGCGCCATCTCGCGCATCATTCACCAAGGTCCAGGCGCGGTTGAGTGCCGCAGGCCCCAGGTAATCGCCATTCCAGGCCACAACATCGCAGGAAGCGTAGCAAACGGCGCAGCCGATGCATTCAATGCCGGCATCGGCTTCCTTACGCGCCTTACTGCCGGGGGCCACCACGGCAAATTCATCCGGCACGGCGCCATCCGGCGCGTCCTTCGGTTGAAAAAACCCTTGCGCGCGCTGCCATTTGTCAAAGAAGGGCGCGAGGTCCGCGGCCAAATCGCGGATTACCGGCAGATTGGCCAAGGGGCGCAATTCAAGCGCGCCATCGGCACCCAACACTTTCCGCACATGCGTCCGGCAGGTCCAGCGCGCGCGGCCATTCACTGTCATGGCGCAGGACCCGCACATGCCGACGCGGCAGGCGAAGCGATAGGCGAGGCTTGGGTCAATTTCGCGCTGGATATGCGTGACGACATCAAGCACGGTCTGATTATCCCGCGCTGGCACATCATAACGCGCGAAGCCGCCCGCTTCCTCACCGCGCCAGACACTGACCTTGAGCTGTTCCATAAGCCCAAGACTAGGGCCACTGGACAGCCTGTCCAGCCCATGGCCTGCTGAACCCAACAGGAGGAAGCAGGCATGGAACAACGTGGGGCGGATATTCTGGTGGCGGCGCTGAAGCAGGCCGGAATCAGCCGCATTTTCACCCTTTCGGGCAACCACATCATGACGATTTTCGATGCCCTGATCGGCAGCGGGATCGAGATTGTGCATACCCGCCAGGAAGCTGCCGCGGTGCATATGGCCGATGCCTGGGCAAGGCTGACCGGCGAAGTAGGCGTCGCGATGGTGACCGGCGGCCAGGGCCATACCAATGCCATCGCCGCGCTGCCTACCGCGATGGCTGGCGAGGTGCCGGTCCTGCTGCTTTCCGGCCATGCGCCCTTGCGCGAATTGGGCATGGGCAGTTTCCAGGAAATGCGCCAGGCCGATATGGCCGAGCCGCTGACAAAGCTTTCCTTCACCGCATCCAGTACCGCAGCGATTGGCGCCGATCTGGCGCGCGCCTTCCGCGCGGCATGTTCTGGCCGGCCCGGGCCGGTGCATCTCAGCCTGCCGACCGATTTGATGGATGCGCGTATCACTGGCCCCGCCTTGCCGGAAGCGAGCGCCTTTACCGCCGAGCCCATGCCCTTGGGCGTTGAAGCGGCTCAGGCGATTGCAGGTATGATCGCCGGCGCGGCGCGGCCTGTGATCCTGGCGCCACCCGCCCTGTGCACCCCGCGCGGCAAGCCGATGCTGGAAGCGCTCAGCCGCGCGGCAGGCCTGCCGGTGATCCCCATGGAAAGCCCGCGTGGGCTGAATGATCCATCGCTTGGCGCCTATGCCGGCGTGCTGGCGGAGGCGGATTTGGTGGTGTTGCTGGGCAAGGCTTTGGATTTCTCGCTCCGCTTTGGCCGCGCGCCGGGGATTTCGGCGGAAGCCCGCTTTATCCAGATTGAACCCGATCCCCAGGTCATAGCCCGCGCTGCCCGCGCCTTGCCGGGGCGGATTGCCTTGGCGGCGGTGGCAAGTTCGGCGGAGGCGACCGAAGCCCTGACCCTCGCCATGAAACCCCATGCCAATCAGGCCTGGGCAGCGCGATTGGCCGAAGCGCTTGCCTTCCGCCCACCGGCTTGGGCGGCGCTTGCCGAAGCCAGCGGCGCGCCGATCCACCCCGCGACTCTGTTTCAGGCCGCCAAGCCCTTTCTTGAACAAGGCGCGGATGCCGTGCTGATCAGCGATGGCGGGGAAATCGGCCAATGGGCGCAGGCGATCCTCTCAGCGCCAATGCGGATCATCAATGGCCTGGCCGGCGCCATCGGGCCTTCCATACCCTTCGCCATGGCAGCGCGCGCCGCGAAGCCGGATGCGCGCATCATGGCCGTTTTGGGCGATGGCACTTTTGGCTTTCACATGGCGGAGTTTGATACCGCCTGCCGCCACAAGCTGCCCTTCGTCGCCATTGTCGGCAATGATTCCCGCTGGAACGCGGAATATGAAATCCAGAAGCGCGATTACGGCGCCAATCGCACCCATGGCTGCGAATTGGCCCCCGGCACGCGGTATGATCTGGTGGCGGTGGCGCTGGGTGGGCATGGTGAATATGTCACCAAGGCTGAGGAGATTGCGCCCGCGCTGGAACGCGCCTTCGCTTCCGGCAAGCCCGCTTGCGTGAATGTGGTGATTGAAGGCCAACCGGCGCCCAATATCAGGATGGGAGGGTGATCCCTTCAGAGGGCCGACTGATTCCACTTGGCCTGAAAATGCTCAACCCCGCCCATACCCCGCGAAATGCGCCGCCGCTTGCGCCAATTCCGCTTCCGTCAGCAACATGGGCTTTAGCCCCGCTGCCAATAGATCGAGATATTGCCCCGCGAGGTTTTCCACCTCCAAGGCCAGCGCATGGGCGCCAGCCAGTGTCTCGCCCGTGGCGACAACGCCATGATTGGCGAGCAGTGCGGCCCGCCGCCCCGCCATGGCGCTGAGCGCATTTTCCGCCAGCGCCTGCGTGCCGGCGGTGGCGTGGTCAGCGCAGGCAATCGGCCCTCCCGCCAGCAGCACCATGTAATGCAAGGGCGGAATGCCCTTGCGCGCACAGGAAAGCGCGGTGGCGCGCGGCGAATGCGTATGCACCACCGCCATCACTTCGGGCCGTGCCGCGTAAATCGCCGCATGCAGCCGCCATTCGGAAGAAGGCCGATGGGCCGCCTTGCCCATCACCTTCCCATCCATCGCGGTTGCCACCAGATCATCCGCGCTGCTGCGCGCATAAGCGAGGCCAGCAGGCGTGATGATGAAGCCCTTGCCATCGCGCGCCGATACATTGCCGGATTTGGAGGGCATCATCCCCGCCTGATCAAGCGCCTGCGCGATGCGCAGAATCTCCCGCTTCGTCTCAGCGCGGGTCACATGGTGGCTCCCAGCATCCAGGGCGCGAATTCCTGCGCGCCGAAGCCAAGTGCTTCGCTTTTGGTGGGCTCGCCGGAAGCGGTGCGCAGCATCAGATCAAAAATACGCTCACCGCATGCCTGCACGCTTTCGCCACCCGTCAGCACTGTGCCGCAATTGATATCCATATCTTCGGCCAGCCGATCATACATGGTGGTATTGGTGGCAAGCTTGATGGAAGGCGCAGGCTTCATGCCGAAAACGCTGCCGCGCCCGGTCGTGAAGCAGACCAGATTGGCCCCACCCGCCACCTGGCCCGTGGCACCCACCGGGTCATAGCCAGGCGTGTCCATGAACACGAAACCCTTGGCGGTGACGGGTTCGGCATAGCGATAAACCTCCACCAGATTGGTGGTGCCGGCCTTGGCCATGGCGCCAAGTGATTTTTCCAGAATGGTCGTGAGCCCGCCTGCCTTATTGCCCGGCGATGGGTTGGCATTCATCTCGGCCCCTTGGCGCGCTGTGTAGTCTTCCCACCAATGCATCACATCAACAAGTTTCTGGCCCACTTCACGGGAGGTCGCGCGGCGCGTCAGCAAATGCTCCGCGCCATAAGTCTCAGGGCTTTCGGAAAGGATCACGGTGCCGCCATGGCGCACCAGCAAATCAGAGGCAGCACCCAAGGCAGGATTGGCGGTGATGCCGGAATAGCCATCCGAACCGCCGCATTGCAAAGCCACGCAAAGTTCTGAAGCAGGCACGGCTTCGCGCTTGGCGGTGTTGGATTCCGCCAGCACTTCCTTCACGAAATCTATGCCCTTCATCACGGTCACGCGCGCGCCAGCATCCTGGATGTCCATGCTGCGCAGCCGCCCGGTCAGGCGCTGTTCTTCCAGCATGGGGCCAAGCTGATTCACTTCACAGCCAAGGCCAATCGCAATCACATGCGAAAAATTCGCATGTCGCGCGAAGCCCGCCAAGGTGCGGCGCAACAGGCGCAGCGGTTCATCCATGGTCATGCCGCAGCCGGTCTTATGCGTCAGCGCCACCACGCCATCCACATTTCCCCATGCCGATAGCGGATCATCGCCGGTGATTGGGTTTTTCTCAAACTGCCGCGCAATCAGTTCCGCGACATGGGCGGAGCAATTCACCGATGTGATGATGCCAATGTAATTGCGCGTGGCTACACGGCCATCGGCGCGACGAATGCCCATGAAGCTGGCCGGCACATCAACATAATCAGTCGGTTTCGCATCCTGCCCCCAGGCGTAATCCCGCGCGAAATCGCCCATTTCGCAATTATGCGTATGCACCCAGGCGCCGGGTTCAATCGCATCCGTGGCAAAGCCAATGATCTGGCCATAGCGGCGAATGGGCTCACCCTTCGCATGCGGGCGGATCGCGACCTTATGGCCAGGCGGGATGCGCCTTTCGCCCACGCTGATGCCGGGCGCCACTTCGGTCCCCGGCGTCAGCGGAATGCGTGCAATCACCACACCATCACCGGCGTGAAGGCGGATAACAGATGGCAGGGCAATGGTGCTGGACATGGGCGCTTCCCTTTGACGAATGATGTGCCCCTTCTACCCCGTTGCACGCCCCCCGCGCCACCGCCGGGCTTGCGCAAGCCTGCGTGAGGGCGCAATTGAATACCCGAGACACCTGGGGGAGCCCTTTTGGGGCTGAGAGGCGGGCTTCACCCGCGACCCCTGGAACCTGACCCGGTTCGGACCGGCGTAGGGAAGGGTGCATCGCCCCTTCGCTCGCGTTTTGCGCCCCATGCGCGGGTGCTGGCGCGTGCGGGGCTGAAGCTTCCTCTTTTCCTTGCCTTTTCGCGCCGCATTGGAGGAATGGGGATGCATCGTCGTTCATTTCTGGCCGCCGCATTCGCGGCACCTTTGGCCGGCCCTGCCTTGGCGCAAACCAGCCGGGCGCGCACGCTGCGCTTCATGCCGCAGGCGGCACTCGCCAATCTGGACCCGATCTTCAGCCCCAGCACCATCATCACCACGCATGGCTATTGCGTGTTTGACACACTCTATGGCGCCAATCGCGCGCTGCAGCCGCGCCCGCAAATGGCCGAAGGCCATAGCGTTGAGGATGATGGCAAGCTCGTGAAAATCCGCCTGCGCGATGGCTTGCGCTGGCATGATGGCGAAGCCGTGCGCGCGCAGGATTGTGTCGCCAGCATCAAGCGCTGGGCGAGCCGCGATGGCTTCGGCCAAATCCTGATGCGCGCAACGGCTGAGCTTTCCACCGCCGATGACCGCACCATCCAATTCCGCCTGCATCGGCGCTTCCCCGCGCTGTTTGATGCTTTGGCCAAACCGGGCGCTTCCCCCTGCTTCATGATGCCGGAGCGTATTGCAAGTAATCCCGGTGATCGTTCACTCGGCCTGGAACACATGATCGGCAGCGGGCCGTGGCGCTTCATTGCCAGTGAGTATGTGCAAGGCAGCCGCAGCCATTATGCGCGGAATGAGGCTTACGTGCCGCGTGATGAACCCGCCGAAGCGGCTTCGGGCGGCAAGCGCGTGCATTTCGACAGGTTGGAGATGATCTGGATTCCGGATGGCGGCACGGCGGCTGCGGCACTCCGCACTGGTGAAATTGACTGGATCGAATACCCGCTTCCGGATTTGGTGCCGGTGCTGGAACGCGACCGAAATACGCAAACCCAGATTTATGACCCGAATGGGTTTCTTGGTTTTCTGCGCTTCAATCATTTGCACGCGCCTTTCAATGATGCGCGCGTGCGCCGCGCCATTCGTGATATGATCGTGCAATCGGATTTCATGTCGGCTGTGGCGCTGCAAGGTGATTGGCAGGAATGCCACGCCATGTTCCCTTGCGGCCTGCCGGGCGTGGTGGAATTCCCGCCCGCCGCGCGCGGCGAAGCGGCCATGGACCGCGCCCGCGCGGCGCTGCGTGAAGCGGGCTATAATGGCGAGCCGATCATCCACATCAACCCAAGCGATTTCCCTGCGGTCACGCAACAAGGGCGGCTCGCGGTTGAATTGATGCGCAAGCTTGGCGTGAACATCCAGCCCATCGAAGCAGACTGGGCCACCATTCTGGCGCGGCGCGCCAATCGCAATGCGCCGGCGCAGGGTGGCTGGCATTTGCATAATACCAATGGCCCGGCAGCCACCATCGCCAATCCGGCAGTGAGTTTTGCCATACGCATGAATGGGCAAGCCGCCTGGCCAGGCTGGCCCAGCGATGCGGATGCGGAAGCGCAGGTTGAAGCCTGGATCGCCGCGGATGATCAGGCGGCACAAAACGCAGCAATGCGCCGCTTGCAGGAAATCACTTGGGAATCACTGCCTTTCGCACCGACCGGGCTGTTCCGGCTACGCACTGCCTTCCGGCGCGACCTGACGGGCGTACTGCAAGGGCCGAACCCGTTTTTGTGGAACCTGCGACGGGGGTAGAGCGTTTTCAAGCCAAGTGGAATCACTTGGCGGCTCGGAAAACGCGACCAAACATACGGCTAGTGGTGCGCGGGGACGTTCTGGCGACAGGAAAGGTCCGCATCAATCGCACCACTAGGGTAGCTCTAGCAACCGCCCGGCGCGTCTTCCAGCCGCACCAGCTTCGCGCGGACGGTGAAGTCGCCGAAATCCATGATCATGTCATTCGCCACGCCATTTTCGAAATAGCGGAGCGAGACTTCATAGGAAGGGGTGCTGGCCCCGCCGGCCTGTTCGGCATCAGGTTCGAAAAACGCGATACGCATGCGTGATGATCCAAGCGTCGAAAGGCTCGGCGCTTCGGCGATAGGCTGCGGCCCCTGCCAGGGCGACAAAAATGTCGTTGTCTGCTGCGCGCCATCGGCGGTGGTGCCATCAAAAATCGGCGCGACCAGCAGGCGCTGGCCGGCGCGGGCGGCATTCAGCGCGGCGATGGTGTGCGTATTGGGCAACAGCGTCCCCGGCGGGATGGGCAATTCCTTCGCCTCCGGTTCGCTATAGCGCGCGACACCACTGCCATCGGCACCAAGCTCTGCCTGGCCGACGACACGGCTGGAAACCGCGCCTTGCGTCACCTGAACCAGGCTGAAGCGGAGCGTCCGGCCATCCATGGATTCCAGCGTCGCGTAATCAGACCCGGTTTCGAGTTCCGTGCCTTCGCGGTTGCGGAGCGTCATGCTGAAGCGCTGGCGCGTGGTCCAGCTTTCGCAGGCGTCAATCAATTCATAGAGCATGGCCCCGGCAACCTCGACAATGGTCGAGTTTTCCCGCGCCCGATCCAAGCTGAGTTCGTAGACCCCGCGATGGGAAGCCAGTGCCCGCGCCGTGAGGGGCGCGAGCGGTGCGGCAGCCGGCGGATCCTTCGCCCCCTGGGTCAGGCCAGGGGCGGCGGGCAGGATCAGCGCAAGGGCAAGAAGGACAGAAAACCGCATCGGAGGCTCCGGGCGGCAGGGGCCGCTTTTGTCTGGTATAGCCGATTTCGGCCGATCAGAATTGATATTTCGCAATTAAGTTTCGCGGCGGCGGATCAGCCGGGCTTGCTACCCTTCACGGGCGGCACGTCCAACTTGATGTGCAATTCCTTCAGCCGTTCCGGCGGCACGCGGGCCGGCGCGCCCATCATCAAATCTTCCGCCTGCTGGTTCATGGGGAACAGGATCACCTCGCGGATCGCGGGTTCATCGGCGATCAGCATCACAATCCGGTCAATGCCGGGCGCCGAGCCACCATGCGGCGGTGCGCCATAGCGGAAGGCATTCAACATGCCGCCAAAGCGATGCTCCACTTCTTCGGCTGGATAGCCCGCAATTTCAAAGGCGCGGATCATGATATCCGGGCGATGGTTGCGGATGGCACCGGATGAAAGCTCAATCCCGTTGCAGACGATGTCGTATTGGAAGGCCTTGATGTCCAAGGGGTCCATGGAATTCAGCGCTTCCAACCCGCCTTGCGGCATGGAAAACGGGTTATGGCTGAATTCGATCTGACCCGTATCTTCATTCCGTTCATACATGGGGAAATCCGTCACCCAGCAGAAGCGGAAGGCGTTTTCTTCAAGCAAGCCAAGATCACGCCCGACACGACTACGCACCGCGCCGGAGAACTTCGCGGCATCCGCTGCCTTATTCGCCACAAAGAACACCGCATCACCCGCGCCAAGCCCGCAGGCGGTAGCGATGGCGGCCACGCGATCCGCTTCCAAATTCTTGGCAATCGGCCCCTTCGCGCCATCAGCATCCCAGGCAATGTAGCCAAGCCCGCCCTGGCCTTCCGCTTTCGCCCAATCATTCAGCCCATCAAAGAAGGATCGCGGACGCCCCGCCGCGCCCGGCGCCGGAATGGCCCGCACCACACCACCCGAAGCAGTGACCTTGGCAAACAAGCCAAAGCCGCCACCCGCGAAATGCGCGCTGACATCGGTGATCTTGATCGGGTTACGCAAATCCGGCTTGTCCGAGCCATATTCCAGCATCGCCTGCTGATACGGGATGCGCGGGAAGGGTGCTGGCGTCACCGCGCGCTTCGTGCCGGACCAATCGGCAAATTCCTCAAACACGCCAGCCAGCACGGGCTCGATAGCAGCGAAGACATCTTCCTGCGTCACAAAGGACATTTCGAAATCAAGCTGGTAGAATTCGCCGGGGCTGCGATCCGCGCGGGACGCCTCATCACGAAAGCAGGGTGCGATTTGAAAATAGCGATCAAACCCCGCCACCATGCAAAGTTGCTTGAATTGCTGCGGTGCCTGCGGCAGCGCGTAAAACTTGCCCGGATGCAGCCGTGCGGGCACCAAAAAGTCCCGCGCACCTTCGGGGCTTGAAGCCGTCAGGATCGGGGTTTGGAATTCCGTAAAACCCTGATCAATCATCCGCCGCCGGATGGAAGAAATCACCTGGCTGCGCAGCATCAGATTGCGATGCTGTCTTTCCCGCCGCAAATCCAAAAAGCGGTAACGCAGGCGCAATTCCTCGGGGAATTCGGCATCACCCGCCACTTGAATGGGCAGCACTTCCGCGGAGGATTGCACTTCCACGTCACGCACGCGAAGTTCAATCGCGCCCGTCGGCAGCTTGGCATTCACCGTGCCGGCTTCGCGCGGCACCACATCGCCCGTCACGGTAATCACGCTTTCGGGGCGGAGTTCTTCCAAAAGCTTCAGCACGGGCGAACCCTGGGCCACCACGCATTGCGTCATGCCGTAATGATCGCGCAAATCAATGAACAGCAAGCTGCCATGGTCGCGCTTCCTGTGCACCCAGCCGGAAAGCCGCGCGGGGGAGCCGGCATCGGTGGCGCGGAGCGCGCCGCAATGATGGGTACGATAGGCATGCATGGCGAAAATTCATCCTAAGGTGCGGAAAGGCGGGGGAAAGCGCCCCAGGGAGGGGTTTCTGTCAACCCCACCGCTTTCCCGGGACCCGGCGCCCCTGTATGGAAACGGTTATGAACCGTCGCCATGCCGTCCCGGCAGCCGAACAAAGCCCCGCCCTGATCACCGATACAGGGAGCCTCGCCGCGCTATGTGACCGGCTGAAGCATGAGCCCTTCGTCACCGTAGATACTGAATTCATGCGTGAACGCACCTATTGGCCAGAACTTTGCCTGGTGCAGCTTGCCGGCCAGCATGAGGTCGCGCTGGTGGATGCCCTGGCGCCGGGGCTTGATCTTGGCCCCCTCGGCGAATTGATGGCGCAGCCCCATGTCGTGAAGGTCTTCCACGCCGCCCGGCAGGATGTGGAAATTTTTCTGCTGAAATTCGGCGCTGTGCCCCACCCGATTTTCGATACCCAAATTGCCGCCATGGTGGCCGGTTTCGGGGATCAGGCGTCCTATGATTCGCTTTGCCGGTCGCTCGCCGGGGTGCAGATAGACAAGGCCCATCGCTTCAGCGATTGGTCCGCCCGGCCCTTATCTGATAGCCAATTGGCCTATGCGGCGGCGGATGTGACGCATTTGCGCAAGATTTTCGTCTCCCTCACGCTCAGGCTCGAACGGGAAGGCCGGATTGACTGGGTGGGGCAGGAAATGCGCGCACTCGCTGATCCCGCGACCTATTTGACCGACCCTGATACGGCCTGGGAAAAGCTCCGCCCGCGCACCTCAAACCGGCGGTTTTTGGGCGTTTTGCGCGCCATCGCCGCCTGGCGGGAACGCGAAGCCCAGCGCATCAATATCCCGCGCCAGCGGCTGGTGAAGGATGATACGCTGCTGGAAATCGCCGCCACCATGCCCGATAGCCCTGTGGAACTCACCCGCGCGCGGGGCATTTCAGAGAATTTCGCCAAGGGCAAGTCCGGTGAGGGGTTGCTTGCCGCCATCCGTCAGGCGCGCGCGCTGCGTGAAGAAGAATTGCCGCAATTGCAGAAGGAGAAGGCCGGCCCGCCGCCTTCCCCCGCGCTTGTGGCCCTTCTGAAAGTGTTGCTGGCCGCGAAGTCCGAGGAGCATGATGTCGCGCCGCGCCTGCTCGCTTCCGGGGATGATCTCGAAAAGCTGGCCGCGGGGCAGGATGATGTGCCGGCGCTGCATGGCTGGCGGCGGGAAGTGTTTGGGGAAGCGGCGCTGGCGCTGCGTTCCGGGCAATTGGCGCTTGGGGTGGATGGCCGGCGCGTGAAGCTGATCCCGGCGGGTTAGCCTGGAGGGTTCCAGTCAAAAAGAATTATCGCGGCCGCCGCCAGGCCCAGCACGCTGAACACCATGGACAGCATGGGCCAGGCATCGCGCGGGCCGCGCATGGCAATCACAGCATTGCCAACCAAGGATACCATCACCGCCGCCACTGGCTGGGACCAATGCAATTCGCGGAACCCCCAGACGATCAGCGCAATCCAAGTGACAAACGCCGCACGCGACAACCATAGCCAGAAGGTGGAAGCAGCTTCGGAAGCCGGGCGCATTTCGGGCGCCGGGCTTTTGGAATGAATGAAGGCGCCGATCGAAAGCAGCACCATGGCGGCGTAATAAAGGGTCACGGCGCTTTCAATGCCGCCGCTCCCGCCCGCCCGCAAGAGGCTTTTTCGCAAGCTATGGTCGCCCTGCGCCCCGTTCCGCGCTAACCCTGCGCCATGCCCACCCCGCCACCTGCCCTGTTGCAAGTGCTGCCCGCGCTCCGTTCCGGGGGCGTGGAGCGCGGCACGTTGGAGATTGCCGAAGCGCAAATCGCCGCGGGGTTTCGCGCCATTGTGGCCTCGGCGGGGGGCGAGATGGTGCCGGCTTTGGAAGCGCTGGGCGCGAAGCACATCACTTTGCCGCTGACCGCCAAATCGCCCTTTGCCCTGTGGCGCAATGCTGCGGCGCTGACCGCGCTGGCCCGGGTGGAAGGGGTGGCGCTGATCCATGCGCGTTCCCGCGCGCCGGCCTGGTCTGCGCTGATGGCGGCACGGAGCGCAGGGCTGCCCTTCGTCACCACCTATCACGGCGCCTATAATGAGGGCTTTCCTGGCAAGCGCTTCTATAATTCCGTCATGGCGCGCGGGGATCGCGTGATTGCCATCAGCGATTTCATCGCTGATCTGATCCGCGCCCGGCATGGGGTGGAGGAGGCGAGGCTCCGCGTAATCCCACGCGGCGTTGACCCTCGACGCTTTGACCCTAGTTTGGTGGGTGCCGAAAGGCTCGCTGCGCTCCGCACTGCCTGGAGCCTGCCCGAAGGCCGCCCGATCATCATGCTGCCGGCGCGCGTGACGCGCTGGAAGGGCCAGATGGTGTTGGTGGAAGCCATGGCCCGCCTGCCGGGAGATTCGCTTGCCCTGCTGGTCGGCGATGCGGAAGAACGCCCGACCTTTCGCGCTGAATTGGAAGCCCGCATTGAAAGCCTGGGGCTGAAAGACCGCGTGCGGCTTGTAGGGCACGCCAATGACATGCCGGTGGCGCTGATGCTGGCCAATGTCGTTATCCATGCCTCCACCGATGCGGAAGCCTTTGGCCGCACCGTGATCGAAGCCCAAGCCATGGCGCGGCCCGTAATCGCGAGTGACCTTGGCGCCCCCCGCGAAACAGTGGCCGAGGGTGTGACCGGCTGGCGCACCCCGCCGGGTGATGCCGCTGCACTGGCAGACGCCATCGGCAAGACGCTTTCCCTGCCGGCAGAAGAACGCGCGGCGCTTGGCGCGCGGGCGCGGGCGGCAGTGCTTTCGGGCTATACGACAGAAGCGATGCAGGCAGCGACAATTGCCGTTTATCGGGAAGTGCTGTGATGAGGCCGCGCATCCTGGTGATCAAACTGGGTGCGCTCGGCGATTTCGCGCAGGCCTTTGGGCCTTTTGCCGCGATTCGTGCCCATCACCCGGGGGCGGAGATTACGCTGCTGACGACGCCGCCCTTCGCGCCCCTGGCGCGGCAGGCGCCCTGGTTTGATCAGGTCTGGGAGAATGGCCGGCCCAAGGGCCTCGCCGCGCTTTGGGCCTTGGGCCGGCAATTGCGCGCAGCGCGGTTTGACCGGGTTTATGATTTGCAGACCTCGGATCGGTCATCGCGCTATCGCTGGCTGGTCGGGCGCGGGGTGGAATGGTCCGGCATTGCCGCGGGCGCTTCTCACCCGCATGCCAATCCGCGCCGCGATTTCATGCACACGGTGGAACGCCAGCAGGAGCAATTGGCAATGGCCGGGATCAGCCATTTCCCCGCGCCAGAGCTGGGCTGGCTGGATGCCGATATCGGGCGCTTCGCCTTGCCGACGCGCTTCGTGCTGCTGATCCCCGGCGCTTCCCCCGGACGCCCGGCCAAGCGTTGGCCGGTGGAAAACTTCGCTGCTTTGGCGGCGGCGCTGGATATCCCCGCCGTGATCCTTGGCGGCCCGACTGAGGCCAGCCTGGGTGCGGCCATCACGCAAACCGCCCCCGGCGCGCGCGACCTGACAGGCAAGACAAGCTTCGCCGATATCGCCGCCCTCGCCCGCCGCGCTGCCTTTTGCATCGGCAATGACACCGGCCCGACCCACCTGGCCGCCGTGGCTGGCTGCCCGACGCTTGCGTTATTCGGTGAGGATAGCGACCCCGCCCTTTGCGCCCCGCGCGGCCCGCTTGTGGCCGTGCTGCGGCGCCAGCCTTTGGCCAGCCTGCCGGTCGCCGATGTGCAGGGCGCCCTTCAGGATTTGATCAATCAAACCGCCGTAACGGCTTGACCCGGAAGGGGCCTCTGCCCATGGTCCGGCCTCTCTTCAACCAATAGGACGCTGTTCATGCCCGCGATTACCCTGCCCGATGGTTCCATCCGCCAATTTGACGGCGCGGTGACGGGCACGACTATCGCGGCCGCCATTGGCCCGGGCCTGGCCAAGGCGGCACTTGCCATGGAAGTGGATGGCAAGCTGCGCGATCTTTCGGCCTCCATTACGGAAGACGCCAAACTGCGTTTCATCACGCGGCGCGATCCCGAAGCGTTGGAGATGATCCGCCATGATTGCGCGCATGTGCTGGCGGAAGCCGTGCAGGCGCTTTACCCCGGCACCCAAGTCACCATCGGCCCTTCGATTGAAAACGGCTTCTATTACGATTTCGCGCGCAATGAGCCTTTCAAGCCCGAGGATTTCGCCGCGATTGAGGCCAAGATGCGCGACATCATCGCGCGCAATGATGCTTTTGTGCGTGAAGAATGGGACCGCGAGGATGCGATTCGCTTCTTCACCAATAAGGGCGAACGCTACAAGGCCGAATTAATCCAGGATTTGCCGAAATCCGAGATCATCAGCATCTACAAGCAAGGTGCCTGGACCGATTTGTGCCGCGGCCCGCATATGCGCGGCACGGGCGATATCGGCACGGCCTTCAAGCTGATGAAAGTGGCCGGCGCCTATTGGCGCGGCGATCATCGCAACGCGATGCTGAGCCGGATTTATGGCACGGCCTGGCGCGACCAGAAGGAACTCGACGCGTATTTGTTGCAGTTGGAAGAAGCAGAAAAGCGCGACCACCGCAAGATCGGCAAGGAAATGGGGCTTTTCCACTTGCAGGATGAAGCGGTGGGCTCGGTCTTCTGGCACCCCAAGGGCTGGCGGCTTTATCGCACGGTGGAAGCCTATATGCGCCGCAGGTTGGATATCGCCGATTATCAGGAGGTGAAGACGCCGCAATTGGTGGATCGCAAGCTTTGGGAAGCATCCGGGCATTGGGAAAAATTCCGCGAAAACATGTTCGTGGCGCGCGTGGAAGACGAAGACGAAAAAGACCGTGTGCTGGCGCTGAAGCCGATGAATTGCCCCTGCCATGTGCAGATTTTCAATCAGGGCTTGCGGTCCTACCGTGAATTGCCTTTGCGCATGGCGGAATTCGGCGCTTGCCATCGCTATGAACCCTCGGGCGCGCTGCATGGCATCATGCGCGTGCGCAGCTTCGTCCAGGATGATGCGCATATCTTCTGCGCGGAGGAACAGATCGCGGATGAAACGGTGCGGTTTGTGGCACTTTTGTCTTCCATTTACCGCGATTTCGGCTTCACCGAATTCCGCGTGAAATTCTCCGACCGTCCGGCGCGGCGCGCGGGGACGGATGCGGTCTGGGATCAGGCGGAAGGCGCGCTGAAAGACGCCTGCCGCATCGCCGGCGTTGAATATGAATTGAACCCTGGCGAGGGCGCCTTTTACGGCCCCAAGCTGGAATTCGTGCTGCGCGACGCCATTGGCCGCGATTGGCAATGCGGCACGCTGCAAGTGGATTTCGTGCTGCCGGAGCGGCTGGATGCCGAATATGTTGCGGAAGATGGCTCCCGCCGTCGCCCCGTCATGCTGCACCGGGCCATCCTTGGGTCTTTTGAACGCTTCCTTGGCATTTTGATCGAAGAACATGCCGGGCGCTTCCCGCTTTGGCTGGCCCCCGTTCAGGTGGTGGTGGCGACCATTGTGGATGAGGCCGCGCCCTTCGCGCGTCAGGCCGCCGGCGCCTTGCAAAAGGCTGGGGTTGCGGCCTCGCTTGACCTCCGCAATGAGAAAATCAACCGCAAGGTGGTGGATCATATTGACCAGCGCGTGCCCATCCTGGCCGTGATTGGCCGGCGAGAGGCTGAAGAAGGCACCATCGTGCTCCGCCGCCTGCCGGGGCGGGATCAGGAAACCCTGAAGCTTGCCGATGCTGTGGCTTTGCTGGCCGCGGAGGCGACGCCGCCGGATTTGCGGGGCTGAGCGCTATTTTGTCTGGTATTTACGCCTTTCACTTGCGGCAAAGCCCAGGGAAAACTTGCAGACAGCGCCCCAAAAGCCCATAAATGCGTCGTTCTGAAAACCTCGACAGGAGAGTACCATAGCTCGACCCCCTATGCCCGCCGCCCAGCAGGCCCCCGCGCGTGAAGGCCCGCGTATCAATGATGAAATTCGTGTCCCTCAGGTCCGCCTGATTGATGATGCCGGAGAGATGATCGGCGTCATGTCCGCCCGCGAAGCGCTGATCCGCGCCTATGATGTGGGCCTTGATCTGGTGGAAATCTCGCCCAATGCGGTGCCGCCTGTCTGCAAGATCCTGGATTACGGGAAATACAAATACGAGCAGCAGAAAAAGGCGAATGAGGCGCGTAAGAAGCAGAAGGTCGTCGAAATCAAGGAAATCAAGGTTCGCCCGAATATTGATGACCATGATTACGATGTGAAGATGAAGCAGATGAAGAACTTCATCGGCGAAGGCGATAAGGTGAAGGTGACTTTGCGCTTCCGGGGCCGCGAAATGGCGCACCAGGAATTGGGCGTGAAGGTGCTGGAACGTATTCGCAACGACCTGACCGAATTGGTGAAGGTCGAACAAATGCCCAAGCTGGAAAACCGCCAGATGGTCATGGTGGTTTCGCCGAAGTAAGCCGTGCCGGCCTGGCCACGTGATTCAGCAAGCTGGATCACGCTTCTTTGCTGATATTGGGGGCGTGCGGATACCCTGAACCCGGACGGCCATAAGCTTCATTCACCTCTGGCAACCCCCGAACAGCTCCATGCCCGAAAGCGCCCTTGCCAGCCTTGAAATTGCCGCGGCCCGGAATCCGGCCGGGGCGATGGAGTTGTTGCTCGTGACGGTACGGCGAATTGCTTCCGGGGCAAGTCTTGAAGAACTCGCCACGCCAGAGGCGCCGCAACCGACCGAGGTGCTGGCGACGCGGCTCGCCGCCGCCATCGCGCGCATCCTGACCGATCCTGCCGTTCCGTTTAATGGCAGCGTCGCGCTGCGCCTGGCTGCCTATGGGCGCGTTTTAGATCATGTGCACGCCATCAGCGGCTTTGGCAGCTCGGACCACATCCTACGCATGCTGGGTGCCGGCGATACTGACGGGCTCAGGCGCCTTTTGCAGCAAGACCGGCATGCATTCGCCAAGGCCTGGCTGCTGTTTTCCGTGGATTCGGCGCTGTCCATTGATGTCCGCGCCCTGTTGGAAGCGCCCGCGCCGCTCGCGCTGCTGGTGGCGATGGGGCTGGTTTCGCAAAAGCCCCTCCTGACCGAAGCCGGGCACTGCCGGCGCGAAGAATTGGTGAGCCTGGCTGGGCAGCTCAGTCCCGTGCCGCTCCCGCTTTCGGTGGATCATTTGGTGCTGCTTTCGGCGGCTTGGATGCTGTGTTCCTACGCCACGGCGCGCGACAAGCATGGCATCAAGCCGGTGCTGAACCGCGTGCTGCGCCTTTGGGGGGAGAGCATCGGCCTCAGCGATGCGGCGCTGCCCCCGATCCGGGCGTTGAAGACGCGCCCGACCTTGCTGATCGCGGCCGAGATCATGCATTCCAACCACGTGCAGTATCGCTATTTCGGGCAGTATCTGCGCCAGTTGCGCCAGCGTTTCAGGTTGGTGTTAGTGACCGAGGAATCCCAGGCCGATAGCAGCGTGCGTGCGTTGTATGATGATGTGCATGTTTTCAAGCGCGAAGGTGGGACGAGCTATTTCAACAATTTGGCAGATACGATCAAATCCATCGCCCCGGATGTGATCTTCTGGCTGAGTGTCGGCATGCGTCATTGGGGGCCCGTGCTCGCCAATTTCCGCCTGGCACCCATTCAATTGGCCGGCCTTGGGCATTCGGCCTCCACTTTCTGCGACACCATGGATTACTACTTCACCGAAGAAGGTTATGTCAGCGACCCGGGCCTATTATCCGAACAAGTGGTGCTACTGCCGGATGAGAGCCTGATTTTCGAGAGATCACCGCATTACACGCCGCTGCCGCGCATTATTCGCGAAACCGCGCAGCCCTTGCGCGTCGTGTTGCCGTCCAACCTATTGAAGCTCAATCCGCATTTTATCGGCGTCTTGCGGCGCATTCGCGAAAAGGCCCGCCGGCCATTGGAATTTCGCGTCTTCCCGAATGTCTCGGGCCTTGAGCTCATGGCGACCAAGCGCGTTTTTGACCAGCATTTGCCCGGCAGCATCGTTTATCCCGTCATGGCCTATAACGCGTATCTGGCAGAGCTGAACGCTTGTGATCTGAATCTGAGCCCCTTCCCCTTTGGCGGCCTGCATAGCGTTGTTGACTCCCTCAGGCAGGGCATTCCGGTGGTGGCGTTGGAAGGGCTTGATCTGCATGCACGCACGGATTCAATGTTGCTCCGCCGGCTTGGCATGCCGGAATGGCTGATCTCGCAGAACGAGGATGAATATATTGCCGCAGCATTGCGTGTAATTGACGATGACGAGGAACGGATTGCGCTGAGCCGCCAGGCGCTGGCGCTCGATGTCGACCGCATCCTGTTCGGCGATGCGACGACGCCACTCCGCAGCGATGTGGTTGATGCGATGTGGTGGATTTACCAGCACCATGAAGCGATCAAGGCATCCGGCCGCAAGGTGTTTCGCGCCGCAGATCGGCAACGCCCACCGGCATAACGCAACCGGGTGCTTTCAGCCGAACCGCGTAGGCATTACATGCGGACCATGCCCAAGCCTGCCCTTCTTTGGTTCCGCCAGGACCTGCGCCTTGCCGATAACCCGGCGCTGCATGCCGTGGCCGATCGCCCGATCCTACCGGTCTTTATTCTGGACGCCGAGGCCGCCGGCACCTGGACAGAGGGCGGCGCTTCGCGCTGGTGGCTGCATCACAGCCTGGAAGCGCTTTCGCGTGACCTGAACGCCCTTGGAGCGCCGCTACTGGTGCTGCGTGGCGCGGCGCTTGACCTGCTGCCCAAGCTTGCCGCTGAGATCGGCGCCGATGAAATCCATGCCGGGCGCCTGACCGAGCCCTGGGCGCGCACACGCGATGCCAAGCTGGCCGAAGCGCTGCAAGGGGCGGGGCAGAAGCTGGTGCTACATCGGTCTGCCCTGCTGCATGAACCGCATCTGGTGCGCACCGGGGCGGGCAAGCATTACGCGGTCTATACCCCCTTCTCCCGCACGCTATTCAGTTTTGGCGATCCCGCCGCGCCCATCGCGGCGCCTGGGCGCCTGAAGCCCGCCACCGGGGCGCCAAAGGGCGAGGCGATTGCCGACCTTGGCCTACTGCCGCGCCCGCCTGAACCCGATTGGGCCGCGGGCTTCGGCGCTGTGTGGCGGCCGGGGGAAGCCGGGGCGGCGCGGCGGCTCACTGATTTCCTGGCCTCGGGCGTCAAGGCTTACGCCGATCGGCGCAATGAACCGGCCGCCAAGGGGGGGACCTCTGGCCTCTCGCCGCATTTGCATTTTGGCGAAATCTCCCCCCGCCAGGTCTGGGTGGCGGCGCGGGCGGCGGCCCCTCAGGGCGGCGCAGGGCCGGAGACCTTCCTCAAGGAAGTGCTGTGGCGGGAGTTTTCGCATCATCTGCTCTGGCACCGCCCGGAAATGCCCGAAGCGCCCCTGCGGGCGGAATTTGCGGCCTTTCCCTGGGCGCCGGATGCCGGGATGCTGCGCGCCTGGCAGCGCGGCCAGACAGGCTATCCGATTGTGGATGCCGGGATGCGCCAGCTTTGGCGGATTGGCTGGATGCATAATCGCGTGCGCATGATCACGGCTTCGTTTCTCGTGAAACATTTGCTGCAACCCTGGCAGGAAGGTGAGGCCTGGTTTTGGGATACGCTGGTGGATGCGGACCTCGCGGCCAATAGCGCTTCCTGGCAATGGGTTGCGGGCTGCGGGGCGGATGCCGCGCCCTATTTCCGCATCTTCAACCCGGTGCTGCAGGGCGAGAAATTCGACCCGGAGGGGGCCTATATCCGCGCCTGGTGCCCGGAATTGGGCAAGCTGCCCGCGCGCTTCATCCATAAGCCCTTTGAAGCGCCGGAGATGATCCTGCGCGGTGCTGGCGTTTCGCTTGGACAGAATTACCCGAAGCCGGTGATTGGCTTGGCGGAAGGCCGCGCCCGGGCGCTGGCGGCCTTTGCGGGGCTGCGCGGCGGATGATCTCGGCGCGGAGGCTGCGTGATGCCGGCTTTTCCGGGCTGCGCGTGGTCGGCGATGTGCATGGGGAAGCGGACGCCTTCGAAGCCGCCATCACGGGCGCGGAATCCCTTGGCCTTTTCATCATCCAACTTGGTGATCTGGTGGATTACGGACCTGATAGCCCGGGCGTGCTGCGGCGCGCTTTCGCCATGCTGGATGCGCGGCGCGGCGTTTTCCTGCTGGGCAATCACGAACATAAGCTCCGCCGCGCCCTGATTGGCCATGCCAGTGCCAAGCTTTTCGTCGCACCCGAGGGGCTCGGCAAAACGCTTGAGCAATTGAACACGGCCCCGGACAGGGAGGCTTTGGCAGCGCGCGCGGTGGCCGAAATTGCCCGCGCGCCCGCCTGGCTTCGGTTGGGCCAGGCCATGTTCATCCATGCCGCCTATCACGATGCCATGCTGTTCCGCGCGCCCCCCGAAGATGCCGGCACGCGCCGCCCGGATGGCCCGCTATCCCGCGCGCTTTACGGCGAGGTGACAGGCCAGCGCGGGCCGGATGGCTACCCCATCCGCGCGACCCGCTGGGTGGGACGCATTCCGCATGGCATGACGGCCTATGTCGGGCATGACAATCGCTCCAGCAATGGGCGCCCGCATGAGATGCGCGGCGCCCTGGGTGGGCGGGCGATATTTCTGGATACCGGTGCGGGCAAGGGCGGCGCGCTGGCTTGGATTGATTTGCCGTTTGAGGCGCTGGAGCGTGAGGCCGGCTAGCCCAAGTTCCTGCCGAGTGGGGCCACTCGGCTGGAAAACGCTGTCAGTACGACACGGGCACGGTCTACCGAATGGCCGGCAAGCTGACACCCGGGGGTGGTTCACGCACCAGGCACCATCTGGGCGGATCACTGGATGGCCCGCATCCCTCCCATCCGGTGGAGCGGCAGGACCGATTCTCAACCGTGAACCATTCCGCATTCGCCGTGCAGACGCGCCAATTCGGGTCCAGCGTGGCGTCGCGGCTCAAATAAATCACTTCGAGCCAAACTTCGCCCACCGATTCAAAGGTTGGCAGCAGGTTGGTCATCCATTCCCACTTCGCCGCCTGGGCTGGCCGCGCCACGGCAATGGCGCCGCGCGACACGGCGCGCCGATAGCCCTTGAGGAAATGCGATTCAAGGCGAACGCCAAATCCACCGCTGCCGAAGCCAACCATGCTCTCGGCCACGGTCATTTCGCATTCATCAGGCAGGATCAGCGCCGTTGGGAAAGCAAAGGTGGTGCCGAGGAAAGAGCCAGCGCGGGCAAACAGGTCAACCTCAAAAAAATAACCAATCGAGCGCATCCGCGTCACTGTGTCTTGCAGATGCGCGGCTTCCTGCCCCGGCGCGACACGCGCCCATCTTGTTGCAACCGCGTTCCAGACTTCCGCCGCCGCCGGGTAATTCGGATCGCTCACCGCCCAATGGCGCTCAAGCTCCGCGGCGAAGCCACGCGCCTTGCCTTCGCGCCAATGCGCAATCATGCGGATCAGGCTGTCCGTCGCGCCAATCGCCCCCCAGGAGACGATATGCACCAGATGATGCGGCTTCTGGACGGCATCCAAATAGGCTTGCAGGAAATATCCAACCCCTTGTGCGCTGAGCCCGCCTTGGCTCTGCCCGGTCACAAAAACCTCGCCCCCCGCTGGGCCGGCGGTAGCGTAAGCGGCGGCATCGCGGATCATGCTGAGGGCGGCGGTTGAGATGGCCTGCGCGCGCCCCATGGTCAGACCAGAGGCCCAGGTCCTGAGATCAGGGTGGTCGAAAGTATGCGTCCCCGCGATGGCATAAATCCGGTGGGGGTGCCTGCGGTCCTTGGCTTCCAGCACCAGGCCGGCGAAGCCGCTATAGCGATCAGTGTAGACGCGCACCACTTCATACTGAGTAAGCGCCGCGGCGGTTGGCGAATCCTCTAGCCACGGGCGGGAATTCGGATCAGCCGGGTCACGGTAGCGAATATCATAGGCGCGATCTGCGGCGGCGACCGTTGCTTCATCCACCTGCCAAAGCGCCGGGTGGCGGGAACGCCGATCCTGCAAGATGGCCGCGCCATCCACGCCCGGAATATCATGGGTTGAGGGGCTGCCCTCGGGAATTTCCAAATCTCGCACATGCCGCAGATGCAGTTCAATATGCGCCTGGCGTCCGCCATCCGTGAAATTCGCCCTGACCTGGTGTGAGGCGAGAATATCCTGCGCAAACGGCAGCGCTTGGCGAAACGCCACATGCATATCGCGGACATGTTCCTTGGACAGGTGCGAAGCCGCCGCATCGCATCGCGCGATCTGGGCCGCTGCCGCGGCGCCGCGCGGATCAGTGGCGTGTTGCGCCTGCGCCGCGCCAAGCATGAGGAGCGCCAGAAAAAGGCCGGTGGCGACATATCGGTAAGGCCATGCGACTGGCATAGGTTTGTTTCCTTCACTCGGCGCCCAGGATTTCTTCAGGCGTTGATCCTAGCAATTCTCAGGGGCAAAACTCAATGAGTCGTTGTTGCGCCGCGCGCAAAGCCAAGGATCATGGCGCTTGTTTCCAGATCGGGCGTTGCACGGCCGAGAATTCTGAGAAGGCTGAGTTCCTCCCCACCGGGCAGCCGATGCCCGCCACCCCTTACCTCATAGAGCCATGTCGCCACCCCATGCCGACAGCCCTGGGCGCGGTGCAGAACAACATCTGGCGCATCCAGCGCACCACGTCGTGGCAGGGCTTCCGCCGGCGCGACGCCGGAGCAGCCATTGGTGGCCTGCCAGAAGGCGAAGCTCTCCGGGATCGAACGGCGGCGCTGCAACATCATGGCACCCCCAAGCACGATGCTGCCATCCCACCGCACCACAGGGTCTTCGGTGCCGGCCACAAGCATGACCGGCAAGGGCCGCGCTGGCGTGCAGGGCGGGTCAGAAGCGGGTGGCATGGTCGCCTTGAACAGCATGAGGGACGCAAGCCGCCCGGCGCGCTGGCACGCATAATGCGCCGCCATCATCCCACCATTTGAAATCCCAACCAGGTGTATCGCCGCAGGATCAGCAATGCTGGCCTTCACCAAATGATCAATCAGGCCATCCAGTAGGGCGACATCATCGGGGCCATAAAAGGCAGAGGGAAGTTCCCGTGCCAGTGACGCTTCATTCCACACCAGCCCTGCGGCATCGGGGAAGGCCACAACAAAGCCGGCTTCCTTCGCCAGCTTCGGCAGGTGCATCATATTGCGCGTCAAGGCGCCGCTCAGCCCGGCGCCATGCAGGACAATGATCGTCGGCAGCGGCGCATGCGCTGCCGCAGGTCGGTCAATGATGGTCTGCGCGGCACGATTTTCGGGATCGGCTGAAGCCGAGGAACAGGCGGCAGTGAACAGCAGCGCACAGGCGGCGCCCAGCCATCGGTGCAACATTTTCACCTACGCCAGCCCTGCCGATGGCGACACCTTCTCACCCCCAAAGCTTCGGGTTCGCCAAATCCCGCGCGATGCGTTCGGCAGCGGCATCCAACAGCGCTTCACCCTTCGCGGCTGTGGCGCTGCGGGCATCGCCGATCACGCCATTGGCACTGAGTTCCTTGAAGGAACGCCGCCGCGCCAAGGCCGGCGGTTGGCCTTCAACCCGCGTGCTATGCGGGCCATGCTGTTCGGAAAGCCGCGCCGGGCGCACCGCTTCGGGCATGAGGGTCATGACCATGGAAGCCTCAGCCTCACACGCATGCAGCACATTGGACTGGCGTTCCAGAATGGGTGCGAAGGCATCGCCCGCCATGTGCCAATAGGTCGCGGCGGCGACAGGAATGCCGCTTTCGGCCTGCGCATCAACGGCGGCGACGGCGACGGCCTCCGAATTGCCGCCATGGCCATTCAGCAGCATGGCGCGCTTGAAGCCGGCACGCGCGGCGGAACGCACAATGCCACGCAGCACGCCACCGAAAGCCGCGTAATCCAGCGTCACCGTGCCGCCAAAGGGCACGTGATGCTCGGCCAACCCGGTCCAGACGCAGGGTGTGACCACCACCTGTTCGCCGGCTGCCACCATGCGGCGCGCGACGCGATGCGCCACGCCAGTGGCGCAGATGATGTCAACGCCAGTCGCGAGTGCGGGGCCGTGTTGTTCCAGGGACGCCACAGGGATGATCACCAATGCCCCCGCCGCGGCACGGGCATTGAGTTCTTCGGATGTCATTTTCATCCATTCGATTTCGGTCGTCATGAGCATTACTCCGCGGTTGCGCCGGATTGTTCGACAAGGTCACGCCAGATGGGTTCTTGCGCGCGCCAGAATTCGCCAAAAGCGGCGGGGCTGGCATCGGTCATGGCAAGCACGCTGAGCGGCTTCAGCCGCGCCGCCAGCGCCTCATCCGCCATCACGCGGGTCAGCGCCGCATGCAGCGTATTGATTGGCCCAGCCGGTGTGCCTGCCGGGGCAACGACCGCGAACCAATTTTGTGCATCAATGCCGCTACCGGGCAAAGCTTCCGCCATGCCGGGCACATCCACCAATTCCGGGACGAAGCTGACGCGCTGGGCGCTACCCACGGCCAGCGGGCGGAAGCGGCCTTCGCGAATATGCGGCAGCAGCGCGGGAATGGCATCGAACATCATGTCAATCGTGCCCGAAGCCAAATCCTGAATGGCGAGCGACCCACCGCGATAGGGCACATGGGTGATCTGAATGCCGGCGGCGCGGTTGAGCTTTTCAAGGAACAAATGGCTGATCGTGCCCGTGCCGGAAGACCCCATGGTTACGCGCCCCGGATTGGCGCGCGCAAAGGCCACCAATTCGGCCAATGTCCGAAAGGGCCTTTGGCTATTCACCACCAGCAAAATGCTGAATTGCCCAACGCGGGTAATGGGCGCCAGATCGCGCAGCGGATCAATGGGCATTTGCGTACGATACAAAAACTTGTTCGCTGCCAAGACAGTGGCCGAGGTAAAAAGCAGCGTATGCCCATCCTTCTCGGCCTGCGCCACGGCGAGCGCGCCAAGATTGCCTCCAGCGCCAGGGCGATTATCCACCACCACGGGCTGCCCGAGTACCACCGCAAGACGTTCGGCCACCATGCGCGCCGTGATGTCATTTGCGCCCCCAGCCGCGATGGGCACAATCAGCCGCACCGGGCGGGTTGGGAAGCTTTGCTGCGCCTCTGCGGCGCTGGCGGCGAAGATGGCGCCGGCACCAATCAGCGCAGCGCGACGGGAAAGGGGCATGGGGAGACCTCCGGCTTGGGACAGCGAAAGCTAAGCCGGAAAGCGCAGGAATGAAAACTCCCTGATTACCCCCGCATTTCCGGCCCATCCAAAAACGCCTCAGCCTTGGCACGCATCGCAGCCAGTTTTTCAGGCTTCAGCTTACGCAGCCCCATCACCGGCATGGCCATGCGCGGGTTACGCGCAAAATCCTCCGCATGGCGGGCGATGAAATCCCAATAGAGGAAGTTAAACGGGCAGGCACGCGGCCCCACCGCATCCTTCGCATCATGCGCGCAGCCGCGGCAATAATCGCCCATGCGGTTGATATAGGCAGCCGAAGCCGCATAAGGCTTGGACGCCATCACCCCGCCATCGGCGTAAAGCGCCATGCCCTGGGTATTGGGCAGTTCCACCCAATCAAAGGCATCGGCATAGACGGCCAGATACCAGCGATTGACCTCAACAGGATCAAGCCCGGCGATCAGCGCGAAATTCCCCGTGATCATCAGGCGCTGGATGTGATGCGCATAGGCGTGATCACGCGTCTGCCCCACGGTTTGGGACATGCAGCGCATGGAAGTCTCCGCCCCCCAGTAGAACGCCGGCAAGGGGCGCCTGGCCGACAGCGCATTGCCTGCCGCATAACCCGGCATCAGCAGCCAATAGAGCCCGCGCACATATTCGCGCCAGCCGATGATCTGGCGAATGAAACCCTCCACCGCATTGAGTGGCGCCACGCCATCGCGCCAAGCCTGTTCCGCCGCGCGGCAAATCGCCAAGGGATCAAGCAGGCCGATATTGAGGCTGGTGGAAATCAGCGAATGAAACAGGAAGGGCTGCCCCGCCGCCATGGCGTCCTGATAATCGCCAAAGCGCGGCAGGCGATCACGAATGAAGGCCGCAAGTGCCGCTTCAGCATCGCGCGCTGTCACAGGCCAGGCGAAGCTCTCCGCCGCGCCGAAATGCGCGCCGAAACGCGTGCTGACCAGCGCCATGACATCGCGTGTGATCTCATCCGGCGCAAAGCGCGGCGCGGCGGGTGGTGTCACGCCCTTCGGCAAGGCCGCGCGGTTTTCGGCGTCGTAATTCCAGGCGCCACCGGCGGGTTCATCGCCCTCCATCAAAAGCCCTGTTTCGCGGCGCATGTCGCGATAGAAAAACTCCATCCGGTATTGCTTGCGCCCCTTGGCCCAGGCGCGAAAGCGCGGCAGGTCGCAGATGAAGCGATGATCAGGACGAATTTCCACCGGCAGGCCAAGCGCTTTCTCCCAAGCCTGCATGTCCTGAAACACGCGCCATTCACCGGGATGGGTTGCGATAACACGCTCTGGCCCATGCCGCGCGACCGCGCGCGCTACTTCGCCGGCAAAGCTTTGCGTATTCGCTGTGTCATCCAGGCGGATGTACTCCACGGCCACGCCGCGTGCTTCCAAGGCGCGGGCGAAATGGCGCATGGCGGATAAGATCAGGATGATTTTTTGCGGATGATGCGGGACATAGGTGCATTCCGCCATCACCTCCATCATCAACACGCGATCCCGCGCGGGGTCCAGTCCTTCCAAAGCGGAAAGACCGGGTGTCAATTGATCGCCCAGCACCACGCGCAGGGCTGCGGTTTTGGTCATCCCATCAGCTCATAAACAACGGCGCTGCCATCCTCGCCCTTGGTCGTGAGTGCCACCCAGCGGCCTTCAGCATCGTAGCGCGCCACGGCGTCAACCGCGCCGTTCAGGCTGAATTGCACGCCGCCGCTCGGCACCGCGCTGCGCGCGGCAGTGCCCGGGATAAGCGTACAATTCACTGGGCGGATCAACGGGCGGGCAAAGTTCCCGCCATTCCACCAGGTAAGCGGTGCGGCATTGGCGGGCAGGCGCTGCGTGCCCTCCGGCCCCTGCGCCACCAAAGCACCACCTTCAACAGCAACGCGCGCCTCGGTCACGGTGCCGTTGCGGTCATGGCGCGATGTCAGGCGTTGCAGCCGGTCCTGCGCCCATTCTTCCGCGATATCATGGCGCAGCCGAAACACGGTGAAGCCAGCCAATTTCACCTGCACGGCAATCTCGCTTTGCACGACAAGCCGCTGCGCATTGCCCGAAAGCCGCACCTGATGCGTGCCAATCTCTCGGCCCTCGCGCAGCACGCGAAAGCGCACCGGGCCGGGGGCGGCGAAGGCGCTGGCGGGCAGCAGCAGGCCGGGCAAGGTGAGAGAGGCACGACGCGATATCATCCGCGGCTCCTGAGCGTTGAACGGCCGCCATCCACGGCCATGATCTGGCCGGTGATCCAGCCCGACTGATCTGATAGCAGAAAATCCGCCAGCGCAGCGGCATCATCCCCTTCCCCCAATCGGGGAATGGGGTGCTGCTTAGCAATCGCTTCCGCCATTTGCGCATTCGCCAGCAAGGGCGCGGCCATGGTGCTGCGCGTAAGGGATGGCGCGATGCAATTGATGCGAATGGCAGGCGCCAATTCCGCGGCGAGTGCTACGGTAAGGCCCTCCACCGCGCCCTTGGCTGCGGCAATGGCGGCGTGGTTCGTAAAGCCCGCGCGCGCGGCGATGGAAGAAAACAGCACCACCGCGCCCCGCCCCGCCGCCAGCGCATCCTGCGCCGCTTGCACGGAAAGCATGGCGCCCAGCGCATTCAGCCGAAAGGCGCCCAACATATCGGCTTCCGTCACACGCTTCAGCGGCTTCAGCGCAATCGAGCCAACACAATAGGCAAGCCCCGCCAGCGGCGTCCCAGCGGCAGCAACCGCAGCACGCAGCGTCGCCGCGTCTTCCACATCGGCCGGGATCGCAAGGCTGCCCGGGATTTCCGAAGCAAGCGCGGCCAGCCGCCCGGCATCGCGCGCCACCAGCGCCGGGCGTAGCCCCCGCGCCGCCATACGCCGCGCCAAAGCCGTCCCCACCGCCCCGGTAGCGCCCAAAATCAGAATTGTACCTTCGGCCATGCTGCCCTCCGCTTTCCTGTCCTCAAATGGTCACGCGCGGCGAAAGCGCGAGGGGCGCGACAAACCGGCCGCGTTGTGCGAATAAGGATTCGCGATGCGTCAACTCCTCCTGCTGCGCCATGCCAAATCCGCCTGGGATGACCCGGCATTGGCCGATCATGCCCGGCCCTTGAATGGCAGGGGAAGGCGCGCGGCGGTAGCCATGGCCAATGCGATGCGCGGGCTTGGCCTTTCGCCCGATGTGGTGCTGGTTTCTTCTGCCAGGCGCACGCTGCAAACTCTTGAGGTGCTCTCCCCCCTGCCCGATAGCCCGATCATCGAACCGATGGATGAGCTTTATCTGGCATCCTGGCAGAACCTGCTTGGGCTGTTGCACCGCGTGCCGGAAACCGCGCGGAGCGTGTTGCTGATTGGCCATAATCCCGGGCTGCATGACCTGGCCCTGGCGCTTACCGGGGCGGATTCGATGGCCCGCAACCCGGATGCGCGGCGCATGGCCGAAGCCTTCCCGACCGCGGCTTTGGCGGAATTCAGCATCTCCAGCCCTTGGCCAAGCCTCGCGGAAGGCGGCGGGTGGCTGGTGCGCTTCATGATCCCCGAAGATCTACCGGAAATGGCCGAATGACCGATCTAGAGAGTACTGAAGCTGAGGCGGCAGCGGAAGTGCCGGAGGTGACAGTGGCGCCGGAGCCTGAGGCGCTTGAACTTGAATTCCGCATGGCACCTGAGGAAATCCCGCTTCTTGCGCATTTGCCCATTCTGGCTGCCCTCCGAAAGGGCCGTATTTCTTCGGTCGCGGAGGAAATAAGGTGGCTGGATACGCCTGGCGGCGCGGTGATGGGATCAGGCAAGCTGATCGAAGTGCCCCGGCGTGGCCCAAAGCGATTGGTCACCTTGCAGCCGGCAGATGATGCCCCCTGGCATCCTGGCATGGTGCTGCCTTCGGCTGCCCTGCCGAGCCCTTCCCAGGAACACGCCGATGGCGGCGTGGAGGCGCTGATCCCTCTCGCCGCCTTTTCTGGCAGGCGGCGCCGTCAGACCCTGGTCCTGGGTGACGCCACGGTGCAGCTCCGCGTCCTGCATGGGCATTTGCGGACAGTCATGGCCGAGCGCGAAGTGGCCCGCGTGACCCTTATGGGTCCGCCAGAGGCGGTATTGGATCTGGCCCAACGCCTGGCCGCGGTATGTCCGCTATTGCCATCAAGCCTCAGCCTGGCTGCCGAAGCCTTGAGCCTTGCCACCGGACAGACCCCAGCCCCGCGCCGGCGCGGGGCGCCGGATACCAGTGGCGCTGATACGCTGGAGGCATGCTTCACGCTCGCCATTGGTCATTTGCTGGAGGTTGCGTCCCATTACGCGCCGATCGCCCGCGCTGGCACTGCGATGGAGGGCGTGCATCAATTACGGGTCGCGATGCGGCGCTTGAGATCTGTTCTCAAGGTGTTCCGCCCGGTCACGGATGCGCCGCAAGGCCGCGCCCTGGATGAGGCTTTGCAAGGGTTTTTGAAGCTACTTGGGCCGGCACGAGATTGGGATGTGTTTTTGGCCGGGATCGGGGCGGAGATGGCCGATCTTTTGCCGGATGATCGCCGCATGCGGGCCTTGCTGCGTGCGGCAGAAGCGGAACGCCAAACAGCCAATAAGGGTCTTGCTGAAGCGCTGGACGGGCCGGCTTGGCGCGCCTTGCTGTTGGCCGGCATCGCCTTCGTGCTCCGCAAACCCTGGCGTGACGGTGCTGATCCCGAAAGGCTTGAGCGTTTGGAGGCCCCACCGCAGGATTTTGCCGCGATGGTATTGGGGAAGCGCTGGCGCAAATTGCGCAAGGCAGGCGAAGACATCGAGGAGCTGGAGCCCGAAGCGCTGCATGAGCTTCGCCTTGATGCAAAGCGCCTGCGTTATGCCGCCGAGGTCATGGCCCCAATTTTCCCGAGCAAGGCGACACGCCGGTTCCAGCGGAACCTATCCGCATTGCAGGAGGAATTGGGGCTCAGCAATGATGCCTCGGTCGCGCGCGGTTTGGTACAGCATCTTGACCGCGACAAGGATACGGGCCGCGCTTGGGCGATTGATATCGTGGAAGGCTGGTGCTTGGCGCGAACCACAGCGGATCGAGAAGCCATTCTGGAGATTTGGGACAAGCTTGATACCAAAGAATCATTCTGGTCAGCGGATTAGCCGCATCTCTTCACGTTTTGCGTGAGTATGACGCAATTTTTTTATATTTTTGGTGGTTGTAACACAGCGAAAAATTCGGTTATCGGTGCCTGGTGCGTGAACCGAGACGTATCTTCAAAGGCAGGCAGCTAAGTCCCCGCTTTGGCGGCTCCGGGCTAGGAGTTGCTTGTGCGGTTTTGGCAGCGCTTTTCCTTGGTTTTGGCTTGCCGTCCAATCTGTTCGGCTCGGCCCCTGCGGATCGCCCGATTACGGCTGAGCCCGCGCAAATTCGCGTCTTTGATGGCGAAACCCTTGGCCTTGGGGATCGGATCATCCGGCTTTCCGGCATCGCCGCCCCGGCGCGCGGAGAGGTTTGCGGCAGTGACCCAGCACGGCGCGATTGCGGTGCAGCGGCGGCGGCAGTGCTGGCCGGGCTGGTGCACGGCCAGAAAATCACCTGCCGGGTTGAAGGCCATGACGCTTTCCAGCGCGGGCTTGGCCGCTGCATTGCCGGTGGCCGCGATGTGAATGCTGCCATGGTGGAAGCCGGCTTCGCCTTGGCATCCGCTTCGGTGCTGCGCCCACTGGAAATTGCGGCGCGCGATGCCCGTCAGGGGCTTTGGGCCGATGCGGGCCAATTGCCGGCGGAATGGCGCAGGCGCTGAAGCCCCGCGCTTGTCGCGCCGCGGCACAATCGAACAATCTCACGCTCTTAAAGCCTATGTCACGATTTGCGCGTAATCTTGCCGCCTGAGCGCATGAGGGGGTTTGCCAAGCTGACCGCTCCACCCTTATCCTGCATCGCACCATAAGTTGAGGCGCCCATTTTGACCGGTGGTGCGCCCGTTCCGAGGAAGACAAGCACATGAGCACCAAGGCCCAAGGGTCCATCACCATCACGCTGGATGGCACGAACAAAAGCACGACCTTGCCGCTACTGGGCGGCACGCTGGGGCCACAGGTTGCGGATATCCGCAAGCTTTATGGCGATCTGGGCATTTTCACCTTCGACCCGGGCTATGGCGCGACCGCTTCCTGCGAAAGCACCATCACCTATATTGACGGCGATGCGGGCGTCTTGCTCTATCGCGGCTATCCCATTGAGCAATTGGCAGAAAAATCGAGCTTCCTGGAAATTTCCTATCTGCTGCTGAATGGCGATCTGCCCAATGCCGCGCAGTATGAGGAATTTCGCAAGGGTGTGACCTATCACACCATGCTGCATGAACAGCTCCGCCGCTTCTTTGATGGCTTCCGCCGCGATGCGCACCCGATGGCGGTGATGTGCGGTGTGGTGGGCGCGCTGGCGGCCTTCTATCACGACAATCTGGACATTAATGATGCGCGGCAGCGCGAAATCGCGGCCTTCCGGCTGATTGCGAAAGTGCCGACGATTGCGGCCTGGGCGTATAAATATTCCATCGGTCAGCCCTTCATGTATCCGCGCAATGATCTGACCTATGCGGAAAACTTCCTGTATATGCTGAACGCTGTGCCGGCCGAGCCCTGGGTCAATAACCCGATTCTGGCGCGCGCCATGGACCGCATCATGATCCTGCATGCGGATCATGAGCAGAATGCGTCCACCAGCACCGTGCGTCTGGCCGGTTCAACCGGTGCCAACCCCTTCGCCTGCATCGCGGCTGGCATCGCTGCCCTTTGGGGTCCGGCGCATGGTGGTGCGAATGAAGCCGTACTGAAAATGCTCGGCGAAATTGGGCACCCCAAGAATATTCCTGCCTTCATCAGCGAAGTGAAGGACAAGAACAGCCACACCAAGCTGATGGGCTTCGGCCACCGAGTCTATAAGAACTTCGATCCGCGCGCGAAGATCATGAAGGAAACCTGCCACGAAGTGCTGGCGGAACTCGGCATCAAGGATGAACCGCTGCTGGATATGGCGATGGAAATGGAACGCATCGCGCTTTCCGATGATTATTTCGTCAGCCGCAAGCTTTATCCGAATGTGGATTTCTATTCAGGCATCATCCTGAAGGCCATGGGCATTCCGACCCATATGTTCACCGTGCTGTTTGCCGTGGCGCGCACGGTGGGCTGGGTGAGCCAGTGGAAGGAATTGATCGAAGACCCAAGCCAGCGGATTGGCCGCCCGCGTCAGGTCTATTCCGGTGCGGCGGAGCGCCCGTTTGTGCCGATGGCGCTCCGGCCCTGAAAGGCGACTTGCCGCCCTCTGGTTGATGATGGCGGGCGGCTTTAACCCCCCGGCAGTACAAAACAGCCCAATTTTTTAAGGCGTCCATGCAATTATATGTGTATGGACGCCGCCGAGACGATCAACCAAAAGCCGAAGATAAGGCTAAATTTCACGTCTACCTCCGCCGGGGGGGCTTCCGCGTTAACCTTTTATTCATCTTTACGGCCTAAGCTCCCCTTCATGCTCAGTCTTAATTCCATTGCGGCCTTCTCTCAGGAAATCGCGGCCAATGCCGGGATCATCCAGGTTCGTTCGCCGGTTCAGCCGGTGGATGCGCTGGGGAATAACCGTCTTCCCCAGACGTCACAGCAGCGCTCCCTTGAAGCCGTCCCGCCCGAGCCTTCAAAGCCGACGCCGCGCGGGTCTTTGCTTGATCTCCGGGTCTAAAGATTTGCCGCTAAAATTTTTGCGGTTGCAGCTACGCTATTTTCCTTCGAGCGCCGCCATCACCCCCGCCATCGCTGCTTGAAACATCTCCGGCGTCAGGCGCCTGGTTGAGGTATTGTAGCGGCTCACATGATAGGAATCGGCCAGGATCAGCCCATCCGGCAGGCGATGCCGTGCGCCATGGGCAAAGGCGAAGCGCGCCGCCGGAATGCCCTTGGCGCGCAGCAGCGCGTTATGCGCCACCACACCAAGCGCCAAAACCACGCGCAGGCCCGGCATGCCGGCAAGCTCGGCCTTCAGAAAGCCGTTGCAGGCGCGGATTTCAGCGGGTAGCGGCAGGTTTTCCGGCGGCACGCAGCGCACCGCATTGGCAATGCGGCAGCCGGTGAGTTCCATGCCATCCTTGGGGTCCTCCCCATAGGCACCGCGGGCGAGGCCGTATTCCAGCAAGGTCGCGTAAAGCAGCTTGCCAGCATAATCACCGGTGAAGGGCCGCCCGGTTCGATTGGCACCGCGCACGCCGGGGGCAAGGCCAAGCACCAAAAGCGGCGCCTCTCTCGGCCCCCAAGATGGCACGGGCGCGTTATACCAGCCCGGTTCCTTGGCGCGATTGGCGGCGCGGTAGTGGGCCAATCTGGGACAAAGCGTGCAATCGCGCCCCGGTGTCGCAGTACTGGTCATTCAGGCTCGATATCTGGGGCCTCACCATACGGATCGGCAGGGGTGGCGCGGCTTGGCCTTGCCGGTGCCACCGGCGGTGCTGCGGGGCGCGGGGCGCGGGCCTCTGGCGGCGGGCGGCGGGCGATTTCCTGGCCAATATCGGCCAATTCCAGAAAGCCATCGGCCTGACGGCGCAATTCATCGGCGATCATCGGCGGCTGACTTTCCATGGTGGAAACCACCGTCACCTTCACCCCCTGGCGCTGCACGGCTTCCACCACGCGGCGGAAATCGCCATCGCCGGAAACCAGCACCGCATGATCCAGATGCGGGGCCAATTCCATCATATCCACTGCCAATTCGATATCCATATTGCCCTTGATGCGCCGCCGCCCGCTGGGGTCCGCCTGTTCCTTGGCGGGCTTGGTCACCACGCGCCAGCCATTATAGGCCAGCCAATCGGTCAAGGGGCGAAGGGGGGAGTAATCCTCGGTTTCGATCAGCGCGGTATAATAGCAGGCACGCACCAGATAGGTGGAACTGCCAAAGAAGCGCAGCATGGCGGCGAAATCCACCTCAAACCCCAGCGCCCTTGTCGCGTAGTAGAGATTGGCGCCATCTACAAAAAGACCAACGCGTTCCACGCCAGCCTGACGGCGAGAAGTATGAGCAGACATCAAATGATCCTCGATGGTTTGAGACGAAAAATTAAATATGGCGGAGTGTATTACACCAAACAGATCGGCTTGTCATGTCCAGCATCTTAGTGGCCATTGGCGCCAACCTGCCGGCGGGTGATGGCGCGCCACCGCTTGAAAGCTGCAAGGCGGCGCTTGCGGCGCTTGGGGCATTGCCAGGGCTTCGCCTAGTCGCGGCATCGCGCTGGTGGGAAAGTGCACCCATCCCGCCTGATCCCGCCTCTCCACGCTATGTGAATGGCGTGGCGTTGTTGGAGGGGTCAGCGGACCCGGCAAGCCTGCTATCCGCGCTGCAGGCCATTGAAAACGCTGCCGGGCGCACCCGGCACTATCCCAATGCGCCGCGCGTGCTTGATCTTGATATCATTGATCTGGATGGGCTCGTGCGGGATGCGCCTGACCCGGTGCTGCCTCATCCGCGCGCCCATTTGCGCGGCTTTGTGCTGCTGCCGCTGTCTGAGGTCGCGCCCGCTTGGTTGCATCCGCGCCTGAAGCAGCCGGTAGCCGCGCTGATCGCTGCCCTGCCGCTGCAGGATGTAGGGCCCCTTCCCCAGCCTGACGCCCCAGGCGCTTGAAATCCTTGCAAAGCGGCGCCGGGGCGACTATCTGGAACAGATAACCGGTCCAGCCGGGCGCCCGGCCCCCGCCGCGCGCCCCTTTTGTCTTTGGAGCACTCATGGCGCGCGTTACCGTTGAAGACTGCATCGAAAAGATCCCCAACCGCTTTGAACTCGTGCTGATTGCCGCGCAGCGTGCGCGCAATATCAGCCGCGGGGAACAGATCACAGTGGATCGGGACGATGACAAGAACCCGGTCGTGGCTTTGCGTGAAATCGCCGAGGAAAAGGCCGATCTTCCTTCATTGGAAGCTGATCTGATCAAATCCTTGCAGCGCGCACCGGAACCGGAGCCTGCCGAGGAAGAAGTGATTGACCTGATCGCCACTGATGAAAACATCTTCGGCATCATGGATGTGCAGGAAGAAGCCCTGCCTGAGGCCGGCGCCGATGACATGGCGCCCGATGATCTGGAAGCCGCCATCGCCGCCGAGCTTGGGGGCAAACGATAGGAATGGCGATGGGGCGAAGCTTAACACCCTGCTTCCCCCCGCAATTTCTCCGCGCGCCTGAAGGCGTGGCCACGGGGCGTCCGCTCTCGCCCGGTACTGAACTAGCTTCCCGCGTTACTGCTTACGATCCGCGCGCCGATGCCGCGCTTATTGCCGGCGCCTATGATCTGGCCGCCGAAGCCCATGCGCCGCAAAAGCGCGATGATGGGCAGCCCTACATCGTACATCCGCTCGCGGTCGCGGAAATCTTGGCGGGTTATCGGCTTGATACCGGGTCCATCATCACCGCGCTGTTGCATGACACGGTTGAGGATACGTCGCTCAAGCTTGGCGATATTGAAAGCCGCTTCGGCAAGGAAGTGGCGCGGCTGGTGGATGGCGTCACCAAGCTGACGCGGCTTGAACTGCAATCCGAACGCACCAAACAGGCCGAAAATTTCCGCAAACTCGTGCTCGCGATGAGTGAGGATATCCGCGTGCTGCTGATCAAACTCGCGGATCGGCTGCATAACATGCGGACCATATCAGGGATGCCGCAGCCGGAACGCCGCCGCAAGCAGGCGCGCGAAACGCTGGAGATTTACGCGCCGCTGGCGGAACGCATCGGCATGGATGCGCTGAAGACTGAACTGGAAACCCTTTCCTTCCGCGAAATGAATGCGGAAGCCTGGCAGACCATCGCCGCGCGGCTCACTTATCTGCGCGGCCAGGGCGCCGATTTGATCGAGGAGATTGAGGCGGATCTGCGCCGCGTTTTGGCCGATGCCGGCGTGACGTTGGTGGATATTCAGGGGCGGGAGAAATCACCCTATTCCATCTGGCTCAAAATGCAGAAAAAGAATGTCGCTTTCGAGCAATTATCCGACATCATGGCCTTTCGCATCATTGTGCCGGAAAAGGGTGATTGCTACGCCGCCCTTGGCGCCATTCATTCCGCCTATCGCGTGGTGCCGGGCCGCTTCAAGGATTGGATTTCAACGCCCAAGACCAATGGCTATCAAAGCCTGCATACGGGTGTCACGGTGCCGGCGCGCCGCAATGCCAAGATCGAAGTGCAAATCCGCACCAAGGAAATGCATGATATCGCGGAAAATGGTGTGGCCGCGCATTGGAGCTATAAGCAAGGCCCCGCATCCGGGCGGGATCAGAAGCGCTACCCTTGGGTGCGCGATCTGTTGGAAATTCTGGAAAACGCCGCTGAACCTCAGGAGTTTCTGGAACATACCAAGCTTGAACTGCATCGTGATCGGGTTTTCTGCTTCACGCCCAAGGGCGATCTGATCGAATTGCCGCGCGGCGCCACGCCGGTTGATTTCGCCTATGAAGTGCATAGCCAGGTGGGCGACAGCACAGTCGGCGCCAAGGTGAATGGCAAGATCGTGCCTTTGCGCCATGCGTTGGAAAATGGCGATCAGGTGGAAATCATTACCGCGCGCGGCGGCACGCCCAATCCGGGCTGGGAGCGTTTTGTTGTCACGGGCAAGGCGCGCGCGCGCATCCGCCGCGTCAATCACGCGCGGCAGCGTTCGGAACAGCGCGAAGAAGGGCGCAGCGCGATTGCCAAGGCGTTTCGCGCCGCAGGTCTCGATTTCTCGGAAAAGCTTGCCGAACCCGCCTTGAAGCCGCTGAAGCAGGCGGATTTTGAGGCGATGTGCGTGGCCGTTGCCAGCGGCAATCTCTCGCCGCGCGATGTGCTGAATGCGGCAGTGCCGGAATTGCGCGCCGCCGCCCGTGGGGCGGACCCGCTGCCCCTTGCAAGGCCCAGGGGCAGGCTTGGCGCAGGGCCAACGCTGATGCCGGGCAAAGCGGAACGCGCTTCGGCAGCCAAGCGCGATGCGGCGATGGGGGTGAAGGGGCTGGTGACTGGCATGGCGGTCAGCTTCGCCGGCTGCTGTCACCCTCTGCCGGGGGACCGTATTCTGGGCATTGTCACGACCGGGCGCGGCGTCACAATCCATCGCCAGGATTGCCATGGGCTAGAGGCCTTCGCGGCGACGCCTGAGCGCTTCATTGACGTGGAGTGGGATTATGAGGGCGCGGCCAAAAGCACCCATGTCGCGCGGGTTGAAATGGTCGCGGAAAACCGCCCGGATGCCCTGGCGGGGGTCACCACGGCCATCGCCCGGCAGGAAGGGGCGGTGAATAGCCTTCGCATCACCAACCGGGCCGAGGATTGGTGCGAAGTGCTGGTGGATGTGGAAGTGCGTGATATCGCCCACCTGACCGCTGTGCTGGCGGCGCTACGCGCCTGCCCCGGCATCACGCAAGTGGAACGCGGCAAGAGTTAGGATTGCCCATGATCATCGGCATTGGTTCGGATATCCTGGATATCCGCCGCATTGAACGCACCATTGAACGCCATGGGGACCGCTTTCTGGAGCGTATCTTCACCACGGCAGAGCGCGCCAAGGCGGAAAAGCGCACGGAACGCATCCGCGCCGCTACCTATGCCAAGCGCTTTGCGGCGAAGGAAGCCGCTTCCAAGGCACTCGGCACCGGGTTTCGCGCTGGCGTGTTTTGGCGCGATCTGGGGGTGGTGAATTTGCCATCCGGCCAGCCCACTTTGCGCCTGACTGGTGGGGCAGCAGAACGCTTGAAGGCCATTACGCCGGCGGGGCATGGCGCGGTGATAGCGCTCACCATGACCGATGAATTTCCCTATGCTCAGGCGATGGTGGTGATTACCGCCGTGCCGCTTCCTTGACAGGGCGCGCTACCCCGCTATGCCCTGGATTTTCTCGGCAGCTTCGCCGGGGGTTTGTTGCGCCATTTGGGCGTTATCCTTGGAATTGACATGGCCTCGAAGAAATCCGGCGGTTGGCTGGAAAGCATCAAAACGATTGTCTATGCCGCCGCGATCGCGATTGGCATTCGTACCGTCGCGTTCGAGCCTTTCAATATCCCATCCGGTTCCATGATCCCCTCATTGCAGGTTGGGGATTATCTTTTCGTGTCCAAATTCTCCTATGGCTATTCGCGCCATTCCATGCCCTTCAGCCCCAATCTTTTCGAAGGGCGGATTTTCGCCTCTCCGCCCAAGCGGGGCGATGTGGCCGTGTTCAAGCTGCCGCGTGATGGCAGCACGGATTACATCAAGCGCATCATCGGCTTGCCAGGGGATCGTGTGCAAATGCGCGCAGGCATTCTGTATTTGAATGGCGCGCCGGTACGGCGCGAATTGCTTGGCCCCTATACGGTGGAAGGCGATGGCCCGCGCATTACAGTGCGGCGCTTCCGCGAATTCCTGCCCGCAATTGATGGTGCGCCGGGTGTGGCGCATGATATTCTGGAAGCATCCGACGATGCGCCCTTGGACAATACGCCGGAATTCCGCGTGCCGCCCGGGCATGTTTTCGCCATGGGCGATAATCGCGACAATAGCCTTGATAGCCGCGCGATGAATGCCGTTGGCTTCATCCCAATTGAAAACCTGGTCGGTCGCGCGGAGTTTATCTTCTTTTCCGTGGATGGTTCGGCTGCCTGGTGGCAGGTGTGGAATTGGCCCTTTGCCATTCGCTGGTCTCGGCTTTTCAGCGCTGTCAGATGATGCGCCGCGCGGAGTATTTTCAAGCCAAGTGGAATCACTTGGCGGCTCGGAAAATACGACCAAATAAAAATATAGTGTGGTTCCCGTGAACGAAGGTGAGCGGGAGCCACACGACAAATGAGTGCTGAACTGGAAGCGCGCCTTGGCCATCACTTCGCCAAACCTGAATTGCTGATCCGCGCGCTGACCCATAGCACCGATGCGGAAAGCCGTGGTGAGGGGCTGCTTTCCAATGAACGGCTGGAATTCGTGGGAGATCGCGTGCTGGGGCTTTGCATCGCCGAATGGCTGGCGGAGCGTTTTCCTGCCGAACGCGAAGGGGATTTGGCGAAGCGGCTTTCCATGCTGGTTTCCGCCGATACGCTCTGCAAAATTGCTGAAGAATTGGGGCTTGGCGCTGATTTGCGCATGCCCGCGCGCTACCGCGCCACGGGGTTGATGGGGCCGCGCAATCTGCTTTCTGATGCTTTTGAAGCGGTACTCGGCGCGATTTATCTGGATGGCGGTATCGCACCAGCACGCGCCTTGGTGCGGCGCTGCTTTGCCGGGTTGATTGAAGCGGATGCGCGCCCGCCGACCTCGGCGAAAAATCGCTTGCAGGAATGGACCCTTGGGCGCGGGCTTGGATTGCCGGCTTATGGGCTTGTGCAGTCAAGCGGGCCGGCCCATGCGCCGCGATTTGTGATAAGTGTGCTGGCGGCGGGGCGGGAAGCGCAGGGTGAGGGCGACAGCAAACGTGCCGCCGAACAAGCGGCGGCGGAAGCCTGGTTGAAGGTATTGGAAACATGACAACGCGTTGCGGGTTGATTGCCATTCTGGGCGCGCCCAATGCCGGCAAATCCACGCTGGTGAACCGGCTGACCGGCAGCAAGGTGACGATTGTCTCACCCAAGCCGCAGACAACGCGCTTCCGGGTGCGCGCCGTGGTAATGCGCGGTGAAAGCCAATTGGTGTTGGTGGATACACCCGGCATTTTCACACCGCGCCGGCGGCTGGACCGCGCTATGGTCGCCGCCGCCTGGGGTGGCGCGCAGGATGCGGATGTGGCGCTGCTGATCGTGGATGCGCGCGCTGGGCTGACCGACCCGCTGCGCGCCATCATCGAAAGACTGAGCAAGACCCGCCGGCCCATTTGGTTGGTGTTGAACAAGACGGATTTGATTCCGCGCGAGAGGCTGCTGCCGCTGACCGCAGAATTGCACAAGCTGCTGCCTTTCGCCGAGACCTTCATGATCTCCGCCGAAAAAGGCGAAGGGCTTGATCTATTGCTGGATCGGCTTGCGCAAACCATGCCGCCCGGGCCTTTTCTTTTCCCGGAAGATGATCTGACCGATCTGCCGAACCGCATGTTGGCCGCCGAGATTGTGCGCGAACAAATCCTGCGGCAGACGCATCAGGAAGTGCCGCATCACGCTTCGGTTGAAACCGAAACCTGGACGGAAAAGCCCGATGGGTCGGTGCGCATTGATTGCACGATCTACATCGCCCGCGCGACGCAAAAGGCCATTCTGATTGGGGATAAGGGCAGCCGCATTCGGGAGATTGGGCGACTCGCGCGGTTGGAATTGATCAAGCTGTTGGAACGCCCGGTGCATCTTTTCCTGAATGTGAAGGAAAAGGCGGATTGGGATGAAACCGCCGCGCGCATCCGCGCCATTGGGCTTGAGGATGCCGGTTAAGCCCCGTTTCCCATGAGTATTGAATGGCAGGCCCCGGCGGTGGTGCTTGATCTGCGCCCGCATGGCGAAGGCGGCGCGGTGGTGACGGTGCTGACCGAAGCGCATGGCCGCCATGCCGGCCTGGTGAAGGGCGGCGGTTCTCGTGCTCAGGCGGGGCTGTGGCTGCCGGGCAATTTGATTGAGGCGCGCTGGGTGGCGAGACTCTCCGATCAATTGGGCAGTCTTTCCGGGGAAATGGTGCATCCGGCGGCGGCGCTTGCGATGGATGAACCCCTCTCGCTCGCGTTGCTGTCTTCCGCCTGCGCCATCGCCGCCGATGCGCTGCCGGAACGCGAAGCCCATCCGCGCGCCTTTGCTGGCCTGGTTTCCCTGATCGGCCATTTGGCCGGCGGCGCTGAGGGGGTGATGGCGGATTATGTGCGGTTTGAAGCGCTGATCCTGACCGAGCTTGGCTATGGGCTTGATCTGGCCACCTGCGCCGTGACGGGGGTGAGTGAAGGCTTGACCCATGTCTCCCCTCGGACGGGCCGCGCCGTCAGCGCCGGGGCGGCGGCGCCTTATTTGGATAAGCTGCTGCCGCTGCCCGGCTTTCTGCGCGATTCGGACAGCCTGGGTGAGGCTGCATCCTGGGTGGCGGGGCTGCGGCTGACGGGGCATTTCCTGGAACGTGATGCCTTTGGCGCGCGGCACCGCCCCTTGCCCGAAGCGCGTTTCAGATTGGCGGAGCGGATAACTGCATTGATGGGCGACGCACCCGATAATGCATGACGCCGGTTTGCCCACCCATGGCGGCCTCACAAATTTCGTGAAACTCATCGGGCAGGGAATGCAGCCTTTCGGGTTCAAGGCGTAAGCCATTCAGCGTTGCAACGTGATTCCAGCCAAGATTGCGCAGCGTCATGGCTGCCCTTTCCGCCGCCATCTCGGCGGAGCTCGCCAGGTTGAAGACCAGAAAGCAGCGAAATTCGCCAAGCGGCGCCAAGGTGGCGGGGCCGGCAATGCCCTCGGCCCAGGTCACCCAGACCTTGAGCATGGGCGGCGGCGGCAGGGCCGGCACTGCGGTCGCGATGGCAAGGTTCATCATGGCCTAAGGATAGGGCAAGAATGCTTTACGAAGTCTTGAAGCAAGGCGGGGGGCAAGGCTTTGCACTACATCAAGCCCGCGGTTACACCTTGCCCTGAATAAGGACACGATTCTCCCATGCCCGATGATGTGAAATCCCTGACGCCCAGCGGGGCGGAGCGTGAAACGCGGCTCGCGGATGCCTTGTCTGAACGCTATCTGGCCTATGCGCTTTCCACCATTACCGCGCGGTCACTGCCGGATGTGCGGGATGGGTTGAAGCCCGTGCATCGGCGCCTGTTATGGGCGATGCGGCAATTGCGGCTTGATCCGGAAGCAGGTTTCAAGAAATGCGCGCGTATCGTGGGCGATGTCATGGGTAAGTATCACCCCCATGGCGATGCCGCGATTTATGAGGCGATGGTGCGGCTCGCGCAGGATTTCGCGGCGCGGTACCCGCTGGTCGAAGGCCAGGGGAATTTCGGCAATATTGATGGCGATAACCCAGCCGCCATGCGCTACACGGAAGCGCGGCTGACGGAAGTGGCGCAAGCCCTGCTGGAAGGGATTGAGGAAGACGCGGTTGATTTCCGCGCCACTTATGATGGGGAAGAACGCGAACCCATCGTGCTGCCGGCGGCATTTCCGCATCTGTTGGCCAATGGCGCGGCGGGGATTGCGGTGGGCATGGCGACCTCCATCCCGCCGCATAATGCCGGGGAGCTTTGCGCGGCGGCGCTGGAATTGGTGCGTAACCCGAATGTCGGCACGGATCAGCTGCTACGGCACATCAAGGGGCCGGATTTTCCGACCGGCGGCATTCTGGTGGAAAGCCAGGAAGCCATGCGTGAAGCCTATGAAACCGGCCGCGGCGGGTTTCGTGTGCGCGCGAAATGGGAAGTGGAAAAGAGTAAGGCCGGAAGCTGGGTGATTGTTGTCACCGAAATCCCCTATCAGGTGCAGAAGGCGCGACTGATCGAACAGATCGCGCAGCTTCTGGAAGAAAAAAAGCTGCCGCTATTGGCGGATTTGCGCGATGAAAGCACCGAACAGGTGCGGGTGGTATTGGAACCCAAATCGCGCAATGTGGAACCGGCGGTGCTGATGGAAACGCTATTCCGCGCCACGCCGTTGGAATCTCGCTTTCCGCTGAACATGAATGTGCTGGATGCGAACCGCACGCCGCGCGTCATGAGCCTGAAGGAAGTGCTGCGCGCCTGGCTGGATCATCGGCATGAGGTGCTGCAACGGCGCACTAATCACCGGCTGGGCGCGATTGCGCGGCGGCTTGAGATTCTTGATGGCTATCTGATCGCCTATCTTAATTTGGATGAGGTGATCCGTATCATCAGGGAAGAAGATGAACCAAAGCCCAGGCTGATGGAACGCTTTGGCCTGAACGATACTCAGGCGGAGGCCATCCTGAATATGCGGCTCCGTGCGCTCAGGCGCCTGGAAGAAATGGAAATCCGTAAGGAGCATAAGAAGCTTTCGGCAGAACAGAAAAAGCTTCTGGCGCTGATGAAATCCGAAGCGGCGCGCTGGGAAACGATTGCGGAAGAAATTGAAAGCATGCGCGCGCGCTTCGGCGATGGCGCGCTTGGTGCGCGGCGCACGGCGACCGGCGCGCTTCTGCCAGAAGTGGTGGTGGATGAAGCGGCCTTTGTGGAGCGTGAGCCGATAACCGTGATCCTGTCTGAGAAAGGCTGGATCAGGGCGCAGAAGGGCCATGTGTCCCTGGATGGCGAATTGCGCTTCAAGGAAGGCGATAGCCTGTTCATCGCACTGCATGCGGAGACCACGGATCGGCTGGTGATTTTTGCCACCAATGGCAAGGCCTTCACGCTGAAGGCCGATGCCATTCCGCGCGGGCGCGGCGATGGTCAGCCGGTGCGCCTGATGCTTGATCTGACCAATGAAGATGCGGTGGTTGCCATGTTCGTGCATCGCGAAGGGCTGCGCTATCTGGTGGCGGCGTCCGACGGCAAAGGATTTTTCGTTAAGGCCGAGGAATTGCTTGCGGAAAAGCGTACCGGCAAGCAGGTGCTGAATGTGGACGCGCCGGTCGAAGCGGCGGTCTGCGCGCCGGCGGAAGGCGATTGCGTTGCGGTGATTGGCGAAAACCGCAAATTGCTGATTTTCCCGATTGACCAGGTGCCCGAGCTGACGCGCGGGCGCGGTGTGCAATTGCAAAGCTATCGCGATGGCGGGCTTTCGGATGCCAAGGTCTTCACCCGGAAGGAAGGGCTTTCCTGGGTGCTTGGCGAAAGAACCCGCACCGAGACCGATTTGCGCGCCTGGGTTGGCAATCGCGCCGGCGCGGGCAAGGCGCCGCCGAATGGGTTCCCGCGGTCCAATCGGTTTGAATGAAAAAACCCCAGTGTGATTGCTCACACTGGGGCCGTTGTTTCAGCGCTGATAACGCGCCTTACGGCATCGCGACATCAATGCCCTGATAGAAGTAATTCTGCGCGCGGATTTCATCATCCGTGAGCCGCCGGCCCGCCGGGATCACCACCGTGCCATCCTGGCGCGTGATCGGGCCGTCAAACGGGTGCAGCGTGCCGGCAGCGATGGCGTCACGGATGCGCGTTGCCTCGCTCACTTCCTCGGGCGTCATATTGGTGAAGGGGGCCATGCGGAACATGCCGCTACCAAGCCCGCCCCAGGTATCCGTCGGGCGCCAGGTGCCGTCCAGCACTGCCTTCGCACGATCGGCATAGTAATCGCCCCAGTTATTGACGCTGCTGGTCAAATGCGCGCGCGGTGCGAAGCGTGTCATGTCAGATGCCTGGCCGAAGCCGAAAATGCCGCGTTGTTCCGCCAATTGCAGCGGCGCCGGGCCATCGGTGTGGCTGCACAGCACGTCGCAGCCCTGGTCAATCAGGGCGCGAGCTGCATCGGCCTCTCGCGCTGGGTTCGACCAGGCATTCACCCACACCACGCGCACCTTCATGGAAGGATCCACCGACCAGGCGCCGCGCATCACGGTATTGATGGCGCTGATCACCTCCGGCACCGGGAAGGTGGCGACATAGCCGATGGTCTTGGAACGCGACTTGCGCGCAGCGATCACGCCCTGGACGTAGCGGCCTTCGTAGAAGCGGGCATTGTAGATCGCCATATTCGGCAACGTTGTCGGGCCGGTCGCGTTTTCGAAGAATACGCCGGGGTGCTGCGGCGCCATGCGCTGCGTGGGGGCGAAATAGGAAAAGCTGGTGGTGAAGATCAGCCGATGGCCGGTGCGGACCAGCTGCGTCACAACGCGGTCGAAATCGGGTGGTGCGACGGATTCCACCGTGGTGGCATTGACGCGGTCGCCCAGCACTTCGGCCATGCGGCGGCGGCCCTGGTCGTGCATATGCGACCAGCCGAAATCGCCGACCGGGCCGATCAGGACCACGCCTACGCTCAGGCGCGATTGCGCTTCGGCCTGATGTCCGAAGGCGGCAGCGCCTGCAAGACCGGCAGAGCCGGCCATAAGGTGACGACGGGTGATGTTCATGAAGCTCTCCCTGAAAAGCTAGGTGGATTAAGCAAATTTAATACCAATGCGGAAGGCCCTATCTGTCGGGCACAAAAGGCACGCCGAGCGAGGCCGGCCCCGCCGCGCCCCCTCGCCTTGCCCGCATAATGAGCACTAGCACCAGAATCGTGATCAGATAGGGCAAGGCCGCCAGAAACTGCGATGGCAAGGGCACGCCCGCCGATTGCGCATGCAACTGCAGGATCGTCAGCGCGCCAAACAGATAGGCGCCGACCATGGCCCTGAAGGGCAGCCAGGAGGCAAAGACGACGATGGCCAGCGCAATCCAGCCCCGCCCGGCGGTCATGCCGCTGGTCCAGAAGGGGGTCAGGACCAAGGACATATAGGCCCCCGCCAGGCCCGCGCATCCGCCGCCGAACAGGATGGCAAGCAGGCGTATGCGCCGCACCGGATAGCCAAGCGCATGCGCCGCCGCGTGGTTTTCGCCGACCGCGCGCAAGACCAACCCGGCGCGGCTTTTCGCGAGAAACCACCAAACGCCGATGACCAATGCCACCGAGGCATACACAAACGGGTCCTGATGGAACAGCACCGGCCCGATGAAGGGAATATCGGACAGCAGCGGGACTTCGATCTTGCCGATGCCGGCGCGCTGCACGCCCACAAAGGGCGCGCCGATCACGCCCGAAAGCCCAAGCCCGAGGATGGCCAAAGCCAGCCCCGCCGCCACCTGATTGGCCGCAAGCCCCAAGACAAGGGCGGCAAACACCAGGGACAGCGCCATGCCGGCCAGCACGGCCACCAGCACGCCAAGCGTGGAAGACCCGGTGGCGATGGCCGCCGCAATGCCAGCGGCAGCGCCGATCACCATCATGCCCTCAACGCCCAAATTCAAAACGCCGGCGCGTTCCACCACCAATTCCCCAATCGCCGCAATCAGCAGTGGGGTGGAAGCGGTGATGATGGTCAGGATAATGGCTTCGAACAGCGTCATGCGGCGGCACCGCGCAGAAGGCGGAAGCGATATAAAAGCAGGCTATCGCAGGTAAGCACGAAGAACAGCAAAAGCCCTTGCAGCACACGCGTCGCATCCAAAGGCAGACGCAGCATGATTTGCGCATTCTCACCACCGATGAAGGTGATGGCGATGAAAATGCCGGCAAACAAACAGCCGATGGGATTAAGCCTTCCCAGGAAGGCGACGATGATGGCGGTGAAGCCATAGCCAGGCGAAAGGCCAGGCTGCAATTGCTTGATGGTGCCCGCCGCTTCCAGCACGCCCGCGAGTCCCGCGAGTGCGCCCGAGATCATGAAAACCGTGATGATCAGCCGCGCCTCAGAAAACCCAGCAAAGCGCGCGGCGCGCGGCGCTTCGCCCACCAGGCGGATTTCAAACCCCTTCAGCGTGCGCCCCATCAGCAGCATGAAGCCCAGTACCACCGCAATCATGATCGGCGTGCCGATATTGAGCCGCCCGCCCGCCATCAGCAGCGGCAAAGTCGCTTCCGCTTCGAACACCACGCTATTGGGCATGTTGAAGCCGGCGGGGTCTCGCCACGGGCCACGCACCAGGAAATCCAGCAGCAATTCCGCGACATACACCAGCATCAGGCTGGTCAGGATTTCATTGGCGCCGAAGCGGATGCGCAGGATGGCGGGGATCAAGGCGAAACACGCGCCTGCCATGGCGCCCGCCAGCAGCATCACCGGCAAAAGCCATGGGCCTTGTGTGCTGCCATGGGTGATGATGGCGACATACCCACCTGCCATGGCGCCGAACAGGAATTGCCCCTCGGCACCGATATTCCAGACCTTCGCGCGGTAGCAAACCGCCAGCCCAACCGCGATCAGCACGAGCGGTGTCGCCTTTACCGCCACTTCCTGCAAGCCCCAGGAATCCGAGAGCGGATCGAGGAAATAAGTGCTCAGCGCCGTCACAGGGTCCTTGCCGAGCAGCGCAAACATGATGGCGGCGGATATCATGGTCAGCGCTACCGCAATCATTGGGGAGATCAGCATCAGGCTGATCGGCGTTTCGGTGCGACGCTCCATCACAAGCTTCATCACGCCGCCATCCCCGCCCCGCCCATCAATAGGCCGAGCGATTCACGTGTGGCGTGAGCAGTTGGCATGGCGGGCGAAAGCCGGCCCATGAACATCACGCAAAGCCGGTCTGAGATTTCGAGCAACTCATCCAAATCCTGGCTGATCACCAGCACCGCGCTACCCGCGCGCGCCAAATCCATCAGCGCTTGCCGAATGGTGGCGGCAGCACCCGCATCCACGCCCCAGCTTGGCTGCGCCACCACCAGAATGCCGGGCTGGCGCGCGATTTCCCGCCCGATCACAAATTTCTGCAAATTGCCGCCGGATAGCGCGCGCGCTTCCGGATCGGCGGGGCCTTTGCGCACATCAAAGGCGCGCACCACCTTGCCCACGAAGTCAGTCAACTTCGCGCGATCCACCAGCCCATGGCGCAAGAAGCCATTGGTGGCATGGCCGGAAAGTAGCGCGTTTTCTGTCAGCCGCATGGCCGGCGCCGCGCCATGGCCAAGCCGTTCTTCCGGCACAAAGGCTGCACCGCGCTTGCGGCGTTCATTGATGCCGGCGCGGCCAACCGCCACCCCATCCATCGCAATGGCCCCGGCATGGGGCGCCAATTCTTCGCCGCTGAGGGCAGCAAAAAGCTCATCCTGACCATTGCCGGCGACACCGGCGATGCCCAGCACCTCACCGGCGCGCAGTTCCAGGCTGATCTTTTCAAGCGCAATGCCATGCGCGTGCTGCGGCGGGAGTGACAGCGCCGAAACCGCAAGCCGCACCGGGCCTTGCGCTTCGATATGATCATGGCGGATGGGCACGACATCACCACCCATCATCATGCGTGCAAGGCTTGCGGCGGTTTCAGCGCGCGGATCGCAATGCGCCACCACCTGCCCGCCACGCAGAATGGTGGCGGCTTCGCAAATGCGGCGCACTTCTTCGAGCTTGTGGGAGATGTAAAGGACCGAACGCCCCTCAGCGCGCAGCCTTGCCAGGGTGGTGAAAAGCCCCTCGGCTTCTTGGGGCGTCAGTACCGAGGTCGGTTCATCCAGGATCAGCAGGCTTGGGTCCTGCATCAGGCAGCGCATGATCTCAACGCGCTGGCGTTCGCCCACCGAAAGCCGCCAGACTTCGCGCTTGGGATCAAGCGGCAGGCCATAGGCGCGGCTGGTCTCAGAAAGGCGTTGGGCGATTTCGTCCAAGGGCGCAGCGCCATCGAGCGCGAGGGCGACATTTTCCGCCACCGTCAGTGCCTCAAACAGCGAAAAATGCTGAAACACCATGCCAATGCCAAGCGCACGGGCGGCACGGGGGCTTTCCACCGCAACGGGCGCACCGCGCCAGACAAGCCGCCCCGAATCTGGGCGCAGCAGGCCATAGATAATCTTGACCAGGGTGGATTTACCCGCGCCGTTTTCGCCAAGCAGCGCATGGATTTCCCCGGGCGCCACGGTCAGGTCCACGGCATCATTGGCAAGCAAGGCGCCGAAACGCTTGGTGATGCCCTCAGCGGCAAGAAGCGGGGGGGATGCCTGCATGACAGGCGTGTAACCTTTTTCGTTTTCCCTGTCGCCAGGGTTGTGCGGCATCAGCCGGCAGAAAAATCAGCCCGGCAGGGCAAAGGCGGCAAGCTCTGCCCGCAATTCAGGCATGCCCTGACCGGTTTCGCTGCTGGTGACCAGCACCATGGGATGGGCGGCGGTATGGCGGCGGGCCAGCGCCTCAACCTCGGCCAGGCGCTTGTCGAATTGCGCGGGCGGCACATCATCGGCCTTGGTCAGCACGATCTGAAAAGCGACCGCGGCCTCATCCAATAGCTTCATCGCGGCAAGGTCGACGGATTTGGTTTCAATCCGCGCATCCATCAGCAGCAGCACGCGGCGCAGATTGGGGCGGCCGCGCAGATATTCGAACATCATGCCCTGCCAATCGGCCTGCAATTCCTTCGACGCCTTGGCATAGCCATAGCCCGGCATATCCACGAGCACGAGCCGCTCGCCGAGATTAAAAAAATTGAGCTGGCGCGTGCGCCCCGGCGTATTGGAAACGCGTGCCAGCGCATTGCGCCCTGTCAGCGCATTCAGCAGCGAAGATTTGCCGACATTGGATCGCCCGCAAAAGGCAATCTCCGGCAGGCCAGGCGGCGGCACTTGTTCAAGCTTCTGCGCGCCGAAGAAAAAATCACAGGGCCGCGCGAACAACAGCCGCCCCGCTTCAAGCAGGGCGGCGCGCGCTTCTTCCGTAGTAGCCTCGGCCAAGCCACTCATCATGCAAACCTGGCAAGCGGCGTCACGCCTGCTTGCCGCCGGCCTTGGCCACGCGGGATGCCGCGCGTTCATGGCGCATGATGTAGTATTGCTGGCCGACAGAAAGCGTATTGTTCCAGGCCCAATAGATGATGAGCCCCGCCGGGAAGGATGCCAGCATGAAGGTGAAGATCACCGGCATCCAGGCGAAGATTTTCGCCTGAATCGGATCGGGCGGCTGCGGGTTCAGCCTTTGCTGCACCCACATGGTCAGGCCCATGATCAAGGCCCAGGCCGGCATATGCAAAAAGCTGCTCCAGCCCGCGGGATCGAAGGGCAGCAGGCCGAAAAGGTTGAACAGATTGGTCGGGTCCGGCGCGGACAAATCCTTGATCCAGCCAAAGAAGGGCTGGTGGCGCATTTCGATGGTGACGAACAGCACCTTATAAAGCGCGAAAAACACCGGAATCTGCAGCAGGATGGGCAAGCAGCCGGAGGCAGGGTTTACCTTTTCACTACGGTAGAGCGCCATCATTTCAGTCTGCGCCTTTTGCGGATCATCCTTGTAGCGTTCCTTGAGCTCCGCCATTTTGGGCGCCAGCACCTTCATCTTGGCCATGGATTTATAGGCCTTGCTCGCCAGCGGGAAGAATAGGATCTTGATGGCGAGGGTGAAGACCAAAATGACGACACCGAAATTACCGAATACCCGGAACAGCCAATCCAACGCATAGAAGAAAGGCTTGGTCAGAAAGTAGAACCAGCCGAAATCAATCGCCTTGTCGAAATCCTTGATGCCGAAGCGTGTTGCGTAATCATCCAGCAAATGCACTTCCTTGGCACCGGCAAACAAGCGGCTTTTGAAGCCATCCGCGGCACCGGGTGCGATCTGCTGCGCGGCAGGGGCGGCGATATCCACTTGCCAACGCTCACCCGCCGTGCCGGGCGCTTCGCTGACAAAGCGATAGGCGGCGCGCATCGGCTGATCAGGTGCGGCCGGCATCAGCGCGGCGAGCCAATATTTATCAGTAATGCCAACCCAGCCGCCGACATCTTCCTGTTCGAAAGCCGCCCCACGGCGCTTCTGCGCTTCAGTCTTCGCGTCAGCGAAGGTCACTTCATTCAACCGGCCGCCGACAACGCCGGTGAAGCCTTCATGCAAAATGAAGAAGCCTTCCACCTTGGGCGTGGATTCGCGCCTGATGCGCGCCCAGGGCAGCACCGCCACCGTGTCAGCCCCGGTATTGCGCATGCGCTGTTCGGCGGAGAACATGTAATTCTCATCCAGGCTCAACTGGATTTCGAAAATCTGGCCTTGGCCATTATCCCAGGTGAGCGTGACCGGCTTGCCAGGGGCAAGCGGCCCGCCGCTGATCTGCCAATCCGTATCCCCATCCGGCACCTTCGTGCGGCCATCGGCGGCGGTCCAGCCCCATTGCGCGAAATAGGGTGCTGCGGTGTCGCGCGGCGCGAAAAGCCGCACGGGGGGGGAGCCAGGATCAACGGTTTCCCGGTGGCGGAGCAGCACCAGATCATCAAGCCGCGCGCCACGCAGATTGAGATTGCCAGCAACCGAGGGGCTTTCAATCGCGATGCGCCGGGCGGGGGTGCGGGCCGCCGGTGCGGCTTCCTGCTGGGAAGGCGCCGTCAATACCTGAGTGGCCGGCACGGGCGCGCCGGAAGCCGCGGGCGCGGGCACGGCGGGCGCCGGCACGGGTGCCTGTTGCGTCACCGGTGCCGGCGCTTCGGGCGGCATGTTCATGCGCTTGTACACGTCGAAAAGCAGCAGAATGCCGATTGAAAGCGCAATCGCGGCGAACAGACGCTTCTGATCCATGGCGGGTGCTCAGCCTTTGGTGTTTTTGGGGCGTGGTACGGGGTCGTAGCCGCCAGGGGTCCAGGGGTTGCAGCGCAGAATGCGCCGCGTGGTCAACCAGGTGCCGCGCAGCGCGCCATGGTCTTCCAAAGCTTCCAGCGCGTAATCGCTACAGGTCGGGTAATGGCGGCAATGGCTGCCGATAATGCCGCGCAGCGTATAGCGATACGCATGCACGCAGCCCTTCAGCGCAACGGCGGGCAGGCTCATGGCGCCACCCCTGTCTGACGCAAAGCGGCGCGCAAATCTTCGATCAGCAAAGGAAAGGGGCGTTCGGCGGTCCCATCACGCCCGATCAGCACCAGATCCCAGCCGGAAAGTCCCATAGCCGGAAGCGTCAGCCGCGCGGCTTCCTTAAGGCGTCGACGCGCCCGGTTCCGGATGACGGCATTGCCGATTTTTTTCGTCACAGTGAAGCCCAGCCTCAGCGACGGTTCGGGGATGGCGAGCGCTTGCAAAACAAGCCCAGGACGTGCCGCACGCTTGCCGCGCGATGCGGCGCGCAAAAACTCCCGGCGCTTCTTGAGCCTTTCCAGCCGAGGCAGGGCGGGCGGCAATGGCGCGGAGCCTTCATCAAGCTGCGCCATATCACCACCCCGCACGAGGCTTGGTTCAGGCGGAAAGACGCTTGCGGCCCTTGGCGCGGCGATTGGCCAACACCTTGCGGCCGCCCACGGTCGAAAGACGGGAGCGAAAGCCATGGCGACGCTTCCGGACGAGCTTGGAGGGCTGATAGGTACGCTTCACGATACTTCTCCCGAGGGGTCGTAGCCATAAGGCAAAGAAAGAGCGCCGGCGGCAGACCAATGACGGACCGCCCCGGCGGGGTCGAGTCCTATAGGGAGAGCGGGGGGTATCCGTCAACCATAAGCGCAGCCGAAACCGATTGACGCTGGCGGAAACCGACCCGCATCATTCCCTGAATAGCTTGGTGGCGCGTAGCGCGCCACGCCAGATTGGGGAGGAACGGCATGGCTGAAGCGCCCTATGACTCGGTTTTGCAGAATTTTCGCCTGGCCGGTGGCGGGCCGCCTGGCCAGCGCCTGGCGCTGAAGGATGGGCGGATTGCCGCCTTCCTGCCCGCCGATGCCCCGGTACCCCCGGCAGGCCAATTGCTTGATTTGGGCGGGGATTTGTTGCTGCCCGGCTTGGTGGATGGGCATATGCATCTAGATAAGACGCTATTCGGCCTGCCCTGGACGCCCCACGCCGCCGAGCCCTTCCGCATGAGCCGGATTGCGACGGATGAGAGGCTTTTGCCCTCCCTACCGCTGGATACCGCCGCAAGGGCGGGGGCGCTGATCCGGCGCTGCGTGGCGAATGGCACGGCGCATATCCGCACCCATGCCGATATCACCCCCGCCTTCGGGCTTTCTGCCCTGGAAGGCGTGCTGGCAGCGCGGGAAGCCCATAAGGCAGCCGCGACGGTGCAGGTGGTGGCCTTCCCGCAGGCCGGCGTCATGCGCGCCGGCGGCAAGCCCATGCTCGATCTGCTGGACGCGGCCATAGCCGCGGGGGCGGAACTGTTGGGCGGCATTGATCCTTGTGAGGTGGACCGCGACCCCGCCGGGCAATTGAACGGCATTTTCGCCATTGCAGAAAAGCGCGGCGTTGGCGTGGACATTCATTTGCATGAACCAGGCGAGCTTGGCCTGTTCAGCCTGCTTGAAATCTGCGCCCGCGTGCGCGCGCATGGCATGGCGGGGCGGGCCACCATCAGCCATGGGTTCTGCTTGGGCGGCATCGCTGAATCAAAACAGAAGGCGGCGGCGGAGTTGATGGCTTCCTGCGGTGTCGCTTTGGTGACGCATGGCGCGGGCAGTGCGACCATGCCGCCGCTCATGCTGCTGCGCCGAGCTGGTGTGAGAGTGTTTTGCGGCAATGATGATGTGCGCGATACCTGGAGCCCCTATGGCAATGCCGATATGCTGGAACGCGCTTCCGTGATCGGCTGGCGGGAAGATTTGCGCCATGATCCGTTGATCCTCGAATTATTCAGCATGGTGTCTTCCGAAGGTGCGGCGGCGCTTGGCATTGCGGATTACGGCATAGCGCCCGGAAACCCCGCGCATTTCTTCAGCATCGCGGCTGAGAATATTCCGGATGCCATTGGCGCACATCCGCCGCGTCGACGTGTGTTTTACGCTGGGCGCCTGGTGGCGGAAAATGGTGCATGGGGGCAAGCGGCATGACCGAAGAAGCGGGGGTATTCGATTTTATTGTCTCGGGCGCTGGTTCCGCCGGCGCGACTGTGGCCGCGCGGCTTTCGGAAGATGGGCGCTATTCGGTTTGTTTGCTGGAAGCGGGGCCGCCGGATCGCAACCCGTGGATCCATATCCCGCTCGGTTTTGCGAAAGTCTATGCGAATTCGGCGATCAATTGGTGCTTTGAAAGCCAGCCTCAAGAGCGATTGAATGGCCGGAAGTTCTTTGTCCCGCGCGGCAAGACCTTGGGCGGCACCAGTTCCATCAATGGCATGGTCTATATGCGCGGCCATCCGCGGGATTATGATTCCTGGCGCCAGCGCGGCTGCACGGGTTGGGATTATGATTCGGTGCTGCCTTACTTCAAGAAAAGCGAAAATCAGGCGCGCGGGGCGGATGAATTTCATGGTGTTGGCGGGCCGCTCAATGTCTCGGATCACACGGGCACAACAGAATTGACGGAAGCCATGATCAGCGCTGCCGAACAGGCCGGCATTCCGCGCAACCCAGATTTCAATGGCCGCGTGCAGGAAGGCACGGGGTATTATCAATCCACCACAAGCGCCAATCGGCGGTGGAGTTCAGCCCGCGCCTATCTGGCGCCAGCGAAGGGGCGCGCCAATCTTGATATCCGCACCAATGCACATGCGACGCGCGTGGTGATTGAAAATGGGCGGGCGATTGGCGTGGAGTATCGTGATCCGGGCGGGCTTAAGCGCGTGCGCGCGCGGCGGGAAGTGATTGTCTCCGGTGGCGCTTATGGTTCCCCGCAACTATTGCAGCTTTCCGGGCTCGGGCCGGCAGAGCATTTGCAGGCCATGGGCATTCCGGTGCTGCGCGATATGCCGGCGGTGGGGGCCAATCTGCATGATCATTTCTGCGTCTATCTGATGTGGCGCTGTGCCAAGCCCGTTACCTTCAATGATCTGGAAAATAGTTGGCCGCGCAAAATAGCCGCAGCGCTGCAATATGGCTTGTTTCGCAGCGGCCCCATGGCGGTGAATGCCGTGCGCACGGGGGTATTGACCAGAACCGATCCGCGCCTGGAACAGCCTGATTTGCAGATCAATCTGCTGGAATGGAGCACGCTGGAACGCAACAAAAAGGGTGTCATTCCGCATCCTTTTTCAGGCTTCACGCTCAGCCCGGTGCATCTGGCCCCAGAAGGGCGCGGGACGGTGCGGCTCGCGAGCCCCGATCCGTTTGCCGCGCCCGCCATTACCTTTGGATTTCTCGCTTCCGATTATGATATGCGGGCGATGCTGGCGGGCATAAGGCTTGCGCGACGCTTGGCGGAACAGCCAGCCTTGAAGGCCTTTGCAATGGGGGAATTGGTGCCCGGGGAAGCCTTCTCCAGCGATGCCGATATGGAACGCTTTGTGCGCGAAACAGGATCAACCAATCACCACCCGTCCAGCAGTTGCGCCATGGGCATTGGCAGCAATAGCGTGGTTGATCCGCGGCTTCGCGTGCATGGCGTGGCGGGGTTGCGCGTGGCAGATGCTTCCATCATGCCATCCGTTGTCGCCGGCAATACCAATGCGCCTTCCATCATGATTGGTGAAAAGGCGGCGGATATGATTCTGGAAGATGCGCGGGCAGCCGCCTGAAAGGACGAAGATGATTTCCCTGCTTGGCACCTGGCAATTGCTGCGCGTCACCGCGACTGATGCGGCGGGAAAGCCTCTGGAACATCACCAATACGGGCCTGAGCCCACCGGCATTGTGCAATTCGGCGCGCATCGCATGCAGGCGGCCACGGGCGATGGCCGCGCCGTGCTGCCGCCCGGCGTGCAGCGCTTCTGGTCCGCCTATACGGGCAAATACCGCTTCGATGGCAAAGTGCTGGTCACGCGCGTGGATGACAGCAATCTGGCGGACCGCATTGGTGGCGACCAGGTCCGCCAAGTCCGCGCGGATGGCGCAGGGGTTTGGCTGAAGCCGCCGGCACGCCTGGTGGATGGCGCCATGCAGCAATTGGAATTGTACTGGGAGAGGATTGGCTGAAACCCGCCCTGCACGCCGTTACGCGAAAGCCTGCTGGCGGCGGTTAAGCCGCCAGAGAAACCACAGCGCGATGGATAGATTGACCAAATTCCACGCAATGCCATTCAACATCGCCGCCGTATAGCCGCCGGTTGCGTCAAACAGCGCACCCGCCATCCATCCGCCCACCGCCATACCAACCATGGTGGAAGACAGCGCCATGCCGACACGGCTGCCGGCCTCTGACGGCGGAAAGTTCTCGCGCACAATCATGGCGTAGCAGGGCACCAGCCCGCCCTGGAACAGGCCGAACATGAAGGACACCAGGAACAACGCCATCAAGCCATCAGATGGCAGGAACAGCAGCAATGCGATGCCTTGCAGCAGGGATGATAGCACAAGCGTTCGCACGCCGCCGATACGGTCCATGATGAAGCCGAAAATCAGGCGCGATGCGATGCCGCTGGCGAGCATGACGGAGAGCATTTGCGCCCCGCGCGCGGCGCCGAAACCAAGGTCCACGCAATAGGCGACGATATGCACCTGCGGCATGGCCATGGCGATGCAGCAGGTGATGCCGGCCAGGATGATCAGTGTCTGCAAGACATTTGGCGGAAGTCCGAGCGCCATGGGGTTGCGCGGCGCCACGCTGCCAGGTGCGACCGGTGCCGGCATGGGCGCGCGGGTACGCAGCAAGAGCGCGAGCGGCACGAGGGTGACGAAACCCGCAATGCCCATGATCAGATGCGCCTGACGCCAGCCAATGGTGGAAATGCCCCATTGCAACAGCGTCGGCCAGAAAGTGCCGGCGAAGTAATTGCCGGAAGCCGCCAATGCCATCGCAATACCACGGCGCTTTTCAAACCAGAGCGAGACATCGGCAATCAGCGGGCTGAATACCGCCGCCGCACCAAAGCAACTGAACAGCACGCCATAGGCAAGACCGAAGGCGAAAAGGTTTGGCGCGAAATAGGTGGCGATGCCACCAAGCCCGATGGAGGTGGCGCCGATCAACACTGGCACCATGACGCCGAAGCGATCAGACAGCTTGCCCATCAGCACGCCACCCACCATGAATCCCACCATGGTCATGGTATAGGGAAGCGAAGCGCCAGCGCGCAGCGTGCCGAATTCCGCTTGCACGGTGGGCAGCACCACCACCACGGTCCACATCGGCGCGCTGCCGATCATGCTGATCAGAAGCGCAATCGCCAAGCGCGTCCAGGCAGCGCGGCCATCCAAGCGGCTGTCACGCATCATGATGGCGTCGCTTCATTCTGGGTTTCCTCGGCGAGATTTTTGTGAAGGCTGGCAGTTTTGCAGGCACTGCGCCAGCCCTTACTTACCCCCAGGCGCCCAGCGATAGGTGCGGCTTGTGGCTTCACCCATCAGCATGGCGCGATCGCTATCCGAAAGCCGATCCGATTTCAGGAAGGAATCCACACCTTCCGCATAGGTCATCAATTCCACCGCGCGAGTCCAATCCGTGCCCCAAAGGCAGCGCTGCATACCAAAGGCATCGAAAATACGCGCCAGAGGTTCCCAGATATCGCCATAGGGATATTCACCGCGAGAAAGCGTGCAGGCGCCGGTGATCTTCACGACAATGTTTGGAAAATCCGCCAATGCCAGCAGCTTCGGCAATGCAGCAAAGCCGTTTTCCATCCGTGGCGGTTCAAAAGGTTGTTGCAAGCCGAGATGGTCAATCACGAGCCGCGTATCCGGATTGCGCCGCGCCAATTCATGCACCTGATCCAGCCTGCCCCAGCAGAGTAGATTGACCGGCAGATCGCGCTTCGCCGCGGTGGCCAGCACGTGATTAATGCCGGGGTCCGCAGGGTCTGCCGAAACATCGCCACGCATCATGATGCGAATGCCAACGGCACCAGGGGTTGCCTGCCAATCGGCGATGGTTTCCGCCACCTTGGGATCATTGGGGTCAACCGGCTTCACCAAAGCGAATCGGTCCGGGTAGGTATTGCGGACCGAAACCGCATAGCTCGCGTCAAAGCGATACATGGTGAAGGCGGAAACCAGAATCGCGCCATCCACGCCGACCGCATCCATGGCCTTGAACATGTCAGCGCCCGTCACTTCCGGGGGGCCATGCAGCACCGCATGCCAGGGGCGGCCCGGATGATTGCGTTCATAGGCGTGAACTTGCGCGTCAATGATCGGCATGGCGGTTCCTCGGGGGGTGTTTTGGTACGAAAGCCCAGTGGTCCGATCGCTGCTGCCGGTTCAAGGCAGCAGCGTGAATCGGCCCACCAAATATATGGCTGGTGGTGCGCCAGGGCATTGTTGGGCCGGGAAAGGTCAGCATGAAGCGCACCACCAGCAGGCTTTTGGAATTCATAGCCAGATTTCCGTATCCGTTGTTCACTTTCGCCGCATTTGGACGCGGTTGCAATGCGGTGGCCGATTCCTTCTTCAGCGCTGTTGATCCTGAAAGCGAGAACGTCCTGACCATTCGCTGCCGGTCATTCCAGGCCTTGTGAACGGCACCTTGGTAGACTTTTCGTCGGCCTTCGACGCGCAGGAGCCTGGCGATTCGGCCAATGCCGCTGCTTTGCCCTTGCCAGCAAGCGGCTTTCCGCAGCTTGCCGCCATCACATGGAGCATGTTGCGTTCACATGGGTTCACGCAACCCGCTCTACATTGTTGTTTTTCGAGCATCTTCACGCATTCAGATGTGCCATCTGAACGCGATCTGCTCTGTTTCGCACTTGGCCTTGGCATGATCCGCCCCGGTCATTCCGCATTGTGCGCGACATCAATGGCGCCCTGGCACAACTCAAACGCGCGGCGCAAAGTGAAGATGGCCTCGCCAAGAGTGTTGTGGAGCCCGGACCTCTTGCCCCAGCGCGGGAGCTATTGGGAGAATTATTGTTGTCACTTGGCCGCAACCGCGAAGCTGAGGCGGCTTTTGAGGCAGTCTTGCGGAGTAACCCGAATCGTTTCCGATCCTTGGCGGGTGCCGCCGCCGCGGCACAGGCCGAAGGGCGCAGCGGCATCGCTTTGGCGCGCTACCGGCTACTGCTCAGGAATACCGTTGAGGCCGACGCGCCGCGTCCGGAGCTTGCGGCTGCGCATGCGGCCTTGGACGCGTTGCGCAAAAGATGACGAGCTGATCACCGGCTTTTTTCCGCGCAACCAATAATGGACGTGAACGCAAACGCCTGTCCTGCATGAACCAACCCAGCGGCGCCGTCATGTCCGCACCACCGGCAGGATCATGAGCAGGCCAAGGCTATGCAATGCCAGGCCGGCGATGGCGCTGACCGGGCGATGATAGGTGAAGGCCAAGTTCCGCATGAAGGGATGCGCAAAAAGTGTCGCTATCAGCAGCCCAAAAAGCAAAGCCTGCATCGCCACAAGTAAAATGACCCAGGGCGCCGCATCACTCTGCGCCAGTGGGCCGATGAACTGCGCGAAGAAATAGGCCGCCGTCACCGGATTGGTAAGGGCGATGAGAAAACCTGCGCCAAGTCCAACCGTCCAGTTATTCAGCAATCGCGGCTTAGAAAACTCGGCCTCGTCCGAAACACGCGGCGGGCGGGCGCAGATGATGCGAAAGGCGATAACCATCAACAAGGTGCCCGCAACAACGCGCCCCACCGACTCCAGCTTATGAGAGCCGGCGAAGGCTTCAAGCAGCAGCGATATGGCGCCAGCCATCAGGCCGGCGCCAAGCGCAATACCAAGGCAAAACGGCAAGGCGCCGCGAAAGCCGCGCAGCGCGGCCGTGGTGCCAATGGTCACCATATTCGGCCCCGGCGTGGCCAGGATGGCGAAATAGCCAAGGGCAAATTTCAGCAGCAAGGCCGAAGAAAAGGTGGTTGCTTCAAGGATCATGACATCCTCCGCATCCCAACGATGGAGCATTGAAGGCTCATTGGTGTAGTGCGGTGCCTTGCGGGGCTCATGGCATCACCGCGCCAGATTCATGGCGAAAAACCCTGCCACCGATGCCGCTGTTTGCGCTGCCATGGCGGGCCAGGGGCGGGCCGCCACGCGCCCAGTCATGCCGGGCGCGGGCAGCATCACGTCAGGCGTTGCGCCAAGCTGCGGGAAGTCCCAGGCATAGCCGGCACCGGGCACTTGCCGATGTTCTACATCGGCACCATCCATGCGCAGGCTTTCGCATAGGAAGGCACAAGCCTCGGCCGGGTTGGCGGGATCCTCGGCGCCATGCAGCAGTAGGATGGCGGCATTCTTATGCGGCAAGGCGAAGCCAGGCGCGCCGCCTGAGACATTATAGTTCCAGGCATATTCCGCTGGACCAATGAAGTCGCGGATGCCGGCATCGCGCATCCAGGCCACGCGATGGGCCAGCGGCGCGGGTTCAATCGCGGCTGCCATTTTGCGCGCGCCGGCCAAGGTGCCGCAGCCGGGATAAAGCAAGGCGCGCGCCGCAGTGCCCGGCAATTCCATGGCCAGGCGGGCGCCAGTACCGAAGCCAAGTATGCCAAGCTGCGCGGGGTTGATGCGCGGATCGGCTGCAAGTGCTGCAAGCGCAGCGCCGGCTGCGGCGGTGCTGCCTTCGCGCAGTTCCAGTACGGCAATATTCGCACCCAGCAATTGCTCGGCATAGGAAGCGGCACGACCATCAGCGCCCAAGGCATCATGCAGGATAAGCACCGCTGGCACCGGGGATCGGGCAGCGGCTTCCGGTATCTCGAAAACGCCTGCGCCACCGGCCAGTTCCACCGCGAAGGACCGGGCGCCGCCGCGTGCCTGGGTGATGGGCAGCTTGGCGGTCTGGATTGCGGTATCAGGCACCAGCGCCTCGGCCATTGCCGCGCGCGGCGAGAGGGCCGGCATGGCAGCCCCACAGCCGAGCAGCGCCAGGAACCAAAGGGCCAGGGCAAGCGGCCGTGATTTCGCGGGCGCAATCCTACGCTCAATGGTTACTTTGGGCCGCGCCGGTGATGGCATGAAGGCGCCCGGAAGGCCGGCTAGGCCGCAGAATTGGGTGAACATAGCGCGGGCTCCTTTGTCTTTGTGTGCGGTGTCAGAAGGTCCGGGAAGGCACGGGCCGCGTTCAGCCAGGCCGGCGGCCGGCGAGCGGCAGCAGCAGCAGGCCCGCGGCGGCGGCGGCGAGGGCGCTGGCGGCGATGGCCGGCGCGTAGCTGCCGGTGGCATCGAAAGACCACCCCATTGCAATCGCGCCCAGCCCTGCGGCGACGCCGAGCGGACAGAGCACCAGCCCGGTCAGCGTCGTCATCGACCTGCATTGGAAGAGATCGGCCACCACCGAGGGGCGCAGCGCGACGATCGCGCCGTAGGCCATGCCGTGCAGCAGTGCGAAGACGGCGAAGGCGGCGAAGCCTGGCGCAGCCAGCCAGAGCAGGAAGGCCGCGCCCTGGAACAGGTAGAGCAGCGCGAAGCAGCGCACCCGTCCAAACCGGTCGGCGAGACCGCCCAGCACCACGCGGCCCGACAGCGAGCCGACGCCGATCAGCGTCATCAGCAGCGGCAGCAGTGCCGCATCCACCCCACGCGTTGTCGCGGACGGCACCAGGTAGCCAAGCGGGATCATCGTCGCGAAGCCGCCAAGCGCATTACCCGCGACCATGCGGACGAAGGCTGGTGAGAGCGCGACCTCACGCAGCCCTGGCCCGCCAGGCGCGGCGGCGCCGCGCGGGCGGTCGCGCAACAGCAGCGCGCCGGCACCACCGACCAGCAGCAGCGCCAAGCCGAACCAGCCGATCGTCGCGCGCCAGCCGAGTGCCTCGACCAAGGCCATCGCCACCGGCGTTCCAATCATGGTGCCGAGCGCGACGCCCGAGGCGGCGATACCGGCCGCGAGCCCGCGCCGGGTGGTGAACCAGCGTGGGACCACCGCGAAGGATGCGTTGAAGATCAGCGCGAGCCCGGCGCCCGGCAGCACACCGTAGGCAAGTATGACGGCACCGAGTGAATTGGCCTGCGCCGTTGCCAGCAGCCCCGCCGCCATTAGCGCTGTGCCAGCCAAGCAGGTGGCGCGCGTGCCGCAGCGGTCGGCAAGCAGCCCGCCGAGCGGGGCGAGCACCATCATCAGCCCGATCTGCATCCCGAACACTGCGCCGAGCGCGGCGCGCGAGGCCCCGAAGGTCTCGCCGATGGGCACGGCGAAGGCCGCAAAGGCCCAGGCCGCGCTGAAGGCCGCAAAGCTCTGCAGGAAGGCGCCAGCGACGACGCGCCAGCCTGGGTAGGCGAGCGATGTTTCGGGGTCCGGTAGCATCGTCGCGCGGTCGCCGTCACTTTCCGCATAGGCAAGGCGCTGTGAGGGGGAAAATGGGGACATTAATCTGACCCTTTCGTGGCCTTGTGTGGGATGAGATCAGAAGGCATGGTCATCACGCTGGCGGCAGCGCGTCGGTCAGATCCCAGATCGGTGCCGTGGTCGTGGACGAGGCACCATGCAGGATCAGCGCTGCCGGTACTGGGGATCGGGCAGCGGCTTCCGGTATCTCGAAAACGCCTGCGCCACCGGCCATTTCCACCGCGAAGGACCGAACGCCGCCGCGTGCCTGGGTGATGGGCAGATTGGCGGTCTGGATTGCGGTATCTGGCACCAGCGCTTCGGCCGCTGCGCCGCGTGGCAAGACCGCCAGCATGCCGGTGCCAAGACCAAGAACCACCAGCAGCCAAAGGGCCAGGACAGTTTGCCCCGTCTTCGCCGGCGCTGTTGCACGTGAGGCTGTCGCCACCATAACGGGCTTGGCGGGCGCAATCTTGCGCTCTCCAGACGCTTGGGGGCGTGCCAAAGAAAGCAAGAAGGCACCGAGCAAGCCTGCCAGGCCGCAAAGTACCACCGAAACCTCATGGGTACCGAAGAAGGCGATGCCTGCACTCACCAGCGGCAGGCCGACCAGCAACGCCACGCCACGGCCGGTATAGACTGCGCCAATCAGGCCACCCACCGCGCGCGCGCCAAAGCCATCAGCGACAAAAGCTGGCAGTAGTGCCATGAAAACGCCCTGCAGCGCGCCATAGATCAGGGCGAAGGCACCAAGCGACCAGGCATCGCGCGCCCCAGCCCAGGCAAACATGGCCAAGCCAATCGCAAAGCAGGTGAGCAGGAAACTGATGCGCCGGCCAAGCCGATCCGCAACGATCGCCAGGAGCAAACGCCCGCCCAATGAGCCCGTGCCGATCAGGGTGAGCAGACCAACCGCCTGATGATGGCTCAGCCCCTGCGCCTCAGCCGAACCGACCAGCAGCATTAAAGGCGCGGAGGCAGGTATAGAAACCAGCAACGTGCCGACAATCGCGTAGTGAAAGTTACGAATGCCCAAAGCCTGACCAAGGCTGACGCCTTCCGCCAGACGCGCGGCGCTTGCCGGGTTCAGCCGTATGCCATCCGGCCCCAGGCCGTGCCGTTCCGGTCGCCCATCCAGCAGAAGCACGGCGGCCAAGCCGATCAGCGCCACAAGGGCGGCGCAGCAGAAGAAAATGGCGCGCCAGTCGCCAATGGCGGAAAGAAGGTCCTTAAGTATAGGCACCAAGGCCATGCCGCCCGCCATGCCAGTCCCAGCGAGGCCAGCCGCAAGGCCGCGCTTTGCCAGGAACCAGCGCTGCACCGCGGCTATGGACGGAACATTGGCAAGGCCGACCCCAAGTCCCAGCAGTAGCCCGTAGCCAAGGAAAAGCGTTACGGCATTTTGCGCCAGTGCCGCTATAGCCAAGCCGGACGCAACCAGGATTATGCCGAAGGCGGCCAAAGGGCGCGGCCCGAAGCGATCCGCCATCGGGCCGCTGATGGCGCTGACCAAAAAACTACCGCCGAGGCTCAGCACCATCACCAAATCTGCATGGGCGCGATCCATGCCGAGGCTTGCGGCGATTTCCACCGAGAAGGCAGAGCTTGAGTAAATTGCGCCGAAGCCAACAACCTGGATAAGGAAGGCGCCCAGCACGACCAACCAGCCGCGATGGTATTGAAAGGCGGAAAGCGGGGTCATTAACGACCCCCTTTCGTCGCCGTGCGAGTGCTAAGCAGGGGCGGCTCGGGTTCTTCCAACTGTGCGACTGCGCTCGGGTTGTTTTCATCAATGGTCTTACAACCGGCAAACACCAGCGCCTGATCAGGTTTGAGCCCGGCGCGCAGCCAAGCCTCTGCCGCAGCGCAGGAATGGTGGGTCATGCGGCCTTCTTCACAATACATTTCGAAGGGACCGCAGAGGAAGAAGTGGATCAGGAAGACCGCCGCGATCATGACGCTTTGAGTTTCCGGTGCGTTGTCGGTTGGGCGCTTGCTGTGGTGTTGGCCAGCAATGCGCTTTCCATGGTGGTGCGCTTCCGGGCGATGGAGCGGCCGATTCGGAAGGCGAGAAGAAGCCAGAAGGCCGCCCCCAAGACGAATAACGCCAAAACGGCGCCGGTCAGCGCATGGCCAATAACCGGAGAAATAGCCTCATAATGCATCATGTGAACCTCCATCAGACAATTCGGGTTGCTGCCCGCGGGGACACCTTCAGCACTTTCACATCATCTTCTCTGTGACTTTTGGTACAAAGCGCGTGGTAGAAAGCGCGCTAATTCTTCTTGCGGGGCCGATGCGACCCCGCCAAACCGAGTCCGGACGGGGAAAATGGTGCCTGACATCCTGCGATCGCTATCGCCCAGCATTCGAGAAAGAGTGATGTCTGCTTGTGCCTCCCTATCCTTTGGGCCGGGGAAAACCGTTATCGAGGAAAACTCTCTCGATCAGGACCTCTATTTTCTGCAACGGGGTCAGCTGCTCGTGCGCGCCTTGTCGGAAAACGGGGTGGAGGTTGCGTTTCGTGTCATGGAAGCGGGTGATTGTTTCGGGGAATTCGCCGCCATTGATGGGTTACCCCGCTCAGCAAGCGTGGAGACTATCACGCAGGCACTTCTTGCCCGCCTGCCGCGTGAACGCTTTCTTGCCTTGATGCGCAGCGAGCCAGAATTCGCCATGGCCATTGCAGAAATGATTACCAGGCGAGCTCGCGCCATGTCCGCGCAGCTTTACGAAATGGCCACGCTGAAACTTGGTGATAGGCTGCGGCTGGAATTGCGACGGCTTGCTCTTGGGCAGGGCTATGTTTCAGGTAAAGCGCTTATCTACCCCGCGCCGACCCACCAGGCCTTGGCAGCGCGGCTAGCGACAACCCGGGAATCGGTTTCACGCGAATTGTCTCGGTTGGTGCATACTGGGCTCGTCGCTTGCGGTCGGCAGCGCATTATCATCACGGATCTTGCTCGCCTGACCGGGGGGTGATCAGCCCATGTTGATCGGCGCGCTAGATGCCGGCTGTCCGTTGGTGTTTTTCGATGCGATCCGTGTGAAGATCCCCGACGAAGGCTTTGTCTGCAACAAGGCGGCTATCGCATGTGGCGGACATGATGTTTTGCGCCCGGGCGCGTGATGGATCGAACCGATCTTGCGGGGGGGGCGGCGCCTTTGCGGCGCCTCAGCCTCGCCCACTTCACTCATCATCCGATTGCCGTTTGCGCGAGCCGAGAAACATCGCTTTATTCTTGATCAGGCCTGCTTCCGTTCAATCAGGCTGCGCCTGATTTTCCGTCCACGCCGGATGCGATCTTCAATAAAGCCCGCCTCACCCCTGCGAATGGCGCGGCCAAAGGCATGTGCATCTTCGGCAAAGCGTGAGAGCATTTCAAGCACCGCTTCGCGATTATTCAGGAAAACATCGCGCCACATATCCACGTCCGATGCCGCGATGCGCGTAAAATCCCGAAAGCCCGATGCGGCGAATTTCAGCACCGCTTCCTTGGTTTCCTCCGCCAGATCATCTGCCGTGCCGCAAATGGTGAAGGCAATCAGATGCGGCAGGTGGCTGACAATGGCGACAACCTTGTCATGCGTGATGGGGTCCATGGTTTCAATCATGGAACCGCAGCGCCGCCAAAGCTCCTTCACCTTTTCCACCGCCGCCGGGTCGCTATCGGGCAGAGGTGTCACGATGCAGTAGCGGCCTTCGAATAATTCCGGAAAACCCGCATCGGGGCCGGAATGCTCGGTGCCTGCCATGGGATGCGCCGGCACAAGATGCACGCCGGCGGGGATCAGCGGCGCCAAATCCCGCACCACGCTGCCCTTGGTGGAACCCACATCGGTCAGCACCGCACCCGGTGCCAGATGCGGCGCGATATGGCGCATGGCAGCGGCGTAGGCACCCACGGGGATGCAGAAGATCACGCCATCGCAGCCTTCGACGGCACGCGCGGCATCCGGTTCCACCACATCGGCCAAGCCCAATTCACGCACGCGCTGAAGTGTCTCCGCACGGCGCGTTGTCACCACCAAAGTCTTCGCAATATCGCCGCGTTTTTTCGCAACCCGCGCAATGGAAGACCCGATCAGCCCAATGCCAACCAGGCACAGCCGATTGAATAGCGGTTCAGCCATGTTGCGCCATGAAGGCTGCGATGGCATCCGCCACCATCTGGCATTCCTCACCCGTGCCGATGCTGATGCGCAGGCACGCAGGCAGCCCATAACCACCCATGGCGCGCATGATCAGCCCGCGCGATTTCAGCGCCGCATCGGCTGCCTTGGCCTTTTCTGGTGATCCAAAATCAGCCAGCAGGAAATTCCCCTCACTCGGCCAAACCTTCACGCCAGATGCGGCCAGCGCTGCCGCCAGCTTGCCGCGCCATTCGGTATTGTGCGCGATGGATTTTTCGATCCAGCCCGCTTCCTGCACCGCAGCAATGCCCGCCGCCATGGCCGCTGCATTCACATTGAAGGGGCCTCGCACGCGCGCAAGCACACCCACCACCGCTTCCGGCGCATAGGCCCAGCCAAGCCGCATGCCGCCCAGGCCAAAAATCTTGGAGAAGGTGCGCGTCATCACCGTATTGCCGCCACCCGCATCCACCAGCGCGGCACCCGCATCATAATCGGGCCGCGTGACATATTCGGCATAGGCAGAATCCAGCACCAGCAGAATGTCATCGCGCAGCCCCGCGCGCAGCCGCACAATTTCGGATTGCGGCAGGATGGACCCTGTCGGGTTATTTGGATTGGCAAGACACACTAGCTTGGTTCGCGGCCCAACCGCGGCCAGCATCGCATCCACATCCACCGTCAGGTTGCGTTCCGGCACCTTGATGATGCGGCAGCCGGCCCAGCGCCCGGTGATGTCATACATCAGGAAACCATGGGCAGACATCACAAGCTCGGTCCCCTCACCGCCATAGGCAAGGATCAGCAGCGCCAGCAATTCATCCGATCCATTGCCGCAAACAATCCGCGCGGGGTCCAGCCCGAAACGCGCCCCAATCGCTTCCCGCAGCGCCTTGGCGCCACCATCGGGGTAGCGATGTGCATCGGCGGCCATACCGGCAATGGCGGTAATGGCGCTGGGCGGCGGGCCGAAAGCACCTTCATTGGATGAAAGTTTCACAATCCGGTTCACGCCGGGAATTTTCGATTCCCCACCGACATAGGGTTCCACCGAAAGGATCGAAGGGCGCGGCATCACGGTCATGGCACAACTCCAGCAACTGGCACGGCATAGGTGCCCAGCAATACGCAGTGAAGGGCAGCAAGCCGCTCATCGCCCGCGGCTATAAACCCATCAATTTCGGCCAGCGCCAGGCTGCGACCATCCTGGCGCGCCAGGTACAGGATGCGCCCGGCAAGCCCCGCTTCGGCCAGCATGCGTGCAAAACTTTCGCGCGGGGCATCGGCGCCAGCTTCCAGGCGGAGCAGGCTGCGATCCTCGCCTGAGGCATCGGGCGGCACGGGTGCAACCACCAGCGCCGCATCGGCATGCGCGGCATCGGCCAGGAAGGGCAGGCGCGCCACCACAGCAAGGCGCGGCGCTTCAAGCGTTTGCCACCAGGCACCATCACCCTCGCCTGCCGGCGCCGGCAGTATAGCGACAGATGTCTTGCCAGCGCTGACCGCTGCCAGCGCCTGGGCTGGTGAGGCGTAGATGTGCAGCGGGGTCGCGCTACCGAAATGCTCGCGCGCCATGGCCAGCGTCTGGGCCGCTTCGCCCGAAGCAGCGACAGCCGCCGTAAAGGCGCCCTGGATCGCCGTATGGGCCATGAAGATGTGCCTCCAGATGCGCACCACCGCGCCCCGGGAAAGCGCGCCAGAATGCCGCGCGAGCAAGCGCCGCAGCACCGCCGCTTCTCGCCCAGGACGTAGCGGAGAACCGCCGCCCGTCTTGGCGCGGCTGCCCGCCATGCGCGCGACCACGGCGGCGCGTCGCATCAGCAAATCATGCATCGCATCATCCAGCGCATCTATTTCGGCGCGTAGCGCCTGAAGGGCTGGGTCAGCGGTGGGGGTAGCTGAGGGCTTGTCGTTCATGTTGGACCAATTCTTCGCCAGAGCAATAACCCCCACATGGCCGCACGCCAAGCGCCCTCGACGGCCAAAATCTCCTTCGCGTCAAGGTTGCGCCAAGGGGAAGGGGCGGCGTAATAGCTTGTCCATGAGCCAAGCCATCGCCCCGCTGCCCGATGTGGACCATCTGGCCGCCATCTTCCCGGATGGTCTGGCGCTGGAATGCGGCGCGGTCGTGGCACCCCTCAACGTGGCCTATCGTACCTATGGGCGTTTGAATGCGGCGGCCAGTAATGCCGTGCTGATCTGCCACGCGCTGACGGGCGATCAATATGTTGCCGAAACCCACCCCATCACCGGCAAGCCAGGCTGGTGGGAAAACATCATCGGCCCCGGCCGGCCCTTGGATACGGATCGCTACTTCCTGGTTTGCGCCAATGTGCTCGGCGGCTGCATGGGTTCCACCGGGCCGCGCAGTGAAATGACCGATGCGGCAGGGCGCGGGCTTGGCCGGCCTTGGGGCACGGATTTTCCTTCCGTCACCATTCGCGACATGGTGCGCGCGCAAAAGCGCCTGATGGAAAAGCTTGGGATCAGCCGCTGGCTTGCCGTGATTGGCGGGTCCATGGGTGGCATGCAGGTGCTGGAATGGGCCGCGACCTATCCGGAAGCGGTCTATGCTGCCGCCCCTATCGCCACGGCAGCGCATCATTCGGCGCAAAATATCGCCTTTCATGAAGTGGGCCGCGCGGCCATCCATTCCGATCCTGATTGGCAGGGCGGGCGCTATTGGGAAAGCGGCATCATCCCAGCCAAGGGCCTGTCTGTTGCGCGCATGGTCGCCCACATCACCTATCTTTCCGAAAAGGCGCTAACGCGGAAATTCGGCCGGCGGCTGCGCGGCGCCTCGGCGCTGACCTTCCTTGAAGATGTGTTTGAGGTGGAGAGCTATCTCCGCCATCAGGGCTCCACCTTTGTGCGCCGCTTTGATGCCAATTCCTACCTGACCATCACCCGCGCCATGGATTTCTTTGACCTGGCGGCTGATCATGAAGGTGATCTGGCAAAGGCCTTTCGCGGGACCGGGACCCGGTTTTTTGTGGCGTCCTTCAATAGTGATTGGCTGTTCCCCACCAGTGAAAGCCGCAGCCTGGTGCGTGCGCTGAACATGGCCGCGGCCAATGTCAGCTTTGTCGAAATTGACAGCGACAAGGGCCATGACGCCTTCCTATTGGAAGAACCTGATTTCCATCGCGCGCTTGGCGGTTTCCTCGCCGGTTGCGCTGAACGCCTTGGGGTTTAGCCTATGGCCATGGATGGCGTTCAATATGTCGCGAAAAATATGCGGCTTGATCTTCGCCTGATCGCGGAGATGATTGCGCATGACGCGCGCGTACTTGATATCGGCTGTGGCGATGGCGCGCTGATTGAATATCTGGCGCGGGAAAAACGCGCCGATGCACGTGGCATCGAAATTGACATGACGCAGGTGACCAAAGCGGTCTCCTCCGGGCTTGCCGTCATTCATGGCGATGCGGATAATGATCTGGCCTTCTACCCCGATGGCGCCTTTGATTATGTGGTGCTGTCACGCACGCTACAGGCCGTGGAAAAGCCGCGCGAAGTGCTGCGCCAATTGCTGCGCATCGGGCGGCACGCGATTGTGTCCTTCCCCAATTTTGGCCATTGGCAGATGCGCTGGCGGTTGCTGTGGGGCGGGCGCATGCCAGATACGGAAACCTGGAACCGGCCTTGGTACGAAACGCCCAATATCCACCCCTGCACGATTACGGATTTCACCGCGCTCTGCGCGCTGGATGGCTATGCGGTGGAACGCTGGCTGGCGGTGGATGAACAGGGGCTGAGGGCGCCATGGCGGCGGTCATTAAGGCTCGCCAATCTATTCGGGGAGCAGGCGCTATTCATGCTGCGCCGGGCCGGGCCTGGGGCCTGACCCGGGCGATCATGCACCTATTCGACCGGCGCGAGGCTCTTGATCAGGTCAAAAACCCGCTTGCGCACAGCCGGGTCGGTGATGCGGTAATAGGCGCGCACCAGTTCAAGCGTTTCGCGCTTGTTCATATTGTCGTCTTCAAACCCGTTCTGCGCTTCGGCTAAGCCATAAAGCGGCGCGCGGCTGCGCACCGCGACATTGCCGCCCATTTCCGGGGGAAGATCATCGAAAAAGAAGCCGATCGGCACATCCAGCACCCGGGCCAGATCGAAAAGCCGACTGGCGCCGATGCGGTTGACGCCGCGCTCATATTTTTGCACTTGCTGGAACGTCAGGCCCAGCGCGTCGCCCAGCTTCTCCTGGCTCATGCCAAGCAGCGTGCGGCGCAAGCGAACCCGGGAGCCTACATGGGCATCAATCGGGCTCGCCCGATGCTCACGATCAACCTTGGCGCCCGGTTCATCGATCTCATTCATCGCAACTACCGATTTCATATCTTTCCTCTTCTTTGCCACGAAGGCAACCAATGCGCGTCATCTCAGATACGCTTTGAGATTTTGGTTGCATACGGCATTGCAAACCTATCCCCACTAGCGATTGAAACAAGTTGAAGATACCTTAAGGAGCAAGAAATGGCTACAAGTTTTTCTTAATTCTCAAAAAATAAACAAACTTTTCCTTTTCTCACGCAAAACGAGAAAACTACCGTTGATCTCTTCCCGACAAAATCCACCCCAGGATGAAAATCGCAAATGACAAGCTGAAGGAAATAGCCAAACCAAGCTCAGCATAGATGGTCGGCGCACGCGGCGCTGGCAGAGGCGCCCGAATATTCGCCGATTCGCCCAAGGGACCGCGCGTTACCAAGCGCCCGCGCGCATCGAATACCGCCGAAACCCCCGTTTGCGCCGCGCGCGCGAGCGGCAGGCCTTCTTCCACGGCGCGCAGCCGCGCTGACGCCAGATGCTGCCAGGGGCCGGCTGTAATGCCGAACCACGCATCATTCGTCACATTCACAATCCAGGCAGGCCGCCGTGCCGGCATGATCCTGCCGGTGAAAATCACCTCATAGCAAATCAGCCCGACAAACGGCGGCAGCCAGCCTGCCACCACCCGGCGCCTTTCCTCGGCCGGGGTGAAATCGCGCGAGCTTTGCACAAGCCGGATCGGCAAAAGCCCCCTGAAGGGCATGAATTCGCCAAAGGGCACCAGGTTCATCTTGTCGGTCACCGCCAGCACCTCAGTATCGGGGCCAATCACGGCAAGGCTATTGAACAAATCCCGCGCCTGGCCTTCCGGCGTAAAGTCACCGCGCACGGTACCGGTCAGCAGCAGGGCATTTTGCGGCAGGGCGCCGGCCACCAATTGCCGCGCTTCCCGGTCATTGGGCAGCAGAAAGGGTACGGCGGTTTCCGGCCAGATCACCGCTAGCCGATGCCCGGGCGGCAGATCGCGCAGCGCGGCCACCGCCGCATCACGTGTCGCTTCCACATAGCGGCGCAAGATCGCCACGCGGGATTCCTCGCGCCACTTCACTTCCTGCGCGATATTGCCTTGCACAATAAGCAGTCCAACCGGCTGCGGCTCAGGTTCCGGCGCCCAAAGCCGGGCGAAGCCGAAGGCGCCGCAAAAGGCGAGTGCGGCCACGCCGCCCAGAAAGGCACGCCGATTCAAAATAGGCGTCGCCGCCACCAGGAGCGTAATGAGTGACAATCCATGCACGCCAATCATCGCTGCCATTTGGATGGGCAGCGCATCAAAGGCCCAAACCGTTCCCATCAAATTCCAGGGAAAACCCGTCAGGATTTCGCCGCGCAGCAATTCAAAGCCAACAAACGCGCCAGCAAAAACCAGCACGCGCGGCCAGCCAGGCCTGGCACCCCAGGCAATCGCCGCCGGGCCGGCGACAAAAAACGCCAGCGGCAGGGCCAGCGCCGGCACCGCAATCGGCACCAGCCACCAATAGCGCGCCACATCGGTAAGTATGGCCGAGGTGATCCAGTAAAGCCCGCCCAGGAAAAACCCGAAGCCCCAGGCAAAGCCGATCCAAAAAGCGCCAGTCCAGCTTGCTGCCGCGCCGATCATGACAAGCAGCCCCGGAATGGCGAGAAACAGCGCCGGGATGATATGCAAAGGCGGCAGGGCCAGCACCGCCAGCATGCCTAGCCCGAAAGCGGTGACCATGGCGCGCCAGCCACGCCGCAGCCCAAGGGCATTCCAGAGCCGCCCAATCACGCTTGCGCTTTCCTATTCCGCCGCGACGCGCGGAGTGGCGCCGGGGCGGCGGACACGAAGCCGGCGAATGCGGCGCGGATCAGCTTCCAAGATCCGGAATTCAAGCCCCGAGGGATGGGACACCAATTCCCCCTTCGCCGGCACGCGCCCCGCCAGTGTGAAGACAAGCCCGCCCACCGTATCAATATCGGCGGCGCGTTCCTCATCCGTCAGCACGGTGCCAAGCCTTGCCTCAAAGGCCGCGATCGGCGTGCGCGCATCCAGATCAAGCGCGCCATCGGGGCGTTCGGTGATCTGCTGCGCCTGTTCCTCATCATGTTCGTCGCTGATATCGCCAACGATGGTCTCAACCAGATCCTCAATGGTGATCAACCCATCAATGCCGCCATATTCATCCACCACCAGCGCCATATGCACCCGCGCCTGGCGCATTTGCAAAAGCAGATCGAGCACGGGGATGGATGGCACCACGAAAAGTGGCCGGCGCAGAATGGCAGCCAGCGAGAATTCCGCCTCCTTACCGATAGAAGCAAAGACATCCTTGATATGGACCATGCCCACAATGTCATCCAGGCTACCGCGATAAATCGGATAGCGGCTATGACCTTCGGTCTGGATCAGCGCGATGGTTTCGGTCAAGGAATGGCTTTCCGGGATCGCCATGATATCGGCGCGCGGCACCATCACATCATAAGCGGTAATGCCGCGCAGCCGGAGAACATTGCCAAGCAGCGCGCGTTCTTCCGCATCCAGGCTGGCCGCCGGACCATCGCCCTTGCTGGCCTCGGTTGGGGCTTCCTGGCGTTCGATCAGTTCTTCCACCTGATCGCGAATGGATTCCGCTTCCTTGCGGCGCAGCATGCCCTGGATTTTCCAGAACAGGCCGGGTCTTTGGCCGGCGTCGCTCATGTCGCGCCCCGCCAGGGATTGGGCAGGCCAAGCCGGCGCATCACGCGCGCTTCGGCGCGTTCCATGCGTCGCGCCTCACCGGCTTGCAAATGATCATGCCCGGCCAGATGCAAGGCGCCATGCGCCACAAGATGCGCGAAATGCGCGGCGACGCGCCGCCCAGCGCCGCGCGCTTCACGCCGCACCACGCCAAGCGCCAAAGCGACATCGCCCAGATAACCCGGCATCCCGCCGGGGAAGGACAGCACATTGGTCGGCTTCGCCTTGGCGCGATGCCGGCCATTCATCTGCTTCACCGCCCTGTCATTGGCGAGAAACACGGTCACAGCGCCCTGCGCCCCTGCTTCAAGCAGCGCGGCATGGGCGGCGCGGCGCGCCAGCGCCTCAGGCCGCTTAATGCTGGCGCGCCAGCCTGGCGCTGCCAGGATCACGGAGATGTCAACGCTCTCCGCCGATCCGTTCCGAAGCCCAGCCGAGGCACCCTTGCGGCGCCCCTGGCCGGGACGGCTACTTCCCGGTTCCATTCTTCTCCTTCTTCGCCCGGTTCTGATCATCGGCCCGCCCATAGGCGGCTACGATCCGGGCAACCAGCGGATGCCTTACCACATCCTGCTCAGAAAAGCGCGTAATCCCGATACCTTCAACGCCCGAGACGATGCCAAGCGCCTCCACCAGGCCAGAGGGCTGGTGCGGCGGCAGGTCAATCTGCGTGGGATCGCCGGTAATCACCATCCGGCTGCCCTCCCCCATACGGGTCAGGAACATCTTCATCTGGGCGGGGGTGGTATTCTGCGCCTCATCCAATATGGCGTAGCAATGGGCCAAGGTGCGACCGCGCATGAAAGCCAAGGGCGCGATTTCGATCTCCCCCGCGGCGATGCGCCGCGCCACTTGTTCGGCGGGCAGCATATCGTGCAAAGCGTCGTAAAGCGGGCGGAGATAGGGGTCCACCTTTTCCTTCATATCGCCCGGCAGGAACCCGAGTCTTTCGCCGGCCTCCACCGCAGGCCGGGACAGCACAATCCGGTCCACGCGGCCCGATTGCAGCAGCGCAACACCCTGCGCCACTGCCAAATAGGTCTTGCCCGTCCCCGCCGGCCCAATGCCAAACACCATGTCGTTGCGGGAGAGCATATCAATATAGGCCGCCTGGGCCGCACTGCGGGGCACAATCGCGCCCTTGCGGGTGCGGATTGCTGGCAAATCCCGCAAGGGCAGGCGCGGTTCGCCCTGCGCCGCCCCGCCTTTAGCGAGCCTCAAAGCCGCTTCCACTTCCGCCGTGCCGACATGTTCCCCCCGTTCCAACCGTTTCCAAAGCGCCAACAAGGCCGCTTCCGCCATTTCCGTCCGTGCCGCCCCGCCTGAGATGGCGATGCGATTGCCGCGTGAAGCCACGCGCACGCCAAGCACCTGTTCAATCCGCGCCAGATGACGATCATGTTCGCCATGCAGCAGGGGCAGCAGCGCATTGTCGTGGAATTCCAGCGTGATGGAACGCTGGTCACTGGATTGGCGCGGTTCCGCAGCGCGGAGGCCAGGGGTATGGATGTTCAAGCGGCGTCTCTCTCCGATGCTTGGGGTTTGGAATCAGCGGGAAGCTCCCCACCGAGGGAATTGGGATTCGTGGTGGTGACTCGGACCGTCACGATTTGGCCGGTGAGGTCCCCCGCAGCCGGGAAATGCACCGGCTGCAACCAGGGCGAACGCCCGGCCATTTGGCCCGGATGCCGCCCGGGGCCGGTCACCAGCACGGGGATGTCGAGCCCCATGCGGGTACGGTTGAAGGCATATTGCTGATCGCGCAGCAGCGCCTGGATTTCCCGTAGGCGTTCATCTGCCAGGGCTTCATCCACCATCCCCGCCATGCCAGCCGCCGGCGTGCCAGGGCGCGCGGAATAGCGGAAGGAAAAGGCTGAGGCGAAGCCGATATCCTGGATCAGTTTTAGCGTGGCGCGGTGATCCGCATCACTCTCACCCGGATGGCCTGCGATGAAATCGGAAGACAGCGCCAGATCAGGCCGCGCCGTGCGTAGCTTTTCGATCAGCGCCAGATAATCCGCTACCGTATGCCCGCGGTTCATCATCTTCAGGATGCGATCCGACCCCGACTGAACCGGCAGATGCAAAAACGGCATCAGCGCCGGAATGTCGCGATGCGCCGCAATCAAATCATCGCCCATGTCGCGCGGGTGGGAGGTTGTGTAGCGCAAGCGATCAAGCCCAGGGATTTCAGCCAAGGCCAGCAAAAGCCGCGCGAGTGACCAAGCCCCGCCATCCGGCCCCTCGCCGTGATAGGCATTCACATTCTGCCCAAGCAAAGTGATTTCCCGCGCGCCCAATGAAACCAGGCGCTTCGCTTCGGCAATCACCGCTGCCGCAGGGCGGGAATATTCCGCGCCGCGCGTATAGGGCACCACGCAAAAGGAACAGAATTTGTCGCAGCCTTCCTGTACCGTCAGGAAAGCGGTCACGCCCTGAGGCGCGGCCTGTTCCGGCAAATGATCGAATTTCCCATCCACCGGGAATTCGGTTTCAATCACGGCACCCGCCGCGCGGGAGGCACGCGCCACCATCTCCGGCAGGCGATGATAGGATTGCGGCCCGAGCACGATATCCACCCAGGGGGCGCGGGCGGTGATTTCCGCCCCTTCGGCCTGGGCAACACAGCCAGCGACGGCGACGATCATGTCCCCACCCCGGGCGGCCTTGGCTTCGCGCAGCCGGCCCAGATCGGAAAACACCTTCTCGGTCGCTTTCTCGCGGATATGGCAGGTATTGAGGATGACCATATCGGCATCCTTCGCCACTTCCGTGGGCGCATAGCCAAGGGGTGCCAGCACATTCGCCATGCGCGCGCTGTCATAAACATTCATCTGGCAACCCCAGGTGCGGATCAAAAGCCGCTTCCTTGGAGGGGTGCCCTGGCGATCGGTCATGAAATCCAGGCCTCCGTCGCCCCAGCACGGGGCGAGACGGGGGAAATGAGCAGGTCGGCTGCGCTGGTCAAGCGCGCCAAGACCCGAAAGGGCGAATCAAGGTGCCAAAACCCATAACAACAACCTGGAGTCTCCCGCCGCGTCGGGTCAAGCGTTTAACGCGCCTCATTCAGGAAAAGCGGCGTTGCGGGGCGGTTCTGTCGCAATTGCGCCGCACCGGCCGCCACCACATCACTGACCGCCAGGGTCAGGGCCTTGCGATCGGGGATGGTGGCGGGGTCGGCCACTTCATGCAGCAGCACTGTCGCACGCGCCCCGGACCGGCGCGCGATGCGCCAGAAATGGGAGGCAATGTCCATATCCCCATACCAGGCAAAAAGCGGCCGATCCCGCCGGCAGGCCGGCAAGCCGCCCAAGCGGTCATAAACCAGCGATATCGGCTGCACCGCCTTGGCATCCGCCGCCGCCGCCAGAAAGGCAGAACGAAAAGGCAGGACCCGCGTGCCGTCATTGCTGGTGCCTTCGGCAAACAGGATAAGGCTATCGCCCGCCGCCAGCCTTTCGCGCATGGTATCGGCTTCACGTAGCACGGTGGAATTGCGCTTCCGGCTGACAAAGACCGTGCGGCCAAGCTTGGCGATAATGCCAACCACCGGCCATTCGCCCACTTCCGATTTCGCAACAAAGCTCGCGCGCAGGACCGAGCCCAGCACCAGAATATCAAGCCAGGAGGAATGATTGGGCAGGAACAGCGTGGCTGGCTTATCCGACATCTTCCCCACCACCTGCACCTTAAGTCCGATCAGCCAGCAGAGCACGCGATGATAGAAGCAGCCAAAGCTGATCTTGGCCTGGCCTGGCAGCAGCATCAGCACGGCTTGGATAGGAATGGCGATCAGCGTCCAGATCAGCGCGCTGATGATGCGCCTTATGGCGCGAATCCGCCCCCCAAGTGGGCGCGGTTCCATGATATCGCCCCAGGCTTCACCTGGCATGAAAGGCTTGAAGCGCAGCGGCTTTATGCGCATCTTACGACGCGGCTTCAGGGCTTCTTCCGGATTTCTTGCGACGAATTCCATGCGCATCGGATAGCTTGGCGCGCGTGGCGCCGCAATGACGCTTTGGCGACGATTGCGTGAAACTCGGGTCTGGAAGGTTGCGCCTGGCCGCCAATTGATCCCGTTTTGCGGCGCATGGCTTGGCAGGGCCAGATGTTATGTTATATCAATGCTGATGTCTTTCCCGAACCCCCTTGCGCTTTCTGCCGGCATTGCAGCGCGGCTTGGCCTTTCGGCCCTGCTTGCCGCCCTGCTGTGGGCCGGGGTTGCCTGGGCGCTTGCGACATGACGCCTGCGGCTTTGACCCTTGCGGACCTGACCATGTGCCATGGCCGCCGCCCGGCGGTGCATCACCTATCGGGCCGGTTTGCGCCAGGTAGCCTGACGGCGATTGTCGGGCCGAATGGCGCGGGAAAATCCACGCTACTCCGCGCTTTGGCTGGGCTGCAAAAGCCGGAATCGGGGCGCATCGCGCATGAGGGTCGCGCGCGCATCGCCCTGCTGCCGCAATTGGCCGCTTTGGACCGCGCCTTTCCGATTGGCTGCCGCGATGTGGTGATGCAGGGGCTATGGCCACGCATCGGCGCCTTCCGGGCCGTGCCCGCCGAGGAACACATGCGCGTTGATCAGGCCCTCGCCGCCGTGGGCCTTGCCGGGCTGGCGAAGCGCCCGGTCGGCAGCCTCTCCGCCGGGCAGATGCAGCGCCTGCTATTTGCGCGGCTTTTGGTGCAGGATGCCGATATCCTGTTGCTCGATGAGCCCTTCAATGCGGTGGATGCGAAAACCGCCGCCGATCTGCTGCGCCTGATTCGCCAATGGCATGGCGAAGGCCGCACGGTGATTGCCGTTTTGCATGATCTTGATCTGGTGACGCGGGAATTTCCGGAAACGCTTTTGCTCGCGCGGGATCTGATCGCCTGGGGGCCGACCGAACAGGCACTCTCGCCCGCCAATCGCCTGAAGGCGCGGCAAATGGCCGAAGGCTGGGCAGATGAGGCTGAGGCTTGTGAGCGCGCGGCTTAAACTAGAGCGATTTCCGTTCACCTTCGTTCACGGCAACCGCTCTAGATTATTGTTTGGTCGCATTTTCCGAGCCGCCAAGTGTGCCACTTGGCTTGAAAATGCTCCGGCCCGCCATGATTGAGGCGCTGTTCGCCCCCTTCATCGAATTCGGCTTTATGCGCCGCGCCTTGGTGGGGTCACTCGCCCTTGCCATCGCAGCACCACCGCTTGGCGTTTTCCTGATGCTGCGCCGGATGAGCCTGACGGCTGATGTCCTTTCCCATGGCGCGCTGCCGGGTGTTGCGGTGGCGTTCCTGATCGCGGGGCTTTCCGTACCCGCGCTGTGGTTTGGTGGCCTGGTCGCGGGGCTTTTGGTGGCGGTCGGTGCCGGCGCGCTGGCGCGGGTTACCGGCGGGCGGGAAGATGCGACGCTGGCGGCGCTTTATCTGCTGGCGCTTGGGCTTGGCGTTGCGCTGATATCGATGGGCGGTGGTGCGGGAGATTTGAAGCATATCCTGTTTGGCAGCGTGCTTGGGGTGGATGATGCCGCACTTTTGCTGATGGCCGGCGTTGCGACGCTGACGCTGGTAAGCCTTGCGATTGGCTGGCGGCCCTTGGTGCTGGAATGTTTTGACCCGGCCTTTGCCGCGGCCACCGGCGCGCGCGGCGGGTTATGGCATTTGGTTTTCATGGGGCTTGTGGTGCTGAACATGCTCTCGGCCTTTTTGGCTTTGGGCACGCTGATGGCCGTTGGGTTGATGATGCTGCCCGCCATTGCCGCGCGGCATTGGGCGGCGGAGATTGCCGGAATGGTCTATGCCGCTTGCATTATTGCCTTGGCTTCCAGCGTGATTGGTCTGTTGCTGTCCTATCACGCCGATCTGCCAACGGGCCCCGCGATTGTGCTGATGGCGGGCGCGGTTTGGGCAGTTTCCGTGCTGTTTGGCCCGGTGGATGGGCTGGCGCAGCGCGTGATCCGGCGGCGGCATTTGACTGGCTAGTTTTGCGCGCTTGACCTTGGCCTGATCCGGTTTCAGCCTTTCTCCAAAGCCACTCGAACACGCGTGGCAAGAAGGGGAGAACATCGAATGGCCGATTTGCGTCTGACACGCCGTGCAGCCTTGGGCCTTCTGGCCGCACCTACCCTGGCCCGCGCGCAAAGTGCCGATGTTTGGCCGTCGCGCAGCATTCGCCTGGTGGTGCCCTTCGGGCCAGGTGGTCCCACTGATGTCATGGCGCGCGTCATTGCACCTGGGCTTGCGGCGGCACTTGGCAGGCCCGTGGTGGTGGAAAACCGCCCCGGCGCCAGCGGCAATGTCGGTATCGCCCATGCGGCACGCAGCGCGCCCGATGGCTATACGCTGCTGGTGACGTCCACCGGTTTCGTCGTGAACCCGACGCTGTTCCGCAACCCTGGCTATGACATCACGAAGGATTTCGCGCCGATCACGGAATTGGGCGCCTCGCCCAATACCATCCTGACAAAACCAGATAGCGGCATCACCTCTGTTGCTGATCTTGTGGCGCGCGCCAAGGCAACGCCGGGCGGGCTCAATATCGCTAATCCAGGGCTTGGTTCCACGCCGCATCTGACCGCCGAGTTGCTGCGGCTACGCACGGGTATCGAATTGGTGCAGGTCACGCATCAAAGCGCGGCGCAGGCGGTGCAAGCGGTATTGGCCGGCACCACGCCGATTGGCGTTGCCGCCCTGCCACCGGCGCATGCGCTGATCAAGGCCGGTACCTTGCGCGCCTTGGCCATCACTGGGGAACAGCGCTGGCATGATTTGCCCGATCTGCCGACCATGGTGGAGCTTGGCTATGATGGGTTTGTTTCCGAAACCTTCCAGGGCTTGCTGGCACCCGCCGGCACGCCGCAAGCCATTCTGGATCGTTGCGCGCAAGTGGCGATTGCGCTGCTGAATGAGGCTGAGACCCGCAACCGATTGCTTGGTGCGGGCTTCACGCTGAATGCGCGTGGCCCGGAAGCGCTGGCGCAACGCATTGCGCGTGAAGTGCCACTTTGGCGCGATGTGATCGAAAAGGCGGGGATTCCGCGGGAGTGAGGCTGCGCTACTGGCGCAAGGGATGATGGGGCCTTTCTGGGCGAGACAGGTCACATGATCGCCCTATGTCGTGAATAGCGCGTGAATATCCGCAACCGTCACATTGCCAGCCAGGATGACATCATCACCCGCGCCGCCATTGAAGTTATTGGCCAGCCCATTGCCGATCAGCATGTCATTGCCTGCGCCACCTGTGATGGTGATGTCGGAGATACCAGCCGCGATCCGAAGCGTCTCCACATGATCGGGCATGGTCATGCTGACGGAGGTTATGATGGTATCCGCGCCGCCTCCGCTGGTTTCGATGATCAGGTCCAGGGAGTCACCTATGACGAAGACATCATTACCGCCGCCGCCATCCAATGTGTCGCGGCCCGCACCGCCGGTCAGTGTGTCATTGCCACCAAGGCCGCTTAGCCACGCATTCTCGGCCCCCACAATCAGCGCATCTGGCCCCGCAGTGCCAAGCTGCGTCGGGCCAACCGCATCCGTCACCGTAACGGCGACGGCCTGGACCGCAGGGCTGAACACGTTATCCGTCGCGATGACAATCAAGTCATAGACATTATTGCCGCCCGTATCGGCGGGCGCTTCGAAATTAGGTGATGTCCTGAAGCGCACCGCGCCGGTGGTCGCATCTATCGTGAACTGAGCCGCATCAATGCCGGAAAGCGACCAGTTGAGCGTCGCGCCCACATCCGGGCCGGTAGCGGTGGCCTGGTAGATGATATCGCCGGCGGGGCGATTCTCAGCCGAGACCGCTGCCGCTTCCGAGGTAATCGCCAGCGCCTCGTTCTGCGCCGTGACGGTGACGTTGATTGAAGGTATGTTGCGCCAGGCCAGCAGCGTGTCGCCGCCCCCGCCCAAGACGAGGTCGAGCCGCCCATCGCCATCCAGATCAACGAAGCTGGGCGTGCTCCAGTAGCCGACATCAATGCCGTTGAAGGGGTTGGCGCTGCCGGTCAGCGCGATGAAGCCACTTGCCGTATTGCGCCAGGCCCGCAGCGCGCCGAAGTACTCGCCCGCGACGAGGTCGAGCCGCCCATCGCCATCCAGATCGACGAAGCTGGGCGTGCTGTTAAAGCCGACATCAATGCCGTTGAAGGGGTTGGCGCTGCCGGTCAGCGCGAAGAAGCCGCTGCCCGTACCCGTATTGCGCCAGGCCCGCAGCGCGCCGTCGTTTGCTCCCGAGACGAGGTCGAGCCGCCCATCGCCATCCAGATCGACGAAGCTGGGCGTGCTACCAGTGCCGACATCAATGCCGTTGAGGGGGTTGGCGCTGCCGGTCAGCGCGGAGAAGCCGCTGCCCGTATTGCGCCAGGCCCGCAGCGCGCCGAAGTACTCGCCCGCGACGAGGTCGAGTCGCCTGTCATTATCCAGGTCCACAAAGGTGGGCGTGCTGGTGTAGCCGACATCAATGCCGTTGAAGGGGTTGACGCTGCCGGTCAGCGCGGTGAAGCCGCTGCCCGTATTGCGCCAGGCCCGCAGCGCGCCGAAGTACTCGCCCGCGACGAGGTCGAGCCGCCTATCGCCATCCAGGTCGACGAAGCTGGGCGCGCTCCTGGAGCCGACATCAATGCCGCTGAAGGGGTTGGCGCTGCCGGTCAGCGCGGTGAATTGCGCTGTCGGCGCAGCCGCTAAACGCCCGACGGCATCCACCACATCCAGGGTCAGGCTTCGCGTCGCTGTCGGCGTATCGCTGATATTGCCATAGGCCAGCCGCTGGATCAGCGCATCCACCGCCGCACCCGTGACGGCGCTGGCGAAGGTCACGGTAAAATCGCCGCCTACCCCGCCCGTAGCAGTGCCAATGGTCACACCGCCATAGCTGATCGTGCTGCCGGAGACGCCGATCTGCCCGGCGCCACTGCCTTCCGAGAGGATCGAGACCCGGTCCTCGGCCAGCAGGCCACCAACCACCAGCCGGCCCCCCGCCAGGCTGTCAACCGCCGTAAACTCCACATCGCTATCCAGCAATTGCGGCGCGGCGTTCACCGTATTCTCAGCGAAGGTCACGCCCGGCCCGAACCCGGTGAGCACGGGGCTGTCCGCCGTCACGGTGACCATGATTGAAGGCAGCGGCGTGGTGTTGCGCCAGACCCGCAGCGTGCCGTAGTTCTCGCCCGCGACGAGGTCGAGCCGCCCATCGCCATCCAGATCAACAAAGCTGGGCGTGCTGTTGAAGCCGACATCAATGCCGTTGAAGGGGTTGGCGCTGCCGGTCAGCGCCGTGAAGGCCGGCGCCCCCGCGCTGCCCGTGTTGCGCCAGACCCGCAGCGTGCCGTCGTTATTGCCCGAGACGAGGTCGAGCCGCCCATCGCCATCCAGATCAACAAAGCTGGGCGTGCTAATGATGCCGACATCAATGCCGATGAAGGGGTTGGCGCCGCCGGTCAGCGCCGTGAAGGCCGGCGCCCCCGCGCTGCCCGTGTTGCGCCAGGCAAACAGCACGCCGGTGTCCGCGCCCGAGACGAGGTCGAGCCGCCCATCGCTGTCCAGATCGACAAAGCTGGGCGTGCTCCTAAAGCCGACATAAATGCCGTTGAAGGGGTTGGCGCTACCGGTCAGCGCCGTGAAGGCCGGCGCCCCCGCGCTGCCCGTGTTGCGCCAGGCCAGCAGCGCGCCCAAGCCCTCGCCCGAGACGAGGTCGACCGCCCATCGCCATCCAGATCACAGAAGCTGGGCGTGCTCCTGGAGCCGACATCAATGCCGTTGAAGGGGTTGGCGCTGCCGGTCAGCGCCGTGAAGGTCGGCGCCCCCGCGCTGCCCGTGTTGCGCCAGGCCAGCAGCGTGCCGTTGTACTCGCCCGAGACGAGGTCGAGCCGCCCATCGCCATCCAGATCAACGAAGCTGGGCGTGCTCCTGGAGCCGACATCAATGCCGTTGAAGGGGTTGGCGCCGCCGGTCAGCGCCGTGAAGGCCAGCGCTACCCCAATCACCTGCGCCCCGCTGGCATCCACCACATCCAGGGTCAAGTCGCGTGCCGCGGTTGGCGTATCGCTGACATTGGCATAGGCCAGCCGCTGGATCAGCGCATCCACCGCCGGACCCGTCACGGCGCTATTGAAGGTCACGGTGAAAGCACTGCCCACACCGCCCGAAGCCGCGCCAATCGCCACCCCGCCATAGCTGATGGTGCTGCCGGAGACGCCGATCTGCCCGGCGCCATTGCCTTCCGTGAGGATCGAGACCCGGTCCTCGGCCAGCAGGCCACCAACCACCAGCTGGCCCCCCGCCAGGCTGTCACCCGCCGTAAACACCACATTGCTATCAAGCAATTGCGGCGCGGCGTTCACCGTATTCTCAGCAAAGGTCACGCTTGGGGCGAAGCCGGTGATCGTGATGGACATCAGGCAACCTCAAGATTCATGCAAGGGATGATGGGTGGGGCGGCGTTGCCCGCCGGGCATTGTTCGATGCAGCGACGGGTTCGCCGAAGCGGGATCAAGGGATTAGTGGTGCGATTCATGCTTACCTTTCCCGATCCAAAACTGCCCCCGCGCGCCACTAGCCCCATGTTTGGTGGGCCGATTCACGCTGGTGCCGGGAGGTCCGGCACTGATGAATGCCATCAAACTGAGCATGCCAAGGTCGCGGTGTTCTGTGACTTTTGGTACAGACGGGCGTGAAAAACACAGGCAGTTTGGGGGCAGCGCGCGTGGCACTTGCCTGCTGTTTCCGGCTCGATCATGTCGCGCTGGTTTCCCAACTTGTCTGATCCCTGAAGCCTGTATTGACCCTGAAACCTTATTAATCTTATTGATAACAAATTAACGGCACGTTCACTATTCCGCAAGGGAGATTCTTGCCAGAATTTTCAAAACTACCCAAGACGACACGGAAGATATACAATCCTGGGTTACATATTCAGACCTTCAGCACAACCAATCAAAAGGCCATTATGTCCAACGCCGAACCCACCGCAGAAACGCCAAGCCCCACCGAAGCCAAAGGCCCCATCCTGCTCGCCGCGCCTGGCTTCACCGCCTGGCTTGCGGAAGCGGGCGTGAGTGTCGCGCTCACCACCTATCAGGCGGGGCGGATCATTCTGTTGGGGCTCCGCCCAGATGGTACACTCCGCGCCCATGAAAGACTGATCGAACAATGCCAAGGGCTATGGAGCGATGGTTCTGAAATCTGGGTCAGCGGCAAGACCATGCTCTGGCGCTTCGCCAATGCCGTGCCGGCGGGGATGATGACGCAGCGCGGCGCTGATCGGCTTTTCATCCCGCGGGAAGGGCGGGTGACGGGCGCGCTCGATATCCACGATATCGGCCATGGCATGTTTGGCGACATGACGGCGCCTGGGCCGATTTTCGTGGCAACTCAGTATAATTGCCTCGCGACCATCAGCGATCGCGCGGCGTTTCGCCCGCTCTGGCGCCCGCCCTTTGTCACTGCGCTGGTGCCGGAGGATCGTTGCCATCTGAACGGGCTTGCGATGGATGATGGCGTGCCGGCGTTTGTCACAGCAGTATCGGCTTCCGATGTGCAGGATGGCTGGCGGGATCGGCGGCGTGATGGCGGTGTGGTGGTGCATGTGGCAAGCGGAGAGATCGTTGCGCGCGGGCTTTCCATGCCGCATTCGCCGCGCCTCCATCAGGGCCGGCTATGGGTGCTGAATTCCGGCGCGGGTGAATTGGGCGTGGTTGATCCGGCCAGTGGCAAGTTTGAGCCAGTGGCGTTTCTGCCCGGCTATGCGCGCGGGCTTGCCTTCTTCGGGCGCTATGCGGTGGTGGGGCTTTCGCGCCCGCGTCATAATCAAACCTTTGAAGGTCTGGCATTGGAAGAAGCGCTCAAGACGCGCGATGCAGAGCCGCGCTGCGGGCTGGTGGTGGTGGATATTGAAACCGGACGCACGCTGCAGTGGCTGCGCTTTGAGCATACGATTAATGAGCTTTACGATGTCGCGCTACTGCCCGGGGTGCGCCAGGCGGAAGCGCTGGGCTTTCAGGGTGATGATCTGGCTGGTGCGACGGAGCCTGAGGTGGCGTAGGGCGATTGATGGTTTTTTGCGTCGGCTCGCGCCGGTGTAGTGCTGACCACCTAACAGCTCGGGCGCTGCTTACGCCTTCCCTGACCCCAGGCGCGCGTAATCTCACCCCGCCTTCGCCTGTAACTGCGTCAGTTCTGCCAGAAAACGTTCCGCCGCCACCCCCGGCGCCCATGGCCGCCAAGGTTCCCCACCATAACGCCCGGCCAGCGGGTCGCGCGCCAAAACCGCCGCGCGAATACCCAGCGTTTCGCGCATCTCCGCTTCCGTCCAACCGGCGACATGCACCGCTTCAGCCGCCGCGGCGGCGATATCAGCGGCCTTATGCGCGCGCTTGTCTTCCACGCCCCAGGGCAGCAGGCGATAGCGCAGCGCCACTACCGCTGAAAGGCTTGCCTGCAAGGCCGCGAAACGCTCCCCCAAAAAGGGCTTGAGCGGTGAGATGCAATCGAAATTGATCAATCCCTCATCCGCATCATGCAGCAATTCGCGCAATTCTTCTGCCGGCGTCAGCCAATGGCGCGTGCGCTGGCGGCGGAGTTGCAGCACGAAAAGCGCGTGCTGCGCGACGGAAAGCGGTTCTGGCCAAATGGAATGCCCGCCCCAGCGAAAGGTGCGCGCAAGCCCTGTCGCCAGATCATCATCCGTCCAATCGAAAGGTGTCGGTGACAGCAAATCCAGCCGCCGCCCGGATGGCAGGCGCACCCAGGCGCGTTCAGGTCTGGGTGCGGCCATCATCAATAGGTCGCGAAGACGCGCCTGATGCCATCATCATCCAACCCCTTGGTCAGCGCGAGCGATAGCAAGATGCGCGCCTTTTGCGGGGTCAGGTTATCGGCACTAATAAAACCGGATTTGTCGGCGCGCTGCGTGCGGAAGGTGCGGCCTGATCCGGCGCGGGTGGAAAGCACCAGCTTCACACCGGCAGCAACCGCCGCTTCGCCGGCTTTCACCATGGCGGGCGTGATGTAGCCAGGCGCGAAGCCCGCCGTGACAATGCCCTTGGCACCGGCAGCGACAAAGGCATCAATCGCCGCGCCATCGGCGCCCGCATAGCAATAGGCGATATCCACGCGCGGCAGCGCATCAAGCCCACGCACATCAAATTCCGTCTCAGGTGCAATCTTGCGGATGGGCTTGCGATACCAGGCGATCATATCGCCATCGGCATGACCCAGCGCGCCGAAATCCGCCGTGCGGAAGGTTTGCATGCGCAGTGTCGAGGTTTTCGTGACATCGCGCGCCGCCTGAATTTCATCATTCAGCAGCACCAGCGCGCCGAGCCCTCGCGCGCCTGGATCGGCGGCGACACGAATGGCATTGACGATATTCATCGGCCCATCGCCCGAAAGCGCAGATGCCGGGCGCTGCGCGCCGACCAGCACCACGGGGATGGAAATCTTTAGCGTGAGCGAAAGGAAATAGGCGGTTTCCTCAAGGCTTGCCGTGCCATGCGTGATGACAATGCCGGCGAGCTTGGGGTCTTCCGCCGCCAGCTTATGGCAAAGCCCGAGCAATTCCTTCCATTCCGGCCAGGCCAATTGCGTGGAGGGAATGGCGCGGAACGGGACCGGCAGCACCTCCGCAACAAGGGCGGTTTCTGGAATTCGCGCCAGCAACCCATTCACATCCAGCACCGTGCCATTGGCCAGATAATCCAGGATATCAAGCGGGCCCGTCCCCATCGAGGAAATGGTTCCGCCCGTGCCAATCACGGCAACGCGCGGCTTCATGCCGGCGCCCCTGATGCTGCGGTCCTTGGTCGTTCAATCACCTGATCCACGGTCATGACATCTCCAAAAATATTTCAAGAATTGGCGCATGAGGCAGTTGCTTGCGCTCTACCCCATCCCATCGGCCGATTGCGTGCCAGACAGCATAGCGTGACTTGTTTCGTTCCATCGCGCCATGGCCCTCTCGGTCCGCGCGGAGGAAGGCCGCGCCTAACCGGCCTTGCGGTCCAGCACCGCGGTGGTGAGGCGCGATACGCAGGCGAGCTTGCCATTGGGCCGATGGATTTCAGTCTGCCAGACCTGGGTGCGCCGGCCGAGATGAAGGGGCCGGCACAGCGCAGTCACTATCTCGCCCTCCGGTACGGCTGAGACATGATTGGCATTCACTTCCAGCCCGACGGCATATTGGCCTTCGGGCAAGGTCAAGGTGGTGGCGATGCTCCCCAAGGTTTCAGCCAGCACCACCGAGGCGCCGCCATGCAAAATCCCATAGGGCTGCACATGGCGCCGATCGACCGGCATCTCGGCGCGCAGGAAATCCCGTCCGACCTCAAGAATGCGGATACCAAAGGCGCCAGGCAGGCTATCGCCTAGCCGCGCTTCGATGGCTTCCGGGGTGGCGGGGCGTTGCCAAATGGGCATGTCAGTGGTGCGATTCATGCTGAAATTATCCTCTATTCCAAATGCCCCCACGCACCACTAGCCATGTATTTGCCGGGCCGATTCACGCTGCTGCCCTGAACCGACAGGCGCGATCGGTTAACCAGGGTTATGTCGTGCTGGTAAACCAGACCATCTTGCGGCCCCGGGAGCAAGGGCGGGCATTACGATTATTGCCATCTCAATTTCAGGAAATCACCAACCTATATGGCCGGATTTTCGAATCCGGGTCATGATGGTTCACTTAACGCTCCCAAGGTCAGCATTTTGCCGTAAACTGAAATTCAATGGCGAAATCAGTAGACATCAGTTTCGCCTGATGTGACCACCCCACCGGAAGGGTTTACGATTGAGGCTTTTGCTGGACATTTCGCGCCTGATTGATGGCTCTTGGCGTTCCATGCCAACCGGTATTGATCGCGTGGAACTTGCCTATGCGCGACATTGGCTAAAAAAAGACCCTGAGCGCGTGACATTCTTGTTGCGGGGCCCGCTTGGCTCGGCGGTCGCAGTGCCGCGCAGCCTCGTGTCTGATTTTGTCCTGGCGGTGGAAACGCGTCGCATTGGCGCCCTCGGTTGGGAAGATGCGGCAAGGCCGGCGGCTCAGCTTGCACGTTCAGCAATCATTAGGCTTTTGCTGGGTCGTGGCATGCTGGACTTGGCGCGCGCTTTACGGACACCAGAGGAAAGCATCTATGTGCTTGTGTCGCACGCATTGGCGGAGCGGCCTCGCCCGATCGCGGCCATCAAGCGCAAAGGGGTGAAATTCATCCCCCTGGTGCATGATCTTATTCCGGTGGCTTATCCTGAATACACCTCTCCCGCCGGGGCCAGGCGTCACTTGCGCCGACTTGAAGCCTTTGCAGGTTTGGCGGATGGCATCATTGTCAATTCGCAGGCGACAGGAGATGATTTGGGGCCGCATTTGTTGCGAAGCACGCAGCAGCTGCCACGTCTCTGCGCCCCGCTTGGGATTGATACGCCGATCCCTGACCCGAATTACCCCGCGCCCGCCGGTGCGTATTTCGTATGCATTGGCACGATTGAACCACGCAAGAATCACCTGCTGCTCTTGAATACCTGGCGAGTCTTCGCGGAGCGCCTTGGCGTTGAAGCGCCGAAGCTTCTGCTGATTGGTCGGCGCGGATGGGAAAATGAAAACATCGTGGATATGCTGGATCGCTGCCCGGCAATGATAGGCCTTGTGCGTGAATACAAGGGCCTGCCTGACAAGGCGGTTGCCAGCCTGCTGCAAGGCGCGCGGGCGCTGCTTTTTCCTTCCTTCGCTGAGGGCTATGGCCTGCCGCTTGCCGAAGCGCTGGCGCTTGGCGTGCCCGCCATTTGTTCAGACTTGCCGGCGCTGCGCGAAGTTGGCGGGGATGCGCCGGAATTTCTCGACCCGCTTGATGGGCTTGGCTGGCGCCGCTTGATCCTGAACTATGCGGAGCCCGATAGCGGGATGCGCGAAGCACAATTGGAACGCATAGGAATCTGGTCGCGGCCAAGCTGGGATCAGCATTTCGCCTTGGTGGACCCATGGCTGCGGCAGATAGCTTGTGCGGGCCAGGCAAAGAAAGCGCCCCAGGATCCTGCAGAGGCGGTTCATGGGGTTACCGAAGCAAGGCTGCACACAGCTTTCGCCCAAGGACCCTGAGGCAGCCATGCCGGGCCAAACAAGAAGCAAGCGGTAAAAGGCCCCGAAACATCGCCATCATGGGCGCGGCGGCCAGGTTGCCCGGGGCGTCTGATTATGCCGCTTATGCCGATAGGCTGCGCCAGGCTATTGATGCCGGCACCGAAATTCCCGATGTGGGTTTCAAAAGGCACGTCGGTATCACCCGCGCCTTGGCGAAGCGAGGCGCAGTTATAGCTTCGCCACCGGCACGATGGGCGGCATCCAGCGTCTTGACGCGGAAGCCTTCGGCCTATCTTCTGGCGACCCTGGCGAGGCTGCGCCCGAATGAAGGCTTACTCATTCATGATGGTTCGGGCAACATTGGCCAGGCAGTGCCGCAAACCGCCGGGGCCGCCGTGGCGACCGCGGCAGAAGGCGCAAGGGTAAGGCCCGCGAATGGGTCGCGAGCCTTGCCGAGTTTCAGATTTCCTCTTCGCCCCAATCGGCGCTGGCATCATTGCCGTAATCGGCAGTCGCATCCTGCGGCGCATCACCGCCCCAGGGGGAGGCTGAGGGCACAGCGTCCTGCGCGAAGCCGCCGGCGGAGGCCGCCTCAGCCGCACCACCGCTGCCCAAGGCGCCCATCAGCATATTGCCGAGCATGATGCCGCCAGCGACCCCAGCCGCGGTGGCCAGCGCGGTGCCGAGGAAACCACCGCCCGGGCGCTGTTGCAGCGCCTGCGGATTATGGCCGGGCGGGTAATAGGGCTGCGGGCGCGGTGGCATGGGGGCCGGGCGATTGCCACCAAACAGGCCGCCAAGCATGCCGCCCTTCTGCGCCTGGCCTTCACGGCGCCCGGCTTCAGCTTCCCATTCCAATTGCTGCATGCGGTTATTCGCTTCGATCAGCGCGGCTTCCTGCGCAAAAGCCGCTTGCGTGATGCGGTAGCGCGCTTCCGGATAGCGCGTGAAAAGCTCCGCGATCAGGCGATCAGCTTCCGGGTCCATGGGCGGCAGGTTCGGCTTTTGCGCCGAGCTTGCGCCCCAAGGGCCAGAAGGCGCGCCAGCGACTGCGGCATTGCCGCTCATGCGCTCAACAAACGCGGTGATGATCCGCTTTTCCTCATCCGTCATGGTGTAATCCTTCTCCCGACATAAATGGCGCCGGCGGATTCGCGCCCGCCCGGCTGCACGCGCAGGAATTGGCCCGGAAGGGCCAGGCTTTCAAGCGGCTCATTCTGGGTTCATGCAACTGACATGAAGCGGGCGGGGGTCTCTGGTCAGAAGTCGCTCACGCGGCCCTTTTGTTCCCAATCGCCAAAGCGGGTCGGTTCCGGGCCTTTGGGGCCGCCGATCTCCTTGGGCTTCGGGGGCGGCGCCTTGGTGGGCGGCGGTATTGGGGGCGCCGGGGTTTCGGGGGCGGGTTTCTCGGTCATGACAAAAGGGCCTGGCATCTTTAACATAGTCGGTTGAGGGAGAAGGAAAGGCACTTCATGGCCGGCTATACCCGCACTGTCATCCTGCTTGCCGCGCTGACCGCGTTGTTTGGCGTGATCGGCCTGATGATGGGCGGTGAGCAGGGCATGATCATGGCGCTGCTTTTCGCCGGGGGCATGAATATCTTCTCCTGGTGGAACAGCGATAAGATGGTGCTGCGGATGCATCATGCCCAGCCCATCAGCCAGCAGGAAGCACCGCGGCTTTATGACATGACCGCGCAGCTTGCCGCCAATGCGGGCCTGCCCATGCCGGCGCTTTATGTCATTCACGAAGAACAGCCCAATGCCTTCGCCACCGGGCGCAACCCGCAAAATGCCGCCGTTGCGGTGAATACCGGCCTTTTGGACATGCTTTCTGAGGAGGAAGTGGCTGGCGTGATTGCGCATGAATTGGCGCATATCAAGAACCGCGACACGCTGGTGATGACCGTCACCGCCAGCATTGCCGGGGCCATTTCAGCGCTGGCGCAATTCGGCTTGCTGTTCGGGCGCGGGCGGGATCGGCAGAACCCCTTCGGCCCGATCGGGCTATTGCTGATGGTGATCCTGGCGCCCATGGCCGCTGCCATTGTGCAAATGGCGATCAGCCGGTCACGTGAGTATGAGGCTGACAAGATGGGCGCCGAGATTTGCGGCCAGCCCATGGCCCTGGCCGGCGCCCTGCGGAAGTTGGAATACTACGCCCACCAGCGTGTGAACCAGCGCGCCGAGGCCAACCCCGCGACCGCGCATATGTTCATCATCAACCCGCTTTCAGGGGCGCGCATGGATAATCTTTTTTCGACCCATCCACGCACCGATAACCGGGTGGCAGCGCTGGAAAAACTGGCTGCCAGCCTGGGGGCATTGCCGGGGCGCGGCGCCTGGGGTGGAAGCTCGGTCCCGCCCATCGGCAAGCCACCGCCGGCACGGCGCGGGCCTTGGGGGTAAAGCTGGCAGTCCCGGCCTGGGGCGGCTAAACTCTGCTCATGAAAACCCTAACGCGCCTTCTCCCTTTGGCTGTGATCGCTTTGGTGCTCACGCAAGCCCGCCCCGCCGCTGCGCAATTCGCCGCGCCGCCAGGCCAGCCGGGGGCGCAACCGCCACGCCCCCCTGCCCTGCCCGGGCTTGCCGCGCGCCGCGCGCCAGAGCCCATACCAGCCGATGAAAACGCCAATCTCTCACCGACACCCGCACTGTTTGATGCCATCACGCGCGGCGATCTGGCGGCGGCGCGTGATGCGGTTAATCGCGGCGCGGATTTGAATGGCCGCAACGCCCTTGGTCTGACGCCGGTGGATTGGGCGGTGGATCAGGGGCGCAACGACATCCTGTTCTATCTGCTCTCCGCGCGCGGCATGGCCGGCAGTTCCGGCCCGACCAATGCGCGCAGCGCCGCCGCCGCCCGCGCCGAGCAGGAACGCGCCGAACGTGCCGCGCAGCAGGAAGCGCTCCGCCTGTCACGTCAGGCCGCGGCGCAGGGAGCGCGGGCGCCGAGCGTTTCCATCAGACCCAGGCTTTTTGCCAATGATGGCGGCGCGGCACAGTTGGAATCGGGCTTTCTTGGCTTTGACGCCGGGCGCCCAGGTGGCGTGCGCCGCGGCGGCTGAGATGGCGTTTTTCGAAGGCTTCACGCTGGAAACACGCGAAGCCAATGGTCAGAGCATCAGGCTCCGCCGTGTTGGTTCAGGCCCACCGCTTTTGCTACTGCATGGCAATCCGCAAACACATGCCATGTGGCATCGCGTGGCGCCTGTTCTGGCACGTGACTTTACCGTGATTGCGCCCGATCTGCGCGGTTATGGGTTTTCATCCAAGCCCGCTGTCAGCGCCGATCACGCGCCTTATGCCAAGCGCGAAATGGCCGCCGATATGGTGGCGCTGATGGCAGGGCTTGGCTTTCCGCAGTTCCAGATACTTGCGCATGATCGCGGTGCGCGTGTGGCGCATAGGTTGGCGCTGGATACGCCGCACGCGGTGGAACGGCTATGTGTGCTGGATATCATCCCAACGCTTGAACATTTCGAACGCGCCGATATGGCGTTTGGCCTTGGCTATTATCACTGGTTCTGGCTGGCGCAGCCGCATGATCGCCCGGAACGCATGATCCTGCGCGATGTTGAGGATTGGTTCGATTTGCACACATCGCGCGAACCCAAGGACAAATCCTTCTTCCACCCGGAAGCGCGTGCGGATTATCTGGCGGCGCTGCATCTGCCCGGCACGGTGGCCGCGATTTGCGAGGATTACCGCGCCGCAACCACGATTGATCTGGACCATGACCGCGCATCGCGCGACGCAGGGCAGAAAATCACCTGCCCGCTGCTGGCACTTTGGGGTGCCAAGGGCAGCATCCCCAAATGGTATGACGCGCTGGCGATTTGGCGCAGCTACGCAGCCGGCCCTGTCACTGGCGGTGCGGTTTCTTCCGGCCATTATCTGGTGGAAGAAGCACCGGAAGAAGTGCTGAATTACCTGCGGGATTTTCTGCGGCGCTAATTCTTGGGCTGCGGGTATTGCAGCACCAGAACCTCACCACCCTCAGCGCCCGCCACGATTTCCAAAGCGGCTTCATCGGCGGTCACGAAAAGCGCGGCCAAGCGGTCCAAGGTCTTGCCTTCATGCAGAATGCTGCCGGCGGCGACAATCATGGATTGCCCCGCGCCTGTCGCCGGATCGGGCGCTGCAATTCGGCCATTGGGCGGAATGCGCAGCATGAAAATGCCAAGCCCATCCGGTTCCCCGAGTACGGTTTCACACACCGCTTCACGCCGCGCGGCAAGCGCTTCGGCGCTGCTTGGCAGAATGGGATCGGCCAGCACATAGCGCTTCGGGCCTTTCACCATGCGTTCCCGCGCTGCCGGCAGGAAATGCGCGCCGGTGCTATCTGCACTGGCGCGGAGCGTGAAGTATTTCAGCCCACCATCACCGGGCGTGATCGGCCCATAACCGGTGCAGGCGCCAGCGAAATGCGCCATGATCGGGCCAACGTCATGCCGGCCAATACGCCCGCCACCATCCACCACCACCTGGAATTGATCCACAAAATGGAAATGCGGATGCACAACGGCATTCGGTTCCTGTTCCACAAGAAAAGCTTGCGGCGGCCTCATTTCACCTGGTTCGGGCGGGATGAAGACTTCAGCATTCATCGCATTCGGGTCAACGGAATTGGATGATTTGGGCGAAGGCGGCGGGCCGAAATAATCCGTCCGCCAAATGCGCCCACCGCCTGGCGCATTGCGCGCAAACCGTGTCGGGGCCGCCTGGCCCAAGGCATTTGCATAAATCATCCGCTGCCACTCCCGCTTTCGGCAATGCTTGGCCACGCTGTTGCATCGGCCAAGGCTATGCGGCCATAATCTAACATCCGAAAGGCACCACAAATCAAGGCGCCATGCTTGAAATCAAGGCGCCATGCTTGGGAGGAAAGAAAATGCTGGCATTCCGGGGCCATGCCCGAGTCTTTTTCGCGCTGTCCGCAATGTTGCTCGGATTGGTAGCGCCGCTGCCAGCCGCGCAAGCGCAGGAATGGCCCAATCGGCCGATCCGCATTCTGGTGGGCTTCCCACCCGGCCAGGCGACGGATGTGATTGCGCGGCTGCTGGCTGAACGGCTTACGGAAAATCCCGGCTGGTCCATGTTGATTGACAATCGCCCAGGCCAGGGCGGCAGCCTTGCCGCGGCGCAGGCCGCGCAATCAGCACCCGATGGCCATACGCTGCTGTTGAGCGCGACAGCACCACTGGCGACCAACCCCAATCTTTACGCCAATGTCGGCTATGATCCGCGGCGGGATTTCGCGCCGATCAGCCTGGTCGCCAACCTGCCCTTTGTGGTCTTCGTCAATCCCAATGTTGCGGCACGCAATGTGGCAGAGCTGATCGCACTCGCCAAAGCGCGCCCGGGGCAATTGACCTATGCGACTTCGGGCAATGGCACGACTTCGCATCTGATTACCATGATGTTTGCGCGCGCGGCGGGCGGGTTGGAATTGACCCATGTGCCCTATCGTGGCGGCCCGCAGGCGCTGACCGATCTGCTGGCCGGGCGCATAGACATCATGATTGATACCGAGCTTTTCGCCCTGCCCCATATTCGCGAAGGTCGCGTGCGCGCGCTTGCGGTGACAACAGCGCAGCGCACCGCATTGCAGCCGGAATTGCCGACACTTGCTGAATCGGGGCTTGCGGGATTTGATGCCGCCGCCTGGCTTGGCCTGGTGGCGCCGGCCGGCACGCCACGCCCTATTGTTGAAAGGCTCAATCGCGAATTGCACCGCATCCTGGCGGAACCCGCAACGCGGGAGAGGCTTTCGGGCCTCGGCGCGCAAGTCATGACCAGCACGCCGGATGATTTCCTGGCTTTCATGCGCAGCGAATATGTCAAATGGGGCAATGCGGTACGCGAGAATAATGTGAAGCTGGATTGATCGCGCGATGACCGAGGCTGCGTTTCAGGTTTGGGAATGCGCGCTATGCGGCTTCATTTATGATGAAGCGAAGGGCGCGCCGGAAGAAGGCTTGGCGCCCGGCACGCGCTGGGCTGATGTGCCGGAGGATTGGACCTGCCCCGATTGCGCCGCAGGCAAGGCGGATTTTGAGATGCGGTTGCAGGGGTGATGCCCCTAAGCCTGTCAGGCGCGCGCCAAAAACGCCCTTAGCCTGAAGGCAGCATCGGCATTTACCGCACCTTCCGGCATTTCCCCGCGCGCAAGCGCTGCGATCTGGCGCACCGTATCCATGGCCTGGTGTTCCATGGCTTCCGGCGTCATGCCGCCAATATGCGGGGTCGCCACCACATCGGCACGCGCTGCCAGTGCCGGGTTTGGTCGTTGATCCGGCGCACTACCCACATCCATGGCGGCGCCGACCAGATGCCTGGATTCAAGCGCTGCCATCAGCGCCATTTCATCCACCAATTCCCCGCGCGAGAGATTGATGAAACGCGCCCCTGGCTTCATGGCGGCAAAGGCAGCGGCATTGAAAAGATGCTTGGTGGAAGCGTCAGAGATCGCAAGGCACACAACAATATCCGATATTGCCAGCACTTCTGCAAACGGCGCCTGGGTGATGCGCGGATCGGTCACCTTGGCGCAGGGATCCGCCACCGCCACATGCATACCAAGCGCAAGCGCAACTTCAGCCAAGCGCTGACCGATGCGCCCGTAACCGATAATGCCAAGCCGTGCGGCAGAAAGCTGCAAGCCCATGCGCCCTTGCGGCAAACCGCCAGCGCGATAGGTGCTGGCCATGGCACTGACATCGCGCGCCATATCCACCATGAAGCCCAGCCCCAATTCCACCACCGCATCCACGAAGCCCGGCGTGGCGCGCGTTACCAATACGCCCGCCGCGCTGGCAGCCGGCACATTGATGGTTGAGATATCCACCGCCACGCGCAGAAACGCCAGAAGCTCCGGCATGGCGGTGAAGGTTTCGGGAAGGCCCGGCGTTGCGCGATCCGCCACAATGGCATGGCAACCGCGCGCCGCTTCCGCCAAGGCATCGCCAGACAGCACGCCTGTGCTGGGATTGCGAATAACCTCGGCATGTTCAGCCAAGGCGGCGAGCGCACGCGCGCCGTAATAGCCTTCGAACATCTCAGCTGTATGCGAGAGAAATACGCGGAGCGTCATGGGGAATTTCCTGATGGCATGGCGACGATTGTTTGGCTGACGTATACTCTTCCATCTTGTTCGTGGTGGCGTCAAAGCGCTTGCTTGACGGCGATGCGTGCGATGACCTTTCATACGCGCATGCGGCGCCTTTTGATCATCCTGATATCCCTTGCTGGCGCGCCGGCCATGGCGCAGCCGCAAGCCATCGCCATTCCTACACACCCCGGCGAACAGGCGGTGAATGGGCCGGCCACGCTGAATGCCGTGCTGTGGCAACCTGCAGGGCGCGGGCCGCATGCCGCGATTGTGCTGATGCATGGCTGCGCCGGCATGACCACGCGCGCAGGCCAGCCCTTCCCGCGGGATACGGATTGGGCGCGGCGCCTTTCGCAACTTGGCTATCTCATTTTGCAAGTGGATAGCCTGACGCCGCGCAATGAAGGCAGCCTTTGCGGCCAAGGTGGCGACCGCCGTATTCGCGTAAGCGTGGAACGCGCGCGCGATGCCTATGCAGCGCTGCTTTTTCTGCAAGCACGCCCAGATGTGCGGCCGGATCGCATTGCGCTGATGGGCTGGTCCAATGGCGGCGGCACGGTTCTTTGGACCTTGTCGCGGGGCAATCGCGCGCGGCCTGTGGGGCTTAGGGATGATTTTGCTGCCGGTATCGCGTTTTATCCTGGTTGCCGGACGCTGTCAGAACGGCGGGAGCCCTGGTATCCTGTGGCACCAGTGCTTTTGCTGGTGGGGGAGGCGGATGATTGGACCCCCGCGCCACCCTGCGTCACGCTTGCATCGAAAAACAGTGGGCGCTTGGAACTGCAAACCTATCCTGGCGCGCATCATGATTTCGACGCACCCGATACGCCGCAGCGTGTGCTGCGCGGGGTTGGCGCCACAAGCAGTGGCACCGCCACTATCGGCACGCACCCAGCGGCAAGGGAAGATGCCTTGCGCCGAGTGCCGGATTATCTGGCGCGCGTGATGCGCTAACCGCGCCAGCGCGACAAGGCCAGCATCCCGCCACCCGCCAGCAAGCCCCAGAAAGCGCCACCAATACCGAGGAACGCAACACCCGAAGCTGCAATCAAAAAGCAGATCACCGCCGCTTCGCGATCCTTATCGTCGCGCACCGCGCCCAGCAACGCGCCAGCAAAGGACCCAAGCAGGGCAAGCCCCGCGACAGCTTCAATCAAAATCGGTGGCGCGACAGCGACCAAACCACTCGCCATGCCGGCGGCCAAACCGCAAGCGGTGTAAACCAGCCCTGCCATCACAGCGGCGGGCCAACGCCGTGCGCGGTCAGGCCCGGCACCATCGCCAGCACACATCGCAGCCGTAATGGCAGCAAGGTTCACCGCATGGCCACCGAAAGGTGCCGCGAAAAGACTGAAGATTCCCGTGGTGGAGAAAAGCGGTCCCGGATCGGGGCGATAATCATTGGCGCTCAACACCGCGATGCCGGGAATGTTCTGCGACGCCATGGTCACGATGAAAAGCGGCAGCGCCAGACCTGTGATGGCAGTGAGGGAGAATACCGGCGTCACCCATTCCGGGCTTGGCGCCCAATTGCCTTCTGGCATCGGCGCCTGAAACGCAATAATCGCGCCCGCGACAATCACCGCCGCCGGCACCGCTACCAATTTGTGCCAACGCCCGGCGATGATCCAGGCTGCAATGATGGCAAGTGCCGCGATCGGCGCTTCCGCCACCGCGCGCACTGGCGCCAAACAAAGGCCAAACAGAATCCCGGCCAGCATGGCATTGGCGAGTGATGCCGGAATCGCCGCCACTGCGCGCCCGAGCGGCTTCCACAAGCCCGCCACAATCAACAGCAAAGCGCAAATGATGAAAGCGCCGACTGCTTCAGCAAAGCCGCCTGCCGGCATGATGGATGCCGCCATCAGCGCAGCACCAGGCGTGGACCAGGCGCAGCTGATCGGCATGCGCTTCCAAAGCGACAGCAAAATGCCGCAAACCCCCATGGCGATGGAAACCGCCATCAACCCCGATGCGGCCTGGGACGGGCTGGCACCCATGGCCACAAAACCTTGCAGCACCACAGCGAAGGAAGAAGCAAAGCCCACAACCCCCGCCAATAGCCCCGCCGAGATGGCTTGCATCGGCATCAGCGTCTTTCCTTCGGTAGCCTATCCAAGGCGGCTTCAATATTGGCGATAGCGTCTGGTGTCAGCCGACGAAAATCCCGCGCCAGCCGATTGGCTAGCGCTGTCGCCTCTGGCGATAATCCACCGGTTTCCAGCACCACGCGCGGATGGGATTGCCGCGCCAGCCGCGCCAATTCTTCTGCGTCGTCCCAGATCAGGCCGAAGAACTCATTGACCTGATGCACAAGCCCGGCAGAGGGCTGGCCGCGTCGCCCATGTTCCAACGCGGAAAGATAGGCGGCAGAAACCTGCAAGGCAGCGGCAAGGTCCTTCAGCGCAACGCCGCGTTCGGCACGCAAAGCGCGCAGCCTGGCGCCGAAGGGGGTCATTTGCGCCGACGCAGCATCAGATGCACTGCGCCGGTATTCGCCGCATGCGGATGCGCCGCCGCCAGCAGCATGCGCCGCATATCAGGCGCATTCAGCCAATGCGGCAATTCACGGCGCAGCACGCCACCTTCTGGCGATGAACCGCGGCCGGTGATCACGGCCACACAACGCAAGCCATCGGCGAAAGCATCGTGCAAAAAGCCGCGCACCGCATCATGCGCTTCCTGTGCGCGCCGCCCGTGCAAATCCAGCGTGCGTTCCGGCTTTGTCTTGCCGCGCCGCAATGCGCGCCAACGCTTATCATCCAAACCTGCGGGCGTGACATTCACCTGAATGGGCGGTGGCTGCCATGCTTGAGGTGTAGGTGACTGCACCGCAAGCGACGCCTGCGGTGTGGGGATGCTTGGCGGCGGATCGGTCAGTTCAGGCGGCGGCAATTCGCGGCCCGGCAGAGCCTCTACGCTCATCACATAGGCCTGCCAAAGGGCACGATCCGCGGCACTCAGCGCGCGCGCGCGGCGACGCGAAAGGCTCATCCCGGCAGCGCGGCGGGATCATCATCCACCAGAATCACATGCAGCCGCCGCGGCCCATGCGCGCCCAATTCCAGCGTCTGTTCAATATCCGCGCTGCGTGATGGGCCTGTCACCAACATGACATTGCGCGGCATGAAGCCGCCAGTGACTGCATCCTGCCTTTCGGCGCGCAGCATATCCCAGGCATCCTCATAAGGCCCGGTGATGCGGGACGCGCGCAGCACGACGATCTCGGTCTCAGCGAGCAAGTTTAGCGTGGTGGGGCGCGCGGGGTCGGATGGCAGCATCAGCGTGCCGGTTTCCGCAATGCCGGCATAGCCATGCTGGACGGAGACCAAATCGCTTGCCTCGGCGCGGCGTGTCTCGAATTCCAGCATCGCGCGATCAGACCAGGGCAGCGCCTGCAATTCCGGATGCGGCGCCATGACGAAGCGTGGCGCGAGATTCTGTTGGGAAAGATATTCCGCGACCGCGCCGGGGATTTCCTTCACATCAGCAACGCGCGTGACGCTGCCGAATTCCTTTTCAACATTGGCGATGAAAAGCTTGATCTGATCGGGCCGCGGCACACGCGACCGCGCGGGGATCAAATGCCGCGGGCGCGCCAGCAGCCGCGCTTCCAGCATGGCGCGTTGATCCGCCGGAAGCGGCCCACGCTTCAGGCCACGGCGAATAGCGTTCAAAATCGCTTCCTTGCTCATCGCTCAGGCCCCGCGCTTGGTTTTGGCGTAGCGATCCATGAAGGTGCCGCCTTCCGGCACCGGCAAATCACGCCCCTGAGTCCAGCCGCCAGCGAGTGGCAGAGACCGAAAGGCACCCTTGCCCTGCGCCATCATGCCAAGTGCACCGACCGCAAGCTTTGTCGCCATACGATACAGGCTTGGCCGCTGCGCCACATAAGCCCAAAGCCCAAGATTGCGCCGCACGGCAACGGGTGACAGATGCCGTTCGAATTCCTGTTCCCGCCAATGGCGCATCATTTTCGGCAGCGGAATCTTCACCGGGCAGACGGATTCGCAGCGCCCACAAAAGGTCGAAGCATTGGGCAAATGCCCGGCCTTATCTACGCCGATCAGCGTTGGCGTGAGCACACTGCCCATGGGGCCGGGATAGACCCAGCCATAGGCATGCCCACCCGTCACGCCATAAACCGGGCAATGGTTCATGCAGGCCGCGCAACGGATACAGCGCAGCATTTCCTGGAATTCCGTGCCGAACATATTGGACCGGCCATTATCAATCAGCACCACATGATATTCTTCCGGCCCATCCAAATCGCCAGGCCGCCGACCACCCGTGGAAAAAGTGGTATAGACAGAAAAATCCTGACCCGTGGCGGAACGCGCCAAAAGCCGAAGCAAAGCGCAGGCATCATTGAGCGTTGGCACCATTTTCTCGATACTGGCCAAAGCAATATGCACACGCGGGAGGGTTTGTGTCAGATCGCCATTGCCTTCATTGGTCACAATCACGCTGCTGCCTGATTCCGCAATCAGGAAATTGGCACCCGTGATGCCAACATCAGCCGCCAGAAAGCGATCACGCAATTTTGTCCGCGCTTCGGTCAGGATATCGCGCCTTTCGCTGAATACGCGATCCTTGGGCAGGTCCGTGTGCATTTCACGGAAGGATTTCTCCCAATCCTCTCTGTTCAGGTGAAACGCCGGCGCAATGATATGGGAAGGATGTTCGCGCCGAAGTTGGATGATGTATTCGCCAAGATCGGTTTCGACCGGCTCAATCCCATGCGCTTCCAGATGGTCATTGATCCCGAGTTCTTCCGAGATCATGGACTTTCCTTTGGTGACGGTCTTGGCGCCGGCCTTGCGGCAAATCTCAAGCACCGCCGCGCGGGCTTCATCCGCGGTCGAACACCAATGCACCGTACCGCCGGCCGCTTCTACATTGGCGGCGTATGTCTCCAGGTAGAAATCGAGATTAGCCAGGGTATGATTTTTGATGTCGCGCCCGATGTCTCGCAGCTGTTCGAATTCCGGCAGGCGCGCCACGGCATCGCCTCGGCGTTGCAGAAAGGCGCCCTTGGCCTTGCCCAAAGCCTTTTGCAGCCCGGCATCGCCAATGGCGCGGGCGGCGTTTTCCTTGAATTGCGGCGAGGTGATCTGAACCACGGCGGAAACCCTATTGCTTTTGCAGCCTAGTGTAGCGCAGCCGGCGCGCTTGGTCAGGGGGGTTTGCGCGCGGCGGCTAGCTTTCATAACCTTTCGCGCAGGAAAATGAGGGGTTCAGTCATGCCACGGCGCAATCGGCCAGTTTTGGGGGTTTTCGCATGAATATCGCTGGTTTGCCTGCCCGTGCCGCCACGGCGCCGGGCCTGGCGCGCTGGGGGCGCGACCTGACGGCGGATGTCCTGTTCAGCGTCGGCGAAGCCGCCTGGATTCTGGCGATCCATAAGGGGGTGCTGATATCCGCCAACCCCGCACCCGTCCTCATGCCCAGCTATGACCTGGCCATCCGTGCGGGGGCCGAGGATTTCGCGCGCTTCCTGCAAGACCCGCCGCCGCCTGGCTGGCACGACATCATGGGGCTGGTGCGCCTTGGTACCTTCAAGGTGGAAGGCAATGTCGCGATTTTCATGGCGCATGTTTTCTGGTTCAAGGGCGTGCTGGCCCTGCTGAGGGAGCCCCGCGCATGATCGAAGCCATTACCGGGCGCTATATGCGCCTTGAACTCGAAGGTCGGGCACATCGGCTGTATTTCGAGGAAACCGGCCAAGGCATCCCACTTTTGCTGCTGCACACAGCCGGCAGTGATGGCCGGCAATGGCGCGGCTTGTTGAATGATTCGGAAGTGACATCGCGCTTTCGCTGCGTGGCTTTCGATATGCCCTGGCATGGTAAATCCAGCCCGCCCGAGGGGTGGGAGCGTGAGACCTATCAACTCACCACCGCGCGCTACACGGGCATGATCATGGCGGTGGCCCGCGCGCTTGGCCTTGATCGTCCCGTGGTCATGGGGTGTTCGATTGGCGGGCGTATCGTTCTTGATCTCGCTGCCGAACATGCGGATCATTTGCGCGGCGTGATTGGACTGCAATCGGCGGCGTTTCTTTCGCCCTATTACGATACATCCTGGCTGCATCACCCGCATGTGCATGGCGGGGAGGTTTGTGGCGGCATCGTCTCCGGTCTTATTGGCCCGCATGCGCCGGAAGCATCGCGTTGGGAAACGCTTTGGCACTATATGCAAGGCGGGCCTGGCGTGTTTCGCGGTGATCTCCATTTCTACAAGAGGGAGGGTGATTTGCGCCCGAAGCTTGCGCGCATTGATACCAAGCGCTGCCCCGTGCATATGCTGACCGGCAATTATGATTATTCCTGCAAGCCCGAGGATACGGAGGCGACCGCCGCCGCCATCCCCGGCGCCAAGGTGCAAATCATGAAGGGCCTGGGGCACTTCCCCATGAGCGAGGATTACGCGGCGCTGCGCCCGTATTTGCTGCCGGTGCTGGCGGAGTTTCAGGAGCGCGGGTGAGCGGCCCTTCTAGGCCGCAATCCTGTCAATCCGATCGCGCAGGCGATACCAACCACCAATGATGGGCAGGAACCAATTCGGGTTGCCGTTGTATAAAGCAACCGTTGGGAATTCCAGCCCATCTAGCGCAAAACGCTGATTGGCCGCACCCGCGATTTTCAGCGCGGCATTATGGCCAAGCCAAGTTGCCATGGCGACACCAGAGCCCTGGCAGCCGGCTGCGTAATGAATGCCATCCTGCACGCCGATATGCGGCAGGAAGTCGAAGGTAAAAGCCACATTGCCAGTCCAGGCATGCGTGATCTTCACCTTGCTGAGTTCGGGGAAGACCGCTGTCATGAAGGAATGCAAACGTGGCGCTGCGGCTTCTGGCGCATTCGGGCCGAAGCGCGCGCGCCCGCCCCAGAGAATGCGATTGCCATAAGGCGAAGGACGAAAATAATTCAGTACGCGCTTTGTATCGCTGATCATACGCCGACCCGGGAAAAGCCGATCCATGGTCTCTGCGGGCAATTCCTCGGTTGCGATGATATAGGACGCCACAGGAACCACGCGGCGCGCAAGCCATGGCATTGCGCTTTGCCCATCAGCCCCGCGCGAATAGCCATTGGTGGCGACCAGTACTGCATCAGCGCGCAGTTCGCCGCGATTGGTCGCTATGCGAAAACCTGAACCATCAGCGCGAATACCGCCGACGCGTGTGTTATCCACCAGCGTCGCGCCAGAACGTTCCGCCGCCGCGGCCAGGCCGCGCGCATATTTTCCGGGATGGACGCTGCCAGTGGCGGCGGCCTTCATCCCACCGCGATAATGGTTGGACCCAAGCGCTTCATGCTGGCGTGATGGCGGCAGCATCTCCGTGGGCAGACCCGTGATATCAGCAATATAATCTGCCGCGCGCGCCAGCGCATCATAATGCTTTGGCGTCCAGGCCGCGACGAAACGTCCGCAGCGCGTGTAGTCGCAGTCAATGCCCTCTCGCGCGATGGTTTCTTCGATGAAGGGAAAGGATGCAGCGGCGGCCATGGCGATATTGCGCGCCTGTTCCGCGCCAAGCTTTTCCGCGAGCGCCGTACGCGCCACCTTCAAGCCGCCAGAGACCATGCCGCCATTGCGCGACGAAGCGCCCCAGCCGATGCGTTCCGCATCCAGCACCGTCACCTGATGGCCAAGCCGCGCCAGGCTGAGTGCGGCGGAAAGCCCGGCATAGCCGCCACCAATCACCGCAACAGGGGTATGGTCCGGCAAGGGCGTGTTCCGTTCCGGCGGTTCCGCCGCTTCCCACCACCAGGGGCTAGACTTGAATTCTGGGGCGAAAAGGCTGCTGCTCATCACCTTACGCAGTCCGTGCTTCTTGCAGGCCCAATTCGCGTGTCATTTCATCGCGCATAATGAATTTCTGCATTTTACCAGTCACTGTCATCGGGAAGCTTTCAACAAATTTGATATGCCGCGGCACCTTGTAATGCGCGATCTGCCCTGCGCAGAAGGCGCGCACATCATCCGAGGTCAGATGCTCATGCGCACGCAACTTGATCCAGGCGCAGAGTTCTTCGCCAAAGCGCTGATCAGGCACGCCGAATACCTGCACATCTTCAATCTTGGGGTGGCGATAGAGGAATTCCTCGACCTCGCGCGGATAAATATTCTCGCCACCACGGATCACCATGTCCTTGATGCGGCCGACGATGTTGCAGAAACCTTCTTCGTCAATCGTGGCCAGATCGCCAGTGTGCATCCAACGCGCGGCATCAATGGCTTGCGCGGTGCGTTCGGAATCTTCCCAATAGCCCAACATCACCGCATACCCACGCGTGCAAAGTTCTCCCGGCACGCCGCGCGGGACGATTCGGCCTTCGCTGTCTATGATTTTCACTTCCAGATGCGGCTGCACGCGCCCCACGGTCGAAACGCGGCGATCCAGCGGATCATCCACACTGGTCTGGAAGCTGACGGGGCTGGTTTCTGTCATGCCATAAGCAATCGTGATTTCGCGCAGATTCATGGCATCCACCGCGCGGCGCATCACCTCAATGGGGCAGGGCGCGCCGGCCATGATACCAGTCCGAAGCGATGAAAGATCGAAATTGCGGAATTCCGGATGTTCCATTTGCGCGATAAACATGGTGGGCACGCCATGCAGGCCCGTGCAGCGTTCCTCCGCCACGGTTTGCAGTGTCGCAAGCGGATCAAATCCCTCACCCGGATAAACCATCGCCGTGCCGTGCGTGGTGCAAGCAAGATTGCCAAGTACCATGCCGAAGCAATGATAAAGCGGCACAGGAATGCACAGCTTATCCTGCGGCGTCAGCTTCATCGCCTCCCCGATGAAGTAGCCATTATTCAGGATATTGTGATGCGTCAGTGTCGCCCCTTTCGGCGCGCCCGTAGTGCCAGACGTGAACTGGATATTGATCGGATCATCAAATTGCAGCTTGCTGGCCAGATCGCGCAAGCGTTCATGATGCGCCGGCGCACCCATATCCAGAATGCTGTTAAAGGGGATCATGCCTGGTGCGGGGCTGGCGTTGATTTCAATCACCATCTCAAGCTTCGGCAATTTTTCTGCTGAAAGCCTACCCGGCAAGGCACGCGCCAATTCTGGCGCCAGCGTATTGACCATGCCGACATAGTCGGATGTTTTGAAGCGTGTGGCGATAATCAGCGCACGGCAGCCAACCTTGTTCAGCGCATATTCCAATTCGGAAAGCCGATAGGCGGGATTGATATTCACCAGCACCAGCCCGGCCTTGGCGGTGGCAAATTGGGTGATGACCCATTCCGCATTATTGGGCGACCAGATGCCAACCCGATCCCCAGGGTGCAGGCCAAGCGCCAATAGGCCAGCGGCAAAGGCATCCACCTTGGCGCCCAATTCCGCATAGCTCCAGCGAATGCCCTGCTGGCGCACGATCAGCCCGGGGCGATCCCCCCATTGGGCCACGGTGCGCGCGAAATTGGCCCCGATGGTCTCACCGATCAGGGGCTGATCGCTTTTGCCAGTTACATAGCTAAGGGCGGGGCTGGTCATTCCTATTCTCCCTGGGCATTGGCCCATTCTTGGCGGGGCGGCGCGGTGATTGCAATATTTGCTTGGCCTTGGCGCCGCCCGCGCCTATCCTGCGGGCAATAAATTCGTGAAACGCGATGGGTTGAGCATGGCCAATATTCCAAACCGCCTTCCGGGGCTTGATTTCGACCTTGGCGAGACCGCCGATATGCTGCGAGATCAGGTGGCAAGCTTTTCCGCTGATGAAATCGCGCCACGCGCGGCAGAAATAGACAAGACCAATGATTTCCCCGCTGATCTTTGGCGGAAATTCGGTGATCTTGGTGTGCTTGGCATCACTGTTGACGAAGACCATGGCGGCGCCGGCATGGGTTATTTGGAACATGTGGTGGCGATGGAGGAAATCTCTCGCGCATCAGCCTCGGTCGGACTTTCCTACGGCGCGCATTCCAATCTCTGCGTCAATCAAATCTCCCGCAACGGCAATGAGTATCAGAAGCGGCGCTATCTGCCCAAGCTGATTTCGGGCGAGCATGTGGGCGCGCTGGCGATGAGCGAACCGGGCGCGGGTTCCGATGTGGTTTCCATGCGCTTGCGCGCCGAAAAGCGTGGCGATCGCTATGTGCTGAATGGCACGAAGATGTGGATCACCAATGGCCCGGATGCGGATGTGCTGGTGATCTACGCGAAGACTGATCCTTCAGCCGGCCCAAAAGGCATTACCGCCTTTCTGGTGGAAAAGAATTTCCCCGGTTTTTCCTGCGCGCAAAAGCTCGACAAACTCGGCATGCGCGGATCAAACACCGGCGAATTGGTATTTCAGGATTGCGAAGTGCCAGCCGAAAACGTGCTTGGTGAAATCAATGGTGGCGTGCGCGTGTTGATGAGCGGACTTGATTATGAACGCGCCGTGTTGGCCGCTGGCCCGCTTGGCATTATGCAAGCCTGCATGGATATCGTGCTGCCCTATGTGCATGAACGCAAGCAATTCGGCCAAGCCATTGGCGAATTCCAGATTATGCAGGCCAAGATCGCGGATATGTACACCACCATGAATGCGGCGAAATCCTATATCTATACCGTCGCCAAGGCCTGTGATCGTGGCCAGACCACACGCAAGGACGCCGCCGGCGCCATTTTGTACGCTGCCGAGAAAGCCACATGGATGACGCTGGAAGCCATTCAATGCCTCGGCGGCAATGGCTATATCAATGATTACGCCACGGGCCGCCTGCTGCGTGATGCGAAGCTTTATGAGATCGGCGCTGGTACGTCTGAAATCCGACGTATGCTGATTGGGCGGGAATTGTTCCGCGAAACCGCATGAGCATTCTGCGCAGCACGCTCGATCCGGGCAGCGAAAGCTTCGCCGCCAATGCCGCCGCCATGGCGGCGCTGGTCGCCGATTTGGAAAAGACTATTGCGGCCGCAGAGCAGGGTGGCGGCATAGCTGCGCGGGAGAAACATCTGGCGCGCAATAAGCTGCTGCCGCGTGAACGCGTGCGTGCGCTGATTGATCCGGGCTCGCCTTTCCTGGAGTTGTCGCAATTGGCCGCCCATGGGCTTTATGGTGGGGAAGTTCCCTGTGCCGGTATCATTTCCGGCATTGGGCGCGTGTCAGGGCGGGAATGTGTGATCATCGCCAATGATGCCACCGTGAAGGGTGGCACGTATTTTCCGCTCACGGTGAAGAAGCATGTGCGCGCGCAGGAAATTGCGCGTGCGAGTCGGCTGCCTTGCATTTATCTTGTGGATTCCGGCGGTGCTTTTCTGCCGCAACAGGATGAAATCTTCCCAGACCGGGAGCATTTTGGCCGCATCTTCTTCAACCAGGCGAATATGTCGGCGGAAGGCATTCCGCAAATCGCCGTGGTGATGGGAAGCTGCACGGCTGGTGGTGCTTATGTGCCCGCCATGTCGGATGAAAGCATCATCGTGCGCCAACAGGGCACCATCTTTCTTGGCGGCCCTCCCTTGGTGCGCGCCGCAACTGGTGAGGTCGTCACCGCTGAAGAATTGGGCGGCGCTGATGTGCATGCGCGCCAATCCGGTGTGGTGGATCATTACGCGCAGGATGATCGTCATGCTTTGGCGATTTGTCGGCGTATCGTTGCAGGGCTTGGGCCGCGTATCGCGCCGCAATTGGCGGTGAAAGCGCCGCGCGCGCCGCTTTATGATGACCGTGAATTGCTGGGCGTCGTGCCCGCCGATATCCGGGCACCCTATGATGTGCGTGAAGTGATTGCGCGTCTGGTGGATGGCAGTGAGTTCGATGAATTCAAGCATCTGTATGGCACAACCTTGGTTTGCGGCTTCGCGCATATCCATGGCTATCCCATCGGCATCCTCGCCAATAACGGTATCCTGTTTTCGGAATCAGCGCTCAAGGGCGCGCATTTCATTGAGCTTTGCTGCCAGCGTGGCATACCGCTGCTGTTCTTGCAGAATATCTCCGGCTTCATGGTCGGGCGCAAATATGAAGCGGGCGGCATTGCGCGGGATGGCGCGAAGCTGGTCACCGCGGTTGCGACTGCCGGCGTGCCGAAATTCACTGTCGTGATTGGCGGTAGTTATGGCGCTGGCAATTACGGCATGTGCGGGCGCGCTTATGATCCGCGCTTTCTGTTCATGTGGCCCAATGCGCGGATTTCCGTGATGGGCGGTGAACAAGCAGCCAGTGTGCTGGCGCAACTCCGCCGCGACAATATGGAAGCGCAAGGCAAGCAATGGCCTGCTGAGGAAGAAGAAGCCTTCAAAGCCCCCATTCGCGCCAAATATGAAACCGAAGGCCATCCCTATCACGCCAGCGCGCGGCTTTGGGATGATGGCATCATCAACCCCGCTGATACGCGCCGCATCCTGGGCCTTTCGCTCGCTGTCGCCTGCAATGCACCGATTGAACAGACACGCTTCGGCGTGTTCCGGATGTAGGGCGCGGCCATGTTCCAAAGCCTACTGATCGCCAATCGCGGCGAGATCGCTTGCCGTATTATCCGCACCACGCGCCGCATGGGGATACGCAGCATCGCTGTATTCTCGGACGCTGACGAAACCGCGCAGCATGTGCAATTCGCCGATGAGGCGGTTCACATCGGCGCCGCGCCCGCGCGCGACAGCTACCTCAATATCAATGCGATCATCGCCGCCGCGAAGCGCGCGGGGGCGGATGCGATCCATCCAGGCTACGGTTTTCTTTCCGAAAATCCTGCCTTTGCAGAAGCCTGCGCGGCAGCGGGAATCATTTTTGTCGGCCCGAGTGCTGACGCCATGCGCGCGATGGGCTCCAAGGGTTCAGCCAAGGCGCTGATGGAAAAAGCCGGTGTGCCGCTTCTGCCTGGCTATCATGGCGCGGAACAGGATGCAGCTCTTCTGGCGAAGGAGGCTGAGCGTATTGGCTTCCCGCTCATCATCAAGGCTGTCGCCGGCGGTGGTGGGCGCGGCATGCGCGTGGTGCGCGCTGCGGCTGATTTCGCGGAAGCGCTGCGCGCCGCGCGGCAGGAAGGCGCATCGGCTTTTGGTGATGATGGCGTGTTGATCGAACGCTATCTGGAACGCCCACGCCATATCGAAGTGCAGGTATTTGGCGATAGCCACGGCAATGCGGTGCATTTGTTTGAACGCGATTGCTCCGCCCAGCGCCGGCATCAGAAAGTGATTGAGGAAGCCCCCGCGCCCGGCATCAGCGCTGAGATGCGTGACGCCATGGGTGCCGCCGCGGTGGCCGCCGCCAAGGCAGTGAATTATCAGGGCGCCGGCACGGTGGAATTCATCGCGCAAGATGGCGGCTTCTACTTCCTTGAGATGAACACGCGCTTGCAGGTGGAACACCCGGTGACCGAGGCCATCACTGGCTTTGATCTGGTGGAATGGCAATTGCGCGTTGCCGCCGGTGAAGGGCTGCCGGTACGGCAGGAAGATATCCGCGCCCAGGGCCATGCGATGGAACTTCGCCTTTACGCCGAAGACCCTGCGCGGGATTTCGCGCCTTCCATCGGCGCGCTTCAGGTTTTCCGGCTTTCTGATCAAGGTTTGCGGATTGATAGCGGCTTTGTCGCTGGTGATCGCATCAGCATCCATTACGATGCCATGGTCGCGAAAATGATCGCCCATGCACCAACGCGGACAGAGGCGATTGCGCGGCTGCGCGCGGGCCTCGCCCATTCCGATATCATCGGGGTTGCGCATAATCTGGATATGCTGGACCGCATTCTGGCGCATCCTGATTTCGCCGCAGGCGGCATTGATACCGGCTTCATCGCGCGCCATGCGGAAGCGCTGCTGACGCCCAAGCTGCAACCATCACCACAGGTGCTCGCCCTTGCCGCGCTTGGCGTGCTTACTTTGGAAGAGGCCGCGGCGCGCGCCAATGCAACGCAAAGCGCCGACCCGCATTCGCCTTGGCATGCGACAGATCATTGGTGGGTCAATACCCGTCCTTCGCGCGTGTTTGATTTCCACCTTGAGGATGAGGTGCATGCCGTCACCGTCGCGCCAACGGCCGATGGTTGGCGCGTCGGCGCGGGAAACACGGAAATCACTGCACGGCATGCCAAGCTTGAAGATGGCCGCCTTCATGCGCTGCTGGATGGCATGCGGCTTTCCGCTTCCATCCATCGCGCCGGTGAGACCCTCAGTCTCCGCCACGCAGGACAAGGCTGGCACTTCCGGCTGCCGGATCCCATCACACGTGCGGGCGAAGAAGAAGGCGGCGATGACCGGTTGCTCGCGCCCCTGCCCGGGCAGGTCACACAGCTATTGGCGCGCGAGGGCCAGGAAGTGGCGCGCGGCGATGTGTTGATAGTGCTGGAGGCGATGAAGACTGTCTTCCGCCTGACTGCCCCACGCGCCGGCAGGATAGAAACCATTTCCTGCCGTGTGGATGAGACTGTGCGCGAAGGGCAGATCCTTATTCAATTTGCCTCAACGGAAGCGGAGACCGACTGATTTCAGCCAGCCTTCGCGCCTGTTGCGCGAAGGATCGGCACCCATTTTTCAATTTCAACACGAATGAATTGCGCGGAAGCAGCCGGGTCATTTGGCATGGGCTCAACGCCGGCATCGGCAAAGCGTTTTTGTACTGACGGATCGGCGAAAGCCTGTGTGACCGCATTGGAAAGCGTGGTGATGATTTCGGCCGGTGTGCCCGCTGGTGCATAAAGCGCCTGCCATGAAGATGCGACATAACCAGCAACGCCCGCTTCCTGAAGGGTTGGAAGATCCGGGAGCAATCGGGAACGCCGCGCCGTTGTTACCGCAAGGCCCCGCGCTTTGCCTTCACGAACCAATGGCGCGACCAATGTTTGGCTATCAATAACAAAGTCTACGCGCCCAGCCATGAAATCGGTCACCGCTGCCGGCGTGCCGCGATATTGCACGATCGTGAAATCCACCCCCGCAAGTTTTTTCAGTAACTCGCCAGAAAGATGTGAAGCGGCGCCAATGCCCGTGGTGGCGAAGGTTGCCTCCCCTCGTTTGTCTTTTAACCAGGCGCGTAACTGCGGCACATCATGCACCGGCAGTGAGGGATGGACCGCGAGTATGAAGCCCTGGTCACCAAGTGTTGAAATTGGAATGAAATCCGCGATTGGATCAACGCCAGCATCCGGAAACAGTGCAGGGATAACGCTATGCGCCGCTCCATTCAGCAATAGCGTATGCCCATCCGGCGCGGCGCGTGCCACGCTGCGCGCGCCGATAGTGCTGCCCGCACCTGGCTGATTTTCCACCACCACGGGCTGCCCCAATAGGCGTGGCATGGGTTCTGTGATGATGCGTGCTACCAGATCAATGACGCCGCCGGCGGCAAAGGGCACAATCACGCGAATGGGCCGCGATGGGTAGCGGCTTTGTGCGAGTGCCGGTGCGGCAAGCGCGCTTCCAGCCAGTGCAAGCAAGTCACGACGTTGCAGCATGGGGTTTTTCCTTCTTGTCAAAGTGTGAAAATCACGCGCCGCCGACGGGCTGGAAATCATAGGTGCCAACCCCTTGCAGAATGGCAAAACGGCAGCGCCCGCCATCCTTGCCCGTCACGCGATGCGCGCGCTTTGCGGTTACGGCATGCATTTGGCCCGGCGCCAATTCCACGCTTTCACGCGGGGCGCGCATTTCAATCACCATCGGGCCATCCATGCACCAGAAAGTATCCGTCACCTCGCTATGCCAATGCCAGGGCACTTCCTGCCCTGCCGCCAATGTCAGAATCTGCATGCGAAGCCCCGGCGCTTCAGCAATCAATTCGCGTTTCTCCAAAGGATAGGACATGGCTTTTCCATTCAAGCTTTCGGCGGATGATGCGCCCACCAATGGCGCGCAATATCTGCGCGGCGGCACACCCAGACATCTGGCGTCGCGGCTACGCGATCCAGAAACCGCGCCAGCGCCGCCGCACGTCCCGGCCGCCCGATCAGCCGGCAATGCAGCCCAACCGACATCATCTTCGGCGCCCCCGCACGGCCTTCCGCCAGCAAGGTTTCGAATGAATCAGTCATATACTGTTCCCAACCATCGGGCGCAGAAAAACCCGGCGGCACGGCATATTTCATGTCATTATTGTCGAGCGTGTAAGGGATGATCAACATCGGCTTGCCTGCTGCAGTCACGTAAAAAGGCAAATCATCCGCATAGGAATCCGAATCGTAAAGGAAGCCACCATATTCCGAGACCAGGCGGCGCGTATTCGGGCTGATGCGCCCAGTATACCAGCCAATGGGGCGCGTGCCCGTCAGGCGTTCGATAACTTCAACGCAACGCGCAATCTCCGCACGCTCCGTCGCTTCATCCACATTGTGATAATCAATCCAACGCCAGGCATGGGATGCAACCTCATGCCCCGCATCGGCGAAGGCGCGCGTAACCGTTGGGTTCAATTCCAAAGCGCGGCCCACACCATAGACGGTCAATGGCAGCTTACGCGCGGCGAAGGCGCGCAGAATGCGCCATACGCCGGCACGCGCGCCGTAATCGAATTGGCTTTCCACGGTGCGGTTGCGTTCACCCAAATTCGGCGAACCGCCCGGCACTTCATGCAAATATAATTCGCTGCCGGCATCGCCATTCAGCACTGTATTCTCGCCACCTTCTTCGTAATTCAGCACGAAGGAAAGCGCGAGCTTCGCACCATGCGGCCATTTCGGGTCAGGCGGATTGGCGCCATAGCCCAGGAAATCGCGCGGATAATCAGTTTCCGCCGCCATCATATGGGAAGTGTCCGTCATATCGCCCCCTCTCCTAAGCCAATTTCAGCCCAATAATGCCCGCGGTGATCAAGGCCACGGAAGCCCAGCGTAGCGCGGTGTTCGCATCACCGAATAGCGTAATGCCCACCAGAAAGGCGCCGACCGCGCCGATGCCGGTCCAAACGGCATAGGCGGTGCCAACAGGGATTTCGCGCAGTGCCAGCAGCAATAACCCGCCACTCGTGATGATGCAGGCAATGGCGAAGGCCAGCCAGCCATAACGCAACCCGCCCGCAGCCCAACCAAGCTTGAGGCCAATCGGCCAGCCGATTTCACAAAGCCCCGCGAGCAGCAAATAGATCCACGCCATAACCCGATCCTCAACCCCATTGCGAGAAGCCTGACAAATGCCTCAGATCAATAGATCAGACCCCATCGGCCTATTGCGGTACGATTGCGTTTCCCAATCAAGGGCGAACCAACCGACACGTCATTCAGCTTCGGCGGCCAGTATCGTCACGGCGGGTCAAGTTCCTGCACCAGCTCCAGCGCATAGCTCCGAAAGCCGGCCTTGCGATAGATGCGTTCGGCGCGATCATTACCGGTGAGCACACCAATATGAAGCCGCCTGCAGCCCGCTGCCCGGGCATGCGCCGTAGCAATTTCAAGCATGGCACGGAAGGCGCCCATGCCCCGCGATGCTTCTTCGACGAAGGCATCGCAGATTGAGCATTCACGACGGTATTCGGGCGCGAGGAACGGCGCCGCTTCCTCCACGGCCAGGAAAAGGTGGCCAATGACCCGTCCTTCGGCCTCGGCCACCAGCATCAACCCACCATTGGCTGTACGGCGCTTGAAGTAGGCGAGTACTGATTCAGCGCTGGATGCGTCCGTTACGCGGTCCCCGGTAATCTCATTCTCGAACCGGTTCAGCGCAACGGTATTCGCCAAAAGTGCCTCATGGTCGGCCTCTCTCGCAACTCTGACAAGAAAGGCCGCCATGCCGTCAGTTCCTGCTCTTGTCCACGAGCGCGCCCTTCTTGATCCAGGGCATCATGCCGCGCAGCTTTTCACCCACTTCTTCAATCGGGTGTTCAGCAAGGCGGCGGCGCGTGGCCTTGAAGCTTGCCTGGTTCACCTTGTTTTCCAGCATCCAATCGCGCGCAAAGCGGCCGGACTGGATATCTTCCAGCACGCGCTTCATTTCCGCCTTGGTTTCCGCGGTGATGATGCGCGGACCCGTGACGTATTCGCCATATTCCGCCGTATTGCTGATGGAATAATTCATGTTGGCGATGCCGCCTTCATAAATCAGGTCCACAATCAGCTTCACTTCATGCAGGCATTCGAAATAGGCCATTTCCGGCGCGTAGCCGGCTTCGACCAGGGTTTCGAAACCCGCCTTGATCAATTCCACCAGGCCGCCGCAGAGCACGGTCTGTTCACCGAACAGATCGGTTTCGCATTCTTCCTTGAAGGTGGTTTCAATCACGCCCGAACGCCCGCCACCAATGGCGGAAGCGTAAGACAGCGCGATTTCCAGCGCATTGCCCGAAGGGTTCTGATTGACGGCCACCAGGCACGGCACGCCGCCGCCCTTCTGGTATTCGCTGCGCACCGTATGGCCGGGGCCCTTCGGCGCGATCATGAACACATCAATATCCGCACGCGGATCGAGCAGGTTGAAATGCACATTCAAGCCATGCGCGAAGGCAAGCGCGGCACCTGGCTTCATATTGGCATGCAGGCTTTCACGATACAGATCGCCCTGGCCTTCATCCGGCGTCAGTACCATGACCACATCGGCCCATTTCGCCGCATCTGCCGGCGACATCACCTTGAAGCCCGCCGCTTCCGCCTTTTGCGCGGACCCGCCGGGACGCAGCCCAATCACCACATCCTTCACGCCGGAATCGCGCATATTCATCGCATGGGCATGGCCCTGGCTGCCAAAACCAATAACCGCAACCTTGCGGGCCTTGATCAGATTCACATCCGCATCGCGGTCATAGTAAACGCGCATCTGCCGTTTCTCCTTTGCTACGCAGCTTTTCGCCCGGATTGATCCTTGCGGAGCTTGGCGCCCACGCAAAACAAGCGTGACCCCTTGGGCGAATACGGCCCGTTCATTCCTTTATTTTACGCTTGCCGGCAAGATGCTGAATGCACCAAGCCGCGTTTTATGCGCGGAACAAGCCAGGCTTTACGCCGCCCGCTTCAAGGGCACCGCGCTTTCCTCGGCGTATTTCGCCAGCGCCGTGCGATACTTGTCCCGCCGCCATTGCAGCAGCCGCCAGGAAGCCTTGGCCGCCATGTCAGAAATCCGCCCGCGTGGATCAAGCCCAATGGTCTTGAAGATCATCCCCATTCCGCGTTCGATATGGTTAAAGCGATAAAACCCAATCGCGCGGCCCATATAGGCGGTGGTGCAGCGTTCATGGTCGTAGGGCGTGCCCTCAGGCTCATTGGCGCTGTGGAAGGCGAAGGCGAGTTCATCATCCTCCGTCTCCCCAATGCGGCCCAAGGCGACGCGCAGGCGCTTGGAGAAGGAGAGATTCTCGCGCGCCAGATAGCGCTTCATATGATCATAAAACAGCTTAAAGTGGCGGTATTCATCGGCAGCGATCAGCCGGCTGACCTGCTTCAGCGCGGGCTCATCGGTGGCTTCGCCAAGCGCGGTGTAATAGCTACTGGTGCCGGTTTCCACCATGCAGCGCGCGATTAATTCCCCGGTGCGGCTACCACGAATGGAAGCTTCCGCATCCAACTGAATCTGATACCCAGCGCGATAGCGTTCAAATGCCGAGGCGAAATCCCAGCCCGGATCAGCCAGCATGCCCCAACGGCCCAGCGCATCGCCATGCTGGGTTTCTTCCACGCCCCAATTTTCGACAGCCGCGATGAAATCCGGATCATCGGCAAAAACGCGCGTCAGGTAGGTCACGTAATCCGCCGCATTGCGCTCCACCATGGCGGCGGCCTTGATCAGCGGCACGATTTCAGGATCAACCTTGGAAGGATCGAAGCGATCCCAACCAAGCTCATCAATATGCCAATGCTTCATGAACCTACCCCGAGCGCCCTGCCATGAAGGGCCTTAACGACCCATTCAGACTATGTTTTTGTGCCAAGATGCGGCAGTTTCAAGGCAGGGTTGCACGAAACCCATCCCAAAAAGAAACGGGCGGATCCAAGACCCGCCCGCTCAAACTTGTGCCATGTTAAGGTGTCAGGCTGCTGCCGCTGCTTCAACCATCGCGCGCGCGGCCAGCATACGGGCCATCATGGGTTCGCGCTTTTCCGGCGCTTCATTCGCCGCGGCGGCAAAGGCAGCCTCAGCCTCGGCCAAACGGCTCTGCGCTTCAGACTTGGAAAGAGAGGCCAAAGGTGTCGCTTCATCCGCCAAGATTGTCACGCGATCCGCAGCCACTTCCGCAAACCCGCCGGCGACGAAAAGCTGTTCCGTCACTTGGCCGCCTTCATGCACGGCAATCACGCCACCACGCAGGGAAACGATCATGGGTGCATGGCCAGCCAGCACGCCCATTTCACCTTCAGCCGCCGGAAACACCACCATATCAACCTTGCGGGAGAGCAGCAGCTTTTCCGGAGAGACGAGTTCGAGTTGGAAACTCGCCATGGTGATCAGGCCGCCGCCTTCATTTCTTCGCCCTTCTTCACGGCCTCTTCAATCGTGCCTACCATGTAGAAGGCGGCTTCGGGCAGATGGTCGCAATCACCGCGGCAGATGGCCGCGAAGGACCGGATGGTGTCTTCAAGCTTCACGAAGACGCCGGGCGTGCCGGTGAAGACTTCCGCCACATGGAAGGGCTGGGACAGGAAGCGCTGGATCTTGCGCGCACGCGCCACGATCAGCTTATCTTCTTCCGAAAGCTCGTCCATGCCCAGAATGGCGATGATGTCCTGCAGCGACTTATAGGTCTGCAGGATCTTCTGCACTTCGCGCGCCGTATTGTAATGATCCGCACCAACCACGCGCGGGTCCATCGCGCGCGACGTGGAGTCGAGCGGATCTACGGCCGGGAAGATGCCCAATTCCGCAATGGAACGATTAAGCACCGTGGTTGCGTCCAAGTGAGCGAAGGACGTCGCGGGCGCCGGGTCGGTCAAATCGTCGGCGGGCACGTAGATGGCCTGCACCGAGGTGATCGAACCCTTCTTGGTGGAGGTGATGCGTTCCTGCAACGCGCCCATATCGGTGGATAGAGTCGGCTGATAACCCACGGCGGAGGGGATGCGGCCCAGCAGCGCAGACACTTCCGCGCCGGCCTGGGTGAAGCGGAAGATGTTATCAATGAAGAACAGCACGTCCTGGCCCTGCTCATCACGGAAATATTCCGCCATGGACAGGCCCGAAAGCGCCACACGAGCGCGCGCACCCGGCGGCTCATTCATCTGGCCATAAACCAGCGCCACCTTGGAACCTTCGGTATTGCCATCGCCAAGCTTGATGACGCCCGCATCAATCATTTCGTGATAAAGATCATTACCTTCGCGCGTGCGCTCACCCACACCGGCAAACACGGAAACACCGCCATGGCCCTTGGCGATGTTGTTGATCAATTCCTGAATGGTGACTGTCTTGCCCACGCCGGCGCCGCCGAAAAGGCCGATCTTGCCGCCCTTCAGGTAAGGGGCCAGCAGGTCAATCACCTTAATGCCGGTCACCAGGATTTCCGCGCTGGTGGCCTGCTCATCAAAGGCCGGCGCTTCGCGGTGAATCGGGTAATGCATGGTGGCTGGCACGGGGCCGCGTTCGTCAATCGGCTCACCGATGACGTTCAGGATGCGCCCCAGCGTGCCCGGGCCCACCGGCACGGAAATGCCAGCGCCCGTGTCAACCACTTCGGTGCCCCGCACCAAGCCATCCGTGGTGTCCATCGCGATGCAGCGCACCGTGCGCTCACCCAAATGCTGCGCCACTTCAAGGACGAGCTTTTGCTCGCCAATCTGAAGCGTCAGCGCGTTCATGATGGAGGGTAGCTCGGCGGGGAACTGAACATCCACCACGGCACCAAGCACCTGCGTCACCCGACCCACATTATTCTTCATGGCAGTGATTCCTTCTTAAAGCGCTTCAGCGCCCGAGATGATTTCAATCAGCTCTCGGGTGATGTTGGCTTGACGTGTCCGGTTGTAGTTCAGCGTAAGCTTATTGATCATCTCGCCTGCATTGCGCGTGGCGTTATCCATGGCGGTCATCTGGCTGCCGTAGAAGCCGGCGGCATTATCCAGCAGCGCACGATAAATCTGGATACCCAGATTTTGCGGCAATAACCGCGCCAGAATTTCTTCTTCCGTCGGTTCAAACTCGTAAAGCGCGCCACCATCAGCCGCTACTTCCGGCAGCGGTGCCGGAATAAGCTGCTGGCCGACCGGCGTTTGGCTGATGACATTCTTGAAGCGGTTATAGATCAGCGTGCAAACGTCAAATTCGCCGGCATCCAGCATGTCGCTGATCTTGGCGCTGACTTCAGAGGCATCTTCGAAGCCAATGCGCTTCTTATTGGCGAAGCTGATTTCTGCCACGATGCGGTTGGCGAATTCGCGCTTCAGATAAACGGCACCCTTGCGGCCAACGGTGATGATCTTCACCGTCTTGCCTTCCGCTTCCAGCGCGCGCACCTGGGCGCGGGCAAAGCGCCCGACATTGGTATTGAAACCACCGCAAAGACCGCGCTCGGCCGTCACCACCACCAGCAGATGCACCTTATCGGCGCCCGTGCCGACCAGTAGCTTCGGCGCATCTGGCGAGCCGGCGATGGAGGCACCCAGCGAGGCCAGCATCCGCTCCATCCGCTCAGCGTAAGGGCGCGCCGCTTCAGCCTGGGTCTGCGCACGGCGCAGCTTGGCAGCGGCCACCATCTTCATTGCCTGCGTGATCTTGCGCGTGGATTTCACGCTATTGATGCGCAGACGTAGGCTTTTCAGGCTGGGCATTGGCTACTCTCCCGCAAGCCCAATCTCAGGCGAAGCTTTTGGCAAAGCCATCAAGGAAGGCAATCAGCTTCGCTTCCGTATCCTTCTTGATCTCACGATCATTGCGGATGCTGGTCACGATATCCGGCGCGGTCGCCTTCATGTCGCTCAGCAGGCGGCTTTCAAACTCACCCACCTTATTCAGCGGCAGGCGGTCCAGATAACCACGCGTACCGGCAAAAATCGCGATCACCTGTTCTTCAACCGCAACCGGCTTGAACTGCGGCTGCTTCAGCAGCTCGGTCAAACGCGCACCACGCGCCAGCAGCGCCTGGGTCGACGCATCGAGATCCGAGGAGAACTGCGCAAAGGCCGCCATTTCGCGGTACTGAGCCAGTTCCAGCTTGATCTTGCCGGCCACCTGCTTCATCGCCTTGATCTGCGCCGCAGAACCAACGCGCGAGACCGAAAGACCGACATTCACGGCAGGGCGGATGCCTTTGAAGAACAATTCGGTTTCAAGGAAGATCTGACCATCGGTGATCGAAATCACGTTCGTCGGAATATAGGCCGAAACGTCACCCGCCTGGGTTTCAATGACTGGCAGCGCCGTCAGAGACCCATTGCCGGCATCATCGCCCATCTTCGCCGCACGCTCCAACAGGCGCGAATGCAGGTAGAAGACGTCACCCGGATAGGCTTCGCGGCCTGGCGGACGGCGCAGCAGCAGCGACATCTGACGATAGGCAACGGCCTGCTTAGAAAGGTCATCATAGAAAATGACGGCATGCATGCCATTGTCGCGGAAATATTCACCCATAGCGCAGCCCGTGTAGGGGGCCAGGAACTGCATCGGCGCCGGATCGGAAGCCGTCGCGGCAACAATGATGGAATATTGCAGCGCGCCCTGTTCTTCCAGCGTCTTCACCAACTGCGCGACAGTCGAACGCTTCTGACCAATGGCGACATAGATACAATAGAGCTTCTTCGATTCATCATCACCAGCATTGATGGTCTTCTGGTTGATGATGGTGTCCACGATCACGGCGGTCTTGCCGGTCTGGCGGTCACCGATGATCAGCTCACGCTGGCCACGGCCAATCGGGATCAGGGCATCAATCGCCTTGATGCCGGTCTGCATCGGCTCATGCACCGATTTGCGCGGGATGATGCCAGGCGCCTTCACCTCGGCGCGCATGCGCACCACGTCGGTCAGCGGGCCTTTGCCATCAATCGGGTTGCCGAGGCCATCCACAACGCGACCCAGCAGGCCCTTGCCCACGGGCACGTCCACAATGTCACCGGTACGGCTGACCGTGTCGCCTTCCTTCACCGAAAGGTCGGAGCCGAAAATCACGACGCCGACATTGTCGGTTTCAAGGTTCAGCGCCATGCCCTTCACGCCGGAAGCGGGGAAATCCACCAGCTCACCAGCCATGACATTCTGCAGGCCATAAACGCGGGCGATGCCATCGCCCACCGTCAGCACGGTGCCAACTTCAGCGACATTCGCTTCGGCATCAAAGCCAGCGATCTGCTGCTTGAGGATTTCCGAAATTTCGGCCGGACGGATTTCCATGGTCAGGCAGCCCCCTTCATCGCGTATTGCAGGCGTTGCAGCTTGGATTTGATTGAATTGTCATACAGGCGAGACCCGATCCGCACGATCAGGCCGCCCAGGATGGATTTGTCGATCGTCTCAGAAAGACGAACATTCGAATAACCGGCTTCCGTCAGACGCGCCGCAATCTGGGCGCGCTGCGTATCGGTCAAAGCATGGGCCGTGGTGACTTCCGCCATCTGCTGGCCGCGGCGGGCGGCGATCAGCGCGCCAAAGGCACGCGCCACCGCAGGCAGCGCCGCCAAACGACGATTGGCGATCAGGACGCCCACCAGGTTGCGCACCTCACCACCAATACCGACGCTATCCAGGATTTTGAACATCCGGTCCCGTTGGATGGCGGCATTGAAGCGCGGATCAGCGATAAAGCCATGCACGTCTGCATTGTCGCGGCAAAGGCCGAAAAGCGCTTCCAATTCCGCACCAATCCGGTCTGCGGCACCGGGTTCGGTACCACGCCGGTCATCGGCAAGGTCAAGAAGCGCCTTGGCGTAACGCCCGGCTGCGCCCACGGCGCTGTGCGCCGATGGTGAAGCCTTTTCAATGGTCTGGTCTGTGGCAGCCACGGGTTTTCCCGGTCCTGTTTCTTGCGCGAAAACGATATGTCGGGCGATCTCCCGACGCGGAGCGGGCGTTACCATAGGGTTTACCGCACCGCAACCGAGCCCGCGGCATTTTTGCGGGCGCTTTCGCATGAATTGCGCAAATTCTGCCGGCCCCGCCCTGCTTGACAGCGCTTCGCCGCCAATCGCAGGCTTTGCCCATAAGCGGCGCCATGCCCGAAAAAGAAGGAAACGCCTTAGTCATGACACCCGAATTCAGCCGGCGCGCCGGTCTTTTGGCCGGGGCGGCCGCCGCCCTGATGCCGCTCCGCCCCGCGCATGCTGCCTTTCCGGAACGCGCCATCACGCTGGTGGTGAGTTTCCCGCCCGGTGGTGCCACCGATATCCTGGCCCGCATTCTGGCCCCGCCGCTGAGCGAGGCTTTGGGCCGCCCAGTCGTGATCGAGAATCGCGGCGGCGCCGGGGCCAATATCGGCATTGGCTATGTCGCCCGCGCGGCGGGGGATGGCTATACGCTGCTGGTCACGTCCAGCGCCTTCGTGGTGAACCCCAGTCTTTACAGCAACCCGCCCTATGATCCCTTCCGGGATTTCGCGCCCATCAGCACGCTTGGCGCTTCCCCCAATGTGCTTGCGGTCAGGCCCAATCGCGGCATTGCCTCACTTCAGGATCTGATCACCCAGGCCAAGGCCAGCCCGGATAAGTTCAACTATGCAAGCCCCGGGATAGGCACCACGCCGCATTTGGCTGGCGAATTGCTGAAGCTCCGCGCCGGGTTTGAAATGCAGCACGTGCCCTTCAGCGGCGCTGGCCCTGCGACCCAAGCCGCCCTGGCCGGCACCACCCAGGTGATCAGCGCGGCGCAAGGTTCGGTCATGGCGCAGCTGCGTTCAGGCGAATTGCGCGCCATTGTGCAAACTGGCGCGACGCGCGCGGCTGATCTGCCCGATGTGCCCACCCAGGAAGAACTCGGCATCAAGGATGCGAATTCCGAAACCTTCCTGGCGCTTTTCGCCCCGGCTGCGACTCCGGCGCCCATCGTGGAATTTCTGGCGCGGGAGGTGGTGAAGGTGCTGCAACGCCCGGATGTGCAGGAACGCTACCGCCAGGCCGGCGCCCCGGTGGTCGGCGGCGGGCCTGAGGAACTCCGCGCCCGTGTGGCGCGGGAAGTGCCGATCTGGCGGGAAGTGATCCAGGTATCGAAGATAAGCGTGCAGTAAAATCAAGATTTATGCACCGCGCCGGGAGACGGTAAGGCGCAGAACATCGGCATCAAGCACGGCGGGCGCACCGACGAAAACGCACTCTGGGTTGCTGCCGTGCCCGAGCGGGAGCCCCCCAAGAATGGGAACATTGAGCGCCCCGATATGTTCGCCAACCATGTTCACGGTGTCTTCGCTCACATCGGTGAATTGGCCGACTGCAACGCCCGCCAAGCCGTTGAGGTGGCCTGCCTTTCGGAGCATCGAGAGTTGGCGGTCGATAGCACCAATCGCTTGATTCACAGCCTCGATGAGAAGGATGGCCCCGTGGAGCTTGGGCAAGCACCAGCCTGACGCCGTCGCCACCATATCAAGGTTGCCGCCAATGAGCGGCCCAGAGACTTTTCCCTGTGTGGTCAGCTTGGCTGTCAGCTCGGTGGCACGGCTGGTCAGCTCGATGGGCGCATCGGTCATCAGTGTTCGCCTCAGGGACGCACCGTCATCAGCATCAAACGGCGCTCCGTGTATGCCCACCAACCCGCATTTGTCCCAGAGGCTGAGGTGGAGCGCCGAGATGTCGCTGAAGCCAACGAGAAACTTGGGGTCGGCCCTCGCAGCCGCGAAATCAATTTGATCAGCTATCCGATAAGACCCTTTCCCGCCCCGCGTGGCGATCACCGCTCTCACCGAGGTGTCGCGCAAGGCATCATTCAAGTCCGTTAGGCGGTCGGTATCGGGGCCAGCAAGATACCCCTGCCTTGCGAACACATGCCTACCAAGCTCTACCTCAAGCCCCCAGCCTCTCAGCCGATCGCGAACGCGAAAGACGCTGGCTTCATCAGGCGTGCTGGCAGGAGAGATAAGCCGCACCTTGTCGCCAACTCTCAGCTTCTCTGGAAACAGGACGGAAGAGACTGACGAAAGCTGCATAGGTGAATTTTCTCACATGCCGACCGCTTTGCCAACCTGTCGAGCATAACGAGACATCAGTCATGTCGTGTCCATGTGCATAAATCAGGGTTTTCGCGGAATAGGTGGGGCAGGTTCAGCCGGCGCCGGGGCAGAAAGCCCGGCGCAGAGAAAGGGCAGGATCTGTTCCACCGCCATGTCAAAATCGCCCGAATCGCACACGCCGCCTGACATCATTTCAAGCCGCCCAGACCGCAGTAGCGTGTAGCGATAGGCCCCCATCATGAAATAGAGCCGCCAATAAAGGGCTTCCGGCGGCAGATGGGGCAGCACTTGCCGGAAGGCTTCAACGTAAGCGAGCGTCGTGTCGTCATAGACCGTGCTTAGAACTTCCCGGGAAATATCATCGGGTTCGGTATTCAACCTGGCATGCATGCGCATGGTGGCACGGCCTTCGGGGGTTTTGCCGTTCAACATGAAGGGTGTCACGAAGGCGCGCACCAGGACTTCAAGCGGGACGCGGCCATCGGGCCAGGTGGCCTTGGCCCCTTCCAAAGCCCGGCGCCGCGCCGCCGTGACCTGCTCCGCCCCACGCATATAGGCGGCGCGAAACAAATCCCGCTTGGACCCGAAGTAATAATGGAGCTGCGCCAGATTGACCCCGGCGGCGAGCGCAATGGCGCGGGTAGAGGCGCCGGCATAGCCATGATCGGCAAAAAGCATCTGCGCCACATCCAAGATGCGGTTGCGGACACTGGCCGAAGGGTCAATCGGGGCAAGCAGGCTGGTCATGGACTCCGGGCTTTTGGTCAGGCGACCGATTTAGTCAATCTAGGCCGATTCGCGGCAGGGGCAACAAGCAAGCCGAAAATTGACGAAGATCAGCCCGCGCGGTATTTGGTCAAACGACTGATTTGCAAAGGGACGGCCCCGCGCATCGTTCAGATGAGTGGCGACGGCCCCATAAACGGGAGGAAGCCGTGGCATGAGCGCAGCGCTGGAAATCACCCAATCCCACTATTTCGGCGGCGAAGCCCCGGTAGAGCGTGCCCGGCGCATCGCGCCAATCATCGCGGCCTCCGCCAATCAAATCGAACGCGACCGCGCTTTGCCGAAGGAATTGCTGGATGCGCTGCATGGCGCCGCGCTGTTCCGCACGCTGCTGCCGCAGGCCTTCCGCGGTGAGGAAGTGCCTTTGCATGATTTCGTACAGATGCAGATCGTGATCGCCGCCGCTGATGCCAGCACCGCCTGGTGCGTCGGGCAGGCTTCCGGTTGTTCCATGGCGGCGGCCTATCTGAAGCCTGAAATTGCCTATGAAATCTGGGGCGCTGATCCGCGCGCCGTGCTCGCCTGGGGCATGGGGCCGCAATCCCGCGCCGTGGTGGTGGATGGTGGCTATATGGTGACCGGCAAATGGCATTTCGCCAGCGGCAGCCGGCACTGCACCTGGCTTGGCGGGCATTGCAAGGTGGTCGAACGCGATGGATCGCTGCGCGCCGATGCGGAAGGCAACCCGATTGACCGCACCATGCTGTTCAAGCGCGAAGTGCCGAAGATCACTGATAATTGGCGCGTGATGGGCCTGCGCGGCACCGGCAGCGACACTTATGAAGTCACGGATCTTTTCGTGCCGGATGATTACACCGTGCAGCGTGATTTGCCGGTGAATCGCCAAACCGCCGGGACGCTGTATCACTTCACCAGCACCCATGCTTATGCGGCCGGCTTTGCCGGTGTGGCGCTTGGCATTTGCCGCGGCACGCTTGATGCCTTCATCAAGCTGGCGTCAGACAAAACCCCGGCTGCCTCCACACGCCCGATGCGCGATAGCCATGTCATTCAAAGCCTGGTGGCGCGTTCTGAAGCGCGCTGGCGTTCCGCGCGCAGCCTGTTGTTGGAAACGCTGCGGGATTGCTGGCCGCGCGCCGAAGCCGGGCTTGAAATGACGAATGATGAGCGGGTTTCCATTCGCCTTGCTTCCACCTTCGCGATCCAGACGTCTCGTGAAGTGGTGGAGACTGTCTATCAGGAAGCCGGCTCCACGGCGATTTTCGAAGACAATCCTTTTGAACGGCGCTTCCGCGATATTCATGCGGTCAGCCAACAGGTGCAAGGCCGCAGCGCGCATTTCGAAGCGGTGGGCCAGCATCTGCTTGGGCAGACGCCGCATGCGCGCTTCCTGTAAGGCGCCGAAGTCGAATGAGGTCATGTCAGAAAGGCTAACGCCCGCCCTAGGCGGGCGCGAGCCCGAATGGGCGACGCCGCTTATGCGGCGAAGCCAAGCGCGCGGAGGCGCGCGCCGGCGTATGAGGGCGGATCGGTCACGATCCGCGGTATTATAAAACGGAGGAAACGAAAATGGGCCTACAGGGTCTTAACCACTACACGCTTCGTCCGGTGGATCTGGAAGCCACCAAGGATTTTTATGAGAAGGTGCTGGGGCTTGAACTGGGCTATCGCCCGCCGCTGACCTTCCCCGGCTATTGGCTCTACTGCGGCGATAACCCCACCGTTCATCTGATTGGCGACCGTCAGGGCGAGGAAGGGCTACCGGAACGCAAGGTTGGGCACACGGGCCTTGTGGATCACATCGCCTTTTCCTGCACCGGGCTTGCCGCGATGCGCGCGCATCTCGATCAGCACAAGGTGACCTATACGGCGCGCGTCATTCCGCGCGATCGGCAGACACAAATCTTCCTGCATGACCCGAATGGGGTCGCGGTGGAATTGAACTATCCGCCCGAGGAAACTCCGCCGGACTGAGCGGAGGTTTCACAAAAAAGGCGGTGCAGCGTGTGCAGCACCGCCTCGGCCTTCGGGTCCGCCAGACGATAATAGATAACGGTTCCCGCGCGGCGCGTGGCCACCAGCCCTTCATCGCGCATCAGCGCCAAATGCTGCGACAGCGCGGATTGCGAAAGCCCGACATTGGCGGCGAGGTCATTGACTGATTTCTCGCCCGCCGCGACCAGGTCACACAGCACCAAAAGCCGCCTTTCATTGGCAAGCGCGCGCAAAAGCCGCGCCGCCAGCGCGGCATTTTCCGCAAGCTGCGTGGCGCTATCCGCTTCGCGGGTGGGGCTCAAGACCTCATTCATGACCACCTTCTAACCCCTTGCGCGGGGGCGGGCCAAGGCAGCTTGACAAAGGAGAGAAATGTAACATTATAACATTCTATATCTAGCCCGAAGGCCCTACCCCATGCTTCGTCGCGCCTTGCTTTGCTCCCCCGCTCTGCTGCTGGTCAGGCCCGCCCTGGCCCAGCAAAGGCTTTCGGTGGTGGCTTCCTTCTCCATCCTGGCGGATATGACGCGCCAGATCGGCGGGGATCGCATCGCGCTTCGTGCCATTGCTGGGGCGGATGTTGATGCGCATGGCTTTCAGCCCAAGCCTTCCGATGCTGCGGCGCTGACCAATGCGGCGATTGTCATTCGCAACGGGCTTGGTTTTGAAGGCTGGCTGGACCGCATGATCCGGTCTTCCGGCTTCAAGGGCGCCTTGGTGACCACAACGGATGGCATCACGCCCCGCATGATGCAGGCGCATCACCACCACCACGGCCATGACCATGGCGGGGCAGGGCGGCGGCACAATCATAGTGTCGGGCCGCGCCAGGTGCCGGACCCGCATGCCTGGCAGGATTTGGGTCTGGCGCAGCATTATATCCGCAACATCACGGCTGGGCTGGTCGCCGCCGATCCGGGCGGTGAAGCGCTGTATCGCCGCAATGCGGAAGCCTATGCCGCAAGGCTTGCCGCGCTTGACCAATGGGTGCGCGCAGAAATCGCCAAGGTGCCGGCAGCGCGGCGGAAGATTGTCACCAGCCATGATGCTTTCGGCTATTTCGGCGATGCTTATGGCGTACGCTTCCTGGCGCCACAGGGTGTTTCCACAGAAGCCGAACCCTCAGCGGCGGAGGTTGGGCGGCTGATCCGCCAGATCAGGGCAGAAAACATCACCGCGCTTTTCATGGAAAACATGGCCAATCCGGCAACGCTGCAACGCATCGCGCAGGAAACTGGCTTGCGTGTGCGCGGGCGGCTTTATGCTGATGCGCTTTCCACCGAAACCGGCCCGGCGCCCACCTATGAAGCCATGTTCCGGCACAATGTTTCCCTGATGGTGCCGGCGATGCGGGGGGACGCCGCATGATCATGACCAGCCTTCGCAACCTGGCCTTCGGCGCAATTGCGACCCTTGGCGCCCTGACCACCGCCCAGGCCCAGGGCTTCACCCCGCATGTTTCGGGTGAAGCTGATCTCGGTCTCTATAGCGTTTCTACCTTCAACGCCAAGGATTCCGCCCGGCGCGGCACAAGCCTTTATCTTTTCGGCGAAGTCGCCACCGGCTTTCACATCGCGCCCGGGCTTTCGCTGCAAACCGTAGTGGCGTTTGAACCAATCGGGGAAGGCGATGCTTTGGGCGGCTTCCCCATGGATGGCGTGATCGGCTTTCGTCGCCAATCCGCCTTCCTGGAAGCGTTTTTCGCGGAATGGAAACCGGATGATGCCCTCACGCTTTATGGTGGGCGCTTTGTCGCCCCCTTCGGTCGCGGCCATCATGATTTCCCCGGCATCCTGACCCGCATCCGCGCCCATGAAGTGCAGATGATTGGCGATGCCATGGGTGTGGGTGGCACCTGGAATTTCCTCGCTGATCCGCGCTTTGGCGAACATGACATTTCCGCCGCCGCCTTCACGCTTGATCGCACCTTTCTGTCTTCAACTTGGCTCACGCGCCGGCGCTGCTGTGATGAACGTTATGAGCGCTATAATCGCAATACCGAACAGCAGGGCGGGCCTTCCAATAACGGGCAGATGGATAATTTCGCCCTGTCCTTGGATGGCGATAAATTCGATTTCGCACCAGGGCTTTCCTATCAGCTTTCGCTGGTTTCCCGCGCCGCGGGCAAGGAAGATGGCACGGCGCGCGAATGGGGCTATTCCGCCGCGCTGCGTTATGAACAGCGCTGGTCAGCGGCGCATCGCACGCTGTTCTTCGCCGAGGCTGTGCAATTCCGCAATGCCGATGGCCGCCCGCGTTTTGAGACCGATGATGGCGATGAAACCACCATCGCTGAGCGGCGCAATTTCACGACACTCGGCGCGCAGCATCGCATGGATGATTGGCGCGGCACGCTCGCCTGGCAGCGTGACCAGCGCAAGCGCAGCCTGGATACGCTGCCCACGGAAAACTACCTGGAAGCTTCCATCGGGCGCGATATCGGCCATGGCTTCGGGCTTGATGTTGGCTACCAATATGGTCGGCAGTTGATCGAGGATTCCGGCCAGCTCGGCACAACCCATGCGGTGCTGGCGCGGCTTTCCTGGCGCGGCGGGTTTTAACGAGAGCCGCAGCATGAGCTTCGTTTGTGAGGTCTTCCCGCCAGAAGCCGATGCGCTGAGCCCGATTTGCCCAAGCGCCATCAGCAGTCGCGATGAAAATGTCCTGTTCGAGATTTTCCGCCCCGATGTGGCGCTGGCGATTTGGCTGAGGCCAATGCCTTCCAATTGGAAGGCTGAAATCGGTACCTTGTTGCAGCACCTGCCCTTTGGCGCCATTGGCCGCGGCAGCCCTGAAGATGTGGTGGATCAGATGGTGCAGGAATTGCCAGCCCCGGCTTCCGCCGCTTTGCTGTCGGATATGCTGCTGCTTGGGCGGTTTTTCGCAACCCTCACGCAGCAATCGGAAATCCGTGCGAGCCTTGCGGGTGTGAATGATGACTCCTGCCGGCGCTTTCATTGCGATGCAGTCAGGCTGCGCCTGCTTTGCACTTATCATGGCCCGGGCACGCAGTTTACAATGTGTGGGCCGCAATGCCGCGCGCCGCACCAAATCCCAAGCTGCGCCGTGGCGCTGGTAAAAGGCCGCGCCCATCCGGCAGCGCTTGGCGATGCTTGCCTACACCGCTCCCCGCCCGTTTCCCATTTGTCGGAAAGCCGCCGGCGCCGATTGCTGTTTTGTATTGATGAACCGGGGTTCCTGCCATGAATGCGATGGACAAAAGACTGCCTGTGACGGTGCTTTCCGGCTTCCTTGGTGCAGGCAAGACCACGCTGCTCAATCACGTGCTGGCCAATCGTGAAGGCAAGCGCGTGGCGGTGATTGTGAATGACATGAGTGAGGTGAATATAGACGCAGCCTTGGTCGGCAATGCTGGCACGCTTTCCCGCACCGAAGAAAAGCTGGTTGAAATGTCCAATGGCTGCATCTGCTGCACCTTGCGAGAGGATTTGATGCAGGAAGTGACCAAGCTTGCTGCCGAAGGCCGGTTTGATGCCCTGCTGATCGAAAGCACCGGCATCAGCGAACCCATGCCCGTGGCGGCAACCTTTGATTTCCGTACCGAGGATGGCTTCAGTCTTGGCGATGTTGCGCGGCTTGATACCATGGTGACAGTGGTTGATGCGCAAAGCTTCCTGCGCGATTACGGCAGCGCGGACCGCCTCGCCGCGCGGGGCGAAAGCGCGGGTCCGGAAGATACCCGCCTGCTGGTGGATTTGCTGATTGAACAGATTGAATTTGCCGATGTCATCATCGTCAATAAGCAGGATTTGGTGAGCGAGGCGGAATTGGGTCGCCTGGCCGCGCTGCTCGCCACATTCAACCCCAATGCGGAAATCCTTGGCTGCACCAAGGGGGCGGTGCCGCTTGGCCACATCCTGCATACCGGGCGCTTTGATTTTGATGCGGCGCGCCGTTCCGCAGGCTGGATCAAGGCGCTTTCAGGGGAACACCTGCCTGAAAGCGTTGAATTCGGCATCACCAATTTTGTGTGGCGTGCGCGCCGCCCGGTGCATCCGGAACGCTTCAAGCGTTTCATTGAAGGCGACCTTCCGGGCGTAGTGCGCGCCAAGGGGTTTTTCTGGCTGGCCACGCGCATGCCCTGGGCGGGAGAATGGCAATTGGCGGGTTCCGTTGGCCGCCATGAAGCCGCTGGATTTTGGTGGGCCGCGCAGCCGGCTTCTCGTTGGCCGGATGATCCCGCCTGGCGCGCCACGATCGAAGCGAATTGGCAAGAACCGCATGGCGACCGCCGTCAGGAAATCGTCTTCATCGGCATTGGCATGAATGAGGCGGGACTGCGCGTGGCATTGCAGAAAACGCTTTTGACTGATGAGGAATGGCGCGCGGGCCCTCGCGCCTGGGCACGCCTGCCTGATCCATTCCCTGTCTGGCGCGAAGCCTGACCGCTCCGGCGACTTATTCAGGATGCGTTGGGCCTTACCTGCCCAACCCGTCCCAAAACTCCTTCACCTTGGCGAAGAAGCCTTCACTTTCCGGACTGGTGCGGCCACCCTTTTCAGCCTCGGCTTCGAATTGCTCCAGCAATTCGCGCTGCTTGGGCGAGAGATTCTGCGGCGTTTCCACCATGACCTGCACATACATATCGCCGCGCGCGGCTGACCGCAGCACGGAAAAACCCTTGCCGCGCAGGCGGAATTGATCACCGGTCTGCGTGCCGGCGGGGATCGTCACTTTTGAACGCCCCCCATCAATGCTGGGCACTTCCACATGCCCACCAAGCGCGGCCTGCGTCATGCGCAGCGGCACGCGCACCAGAATATTCCCGCCATCGCGCTGGAAAATCGGATGCGGCCGGACCGCGATATCCACATACAAATCACCCGCCGGCGCGCCGCGCTGCCCGGCCTCACCCTCACCGGTCAGGCGAATACGCGTGCCATCATCAACGCCGGCAGGGACCGAGACATTCAGGCTACGCTCACGCTGCACGCGCCCCGCACCTCGGCAAATCTTGCACGGGTTCTTGATGGTTCGTCCCGCACCGCTGCAAGTGGGGCAGGTGCGCTCCACCAGGAAAAATCCCTGCTGCGCCCTGACCTTGCCGCTGCCCTGGCAGGTGCCGCAATTCTGCACGCCGGATGCCGCGCCGCCTTCAGCACCAACGCCCTTACAAGCCTCACAGGAAACGCTGGTGGCGAAACGGATCGTTTTCTTGGCCCCAGCGAAGGCTTCTTCCAGAGAAACCTCCACCTGCGTGCGCAAATCAGCACCCCGGCCCGCCGCCGCGCGCTGCCCACGCCCACCGCCGCCGAAGCGGCCGAACATTTCCTCAAAGATATCCTCAAAGCCGCCGCCGCCAAAGGGACCGCCGCCACCACCACCACCACCAGGCCCGCCCTGTTCAAAGGCAGCATGGCCAAAGCGGTCATAGGCCGCGCGCTTTTCGGCATCCTTCAGCACATCATAAGCCTCATTCAATTCCTTGAATTTGGCTTCCGCTTCGGCATTGCCCTGATTGCGGTCAGGGTGCCATTGCATCGCGAGCTTGCGGTAGGTTTTCTTGAGGTCATCCTCGCCCGCATCGCGCGCGACGCCGAGAACCTCGTAATAATCGCGTTTTGCCATGATCGGGCTACCGTTTCGGACACAAGACCCTCCCTGGCGCCGACGGGCACCAGGGGAACGCATTGGTCAAAGGAGCTGCCACCCCGAAGGGATCAGGAAGGCTTCTTCTTATTCGGGTCCACTTCCTCGAACTCGGCGTCAACCACCTTGTCCTTGGAAGCACCAGCCGCACCCGCGCCCGGCGCGCCTTCTTCTGGCTTCGGCGCGGCCTGTTCGGCCTTGTACAGCGCCTCACCCATTTTCATCGCGGCTTGGGAGAGTTTCTCAGAAGCCTCGCGGATCAGATCGGCATCCTGGCCTTCCATGGCGGTGCGGGCAGCGGCCAAAGCCGATTCCACTTCCACCTTTTCAGCCGGCGGTACCTTGTCCCCGCTTTCCTTCAGAGTCTTGTCGGTGGAATGCACCAGCGCATCAAGTTGGTTGCGCGCTTCCACAGCCTCACGCCGCTTGCGATCCGCTTCCGAATTGGCCTCGGCATCCTTCACCATGCGTTCGATATCGGCATCCGAAAGGCCCGACTTCGCCTGAATGCGAATCTGCTGTTCCTTGCCGGTCGCCTTATCCTTCGCGCTGACGCTCACAATGCCGTTCGCGTCAATGTCAAAGGTCACTTCCACCTGAGGCACGCCACGCGGCGCGGGGGGAATGCCCGTCAGATCAAACGTGCCAAGCTGCTTGTTATCAGCAGCCATTTCACGTTCGCCCTGATAGACCTTGATGGTGACCGCGGTTTGATTGTCATCGGCGGTGGAGAAGGTCTGGCTTTTCTTCGTCGGGATCGTCGTGTTGCGATCAATCAGCCGCGTGAAGACACCGCCCAAGGTTTCAATGCCAAGGCTGAGCGGCGTCACATCCAGCAGCAGCACATCCTTGACATCGCCCTTCAGCACGCCGCCCTGAATAGCCGCGCCAATGGCGACGACTTCATCAGGGTTGACGTTGCGCGCGGGTTCCTTGCCGAAGAATTGGCGCACCGCTTCCACCACTTTCGGCATGCGGGTCATGCCGCCGACAAGGATCACCTCATCCACCTCATTGGCGGCAAGGCCGGCATCCTTCAGCGCCTGGCGGCAAGGTTCCATGGTACGGCTGATCAGATCATCCACCAAAGCTTCCAGCTTTGAGCGGGTGACCTTCATGACCAAATGCTTGGGGCCAGAGGCATCCGCCGTGATGAAGGGCAGGTTGACTTCGGTTTCCTTGGAAGACGAAAGCTCGATCTTTGCCTTTTCTGCCGCTTCCTTCAGGCGTTGCAGCGCAAGCTTGTCGCCGCGCAGGTCAATGCCCTGTTCCTTGCGGAATTCATCGGCCAGATAATCAATGATGCGCTGGTCGAAATCCTCACCACCCAGGAAGGTATCGCCATTGGTGGATTTCACTTCAAACACGCCATCGCCGATTTCCAGCACGGAAACGTCGAAGGTGCCGCCACCAAGGTCATAAACCGCGATGGTGCCGCCCTTCTTCTGTTCCATACCGTAGGCCAGCGCGGCAGCCGTCGGTTCATTGATGATGCGCAGCACGTCAAGCCCGGCAACGGTGCCGGCTTCCTTGGTGGCTTGGCGTTGGGCGTCATTGAAATAGGCCGGAACGGTAATCACGGCCTGGGAAACCTTCTCACCCAAATGGGCTTCGGCGGTTTCCTTCATTTTGGTCAGCACCATGGCGCTGATTTGCTGCGGCGCGTAGGTCTTGCCGTCCACCTCAACCCAGGCATCGCCATTGGGGGCCTTGGTGATCTTGAAGGGGGCAAGCCCGATATCCTTTTGCACCATCGGGTCATCAAAGCGGCGGCCAATCAGGCGCTTCACCGCATAAAGCGTGCCCATGGGGTTGGTGACGGCCTGGCGCTTCGCCGATTGCCCGACCAGCCTTTCGCCATTCTTCGCAAACGCGATCATGGAAGGCGTGGTGCGCGCACCTTCGGCGTTTTCAATCACGCGCACATCCTTGCCTTCAAGAATGGCGACGCAGGAATTGGTGGTGCCGAGGTCGATACCGATAACCTTACTCATCCGAGTTCTCCTCTACGGCGGATCGCGGCGGCCCAGAATGGCACCACGGCGACCCCCTAATGCTAAAACGATGGCCGAGCGCCACCGCGGATGGGGTTGCAGGAAGCCGCACCCGAAGGGGCGCGGTGTTCACGAAGTGGATGTATGTAACAGCGCGGGGTGAGACAAGATGCCCCGATAGCTTCGGGGCAAAATTTAGCGCGGCCCGCGCCGGCGGTTGCGGTCAAGCTCCTCCGCGGTCAGGGAGAAGGAAATCCGCACTCGGTATTCCGCCGGGTTGCGCCCGGCTGGGAAAATGATGCTTTCCGGCACGGTCGTGACGCGGGCGCGGGTTTGATTGCCCTCAAAATTCACCGTAAGCAGCGCATCCTTGCGCTGGACCAATTGACTGTCATCCCCGCTGGTGACGGCCAGGAACCACGGGAACTCCGCCCGATTCCCCCGTGCAGCGGGGCCACGTTCCACATCCATGATGGCGGCGACCCTGACATCCACCCCGCCGCCCCGAATATTGGCGCAGGTGACGCTGAGCCCCGCCATGCGCCCATCCCCCACCATCGCGGCCAGATCAGGCGGCGCGCCGGGGCGAAAGCGGGTGATATCCGACCCATCGGCCAGGATGGTTACTCTGGGGCAAGGTGCCAGCGCCGGCTCCCGCGATGAGGAACCAGACCCGCACGCCGCAACCAGCCCCGCCAGAATCAGAACCCCAAAGCGCCCCATGCTGAAACCCCCTTTGAGCCGAACGGCCCTCCGGTCTACTCTCACCATTCTTCGCGCCGTGCCGCAACCCGTGGTCGGCCCCACCAAATGGACCCTTGCGCCCATGGCCTCTGCCAAGCCGACCCTTCAGCTACTGCTCGCCGGCCCGCGCGGCTTTTGCGCCGGCGTGGACCGCGCCATCAAGATTGTCGAGGAAGCGCTGAAGCGCCATGGCGCGCCGGTTTATGTGCGGCATGAAATTGTCCATAACCGCTTTGTCGTGGAAAGCCTGGAAAAACAGGGCGCGATTTTCGTCGAAGAACTGAACGAAATCCCCGATGATGGCCAGCCGGTGGTGTTTTCCGCCCATGGCGTGCCGAAATCCGTCCCAGCCGAAGCGTCCAAGCGCATGATGTTTGCCCTGGATGCCACCTGCCCGCTGGTGAGCAAGGTGCATCGGGAAGCCGAACGCCATCATGAACTTGGCCGCCATCTTTTTCTGATTGGCCATGCCGGCCATCCGGAGGTGATCGGCACCATGGGTCAATTGCCGGAAGGTGTGGTGACTTTGGTGCAGGATGCGGCGGATGCGGAAAGCGTTGTCTCGCCCGAAGGCGCCACCCTTGCCTATACAACCCAGACAACACTTTCCGTGGATGATACGGCTGAAATCATCAGCATCCTGCAAAGGCGCTTTCCGGATATTCGTGGCCCCGCCAAGGAAGATATTTGCTACGCCACCACCAATCGCCAGGCGGCGGTGAAGGCCATTGCCGCGCGGTCCGATCTGGTGGTGGTGGTGGGCGCGCCCAATTCATCGAATAGCCAGCGCCTGCGCGAAGTGGCGGAACGCAGTGGCGCGCGCCGCGCCGTGATGGTGCAACGCGGGGCTGATCTTGATCTTTCCCTTGTGCAGGGCTGCAAGACCGTGGGCGTCACTGCCGGCGCCAGCGCGCCCGAAGTGCTGGTGGAAGAAGTGATCACGCGCCTCAGCGAAGCCTATGAGCTTGAGATCGAGGAAGTGGTGGTGGCGGTGGAACAAATCACCTTCCGCCTGCCGCGCGGGCTTGCCGCTGAATAATGGCTGTCTATACCGAAGTTTCAGATGAGGCCTTGCGCGCCTTCCTGGCCGATTATGCGCTTGGTGAATTGCTGGCCTTTCGCGGCATTGCGGAAGGCGTGGAAAATTCCAATTACGCGCTGAAGACGGAAGCGGGCGATTTCATTCTGACGCTGTATGAAAAGCGCGTGGACCCGGCTGAATTGCCCTATTTTCTGGGCCTGATGGAACATTTGGCGGCGCGCGGCATGGCCTGCCCCACGCCGGTGCATGGGCGGGATGGTGCGGCTTTGCGCGAATTGGCGGGGCGGCCGGCGGCGATTGTCACCTTCCTGCCTGGCGTTTGGCCGCGCCGGGTGCGGCCAGAACACTGCGCGCCACTCGGCAAGGCCTTGGCGGAAATGCATTTGGCCGGGGCAGGGTTTGCGCTCAGCCGGCCCAATGCACTCGGCCCCAAGGGCTGGGCGCCCTTGCTGGATGGCTGCCGCGCCCGCGGTGATGAGGTGCAGCCCGGCCTGATTGCGGAACTTGATGCGGCGCTGGCTGGCATTCTGGCCGCCTGGCCGGCGGAAGGCGCGCTGCCTGCCGGGCAAATCCATGCCGATCTGTTCCCTGATAACGCCTTCTTCCTGCCGGACCCCGATGGCCAGCCGCGCATGTCCGGCGTGATTGATTTCTATTTCGCCTGCACGGATCTTTTCGCCTATGACATCGCCGTCTGCCTGAATGCCTGGTGCTTTGAGCCGGATTTTTCCTTCAACGTGACGCGCGCGCGCGCCATGCTCGGCGCCTATCGCGCCATTCGCCCATTATCCGAGGCTGAATTGGCCGCCCTTCCGGTGCTGTGCCGCGGTGCGGCGCTGCGCTTTCTGCTGACCCGGCTTTATGACTGGACCCATACGCCCGAAGGCGCCTTGGTGACGCGGAAGGACCCGGTGGAATATCTGCGCAAGCTGCGCTTTTTCAGTGGCGCCGAAACGCTTTCGGCCTTCGGCCTGTGACGGGCAGCGCCGACCCGCGCCCCTTGGTCGAGATTTGGACCGATGGCGGCTGCAAGCCCAACCCCGGCCCCGGCGGCTGGGCCGCCATTCTGCGCTTTGGCGAGCATGAGCGGGAGCTTTCGGGCAATGAGGCCGAGACCACCAATAACCGCATGGAATTGACCGCCGCGCTGAAGGCCCTGGAGGCGCTGAAAAAACCCTGCCGCGTGGCGCTGCATACGGATAGCGAATATCTGAGGAATGGCATCAGCCGCTGGATCCATGGCTGGGTGCGCGCCAATTGGCGCAATGCGGCGAAGGAGCCGGTGAAGAATCTGGATTTGTGGCAAGGCATTCTGGCCGCCGCCAAACCACATGAGATTGAATGGCGCTGGGTGCGCGGCCATGCCGGGGACCCCATGAATGAACGCGCCGATGCGCTGGCGACGGCGGCGCGGGATGCGGTGGCTAGGGGCGAGGTTTAGAGTTGCATTTTTCGAGCCGCCAAGCGATATCGCTTGGCTTCAGAATGCTCCGGCTTGTCCAAACCCGTACCCTAACGGGTATATCGTGCGGCCGATACAGGCGTATCTCAGAGGTAGAACGTCAGCTTTCCACCTTTTATGATTTGTCTTGATAAGGTAATCACCTTACATAGGCCACCGTCGGAACCGGGCAGTCATTTCCCGGGTGACGAGGCGGCCACGGAGCTGCTACACATTACCTCCAATCGAGCGATCCAAAAATGGAAACGACCGCCGCGCGAGTGGTGCGAGGCCAAGACCCAATTCGCCATCCTATTCGGCGATAGGTTCGTGGTCTGGTGTACGAAACCGGCCTCGCGCACAGCATTGCTTATAGGCTCGGCGCGGAACGCAAGGGTCGGTGCGCCTGTTTCGCGGTGGCCTATGTCAGGTGATTACCGTAGCAGGACAGAGCGGACGGGCTCGAAGTCATCGGCAGCATATACCAAAATCGCAGGCTTCTAGGAGATTCCGGTGGCGCAGGAGCCAAGTGACGAACTAAGAAGCCTCGCGGCGAGCATCGCTGACTGGGCGCACGAGGACGCAACGGTTTACCTATTTGGAAGCCGTGTACGCGGCGATCATAAACCCGACAGTGATGTTGACGTTGTCATCGTCTTCAGTCGTCCAACCGACGAACTGGTACGGTGGTGGACGGCGGTGAATGAGGGTTCGTTTGCGTCGATCAATGCCTCGCTCCCTGGACCACTCGCCATCCTCGAACTTGACGATCCATTCACCCAACAGGTCATCGCAGCGGCGACCAACGCCTTCCACCGAGATCGAAACGTCAACTGCGTCTGGCTGCCTCCCAAGCCAGGAACATGCGCCACTCCGCGTTAGCTTACGGCGCCTGATCCGCTTGCTTCACCCCCGAACGTCAGCTAATTTTCGTCAGAAAGTGGATATCGTACGCTCGAGCTGAAAGCGTGATCAGTGTCATTGCCTTTCGTGGCTAAATCATTGTTATGGTTAGATTGCGGGCGTAGTTCAGAGGTAGAACGTCAGCTTCCCAAGCTGAATGTCGGGGGTTCGATTCCCCCCGCCCGCTCCACGCGGTTTTCCAAATATGAGATGTCTCGCGAAACCCTTGTTTGGGAGGCGCATTTGGTGTTTTGAAAACCGCAAATACCCAGACTCAGCTCTTGTTATTTGTTCATTTTCCATTAACTCCCGCTTGAATGCTTCGGCCAAGTGCCGCTCGGTTGCGGGAGAGAGAAATGTCTGGAACTTCAGGTGATGATTCAATTCTGGGTTCTGGTTCGCATAATTATCTGTCCGGATACTATGGCAATGACACGATCCTGGGCCTTAATGGCCATGATAGTCTTTACGGCGAAAATGGTGCCGATAGCCTGCTTGGCGGCAACGGTAATGATTTCCTGAGAGGTGACGAGGGTCCGGACACTTATCATGGGGATGCAGGCGCTGACACTTTCGACGCTGCCGATCAGAGGTCCTACGCTACAGATCCGTGGGCCTACGAGATTACTTCACCTGCCTCCTTGCCAGACCGCATCCTGGATTTTAACCGCGGGCAAGCGGATAAGATATCGCTCTTTGATGGGGTTTACGTAGACGAGGACGAAATATACTGGACCTTACGCTGGGTGGGGCCAAGCAGCACGGCAGTCTCGGATTTGGTCCTCGGAATGGCCTTGCCCGGCGGCATTTCAGAAACACAAGTTCCGGGCTACTGGGTTTCGAAGATCGGTGGCGATGGCTGGATTGTTCTTGATCTGGATCGGGATGGTGTGCTGGATGCAAATGATGCTGCTGTATTTGTTAATACCGCAGATGATGCCGGGCTTTTGGAAAGTGATTTTGTTGTCGGCACCTTCACGGACCCCGTGACAGGCGGACACGAAAGCCTGCCAGGCACGAATGCGGCGGACACCATCAACGGTCTTACAGGAAACGACACCATCAATGGCTTCGGCGGAAATGACAGCCTTTTTGGCGGCTTCGGCAATGACCTGATCCTTGGCGGTGAAGGCAATGATACAATAGAATCTTATGATAACAATGACACTATGCTCGGCGGCAACGGCGATGACTACATCATTGGCTATGCATCTGACTCCATAGACGGGGGTGCGGGCAATGATACCCTATATGGCTGGTGGAGCGACGAGACTATTGCGGCTGGCCCAGGCGATGACTGGATTTATTTCGCTGGCGGCAATGACAACTTCACTTATATCGCCGGCACTGGCAATGACACGCTTAATGGCGATTATGGTTCCGATACTCTAAATCTTTCTGCTGGAACCTGGATTCAAGGCGTTGATGGCTTTTGGACCACCTATTCCCAGGGCGGAACACGGCTTTATGTCCAGGGCTGGGAAAGTGTCATCGGGACCGTAACGATTGGCGCTGATCAAAGCCTCATGGGTGATGGCGGTAGTAACTCGCTATTCGGCGGCACGGGCAATGACACGCTGTCTGGCTTGGGCGGCGCAGATACGCTGAATGGCGGTGCTGGTCGGGATTCCCTTTTGGGTGGTGAGGGTAATGATTCGCTGCTTGGTGGCGCCGGCAATGATATTCTGGACGGCGGCACCGGAACCAATACACTGGATGGTGGGGCGGGTGACGACACCTATAATGTGAATGGTTGGAATAGCATTTTTGAAGCTAACGATGGGGGCAACGACCTCCTTGTTTCTTCAGTCAATATCGTAAATCTATCAAGTAATGTCGAAAACATTCTGTTGACCGGCAGCGCTTCGCTGACAGGCACCGGAAATGCGCTGAATAATAGCATTACGGGCAATTCAGGGAGTAACTCTCTCTATGGTGCAGACGGTGACGACAGTCTTTTTGGTCTGACTGGCAACGATTATCTCGATGGTGGCAATGGCAATGACCGCCTTCACGGCGGAGAAGGCGATGACGCATTCCTCGGCGGCGGTGGTAATGATACCCTATTGGGAGGCGGTGGCGCCGATAGCCTCTCGGGTGGCGCAGGGGATGATGTCATCCTCATCGGCACCACGACGCTCGCGGATATCTACGCCCTGTTCAACCTGTAGTGCGGCATTGCCCTCCCCCACCCTGCCCCGCCACATTCTCCGCCAGACAACCAATAAAGGCAGCGCCCTTTTACCACACGCTTCGCCGCCGTACCCTGACCGTAGCCCCCCATTCCGCGCCTTTCGGCCCGCGCGCATCATATGCGCAGGCTGCACGGCCCATCTGGGCAATCCGCATCATCATCGCCTCCGGCAGCGGATAGGGCGACAGTATTCTCAAGCCGGTTCAAATCAATTGGTATGAAAATGCTTGTCTTCCGCCGAAATCTGCCAGATGCTGCCTGATGTACCCAAGGCTACGAGACCAAAAAAAGGAGAGGACGTTCATGCTCAGTGACCTTCGCGGCGTCATTCCGCCGATTTCGACCCCCTTCGACGCCCAGGGCAATGTCGTGCACGCCGCCTTGGCGGAGATTGTCGAATTCCAGATCGCTGCTGGCGTCCATGGGCTGATCCCCGGCGGCAGCACAGGTGAAGGCCATACCTTCGAACGTGACGATTTCGCCCGCATGTTCGAAACCGTGGCCAAGACCAATCGCGGCAGGCTGCCCCTGCTGGCGGGCCTGATTGTGAATTCAACGCAGGAAGCCATTATGCGCGGGCGGATCGCGCGTGATCTTGGCGCACAGGGGCTGCAGGTGACACCCGTGCATTACCTGTTCAAGCCGGATGAGGAAGCAACGCTTGCGCATTTCCGCGCAGTCGCCGAAGGCACGGGGCTGCCCATTTTGATCTACAACGTCATTCCGTGGAATTATCTTTCACCCGCCCTGCTGCTGCGCATCATGCGCGAAGTGCCGGGCGTGGTCGGCGTGAAGCAAAGTTCGGGCGATCTCAAGTTACTGGCGGATCTGGTTTTGCAGGCGCGGCCGCAGGATCTGATCTTCACAGCGATAGATGCGCTGCTGTACCCAAGCTATGCGCTTGGCGCGCGCGGGACGATTTCAGCGCTACCGGCAGCTTCGCCACATGCCAATGTAGCGCTTTGGGATGCGGTGCAGCGCGGCGATCACGCCACAGCCAAGGCGCTGCATGAACGGCTGCTGGTACTGTGGAATGCATTATCGGCAGAAAACCTGCCGGCCAATGTGAAATACGCGCTGGCCTGCCAGGGGGTAGCTTCCGGCCTTTCCCGAGCACCCATGCCCATGCCGGATGCGCCGCGCCAAGCGGCAATCCGTGCTGGGCTTGAAGGGCTTGGGGTAACGCTTCGGAAGGCAGCGTAATCACCACTTCATAACTCCCCCGGTTTTATCCGGGGGAGCATCAGCTGATTGCGAAGTGTTTCCGCCCCTAGCATTAGGCTTTAATGTGAGAGCAGTACCGGTATTGTCATTTCCCGCAACAGGCTGCGCGTCACGCCACCCAGGATGAATTCACGCAGGCGCGAATGTCCATAGGCACCCATCACCAGCAAATCCGCGCCCATGTCACTCGCGTGATTGAGCAGCAGCGCTGAATCCGCCACGTCATCCGCCACTGCCTTGGCGACTTCCACCTTCAGCCCATGGCGCGCCAAATGTCGCGCGATATCAGCGCCCGGTTCTTGGCCATGCGCGCCAAGCCCGCGCTTTGGATTGGCCAGGAAGACAGTCGCGGTTTCGGCCTTGGCGATCAAAGGCAAGGCATCATGCAGCGCACGGGTTGCTTCGCGGCTGGCATTCCAGCCAACCAGAACGCGCTTGCCGATGGTCTTGAAACTGCCGGCGAAGGGAATGGCCAAAACTGGCCGACCGGAATCGAAAAGTACCGTTTCCAAAAGGTCGGCATTGTCGCTTTCCGGATCATCCTGGCCCATCACCAATAAATCCGCGTAACGGCCCTGCAGTGCCAGAATTTCGGGCGTAGTGCCTTCCACCTGGCGCCATTCGCCCATAATGCCTTCACGTGCCAACGCCGTTTCAAAAGCTGCCTTCAGCTTCACGCCGGCCACCAAGGCCGATTGGCGCATTTGTTCCATTAACTCGGCAATCACCGCGCCACCGCCGCCACCGTCACCCATCGCCATGACAGGTACGGCGACATCAATCACTTGTAGCGCTGTCAGATGCGCACCATGCTGGCGTGCCAAGGCGGCCGCGATGTCAAGCCGCATCTGGGCACGCGGCGATGCGTCAACATGTACGAGAATATCGCAGAGTTTCATCGAAGCCTCCTATCCATCTAATGAAGGCAAGGATACGCCTGACTAGCGCGCTACCACTTGATCAATATCAACTTCATCGCAGTAACTGCTTGGCGGTCGGTACTGCCCCCGTCCCCAGCATGTCCGGGATAATTTTGAAGGCATAATCAGGCTCCCGATAATCGCCCGCATTTTGCCGCTTCGGCAGCTTGATCTTTTCGCGCTTTGGCGCCTCATAGGGAATATGGCTCAGCATATGCCTGATGATGTTCAGCCGCGCGCGTTTCTTATCATCGGACATGGCCACATACCAAGGCGCCCAGGACGTATCCGTTGCATGAAACATGGCATCGCGTGCGCGTGAATAATCATACCAACGGCTATAGGATTTCAAATCCATGGGCGAGAGTTTCCAAAGCTTTCGCCCATCCTGAATGCGGCTTTCGAGCCGCCTAGTCTGCTCTTCCGGGCTGACTTCAAGCCAATATTTTAGCAGAATGATACCGGATTCGATGAAGACGCGCTCCACCGCGGGCGCCATTTCCAGAAAGCGCTTCACCGCTTCATCCGAGCAGAAGCCCATCACTTTCTCGACACCAGCGCGATTATACCAGGACCGATCAAAGATCACTATTTCACCAGCAGCCGGCAAATGCTGGATATAACGCTGAATATATAGCTGTGATTTTTCACGCTCTGTCGGTGCGGGTAGTGCAACGACGCGAAAGACGCGCGGGCTGACCCGTTCCGTGATGGCTTTGATTGTGCCACCCTTGCCCGCGCCATCTCGCCCTTCGAACAGGATACAAACTTTCGCGCCTGTTTTCCTGACCCATTCCTGAAGCTTCACCAATTCTACGTGTAGATCACACAGCGCTTTTTCATAAGCCTTGCGCTTCAGCTTGCCATCCGGCTTGAAGTGCGTATCTGCGGCGCGCTTTCGCTCTGATGCGTGGTGGTTAGGTGCTGCGCGGCCAGCTAGTGTGGGGTTCTTTTTCGTCACGGTAGGGCTTCCTTCCAACCTGCGATCAGCGCCTATTCCTCCTCCGGGTGCTTCCAACTCAGGGACCAACCAACATCGCCTGGCATTCCGCCTGGCCAATCAATGATTTGGACTTTCAGCTGAAAGCCGCGCGGCGCCAATTCGCGTTCATAAAATTCATAGGCGCGCTTGGGAAAGCCGCTGAGCCTTTCGCGCCAGGCAGGATCATGGCTGGTGATGGACCGCCCCTGATCGGGCAGCCATTCGGACGGAAAGCGCATCACCAGCGCTTCCTTTTCGCCTGCATCTACGGCGCGGCGCACCAGGGTCGCGATGCGTTCCAGCGCATCAGGCGCGACTTCGCGCCCCTCAAAAGCTTCGCGCAGCTTGGCCTGTTCTGCGCGCTTCGCTGCGGCTTCGGCTTGTTCGGCAGCCTCCTCCGCGCGCTTCTTGCCATTCACATAGTCCCAGATGGCCTGAGCGCTGAAGTTCTGGGGCGTCAATGTCATGATCGCAGCCTTCCCTGGAATAGGTCCGGATGCGCTTTTGCAATACTGCCGCCCAGTAACCCTTGACTTACATCAAGCCATCAACGTCCTTCGAAATGTGGTGCGCGCTTTTCCAGCATGGCATCCACGGCTTCACGGTGATCCCGCGTGCCATGCGCCAAAGCCTGATAAGCCGCCGACATTTCCAACAACGTCGAAAGCCGCGTGTGCTGGCTTTCACGCAGCAGGCGCTTGGTCAGCCGCACCGCTTGCGGCGGATTGGCGGCGATTTTCGTCGCGATGGCGCGCGCCGCATCCAAAAGCGCTTCCGGCGCAACAACCTTGGAAACCATGCCGCAGGCGAGGGCTTCCGCCGGGCCGATGGTTTCCCCGGTCAGAGACAATTCCAAAGCCTTCGACATGCCAACCACTTTCGGCAGCAAGTAGGCACCGCCATCACCAGGCACGATGCCAACTTTCACAAAGCTTTCCGCAAAAAGCGCCTTTTCGCTGGCCACGCGAATATCGCACATCAACGCCAGATCAAGCCCCGCGCCAATGGCCGGCCCGTTCACCGCTGCGATGGTGGGGATATCCAATTCATACAGCGCGAGCGGAATCATCTGAATGCCACGACGATAGGATTCGCGAATCTCCGCCCCCGTACCGCCACCAGTAATGCCGGTTTTATCACGCATGCCCTTAAGGTCACCACCCGCACAAAACGCTGAACCGGCACCGGTCACGATCACGCAGCGCACGCTATCATCACGCGACAAGCTGCGGCAGGCGGCTTCCACTTCCTCGCACTCCGCACGCGTTGAAATGGCATTGCGTTTTTCAGGACGATTGAGCGTGAGGGTAACGATACCGCCATCACGTTCAGTATTCAGAAATGGGGTCATGGGGTGATTTCCTCCTCACGTGCGGTGATGAAGGGCCAGAGCGCGCCAGGCAGTGCTTGCGCTTCCTGCCCGATACGCTTGGCCCAAAAAGCTTCGCTGCCGCCTTCTTCGCGCCAGGACCAAAGCCGGCGCGTGAAATGATGCAGCTGATGTTCTTCCGTAATGCCCATGGCGGCGAAGACCTGGTGCGCTATGGCGGCACCGCGCGTGGCGGCTTCACCCACCGTGATCTTGGCGCAGCCAATCTCAAACACCGCAGCAGCAAGCCCGCGCCGATCCACCGCACGGGCGGCGGCGGCAGCGGCAACCGAAGCGGCGGAAGTTTCCGCGGCGAAAACCGCCAATTGCTGCTGCACGGCCTGGAAGCGCCCAATGGGGCGGCCAAATTGCTTGCGCGTATTGGCGTGATCCACCGCCAGCGCCAGCGCCGCCTGCATGGCACCCGCAATCTGGCCGGCACGCATCAGCGCGGTGCAAAGAAGCGCGGCTTCCGCGCCCCAGCCATTGGGCAGCACCGCCTCGGCCACCGGCGCGCCGATGATGCGCGCGCGGTCTCGCGCTTCATGTGCGATATTGTCGCCGACTTCCCAAGCAAGCGCAGCCGTCGGGTACAGCGCAATGCGCGCGCCATCCAGCAGTGCGACATGGCCGGCATGGCGCCCCCAGGCAATGGCGCCCTTGCCTGCGCCAAAGCTGATCACGCCTTCCGGTGGCGTAATGCCAGCAGCCGAAAGCAGCGCATTGGCGAAAATGCCTTCGGCCAAGGGCACCGACGCGGCGTGGCGGCCAAGCACTTCCATCAGCGGCGCCACATCACTGAAGCCAAGGCCAACGCCGCCCGCTGCTTCCGGCACCAGCGCGCCATTCAAGCCAAGCGTCGCCAACGCATCCCAAGTGGCTGCCGGCCAGTTGCCCGCTTCCAGGCTGCGCAAGGTGGAGACATCCGCCGCATCCGCCAGCGCGCGATCAACCTGTTCGGCGAGTTCCGTTGCGATTTCGCTTGCCATATCAGCGCAGCCCCAATTCGCGTGCGATAATGCCGCGCATAATCTCCCGCGTACCGCCGCGCAGAGAGAATGTCGGTACGATCTGCGTCAGATAGGCATGCATGCGGCGCATATCTTCCGGCATGTCTTCGGTGGTGATCAGATCACGCACCACATTGGGCAGCGCCTGTTCAAAATCATTGCCCAAATCCTTGACCAATGCCGCTTGCCGTACCGGGTCCTGCCCATCTTCCAACATGCCAGCGACCGCCACCGACATATTGCGCAAAGCCCAAAGCCGCGCGACCTGCCGGCCAAGCGCAGGCGCCGCAGCGCTATCCCGCTTCAGCGTTGTCATCGCTGCTTCCAGCAAAGGATGCGAGGAAAGATACCGATCCGGCCCGCTGCGTTCAAACGCCAATTCGCTCGTGGCCTGCGCCCAGCCAGCGCCTTCCTGCCCCACCAGCGCATCTTCCGGCAGCATCACATCATCGAAGGTGATTTCGTTAAAACCCTTTTCGCCCACTAGGTCACGAATTGGGCGAATATGCACGCCAGGCGCGCGCAAATCCACCAGCACTTGCGAAAGCCCGATATGCCGCGCGCCACCTTCTGGCGCGGGCGAGGTACGCACCAGCGCAATCATCCAATCACAAAGATGCCCGAAGGTGGTCCAAATCTTGCGCCCATTCAGCTTCCAGCCGCCATCCACCTTTTCAGCTTTGGTACGGAGCGATGCCAGATCACTCCCCGAATCAGGTTCCGACAAGCCGATGCAAAACGCATATTCGCCGCTGGCGATGCGCGGTAGGAAATGGCGCTTCTGGTCTTCCGTGCCGAGCCTGAGGATCAACGGACCGGATTGCCGATCCCCGATCCAATGCGCGCCCACCGGCGCCCCGGCGGCGAGCATTTCTTCCAGCACGATATTGCGTTCCAGAAAGCTACGTTCCGCGCCGCCATATTCACGCGGCCAGCACATGCCAATCCAACCCTTGGCGCCAACCGCGCGGGTGAAATCGCGATCAAACCCCATCCAGGATCGGGCGCGGATTTCCGGCGTAAAATTTTCCGCGTGTTCCGCGAGAAACGCACGTACTTCAGCACGCAGCGCCGCCGCGCCATCGGGCGCATCACGCAAATCGAAACGAAGACCAGCCATGGTGTAGCCTCCTCACAAAACGCCGGCGGCGCGCGCCGCGGCGATTTCTTCTGCTGTCATATCCGCAAACTCGCGCAGTACCGCATCCGTATGCTCACCAGGTGCGGGGATGCCGTAGCGATAAGTCACAGGCGTCGCGGTAAGATGTAGGGGTGATGCCGGCACTCGTACGTGCCCGCCCGCGTGATGCGGCACTTCCACAATCAGGCCGCGTGCCTTGGTATGCGGATCGACTTCCACATCAGCCGCGGTATTGATGGGGCCAGAGGTAATCTTGGCATCCTCCAGCACCGCCAACCATTCGGCCCGTGGCCTGTGGCGCAGCACATCATGCATCATGCCCAGCAGCAAATCGCGATTGGCGGCGCGGTCTCGTGCGCGGCGGAAGCGCTCATCTTCCGCCCATTCAGGACGGCCCAGCGCGGCGGCAAGCCTGATAAATTCTCGATCATTCAAAACGCCAATGACGAATTTCGCATCCGAGCCCTGAAACACGCCATAAGGCACTGCCACCACCGCATCATTGCCGGTGCGCTGCATCAACTTGCCGGCATTCAACCATGAAGTCATCGGCGCCTGCATCAGTGACACCATGGTCTCATAGAGTGAGACCTCGCAATACTGGCCTTCACCAGTCTGATCGCGATGCCTGAGTGCGGCCAGGATTGAAACCGTTGCGGCAAAGCCCGTGAACATATCCGCCACCGGCACACCAACACGCTGCGGGCCGCCGCCTGGCTTGCCATCGGCCTCGCCAGTCACTTCCATCAGCCCGGCCATCGCTTGCGCGACAAAATCATAGCCTGAGCGATGCGCGTAAGGGCCATCCTGCCCGAAACCTGTTACCGAACAATAAACCAAGCGCGGATTGATGGCGCGCAAATCCTCATAACCCAAACCATAACGCGCCAGCGTGCCGGTGCGGAAATTCTCGATCAGCACATCCGCCTTCGCCACGATGCGCTTCAGGATCGCTGCACCTTCCGCTTGCGTGAAATCCAAGCTGAGCGAGCGCTTGTTGCGATTGAGCGAGGTGAAATAGGTACTGTCATCACTCCCCGGCACAAAGGGTGGACCCAAAGCGCGCAAATCATCGCCATTGCCTTGGCGTTCCAGCTTGACGATCTCCGCCCCCAAATCACCCAGCATTTGCGCGCAAAGCGGGCCGGCTACCACGCGGGTCAGGTCAATCACGCGAAGCCCGGTCAGCGCGCCGGGTTTTGGGAGTTCTGTCATGCTGCCTCAGCCACCGCGCACCCGGGCGCGCAGTTCGAATTTCTGGATTTTGCCGGTCGCGGTTTTCGGTAGCGGGCCGAAGGTGATGTGGCGCGGCACCTTGAAGCCGGCCAGATTGGCGCGACAGAAAGCGAGGATGGCATCACGGTTCCCTGCTGCACCTGGCTTCAGGGTGATGAAGGCATGCGGCACTTCGCCCCATTTTTCATCCGGATGCGCCACCACTGCCGCTTCCATCACATCCGGGTGGCGATAGAGCGTTTCTTCCACTTCCAGGCTGCTGATGTTTTCACCGCCGGAGATCACAATATCCTTGGCGCGGTCCTTGACTTCGATATAGCCATCGGGGTGCAGCACGCCCAAATCGCCGGTGCGGAACCAGCCATCCACGAACACCGCTTCATTGGCCCTGGGGTTGCGTAGATAACCCTTCATTACCGTATTGCCGCGAATGGCAATCTCACCAATTGTCGCGCCATCGGCGGGCACAGCCGCACCCGTTTCGGTATTGATCACCGTCGCTTCTTCCATCGTCGGCAAAGCCACACCTTGCCGCGCCATGAAGGCGGCTTTCTCTGGCAGAGGTAGATCATGCAAGCCCGGCTGCCAGGCGCAAAGCAGTGATGGGCCATAGCATTCCGTCAGGCCATAAAGATGCGTGACGTCGAAGCCCAGATTTTCCATCGCCGCGATCACCGGTGAAGGCGGCGCCGCGCCGCCCGTGGCAATCCCCACGTGATGCGCAAAGCGCCGGCGCTGGTCTTCCGGTGCATGGATCAGCATGGTCAACACCACGGGCGCGGCGCAAAGATGCGTCACACCATGTTCATCAATCAGCGCGAAAATCCGCGCCGGTTCCACGCGCCTGAGGCACACATGCGTTCCGCCTTGCAGCGTAACGGCCCAGGTATAAGTCCAGCCATTGCAATGAAACATCGGTAGCGTCCAAAGATAGACGCTTTGCGCAATCAAGCCGAAGGACAGTGCATTGCCGCAGGCATTGAGGTAAGCCCCGCGATGATGCGCCACCACACCCTTGGGATCGCCTGTGGTACCCGATGTATAGGAAAGCGAAATCGCAGCCCATTCATCAGCGGGGGGCGCGACCGGAAAGCCAGGATCACCGCCAGCGATGAAATCCTCATAACCCGTCGCGTCAATGGCGGCACCGCCAGGGCCTTCGGGATCGTCAATGATAATCACACGCGGCGGGTTCTCCGCGCCTTCCAGCGCGGCATTCACCAACGCGGCAAATTCGCGGTCCAGCAACAGGATCTTCGCGCCTGAATGGCCCAGAATGAAACGCACCGTCGCCGCATCCAGCCGCGTATTGATCGGGCAAAGCACGGCATGCGCCATGGGTACGGCGTTATGCGCTTCCAGCATTTCAGGAATATTCGGCAATAGCGCCGCCACCACATCACCTGGCGCTATGCCGGCCTGACGCAACGCCGAGGCCAAGCGCCGGCTGCGTTCCAGAAACTGCGCATAGGTGATGCGCCGCGCACCATGAATAATCGCGATGCGCTTGCCCCAGACATGCGCCGCGCGCGGCAGAAAGGAAACCGGCGATAGGGCCACATGATTGGCGGCTGTTTTCGGCAAATCATCCTGCATATGTCAGCCCTTTCCCAAAACCCGAGGCGCGCTAATGGCACAACGCAGCCGCGCGGCTTGGCGGAGCACCGCCGCCGCTTCCGCATGATGCGCACTGCCGGGATCAAAAACGCCAGCACGAATCGCGGCAGCGAAGGCAGGGTCCGGCGCGGCGGCATCGCCCGTCAGGCGCTGCATCGTGGCGCGCATTTCTGCCACCCAGGCATCATTCTGTGCGGCTTCGCGCGCGGCAATCGCCATGGCATTGGCGATCATGCGCAGGGTGAAGGCATCCGTGCCGGAAAGCTTGGGCAGAATTTCGGTCAGCAGCGCATCACGCGCGGTTGCCAAAAGGTTCGGGCCTTCCGGAGCTTCACGCTGCATGGGGCACGCCTGTCATATTCAGGACTTCCCATTCAAGCTCCGGCACAATATGGCCCGTCAGCGCTAATTCCAGGCTTGGCTCCTTGCCGGAAAGGTGGCGTTCTGCCTGATCAATCGCAATCACAGCCCAGCGGATATGCGCGGCCAATTCCCACCAAATGACGCGCACCGCATCCACCGCGCGCCCCGCTTCCGCCGCATAGCCGGCATAGAAGGCATCCCGCGTGCCAATACCGCCCGCTTCATGCGCGCTGCCAAAGCGCCAGCATTTGGCGCAGAACCAGCCAAGGTCAGCATGTGGGTCTCCCCAGGCCGCGAATTCCCAATCCAGTACCGCCGCCACGCCATCATCCGCCAACATCAGATTGCCGGTGCGAAAATCATTATGGTTCAGCACGGGCGGCAAAGGCGGCGGGGCTGAGCGTTCCAAATGGCGCAAGCCCCATTCCAAAACCGGGCGCGGCAGCGCTTGGCGGTCCAGCGCGGCACGCTGCTCCGTAACAAAGGCAAGGCAGGCATCGGTGGGCGGCGTGCCGAGAAAGGCCAAGTCCGCACGCGGCGGCGTGATGCGATGAATACGCGCCAATTCGCGCCCCAAAGCGGCCACCGCAGCATCACGCCCACCGCAGAGCGTATCGCTTTTCACCACGCGATGCCCGGCGGCAATGCCCTGCACGCGCCGCATGATGAAGAACGGCGCGCCAAGCACAGCGGTATCCTCGCACACGTGAAGCGGTTCGGGCACCGTCACGCCCTCAGCAAAGGCAGCCCTCAAAAGCGCGAATTCGGCGGAACGGGGCAGAGAAACCGCCAAGGTCGCCGCATTATCTGTGCGCAGCACCCAGGCTTCATCTCGTCCCGCCAGCACAACATCCAAAGCCCAATTCTGCTGAATGGCGCCGCCGGAAAGCAAAGACAACGCGCCAAGCGTCAGATCAGCCGCGCCGGTTGCCCCGCGCAGCCAATCGGTCAGTTTTGCGCGCCGCGCCTCATCCATGCTTGGGCGGACCCCAGGCGAAGAAGCCAGAACCCTCAGCCCGCAGCACATTGGCCAGCACCATGCGATGGACTTCGGATGCGCCATCCACCAGCCGTGCCTGACGGGCGTAGCGATACATCCATTCAATCACCGTATCCTTGGAATAGCCGCGCGCGCCCAGCAATTGCAGCGCCGTATCCACGGATTTTTGCAAAGCATCCGCGACCACAATCTTCGCCATGGAAACTTCCTTCCGCGCGAAGCCGCCCTGGTCCAGAATCCAGGCCGCCTTCATGGTCAGCAGCCGGCCGATTTCAATTTCCATCGCCGCCTGGCCCACCAGGCCTTGCACGCTTTCGCGGTCAATCAGCTTCATGCCGAAGGAATCGCGCTGCGCAATGCGTTCCATGGCGATTTCCAAGGCACGCCGAGACAATCCCAGCCAGCGCATGCAATGGGTCAGCCGCGCCACGCCCAGGCGCATTTGCGTCAGCTTCAGCCCATCGCCCTCATTCATTAAAAGGTGCTCATTCGGAACTTCCAGCCCATCGAATTCCAATTCGCAATGCCCGCCATGTTCTTCCGGCCCCATGATCGGAATGCGGCGCACAATCTTCCACCCCGGTTGATCGGCGCTGAACAGAAAGGCGGAAAGCCCCTTGCGCGGATCATCCGATGTGCGCGCGATGATGATGAAGATCTTCGCATTGCCCGCGCCGGTAATGAACCATTTGCGCCCGGTGATACGCCAGCGATCATTGCCGATGCGTTCCGCCTTGGTATAGGTCAGGTTCGGGTCAGAACCGCAGCCATCCGGTTCGGTCATGGCGAAGGCGGATTGCACATCGCCATCCACAATCGGCTGCAACCAACGCGGCTTCATCGCTTCCGGCAAAATGCGATCCAGGATCATCATATTGCCATCATCCGGTGCGGCGCTATTGAACACCACGGGACCGAAGATGGAGCGGTTCATTTCCTCATAACAGGCGGCCATGCCAATGCGTGGCAATTCCTGCCCGCCCAAGCGCTTTGGCATTTGTAGCGCCCAAAGCCCTTCTGCCTTCGCGGCCTTGCGCATTTCCGACAGCACATGGGGCGCGATGTTTTCATGCTCATCAAAATTTGCGCGGTCGGATTCCAGAGGAATCAGCTTTTCATCCACAAAGCGCCGAATGCGCCGGCGCATATCATCAATTTCGGGGGGCAGGGTGAATTCCATGGCGGCAAAACCTAAAGCGGGTTGATTGAATGGCCACCATCCACTGTCACCACCGCGCCGGTCATATGCGCCCCGGCGGCGGAAGCGAGCAGCAATAGCGGCCCGGTAAGGTCCTCGGCAGCGCCCAGCCGGCGCTGCGGGATGCGCTTGATCATCGCCTGCCCGGAATCGGAGGCGAAGTAATCGCGGTTGATATCAGTGGCGATATAGCCAGGCGCAATCGCATTCACGCGAATGCCATGGCGCGCCCATTCCACCGCCAAATGCCGCGTCATGTGCAAAAGCCCTGCCTTGGCGGCGGTATAGCCGACCACGCCCGGAATGATACGCTCCCCAAGGACCGAGGCGATATTCACCACCACACCGGGGGTTCTCGCCGCCACCAGGCGCTTGGCGGCTTCCTGCGCCACCAGAAAACAGCCGCGCAGATTCACATCCAGCACCGAATCCCAATCCTCAGCGCTTTGTTGCAAAGCGGGCTTGGTCACGGCAATGCCGGCATTGTTGAGCAGAATATCGCAGGGCGCGCCGAAGGCCGCTTCCGCGGCGGCAAAGGCAAGGGGGATGGTCTCAGGCGCGGTCACATCCAAAGGCACGGAAACCGCCCGGGCGCCCAATTCCGTCGCCAGAGCAGCAGTTGCTGCTTCCCGCCGCGCGGCCAGGGCCACTGAGGCACCCGCGCCATGCAGCACGCGGGCGAAATGCGAGCCCAAAACGCCGGACGCACCAGTCACCAGCGCGACGCGCCCCTGCAACGAGAACATTCCAGCAATATCCACTGCGCCACCTCCCTCTTACGCCAAGGGGTGCCACCGGGCGGGCGCCGGGGCAAGCCCTCAAGACAGAGCCCCCGTTTCATTCTAGCCTGCCCTTCTGGATATAGGGGGTTGAACCATGTCAGGCGAAGCAAAGGTGGCGCTGGTGACGGGCGCGCAGCAGGGCATCGGCGCCGCCGCCGCGCGGGCTTTGGCGGCTTCGGGCCATGATGTCGCGATCAATTGGCTGGATGATCAGGCCCAGGCGGAGGCCGTGGCGGCCGAAATCCGCGCAACCGGACGGCGCGCGGCGCTGATCCAAGGCGATGTCGGCACCGCCGCTGGCGCTGCTGCCCTGGTAGAACAGACCATCGCCGCGCTTGGGCGCATTGATGTGCTGGTGAATAATGCCGGCATCTTCCCGCGCGTTGAATTCCTGGACATGACGGAAGCGGAATGGGACCGCGTTATTGCCGTGAACCTGAAGGGCAGCGCCTTTTGCGCCCAGGCTGCGGCGCGCGCCATGGTGGCGGCTGGGATCAAGGGGGTGATCATCAACCTCTCCTCCTCCTCGGTCCGGGGGGCGCCGCTTGGGGTGCATTACACGGCCACCAAGGCCGGCATTATCGGCATGACACGGTCCATGGCGCTGTCGCTCGCCCCATATGATATTCGCGTGAACGCCATCGCGCCCGGCCTGACGGATACCGCGCAGCCGCGCTACGGCAATAGCGAAGCGGAGCTTGCCGTGATGGCCCAGCAAATCCCGCTGGGGCGGATGGGGCGGCCCGAGGAAATCGCCGGGTTGATGGCCTATCTTGCGTCTGATCAAGCCGCTTGGATCACGGGTCAGGTTTATCACATCAATGGGGGCAATTACCTCGCCTGAGGCAAAGCCACCCAGAAGCAGGAGGATCAACATGCGCAATTGGCTGATCGCATGCGTATTGGTGGCGCTGCCGGGGGCGGCCCTGGCGCAGATGGAACCCGGGGACCCGATTGCCGGCCAGCGCTTGGCCACGACCTGGTGCGCCAATTGCCACCGCATCGCGCCTGGCGGCCCTGGGCCGGCCACGGATATTGCGCCAAGCTTCGCCGCCATTGCCGCGCTGCCTTCCACAACTTCCATGTCGCTGCGTGCCTATTTGCGCACGCCGCATGCCAATATGCCGGATTACCGCCTGAGCCGGGAGGAACTGGATGATATTGTGGCTTATCTGTTGACGGTTAGGCGCTAAACCCGTAGCGAATCGGTCCGTTCAGTTTCGAGCATCCGCTGCGCAACTGGCAGCACAACGTTTGGCATACATGGCAAGACCGATGACCTTTCAGAAATACTACGTTGCCTGTGCCTTTGCGATCTGGGGTTCCATGTCTCTCTATTGGAGCCTGCTGCCCGGAGTGGCGGAAATCACCGTCGTGGCGTTTCGCATTGTTACCACGCTCTTTGTCTATGCAGCCGTGGCACTCAACGGCCAAGGCAGCCTGCGTCTCGCCCGCAAAGATTACGCGCTGGCCGCTCTGGCAGGCGCCGTGATCGGCCTGAACTGGCTGTGTTTTGTCTATGCGGTGACCCTGGAAAAAGTCACAGAATTCAGTTTGGGCACCTTCTCGGCCCCGGCTTTGTCGATGATGCTGGGCTATTGGTTCTTCTCGGAAAAGGCCTCGAAACTGGATTTCCTATCCTTTGCCTTTGTCCTGCTCGGCATTGCGGTCTATGCGTTATCCATGTCTGATATGCCGATCCTTGGCATTCTGGTGATGCTGACGACATCGGTTTACTTTGCCCTAAAGAAGGTGATTAACGGACCCGCTTCAACCGTCTTGCTTGTAGAAACGTTCACCTTATTGCCGGTTGCCCTCGTGGTGCTGTACCTGAACCGGAGCGAAATTGCGGGTTTCGATCTGCGTACTTTGGTGCTTCTCCTTCTGATCGGGCCGGTCAGCTTCGTGCCGCTGTACCTCTTTGGCGTCGGTGTCAAAATCACCCGAATGATCGAAGTCGGCTATCTGCAATACATTTCGCCCTTCCTCAGCCTTACCTTGGCGCTGCTGTACTTTGGCGAAAAGATTACCGAAGTGCGCATGGTGGCCTTTGCCTTGATCGGTCTGGCGGTGGCATTGCGGCTGCAAGCGCTGCGGCGCAAGGCCAATCCCGCCCCCGCTGTCACGGCCAAGACCTGATGAGCCCCGCCATGGACCGCACTTGACCGGCGCGGCCTGTACACGCGACCCGTCTATTGGAGGTTAGGCGCTAAACCCGGTCTGGCGCCCCGGCAAAACCAAGTCTAGCATCCCCGGCCTTGAGCAAGGGGGAAATAATCTTGTCCACAGTCAATAAGCCATTCCGCGTCGCCTATCTGGAACGCGTGCCGCATCCAAGCTTTCTGGAAACCGCCACCGCCGATCCCGCTTTGGAAGTGGTGCGGCTTTCTTTGGAAAATGGGGAGGAAGCCGCGATCGCCGAACTCGCCACCTGTGATGGCTATTATGTGCGCGCTTCGCGCGATGAATTGCCCAAGGCGCTTCACGTGCATGATGCGCTGTTGCAGCGCCTGCCCAATCTGCTGATGGTGGCATCCCAAGGCGCCGGCTATGACACGATTGACCCAAATTCCTGCACCAAGGCGGGCGTGTTGCTGGTGAACCAGGCCGGCGGCAATGCCGAAGCCGTGGCGGAACACGCCGTTGGCATGATGCTGGCGTTGATCAAGAAAATGCCGCAGACCCATGCCGCCATGCGCGCCGGGGAAGCCAAGCGTCGCGAAGTGTTTATGGGTAATAATCTGCTCGGCAAGACCGTTGGCGTGATTGGCATTGGCAATGTGGGGTCGCGCACCACCGCCATTGTGAAGGCCGCCTTCAATTGTCGCGTGCTGGCTTATGACCCTTATGTGGATGCCGAAGCCGTCGCCAAGCGTGGTGCGGAAAAGGTGGAATTGGCCGAATTGCTGGCGCAATCTGATATTGTCAGCGTGCATTGCCCGCTGACCCCCGAAAGCCGCGCTATTGTGGATGCCAAGGCGCTGGCCGGCATGAAGAAGGGCGCCATTCTGGTCACGACGGCGCGCGGTTCCATTCATGATGAATCCGATGTGCTGGCCGCGCTGGAATCCGGGCAATTGGCCTCCGCCGGTTTGGATGTTTGGGAACAGGAACCGCCGCCCAAGGAGCACCCGCTTTTGTGGCATCCGGCAGTGATCTGCACGCAGCACACGGCGGGGGTCACCCATGAAAGCCGTTCCATGATCACGCGCATCGCAGCGGAAGCCTTTTCCGCCTGCGCCGCGGGGAAGATGCCGCCGCGCATCATCAATCCGGAAGTGAAGGGCCGTTTCGCGGAGCGCTACGCCGCAGCGCGTGGCCGCGCCATTACGGATTGAAGCCGCGTTTGGGCTTTTTCCGTGAGTAGCTCGGCTTCCAAGGCCAGGGTGGTAACGGTGCTTGGCACCACCCAAACCCTGGCCTGGGGGTCTTCCTATTATCTGCCGGCGATTCTGGCCGCACCAATCGCCGAGGATCTGGGCCTGTCGCGTGTCCTGGTCTTTGGTGTGTTTTCGGGTTCGCTGCTGCTGACCGCGCTGCTGGGGCCGGCGGCGGGCCGCGCGATTGATCAGCGCGGTGGGCGCGATGTGCTGGCCATTTCGAACGTGATTTTCATACTGGGCCTGCTGATCATGGCCTTTGCCAATGGCCTGCCGATGCTGATTCTAAGCTGGTTCATCATTGGCATTGCCATGGCGATGGGGCTTTATGATGCGGCCTTTGCGACGCTGGCTGGGCTTTACGGCAAGGATGCGCGCAACAGCATCACCGGCATTACGCTGTTTGCGGGCTTTGCCAGCACGGTCGGCTGGCCGCTTTCCGCGCTGATGGAAGCGGAATGGGGCTGGCGCGGCGCCTGCCTTGGCTGGGTTGCTTTGCATCTATTCATCTGCCTGCCGCTCAATCGTTTTCTGATTCCGAAGGCACCGCCACCACCACCCAAGGAAGCCGCGCGGCCGCTATCCGCCGAGGAAACGCGCGATCGCAAGCGGGATATGATCCTGCTCGCTTTCGTGCTGGCAACAGCGAGTTTCAGTTCCACCGCGCTTGCCGCGCATTTGCCGGGCTTGCTGCAATCCGCAGGAACAACGCTTACCGCCGCCATTGCGGCTGGCGCTTTGATGGGGCCAGCGCAGGTCGCTGCGCGCGTGGTGGAATTCACCATGATGCGCAAGATGAACCCGCTTTTCTCCGCACGCATCGCTGCCGGTGCGCATCCTGTGGCCGTGGTGGTGCTGATGGCGCTTGGCGCGCCCTTCGCTGCGCTTTTTGTGATTATCCATGGCGCGGGGAATGGCTTGCTCACCATCACGCGCGGCACGCTGCCGCTCGCGCTATTCGGGCCGGTTGGCTATGGGCAGCGCCAGGGCTTCATCACCGCGCCGGCGCGCGCTTCGCAGGCTTTTGCGCCTTTGCTTTTCGGGCTGCTGCTGGATGATTTCGGCGCGGCTTCACTATGGCTAACCGCGCTGCTTGGCGTTGCAGCCGTCGCGGCGCTTTTCATGATGCGTGTTCGGCAATGAAGGGAACACTTATGCAAGATAATTGGCGATCACGCACCAGCACCAGCTTTGATTGCGAAAAGCGCCCAGCCCTTGGCACACGCGGCATGGTGGTGACGAACCATCCGCTCGCCTCCGCCGCTGGGGCGGAAATGCTGGCCGCCGGCGGCAATGCGGTGGATGGCGCCATCGCCGCGCTGTTCACGCTGACGGTGGTTGAGCCCATGATGGTGGGCATTCTGGGCGGCGGCATAGCGCATCTGCGTCTGCCTGACGGGCGCCACACGGTGATTGACGGGCTTTCCACCGCCCCCGCCGCCGCGCGCGCTGATATGTTCTCACCTGCCGAGTCCGGCAATGCGATGAATTTCGAAGCAACGGGCCGCGCCAATGTGGTTGGGCCACTTTCAGTTGCGGTGCCGGGCAATTTGCGTGCCTGGTGCGAAACGCTTGAAGGTTTCGGCAGCCTGCCGCTGGCGGATGTGATGGCGCCGGCCATTCGCCATGCGGCGCGCGGGTTTAATGTGACGCCCTATTTGGCGGAATGTATCGGCGAAGCCGCACATGATCTGGCGCGCGATCCCGCCATTGCCGCGTTGCTGCTGCCGGGCGGCGCGCCGATCAAGCCAGGCGCGCGGCTGATCCAGGCGGAATACGCTGAGACGTTGGCGCTGATCGCACGCGAAGGGCCTGGCGTATTGAATGGCGCCCTGGGCAAGGCAGTGGCGGAGGGCATTGCCAAGGCCGGCGGCATTGTCTCCGCCGCCGATATTGCTGATTTCACGACGATAGAACGCGCGCCTTTGCGCGGCCCTTATCGTGGCTATGAGGTGTTGTTGCCGCCCCCACCCGCTTCTTCCGGCGTGCATGTGCTGCAAATGCTGAACATATTGGAAGGCTTCGATCTGCGCGGCATGGGCTTTGGCAGCGCCGATACGCTGCATCTGCTGGCCGAGGCGTTGAAGATTGCCTTCGCCGATCGCGCCGCCGCCACTGCCGACCCTGCCTTTGTGGATGTGCCCGTCGCACGGCTAATTTCGCGCGCCTATGGCGATGAACGCCGCGCCGCGATTGATATGGCCCGCGCGCAAGCCTGGGGGCCGGGTGTTGGCCCAGGCGAGAGCGCCAATACCACCCATGTCACGGTGGCGGATGATCAGGGGAATATCGTTTGTTCCACCCAGACCATCAATTCGCTGTTTGGCGCGCGCTTCCTGGTGCCGGGCACAGGCTTGATCCCGAACAACTACATGGCGCTGTTTGACCCGCGCCCGGGCAAGGCGCTGTCTGTCGCGCCGGGCAAGCGCATCACGACTTCGCAGGCGCCGCTGATTGCCTTGCGTGATGGCAAGCCGGCCTATGCGCTGGGGATGCCGGGTGGTTTGCGGATTTTTGGTTCTGTCATGCAGGGCTTTCTTAATCTGGTGGATCACGGCATGTCGCTGCAGGAAGCGGTGGAAGCGCCGCGGCTTTGGACGCAAGGTGCGGCGGTGGAAGTGGAACCCGACTTTGATGCGGCAGTACTTGAAGCCCTAAAGGCTCGCGGGCATCAGGTGGCGCCCACGCCGCATGTTGGCGGCGGCATGAATGCCATTGCCTTCCAGTCCGATGGCAGCATGGAAGGGGCGGCCTGCTGGCGCGCGGATGGCACTGCAATTGGCTTAGGCGGCGGCTTGGCGCGGCAAGGTGTACGCTTCTGGCCGGACCGCGTCCGCGCATGAATACGGCGGAATATCTGCTGGCGGCGCTCGCGCGGCGTGGCACGAAGCGCATTTATGGCGTGCCGGGCGGTGGTTCTTCGCTGGATATCATCGCAGCAGCCGAGCGTTTCGGCATTCGCTTCATTCTGGCGCGGCATGAAGGCAATGCCGCAATGATGGCGGTGGCGGATGCGGAGGTAACCGGCGCACCAAGTGTAGTGCTGACTACAAAAGGCCCAGGGCTGATGAATGCGCTGAACGGCATTGCCTGCGCTGCCTTGGAACGCGCGCCGGTGTTGCTGCTGACCGATGGCTTCACCGAAAAGCAACTCAGCTACATCACGCATCAAGTATTTGATCAGCGTGCCGCCAGCGCTGAATTGGTGAAAGGCTATACGCAAGCGCGTAGCGATAATCCGGCTGCGGAGATTGAGGCCCTACTTGATCTTGCCGGCACGGCACCCATCGGCCCGGTGCATCTGGATTTGACCAGCGAAGCAGCGCGCCGCCTGGCGGGTGAATTGCTGCCCTTGCCGGTAAGCATAACCACGCCACTTGATAACGCAGCCCTGGCGCATGCGCGCGCAATGCTGGCGGCTGCGCGTAAGCCGGTGATCCTGGCAGGCGTGGAAGCCGTGGCAGCGGCGGAACCGCTACGCGCTTTGGTCGCAGCCCTCGGCTGCCCAGCGCTAGTAACTTACAAAGCTAAGGGCGTGATCGCGGATACTGATCCGCATTTCGTCGGCATTTTTACCGGCGGATCTTTGGAAGCGCCCTGCGTGCAAGACGCGGATTTGATCATCCTCGCAGGCCTCGATCCGGTGGAACTGATTCTGCAACCCTGGCGCTATAGCGCGCTGGTCTTGGACATCGGCTTGCGCGCGCATCCGGCGCATTACGTCACCCCCACCGCATCACTGCATGGCGCGCTGGAGCCTGCCTTCACCGCGCTGACACAAAGCGCGCAGCGCAGCGCCTGGAATGACGCGGTGATTGCCGGGCATCGGGACGCGATGCGCGCCGCGCTTACCTGGCAAGGCTCGGGCGGTGTGGCGCCGCCGCGCATCGTGACACTGGCGCAGGAAGCCGCGCGTCGCGCCGGGCGCACCCCTCGTATCAGCGTGGATGCGGGGGCGCATATGTTCTCGGCCACCGCCTTCTGGGAATGCGCGGCACCGCGCGATGTGTTGATTTCTAACGGGCTTGCCTCCATGGGTTTTGCGCTGCCCGCCGCGTTGGCGGCTGCGCTGGAAAGCCCTGCCGATGGTGCCATTGCCTTTACCGGCGATGGCGGGTTGATGATGTGCGTCGCGGAACTCGCCACCGCTGCCGAGGCCGGCGCGCCCTGCATCACCATTGTCTTCAATGATGGCGCACTATCGCTGATTGATATCAAACAACAACAACGGCAATTGCCGCCCGAAGGCGTGCGCTGGGCGCGACCGGATTTCGCCGCCATTGCGGAAGGCTTCGGCGCCACGGGCTTCCGCGCCGCGACCGAAGCCGAATACATCACTGCGCTTGATGCGGCTTTTGCCCATAAAGGCCCAAGCCTGATTGACGTGATGGTGAACCCAGCCGGCTATGCTGCGCAGCTGCAAGCCATGCGCGGCTGAAGGAGAATGGCCATGTCCAGCTTTTCCGCCCTTCGGCTTGGCACCGCCTGGCAGCGCATTGCCGGGCTTATGGATGAAACAGCGCAGAGTTTTGTCCGCACCTCCTTCTCCTCCGTCGTGCGTGATAATTGGGATATGGCGATTGGCCTGATGGACAGCAGCGGGCGGCAATTCGCGCAATCCTCGCGTTCCGTCCCTTCCTTCGTCGGCACCATGCCGCGCACACTCGCGGTCATGCTGCAACGCTACCCGGTGGAACGGCTTTCGCCCGGCGATGTACTGATTTCAAATGATGGCTATTACGGCACCGGCCATTTGAATGACATCACCATGATCAAGCCCATCTTCGCCAAGGGCCGCGTGATTTCCTGGCTGGGCAGCACCTTTCATTCCACCGATATCGGCGGCGCGCCTTCCGTTGATGCGCGCGATTCCTGGGAAGAGGGCCTGACCATCCCCATCACCCGCATTCTGAAAGGCGGCGTGGAGAATGAGGATGTGATTGCCTTCATGGAAGCCAATCTGCGCCAACCGGATGAAACGCTTGGTGATATCCGCGCGCAATTTGCGGCCTATGAACAGGCAGAAAAGCGCCTGGCGCGCATCATGGCCGAAGAAGGCATCGATGATGTGGATGCGCTGGCCGGCGAAATCTTCACCCGTTCCGAACGTGCGATGCGTGATGCGATTGCCGCCGCACCGGATGGTGTGGTGGAAGATGAAGTCACCGCCGATGGCTTCGAACACCCCGTCACCATTCGCCTGAAACTGACCATCAAGGGCAGTGATCTGATCCTGGATTTTACCGGCACGGATGGGCAGATTGCGCGCCCGGTGAATGCGCCGCTCAATTTCACGCGCGCCTATTCCAATTACGCGGTGAAATGCGCTTTTGATCCCGCCACCCCGAATAATGACGGATCCTTCCGCCCCATTACCTTCATCGCGCCGGAAGGTTCCATTGTGAATCCGCGCCGCCCGGCGCCGGTTTGGGGGCGGCACCTGACGGGCCATTATCTGCCCATGCTGGTGTTGGCGGCACTCGCGAAACTCATCCCCGATCGCGTGATTGCGGAAAGCGGCAGCCCGCTTTGGAATGTGTATTTCACTGGGGAGAATGCCGAAGGCCGCCGTTATGTGCGCCTGTTTTTCATGAATGGCGGCCATGGCGCCGCACCGCAACATGATGGCCCGGCCTGCCTTTCCTTTCCATCCAATGTCGCGACTCAAGCGGTGGAGCAATTCGAAAACGATGTCCCCATGCTGATGGCGGAAAAGGAACTCATCCCCAATTCCGGCGGTGCGGGGCGCACACGCGGTGGGCTGTCTCAGCGTTTATCCTTTGAAGTGGTCGGCGAAAAACCGGTGACGGCCACATATCGCCATGAACGCGTGCAGCACCCGCCGCGTGGTGTGCTGGGCGGCGAAGCCGGGCGCGGCGGGCGGGATTTGGTGAATGGCAAGCCTGTCGCCGCCAAGGCGCGCATCGTGCTGCAACCAGGCGATGTCATTACCTATGAAACGCCAGGTGGCGGCGGCATGGGGCCAGTGGCGGAACGCGATCCCGCCGCCATCGCCCGCGATATCAAGGAAGGCTATGTCACGCCATGAAGTCGGCCCCCTGGCGCATTGGTGTTGATATCGGCGGCACCTTCACGGATTTGGTAATGCTCGATTCCCGTGATGGGCGCATCTTCAATGGCAAGATCCTCACCACGCCCCATGCGCCGGAAGAAGCGGTGCTGGAAGGCGTGCGCGATTTGCTGGCGCGCACCGGCGCGCAAGCGGAAGAAGTGCGCCATGTGATCCATGGCACCACGTTGGTCGCCAATGCGCTGATCGAACGGCGCGGCGTATCCACGGGCCTTATCACCACCAAGGGTTTCCGAGATATTTTGGAAATCGGCACGGAACTTCGCCACGATACCTATGATTTATTCATGCGCGTGCCGGAACCGCTGGTGCCGCGCCATCGTCGGCTTGGGGTTGCCGAACGGCTTCTGCCTGATGGTACGGTGCGCGAAGCGCTTGATGAAGCCAGCGCGCGCGAAGCGGCGCGCGCCTTGCGCGCGGCCGGCGCTAAGGCGGTCGCGGTGTGTTTCCTGCATGCCTTCCGCAATCCCGCGCATGAAGCGCGGATGCGGGAAATTCTGGCGGAAGAAGTGCCCGAGCTCACGGTTTGTCTTTCATCGGAAGTCGTGCCGGAAATCGGCGAATATGAACGCGCCTCCACCACCGTCTGCAACGCCTATGTGCAGCCGGTGTTCGAACGCTATCTGCGCCGGCTGAGTGATGGCTTGCGCGACTTCGGCCTGACCGGCCCGCTTTTCCTGATGCTGTCTGATGGCGGCACAGTCGCGGAAGAAACCGCTGCGCGTCACCCGATCCGCCTGGTGCAATCCGGCCCGGCGGGCGGTGTGGAAGCCACCGGCATTTATGGCGCAGCGGCGGGGGCACGCGACATACTGTGCTTCGACATGGGCGGCACTACCGCCAAGGCTGCGTTGATTGACAATGGCGAAGCACAGCGCAGCCTTGATTTCGAAGTCGCGCGCGTGGATCGCTTCCGCAAGGGCAGCGGCCTGCCGCTGAAGGTGCCGGTCATTGATATGATCGAAATCGGTGCCGGTGGAGGTTCCATCGCGCGGGTTGATCAACTCGGCCTGGTGCGTGTGGGGCCGGAAAGCGCGAGTTCTGATCCCGGCCCCGCCTGCTACGGGCTTGGCGGCGCGCGCCCCACGGTCACGGATGCGGATTTGGTGCTGGGCTATCTTGGCGCCGAAAGCTTCCTGGGTGGCGCGATGAAGCTGGATGTTGCGGCGGCGGAAGCGGCGCTGGCCGAACATATCGGCAAGCCGCTCGGTCTATCGGTGCCCGAAGCCGCTTGGGCCATTCATGAAACCGTCAATGGCAATATGGCGCAGGCGGCGGCAATCCATGCTTTGGAAAAGGCCAAGCGCATTGACGCCTATGCGATGGTGCCAATCGGCGGCGCAGGGCCGGTGCATGCCTGCCATATCGGCATGAAACTTGGCCTTCGCCGTATCATCGTGCCTTTGGGGGCGGGGGTTGCCTCGGCCTTTGGTTTCCTCGCCGCACCGATTTCCTTCGCCTTTGTGCAAGGCTGGGTGGCGCCCTTGGCCGGCCTGGATTTCACAAGACTGCGGGAGATGATCGGCGCCATGACAGCGCAAGGCAAGGCCATGGCGGCAGCAGCGGGTGTTGCGCCTGAAGTCGCGCGCGCGCGTATTCTGGGCGCCATGCGCTATGCCGGGCAGGGTTTTCAGGTGGAAGCAGAAATCCCTGCCGAGGCCATCACGCAGGGCGATACCGCAACGCTACGCGCCAAATTCGAAGCCGCCTATCTGGCGCTTTACGGCCGCACCGAACCCGCGCTGCCGGTGGAATGCGTATCCTGGCAGGTGATTGTGGCGGGCCCGCGCCCGGTGGTGGACCTCACGCAGCAAAGCGCTTCAGCGGAAGGCGCCTTGAATCGCGGCACACGCCGCGCCTGGTTCAGCGGCGCCTATGTTGAAACCCCGGTGCTCAATCGCCTCGCGCTTCGCCCGGGTGAAAGCGTGGCCGGCCCAGCGCTGATTGAAGAACGCGAATGCACGCTGGTGTTGCCACCGGGCGCCACCGCGCTTTGCGATGCCGCCCTTAACCTGGATGTGAGCCTGCCCAGCTAGGCAGGCCAGTTTTACTGGCGCTGCAAGGGCAGGACCAGATTAGTGACGTCGCAAAGGTTCACACCGCGGCGTTCATCCGACTGACCGTTTTCATAGACAAAGCGCACATCATGCAGGCAGGGGCCTTCCGGCAGGCGAATGGCGAAATTGCGCCCGGCCGGCACCGTATCATTCCCCAGCCGATCCGGCCCCCATTCCTGCTCGGTCGAAAGCGACACATAGGCTTCCATCACCGTCACGCGGGATTGATTGACCAAGTTGAAGGAAGGATTGCCAGTGGCTGTGCTGCGCTGCGGCGGTGTTGGCTGCGGGCGGGGCTGCGGTGTCTGCGCCATTTGCCGTCCGTCGAACACCACCTCTGTCACGGTGCAGAGATTGATGCTGCGCTTTTCTTCAGCGGGGCCATTGGCGCGTTCATAAACCACGCGCAGATCCCACATGCAGGGGCCCTGCGGCAGCCGTAGCGCGAAGCTTCGCCCATTGGGCAGCGCATTGTCGCCAAGCCGATCCGGCCCCCAATCCTGATCGATGGCGAGCGAGGCATAAGCCTCAAATATCAGCCGCCCGGACCGATTGACCAGGTTGAAGGAAGGATCACCCTGCTGCGCCAGTGCCGGTGCGGCGGAAAGACCGAAAAGGCAGAGCGCCAAGGCACCCAGAAAACGACGGAACAGCAAAGGCTTTCTCCTCAAGCGACACTGCAATGCCGCGCTGCTTGTCAGTCTAGAATTCCCGGATGGATTTGGCGAAGCGATCAGCCAAGGGCCGCGCGAGGTAGGAAGCAAAGGAACGCTCCCCACGCCGGATCAGGACTTCGGCATGCATGCCGGGCTGAAGGCGCAACTGCTCATGCCGGATCAATTCTTCCGGGGCGAAGCCGACCCGCGCGACAAAGTAAGGCATGCCCGTGCGCTGATCTGTCATGCGGTCCGGTGCAATGCGTTCGACCGATCCTTCAAGGATGGGCGTTGTGCGCGCCGCAGCGTGGGAAAGCCGGATGGAAGCGGGCATGCCAATCCGCACCGTGTCCACATCCACGGGCGTGATCTGCACTTCCACCACCAGCCTTTCTTCCTGCGGCACGATGGAGGCAACCTGCGAACCGGGCGCAATCACCCCGCCACGGGTCGAATAGCGCAAATCCATGACCATGCCGGCTTCGGGCGCATCTATGGTCAGGCGCATCAATTGGTCATTGGCGCTGATTTCACGTTCGCGCAGTTCCAGAAGCCGGCCCTGCAATTCGCGCAATTCCTTGGCGATTTCCTCCTGCCGGGACCGCACCAATTGCGCGCGCTGCATCTCAGCCTCGCCGACTGCCTGCTGGGTGCGCGCGACATTCTCGATCGCCTCCCCACGTTCACCGATCAGCCGGGCTTCCTCGCGTTGCAGGGAAAGCAGGCGTGGCAGGCGTTCGAGGCCCATGCGCACCAGCCCTTCTACGCCCATGATTTCCTGGCGCACCAGGGCAAGCTGACGGTCATTGGAATCAATGCGGACATTCAGCCCGTCAATCTGCTTTTGCAATTGCAACGCGCGTTGGGTCAGGATTTCGATTTGCCCCTGCAGAGAAGCGCGACGCGCGATGAATTCATCGCTTTGAACGGATAGGATCTCGGCAACCTTGGGTTCGGTGCGGCGCGCGACAAGTTCGGGCGGGAACAAGGGCGCGGGCGCTTCCTCTCGTTCTGCGGTCAATACCGCGATGCGCGCGCGCACGCGGTCCGATTCGTCCAGCACCACATTCAGCCCGGCGCGCACCCGCGTGTCATCAAGGCGAATGAGCGGCTGGCCGACGGTGACAATGGCGCCATCACGCACCAGCACCTCGCCAACAATCCCGCCTTCCAGATGCTGCACATTGCGGCGATTGCCTTCCACCATCAGCGTGCCGGGGGCCACCACGGCGCTATCAATCATGGCAAAGGCGCCCCAGCCGAAAACGCCGCCCACACAAAACAGGATGGTGAAAAGCGCAAAACGCAAGGGCCGCCAGATCGGCACCTTTGACGCTTCGGCACCCAAACCAGGCTTGGCGTTGTTCCGGTCCATGGCCCTTCCCCTCAGTTCTTGGCGATGGCTGTGACAGGGCGCGGCGGCTGGGCCGGGCGGGTCAGGCGGGGCAGAATCTCATCGCGCCGGCCAAAGGCTTCCACCGCACCAGCACGCATCAACAATATCTTGTCAACGGCGGCCAGGATATTCGCGCGATGGGTGATGATGACGGTCGTGACACCCATCTCACGCAAGCGCACCAACGCGGATGCCAAGGCGGCTTCGCCATCGCTATCCAGGTTTGAATTGGGTTCATCCAGGACAACCAGTTTCGGCACGCCATAAAGCGCACGCGCCAAGCCAATGCGCTGGCGCTGCCCAGGCGAAAGCCCCCGCCCGCCAGGGCCAAGGGGCGTATCATAGCCTTCCGGCAGATGCAGGATCAGGTCATGCAGCCCGGCATCCTTTGCGGCGGCGACGACTTTCTCAGAATCAACCGAACCCAGGCGCGCGATGTTTTCCGCAACCGTCCCTTCAAACAACTCCACATCCTGCGGCAGATAGCCAAGATGCTGGCCTATCTGGTCCCGCGGCATGCGCGACACATCCGCGCCATCCAGGCGTACCGCCCCGCCCCGCGACGGCCAGATCCCCAAAAGCGCGCGCGCCAGGCTGCTTTTCCCCGCAGCACTTGGCCCGATCACGGCAAGGGATTCGCCCGGTTGCAGGGCAAAGCTGACACCGCGCAAAACAATCGTCTCGGTCCCTGGGACGGCGAGCACCAGGTTCTCCACCGCCACGGCGCCCTGCGGTGCCGGCAGCTGCATTCCGTGTTTTTCCACGGGCGCGGTTGCCAAAAACTCACATAGCCGCTTATGCGCCGCGCGCGCATTCATCGCCTGCTGCCAAAGCGCCACCACCTGCATGCTGGGCGCCAGGGCGCGCGCCAGGATAAAGGTCGCAACAATCATCGCGCCGGGGGTGATGGATTGTTCAAGCACCAAAAGAGCGCCCAGGCCAAGCGTCAAAACCCCCGTCAGCGCCAATTGCAAAAACTTGATGACGGCAGCGAAACCACCGGCAATCTGGCTGGCGGTTTGCTGCTGATTCAACATGCCCAGATGCCGGTCCTGCCAGCGCCGCCAAACCCCTTGCCGCATGCCCATCGCCTCGGCGGTTTCGGCATTGCGAATGCTGGTTTCGACAAAAGCATAGGCTTGCACGTTATTGTTGGAAGCTTCCGCCAGTCTCTTCGTGGAAAGAAAGGCCTGGATCAGGGCGCTGCCGATCACCACAAACACCGCCGCCGTGCCAAAAAAGGCGAAAAAGGGATGAACGATGTAGAGAATGACCAGAAACACCGGAATCCACGGTGCATCGAGCGTGGTGGTCAGCCCCGTTGTGGAAATGAAAGACCTGACCTGTTCAAGATCACGCAGCGGCTGGACCCCTACCCGATCGCTGCCCCGCAGACTGCCCTGGACAAACAAGGCGTCGAACACGCGTGACGACAGGCGCCGGTCAATCAACCTGCCAAGCCCGATCAGGGCAAAGCTGCGGCAGCCTTCCAACACGCCATAAATCAGGATCAGAAACAGCGAAATCAGCGTCAGCGCCAAAAGGGTTGCTTCGCTTTGGCTTGCCAGGACGCGGTCATAGACTTGCATCATATAGACCGACCCGGTCAGTTGCAGCAGATTGACCACGAAGCCGACCGCGAAAAGCAACGCCAGCGCGCCCTTCATTTCGCCCATAATGGCAAAGACGGGCGAAGCGAGGCCCTTGCGCGCCAAATTCGGTTTCATTGCTGGCCGGCGCGCATGTGACGCTCCTTTTTCACCAAATGCAACGCGCAACTCATCGCTACGACTGTCACCACCGGATAACCCTCAGCCCTCAGCCCTCAGCCCCCCAAAGCGGGGAAATGCCGATAAAACCCGATTATGTACCATAATGGCTTTCAGACGACATGTCGAGGAAATGTGACTTCCAAAGGGCATAGCCAGGGCCGGGCGCGACGGGTGGCGCGAAGACCACGGATGTTTGCCTGCGGGAGGGAGCCTCCCGGCCCGAAGTGAAAACCCTACCCGCCTTGGCTGCTAAAGGATGAAATCAACCGCCAACAGCGCCGAAACACCCTGAATCGCAATCTCCATATCGGCGCGCGCATCGCCATTCACATCGGCCTGCAACACACCGCCCGCAAAGCGTAGCTGACCGGCAATGCGGCCAAAGCCCGCATCACCAATGAAAGCAAACGCCTGATTGCCTGAAAGCCGCGTATTTGCATCAATCGTGGCCAGATCAACCCGATCCCCCTCTGCCCGGCTAAAGGCCGTGATCAGGTCTCGACTGGTCCCAACCACGCTATCGGCCAGCGCCGTGAAGCGGAATGAATCCGCCCCGGTGCCGCCGGTCATTACGTCCCGCCCGGCGCCGCTGATCAGAAAGTCATTCCCCGCGCCGCCATCAAGCGTGTCATTGCCGGTCAGGCCCGATAGCGTGTCGTTACCGCCGAAGCCCAGGAGTAGGTCATTGCCCGCAAGCCCGCTCAGGCTGTCATTGCCGCCTGCGCCGTTCAAAGTATCGTTACGTGATGTGCCATTCAGCACCCGGTCCGCCTCAACAGCCGTCATCGTCAGGTTATAGCTGCCGGTCGAAGCTTCAAAGCCTTGCGCGCTCAAGTAATAAGTGCCGCTGGTTGTCGCCGTAAAGGAAAGCCGAGAATTCGCGCCCACCGCGTCATCATTGAAGGCCAATTGCTGGCCGGTTGCGCTTAGCAGGCGCAGGTAGGAATCAAGTGACGAACCCGCCGTGGCATCCATGGCGAAGCTGTACCGCCAACCGGCGCTCAGGGTCATGCGGAACCAATCTTGATCCCCGCCAAAATCAATGCTGGAGGCTTGTGACGCGCTTGCTGAAAGCGACGCTGCGGTTGCGGCATTCCCCGCGATGATGTCCATCGGCGTAGGCAGAGTGGGTGAGGTATCCATCAAAGCGCCGATATCAAGGCGCCCCCCGGTAGCCACAATGCCACCAAGGGAAGGCGTTGCCGCTGCGCTGCCCAGCAAGGCGGCGCGAATTTCCGCCGCGCTGGCATTCGGGTGTTCAGCCGCATAAAGCGCCACCGCGCCGGTCACATGCGGTGTCGCCATGGAGGTGCCGCTATAGGTCCCATAGCGCCCACCAGGCAGGGTGGAGTAAATGGATGATCCTGGCGCGGCGATATCCACCGTCGTCGCCCCGTAATTGGAAAAAGATGACAGGCCGCCCGTATTGGTGAGCGACGCAACGGATACCACCGCGTCATACCCGGCAATCGCGGTTGTCGAGTAATTCGCGGGATAAGTCGCCTGCACATCATTGTTAAGGGCTGAATTGCCCGCCGCGGCGATGAACAGAATATCCTTTTGCGCCGCACGCCCGATCGCGTCATTCATTTGTGCGGAATATCCGCCGCCGCCCCAGGAATTATTCGTGGCGATGAAATCTTCAACGCCAGTCGCGCGAATGGCGGCATCGGTGAAGTAATTCACCGCATTGATCGCCCCGGTAGTTGCGCCGGAACCTGTGGCGGATAGAAACTTCAGCCCCACCATCTGGATATTCCAATTCACCCCGGCAACGCCGATACCATTTCCGCCCATGGCGCCAATGGTGCCGGCCACATGCGTGCCATGGCCATTATCGTCAAAGGGATCATTGTCATTATTGACAAAATCCCAGCCGATCAGATCATCGCGATAGCCATTGCCATCCTCATCGGTGCCATTTTCCCAACGCCGGTCATTCAACAAGTCGCCAGCATCAATGCGGCCGTTGCGGTTGTAATCCATCACATAGGAAGCATTGGCCGAGCCGTTCAGATCGCGGAAAGTGATCAGGCCGTCCGTGTCAATATCGTTCAGCCGGGCACGGAACGTGGTCGGGATTTCGCGCTGATTGAGCCATATATTCAGGTAAAGATCGGGGTGGGTGTAATCAATGCCCGTATCAATCACGCCCACCACACTTGTCATGGAACCTGAGTCGCCATCCGCCCAGGCCTCATTGGCCTGGCTGCCATAGGCATTCTTCATCGGGCCAGTATCGCCCAGCATTCCCCAAAGTGTACCGCCGGTATAGCCAGGATCATTGCTCGCCACTGCAATGTGGATCTCGGCTTCTGCCAGCGTCGGGGCGGCATCCGGGACCACCACAAAATTTACTTCGGCAATAACCGCCCCCATCCCAACAGCATTGCCTGAAGCCGCGGCGATGGACGCCTGCGCGGAGATATCGACAATGGCGATGGGCGCCAGCCACATGCCATCGCGCGCATCGCCATCATCGGCTTGAGTGAGCCACTGCTCCTGCCAGCTTGCGGGGAAACGGCGATGCATCATGGCAGCGGAAAAGCTCATTAACCCAAACTCCATCGAAGGAGTTTTGAAACTATGGCCGAACCGTTAAAGGAAACATTAAGCGCAGCAGCTGAAAAAGCCCGTCGCGCTGTTTGTTACTGGCCTTCCATCGCCTTACCTGACGGCGAAGCGCCTTTGTCCGGTTTTTGTCGTAATCGCGCCATATAGGACTTATATGAAGCTCCAACGTTTCGCAGTTACGAACCCGATGAGCAACTTCATCCGCCAAATTCCTGAAGGTGACGACCGAGAGCGCCTAATGTGCCCTGATTGCGGGCATGTCGCCTATGAAAACCCAAAAGTGGTGGTGGGCAGCGTGATCGCGGAGGGGGACCATATCCTGCTCTGCCGCCGCGCCATTGAACCGCGTGCCGGTTTCTGGACGATCCCCGCCGGCTATATGGAATTGGGTGAGACGGTCGAAGAAGGTGCCGCGCGCGAAGCCTGGGAAGAAGCCCGGGTGCGCATCACGCTGGATGGGGTGCTCGCGGTCTATTCCATTGCCCGGATCGGCCAGGTGCAGGTGATTTTCCGCGCCCGCTTCGCCGAACCCGGCTTTGCTGCCGGGCCGGAAAGCCTGGAAGTGGCTTCCTTCCATTGGTCCGAGATTCCCTGGGATGAGCTTGCCTTCCCGTCCGTCCATTGGGCGCTGAAGGCTTGGCGGGAAACCGCCCATGGTGCGCTGCCCGCTGCCGTCCTGAACCCCGCGGAAGACCGTCGCGGCGTGCATCGCCTGCCGGTGGCTGGCTGATGTTTGGCCGGCGTTCATTCCTGACGGGCCTGATGCTCGGCCTTGGGGCAGGGGGGGCTTTGGCACAGAACGCCGCGCCAGCCCCGCCCCGCCCCGCAGCGCCCCCGCGCCGCCCTTCTCCCGAGCAGCGCCGCCAGCGTCGTGTTGCAGAGAAAACCGTCACCGCACCCGAACCAGCCGGTCAGCCCGCACCTATCCCCAATCGCGATATCGAAGCCCCGCGCAACGGCAATGACACGCCGCGCGCCCGGCTCAGCCCAACCGTGATAGACCCCGCGCCTGCCCAGCCGCATTTTGGCGGTTCAGGTTTCGCAATGCAGGCGCAGGAAGACCGGCTGCTGCAAAAACCAATGCCAGGTGCGCGGTTGAGCGTGCCCTTCTAAAGTTTAGCCGACCTCCTCAGGGCTTTGCAGCCTCAGCGCCAGCGCATGCAGCCCAGACGCAAATTCCCCCGCCAAAGCCTCATGCACTGCGCGGGAACGCGCCACACGCGACATCCCGGCGAAACCCGCCGAGACCACATGCACTGAATAATGCGTCTCCCCCCCCGGGCTGGCGCCGGCATGGCCGGCATGGCTGGCACTGTCATCGGTGATTTCAAGCAAGGCTGGCTGGAAGCGCGCTTCCAGGCTTAGCCGAATACGGTCTGCGCGTTGGGTCATGATGTGTTTTTCCGCGCTTGTGACTTTTTTGCCAAGCCCTGTTCTGCCTTGCGGCTTCGCGCCACCACCCCCATAACCGCCTGATGTTCGCGCGCAAACGACGCAAGGCCTATGCCCCGGATGACGCAGCGCCCCCTGGGCGGCTTTGCGATGCGCCGGATTGCGCCGAAGCCGGGCAATATCGCGCGCCCCGGGACCGTTCCTTGCGCGAATTCCATTGGTTCTGCCTGGATCATGTCCGCGCCTACAATGCCAGTTGGGATTTCTATAAGGGCATGGGCCCGGATGAGATCGAAGCCTGTCTGCGCGCCGATACGTCCTGGCAGCGCCCCACTTGGCCACTTGGGCGGGTTGGCGGTTCAGGCCGCTTTGACCCCGAAATCCTGCGCGACCCGCTGGGCGTGCTGGGCGCCGAAGCCCCTACCCCCCGCCGCCAGCCGCCGGAAAGCGCTGTCCCCCCGGAACTCCGCGCCGCTTTGGACCTTTTGGGCCTGAAATGGCCGCTGGATTCAGTGGCATTGCGCGCCCGCTACAAGGATTTGGCGAAGCAGCACCACCCGGATGCCACCGGCGGCGACAAGCAGGCAGAGGAGCGTTTGAAGGATATCAACCGCGCCTATAGCCTGCTGCGCCACCGCCTGGCCAAACAACCTGCCACGGCTGGGTAGCCGGATTTGCATTACGCGCCTAAGCTATCCCTTTCTCTATGCACGGAACCTGATCTGCGATGAATAAAATCGCCCCCATTGCCGATATCAAACCGACTTCGGCGATTTCTGCCCCGGATACCACCGTCAAGGCGCGCGAAGCCTTTGGCGTCGATATAGACATGGATGTGCCCGCCTTTTCGGTACGCACAGAACATGTGCCGGAAATTGACACCAGCTACCGCTTCGACAAGGAAACGACGCTGGCCATTATTGCGGGCTTTGCCTTCAATCGCCGCGTGATGATCCAGGGCTATCACGGCACCGGGAAATCCACCCATATCGAACAGGTGGCGGCGCGGCTGAACTGGCCTTGCATTCGCGTCAATCTGGATAGCCACATCAGCCGTATTGACCTGATCGGCAAGGACGCGATTGTGCTGAAGGATGGCCAGCAGGTCACGGAATTCCGCGAGGGCATTCTGCCCTGGGCTTTGCAGCACCCCTGCGCTTTGGTGTTCGACGAATATGATGCCGGCCGCCCGGATGTGATGTTCGTCATCCAGCGCGTGCTGGAAGTGGAAGGCAAACTCACGCTGCTCGATCAAAGCCGCGTCATTCGCCCCAACCCGTATTTCCGGCTTTTCGCGACGGCGAATACCGTCGGGCTTGGCGATACCACCGGGCTTTATCACGGCACGCAGCAGATCAATCAGGGCCAGATGGACCGCTGGAACATCGTCGCTACCCTGAACTACCTGCCGCATAAGCAGGAAACGGAAATCGTGCTGGCCAAGCTTGGCGTCGAAGGCGATGCCAAGATGAAGAAGCAGGTGGAAGCCATGGTGGCCTTGGCCGACCTGACGCGCGCGGGCTTTATCGCTGGCGATATCAGCACTGTCATGTCGCCGCGGACTGTCATCACCTGGGCCGATAACGCCAAGATTTTCGGTGATGTCGGCTTCGCCTTCCGCCTTTCCTTCCTGAACAAGTGCGATGAGGCAGAACGCAGCACGGTGGCTGAATACTATCAGCGCTGCTTCAATGAGGAATTGCCCTCGGGCTCCATGCTCCGCAAGGCGGGCTGAACCGCGTAACGGCGGTGCCTGATCCGGGCGCCGCCATGCCATGCCAGAGAGAGTGATCATGAGCGGCAAGCAGGATCTGACCCGGCAGGAAGAATTCAAGCGCGCCACGGCGGGCGTGCTGCGCGCCATGGCGCATGCCGATGCGGAAGTGCAGGTGGCCTTCCAGCCGGGGCCTTCCGGCGTGGCCGGCAAGCGCGTGCGCCTGCCGCTGCCAACCCGCGCCTTGCCCGCCAATGAAATGGCCAAGCTGCGCGGTGCGGCGGATGCCGCGGCACTCAAGCTGCGCCATCATGATGAAGCGCTTCATGCCAGCCGCATCCCATCGCGGCGCGAAGCCAAGGAAGTATTCGACGCGCTGGAACAAGTGCGCGTGGAAGCCGTGGGGTCCCAACACATGGCCGGCGTTGCGGCGAATTTGCGCGCCAAGCTGATCGAAGAATGCGAAGCCGAAGGCTATGATCGCATGACGCGGAAGGACCAGATGCCGCTGCCGGCAGCCTTGGGCCTGATCGCGCGCGAACGCCTGACCGGTGAAGCCGCTCCGGAAGCTGCGCATCGCGTGCTTGACCTATGGCGCGACACGATTGGTGAGGATGCCGAACAGGCGCTTGCCGAAATGGCGACCACCGCCGAAGACCAAGGCGCCTTCGCCCGCGCTGCGCGCAAACTGCTGACCGCGCTTGACCTTGCTGAGGCCGAGATGGAAGCGGAAAGCGAACAGCAGGACGAAGAAGGCGAAGAAGGCGGCGAAAGCACGCCCCAGCAGGATCAATCCGGCGAAGGGCAAAGCCAATCCGACCAGGAAGATGAAATGCTCGGCGCCCAGCCCGAGCAGATGCAAGGCGAAGCTTCGGACGAAGAAGCCGAGGAATCCGAAGAAGAAGGCGCGGCAGCCGATGGCGATGACAAGCCAGGCGGCCCGCAGCAGCGCCGCGAAGTGCCGCAGGTGGATGACACTACGCGCTACCACGCCTTCACCACGCAATTCGATGAAGTGGTGGCCGCGGATGATCTCTGCGACCCGGAAGAACTCACCAGGCTACGCCAACAGCTAGACCAGCAGCTTTCCCATTTGCAGGGCGTGGTTTCCAAACTCGCCAATCGCCTGCAACGCCGGCTGCTGGCGCAGCAACAGCGTGCCTGGGATTTCGATCTGGAAGAAGGCATTCTGGATGTCGCGCGGCTGGCGCGAATTGTCGCCAACCCGACCCATTCGCTGTCCTATAAGCGCGAACGAGAGACGGATTTCCGCGACACGGTAGTCACACTGCTGATTGACAATTCAGGCTCCATGCGCGGGCGCCCGATTACGGTTGCCGCCATGTGCAGCGATATTCTGGCGCGCACTTTGGAACGCTGCGCGGTAAAAACGGAAATCCTTGGTTTTACGACGCGCGCCTGGAAGGGCGGGCAAAGCCGCGAACGCTGGGTGGCGGAAGGCAAGGCGCGCAATCCGGGCCGGCTGAATGATCTGCGCCACGTGATCTACAAGCCCGCCGATGCGCCCTGGCGGCGCGCGCGCAAGAATCTCGGCCTGATGCTGCGCGAAGGCTTGTTGAAGGAAAACATTGATGGCGAGGCTTTGGAATGGGCCTATAAGCGCCTGCTCGCGCGGCCCGAACATCGCCGCATTCTGATGGTGATTTCCGATGGCGCGCCGGTGGATGACAGCACGCTTTCGGTCAATCCGGGCAATTATCTGGAACGCCATTTGCGGAAAGTGATTGGCGAAATTGAAAACCGCAACGCGGTCGAGCTTGTTGCCATCGGCATCGGCCATGATGTCACGCGCTATTACCGCCGCGCCGTGACCATTGTGGATGCCGAAGAACTGGGCGGCACCATGATGAAGAAGCTCGCCGAATTGTTTGATGAGGATGCGGCGGAAGCCTGGCAACGGAGCGCCGCCGAACGCTCTGCCATGGTGGCCTGACGCGCTGAACCAACAGATGGCGCGGGCGCTTGTGTTTTCCCGCCGCGCCTTTCTTGCCGCGTGTCTGGCTGCAAGCGCCCCGCCAGCCTTGGCGCAGAATGCCGCGCAGCCTTTTGCGCTGCCGGAAATCCCAGGGCCGCTCCGCCCCTTGGGCGGCTTGGTGATAGATGCGAAGTCCTTGGGCGGTGGCGGTTTTTCCGGCGTGCACCTTGCGCCTGATCTTACCCTGACGCTGATCAGTGATCGCGGCCATTGGGCCGAAGCACGGCTGCTGCTTGATGGCCTGACGCCGATTGGCCTGCACCCGCTGCGCCATGCTGCTTTGCGCGATGAGGCCGGGCGGCCCTTGCCGCGCGGTTTCGCTGCCGATGCGGAAGCCCTGGCACGGCTGCCTGATGGCACTTGGCTGGTGGCCTTTGAACGCCGCCATCGCATCCGCGCCTATCGCCGGCTGGATGGGCCGGGCGCCTATGTTGCCGCCCCACCGGGGCTTGAGGCCGCGCCACCCAATGGCGGGCTGGAAAGTCTGGCCCTACTGCAAGACGGTCGGCTTTTCGCGATTGCCGAGACATTTGCGCCGCCAGACCGGCCCGAATTGCGCCATGCCTGGATTGGCCAGCCCGGCGCCTGGATGCCGCTTTATTGGCAACCCAACGCCGGCTTTCACCCGACAGATGCCGCCATTCTGCCCGATGGCAGCGCGCTGGTGCTGGAACGGCGCTTCAGCCTTTTGGGGGGTTTTGCGGCGCGTGTGGTACAGACCGCGCCCGAGGCTCTACGTTCAGCACGCGAAGGCACGGTGCTGCACGGCAAGACAATCCTGACTTTGGATGACGCGCCGCTTCCTGCGGAGAATTGGGAAGGCATTGCCGTGACGCGCCTTGGTGATGAGCTTCTGGTGGCGCTGATATCCGATGATAATGAAAGCGCCTTGCAGCGAAGTCTTTTGCTGCTGTTTGCGTGGCACTGGCCGAGAAGATAGGCACCACGGTGATGGGTTTGGCGGTGAAAATTCCTTCTGGTATAATAATGAATTTTCACGAACGGCGACTAGCACTACCGCATCAATCGGTCATGATCAGCGCCCAATAGCGCGCAAAGGCGGAATGCGGCGCCGGCGCCATGGCAAGGCCCATGCGCCGCAAACCGGGCTGCAACATATTCTGCCGATGGCCAACGGATTGGCTCCAGGCGGTGATCACTGCCGCCACGCCTTCCTGTCCGGCAGCAATGTTTTCAACCGCCATGCCCGGCGCAAGCCTTGCCGCCCGAAGGCGCGCGCCCAGGCTGCCCCGCACCTCATGGCTCAGCCGATCTTCGCGCGCCATCGAAAGTGCCTGCTCCGCCGCCAGAAGCTGCAAGCGTTCATCCATGGCAATGGCGCCGCGCCACTCTGTGCTGCGCAGGCCAGAGATCATCGCCGCCGCCAGCCCAGCCCCATCGGTCATGGCTTGCAGTTCAGCAGCGCTGATCCGCGGCGCTTGTGATGGCGCCTCAGCACAGGCAGCGATTGCGGCGGGGATCAGGCAGAGCAAGCCGCGCCTGCTTGGCCAATGCCCAAGGGCTGCCATGCTGCGCCGCTGATTGCCCGCTGTGGCTATTCCGCCCTGATCCCCGCCGCGCGGACCACCGTGCCCCAACGTTCCCATTCCTCCGCCACCATTTGCGCGAAGGCAGCGCGGCTGACCTGGCCTGGCTCGGCGCCGAGTTGATGAACGCGGGCCACCACATCAGGCTGACGCAGCACCTCATTAACCTCGGCATGGATGCGGTCCAGCAAGGGTATTGGCGTGGCGCGCGGCGCGAATAGACCACCCCAAAACATCAGGACATGCCCAGGCAGGGTTTCGGCGAAGGTCGGCACATCGGGCATGATGGCAAGGCGTTGTGCGCCGCTGACAGCTATGGGGCGCAATTGGCCGGAATCGACAAAGCTTCGGGCAGATACCGTGCCGTCATGGGCAAAATCCACATCGCCGCGCACCAGCGCGGTCAGGGATGGGGCATTGCCCGTATAGGGCACCAGGGTGAATTCCGTGCCCGTTTCCCGCTGGAAAAGCGCCATGGTCAGATGGTTGATGGCGCCCGTGCCAGGATGCGAGACGGTCAGCCGCCCGGGCGCGCGGCGCGCAGCTTCAATCATCTGCGCCACCGTGCGGATAGGGCTATCGGGGCGCACCAGCAGCAGCATCGGCGCTTCCTGCGCCAGCACAATGGGCGCGAAATCGCGCATGGGATCGAAGGCGGAACCCCTATTCACCAAGGGCGCGATGATGGTGGAATTTGATGTATACATCAGCGTCATCCCATCGGGAGCAGCGCGCGCCACCTGATCAGCCGCAACCAAAGTCGCCGCGCCGGGCCGGTTTTCGACAATGAAGCTTGTGCCGGGCAGGCGTTCATTCAGCTTGCCGGCGACCAGACGCGCCATGATGTCATTGGCCCCGCCCGGCGCGAAGCCAACCACAAAGCGCACCTGGCGCAGCGGAAAATTCTGCGCCACGGCGGGTGCGCCGGCGAATAGCGCTGATGCGCCAAGCAAGGCGCTGCGACGGCTGATGGTGGACATGGTTTCCTCCCTTTGGTTTACGGTCAGGAAACCACCCTTGCGGGGTTTGGTCGAGGGCGGCGCGGTCCGGCCCATTCGTGGTGCGATCTATGCTGATCTTTCCCGATCCAAAAGTGCCCCCGCGCACCACTCGCCCTATATTTGGTGGGCCGATTCACGCTGCTGCCCTGAACCGACAGCAGCGACCGGACCACAAGGCGGCTATTGGGGCGCCGTTCGCCTTTGTTCACGCGCACCGCTTTGATCCTTTGTTTGACCACCTTTTCCAAACCGCCAAGTGAAGCAACTTGGCTTGAAAACGCTCTATTCCGCCCGCCCGATGCGATTCAGCCCGGCTTCCACAGGTTTGACATCCGCCTCCAGAAAATCCTGGAAGGCTTGGCTGTCACGTTGGTCCAGTTCAAGCCCCGCCGCTTCAAGCGACCGTAGCATTCCAGGGTCTTTCACAACGGCAGTTCAGAACGCGCGCTATGGAAAAGGAACCTCCTGCAAACCGCGGGCAGTTAAGGTGGGTAATGCCGAAGAGCTTGCCCAACCCCTGCCCTGGCGGGTATATCACTGCCAAGGCGCGGGCGTAGTTCAGAGGTAGAACGTCAGCTTCCCAAGCTGAATGTCGGGGGTTCGATTCCCCCCGCCCGCTCCATGCTGTTTGCGTTTGCTGGGCCACCCAGGCACGCGCCTGACGGCGCCAGCCACCGGAAAGTTTGATTTTCCGTGAAGCAGCATTTAGCTTAGTTACGCATTTTTCGCATGTGCTGTTTTCGCAGGCTGAGGGATTGTGATGTCTCAAACCGCTGGGGATGATTTTATCGTCGGTACCTCTGGATCGGATGAGATTTCTGGCGACCTTGGCAATGATACCTTTGATGGCCTTGGCGGCAATGACGATATCATCGGCGGTGAAGGCAATGACCTGATCTTCGGCGGTGACGGCGATGATACGATTGATCCCTATGATGGCAATGACACGATGTTGGGCGGCAATGGCCGCGATTACATCTATGGCTATGGCTCGGATTCCATAGATGGTGGCGCAGGCAATGACAGCCTTTATGGCTGGTTCTCCAACGATACCATCGTCGGCGGTGCAGATGATGATGAAATCCAGGATATTGACGGGAACAACCTTCTTTCAGGCGGCAATGGCCGGGATACCATTCGCGGCGGTTTTGGCCGTGACACTATAGATGGTGGCAACGGCGCTGACACGGTTCTGGGCGGTTATGGTGATGACTTCCTGCGCGGCGGCAATGGAAATGACACGCTGTCTGGCTTGGGCGGCGCGGATACGCTTGATGGCGGCGCCGACAATGACTGGCTGTTTGGTGGGCCAGGTAATGATTCACTCATAGGCGGATCAGGCACCGCGGATTGGGCGAGTTATGCGGATCTGACATCCGCGAGCCAGGGTGTCACCATAGACCTGGCCACCAATCGCGCGACCGGGGCGGCGGGGTCTGATACGCTGTCAGGCATTGAAAATGTGCTTGCTGGTGCGGGCAATGACAGCATCCTGGGCGATGCCGGCAGTTCCAGCCTTGATGGTAATGCCGGAAACGACACCATTGATGGTGGCGACGGCGCCGATGTGGTCTGGGGCGGCAATGGTGATGACTTCCTGCGCGGCGGCAATGGCAATGACACGCTGATCGGTGGCGCAGGCGCGGATACACTCAGCCTTTCTGCCGGAAGTTGGACGTCGGGCAATGATGGCATCTGGACGACCTATTCCCAAGGCGGAACCAGGCTTTATGTCCAGGGTTTTGAAAGCGTTATCGGCGCGGCGCCGATAAGCACTGATGAAAGCCTGCTAGGGGATGGCGGCAATAATTCGCTTCTTGGCGGCAACGGTAACGACACGCTCTCGGGCCTCTCCGGCGCGGATACGCTCGATGGCGGGATAGACCAGGATGTCCTGAACGGCGGCGGCGGAAATGATTCACTTTCCGGTGGTGCAGGAAATGATTCGCTGTTTGGCGATGAGGGCAATGATACGCTGGATAGCTTTACCGGTGCCGATACCCTGATCAGCGGCGACGGAAATGATTCCCTGATCTCCACTAACGGCGGAGACATGCTCTTTGGCGGGAATGGTGATGATACGCTGAACAGTACTGACTTCTCTCTTTCCATACCGGTCGGAGGCTACACCTTAGTTGGTGGGCCCGGTAATGACAGCATTTATTCGTCAGTACTCTTCATCTCATCCTCCTTGGCGGGCGGAGAGGGGAATGACATCTTGTCAGTTCATGCGCCGCGTCAAACGATTGACGGCGGGGTCGGCAGTGACACGATCATTGCTAATGACGCTTATCTTTGGATCGTGCCCGATCCTTCTGACAGTATCCTCGGAGGTGCGGATAGCGACTGGTTAAGCTATGCGCCACTCACCGCTTCAAGCCATGGCGTGACGGTGGACCTGGCAGCAGGCAGAAGCTCAGGCATTCTGGGAAATGATTCGATTTCAGGCATCGAAAATGTCCTGGCAGGTGCTGGGAGTGACAGTATTCTGGGCGATGCTTCGGCAAACTTTCTCGTCGGTGGTGACGGTAGTGACACGCTGATGGGCGGCGCTGGTAATGACACGCTGATGGGCGGCAATGGTACCGATAGACTCTCAGGCGATGCCGGTGATGACATCATCCTCATTGGCACCACTACGCTTGCCGATATCACCGCGCTGTTCGGAACCTAAAGCCAGGGCCTCGCCCCAAAACCGGAGCGGCAAATTTTTGCCCCGCGGGCACTGACCTCCCCCTTGCGTTTCTATTCATAAGGAGAGTCCCGGTTGGTGTGCCCTGCCCCCAATTCCTGGATCACCTGAGGCTAGAGTTTTCGGCCTTGTTCGCCTTTGGCGGACTTGCTGCGCCACCGGCGATATGCAGCAGGATCGGGCAGGTCTACGTCAGCATGGGAGAGCTTTCGCAGGGAAAGGTCAGGACCGAAACTACCCGCTTTTCAGGATCACCATGGCTCAACAGGGAATCAGTCACCGCATCTCTGCCGCGCAGTGCAACCTGACTGACATGCGGCATCATGGGGTCATGGATATGGAAATCTGACGATCAATTTCAGCAGATGGCCTGATCTCTCTCATTCCTGTTGCTTCACAGAGGCCGAACCCAAACTCGCCGCCAATCCTTCCCGGTAACTCGGGTAGCGCCATTCAATCCCAAGCGCTGCCTTGGTGGTCGCATTCGCGACACGGCGATTTTCCGACCAGAAGGAAAGCGCCATGGGCGACATGGCAGCGCGCGCCTCCTCAAAAGGAACGGCAGGCGGGGGCGCCATGCCTAAAAGTCGTGCTGCTTCCTCCATCACTGCGGCGCTTTCCGCCGGCACATCATCCACAAAATTCAAAACGCGGTAGCCAGGCGGGGGTGGGTTGCTGATGGCGGCCATCACCGCATGGGCGATATCGTCGCGGTGAATGCGGCTGAAGCTATGGCCGGGCTTCACGACACGCCGCGCAAGCCCGGCGCGCAATTCGGCAAAAGGCGCGCGGCCTGGTCCGTAAATCCCACCGACACGACAGATATCCAAAGCGGTGCCCGCAGGCCGTGCGGCGCGCCAGGCTTCCTCAGCCGCCAGGCGCCTTTGGCTGCGCGGCTGGCCGGGGGAGGGAATTGTTGCCTCATCCACAAGACCACCGGCACGATCACCATAAACCCCGGTGGTGGAAAGATAGCCGATCCAACGCTGGTTTCCGGAAGCCAGCGCATTGGCGTGGCGGCGCAGTACCGGATCCCCGCCTTCATCCGGCGGCGTGGTGATCAACCAATGGCTGGCGGCGGCAAAAGCGGGGCCGGCTTCCTCAAAGCCGATCACCTGAACCCCCGCCGCCGCCCTGAAACCTTCTGGCTGGCGCGAGGTGCCAATCACCCGCCAGCCAGCCTTGGCAGCGGCCTCGGCCACCGCGCTCCCGGCATAGCCCAGGCCGGCAATGATCAGCGTCTTGTCCTGTTTCATGGTTTTTCCGCCACGCGCCATCACAAAAACATTGTGTGTTCCAACAACATATTACCATGGCGTGCGGCATGCGCTACAGGACGAAGGATGGTGCAAAGACCCATGAAGCTGATCGGGGTTGCCACGGCGCTTTTGGTATTGGGCGCGGCTGGCGGCTTATGGCTTTCGGGCGTGCTTTCCTCCGCTGAGCAAGACGCCGCGCTACCCGTGCCACCCGAACCCCCAAGGCTGTCCCAGGCGGGCGAATACGCGCGCTGCCTTGATCTATTGCCTGCTGACCCTGTCGGCGCACGCGGCTTTGCGCGGGATTGGCTCATGCAGGGCGGTGGCGAGGGTGCCGCGCAATGCGAGGCGCTGGCCCAGCTCAGCCTTGGGGAGGCTGATGCGGCGGCCGAGGCTTTGGAACGCATCGCGGCACGGAGTGAGGCCGGGCTTGCCGCGCGTGCAGCGGTTTTCGGCCAGGCTGCAGAAGCCTGGCGCGCAGCCGGCAAGCCGCAACGCGCAGCAGCGGCTGCCAGCCTTGCCCTGGCATTGACCCCGCAAGACCCGGATTTGCTGTTGGAACGCGCGATGGCGCGATTGGCGCTTGACCAAGTCAGCGGCGCCTTGGCCGATCTTGATCTGGCCGTGGTGCTGGATGCGGACCGGGCCGAGGCCTGGATTTGGCGCGCCGCTGCCCAGCGTCGGCTTGAACGGGTGCGCCCAGCTGAAGACAGCATCACCACCGCGCTGCGGCTTGCCCCGCGTAATGTGGAAGCACTTTTGGAACGCGGCATCCTGCGCCAATTGCGTGGTGAGGCCGAGGCAGCGCGTCGCGATTGGGAAAGAGTGCTGGAATTGGCGCCGGATAGTGCCGCCGCCGATTTGGCGGCACAGAATCTGGCGCTGATCGAAGCGGGGCCAAGCCAGCGTTAGGGTGTTTTCAACCCAAACCGGTTTGCTTGGCTGTTCGGAAGATATGTTCGCGCGAAGCTTCGGCACGTGGCCCGTAACGGAACGCGCAGCGCATGCATTTTAGCGACGAATCCTGGCGGCCCCTCCGCCCCGGCGTTCCTCCCAAGACCCCCAATGCTTGCCATCCGTCGGCAATCCCCGCGTATCGCAGGGCACCACATTGATTGCCGGAAAATCGCTCACCAGCGCCATGGCAACGCCGCGGGGGCGGGAAAACCCGGCAAGCTGAATGTCGAGCGTGCTCCGCGTCGTCACCCGAACAATGCGCCCCCATTCCCCGGCATGCGCGGTCACGATCGGGCCCGCCTCATCGCGGGTGAGGCGTACCAGATCACCCTCTTCCGGGATCACAATCTGGGAGCCATCCGGTCTTGTATCTATTCGCATAAGGATTTTCCTGCCTGACTTTGCGGGGGTAGGAACTTTGGTGCCACGGTAAACCCGAAAAACCTCAAGAATCATCTAACGCCGTAGGCCCCGACCACGCCGTGCTGGCGCCGAATCGGGGGATGGGTTATCAAGATCGCCCATGACCCGGTTCGTATTCATCACCGGCGGCGTGGTTTCCTCACTTGGTAAGGGTATCGCATCCGCTTCGCTCGGCGCGCTGTTGCAGGCGCGCGGTTATAAGGTTCGGCTGCGCAAGCTTGACCCCTACCTCAATGTCGATCCGGGGACCATGAGCCCCTATCAGCATGGGGAGGTTTTCGTCACTGATGACGGGGCGGAAACCGACCTTGATCTTGGCCATTATGAACGCTTCACCGGCGTGCATGCGCGTAAGGCGGATAACTGGACCACGGGGCGCATCTATTCGGATGTGATCGCGGCGGAACGGCGTGGCGATTATCTGGGCGGGACGGTGCAGGTGATTCCGCACATCACCGACAAGATCAAGGAAGTGGTCCAGACTGAAACCGATGGCTATGATTTCGTGCTGGTCGAAATCGGTGGCACGGTGGGCGATATTGAAAGCCTGCCTTTCCTGGAAGCCATTCGGCAAATGGGTAATGAACTTGGCCCGCAGCGCAGCATTTTCATGCATCTGACGCTGGTGCCCTATATCTCCTCAGCTGGGGAATTGAAGACCAAACCCACGCAGCATAGCGTGAAGGAGCTGCTTGGCCTTGGTATTCAACCGCAGATTTTGCTCTGCCGTTGTGATCGCCCCATTCCGGAAAATGAACGGCGCAAGATTGCGCTATTCTGCAATGTGCGCCCTGAAAGCGTGATCCCCGCTTTGGATGCCAGCACGATTTACGAAGTGCCTTTGGCCTATCATGCCGAAGGGCTGGATGTGGAAGTGCTGCGCCATTTCGGCCTTTCTGCCTTTGGCGAGCCCGATATGTCCGGCTGGCAGCGCATTGTGAACGCCATTAAATCACCCGAAGGTGAAGTGACCATCGCGGTGGTGGGCAAGTATACCAATTTGCTTGATGCTTATAAGTCGCTTTCAGAAGCCTTGATTCATGGCGGTATTGCGCATCATGTGCGCGTGAAGCTCGATTGGGTGGATAGCCAGATTTTCGAGAATGACGCGGAGGCGCTCGCGCGGCTTGAACATGTGCATGGCATTCTGGTGCCAGGTGGTTTTGGGGAGCGCGGCACAGAAGGCAAGATTGAAGCGGTTCGCTTTGCGCGTGAACGGAAGCTGCCCTTCTTCGGCATTTGCTTTGGCATGCAGATGGCGGTGATTGAAGCGGCGCGCAATCTTGTTGGCTTGAAGGGCGCATCTTCCTCCGAATTCGGCCCGTGTGCGGAACCCGTAGTTGGCCTGCTGACGGAATGGCAGCGTGGCAATCAGGTGGAACGCCGTGATGCCGGCACCGATCTGGGGGGCACCATGCGCCTTGGCGTGTATCAGGCGCATCTCGCGGAAGGATCGCTGGTGCGTTGTGTCTACGGCGATAAGCCGGAAATCCAGGAACGCCATCGCCATCGCTATGAGGTGAATATCGCCTATCGCGATAGGCTTGAAGCGGCGGGGCTACGTTTTTCCGGATTGTCACCCGATGGTGTGCTACCGGAGATTGTCGAGTATCCGGACCATCCCTGGTTCATTGGCGTGCAATATCATCCGGAATTGAAATCCAAGCCCTTTGACCCGCACCCGCTTTTTGCGGGCTTCATTGGTGCGGCGGTGCGTCAGGCGCGGTTGGTATGATGCGCCATGTGAAAGCGGGCAGTGTCACCTTCGGCAATGATTTGCCGCTGGTCTTTATTTGCGGTCCCTGCCAGATTGAAAGCCGCGCCCATGCTTTGGAAACCGCTGCTGCGCTCAAGGAAATCGCGGCATCGGCGGGTGTGCCGCTGATCTATAAATCTTCCTTCGACAAGGCCAATCGCACCAGCCTTGCCGCCGCGCGCGGCATTGGTATGGCGGAGGGCCTGGCCATCCTGTCGGATGTGCGCGCAACAACGGGCCTGCCCGTGCTGACCGATGTGCATAGCGCTGAACAATGCGCGCCCACTGCCGAGGCGGTAGATGTGCTGCAAATCCCGGCGTTTTTGTGCCGTCAGACGGATTTGCTGCTGGCTGCCGGCGCCACGGGCCGCGCCGTCAATGTAAAAAAAGGGCAGTTCCTGGCGCCGTGGGATATGAAGAATGTCGCGGCGAAAATCGCCAGCACGGGGAACCACAATATCCTGCTTTGCGAACGCGGCGCTTCTTTTGGCTATAACACGCTGGTGTCTGATATGCGGGCTTTGCCGATCATGGTGGAGACTGGCTATCCGGTGGTGTTTGACGCGACGCATTCCGTGCAGCAGCCAGGCGGGCAGGGGACATCGAGCGGCGGGCAACGCGAATTCGCGCCCGTGCTGGCGCGCGCTGCCGTCGCGGTGGGTGTGGCAGCGGTTTTCATCGAAACCCATGCGGACCCGGATAACGCGCCTTCCGATGGGCCGAATATGATTCCGCTGCGGGAGATGCCGGCGCTGATCGCGCGGCTCAAGGCGTTTGATCGGCTGGCGAAGGGCGGCTGAAACTCATCCGGCCCATCAAGCCATCCCGCTTGATGAATTGATGCCAAAGCGCGGCGGCGATGTGAAAGGCAACCAGCGCGAGCAGCGCATAGGCCGCCAATTCATGCACTTCCTTGATGCTGCGCGACAGGGTGCGATTGGCCGCAAGCGGTGAGGCAATGCTGAACAAGCCGAATTCCAAGCCACGCCCACGCAGGAAAAGCGTCGCCAAACCCAGCAACGGCACAACCGCCATCAGCCCGTAAAGCCCGAAATGCGCCAGCCGCGCCAAGCGCTGCTGCTGCGTGTTCATGCCAACAGGCAGTGCCGGCGCGGTGCTGACCATGCGCCAGACAATACGCAGCGCCAGCAGCAGCATAACCACGGCGCCCACGCTGTTATGTGAGGTCTTGATGAAGTCTCGAAAGGCGCCGCGTGGCAGATCATCGGCAATCAGAATGCTTGCCGCGGCGTAGAAAATCAGCGCTGCCATCAGCCAATGGAACAGGATTGAAAGGCGGTCATATCGGGTGCGATCCATGGCACATTCCTTCACGAAACCGGCGCTTGCCTAGGCCGATGTCGCGCGCCCCGCCATGATCAGGATCAAACCGCGCCTTACCGCCGCGCAGGCTCCCGGCTCAAGCCCCGTGCCGCAAGTGCGGCCAGATATTCCGCCCAGCGGCTTTCCTGTTCCTCACCAAGGCGGCGCAGATATTCCCAAGTATAAATCCCCGTATCATGCAAATCATCAAAGCTGATGCGCAGCGCGTAATGGCCAACCGGTTCAAGCCCGATAATGCCAACATGGCACCGGCCCGCCACAATCACTTTTTGTCCCGGCCCATGGCCCTGCACTTCCGCACTCGGGCTTTCTACGCGCAGATATTCGGCGGGCAGCGCGAAGCGCGCGCCATCGGCGAAGGCGATTTCCAGGATTTTCTCCGCCTTGCGCAGGCGAATTTCAGTGGGTGCACTCATGCGTCCAGTTTGCGTGCCTCATCGGGCAGCATGATTGGGATGCCATCGCGCACGGGAAACGCGAGGCCCGCCGCGTCGCTGATCAATTCGCCCTTGTCGCGGTCATAGCGCAGCGGCTTCTTGGTCACGGGGCAGACCAGGATTTCAAGCAGCTTCGGGTCCAGCGCGCCGCCCTTTGGTTGCGTCTCGGTCATGGAGCATTTCCCTTCATCAACTCAGGCTGCCGGGGTTTGGCATATTGGCTGCTGCCCCCATGCGCAGCAGCGCCACAAGCATCTCTGCCCGGTCTGACCCTTCGGCCGCTTCCAGCAGCGCCTGTTTTTCTGGCGGATCAAAGGGGCAGACCATGGCGAGCATCGTCACCAGCAGCGCATCAGGCGTTTGTTCCACCGCATCCCAATTCGCCTCAATCCCGCGCGCCTGGAAATAGGGGCGCAGCGCGCCAAGCAAGGCCGGGCGATCAAGCGGCGGCGGATCGGCTTCCAAAAGATCAGTCACAAAATCTGTGTAATCAGCGCGCACGCGGCGATAGCCGCCCTGCGCCAACGGCAATTCTTCGGCAATGCGGAAGCGCGTCACGCCGATCAGCGTAATCAGCAGCCGTCCGTCATCGGTTTCGCTGAAGGATGAAAGGCGCCCAAGGCAGCCAATGCGATAAAGACCCGGCCCTTGCGACCCCGCCTTACCGCGTGCATCGGGCTGCACCATGCCGAAAAGCCGCCCCTGGCCCAGCGCATCCATCGTCATCGCCAGATAGCGCGGCTCAAAGATATTGAGCGGCAGGCGCCCGCGCGGCAGAAGCAGGGCACCCGTCAGGGGGAAGACCGCGATTTCGGTGGGCAAATCCGCAAGTCGCGGATGAAAGGGTTGCATGATGCGTGGTGCCGCCGGCCTTAACGGAACAACACAGAGGAAAGCTTGCGCCGCCCCGCGACACTCGCCGCATCGCCAAAGCCCCAAGCTTCGAAGAATTTCAGCAATTGCTTGCGCGCGGCTTCCTCATTCCAGGCGCGGTCGCGCCGGATCGCCTCAATCAATGCATCCACCGCGCCGGCGCGGTCTTCCATGGCGTTCAGCGCCACCGCCAGGTCAATGCGCGCGGCATGGTCATCGGCGTCGGCGGCCAGGCGCGCTTCAAATTCAGCAAGCTTCGCCCGCGCCTCACGCCCTTCAGCGGCCAATTCCAAGGCGCTGCGGATGGAAGCGATTTCGGCATGGGCGCGCAGCTTTTCCGGCACGCTTTCAATCACCTGAAGCGCCTGTTCTTCCTGCCCCAGCGTCATCAGGCAGCGCGCCACGCCGGCCAGCGCATCCGCATTTTCCGGTTCCTGCTGGGCCAGAGCGCCAAACATTTGCAGCGCCGTGGTGGCATCGCCTTCTTCCAAGGCGGCCTTGGCTTCGCCCAGAAGGTCGGCGGTTGGCATTTGCCCGCCCGCCTGCTTCAGCAAGCCTTCAATGAAGCGCTTCACTTCCGATTCCGGCAGCGCGCCCTGGAATAGGTCCAGGATCTGCCCCTTCCAGAAGGCCACCACCGTGGGCACGGATTGCAGCGGCAGGCCCATTTGCACCAGCTGCTGCACAAGGCCGCGATTCTTATCAATATCAATCTTCACCAGGCGCACGCGGCCATCGGCGGCGGTCACCACCTTTTCCAGCGCGGGGGTCAGTTGCTTGCAGGGGCCGCACCAGGTGGCCCAGAAATCCACCAGCACCGGCACATCATTGGATGCCTGCACCACATCCTGCATGAAGGTGGTTTGGTCCCCATCCTTGATGGCGCCGGCAGCGGCGGCTTGCGAGGGGCGGTTCGGGTCGAAGATCACTTCCATCACGGCACTTCCTGGATTTGTTGGCGCATAGATGCGCCCTATTGCGCCAGACGCAAGCCACCCCGGCGCGGTTCAGGCGCCGTCCAGTTCCAGCAGCCGGGTTTCATGCCCAAGCCCGGCCAGAAACCCGAGCAAATCCCGGGGTGCGAGGCCCGTGGAAGCCGTATTGACCAAGGGATGCACCCAAATTCGCGCGTGTCGCATCAGCCCCGCATCCATGACAAAGCGAATCCGGCTGGGTGGCGCATTGACCAGGCCAAAGGGCGTGACCGAGCCAGGTGTCAGGCCCAGGATGCCCAGCAACTCCTCAGCGCTGCCCATGGAGACCTTGCCGGAATCCGCCATGCGGGCGAGCGCATTGATGGATACCTGGCGGGATTCCTCAAGCGTTGCCAGCAGGAAGGGGCCATCGCCCCTGGCCGGGCGCAGGAACAGGTTCTTGGTATGCCCGCCGGGCAGGGTGCCACGCAAATCCTGGCTTTCGGCCACGGTAAAGACCGCCGGGTGATGGCGCGTTTCTGCCGCAATGCCGGCGGCAGCGAGGCGGGCGAGCAAGCCTTCGGGCGTTTCGGGCATCGGGCCTCCGGCCAGGGGATGAATGGGGGGCGCCTGAGGCGGGCTGCCCTGATATCACCCGCAGGTGATCCGCGTCACCACGCCGTTTTCGATCAACCCGGTCGCGCGATCTATCCGGTAATCCTTGGTCATGGGCGTGGTGGGTCCGCCCATGCGCACAGTGCTGATCCCCGGCAAGGCTTGCAGCGCCGCGCGCACCTCATCTGGCGCTTTGCCGAGCAAGCCGGCGAAACGCGCCTCATGCCGCGCGCAGCCTTCGGGCGCCTGGGCATGGGCGGCGCCAAGGCTCCCGAGAATGCCGACAGTCAAGGCAAGGGACCGCAATTTCCGAGTCATGAGCCATTCCTTTTGAGGACGCCTTGGGCAAGAGAAAAAATTGATCAGGTTGCCGTGGCGAATTTACGGCGAAGCCGCGCCAGATTGCCGCGCGGCTTCGCCCCCGGCATTGTGGGCGCGATCAGCTTGCAAGGAACCGCCCCATGGCTCAGCCGCTTTCCATCATGTCCACCCTGGCATTGCAGGGCGTTCTTGACGTGCTGGCGCCGCTTTGGGCCAAGAAAAACCCGGCGCCGGCCATGGTATTCGACCCGACCAAAAGCATTTCCCAGCGCATCGCCGATGGTGCGCGGGGCGATATCGCGATACTGACTGCCGCGGCGATTGATGATTTCACTGCCAAGGGGATTTTTGCGGCAGGAAGCCGGCGTGATTTGGCGTTATCGCATATTGGCGTAGCGGTCGCGGCCGGCGCGGCGCGACCCGATATCAGCACGCCCGAGGCGTTTCGCGCGACGCTATTGGCGACACCATCGCTTGCCTATTCCCGCGCGGGGGCGAGCGGGCTGTTCTTCGCGGGGCTGATCGAACGCCTTGGCATCGCGGCGGAAGTGAATGCCAAAGCCACCGTGATCCCGCAGGGCTTTACGGGTGAATTGCTGAAGCGCGGCGAAGTGGCTTTGGCCATCCAACAAGTCAGCGAATTGATGACCGTGCCCGGCATTGACATTATCGGCACGCTGCCGTCTGAGATCGGAGAGGTGATGACCTTCTCCGCCGCCATTTTCGCCGAGGCACCGCAGCCGGAAGCCGCGCGCGCCTTCATGGAATTTTTGGTGCAAGGTGCGGATGCGGGGTTGCTCCGCGCCAAAGGGTTGGAGCCGGTTTAACTGATGAGTGAATCTTGCTCGCGGGCAGGGCAGCTCAGGGTCATGCCCTTCAAACCATACCTACCCCTCATTTTTATTTCTATCGGTTCCCGGTTGTGTTTCTTGGCTCGGTAGATTCACGACGAACATTGGCAAAGGTCGCTTCCCGTCTAGTACTTCGAGGACGGCTTTTCTAATTGCTGTTTGGTCGTCTTCAAGTGAAGAATAGCCCTGCGGAAAATAGGACTCATTCTTGTATTGTGTTTTGTCGAAGTCAAAATCCAGGTAGGAGCCCATACTGTTCAATAAATCTACCAGTAATTCGACGCGCTTCGTTCCCCAATGTCCCACAGGATAATTCTTATCATTCAGGTGGTCCAAATACTGCTTCCAATAGCGGCGAATTTCTTTTTGCTTTTTATCGTTGGCACTAAAGACCACATCTATGGAATTCAACGACTCAACGTGACGAGGATCGAGTGTTGCAGCCCTAGTAGCCATCAAAGTCTTGAAAATTCTTATCTGCTCTTCTCGAGCTTGATTCCTCCGATCAAGCCATTTTGTCACTTGAACCGCAATTAATGGAGAAAGAAGAGTTGCGATTACAACTAGCCAATCCTTCATTTCGACAGTGGCTAGCCAGTCCATAATTCCTCTCCCCAATCACCAAATTGCATTATATTTTCTGAGCGGCATCAATTATCTACGCCCCCAAAGCAAACCCCTCATACCCCTTCTCCGCCACCTCATCACAAATCCGCCGATACCGCGCCATGCCGCCGATATAGGGCATGAACACGCGTGGCTTGCCCGGCACATTGGCGCCCAGATACCAGGAATGCAGCGTTTTCGTGAAAAGTGTGCGGTCGGCCACTTCCTGCACCTGCACCATCCAATCATCCACCGCATCCGGCTTGGCTTCAATGCGCGTCTGGCCGGCGGCGCGCATATCGGCGATGCAGCGCGTGATCCATTCCACATGCTGTTCAATCGCCACCGGCATATTGGTCAACACGGAAGGGCTGCCCGGCCCTGTCACGGTGAACAGATTGGGGAAGCCCACCACTTGCAGCCCAAGATAGCTGCGCGGGCCTTCACGCCACACATCCCGCAAAGCCAGGCCATCACGCCCGGCGATGTTCAAATTGAATAGCGGCCCGGTCATGGCATCAAAGCCCGTCGCGAAGACGATGATATCCAGCGGGTATTCGCCCTTGCTGGTCTTCACGCCAGTTGCGGTGATGCGTTCAATCGGCTCGGCCCGCAGATTCACCAAAGCCACATTGTCCCGGTTATAGGTTTCGAAATAGCCCGTATCAATCGGCGGGCGCTTGGTGCCGAAGCCGTGATCAATATCGGCAAGGATCGCGGCCTTGGCAGGGTCCTTCACGATCTGGCCGATCTTTTTCTTGAGGAAGGCTGAGACAATCCCATTCGCTTCCTCATTCGTCAGCACATCGCGGAATTCGGCGCGCAGACGCAGCCCACCCTTTTCCCAAGCTTTCTCAAAAATCTCGTTCCGTTCCTCATCGGTTACTTCCAGCACGGAACGATCCGCAATGCGCCAAGGATGGCCATTGACGGTGGAGCGCATCACATCGCGAATTTCGGCAAAATTCTCCCGCACATATTTCTTGAAATCATCGGTCAGCGGCGCATTGCGCGCGGGGATCGAATAATTCGCCGTGCGTTGAAACACGGTCAGATGCTTGGCGGCGGCGGCCACCACCGGAATGGCCTGAATGCCGGTGGAACCCGTGCCAATCACGCCAACGCGCTTGCCAGAGAAATCCACACCTTCATGCGGCCATTCGCCAGTATGATACCACTTGCCCTGAAAATCCGCGATGCCATCAATCTTCGGCAGATTGGCCGAAGAAAGGCAGCCGACGGCGGTGATCAAATAGCGCGCCGCAAATTCCGCGCCTTGTTCCGTGCGCAGGCGCCACATATTGGCAGCTTCATCATACCGCGCCGCCACCACCCGCGCGCCGAAGGTAATGTCGCGCTTCAGGTCCAGCTTATCCGCGGCGTAATTCAGGTAACGCAGAATCTCCGGCTGGCTCGGGTAGCGTTCGGACCATTCCCAGCCCTGCACCAACTCATCCGAAAAATGATAGCAATAGCTGTGGCTTTCAGAATCACACCTGGCACCCGGATAGCGGTTCCAATACCAGGTGCCGCCCACGCCATCACCCGCCTCCAGCACATGGGCGGAAAGCCCCTGGCGGTCCCGCAGGGAATGGAGCTGATACAGGCCGGCGAAACCGGCGCCGATGATCAGCGCGTCATACAGCTTCGCCTCGGTCGAGGTGGCGGCAAGGGGGCTTACGGCGTCAAGCATGGCGGTTTCTTCATCTTGGCTGGTTGAGACCTTAGGCTAACCCGCACCGGCCCCTGGCGCCAAGCGGGGAAAATCCTTGTCATTTCGGCGGGGCCGCCCACATGGAGTCCGACGGTGCCGCAAAGCCCCCTGCCTTCCGGCGCCCCCTCGACCTTGGGAAAGACCAATACCGTGAATATTCAAATCCCTGCCTCTAGCCTCACCACGGCCAATGCCACCCTGGAACCGCGCCCCTCCCGCACGGAAGCGGAAGCCGCGGTGCGCACCCTGCTGCGCTGGGCCGGTGATGACCCAGACCGTGAAGGCCTGGTGGATACCCCCGCGCGCGTCGCCCGTGCCTATGAGGAATTCTTCGCCGGCTATGAAACGGACCCGGTGGATTTGCTCGCGCGGTCCTTCGAAGAAACCGACGGCTATGATGAAATGGTGATCCTGCGGGATATCCGCATGGAAAGCCATTGCGAACATCATATGGTGCCGATCATTGGCCGCGCGCATATCGCCTATCTGCCGCAGGGCCGCGTGGTGGGCATCAGCAAACTGGCGCGCGTTTTGGAAGTTTATGCCAAGCGGCTGCAAATCCAGGAAAAACTGACGGCACAAGTGGCCAATACCATTGAACAGGTGCTGAAGCCGAAGGGTGTCGCGGTGGTGATTGAAGCCGCGCATCAATGCATGACCACGCGCGGCATCCATAAGCCCGGCGTCACCATGGTGACCAGCCGGATGCTGGGCGCCTTCCGGGATGATGCCAGCACGCGGCGCGAATTCCTGGCCATTATCGGCGGCCAGCGCGCCAATGTGATTGAAGGCTGAAACTATAGGCTTCTGTAGCCGAAGCGCCGCTTGACCAAGGGGCGCTTCGGCGCGCATGAGCCCCCATGCGCTTTTCCACACCCCCCAATGCCGAAGACCTGATTGAGCTTGCCGAAGATGCGCTTGCCGCCATCCCGAAGCCGATGCGCGATGTGCTGAAGGGCGTCGCCATCCTGGTGGATGACATCGCGGAGGAGGAGATGCTCCGCGAACTCGGCATCGAAAACCCCTATGAATTGACCGGGCTCTATCTGGGCGTGCCGCTGACCGAAAAAAGCGACGGCATGGTGCAGGAAGAACCCGACCGCATTCTGCTGTTCCGAGAGCCCATCCTGCTGGAATGGATCGAAACCGGGGAGGATCTGTTCCGCCTGGTGCGTAACGTCCTGATCCACGAAATCGGACACCATTTCGGCTTTTCGGATGAGGATATCGAAAGGCTGGAGGATGAGGGGTAGGTTTTTACAAAAAGGGGGCGCTGCCCCCTGGCCCCCGCCGGGGTCATTGCGGGCGGATGCCCGCAATGCGCGCAGGGTTGGTGTGGCGGCTGCGCGCGAAACAAAGGCGTGTTACCCCGGACCCCGCCGTTATTCGAACAAGCCCGCCTGAGGGGGGCGCGCGGCCTGTTCGCGGGGCGCGCGGCGGAAGCCTTCGCCTCGGCCAAGCGGGGGTAAGCGTTCGGCATCATCATGCACGCCGGCCATCAACTCAGCGATGGTCTTGACCATGATTTTGCGAAACTGCCCAAGCCCGGTTGAGGCATAACCGTGCGAGGCGGCTTCGCGCAGCATGTCCCGCGTTGGGTCCGCCAGCGTGATCAACACGCCACCCAAGGCACCTTCGCGCTGCACCGTGCCAGCCAAATCCCGCACATCGCGGACCGAGACATTCTCCCCGCCCTTTACGGAGATAATGACCCGATCCAAATCGCCATCCCTGGGGCCGGTCCGCACCCACCGAATGCCATCAATGCCGCGATCCGCACCCTTCTTCTTGCCGCCCTGCGGCACAGCATCCAACAAGGATATCGCCCACCATTGGAATTGATGCTTGTCCCGCGCCGCCAAATCCCGCGCGGCAGACAAATCCCTCGGCGTGCCCAAAACATCAAAGGCGATATTTGGGAAGGCATCCTTCAGCCGACGCTCCACGAGGGAAATGGCGAGATGCGTGACATCAATCCCCACCCATCGCCGCCCCAATTTTTCGGCAGCATGAACCGCCGTGCCACAGCCACAAAACGGATCAAGCACGACATCACCGGCATTGGAGGAAGCATTGATGATGCGTTCCAACAGCGTGAGGGGCTTTTGCGTGGGGTAGCCGAGGCGTTCTTGGGCTTGGGAATTGATGGGCGGGATGTCATCCCAGGTGTCGCCGTGCGGAACGCCCTGCATTTCATCAAGGTATCGCTTATATCGAGGAACTGCGCCGGGCTTTGGTTGTATCACACGCCCCGCATCAATGAGTTCTTGCATTTTCTTTTGAGAATAACGCCAAAAGCGCACGACACCCAATACTTCATAACTTGGATTGCCTTTTGCTGCACCGCCAGGCCCCGTGAGATCCCATAGGCCATAGCGACGGCCTGTCGGGTCCGTATGCGGGTATTTTTGAGTTATGTATTTTTCATCGTATTGCCCGAAGGATTGTTGAAATTTCATAAGGTCCGCACTTTTCGCGTATCGGTGAATGATGTCATGAACGCGTGGAAAATGCTTTGCACCTTGAGCGAAGTCCGCCTTTGCTGAAGTTCTTTTCCAGACAATTTCGTTAACAAAATTTTCAACGCCAAAAATCCCGTCCAGCAAAATTTTCAAATAATGGCTCGCGGTCGGGTCGCAGTGTAGATAAAGCGATCCGGTAGGTTTCAGCACGCGGTGTAATTCAATCAGCCGCACGGCCATCATCGCCAGATAGGCGGTCATGTCATTTTTGCCGAGTGCAGCGACAATGCCGCGTAGCAGAACGGACGCATCGGTATAGACGCCCTGGGTGATCACATCTTCATAGGCAGCGGCGGCGGCGTCGCCCCAGTGCCAGCTATCTTCGAAGGCTTCCAATTGGCTGTCGCTCATTTTGCCATCGGGGGCGCGGAACAGCACGTTATAGGTGGCGGCGGAATTGAAGGGTGGGTCCAGGTAGATCAGGTCAATGCTCTCATCCGGGATCAGAGGCTTGCCATCCGCATCCCGCCCGCGCAGCACTGCCAGATTATCCCCGTAGAACAGCCTGTTTTTCATTACGCCTTGTCGCACCCAGCCTCGATTGCTGTCACCATGCCCTTATTGCGCCCCGTTTCGCAATCTATGGACCCGCGCGGCAGAGTACGGCGTGCTGATTTATCGGGGGTCGGGGGAATGAGCGGGGGCGGCCAACCCGCCCCCGATCTACCCTGCCGAGCGACGAGGCCGGTTGGCGGCACGTCGGATCAGGGCAAGACTTCTTCTAGCCATGGAGGCCGCCATCGGCAAGGAAAATCCTCATGACCGGAGCGTGCATCGCGATCAATACCACCAAGTCCGGGCGGGGTCCGGGGTAACATGCTTTGGTTTTGCGCGCAGCCGCCACACCAACCCTGCGCGCGCCGCGGGCTTACGCCCGCGGTTACCCCGGCGGGGGCTCCGGGGGCGGCGCCCCCGGTTTCAACTCACCCCAATCCATCCTAAATAAACTTTCATGTCCATCACCTTCACCCTGAATGGCGCATTGCGGCGCCTGCCTGCGGAAACGCCCCCGGCCATGACCTTGCTGGATTGGCTGCGCGCGGCGGGGCTGCCCGGCACGAAGGAGGGCTGTGCCGAGGGTGATTGCGGCGCCTGCACCGTGGTGATTGAAGCGCCGGATGGCGCCCGCGCCCCCGTCAATGCCTGCCTGATGACGCTGGGTCAGGCCCATGGCCTGGCGCTGCGGAGTGTGGAGGGGCTCTCGGCCCCCGATGGCGCGCCGCATCCTGTGCAGGCGGCGATGCTGGCGGCGGAAGCGACGCAATGCGGCTTTTGCACGCCGGGGATTGTCATGTCGCTTTACGCCCATGCGCGCATGGGGGGTGATGCGCATGAGGCTTTGGCTGGAAACCTCTGCCGCTGCACGGGCTATCGGCCTATTCTGGATGCGATGGCGGCCTTGCCGGTGGCGGAAGATACCGCGCCGTTATGCCCGGCGACTGATGTCACTGGCTTCGGCCCGCCGGAGCATCGCTTCTTCCTGCCGCGCAGTTTGGATGAAACGGTAAGGCTGAAGCGCGAATACCCGGGGGCGTGGAATTTGGCTGGCGGCACTGATTTGGGCCTGCGCTTTTCGGAGCATCGGGAAAACCCTGGCACCATCATTTGCCTCCGCGATGTTGCCGAATTGCGTGGCATCACGGCGGGGCCAGAGGGGCTTTCGGTGGGTGCGGCGGAACCCTATGCCGCGCTGCTCGATCACGTGGCGCATGATGCGGATTTCGCGGCTTTTGCTGGGCTGTTGCGCCGGCTGGGATCGCGCCAGATACGCGCGCTCGGCACGCTTGGTGGGAACCTCGGCACTGCGAGCCCGATTGGCGATGCGCTGCCGCCCTTGCTGTCGCTTGGGGCGCGGGTGACGTTGGCGGGGCCGGATGGCGCGCGGGATTTGGCGGTTGAGGATTTCCTGCTCGGCTATCGGCGCAATGCGTTGGGGGCGGAGGAAGTGATTGCGCGGGTCTTCATCCCCAGGCCCGCACCGGGCGCGATTTTCGCCGCCGAGAAACTCTCGCGCCGGCATGATCAGGATATCAGCGCCATTGGCTTGGCTGTGCTGCTGGAACGCGATGGCGATGTGATCACCCGCGTGCGCATCGCCCATGGTGGTTGCGGGCCAATGGCGGCACGCGCGCCGGAAGCGGAAGCGGAAGCGGCGCTGCAAGGCGCGGCCTTCACCGAAGCGCAAGCCCGCGCGGCAGGTGAGGCTTTGGCGCGCGCCATCACACCCATGGATGATTTGCGCGGCACCGCCGAATATCGCCGCGTGGCAGCGCGCAATTTGTTGCTGCGGCTTTATTGGCGTGTGGCGCAGCCAGAAGCCGCGGCGGAAATCATGGCGCTGCCAACGCCACACGCGCCGCGGTTCATCGCGCCATGAATGCGCCACTCGCCCAGGGGGCGGCACTCGCCCATGATTCGGCGCTGGGCCATGTGACGGGCCGCGCGCCCTTCGCGGATGATGTGCCGGAAGCGCCGGGCTTGTTGCATGGTGCGCTGCTGCTCTCGCCTGTCGCGCATGGCCGGCTTGGGGCTTTGGATGTTGCGGCGGCGCGCGCCATGCAGGGTGTGGTCGCGGTGCTAACGGCGCGGGATGTGCCGGGGGCGAATGATATCTCGCCCTCAGGCCGGGAAGTTGAACCGCTTTTCGCGGATGGCGTGTTGCGCCATCACGGCCAGCCCATTGCGATGGTGGTGGGGGAGTCGCGCGATGCGGCACTGGCGGCACTAGCCGCGCTGAAGCCGGAAATTGAAGCGCTGCCACCGATTCTTTCGATCGAGGATGCGCTGGCGGCGGAAGCCTATTTGCTGCCGCCACAGGAAATCACGCGGGGGGATGCGGCGGGGGCGATTGCCGCTTCACCCATGCAGGCGTCAGGCGAGTTTCGTGCCGGCGGGCAGGAACATTTCTATCTGGAAGGCCAAATCGCCATCGCCATGCCGGGGGAAGATGGGGATATCGCCATCACCTCCTCCACCCAGCACCCGACCGAGGTGCAGCATATCGCAGCGCGCGTGCTGGGTTGTGATTTCAACCGCATCACCGTGCGCTGCCGGCGCATGGGCGGCGGCTTTGGCGGCAAGGAAAGCAATGCGTCCTGGGTGGCGGCAGCGGCTGCCCTTGCGGCGCGCATCACCGGGCGGCCGGTAAAACTGCGGCTATCGCGCAAGGCGGATATGGCGGCCACCGGCAAGCGCCATCCGTTTTTGTATCGCTGGCGCGCGGGCTTTGATGCGACAGGGCGGATTACGGGGCTGGAGGCAATGCTGGCCGCCGATGGCGGGCATAGCATTGATCTGACCGGCGGCGTGGTGTTTCGCGCGCTGACCCATGCGCTGAATTGCTACGATGTGCCGGCGGTGAAGCTGCGCGCGCTGTCGCTACGCACCAATACCGTCAGCCACACGGCGTTTCGTGGCTTTGGCGGCCCACAAGGCGTACTGCTGATGGATGATGTGCTGCGCGGTGTCGCTGCCGCAACGGGGCAGGATATGGAGGCGGTGCGCGCGCGCAATTTCGCGGGTGGAGATAACGGTAGCAAGGCGCCTTATGGCCAGGCGCTTGAAGGCGATTTGATCCGCCGCGTTTATGCCGAAGCCATGGAAGATGCCGGCTGGGCAGCGCGGCGCGCGGAAATCGCGGCCTTCAACGCGAACCATCCCTTCTTGCGTCGCGGGCTTGGAAGTTTCGTACTGGCCTTTGGCATTTCCTTCGGCCTCATGCATCTGAATCAGGCCGGCGCCTTGGTGCATGTTTATGCGGATGGGTCCATCCGGCTCAATCACGGCGGGACGGAAATGGGCCAGGGGCTCAATATCAAAATCGCGCAGGTGGTGGCGGATGCTTTTGGCGTGCCGATGGACCGCATTCGCATCACGCCCACCAGCACGGCAGAGGTACCCAATACCGCGCCCACCGCGGCTTCCACGGGTTCGGATTTGAATGGCTGGGCCGCGCATCTGGCCGCAAGCGCCATCCGTGAACGCATGGCAGCGGAAGCAGCGCGGCTTTGGGAAGTGCCGGTGGAAGCAATTGGCTTTGCCGAAGGCCGCGTATTCGTCGCAAAGCCTGGCGATAATCGCGCCATGGGCTTTGGCGATCTGGCGCATCGCTGCTGGGTGCAGCGCATTTCGCTTTCAGCGACTGGGTTTTATCGCACGCCCGACATCCATTGGGATGCGAAGGCCATGCGGGGCGAGCCTTTCTTCTACTTCTCCTACGGCGCATCGGTGGTGGAAGTGGTGGTGGATACGCTTACCGGGGAACATCGCGTCTTGCGCGCCGATCTGGTGCAGGATTGCGGGCGTTCGCTGAACCCAGCGATTGATCGCGGGCAGATTGAAGGCGGCTTCGTGCAAGGGCTCGGCTGGCTGACAACAGAAAGCCTGTTCTGGGACAAGGAAGGGCGGCAACGCACACTCGGACCCTCCACCTACAAAATCCCAGGCAGCCGCGATGCGCCGCCAGATTTCCGCCTGCGCTTGCTGGCCAATGCGCCAGCGCGGGCGGAGACGATTTTCCGATCAAAAGGTGTGGGGGAACCGCCGCTGATGCTGGCGACCGCCGTTTGGAATGCGCTGTGCGACGCAACGGGCATCACGCAGCTTGACCTGCCGGCGACGCCGGAAGTGGTGCTGATGGCGCTGGAGAAAGCGCGCGCCTGAGCCGCCTACCGCGACCCTGGCCGCAATGATTTCTCCAGCGATTGCGAATAACAGCTCATGGCGAAGCACAGCACGAAATAGACAAAGGCCGCGAAAAGATAAGCCTCGGTCGGGAAGCCGAGCCAATTCGGATCACCCAAAGCGGCGCGCAGCGTGGTGAAGAAATCAAACACGCCAATCACCACCACCAGGGTCGTATCCTTGAACAGCCCAATGAAGGTATTGACCTGAGAGGGAATGGTGATCGTCAGCGCCTGCGGCAGAATGATCAGGCGCATCTTCTGCCAGAAGCTCAGCCCAATCGCATCAGCCGCTTCATATTGCCCGCGCGGCATGGCTTGCAGACCACCGCGCACAACTTCCGCCATGTAAGCCGCGGTGAACAGCGTATAGGCCACCAGCACGCGCATCAGCCGATCAATCGTGACCCCTTGCGGCATAAACAGCGGCAGCATGATCGCCGCCATGAACAGCAGCGAAATCAGCGGCACACCGCGCACGCATTCGATGACGGCGGTGGAAAACCAACGTACCAGCTTCAATTCGCTACGCCGGCCAAGCGCCAGCAGGATGGCCAGCGGATAGCCAAGCGCCACGCCATAAACAGCGATGATGCCGGTGATGGCAAGCCCGCCCCATTGGCGCGTCTGCACGAAAGAAAGCCCGAATACGCCCCCCTGCATCAGCACCCACATGGCGGGCGCGGCAATCGCCCAGCCCAGCAAAAGCCAGCGGCCCCAGAAGCGCCTGATGGTGGAAAGCAATACCATCGCCACCAGGATCACCAACATGGTCGCGGGGCGCCAGCGTTCTTCAAACGGGTAAAGGCCGAAGATGGAAAACCAGAATTTCTCCCGCACAAAGGCCCAGCAGGCACCGCCGGCAGCGCGACACGCCTGTGCATTGCCATTCCAGGTCGCATTGGTCACCGCCCAGGACCAGAAGGGCGGCACCGCGAAATACAGCACGGCCAAGCAGGCAAGCGTGATCAGCGTATTGAGCGGCCCGGCAAAGCAGGCCTTCAGGAAAGCCTGAACCCGTTCCGGGAAGCTTGGCCCGCGCGGTGCGGCTTGCGCGGTTGTGGTTGTCGCCTGCATCGGATCAACGCTCCTTCAACAGGGCGACTTTGGCGTTATACCAATTCATCAGCGCCGAGGTGATCAGGCTGATGATGAGATAGACCGCCATGAAAATCGAAATCACCTCAATCGCCTGCCCGGTCTGATTGATCGAGGTATTGGCGACACTCACCAGATCCGGATAGCCGATCACGATGGCGAGTGAGGAATTCTTCGTCAGGTTCAGATATTGCGACGTTAGCGGTGGGATGATGACGCGCAGCGCCTGCGGCAAGATCACAAGGCGCATGATGCGCCCAGGCGGCAGCCCTAGCGCCCGCGCCGCTTCCCATTGTCCCTTATGGACGCTTTGAATGCCCGAACGCACAATTTCCGCAATGAAGGCCGAGGTATAGACCACCAACCCCACCAGCAGCGCGAAGAATTCCGGCGATAACGCAAGCCCGCCTTCGAAATTGAAGCCGGCGAGTTCCGGCCATTCCACAACCGGCACGAAACCCAAAGCCATCCCGAGCGCCGGAAAGCCGAATAGCATCAGCAGCCCTGGCAATAGTGTCGCGCGTCGGTCCCCGGTTGCGATCTGGCGCGCGCCTTCGCGCCGCAGCAAGAACCACCAACCAATCGCACCGATCAGCGCGGCCAGCAGAAAGACCAGCAAAGCCGTATCGGCCATGAGCCCCGGGATCTTCATCCCGCGCTGGGACAGAAACACCCCTGGCAGCGGATTGAGTGCCTGGCGTACGGAGGGAAGCTGCAACAACACAGCATGCCAAAAGACAAGCTGGAGCACGAGCGGCGTATTGCGAATGACCTCAATATAGCCACCTACCAGGCCGCGCAGCAGCGGGTTGGAAGATAGCCGCGCGAGACCAAGCAGAATACCGAAAACGGTGCAGAGCGCGATGCCGACAATGGCGACACGCAGCGTATTCAAAAGCCCAACCGTGAGCGCCCGGCGATAGGTATCGGCCGGCGCATAGGGAATCAGATGTTCACCAATCGGGATGCCGGCTGAACGATCCAGAAAACCAAAGCCGAATTGCACGCCGCGCGCGGCCATATTCGCCTGCGCATTGGACCAGAACCACCAACCCAGGAAGACCACCGCGAAAAGCAGCCCCGCCTGGATCAGCAAACCCCGGCCTGACCCTGCCGAGGGGATGAAACCGCGCGAAGGTGGTGTGGTAGTGGAAGAACTCATGCAGCGGGTTCCGTGGGCGACATAAGGCAGGAAAGCGTGGGGGCCAGGTGCATCGCCCGCCACCAAGCAAAATGGCCGCGCGCCATGACAGCGCGCGGCCTGTTGTTACGCCGAAGGATCAGCGCGCCGGCGGCGCATAAAGCAGGCCGCCACGGGTCCAGATATTGTTCATCCCACGCTCGAGGCCCAGCGGTGTATTGGTGCCGAGGTGACGCTCAAAAATCTCGCCGTAATTGCCGAAGGTGCGGATGATGGTGCGCACATAGTCGGCGCGGGCGGCGCCCAGGCTCTCGCCCATATTTCCTTCAACGCCCAGCAGACGACGGATCACCGGGTTGGTGGCGGTGGTGGCGATCTGTTCCACATTGGCCTGGGTGATGCCCATTTCTTCGGCGTCAATCAGGGCAAAGGTGGTCCAGGCGACGATATTGGACAGTTCCTCATCACCCTGGCGGATGGTGACGCCCAACGGTTCCTTGGACAGACGCTCAGGCAGGATCACGTGATCCGCCGGGCGCGTCAGCAGCGTGCGCTGCGCAGCAAGCGCGGCGAAGTCATTGGTGAAAACATCGCAGCGGCCGCTATCATAGGCGCGGCGGATTTCATCCAGATCCGCGATGACCACCGGGGTGAAGCGCAGATTATTGGCGCGGAAGAAATCAGAGATATTGAGTTCTGTCGTGGTGCCCGGTTGTACGCAGACTGTGGCGCCGTTCAATTGGCGCGCGCTGGTCACGTTCAGGCGGCGCGGCACCATGATGGCCTGACCGTCATAGAAGGTGATGGCCGGGAAATTGAAGCGATTCACGTTGGTATCGCGCGTCAGCGTCCAGGTCGTGTTGTTGGACAGCACATCCACTTCACCGGCGGAAAGCGCGGGGAAGCGGCTTTGCGTGGTGACGGGAACGAATTCCACCTTGCTCGGGTCATTCAAGATGGTGATCGCGATGGCGCGGCAGACTTCCACATTGAAGCCACCCCAGCGGCCCTGGCTATCCGGCACCCCAAAGCCTGGGTTGGAAGGACCCTGCACGCCGCAGCGGAGCGTGCCGCGCTGGCGAATCTGGTCCAGGTCGCGCCCGGCGAGGGCTTCACCCACGCCAAAGGTCATGAAGGCCGCCGCGGCGGCGGCGAGCATTTTGAATTTCATTTGTTTCTCCCACGTCTCCCAGCGGACGAAGCCCGTCTCGCTTGGGGGTGGAGATTGCCCGGTGGCGTTAAAATTACAAGAAGGGCAGGTTTTCGCCATTCAGCTAAGTTGCGTTGTCAGACGCCGTTTGCCTGAAATTCAGGCGATTCCGGCCTTGCTGGCGCAATTTGCTTGAGTTTTGGGCCATTCAGTGCATGCCGAGCCGGCTGGCGAGGCGCAACGCGTACTCAGAGGGCCTTATGCCCCTGCGATCTCCGCGCGCAATTCATCCAGAACGCGCAGCCCTCCCGCCTTGTTTTCCATATGCCAAAACAGCCAGCCATTGCAGGAAGGCACTTCCTGCACCGCCGCCCCCACCTGGTGAATGGACCCTGCCGCCTTGCCGCAACGAAGCGTGCCATCGGCGCCCACTTCCGCCCGCCAGCGGCGGCGCGCATCGGTCAGCACACTGCCCGCCGGCACCATCCCGCGTTCCACCAGCGTGCCAAAGGGAATGCGCGGCTGTTCCCGCCGCGATGGCAGCGCAAGGGCGGCTGATTCCGGCATGGGCTCCACCGCCGCCAGCCGCGCGCGTGCACCACGGGCGTAGCGTTCTTCCCGTTCAATGCCGATGAAGCGCCGGCCAAGGCGCTTGGCAACTGCCGCCGTGGTGCCGGAACCAAGGAAGGGGTCCAGCACAACCTCCCCTGGCTGGGTGCAGGACAGGATCACGCGATGCAGCAGCGCTTCGGGCTTTTGCGTCGGGTGCAGCTTGTCGCCATTTTCGTCGCGCAGCCGCTCACCGCCCGTGCAAAGCGGGATGAACCAGTCGCTCCGCATCTGCACATCATCATTCAGCGTCTTCATGGCGGCGTAGTTGAAGCGGTATTTGGATTCCTGCCCATGCGCCGCCCAGATCAGGGTTTCATGCGCATTGGTGAAGCGCCGGCCTCGGAAATTCGGCATGGGATTGGCCTTGCGCCAGATCACATCATTCAGGATCCAAAAGCCAAGGTCCTGCAACGCCACCCCCAGGCGGAACACATTATGATAAGCGCCCATCACCCAAATCGTGCCGTCTTTGCGCAAAACGCGCCGGCATTCGGTCAGCCAGGCGCGGGTGAAAGCATCATAGGTGGCCAGATCGGGGAAGCGGTCCCAGGCATCATCCACGCCATCCACCACGCTTTCATCGGGCCGGCGCAATTCGCCCTTCAGCTGAAGGTTATAGGGTGGGTCAGCAAAAATCGCATGCACACTCGCCGGCGGCAGGCGGCGCAGCATGGCAATCGAATCCCCGACCAGAACCTGGTCCAAGAGCAGCTCTAGCTGCGTTCCCACCGTGAAATCCCTTATGACTCCGGCAAGAATCGCGCGCCCGAGTCGCCCGGTCAAGTCAGTTTCAAAACGGCCTGATCCACCGGCCCAAAACCGCGCCGGTGATGGGGAGAGGGGCCGAGCCTTGCCAGCGCTTCCCGATGCGCGGCGGTTGGGTAGCCGGCATGGCGCGCAAAGCCGTAAGCGGGCCAGCGCGGGTCAAGCCGGCGCATGGCCCGATCACGCAGCACCTTGGCAATGATCGAAGCGCCAGCAATGGAGAAGCTGAACCCATCCCCACCCACCACGCAGCGCACAGGGCAGGCCAAAGGCGGCGGCTGATTGCCATCCACCAGGGCATGATCCGGGGTATCCGGCAGCTTCGCCACCGCGCGGCGCATGGCCAAATGCGTGGCGCGGAGAATATTGACCTGCCCGATTTCGGTGGCTGAGGCCGCGCCGATGCCGATTTCAACCAGCCCCAGCGCTTGGGCTTCGCCGAGTGCCACAAAGGCAGCATCCCGCGCCGCTTCCTTGAGCTTCTTGGAATCCTGCAACAGCGCCGCAAGGCTCTCAGTTGGTGGGGCCAAAAACACCAGGGCAGCGGCCAGCACTGGCCCGGCGAGGGGGCCGCGGCCGGCCTCATCCACCCCGGCGACCCGGCCGCCAAGGGCGGCTTCCAGGCTGAAATCAGGCCGTGTGGTCATGGTTTTGTGCGCGGGAGCAAAAGCCAGCCCGCCAGCCCAAGCAGCAGGCTGCCAGCCAGCACGGCGAAGCCAGCGCGATAGGCGGCCTCAGGCCGTGCGGCTTCCTCAATGGGAAAAAAGCCGATCACGAGCCCGACCAATAAAGGCAGCAGAGAAGACCCCAGAACCTGCGCCATATTCACCGTGCTTGCGCCGCGCCCGACCAGTTGATCCGGGAAAAGCATGCGCGCTTCCGTCACCAGCAGCACCGGGTAGCTGGAAAACAGCATCAGCCCCACCAATAAGCCGAGCGCCGCAGCCAGGGGTGGCGCTGGCCAAAGCGCCAAGGCCAACAGCATGGCAGCGGAAAGTGCCGCGCCCGCGCTGATCATGGTGGCGCGCGGGAAGAAGCGCCGCTCCAAAGGGCCAACAAGCAAAAGCCCGATCGGCATGGCAAGGCCCATCGCGGCCAGGGCAAGCCCGCGTTCATTGGCGCTCAGCCCATGCACATCGGCGAAATAGGGCCCGGCCCAAAGCCCGATCACCGTGGCGGCGGCGGCATAGGCCACCAGATGCAAGGCCAGCACGCGCGCAAGTCCCGGCAGGCGCCAGATGGAAAACTGCCCGCGCAGCGCTTCCATCAGGCTTTCCGCCCGCCGCGCGGGTGCGGGGCGGTCCGGCGGGTCATTCTGCACCAGCCGCCACCAGGCCAGCGCCGCAAGCCCCGTGAGCAAGGCCGAAACCAGAAAGGGTTACCGCCACCCAAGCCAGCCGGCAAGCCAGGCAAGCGGTGCGCCTGCCAGCAAAATCCCCATTTGGGAAAAGGCAAAAACGCGCGATAGCGCGAGTGTCATATCGCCGCCCGCATACCAGCGCGCGCAGAGCACCACCGCGGACATGAAGGAAGCCGCGCAGCCAATGCCGATCAAGGCGCGCGCCACAAGCAGCGTCGCGCCATCCGTGGCAAGGCTTTGCAGCACCACGCCAAGCACGGCGATGGCACTCAGCGCTGCCACGACCAGGCGTGGGCCAAGCCGATCAAGCGCGATGCCTACCGGTAGCTGCATGATCAAAAGCGCGGCGAAGAACATGCCATTGGCCGCCCCCAGCATGCTGGGCGTGAGTGCCAGATCGGCGCTGAGTTCCGGCGCAATCACCCCAAGCGCGCTGCGGTGAAACTGGCTGAGTCCGGTGAGTAACGCCAGTGCCAAGAGCAATGATGCGCTGGGGGGAAAGCGGATCATGGGAGCAGCGAACGCCTAAGCTGCCTTGGCACCGGAATGGCCTGCTGCCGTCCAACAGGCTTTCGCGACACGCTTTGGGATGGAGGTCGCTGAAAAAGGGCGTAAGGCGGGCGCGGCAGCAATCAGGGGCATGGGGCTGGATTCATCAAGAGATTGCCAGGGTTGTGAGACATGCGGTTCATATGCGCTCAAGGTAGCATCCCAAAACATGGGCTGATCATATACTCCGTTGCTCGGGAGCTTCCATTCGGTTCAGCCTGGCCTGGAAAGGCCAAAAGCGGAAGCGGCAGGTTTGGTTGCCTTGGCGCTGGCCGCTTACGGGTTCATGGGCAGGCGTCTCTGGCGTCCCTCACGCATCGCTGGCTAGAATAATGCCATGAGCCAAACTTTTGAAATGGCGTTGCCCGAGCGCTTTGTCTTTGATGCCGCCAATGACCTGCCCATTGCCGGGCAATTCCACGCGCCCGAGCAAGGGCCTGAGGGCATTTTCCGCTGGACCGGGCCGGGGGCGGAAGCCGCTTTGACCATTTTGATTGATCGCCGCTACCCGCTGCGCGCCTGGCTGGAACTGGCGGATTTCGGCCACAAGGCGAACCGGGATGAGCTTTCCCTGGTTGTGGATGGGGATATCTACCCGCTTCTGCGGCGCGGCCCCGGCAACAACCTGATCGCCGGCCCCATCCTGCCGCGCGACGGTGATGGTCCAACCCAACTGATTATCCGCGTGCCCCATTTGCACAGCCCGCCGCCCGAGCGCCATCGCGCGCCCCCTTTGCGCGGCATTGCGATCAAGCGGCTCAGCCTGACGCCGCCAGATTGAAGCCGGGCAGGGGTGAAATTTTCCCCATCCGGCGCTTCACGAGAAACGGGGGGCCTGCCTTGCGGAAGTGCCGCGCAAAGCCCTTGTCTTTTGCGGAAAACCCTTTCGCAACCGGCGGTGGCGTGGCAGGTTTCGGAATGACGCGGTGACATCCGCGCCCTGAACAAGTCTTCCCGCGCGGTTCTTGCCCAGCGGGGAAGGGAGAATGACATGTCGGCACCGAATTGGACCAATCCTGAAACCCTGGTGCTGCATGCCGGCTGGCGTGCGGACCCGACCACCGGTTCGGTCGCGGTGCCGATCCATCAGACGACGTCTTTCCAATTCCAGGATACCGGCCATGCGGCGCGGCTTTTTGGGCTGGCCGAGCTTGGCAATATCTATACTCGTATCATGAACCCAACCGTGGATGTGCTGGAAAAGCGCGTCGCGGCTTTGGAAGGTGGCGTGGCGGGGCTTGCAGTAGGTTCGGGCCAGGCAGCGACGACCTTCGCCGTGATGAATTTGTGCGAAGCGGGGGACAATATTGTGTCCTCCACCGATCTTTACGGCGGCACCTGGAATCTTTTCGCCAATACACTGAAGCAATTCGGCATTGAAGTGCGCTTCGTGGACCCCGCCGACCCGGAAGGCTTTGCGCGGGCGACCGATGCGCGCACCCGCGCCTATTACGCCGAAACCCTGCCCAATCCGAAGCTACAAGTCTTCCCGATTGCGGAAGTGGCGGCGATTGGCCGCAAGCTCGGCATTCCGTTGATCATGGACAACACCGCAGCCCCCATCATCTGCCGGCCTTTGGAACATGGTGCGGCGATTGTCATGCATTCCACCACCAAGTGGATCGGCGGGCATGGCAACAGCATTGGCGGTGTGGTGGTGGATGGCGGTAATTTCGATTGGGAGGCGCATGGTGATCGCTTCCCCACGCTGAACAAGCCCGATCCGTCTTATCATGGCGCGGTCTGGACCCAGGCGGTGAAGGCGCTTGGCCCGATTGCCTACATCATCCGCATGCGCACCTGCCTGCTGCGCGATCTGGGCGCGCCCATGTCGCCGATGAACGCCTTCCTGTTCCTGCAAGGCATGGAAACCCTGCCGCTGCGCATCGAACGCCATTGCGCCAATGCCACGCGGGCTGCCGCCTTCCTGGCGCAGCACCCTGCCGTGACGCGCGTGATCCATCCATCGCTCATGGAAGGTGAAAGCCGCCGCCGGGCTGACGCCTATTTGCGCGGCGGGCATGGCAGCCTGATGGGGATTGAATTAAAGGGCGGCAAGGAAGCCGGCCAACGCTTCATCGAAGCGCTGCACATGTTCTACCACGTTGCCAATATCGGCGATGCGCGGAGCCTGGCGATTCACCCCGCCACCACGACGCATAGCCAATTGGATGAAAGCGAACAGGCGGCATCGGGCGTGACACCCGGTTACGTCCGGCTATCCATCGGCATTGAGCATATTGACGACATATTGGCGGACCTTGATCAGGCGCTGAAGGTGGCACAGGCATGAACGCGGATCGTCGCCGGATGGCACAAGAACTCGGCCTTGGCCCTGCTGCCCCCGCGCTTGGCGGCTTCCCCGCCATTCGCATGCGGCGCAATCGTTATGATGCTTTTACGCGCAAGCTGGTTGCGGAGAACGTGCTGAGCGTTGGTGATCTGATCTGGCCGATCTTCATCATGGAAGGCACGAATACCATCATGCCGGTGGCTTCCATGCCGGGCGTGGTGCGCGTAACCCTCGATAAACTGGAAGAACATGTGGCACCCGCCGTGAAGCTTGGCGTGCCGGCAGTGGCGCTATTCCCGATGACGCCAACTGAGATCAAGGATGCGGAAGGCACGGAATCGACCAATCCGGAAAACCTGATGTGCCGCGCGTCGCGCTTGCTGAAGCAGAAGTTTCCGGAGCTTGGGCTAGTGGGTGATGTCGCGCTCGACCCCTATACCGATCATGGGCATGATGGCGTGATCCGGGATGGCTATGTCGCGAATGATGATACGCTTGCTATATTGACCGTGCAGGCGGTCAATCAGGCGGAAGCCGGCATTGATGTGATCGCGCCATCAGACATGATGGATGGGCGCATTGGTGTCATTCGCGCGGCGCTTGATGCGCGCGGCCTGATCCATACGCGCATCATGTCCTATGCGGCGAAATATGCTTCTGCCTTTTATGGGCCGTTCCGTGATGCGGTGGGGTCTGGGTCTTCGCTGAAGGGCGATAAGAAAACCTATCAGATGGACCCCGCCAATACGGATGAGGCGATGCGCGAAGTGGCGCTGGATTTGGCCGAGGGTGCGGATATGGTCATGGTCAAGCCCGGCATGCCGTATCTGGATATTGTGCGCCGCGTGCATGAACGCTTTGGTGTGCCGACCTTTGCCTATCAGGTGAGTGGTGAATACGCGATGATCGCAGGGGCGGCACAAAATGGCTGGATTGATCGTGAGCGCGCCATGATGGAAAGCCTTTTGGCCTTCAAGCGCGCGGGGGCGGCGGGGGTTTTGACCTATTTCGCCGTGGATGCGGCGACGGTCTTGAAGCGGGGATAAGCGACCGGGGCCGGGCCTTATCCGGGCTTTGCTGGTTTGGTCTTCGGCTTTGGGGTCCATTTTTTCGCCAGAGCCTTCAATGCGAGCTTGATGAACGCCGTATCGGGTGTTTTGGGATCAAACGCGTCCAGGTCCATCCAATCCTCAAACTCCTGGCGCCGTTCATGCGTCGGATCTGCCTTGGCCGCCAGAAGCTCCTCATAGCCTGGATAGCCGCCAACATCTTCCGGGGGGCAATTTCCTTGAGCTTCAATCAGGCAGGGATATTCCTGTTCAGGCACCGATTCCAGAATTTTTTCGACCGCGATGGTGTGTTCCCAGCAATCGCCAAAATCATAGATATAGTCGAATTTCTTTTTGCCATACGCCGTCAGCAGCGTCGCCAAGGTTGCCTTGCGCGCATCCTGAGCGTCATCCGGAAAGTCTCGATTCGGAATACCCCACCCCGTCTCACCAAGCCGAAACTCATAAAGGTGACTATTGGTCCAGCCCATGGCTACCTGGATGACCAGATGCAGCCGGTCAAGCCGGATGTCGAAAGGCACGTCAACCCGGCGCATGACCCGGGGTTCCACATCATCCAGCGTGATCTTGAGGCGGGCGATTTTCATGATGGTGCTTCTCCTGTGTGGTGCCGGGTGCTTCAGCCTCGCGGGCAGGTGGTGAGTGCCGCTTGGGCGAAGCCGCGCATCTCACTCGCGGTAATGCTGAGTTCCATGTCCAGATTGCCAAGCGTCAAGGGCAAGCGTTGGGGCAGGCCGGTGAGAGTCTCCGTGCGGCCATTCCAGACCGAGGTAACGCTGAGATTGGCAAGCCGCGCCACATCTTCCGCGCCGGCGGGCATGGTGGCAGTAATGCGGAGCAGCCCATCCAAAAAGCTGGTGCCCTCATCCGCTGTGGGTGATCCACCAAAGCGAATGGCGAAGCGGCGGATGATGGGCCGGCCTTCACAGCGGCGCGGCATTTCCGTGCTGCGCAGCGCTTCCATCAGCCGTTCTGGCGCGATGCCGGCGCCAAGCCGTGCGGCAGCAAGCGCCAAGATATCGGTAAAGGGCGGGCGCGGCACTTCCTGTTCATGGCGTGCGCGCCAAGTGCTGGACTCGGTGCGCGCCTCAGCAAGCTCACCGGCAAGGCGGCTTTGCACCACGGCAGCAGTGCTTTCGCGTTCTGTCGCCTCGGCGAGCCGCGTTTCCAGCGCTGTCACTTCGGCGCGCGCCATTTCCTCGGCTCCGCGATAGGTAAGGATGCCAAAGCCCAGGAACACCAGCAGCACCATGACAGTCTGCGAAACGCGCCAAAGCCAGCGCGTGGCGCGCTGACGGCGTTCCCGGCTGCGTTTTCTGCCCAGCGCCATCCGTGCTTCAGCTTTGCAACAACGCCCAGATACGCGGGGGTGTCAGTGGCATTTGCACGCTATCCGCCACCGCACCGCGCCCATGCCGCGCCAGCGCATCCGAAACGGCATTCACCAGCGCAGGCGTCGCTCCAATGGTGCCGAGCTCCCCAACGCCCTTCACGCCCAGCGGATTGGTGCGGCAAGGGATGGATTGATCGAGCAGCGTGGTTGCTGTTGGCAGCATATCCGCGCGTGGCATGGTGTAATCCATGAAGCTTGCGGTCAGCGGTTGGCCGGTGGAGGGATCGTAGATCACCGCCTCACACAATGCCTGGCCAATGCCTTGCAGCGCACCGCCCACCACCTGGCCTTCGACGATCAAGGGGTTCACCACGCGCCCGGCATCATTGCTGGAAACATACAGCGGAATGGCGATTTCACCCGTATCGAGATCAATTTCCACTTCAGCGATATGGCAGCCATTAGGCCAGGTAGGGCCGGAAACAGCGCTGGTGGAATCAATGAAAATCCGCCCTTCCGGCTGCTTCGCTGCCAAGTCGAAAAGCCCGATGCGCCGATCCGTGCCCGCCACCTGGAAGGCGCCAGCCAGATATTCCAGATCAACCGGCGCCACTTCCAAAGCATCAGCGGCCAGATCGCGCGCCTTGTCCACGGTTTTATCGGCGGCGACCTTCACTGCTGATCCGGCAGTGAACAGTGAACGCGACCCTGCGCTGCCAAAGCCGCTGCCGCGATCAGAATCGCCCATGACGATTTTGATATTGTCGAGTTCAACGCCAAAAACATCCACTGCAAGCTGCGCATAGCTGGTGGCGATGCCCTGACCCATGGCTTGCGTGGTGGCGTAGATTTCAATCTCGCGATTGGCCTTCACGGCCACGGTCACGCGTTCTTCAAACACATTCCCGCCTGTCCATTCCAGGAAGGTCGCAATGCCGCGCCCACGGAGCTTGCCGGCTTTGGCCGATTGCGCGGCGCGGGCGGCGAAACCCTGCCAATCCGCGGCGACCAAGGCCTGATCCATGATTTTTTCAAAGCTGCCGCTATCATAACTTTGGCCCATGGCGTTCTTGTAGGGCATTTGCTCTGGCCGGATCATGTTGCGCCGACGAAGCTCCGCAGGATCAAGCCCAAGCTTGCGCGCTGCCGCATCCATCAGGCGTTCGATGATGTAGATGGCTTCTGGCCGCCCAGCGCCACGATAGGGGCCAGTCGGCGCGGTATTCGTCAGCACAGCGGTGAATTGGAAATCAATAGTCGTGATGTCGTAGATGCTTGTCGAAACCCAAGGCCCGATCAGCAATTGGATCGCAACCCCGGAATTGCGCGTATAGCCGCCCATATTGGCAAGCGTCCGCACGCGAAGCCCCAGCACCTTGCCATCGGCATCCAGCGCCAGTTCAACCTTGCTATCCGTATCGCGGCCATGCAGCGCGGCGAGGAAATCCTCCATCCGCTCCGCAGCCCAGCGCACCGGGCGGCCCAGGCGCCGCGCGGCGAAGGCCACCACGGCATCTTCGGCGTAAAGCCCGGTTTTCATGCCGAAGCCGCCGCCAACATCGCCCACCAGCACGCGCACGCGATCGGTTGGGATATCCAGCACTTCCTTGCACAGCTGATCGCGAAAGCCAGAGGGCATTTGCGTGCTCATGCGGATGGTGAAGCGATCACTTGCCGCATCATAATCCGCCAGTACCACGCGCGGTTCCATGGAAACTGGCGCCAGGCGCTGGTTCGCCAGATCGAGGGCGACGACATGCGCTGCCTTCGCGAAGGCAGCTTCCACCGCCGCCTGATCACCGTAGCGCGTTTCGGCGACGATGTTATTGCCGGCAGCGGGCCAAAGCTGCGGCGCGCCGGGGGCGATGGCATCCCGCAGCCCAGTCACGGCGGGCAATTCTTCGTAATCCACCATCACGGCTTCCGCCGCATCGCGCGCCGCGGCCGGGCTTTCGGCGATGATGGCGGCGACGGGTTCGCCCACAAAACGCACTAGCCCCTGCGCCAGGATCGGGCGCGGCGGCGCGGCCAGATCAGACCCATCCGGGCGCTTGAAGGGCAAAGCGACGCCAAGGGATTTAAGCCCAGCCGCCGCCACATCTTCCCCGGTCAGGATCGCGACCACGCCCGGCATGGCAAGGGCAGCGCTGGTATCAACAGACAGGATCCGTGCATGGGCGTGGGGGGAGCGCAAAAACACCAGATGCGCCTGGCCCGGCAGGGCTTCATCATTGGTGAAGCGGCCAGCGCCGGCCAGAAGCGGCCCATCTTCCAGCCGCCGCACCGCCTGGCCGCTACCGAAGCGGCCCACCGTGTCATTCATGCCATCCATGACCCTGCACCTATATGTCCTGGCGGGCGGATTTGCCCCTGCCTTTTCAACGGTTCATCTGCGACGGAAATCCCTACGCATCAAGTCTCCCGCGCACGCAGCATGATGAAGATTATGCAGCAGATCAGCACTGCGACAACAAAGGTCATCAGCGCCGCGCCAATACCGCCAATGCTGGCCGCAACACCCGAAGCCGCCTGCATGATGGCGGCACCGCCGAAAAAGGCGACATTCATGGCCGAAAGCGCGCGTCCCACGCGTTCCGGCGGGGTGGCTGCGCGCACCAGGGCGAAGCAGATCACCTGGGTTGAAATCAGCAGGCCAAACAACGCCAGCAGCACCGCATCCGCCGCCACCGGCCATGAAAGCGCGCCGCCCAGCACCATGATGGCGATTGCCGCCACCGCGCCGATATGCCCGCCCACCAGGATACCGCCGCGATGCTGCTGATATCGCCGTTCCAGAACGCCGGCAAGCAATGGCCCGATGATCAGCGCCACGGTACACAGCAGCAACACATGCCCCGCTTCCACGCGTGACAGCCCGCGTTCTTCCATCAGCCAAGGCCCGCCCCAAAGACCGCGCACGCCAAGCACAACCGCGAAGGATGTCCAGGCCAAGACAATCGGCGCACGCAACGCGCGCGAAAAGCCAAGCCGGATCACATCACGCGCATCATCACCAAGGCTGCGCCGTGCCGTGGCGTCAGGCGGGGTTTCACGTACCACAAACGCCACCGATAGCGCGGCAAATACCGCAAGCCCCGCACAGGCAAGAAAGCCCGCGCGCCACCCGGAATATTCCACCAGAAAGGCCAAGGGAGAAGCAGAAATCACCATGCCAGTATTGCCCACGGCCTGCACAATCCCGCCCCAAAGCCCGAAGCGCTGTGCTGGCATGTTCTTGGCAGCATAGGTGATGGGGCACATCAACATGCCCGAACAGCCAATGCCCAAAACCATTTGCGCAATCAGCATGGAAGCAGCGCCATCCGCATTGGCAGCCAGCACCGCGCCGCCGGCGGCAATCGTCAACAGGCAAAGCGCCGTTGGCTTCACGCCCCAACGGTCCAGAGCCACGCCAACGGGCAGCATGGCAAGCGCGAATGTCGCCGGAAAGGCGCCAGTCAGCGCGGCCAGACCATCCGCGGTGATGCCAAGGTCCCTTTGCAACACATCCGCGGCAATGGCCGGCAGGGTGCGCACCGCATTGGAAAACACATGCCCCATCGTCAAGGCAATGATGGAAAGGGCAATCAGATTCATGGGGCGGGTGCGATCATCAATTCCGGAACATCTTTCCGGGATTGAGAATGCCCTTGGGGTCCAGCGTTGCCTTCAGGCTTCGCATGACGGCCAGCGCTTCCGCGCCATGTTCCTGTTCCAGAAACTCGCGCTTGCCAAGGCCAATGCCATGTTCGCCCGAACAGGTGCCGCCAAACGCCAAGCCTTGCGCGACGATTTCTCGGTCAAGCGCCCAGGCTTTTTCCAAAGCTTCCTGATCATTATCCGGAAACAGGATCAGGCAATGAAAATTACCATCACCCACATGGCCGACAATGCAGCTTGTCTGCCCGGAAGCCTTGGCGGTTTCCTTCGCCTTCACCACCGCTTCTGCCAGCCGAGAGATGGGCACGCAAACATCCGTGGTAATGCCGCGATGGCCGGGCTTGAGTGCCACCGCCGCCCAATAGGCATCATGCCGCGCCTTCCATAGCCGGTTGCGCGCCTCGGCATCCGTCGCCGCTTCAAAACTGCTGGCGCCGAAATCCCGTGCCACGGCTTCCACCGCTTCTGCCTGCTCCACCACGCTGGCGGGCGAGCCATGGAATTCCAGAAACAGCGTGGTAGTGGCCGCAAAACCTTCCAGCTTGGAATAGCGGATGCAGGCTTCCATCTGATCCTCATCCAGCAATTCAATCCGCGCCACTGGAATACCGCTTTGCATCACGGTGCTGACGGTTTCAACTGCGGCAGCGAGGGTTGGGAATTGGCAGACGGCGGCACTGATGCCTTCAGGAATGCCATGCAGGCGGAGCCGAATTTTGGTGATGACCCCAAGCGTGCCTTCAGATCCGATGAATAGCCGCGTCAGGTCGTAGCCATTGGCGGCCTTGCGCGTGCGCCCGCCGGTTTGAATGACTCGCCCATCCGCCAGCACCACTTCCAGCCCCAAAACATTTTCGCGAATGGTGCCATAGCGCACCGCATTGGTGCCAGAAGCGCGCGTGGCGCACATGCCGCCAATCGTGCAATGGCTGCCGGGATCAACGGGGAAGAACAGCCCCTCGGCGCGCAGAAAATCATTCAGCGCCTGACGCGTGACGCCTGGTTCGATCAGGCAGTCCATATCCTCCGCGTTCAGTTCCAACACCGCCGTCATTTGCGAGAGATCGAGCGATATGCCACCGTGCACCGGATTGACATGGCCTTCAAGCGATGTGCCGGCGCCAAAGGGCACCACAGGCACGCCATGCTGATGGCATAGCGCCATGATGCGGCTGACTTCATCCGTGGTCTGCACGAAGGCAACGGCATCGGGCAGCGTCGGCGGCGTGGTATCCTCACCCCGGCTATGCTGTTCGCGCATCGCTTGGGCGGTGCTGAGCCTTTCACCCAGAAAGCCGCGGATGCTGGCAATGACCTGTTCTATGGCGGGGGCACTGGCATTCATGGTGTTTCCTCTTGCCGGCGGCGAAAGGCTGCCGGCGGGTCCCACCCTTTTTGCCGCTTGCGGGGCGGCGCGTCCAGCGGGCGCCCCATCTTCCCGCCCCCAGCTTTCTGGCCTAGCGTTTCCCCCTCAGCGTCCCCAAGGAGGAAACAGGGCAATGCCGAATAAGGTCAAGCAGATGTGGAAGGCCGGTCAGGCCGTGGCCAATGGGTGGCTTGCCATCCCCAATGCCTTTTCGGCGGAAATGTTCGCCCAATCGGGCTGGGACAGCATAACCGTGGATATGCAGCATGGCGTGCAGGATTATCTTTCCTGCGTGGCCTGCTTCCAGGGCATGCACCCGCATCCCGTGACCCCCATGGTACGCGTGCCATGGAATGAACCTGGCATTATCGGCAAGGTGCTGGATGCCGGCGCCTATGGCGTGATCTGCCCCATGGTGAATACGCCGGAAGAAGCCCGTGCGCTTGTGCAATATTGCAAATACCCGCCGCACGGCACGCGTTCCAATGGCCCGATTCGCGCCGGGCTTTATGGCGAAGGCGGTTCCTATCAAAAGACCGCGAATGACGAAATCCTTGTCATTCCCATGATCGAAACCAAGCAGGCCATTGAGAATATCGGTGCCATCCTGGATGTGCCGGGGATTGATGGCATCTATGTCGGGCCTTCGGATCTTTCCCTCTCCTACGGGATGGAACCGAAGCTGGATGTGGAAGACCCCTTCATCCTGGGCATTTATGAAAAGCTGCTGGCGGAATGCGGCAAGCGCGGCATTTCTGCCGGGCTGCATTGCGGTTCGCCGGCCTATGCCAAGCGCATGATCAAAATGGGCTACAAGCTGGTGACCATCGCCAATGAAGTCGCCATCATGGTCAATGCCGCGAGGGCGATTGTGAAAGACATCAAGTCTGCCTGAATCATGGAACGGAGCAGCTTTCGCTACTTCTTCCCCCTGAGTGTCCGCTACAATGAAGTGGATGCTCAGGGCATTGTCTTCAACGCGCATTACCTGACCTGGTATGATATGGCGGTGTCCGCCTATATCCGCGCCGCCGGCTGGGATAATCGCGCTGAGATCAAGGCAAGTGGCGCGGATTTCCATGTTGTGCGCGCCTTGGTCGAATACAAAGTCGGCATTGGCCATGATGAGGAATTGGCGATTGGCGTGCGCACCACGCGGATTGGCACTTCTTCCATCGCCTTCCAACCCGCGATTTTCCACGCCGATGGCGAAAGGGTGCTCGCAACAGGAGAAATCGTCTGGGTCTGGACGGATCAGGCCAGCAAGCGCCCCATCCCCGTGCCGGATCGGCTGCGGGCGTTGCTGACGCGTTTTGATGGCGCATAATCCTCTCGGGCTTTTCAAGCGCGCCGGATGGGATAGGCTGCCATGCAAGGAAATGCCAAGGCGGATCACGCGATGAACCATATGACCAATAGCGCCCTGACTTCAGCCCGCGATGATGCGGCGCTGGTGACAGGCTGGCTGCAACGCTTTGAAGCGGCACTTGGCGCGGGTGATCAGGCAAAACTGGCCGCGCTTTTCGCCCCCGAAAGCCATTGGCGCGATTTGCTCGCCTTCACCTGGAACATCACGCCGCATATGGGCGCGGATGACATCGCGGCGGCGTTGGCAAAGGCGCAGCCCTCGATTGGCGCGCATGGCTTCGCGTTGGCGGAAGCACGCACAGCGCCGCGCCGCGTGAAGCGGCTTGGCCTTGAGGTGATTGAAGCGATCTTCCAGTTTGAGACGCGCCTTGGCCGAGGTGATGGCGTGCTGCGCTTGCCGCTGGATAACCCCGCGCAAGCCTGGGTGCTGCTGACCACTTTGGAAGAACTCAAGGGTTTCGAAGAAAAAACCGGCAAGCGCCGGCCAAGCGGTGAAGCCTATTCGCGTAATTTCGGCGGTGATAACTGGCTCGATCAGCGCGAAAAGGCAGAAGCCTTCGCAAGCCGTGACCCCGTTGTGCTGGTGATTGGCGCGGGGCAGGCAGGGCTTGGCATTGCCGCGCGGCTTGGCCAGCTTGGGCTGGATACGCTGGTGGTCGAAAAGCACGGGCGCATCGGCGATAATTGGCGCAAGCGCTATCATTCCCTGGCGCTGCATAACCAGGTGCATGTGAACCACCTGCCCTATATGCAATTCCCGCCGACCTGGCCGAAATATATCCCGAAGGACATGCTGGCGAATTGGTTCGAACATTACGCCTGGGCGCTTGAGATCAATGTCTGGACCCGCACAGAATTCCTGGGCGCTGACTATGATGCCAAGGCCGGGCATTGGCGCGTGCGGCTGCGCCGCGCTGATGGTTCCCTCCGGGAAATGGCGCCGCGCCATGTGATTTTCGCCAATGGCGTCAGCGGTATTCCGAAAGTGCCGCATTTGCCGGGGCTGGATGCCTTCAAGGGCAATGTGATCCATTCCCACAGCTTCTCCAGCGGCGCCGCCTGGCGCGGCAAGCGCGCGCTGGTGCTCGGCACCGGCAATAGCGGGCATGATGTGGCGCAGGATCTGCACAGCCATGATGTCGCCACCAGCATCATCCAGCGCGGTTCCACCACCGTTGTCAGCATAGACCCAAGTGCGAAGATGAATTACGCGCTGTATGATGAAGGCCCGTCTTTGGAAGATTGTGATCTGATCGCGACTTCCGGCACGCCGCCGCTCATTATTCGCGGCTATCAAATGGCCGTGCAGCGCATGGCGGAACTGGACAGGGATTTGATCGCCGCCTTGAAGGCGCGTGGCTTCAAGTATGATCTGGGCGAAGATGGCACCGGCCATCAGATGAAGTATCGCCGGCGTGGCGGCGGCTATTATTTGGATGCGGGCTGTTCCGGCCTCATTATCAAGGGCGAGATCGGCCTGCTGCAATTTGACGATATCGCTGAATTCGTCGCCGAAGGCGCCAAACTGAAGGATGGGCGGATCATCCCCGCTGATCTTCTGGTACTCGCCACCGGCTATTACACGCAGCAGGAATTGGTGCGCCGGCTGATGGGGGATGCCATCGCCGAGAAAGTAGGCCCCATCTGGGGCATGGGTGAGGATGGCGAATTGGCCAATATGTGGAAGCCCACCGCGCAAGAAGGGCTGTGGTTCATGGCCGGCAGCTTGGCGCAATGCCGCATCTACTCAAAGTATCTGGCACTTCAGATCAAGGCGCGGGAAGAAGGCATGATCCCGCAAGGATAGCGCTTACGCGACACTTCCCGGATCGCAATTCGCCCCGCAAAGCACAATGCCAATTCGCGCGCCAGCGGGCGCGCGCCAGGCACCGGATAGCAGCGCAGCCAGCGCCGCAGCGCCGCCCGGTTCGGCAACGATGCGTAGCTTTTCCCACAACCAGCGCCGCGCGGCGGTAATCGCTTCATCCGGCAAGGTCACGCATTCGGCGCGCGCGGCGCCAAGCACCCCAAAAGCCAAGCGCCCGGCGCGGCGCGCACCCAGGCTATCGGCGGCGATGCCGCCCACCGGCACATCCACAGGCGTGCCGGCTTTTTGCGCCATGGTCAGCGTGGCGCAGGCTTCCGGTTCCACCACCACCAGCCCCGCGCGGCCCGCATACCAGGTGCCAATGCCACCAAACAGGCCACCACCGCCGGCCGCGATCAGCACATGGGTCAGTTCGGGCGCGTCCTGTTCCAATTCCAGACCAATCGTGCCCTGGCCGGCCAGAACCTCGGCCTGGTCATAGGCATGGACCAGCATGGCGCCGGTCTCCGCCGCGCGCGCTTCTGAGGCGATGCGCGCTTCCTCATAACTCGCCCCGCCCACGACCAAACGCGCGCCGAAGCTTTCAATGCGCGTGCGCTTCACCGCGGGCGTCGGCGCGGGGACGAAGATTTCCGCCGGCACGCCAAGGCTTTGCGCCGCATAGGCCACCGCCGCGCCGTGATTGCCGCCGGATGCCGCAATCACCCCCGCAGCCGGCACCGCGCCGGACAGCAACCGATTAAAGGCGCCGCGCGGCTTGAAGGACCCCGTCACTTGCAGGAATTCCAGCTTCAGCGTCACCGGGTGTTCCGTGCCCAATTCCCTCGGCGCCAAGCGCAGTACAGGGGTGCGGCGGATATGGGGGGCAATGCGCGCCATGGCAGCGCTGATGTCGGTCTGTGCAATCATTCGGGCAGGCTGCCTTGCCCGCGCCGCCCCGGCAAGCGCTTCCCGCGCCCTGGCGTTTCTGGCATGAAAGCCAATGCCATAGAAGGGGCCGGCGTGATGGCGCTGGCGGGCCATGCTCATCCACGCAAGCGCTGCGGCGCTCGGTTCAGAAGCGGTTTTGCTGCGCGGCCCGGCAGGGGCGGGCAAATCCGATCTTGTGCTGCGGCTGATGATGCGGGGCTGGCAATTGGTGGCGGATGATCAGGTGATGATTGAAGGCATGCAGCTTTCCGCGCCGCCCGCGCTCAGCGGCATGTTGGAAGTTCGCGGCCTTGGCATTTTTGAAGCGCTGCCCGTGGCCCCCTGCGCACGGCTTTGCCTGGCGGTGGATTTGGTGCCGCGTACCGATGTGCCGCGCCTGCCGGAACCCGAATTCTGGCAAGGCCCTGCTGGCGCTGTGCCGCGCGTGGCGCTTCATGCTTTTGAAGATTCCGTCTGCGAAAAAATCACCTATGCCCTGGCCGCCGCTTCCGGCAGGCTACGCCAAAGATCAGGAGCCTTCGCGGCATGACCACCCCAGCGCGCGAAATCATTCTGGTCACCGGGCTTTCTGGCGCGGGCAAGGCTTCCATCCTGCGCATTCTGGAAGATTTGGGCTTTGAGACGGTGGATAACCCGCCCATTTCCATCCTTGAATCGCTGGTGGGTGATGGGGTTTTGCCCCTTGCGGCCGGCATTGATGCGCGCACGCGGGATTTCGATGCGGCGGCGGTGCTGCGCGTGCTGGATCGGCTGCGACTGCGCCCGGATATCGATGTCTCATTGATCTTCGCCACCGCCGATGATGAGGCGTTGCTCCGCCGCTATACCGAATCGCGCCGACGCCATCCTCTCGCGCCGGGCGGGCCGATGGGCTCACGCGTGCTGGATGGCATCGCGCGGGAAAAGGCGCTGCTTGAAGCGCTGCGCGATACGGCGGACCTGACGATTGATACATCCGACCTGCCGCTGGCCGATTTGCGCCGCATGATTGAAGGCCGCTTCGCCCCCGATGCCGCGGCGGGCTTGGCGGTTTCCGTGCTGTCCTTCGCCTATCCCAAGGGCCTCCCGCGCGAGGCTGATCTGGTTTTCGACGTAAGATTCTTGCGCAACCCGCATTACGACCCGGTGCTGCGCCCCATGACCGGCCAGGCAGCGCCCGTGGCCGCCTTCATTGAAGCCGATCCCGATTTTTCGGCCTTTTGGCAGAGGTTACGGGATTTTCTTGAGCTTTTGCTGCCGCGTTACGCCGCTGAGGGGAAGAAATATTTCACCATCGCGGTGGGCTGCACCGGGGGCAAGCATCGTTCGGTCCTTGTCGCGGAACGCGTGGCGGGGCATCTTCGCGCAGCCGGGTGGCGGGTTGATCTTGCCCATCGGGAATTGAAAATTGCTGGCGGGCAGGTTAGCCCCGCTGGCTCTATTGCCGCTTCGGGCCAGGAGGCCCTTTCGCAAGCACCATGATTGGTCTCGTTCTGGTTTCGCATGGCAGGCTGGCCGAAGAATTGCGGCTGGCGATGGAACATATTGTCGGGCCGCAGCAAGCGGTGGCGACAGTCTGCATCGGGCCCGATGATGATATGGAGCTGCGTCGGCAGGATATCCGCAATTCCATCGCCAGCGTGGATCAGGGTGATGGTGTGGTGGTGCTGACGGATATGTATGGCGGCACGCCTTCAAACCTGGCCATGCAGATGGTGGAAAAAGGCAAGGCGGTGGAAGTGCTGGCGGGGGTGAACCTGCCCTTGCTGGTAAAGCTTGCGAAGATTCGCGGCAGCGAACCGCTGCATGAAGCGCTGGATCACGCCAAGGCTGCGGGCCGCAAATATATTGCTCTCGCGCGGGATGTCGCGGGCGCCAAGCAAAATGGCAACCCAAAGGAATGAACGAAGCAGCCCCGGCCCCTTTTTCTGGCGGCATGGTACTGCGCCGCAGCGTTGTCATCCCGAATAGTCGCGGCTTGCATGCCCGCGCGGCGGCGAAGCTGGTTGCCTTGGCGGAACGCTATTCGGCTTGCGTGAATGTATTGCGTGATGGGCAAAGCGTGCCCGCCGTTTCCATCATGGGGCTGATGATGCTGGGCGCCGGGCGCGGCGCCGAAATTGTGATCGAAGCCGAAGGCTGGGACGCCAAGGAAGCTTTAGACGCGGTGGCTGCTTTGGTGGAGGCAGGCTTCCATGAAGAGTGAAACGCCCGCCCGCCCGCGCAGCACCAAAACGCCCAAGCGCCGGGAAACCCTGCTGCGCGGCATTCCGGTTTCGCCCGGCATTGCGATTGGCCCTGCCTTCGACACAAGCGAAGCCCCGGCCGAGGCACCGCGCCGGCGCATCACGACGGAGGCGATTGAAGCCGAGCGCGTGCGCCTGGCCGATGCGGTGGCTTTTTCGCGCAAGCAAGTCACCAAGCTGAAAACCCGCATCGCCATCCTGCCCGAAGAAGCGCAGGAAGAAATCGCGCCCTTGCTTGATGCGCATTTGCTCATGCTCGGCAATTCGCGGCTGATCCGCGGGGCGCGCAAACGGATCGAAACTGAATTGCTCGCCGCCGAGACCGCCATCACGGATGAAGCGGAAGCGATTGCCGAAGCCATTCTGGCCGCCAAGGATGATGACCGCGCGGGGCTTTCGCGCCGCGCAACAGAAGTGCGCGATATTGCGCGGCGCATCACGCGCAACCTGACCGCAACACCCTTTCGCAGCCTGAAGAATCTGCCCGAAGGCTGCATCCTGATCGCCGAGGAGCTCACGCCCTCAGACGCCGCGCTTTTGGACCCGGCGCGCATTGCCGGTGTGGCGACCGATGAGGGCGGCGCGGATGGCCATACCGCCATCATGCTGCGCGCGCTTGGCATTCCTTCCGTGCTTGGCGTGCCCGGGCTGACGGAATCGGTGCGGCGCGATGATGTGGTGGTGTTGGATGGTGCGGCAGGGAATATCGCCATCCATCCGGAAGCCGCGACGCTGACGGCTGCGAAGGAAAAACTGGCGGCTTATGCGCGGGAACGTGCGCGGCTTGGCCGGCTGCGCCGCCTGCCGGCCGTGACCACTGATGGCGAAGAAGTGGAACTGCAGGCCAATCTGGAAATTCCGCAGGAATTGCCGCTGATTGCGCAAGCCGGCGCGCAGGGCATTGGGCTGCTCCGCACCGAATTCCTGTTCATGAATCGCGAGGATTTGCCGGATGAGGAAGCGCAATGCGCGGCCTATCGTCAGATCCTGGAAGCCATGGGCCAGGACCCGGTGACCATCCGCGTGTTGGATTGGGGTGGGGAGAAAGATATCGCGGCGCTGGCCGAGGGAATCGCACCGACCCATGCCGGCGCCAATCCAGCGCTTGGGCTGCGCGGCATCAGGCTGTTGCTGCGTCGGCCCGAATTGCTGGAGGTGCAATTCGCCGCGATTTTGCGCGTGGCGGCGGAAGTGCCGGATGGGCAGATCAGGCTATTGTTGCCAATGGTGACCATTCCGGAAGAAATGAAGCAGGCGCGCGATATTTTTGACCGCGTGGCGCGGCGGCTCCGCCGGCGGGGTGACAAGCTGCCGGAAAAATTGCCTTTGCTTGGCGCCATGATCGAAACGCCAGGTGCGGCGCTGGCCGCGGATGCGATTGCGCTGGAAGCGGATTTCTTTTCCATCGGCAGCAATGATCTGGCGATGTACACACTCGCCGTTGATCGCGGCGATGCGGAAGTGGCGCATCTTTATGACCCGCTGCACCCCGCCGTGCTGCGCCTGATGCAATTCGCGACCGAAGCGGCGCTACGGCTGCGCATGCCGGTTTCGATTTGCGGTGAAATGGCCGGCAATCCGCAGCTTATTCCTTTATTGCTTGGGCTGGGGATCCGCAGTTTTTCCATGAATGCATCAGCGATTCCGCGCGTAAAGCAGGCGGTGCGTGGGTTGGATATTGGCGATTGCGCGCGCTTCGCCCGCCGCGTGATGGAACAAAGTGATCCTGCGCGGATACGCGAATTGGTGGCGGGGTTTGCGGCAGGGGCGGGTGAGAAGGCGTGAGGCGCGCGCTGGCCTATGGGTGGTCGTCGTAAATCAGGACGGGTGCGATTGTGTGCGACGGGCGCGGCCCCCCGCGGACGGGCGGCACAGCCACTTCCGGGCCGCGCACAATGAAGGAATTCAGCAACTGATCGAGCTCGTCGCGGATCCTGCGCCAATGGGCCAATTGGCGGCGTTCCAAGGATGTCTGCACGACCAAGCCACGAAAGACGCGATACCATTCGCAATTGATCGGCTGAAAGGGCGTTTCGGTAGGCTGCTGATCGAAGCGCGGGCTGACATTGCAATCAAAGAATTCCGGCCATTCCTCGCCAGTTTCAGGATTGCGGGCCAGTTCAACTGGCTTGAAAACGTCACGCGGGAACAGGCGGGTTTCCGCCGGGCCACTGCGCCCCGGGAAATAGATCAGCCCGTCGGGGGGCGGTGGGCCATTGGGGCCATCCAGGCGGGTGCTGGCCTCCTTGGTTTGCACACGGTCAAGGGTGTGACGGTTCTGAAGGGTGCCGCTGACCTGCTCAGCTGCGCTTATATTCCAAGCCACACTCACGCGCACGCGCATCGCCTCTCGCCAATAGCGTTCCGGCGGCAGGCCAATCAGGCGAATCGGCTTCAGGTCATCAACGCGCAGGCCCAAATCGAAGGACCCATCGCCATCACGGATATGCAAATGCGCCCGCGGGATGCGAAAGACGATGCCGCGCACCTCCGTTTCCATCGCCACCACGCGGCGTTCCTGCGCCAGCGCTGATTGCAACGGCCAAAGCATCGCAAGCAGCAGCACCAGGCATCCGATGACCGGCATGGATTTGTCTGTGGCCCCAACGAAAACCCGCATCATGCCACCCCCGCCAGAATAGCACGCAGCGCCAGCATCGCCGCCACCCCCACCAATAGCGCCGGAAGCAAATTGCGCCCGAAACCCAGGCACACCGCAACACCAACCCCAAGCCCGCCAAGCCGCGCTGCCAGTGGCACATCCGCCAAGGCCCCGGATGGCGCGATGATGGCCAGCATGACAAAGGCCGAAAGCGTTGCCTGCGCAATCGCCGTCGCCCAGGCAATCACCGGATGATCCGCGCCGAGGCCCCCCGCCAGCCAAACGCCAGCGCTGCGCAGCAAAAGGCAGGCGATGGCGGTCAGGGCGAGCGCGATATCAGCGTTTTCCACGCGCACGCCCCCAGAAAAACGCGATGCTGCCACCAATTATCCCCGCCGCCAGAAGCCCCACTGAGGAGGGCAGGATGATCGTCAGCCCCGCCGCCGCGCTGCCGCAAATAATCGCGCGGCGTGGCGCAGGTTTGTCCAGTTCAGCGGCCAGCAGAAGTGCGTAGTAGAGCGGATTGACGAATAACAGCGCCGCACGCGCGTGATCATCCAACATGCCCGCGACATAAAACCCCGCAAGCGCCGCAAGCCCCGCCACCACCCAGCTTGTCAGCCCGAAGCCAAGAAACCAGGCAAGCCGCGCTTGTGCCGCAATTTCAGGAAAGGCGCGCATCGCCGCCGCCCATGGTGTGACCGCGATGAAGGGAATTGCCGGGATCAGGCGTTTGCGATCGGTCGTGCCGAATAAAGGTGTGATGGCAATCGCCATGGGCAAGAAGCGCGCATTCACCGCAATGGCGCCCATCACCGCGGGCGCAAGGCCGCCAGCAAAGCCCGTGCTGGCAGCCTGCACCAGCACAAGCTGGCCAGGCATGCCGTAAATCGCCCAGCAGGCAACCAGCGCCCAGCCAGGCGGCAACCCCGCTTCGCGCACCGCCGCCCCGAAGGCGAGGAAGGTCGCCGCCATGGCAATACCCGCAGCACCCACCGCATCGCGCGCCCCGAACAGCGCCGCGCCGCGAGATGACGTGACGCTACCCATCCTTGCGCGGATAGAAAACAGCGTAGGGCGAAGCGGCCTTCATGCGCTAAAGCTTCACCACCCCCGCGCCAATCAGCCCTGCCAGCCGTGCTGCGATGGCGGCTTGCGCATTGGCATCCAGCCCCAGCAGGCGATGAATACCGGCGGCGAGTTCCGCTTCCGTCGTGGCCGGGCGCAGCGCCAAAAGCTTTTCCGCGGCAGCAGCGATTTCGCGTGGAGAAACCGCAGCGGCGCGGCGGAGATGCGCGTTGGTGTTGCGGCGATCTCGTGGAGCAATCACGCTGCCTTCGGCCAGCAGAAAGCCCTGTTCTTCCTTCACGCCGTGCAATTGGCGCGCAAGTGCCAGGGCTTGGCGCAGCGCATCTCGTGCCGGTGTGGGCAGCGCTTCCAGCCCCCAGAGCAAGCGCACGCGTTCGCCCAGGCTTTCAGTCGTGATGGGCGATTCAACGGCGATGATTTCCGCAAGAATACCAGCCAAAGTCGCGAAAGGCACATCCGCGATGGCGGTGGTCTTCGGCACTTCCGGCGCGGCTTCTCGGTAGGGCTCGGCCAGGCCGATTTCCGGTGCGGGTGCTGCTACTTCCGGCGTGGCGGCGGGTGCAGCGCCAAGCAGGGCAGCGATACGCGCAGCCTCGGCCTCTGGCCTGCCATACCAGGAAAGCGACCAGGCGCGCGCCAGCTTCCAGCCCATGGCTTGCAGCGCACTGTCGCGGCCCCTTTCGCGATCTCGCGCGCAACGCAGCGCTGCCCAATCCCCAGCATCCGCTTCAATGCCCAGCACGTAATTGCCCGCATCGCGCGCCGCGACATCCAGGAACAAGCCCGCCATGCCAACACGCGGCACGGCTTCCTTGCCAGCGGTTTCAATCGCCTTGCCAATCGCGGCGGCCAAAGGTGCGGCTTGGGTTTTTGCAGCAGTGGCGCGCGGCGCCTCACCAGCGGCGGCGAAGGCAAGGAAGGTTTTAAGCGTCGCCACCCCGCGCCCCGAAGCGCGCGCCAGATCAATATCATCCGCGCCGATAGAGGAAAACACGATGCAGCGCTTCTTGGCGCGCGTGATCAGCACGTTCAGCCGGCGTTCGCCGCCATCAGCGGAAAGGGGGCCAAAGCGCATCGCAAGCTTGCCATCTGCGCCGCGCCCATAGCCGACCGAAATCATGATCGAATCGCGCTCATCACCCTGGACGTTTTCCAGGTTCTTCACGAAAAACGGTTCATCCGGATGGGCGTTGAAGAATGCTTCGGTATCTGGGTTCTCGCGTCGCGCTGCTTCAACGGCATTCAGAATGGCGTCACGCTGGCGAATGGAAAACGTCGCGACACCCAGCGTATCGCCGGGGGTTTCCCGCGCATGGGTAATGACAGCTTCGGCCACTGCGCGGGCTTCTTCCGCATTGGTGCCGGTGCCGCCCGTATCAAACCGTCCTTCAACGCGCCGTAGAGACAAACCCAGTGTTGCTGACCGTGCGCGCGGTGATGGCAGAATGAAAAGCCGGTTATCGTAGAATTCCGCGTTGGATGTGGCGATCAGGCTTTCGTGCCGGCTGCGATAATGCCAACGCAGCATGGCTGATGGCAGACCGCGCGCGTTGCAAAGGCCCAAAATACTTTCCACATCACGCGCCGCGACAACATCGTTGATATTCTCGGCAGTTTCTTCGCCTTCCTCACCCGTCATGCGCTGAAAGAAGCGCGTGGGCGGCATTTGCTTGTCATCACCCACCACCACCACCTGTCGGCAGCGCGCAATGGCGCCCAAGGCATCCACGGGTTCTACCTGGCTCGCTTCATCAATGACCAGCAGGTCAAAGGAAAGCCTGGGCTTCAGCCCATGCGGGGGGCTCAGGAATTGCGCAACCGAAAGCGGGCTCATCATGAAAATCGGCTTGGCCTTTTGCACCGCCTGGGATGCGCGCAGCAGCAATTCGCGCACCGGCAAATGGCCGCGCTTCTTTTCCATCTCACCACGCAATACGGCCATGCCGGGCGCACCATCGCGCACTTCCTTCACGCGCAGCGCATGGGCATAGGCTGCTTCCGCGCGGGTCAGCGTAATGCGCGCGCGGTCGGCTTCGCGGAAATCCTCAACCAGCCGATCAGCCGCCGCGCCATCAAAAGCCGCCAATTCCGGATACTGCGCCATGGCAGCGCGGAGCAAGGCTTCATGTAGCGCAAAGGAAAACACATCCTCAGCCGCTTCGGGCGCGATGCGCCCATCCGCCAGGCGTTCCAGCAAGGGCTCCAGCCCCGTGGCAGCGGCTGCAGCGCGGCGCCAGCCCAGCCAGGCATCAAGCGCTTCCGGCGCCGCCGCCCAATCGCCAAGCCGCGCGGCGAGTGCGGCAAAGGAAGCTTCATCCGCACCAAAGGCGATACGTGCATTAAGCTGTGTTGTCTGCTGCACTTCGTGAAAGGCATCGAGTGCAGCTTGCAGCGGCGCGGGTTCTGCCGGCTTGGCGCCATCTGCGAGCGCCGTGAGCGCCGCCGCGCCATGGGTTTTGCGCCACGCAAGCAAGGCGATAAGCGGCGCGGAATCACTCGCCTCCCCCTGCCAAAGAGTACCAAAGGCTGCGCGGCCTAAAGCATCGCCTTGGCGCAAGGCCTCACGCGCCGCCTGTGCAGCGAGCGCGGCATCCAACACGGGCAAAGGGTTTTCCGCATCACGCGCAACGCGCGCCGCAAGCGTTTTGGCATCGCGACGCGCGCCGGAAAGAAAGCCGAAAACCCCACCTGCTTCCGCAAGCGTGGCGCGCGCTTCCGCAATGCCCGCCACATCCAAAGCGCCCGGCAAAAGCTGAGGATCCGCCTTGGCATTTTGGAAAGCACCCAGCGCTTGCACCAGGGCTTCCAGCGCTGCCAGATCGCCGGCCCAGGCTTCGTGCTTCAGCGTCGCCGCATCATGCGCGGGTGCTGCGAGCAAGGCTGGGCGCAAGGCAAGCGCGCTTTCCGCCGCCTTCGGCCCGGCCTCTGCCCCAAGCGCTGCGCCGGCTGTGGCAAAGGTACGAATCCAAGCGGGCAGCCGCCCAAGCAGCCGGTCCGCATCGGCGGGGCCGATATCGGCCATCACGCCGCGCCAGGGGCTTTGCGCGCCACCATCCGCCGCATAGCCCGCCAGCAGCTTGATCGCATCGCGCCGTGCTTCAATCGCGCCTGCATCCCATTCCGTTGCATTCACGGAAAAATCTGGCGCCGCGACGCCGCGTTGCCGCAGCCCCACCAGCGCGCCAATCACCTGATGCAGTGCAAGACCGGAAGCGCCAACTTCCGCCCGCATCGCCGCTGCATGGCGGTTGATCCGCCCACGCAGAGACCCCAAGCGGCGCACCACCGCATCGCGTTCCGGCTTTGGCGGCATGGGCAGGGAAAGCGTCGCGCGCAATTCATCCAGCACCGCGCGCTTCGATTGCTTTTCCGAATGCAATTCAAGGCAGGCAGCGCCAAGGCCAATGCTTTCCAGCCGGCGCTTCACCACTTCAAGGGCTGCGAGTTTCTCAGCCACGAATAAAACGCTCCGCCCATCCAGCACGGCCTGGGCGATGATATTGCTGATGGTCTGGCTTTTGCCGGTGCCGGGCGGGCCTTGGATCACGACATGCCCGCCACGCCGCACAGCTTCCGCCGCCAGCGCCTGGCTGCCATCCACATCCATCACATGATCAAGCCGCTCCACCGGGATTTCGGCATCCACATCGGCGTCATCGGCAAAGACTGGCGGGATCGAAAGCGCCTCACCACCCACCAGCGCGCGCACCATGGGGTGATCGGCCAGGCCTGGATTTTCCTCAGGTCCAAGATCGCGCCACATCAGGAATTTGGCGAAGGAGAATAGCCCAATCGCCAGCGCATCCGCCTCCACACGCCAATTCGCGCGTTCCGCCACCAAAGCCGCGACGCTTTCCGCCCAGGCGGTCGGCGTATAGGCCTCAGCATCGAAATCCGGAAGCGCAGTCTTGAAATTCACCTTGAGCATTTCGCGGAGCGACAGGTTTTCCGCGATATCGCCAACCGCCCCGCGCAGCTTGAAATTCTGTGAAACCCCCTCACGTTCTAGCTGCACCGGCAGCAGCGCCAAGGGGGCGCGGCGTTCGGTCTCGGGCGTTGCGGGATCGCGCCAGATCAGCGCGCCGAGCGCCAAATAAAGCGTCGGCACGCCGGTTTCTTCGCGGGCGGTGCGCGCATCCTGCATGATGTCGCGCAACCGTCGCACAAGATCCGAAGGCGGCAATTGCACGCGCAGCTTGTCATCGCGCTGATACTCTTCTCGTGCGGCATCAGGCTTTGCGGCGGTAATGCCTTCCGCTTTCGGTTTCACGCTCCGCGCACGGCGCGGCTTGCCGGGGCTTTCTTCCGCCGGCGCGGCTTCGGGCGCAGCGGCTGAGGCTTCAAAGCCAAAGGCACGGCCCGCTTGCAGCGCGCCAAGCACGAAATCTGCATCCTCATCATCAAGAATCATGACACCGCGTGATGCGCCGGGTTTGGGCAGGGAAAGCAGGCGGTTGCGGGTGGAAAGATCCAGCAGGCCCCGGCGGGCTTCTTCCAAGGCAGTGCGAAGATCCGTCATGACGCTATTTTTTCCGGAAGGCGAAGGTGATCAGCAGCACGCAGCCAACCAGCGCCAGAATGGCCAACATGCCCTGCACAACCTCGAAATTCGGGGAATCGCGATGGATGAAGATGGAAGCAGCCGCGGCGCCCAGCATCATCAGGGTTTGTAGAATCCATTCCATCCAAGCGCCTCATTGCCCATTGATTGCCTCAGCCCTTGCGCAGTCTGGCATATCTCCCGCCACTGTCGAAGGGTGATTTTCAGGGCTGCGGCGGTGCGGGGGGCAGAAGGCGGTTCTCCAATATCTCGATACGGCTTAGGGATGTTTTCAACAATGTGATCAGTTCCGCCACCTGCTGTTCGCGCAGCAGATCTATCTTTTCATGCAGCAGGCTGATTTCCGCCTCGGCCCGGATATTCACCTGATAATCCGCGATGGAGCGGATGCGATCTATATCCGCCTGCCTGTTCTGGCTCATCATGATGATCGGCGCCGTATAGGCCGCCTGGAAGGACAGCATCAAGTTCAGCAGGATGAAGGGATAAGGGTCCCAGGCACCGCCGCCCAAAGCCACATTGGCAATCAGCCAGACCACCAATAGCCCGGATTGGATCAGGATGAACCGCCAGGACCCGACAATTGCCGCCACCAGGTCGGAAAGCCTTTCGCCGAGCGTCAGCACCGGCGCCGGCCCCTCGCCGCGCCGTCTTTCCCGCGCGCGGGAAAGTGCCGTGCGTAAATGGTTGTGGCGGCGGTGATTGGGCTGGTCTGAATGCGCGGCCATGCGGAAGCTCCCCTGCAAGACATGCAGGCTGCTCCCATCAGGCGCAAAAGAACATGATGAAAATCAACTCCGCCCGTAAGTATCCTCAAAGCGCACAATATCATCTTCGCCGAGGTAGGAGCCGGACTGCACTTCAATCAGCGTCAGCGGAATCTTGCCCGGGTTTTCCATGCGATGGATACAGCCCAGCGGCAGATAAACGCTTTCATTCTCCCTGAGCATGATTTCTTCCCCATCGCGGCGCACAATGGCGGTGCCGGACACCACCACCCAATGCTCGGCGCGATGGAAGTGCTTTTGCAGGGAAAGCTTGGCGCCGGGGCGGACTTCGATCTTCTTGACCTGGAAACGATCCCCCATGATCAGGCCTTCATAATGGCCCCAGGGGCGATAGGCACGGCGATGTTCGGTCGCTTCCTTGACGCCGCGCGCCTTCAACCGGTCCAGCAGCTTTTTCACATCCTGCGCATGGTCGCGATGCATGGCGAGCACGGCATCATCCGTCACCACCACCACGGCATCTTCAAGCCCGATCACGCCGGTCAGGATACCTTCACTGCGCACATAACAATTCTTCGCATCCACCAATTCCACCGGGCCGAGCGTCGCATTACCGGCGCTGTCCTTTTGCTGAATGTCCCAAAGCGCGGCCCAGGAACCGATATCGGACCAGCCAATGGCAGCGGGCACCACGGCGGATTTTTGCGTGCGTTCCATCACCGCATAGTCAATGCTGATGGATGGCGTGGCGGTGAAGGCAGCGGCTTCCAGCCTGACGAAATCGCCATCGCGTGCGGCGCCAGCAACAGCGGCGCGCACGCCCTTCAGCACATCCGGCGCATGGGCTTCCAATTCCGCCAACATGGTTGCGGCAGTGGCGACGAACATGCCTGAATTCCACAAATGCCGACCCGTCTTCAGAAATTCCGCCGCGCGGGCGGCGTCGGGCTTTTCCACAAAGCGCGCAATGCGCTGCACGCCGTCACTGCCCGGCAGCGCATCGCCGGCTTCAATATAGCCATAGCCGGTCTCAGGCGCGGTGGGCTTCATGCCGAAGGTCACGATGGCACCGGCGGCAGCGGCAGCGGCGGCCTTGCGGAGCGCAGCTTGCAAAGCTGCCACATCGCCAATCGCGGCATCAGCGGCCATGAACCACAGCACCGCGCCCGGCGCGGTTTCCTCGGCAATCAGGGCGGCGGCGGCGATGGCAGGCGCGCTATTGCGGCCCACCGGTTCCAGCACAATGGCCGCGCCCTTGTCGCGCAATTGCTCGGCCACCAGGAAGCGATGCGCTTCATTGCAGACCACCATGGGGGGCAAAAACCCCTCCCCCGTACCGCGCGCCGCAGTTTCCGCCAGCATGGTCTTGTCGGAAGCCAGCGGCCAGAATTGCTTGGGATAGCTTTCACGCGATAGCGGCCAAAGCCGTGTGCCGGTGCCGCCGGACAGGATCACGGGCAGGATCGGGGGGGATGTGGTGGTCATTGGCTAACAACTCTCCGCTTCCCCATCGGCTTAGGGGCAAAAACGGGCAAAGCCAAGGCAAAGGCGCGGGGCGTTTCGCGAATCCCACTTCCGCATTAACTTCCCGCCCTGCGCAACCGGAAAGTCGCTTCGCCTTGGATCAACTTGCCTCCCCCGCCATTCCCGAGGGCTTCGTCCCCCGCCCCGCCGGCGGCCCCTTTCTGGAACCCATCGGCCCCATCATGATCCGACGAGACCTGGGCCCGCTGGCCTTTGGGTTGCGCATCGAAAAACGCCATTGCAACAGCAAGGACATGGCCCATGGTGGGATGCTGGCGACTTTTGCCGACCTGGCGCTCGGGATTGGCGGCTTTCATCTGGCCGGGGTGAAGGGCTTTTTCACCACAATCACCCTGAATTCGGATTACCTGGCGCCTGTGCTACTTGGCACCTGGCTGCAATGCGAACCCGTGCTGCTGCGGCGTACCCGCACGCTGGTTTTTGCCCAGGGCGTTTGCATGGCCGATGGCAAGCCCGCGCTGCGGGCCAGCGGGGTTTTCGGCCTGCCGAAGGACCCGCCCGCTCAGCCCTCCGGCGGCTGACGCAAAACCCTTGCCCGCATCAACCGCCGCGCCGGCCTAAAATCACCCGTCGCGGCGCGCCTGGGCGCGCTTGTTCTGGGCGGAAACGCTGCCGATCCGCGCGCCATGCACATGCTTGGCCCGCTTCGCATTGGCCTTGCTCCGCATCCCATCGCTTGCGCCAAAACCGGGCGCAGGATGCTGTGCGCGTTGCGCCTGGCGGCGGGCGAGTGCTTCCTTCAGCGCCGCGCGGTGTTCGGCGCGGCGGCGCTCATGCGTCAGCTCATCGAAGCGGCTATTCACGCGCTTCAGCGCCGCGGCATAGACCTGCTTGCGCCGTGTTGCCTTGCCGGCTTCGGCATTCGCCGCCGCCCGAGCATCGCCCTTGCCGCGCTTAGCGCGGTGGCCCTCACGGATCAGGTCCTGAAGTTTTGCGTGTTCCGCCCGCAGCCGGGTGGCCAGCGTACGAAGCTCCTCCGGCGGCAGCGCGGCGATGGCCGGCTGGTGGGTCGGCGCAATCATGGCGAAGGCGTCGTGGCCGAGTAATTCGCGTTCTTCGCGCTGTGAGGTTGCCATGGCGTTTGATCCTTTTTGTTGTTTCAAAACTCTTTGCTAACGGGGTGTCCCCGTCCGTGCATGGCGGACCCGTCCCGAAGCTGTGCGCAGCGTGCCGGGCATGGCCTTACCGGTAAAGCCCCGCCGCCCGCGCTGCCTGGGTTGCCAGCGCCACCATCAGCGCGAAATGCGGCATGGGTACGCTCAAATCCCGCCCAAGCAGCAAGGGCGCAGTGAAAAGCGCGTCAATTTCCATTGGCCTGCCCAGTTCCAGATCCTGCAGGATGGAAGGCTTATGTGCGGTCTCCCCAAAGCGGCGCATGCGCACTTCGCCTGGCACTTTCAAATCATGCCCAAGGGCGCGCGCCAACGCTGTCCCCTCATCGGAAATTCTGACGCCGGCTTCGAAGATCGCGGGGTCTGCCAGCGTTGCCTTCATATCCTGGCGGGAGAGCAGGCAAAGCGGCCCCACCACCATATTGCCGAGCAGCTTGCCCCAAATGCGATGGCGGATATTGCCCACCGCCTCGGTCGGCATGCCGCCCGCACCCAGCAGCGCCGCCAGCGCTTGGGCGCGCGGGGAAATCACGCCTCCTGGCTCCCCCAGAAAAAGCTTCAGGTCAGCGTGTTCCGAGGTGACAATGCCAGGTGCTGCCACCGCACTCGCGGCATAGATCACGCCGCCAATGGCACGCTCCACGCCAATGGCGCGACGCAGCGCGTCATTCGGGTCCAGCACTGGCAGGCGCTTGCCTTCCAAGGCGCCGCCAATGCCATCGAAATACCACCAGGGAATGCCATTCATGATGAAGGCAACGGGCGTATCGGAGCCAAGCAAAGGTGCGATCCCTGCCGCGACCGCGGGCAAGGCGGGCGCCTTTACCGTGACCAGCACCGCGTCCACCGGGCCGATCTCGGCGGCGTTTTCGGCTGCTTGCACCGGATAGGTCTGGTCGCCCTCTGCCGTGCGTAGCGTGATGCCCCGCGCCTGCATCGCGGCCAGATGGGCGCCGCGCGCAATGACGCTGACCTCTGCCCCCGCCGCCGCAAGGCGCGCCGCCAGATGCGCGCCAATGGCACCCGCGCCATAGACGCAAATGCGCTTCACGGCGCGTGGTCGCGCAGCTGCGCGCAGATGGAAGCACCGGCGGCGACAAGCTGTTCCACAATCCGCGCGCCATGCGCTGCATTGGCGCCGCGCGGATCGGGCGCGGCGACGCCTCCGGGGGCCACTTCCTCCACCCACATCGGCACGGCGAATTCCACACCATGGGCACGAATGGCGCCAAAACCCGTGGGCGGTACGCCCAGATAGGGCCCGGTGGCGTCACGCGGGCGCGCCGCTTCCGGGCGGCATAATTCAGGCTTCAGCGCCATCGTCACAGATGCAACCGGGTCTCCGCCATGCCCGAAGGTGATGGGCTGCCCGCCCAATTCGCCATGCAGCCTCCCCGCTTCCCGCCAGAGATGCAGCGCCGGAATGATCACACCATGCCGATGGCGCATGCTGCGCGCGGCGGCATCGGCGGGCGCGATGGTTCCGGCATGACCATTCACAATCATGATACGCCGCGTGCCGATCTTGATGAAGGCTTCAGCCATCTCCTCGATCACGGCGGTCAGCGTCGCAACCGAAAGCGTGATGCCACCCGCGACACCGGCGAAGAAATCCTCCCCGCCAAAGGGGATGGCGGGGGCCACCAGCGCATCCGCGCCTTTGGCGTAAGCGGCCGCAGCAATGCGGCAGGCGATTTCCTCGGCGACCAAATAATCGCCCATGGGCAAGGCCGGGCCATGGGTTTCCAGGCTGCCCATGGGCAGGATGGCCACGGCGCCGGCGGCGAAGCGCGAAGCAACCTCAGGCGCGGTCAATTCCGCGATGCGATGCGTGCTCATGCCAGTAAATCCAAAGCGGCGCGGGATAGCGCCTGCACGCCCAGGCCGATGCTGCGCTCATCAGGTTGGTAGAAGGCATTATGCAGCCGGTCATCGCGGCCTGGTTGGCCGGAACCGATGCGTAGCTGGAAGGAAGGCGCCACGGCGGCGAATTCCGCAAAATCCTCAGCGCCCATGGAGGCTTCGCCTTCGCTGATCACATCGCCCATCTGCCGACGCACAGCCGCAATCACCGGGTCCAGCACGTGGTCATCATTCACCAGCGGCGGGACTTTACGGACATAAGTCATTTCCGTCTTCACGCGCATGGAAACACCGATCCCCTGGGCGAGCCGCCGCAAGGCCGCTTCCGCGATATCGCGCGATTCATGATGCAGCGTGCGCACCGTGCCCTTCAGATGCACGCGTTCGGGGATGATGTTGTAGGTGGTGCCCCCCACAAACTGCCCGATGGTGACCACCGCCGGATGCAGCGGCTTGATTTCCCGGCTGACCACGGTTTGCGCTTCCTGCACAAAGGCCGCCGCCGCCACGATGGGGTCAATCGCCGCGTAAGGATGCGCGGCATGGCCGGATTTGCCCTGGATGATCAGGTCAAACCGGTCAGACGCCGCAAGGCAGGCGCCGCGCACATAACCGAAACTCCCCACCGGCATATCCGGATGGTTGTGAAAGCCAATCGCCATATCAATGCCATCCGCCGCGCCATCGGCGATCATGGCGGCTGCCCCTTCCAGCACTTCTTCCGCCGGCTGGAAGATCAGCCTGACGGTCCCGGCAAGCTGCGGCGCCAAATCCTTCAGCACCGCCGCCACGCCCAAAAGGGTGGAGGTATGAATGTCATGCCCACAAGCATGCATTTGCCCGGCGATTTCACTGGCGAAGGGCAGCGCCGTTTCCTCATGGATTGGCAGCGCATCCATATCGGCGCGGATGGCAAGCGTGGGGCCGGGGCGCCCGCCCTTGATTTCGGCCACCACCCCGGTCCGCCCCACCCCGGTGCGGGGCGTGAGCCCAAGGCGCGTCAGTTCCGCCGCCACAATCCCAGCGGTGCGGGTTTCCTGAAAGGCCAGTTCCGGGTGCGTATGGATATCGCGGCGAATTTCGATCAGCCGCGGGGCCACGGCCTCGGTCGCTTCGCGGATGCGGGTTTCGGGGTCATTCGGCAGGCGGTCACCATGTGGCATGGGGGATTTCCTGTTGGGGCTTGAGTTTCCCCCGGATGATCGGCCCAGGCGTCGCCCGAGGCAAGGCTTGCGCGACCCTCGCTTGCCGAGGCTTCGCTGCCATGCAATAGAAAAGCCATAAAAATGGGGGCCAACGAATGAGGAGCGTTGCACGCCGCAGCGTCGTATTGGGTATTGGCGCGTCGCCGCTTTTGGCGATGGGCGCGCATGCGCAAGGGGCTTGGCCATCCCAATCCATTCGCCTGGTGGTGCCTTTCGCGCCCGGCGGCACAACGGATTTGGTCGCGCGGCTGATTGCTGCGGGTCTTCAGGAAAAGCTTGGCGTTTCCATTGTGGTGGAAAATCGCGCCGGTGCCGGCGCCACGCTGGGCAGTGAAACCGTCGCCCGCGCCGCGCCCGATGGCTATACCCTGGTCATGTCCAATATCGCGAGCCACGCGATCAGCCCAGCGGTTTATGGCAGCAAGGTGCGCTATGATCCGGTGAAGGATTTCGCCCATATCGCGCTGGTGGTCAGCAACCCAACCGTTTGGGTCGCCAATCCCCGTTCCGGTATCCGCACCATGGCCGATGTGGCGGCGCGCGCGAAAAGCGCGGGGGGCTTGCAAGTGGCGACCTCGGGCGCTGGGTCGTCCAACCATCTTTTGGTCGTGCAAATGAGCCGCCAGATCGGCACGGAAATCACCCATGTGCCCTTCCGTGGCGCGGGACCGGCCATGCAGGCAGTGATCGCGGGCCAGGTGCCGATGATGTCAGACAGCCTGCCTTCTGCGGCATCGCATATCAAACAAGGGTCGGTGATTGCGGTCGGCATGTGCTCGGCTGAGCGCCACCCATCCTTCCCGGATGTGCCGACCTTCCGGGAGCAGGGCTTCCCGCTGGAATCCGATTCCTGGTTCGGGCTATCCGCGCCGGCGGGCACGCCTGCGCCGATCATTGCAAGGCTGAACCGGGACGTGCTGGCGCTGCTGCAAACCGCCGAGATCAGAAACCGCTTTGCGGAGCTTGGCGGGACGCCAGGCACCTACTCGGCGGCGGATTACAGCAGCTTCATCATTAGGGAGGTGGCCAAATGGGCGCCCTTGGTGCAGGCTGCGGGTGCGACGGCGGATTGAGTGGAGCATTTTCTAGCCAAGTGGAGTCACTTGGAGGTGCGAAAAATGCGATGAAATAAGGGCTTAGGGCGTGTCACATGAACGAAGGTGATGGTAGCACGATCTAAGTCGCAATAGGGCCGAAAGGCCTGGGGGCAAGGCTGACCCGAAGGGTCAAGACAGGGTGGAAGACGGGCATGAAACTTAATACGAAAGATTTGCTGTCGGCGGGGCTGTTCATCGCCTTTGCTGTTATTGGCCTCTGGCTGAACCAGGATCATAATCTTGGAACAGCGCGGCGCATGGGGCCAGGCTATATGCCCATGCTGACCTTCTGGCTGCTGATTGGGCTTGGATCACTCGTTCTTGCGGGCGGCCTATTCAATGGGCCTGATCCGCTGGCGAAATGGTCATCCGCCGAAATCGGCTTCCTGATCGCTGGGGCTGTCGCGGGTGTCGTTGCTGGCATGATCGCCGCGCGCATTCCGGGCTTCCCATCTGCGGGCTGGAATGCACTTGGCATCGGCATGTTCGTTGGATGTCTTGTGGCCGCGGTGCCGCCCGCATGGCGCGCGCTTTTCCTGCCGAGTGCCGCCTTCACGCTATTCGGCCTTGCGCTTGAACCGCTGGGCTTTCTGGTCGCTATCATCGTCACGGTGATCTGCGCTGCATTCGCGGATAGGGAACATCTGGAACGGCCTTTGGGCGTTGCCGGGTTGATCGCTTTTCTCTGTGCGCTCTGCTGGGGTATCTTCATTCGCTATCTGGATATCCGCGTGCCGCTCTGGCCGCAGCTCTGATCGGGAAGGCAAAGCACCATGGATCTTATGGCCAATCTCGCGCATGGCTTAGGCGTTGCGCTAACCTTCAACAACCTGCTGTTCTGCCTGATCGGATGCATCATCGGCACGGCAATTGGCGTTTTGCCAGGCATTGGCCCGGTTGCCACAATTTCGTTGCTGCTGCCGATCACCTTTGGTCAGCCGGCCACCACGGCCATCATCATGCTGGCCGGGATTTACTATGGCGCCCAGTATGGTGGTTCCACCACGGCCATTCTGCTGAACTTACCAGGGGAGGTCAGTTCGGTCGTCACAACGCTTGAAGGCTATAAGATGGCCCGGCGCGGTCGTGCTGGCGCCGCGTTGACAATTGCGGCCTTGGCATCCTTCTTTGCGGGCTGCGTTTCCACCGTGCTGGTCGCCGCTTCCGGGCCGCTGCTCACCTCGGTTGCGCTGTCCTTTGGGCCGGCGGATTACTTCTCTCTCATGCTGCTTGGCCTGATTATCTCGGCCGTGCTGGCGCAGGGGTCGGTGGTGAAGTCCATCGGCATGGTGGTGTTCGGCGTGGCGCTCGGCCTGGTGGGTACGGATGTGCAAACCGGCCAGCAGCGCTTCACCTTTGGCATTCCTGAACTTTCCGATGGAATCGGCTTTGTGTCCATCGCCATGGGCATGTTTGGTATCGCTGAAATCATCCTGAACTTGGAAAAGCCCGAAGCGCGCACCGTCATGTCCGGCAAGGTCGGCAGCCTGATGATGACGCGCGAAGAAGTAAGGCGGTCCATCCCAGCCGTGCTGCGCGGCACCACGGTGGGCAGCTTGCTTGGCATTCTGCCGGGCGGCGGCGCTGCGCTGGCTTCCTTCGGTTCCTACATGATGGAACGCAAGGTCTCCAAGGGCCGGCATGAATTCGGCACCGGCGCCATTGAAGGTGTTGCGGGCCCCGAAGCGGCCAATAACGCGGCTTCGCAAACCTCCTTCATTCCGCTGCTCACGCTTGGCATTCCGGCCAATGCCGTGATGGCGCTGATGGTGGGTGCGCTGATCATTCAGGGCATTCAGCCGGGTCCGCGCATGGTGGAAGCGCAGCCTGACCTATTCTGGGGTCTGATCGCGTCCATGTGGATTGGTAACCTCATGCTGCTGGTCATCAACCTGCCGATGATCGGGCTTTGGGTGAAGCTGCTGGCGATTCCCTATCGCCATATGTATCCTTCGATCCTGATCTTCTGCGCGATCGGCGTCTATTCGCTGCAGAACAATGTGTTTGACGTGTATCAGACCGTGTTCTTCGGCCTGTTCGGCTACCTTTGTTCCAAGCTGCGGCTTGAGCCGGCGCCGATGCTGATTGGCTTCGTGCTGGGGCCGATGATGGAAGAGCATCTGCGCCGCGCCATGCTGCTTTCGCGCGGTGACGTGATGGTGTTTGTCCAGCGCCCAATCAGCGCCACCATGCTGGCGATTGGCGCCATCGCTTTGATCGCGATGCTTCTTCCCAATATCCGCAAGGGCAAGGATAAGGCGCTGCAGGAATAGCGGCGGCGCCAGCCAACCAATCAGGCCGGCCCCGCGCAAGTGGGGCCGGCTTTTTCTTTGGGCGTTTCCCTTTCTGCGTTTCTGCGTTAACCCCCCAACTGCGCTTTTGATGTTTGAGGACTTGTATCATGCCCCCGCTTTCCGCCCGCCTTTCCCCGGCCTTGCAGGTTGTGACCGCTGCCGTGCAGAAGGCGGGCCGCCGGTTGCTGCGCGACTTTGGTGAGGTGGAGCAGCTTCAGGTCAGCGTGAAGGGGCCATCCGATTTCGTCTCCACCGCCGATCTCCGCGCTGAGCAAACGCTCAAGGAGGAATTGTCCAAGGCCCGCCCCGGCTTTGCCTTTCTGATGGAAGAATCGGGTGCGTCAGGCGGCGATGATTGGGAATGGCGCTGGGTCGTGGACCCCTTGGATGGCACCACCAATTTCCTGCATGGCATTCCCCATTGGGCGATTAGTGTGGGCGTGGAAAAGCGTATCGCCGCCGATAAGACCGAATTGGTCGCGGGCGTCATCTACAACCCCGCCTCAGACGAGATGTTCTGGGCCGAAAAGGGCGTTGGTGCCTTCCTGAACGACAAGCGCCTGCGGGTTTCGGGACGGAAGGACATGCGGGAGGCGCTTTTCGCCACCGGCATCCCCTTTGGTGGCGTGGCCCGCAAGGCGGAATTCAGCGCCACCTTGCATAAGCTGATGCCGCAAGTGGCCGGTGTGCGGCGCTTTGGCGCGGCGGCGCTTGACCTCGCCTGGGTGGCGGCGGGGCGCTATGACGGGTTCTGGGAATTGGGCCTGAAGCCCTGGGATATCGCCGCCGGGCTGGTGTTGGTGCGCGAGGCCGGCGGTTTTGTGAGTGACCCGGATGGCAATGACCCATACCCCTCCGGCATGGTGGTCTGCGGCAATCCGACCTTGCAGCCCAAGCTGCGGGAAGTGGTGGCCGAGGGCATCGCCGCCGTAAAGGCGCATCAGGCGGCGGAATGACCAAGGAAAGGGCTCAGCTTTCCAGGCGGGTTGCCTTGGCGGCGGGCCTTGGCTTGCTGGGCTTGTCCGCATGGGCGCAATCAAATGACCAGGCGCTGCCGCCAGACCCCGCCCCCGCTCCGCCGCCGCCCGTGCAATTGACGCCGCTTCGCCCGCAAACGCCGCAGGCCGTGGCTGGGCCTTTGCCGGGCCTGCATAACCTGCCCCAGGGGGGCTTTCGCCTGCGTATGACGGGCACTGAGCTGACCGCCGCACAAACCACCGCCGTGCAGGCGCTTGGCCGCGACCTGGCCGCCCTGCCCCAAGGCAGGATCACGGTGGAAGCCCAGGTGGCCGGCCCGGCGGAGGATGTGTCAGCCGCAAGGCGGCTCAGCCTCGCGCGCGCCCAGGCGGTGAAGTCAGCCCTGGTCGCGGGCGGGTTGACGCCGACACGGATTGACCTGCGCCCGCTTGGCCGTCTTTCCGCCCCGCAAGATGCGGTGGACATCCTGCCCCCCGGCGTGGCAAGCCCGAATGCGGAGGCACGGCGCTCATGACCCAGCCAACGATCTATCTCTGGCGTATGGTGATTTTCCTGGCAGCGGTGGGTGGCATTTCCGCCATGCTGGCGCCGGATTTGATCCATGCCTTTCAGGCCAATCCGCTGCTGAACGGCGTGATCCTGGCCGTGCTGCTGTTTGGCATTGGCATGTGCTTCGATCAGGTGCTGTCACTCAGGCGCGAAGTGGCCTGGGTGGAAGGCTTCCGCGCACCCAAGGATGGGCTTTCCGCCCGCCAGCCGCGCTTGCTGGCGCCGATGGTTTCCATGCTGTCAGGGCGGCGGAATGACCGCGTTTCGCTCTCAGCTTCGGCGATGCGGAGCGTGCTTGATGGACTGCAATCGCGGCTGGATGAACGGCGAGAGCTTTCGCGCTACGTCACCGGCCTGCTGATTTTCCTGGGCCTGCTTGGCACTTTCTGGGGGCTGCTGCTGACCATTGCGTCCATTGCCGATGTGATCGGGGGCATGTCGGTCGGCTCCGGCGATTTGAATGTGTTGTTTGAGCAATTGAAAACTGGGCTCGCCAAACCCTTGCAGGGGATGGGCACGGCGTTTTCGGCTTCCATGCTGGGCCTTGCCGGCGCTTTGGTGGTGGGGTTTTTGGACCTGACGGCAGGGCAGGCGCAGAACCGCTTCTTCAATGATCTGGAAGAATGGCTGGCCGGGCTCACGCGGCTTTCTTCCGGCATTCTGGGTCAGGAAGGGGAGGGCAGCGTGCCCGCCTATGTCCAGGCATTGCTTGAGCAGACCGCCGAGAATCTGGAAACCCTGCAATCCACCATCGCGCGGGGTGAAGATGGCCGTGCGGCGACTTCTCAGGCACTGATGACGCTGACCGAACGTATGACCGTGCTGACCGAACAGATGCGCGCCAATAACACGCTGATGCGCCGCATTGCCGATGCGCAGGATGGGCTGGCGCCGGCCATGACAAGGCTCGCTGAAAGCCAGGCGGATCGGAGTGAGACAGAAGCGATGCGCGGGCATTTGCGCAATCTGGAAATCTATATGGCGCGTCTGGTTGAAGAAGCGGGGCAGGGCCGCGCGCAATCCACCAATGACATCCGCAATGAGATCAAGATCCTGACCCGCACCATCGCCGCCATCGCGGAGGAACAGCCGCGGTGATGTATAGAGAGCACTAAGCGAATATGGCGGGGTCTTCCGAAAGGCGGCGCGGGCGCGGCGGTAATCTGGATGTCTGGCCAGGCTATGTGGATGCGCTGTCCACCCTACTGATGGTCATTATCTTCGTGCTGCTGGTGTTTGTGCTGGCGCAGGGCTTTCTTTCCGTGGCGCTCAGTTCACGCGAAAAGGCGATGGATCAGCTTAATCTCCGTGTTGCTGAATTGGCGGAATTGCTGTCGCTGGAAGCCGCACAAGGGGAACAATTGCGCCAGCAGCTTGGCCGGCTGGGTGATGATTTGCGCGGCACGGCAGCAGCGCGTGACGCGGCCATGCAATCCCTGGCGTTGCTCCGCGAAGAACGCGAAAGGCTCACCGGCGAACGCGATGGGCTGCGCGGTGAACGTGACAGGCTCAGCGCACGGCTTTCGGATTTGGAATTGGCAGCGCGCAGTGCCGCAGACCGCGCTGCTGCCACGGAACGGCAAATGGCCGAAGCGCTGGGGCGCGCTGAACGCACAGGCGGTGATGCCGCGCGGCTGCAGCGGGATTTGCGCGGCAGTCAGACTGAATTGGCTGCCGCACAAGCGGCGCTGGAGGCGATGCGGCGCGAAGCACAGACTTTGGATCGGCAAGTGCGGGTGGAACGTGAAACCGTCACGCAGCGGCTTTCGGAAATGGCGCGGCTTTCCGAACAGATCAGGGCGCTGACCGCGCTGCGCGATGAATTGGAACGCCGCGCCGCACAGGAACAGCGCGGGCGAGAGCGGGCGGAAGCGGAATCAGGCGAACGCGCCCGCTTGGCAGAAAGTGCTGCCGCGCAAGTGGCGCTGCTGACGCGCCAGACAGAAGCACTACGCGCTGAATTGGCCAGGCTGTCACGTGCGCTTGATCTGGCGGAAGCCGAAGGGCGGGATCGTAATGCGCTAATCACGTTGCTCGGCCAGCGCCTGAATGCAGCGCTCGCGGCACGGGTTGAGGAATTGCAGCGCTATCGCAGTGATTTCTTTGGCAGGCTGCGTGATGTTCTGGGCGAAAGGCCGGAAGTGCGCATTGTGGGGGACCGCTTTGTCTTCCAGGGTGAGGTGCTTTTCGCCCCGGGCAGTGCGGAATTGTCGGACGCCGGTCTCAGGCAATTGCGCGACATTGCGGGCGTGCTGGCAGAAGTAACGCCACTGATCCCCCCCGATGTTGCCTGGGTACTGCGCGTGGATGGTCATGCGGATCGCACGCCCATTCGCAGCGCGCGCTTTGCTAGCAATTGGGAATTGGCCGCAGCGCGCGCCATTGCGGTCGCGCAAATCCTGATTGCGGAAGGCCTGCCCGCCAATCGCGTGGCGGCCACCAGCTTTGGCGATGCGCAGCCGATTGATCCGGGCGATTCACCTCAGGCCTTTGCGCGCAATCGGCGCATTGAATTGCGCCTGACGGATCGCTGACGGCGCGAGATTTTCGAATTTACCTTTCGAGAGAATTGTCGCAGGGAATCCATACGCCTTGGATGACCGGGGTTTCTGCCTGAAAGCGGCCTGATGCCGTGATCAAGGCCGCGCCCATCGCCGCCGCCGCCAATGGCTGGCAGGGTGACACCGAAATTGGCGCGCCGCGCTGGCGTTAGGGCGCCGAACGCCACGCGGCCATGACCACGCTGCTGTCAGGGGCGGTGCCGGGGGAGTTTGGATGGCTGAAGCCACCTATGGCGAATGAGGTTTCACGGCTTGCCACCATGATATCCCCGGCGACTGGCACCATCAGCGCCGGGGCTCCAGCAATCAAACGCGCCGGCATCACACCGCGGCAATACTCTCCCGCCGCAGCTCTACTGAAAGCGCATCGAGCGAACGCTCCACGCGGTCCAGCATTTCCGTCACCTCATACTTGGTGATCACCAGCGGTGGGGAAAAGCCGATGCTGTCATTCATCATGGCGCGCAGGATCACGCCCTGTTCTTCGCCATGCTTCACCAAACGCGGCCCGATCTTGCGCGCGGGGTCGAAGTTCTTTTTGGCAGCCTTGTCTTCCACCAATTCAATCGCGCCCACCATGCCAACACCGCGCACTTCCCCCACCATCGGGTGGTTGGCGAAGCGGCGCTGCAATTCGCCTTGCAGATGCGGCCCCACGGATTTCACATGGCCGATCAGGTCAATCTCATCATAGATCTTGAGCGTTTCAATCGCGACAGCGGCGGCCACCGGATGCCCGGAATAGGTAAAGCCATGGCCCCAAGTGCCAACAGCGGAAGACCCCTCCGCAATGCCCTGGAAGACCCGTTCATTCACCATCACGGCGGAGATCGGCAGATAGGAAGATGAAAGCGCCTTGGCGCAAACCAGAATATCCGGCGTGATGCCAAAAGTCTGGCAGCCCCAGTAATTGCCGGTGCGCCCGAAGCCGCAAATCACCTCATCGGCCACAAACAGCACATCATGTTTTTTCAAAACGGCCTGGATTTTCTCGAAATAGGTGCGCGGCGGCACAATCACGCCACCCGCGCCCATGGTCGGTTCCGCCCAGAAAGCGGCGACCGTCTCCGGCCCTTCATTGATGATATAGGCGTCCAATTCTTCTGCGAGGCGTGTGGCGAAATCCTCTTCCGATTCGCCCGGCTTCGCATTGTGGTAGTGATGCGGCGTGCCAACGTGATGGAAGCGCCCGCCCGCGATGGGTGCATCAAACAGCTTGTGATTGGCCGGCAGGCCCGTCAGAGACGCCGCCGCCAGCGTAATGCCGTGATACCCCTTCAAGCGCGCAATCAGCTTTTTCTTCTCAGGCCGGCCAAGCGCATTATTCATGTACCAGATCATCTTGATCGCGCTGTCATTCGCCTCAGATCCTGAATTGGCGAAGAACACCTTGCTCATGGGCACCGGCGCGCGTTCGATCAGCATTTCCGCCAGATCAATCATCGGCTCATGCGATTTGGCCGTGAAGGAATGATAGAAGGGAAGCTTACGCATCTGGTTGGCCGCGGCCTGCACCAGGCGTTCATTGTCAAAGCCGAGTGACGTGCACCACAGCCCCGCCATGGCTTCGATATATTCCTTGCCCTGATCGTCAAAAATACGCACGCCCTTGCCGCGGCTGATCACCAGCGGGCCATTCACCTGATGCGCCTTGGCATCGGTATAGGGGTGCAGCACATTGGCAATGTCGCGGACGGCATTGGAATTGCGGGGCGGGGTCATGTTTTGGCTTCCTCGAACCTTGTCAGAAACCCGATTAAGGCATGCCTTGGCCCAAGACCCAAGAGGAAAGCGTTGCTCTGGGCGCCCCGCCGCGCCAAGTTACCGCATTGGAGGCGTCTCATGACCGAAATTAAACCCCATGCGGCCCATTGGGGCAGCTTCGATGCGGTGGTGGAAAATGGCCGGCTGGTGGGGGTGAAACCCTTTCACCGCGACCCTTTCCCCGGTTCCTTGATCGAAGCCGTGCCCGATGCGGTGCATAGCGCGGCGCGGATAGATCGCCCCTATGTCCGCAAGGGCTGGCTGGAAGGCCGCCGGCGTGGCGCCTTGCGGGGTGGGGACCCCTTTGTGCCGGTTTCCTGGGACAAGGCGGTGCGGCTGGTGGCGGAAGAAACCCGGCGGGTGCGCGCAGAAGCCGGCGCCAAATCCATCATGGGCGGGTCCTATGGCTGGTCCTCCGCCGGGCGGTTTCATCATGCGCGCAGCCAATTGCAGCGCTTTCTGGGGCTTGGCGGCGGCTATACCGGCCAGGTCAATGCCTATTCCTATGCGGCGGCGCAGGCGTTGCTGCCGCATATCCTTGGCACCAATGAAGTGCTGCTCGGCAAGGTCACGGATTGGGCGGCGATCAGACGCTATTCCAAGGTCATGCTCTGCCTGGGTGGCCTGCCGATCAGGAATGGCTATGTCACCTCGGGCGGCGCAGGCCAGCATAGCAATGAGATGAATTTGCGCGCCGCCGCCGAAGCCGGGCTGCGCTTTCTGCAAATCTCCCCCGCGCGGGCGGATGTGCCGGATTGGGCCGGTGCGGAATGGACCCCGATCCGCCCTGGCACGGATACCGCGCTGCTGCTGGCGATGGGCCATGAAATCCTGGCCCGCGGGTGGGAGGATAAGAACTTCCTCGCGACCCGTTGCGTCGGCTGGGACAAGCTGCGCGCCTATATCACCGGTGAGTCTGATGGCGTGGCGAAAACCCCTGAATGGGCCGCGCCCATCACCACCATCCCCGCCGAGACCATCCGCACGTTGACCGCCGAAATCGCGAAGCAACCCGCGATGCTGACCGCCACCTGGTCCTTGCAGCGCGCCGATTATGGCGAACAACCCTATTGGATGCTGACCGCACTCGCCGCCATGCTGGGCTTGATTGGCAAGCCCGGGCAGGGCGTGGCCTTTGGTTATGGCAGCGTGAATGGCATGGGCCAGCCCCGGCGCGAAGTGCCAAGCTTCGCCATGCCAGCCACGCCGAACCCGACCGGGTTTTTCATCCCTGTCGCGCGCATCACTGAAATGCTGGAAAACCCCGGCGGCGATCATCACTTCAATGGCCGCGTGCTGCAATTCCCCGATACGCGCATCATTTGGTGGGCCGGCGGCAATCCCTTCCATCACCATCAGGATTTGAACCGGATGCTGCGCGCCTGGGCGCAGGCCGAGACCATCATTGTGCAGGAACCCTGGTGGACATCGCTGGCGCGCCACGCCGATATCGTGCTGCCCGCCACCACCACGCTGGAACGCAATGATATCGCGAGCAGCGGGCGCGATCGCTTTCTGCGCGCCATGCATAAGGCGATTGAACCGGTAGGTCAGGCGCGTAACGACCACGACATGCTGGCCGATATCGCGGAGGAATTGGGCTACCGCGAACGCTTCACCGAAGAGCGCAATGAAGAAGCCTGGTTGCGCCACTTGTTCGAAGCCTGGCGCCGCCATTGCGCGCGCATGGGCCAGGAAACGCCGGATTTCGACACGTTTTGGGAAAAGGGTTTTTGGGAAGCCGATGCCCCCGCGCGGGGTGAGGAATATACCCAATTCGCCGAATTCGCCGCCGATCCGGAAAACAATCCGCTCGATACCCCCTCAGGCAAGGTGGAGCTTTTCAGCGAAACCATCGCAAGCTTCGGCTATGATGACGCGCCGGGCCATCCCGTTTGGATCGCGCCGCGCGAATGGCTGGGCGCGCCGGAAGCCAAGCGCCACAAGCTGCATCTGCTGTCCTTCCAACCTGCCACGCGGCTGCATGGGCAATTGGATACGGGGCGCATCTCGGCCGCGAATAAGATCGCGGGGCGGGAGCCCATCATGCTGAACCCAGAAGACGCCGCCGAACGCGGGCTGAAGGACGGCGATATTGTGCGCGTGTTCAATGATCGCGGTGCCTGCCTTGGTGGTTTGCGGCTTGATCCTGGGCTGATGCGGGGCGTTGCCATGATGGCAACCGGTGCCTGGTATGATCCGCTTGAACCCGGCGTGCCGGGCAGCATCTGCGTACACGGCAACCCGAATGTGCTGACGGCGGATGTGGGTACCTCCAAACTCGGCCAAGGCCCATCGGCGCAATCCTGCCTGATCGAGGTTGAGAAATGGACCGCCGCCTTGCCACCCGTGCGCGTGCATTTGCCGCCGCTGATCGAGGAAGCGCGGTGATCACGCGCCGTGCCCTGCTGGCGGGTGCGGCGGCGCTTCCGACAAAAGCTGCGCTTGCGCAGGGCGCGCCCGGTATCGCGCAGCGGTTGGATGATGCGCCCGCGCCCGGCCTCAAGCGTGATTTGCTGATCCAATGGGGTGATCGCGTTGCCTTTGACGCGCCGCCCTTCGCCCCGCTCTCGCCCAATCTTGCGGCGGCGGAAGGGCAATTCGGCTGGGATACGCGCGTGGTGGCTGCGATGGCGTCTCCGCGTGTCGAGGATGGCATTCCGCGCGCCGTGCTGGCGGTGGGCCACCCGACCCTCGACCCCGCCATGGCCTTCCCCGATGGGCAGGACCGGCCAGGGATTGCCGGCGCCATGCAGGGGGCGAGCCTGATCAATATCCAGCGCCGCGGCGGTGTTTGGATGGTCACAGATGGTGGTTTTCAGATGCGCCGCCTTCATGCGCGCTCACTCTGCCGCATGGGGGGCGCGGGCGGGCCTGTGAGGGGCGTCTTTGGCGTGACAGGTGGCGCGGCAACCCCCTGGGGTAGTCTACTGCTGGCAGAGGGCGAAGGCGCCGCCTGGGCAAGCCGCCTGCCTGGAGTGGCGGCGTCTGAGGTCGGCCATGTGGTGGAACTCGATCCTTTTGAACCGCAATCTGTGCCAGTGAAGCGCAACGCCCTGGGCAGGCTTGGGGCGCGTAATGTGGCGGCAGCGCTGGCGGCAGATGGTCGCGCGGTGGTGTTCATGGCCGATGGGCGGGAAGGCGGCTTTTTGTGGCGTTTTGTTTCTGATGGGCCTGCGCAGGAACCCAATGCCTTGGACCAAGGCACGCTTTACGCGGCGCGGTTTGAAGCGGGCGCGCTGCGTTGGATTGCGCTGCCCGCCGATGCGGAACCCTATGGCGCAGCGGTGGCGCGGGGTGCCAATAGCCTTGGCCGCCCCATGGCGCTGGCGCTGGACCCGAATGGCGCGCGGCTCTGCCTCGCGCTGCGGGAAACTGCGCGCAACCCGGCCGGCGCGGTGGTGGAAATGCTATTCGCCGCGCGCAATCCCGCCGCCGATACCGCCATTGTGGAAAACCTGATGGAAGGCCGCTTGCCGCCGCGCCCGCGCCAAGGGCGGGAAACTGCGCCTATCCCCGCCTGGCCGGCCTCACCCAGCAGCCTTGCCCATGATGGGGCGGGGAATTTGTTGGTTGGCACAGATCAGCCGCTGCGTGATAGCCCCTTGCCCGATGCGCTTTACGTGCTGCCGCTGGAAGGTGCCGCGCGCGGTGAGCCACGCTTCGCCTATGCCGTGCCCATCGGTGCGGCGCTTGGGGGCGTGGCGGCGGTGCCGGGCGCTGCCACCTGGATCGCCGGCGTGGCGCATCCCGGCGCCGGCATGGGCGCGCAATTCGCGACACCGCGCAGCCGTTGGCCGCATTTCCGTGGTGGTGAGACGCCGCGTGGCGGGGTGGTGGCGTTGAGCCATACCGGCTAAGGCACGATGTCGCGAAAGCTTCACAATTCACGGCTTTTTGCCGCCGTGCCGCCCGCCTAAGTCGTTGTCCAGCACAAACCCAGCCGGAACGGGAGCTCACCATGGCGCAAATTACCCCCCAAGCGAATGATTTCGAAGCCTTCGACGAAATTGAAAACATCGGCAGCAATCCCGCCCCCAAAACCCCGATCGCCGAAATCATCGAAGCCCGCTATGGCAGGCGCGGCCTGTTGAGCTCCGCCGCCGCCCTGGCAGCGCTTTCGGCGGCTCTCCCCGGTGACGCCAAGGCGCAAACTGCGGTGCCGCTCTCCGGCGGCCCTTCCAGCCTGACCTTCAGCGAACCGCCGCGCGCCCTGGCGCAGCGCGATTCGGTGGCGGATGGGTATGAAGTGCAAACCATCATCCGCTGGGGTGACCCTGTACTGCCGGGCGCGCCTGCTTTCGAAGCGGGCCGCACCACGCCCGCCGCGCAGGCTTTGCAATTTGGCTACAACAACGACTACCTCGATTTCTTCCCACTGCCGCAAGGGAGCAAGGGCAGCGATCACGGGCTTTTGGTGGTCAATCACGAATACACCAATCCCGGGCTGATGTGGGGCGGGCTTGGCAGTGGCAGCGCTTCCCGCCAGCGCGTCACTGCCGAACAGGCGGAAGCCGAAATCATGGCCCATGGGCTTTCGGTGGTGGAAATCCGCAAGGAGAATGGCCGATGGGGCTATGTGAAGGATAGCCGCTTCAATCGCCGCATCACCGCCGCGACGCCGGTGCAGATTTCCGGCCCCGCCGCCGGGCATGATCTGCTGAAGACCAAGGCCGATCCCACGGGGCGGCAGGTGCTCGGCACGCTGAATAACTGCGCCGGCGGCAATACGCCCTGGGGCACGGTGCTGACCGCTGAGGAAAACTTCAACCTCTATTTCGGGGGCGATATCGCCAAGACCCCGCATGCCGAAAGCTTCCGCCGCTATGGCATCCGCAATGAGGCTTCCTATTCCTGGCCCCGGCATATTGATCGTTTCAATGTGGAAAAGGAACCGAATGAGGCCTTCCGCTTCGGCTGGATTGTCGAATTCGATCCGCATGATCCGCAAAGCGTGCCGGTGAAGCGCACCGCGCTTGGCCGCTTCAAGCATGAAGGCTGCCATCACGCGATCAATGCCGATGGGCGCGTGGTGATCTATATGGGCGATGATGAGCGGTTTGATTTCGTCTATCGCTTCGTCACCGCACGGCCCTGGAACCCGAATGATCGCGCCGCCAATCGGAATTTGTTGGATGATGGCGTGCTTTCGGTCGCCAAATTCCATGATGATGGCCGGGTGGAATGGCTTGATCTGGTGCAGGGCCAGGGGCCGCTGACGCCGGCCAATGGCTTCCACAGCCAAGCGGATGTCATGATCCACACGCGCCAAGCCGCGAGCCTGCTGGGTGCCACGCCGATGGACCGGCCCGAAGATGTGGAACCCAACCCCGCCACGGGGCGCGTTTATGTGCTGCTGACGAATAACAGCAATCGCCGTGCGGATCAGTTGAATGCCGCCAATCCGCGCGCCAATAATCAGCATGGCCATGTGGTGGAAATAATCCCGCCAGGCGCTGGCACGCCGCGTGTGGATCACGCCGCGCGCGAAATGCGCTGGGGGCTTTTCCTGATGGCAGGCGCGCCAGGGATTGATGCTGGCACGCGTTATCATCGCGCCACATCGGATCGCGGCTGGCTTTCCTGCCCGGATAATTGCGCCTTTGATAGCAAGGGCCGCATCTGGATCGCAACCGATGGCGCGCCTTCTGCCGCAGGTGTGGCGGATGGGCTTTATGGTGCCGATACCTCTGGCCATGGCCGCGCGCTTACGCGTCTTTTCTATCAGGCGCCGACCGGGGCCGAGGTTTGCGGCCCCCTTTTCACGCCGGACAGTAAGACCGTTTTCCTGGCGATCCAGCATCCGGGTGAGGATTCCGGTTCCACCTTTGAACGCCCATCAACCCGGTGGCCGGATTTCGCCGAAGGCGTGCCGCCGCGGCCTGCCGTGATTGCCATTGTGAAAAAGGATGGCGGAGAGATTGGGGGGTAGATTTTGATCTGCCGGCTTGGGACCAGGCTACATCCCATCCGGCAGGTGGATTTCGCCCTTGGCGTAAAGCACGGCATCGCCCGCCATCCGCACCCGATCGCCGCGCCATTCGCACCAAAGCGTGCCGCCACGCGCACTCGCTTGGCGGCACACCAAGGATTTGCGCCCCAGTCGCGCGGCCCAGAAGGGCACAAGCTGCACATGCGCGGTGCCCGTCACCGGGTCTTCCGGCACGCCGACCTTCACCGCGAAAAACCGGGAAGTGATGTCCACCCCATCCCCGCCTGCTGCCGTGACGATCACGCGTTCAGCACCCGGAAGTGCGGCCAGCGCCGCATGGTCGGGCGCAAGCGCTGCGACCTGTTCGGCGCTTTCCATGACGCAAATCCAATCACGCGCGTGATGCACTTCACGTGGCATGGCACCCAATGCCGCGGCAAGGCCATCCGGCGGTGTCGCTGGTTCTGAAAGCCGCGCCGGAAAATCAAGAATGAAGTGCGGCCCATCGGCTTCCACCACCAGCGGGCCAGACAAGGTTTGGAAGGTGAAGGGCGGCACCTGTCCCAATTCACGCGCCAGCACCAAGGCGGTCGCAAGCGTCGCATGGCCGCACATTTCCACCTCGGCCTTCGGCGTGAACCAACGGAGCCGCCAGCCAGCGCCTTCGCGCATGACGAAGGCGGTTTCGGAAAGATTATGCTCGGCCGCCATGGCCTGCATGACGCGATCGGGCAGCGCCGCTTCAAGCGGCACTACCGCGGCAGGATTGCCCGCGAAGGGGCGGGTGGTGAAGGCATCAATCAGGAAAAAAGAAAGCTTCATGAGACTGGACGATAGAAGCTCAGCACCCACGCAGCAAATGCGCCATCACACCTTGATGGAAAGGCTTGATATCATCGCAAAAGGATCATTGGACGCATTGGCCGCTTTTGCCGCCGCCTTGTCAGCTTCTGCCATCAGGTAGCGCTCAGCAATGGCACGCACCTTGGTCGGGTCCTGCAAATCCACAAGTTTCAGGCGTGAGGTGACGGCCCTTGCCTGGGTTTCTACCGGCTGGATGGAAATCTGATCCGGCAGGCCGAGCGCCCCCATGACCACACGGCGCATCACACCATTGCCAAGGATATCATAGGCCGATTTCACGGTTTTCGCATTTTCACTAAAATAAATGGCGTTCGCCATGCCTGGATTGGTTGCGCTCAGCCCTGTACGATACTCATATTTAGTGAACCCATTGGACAGAACTTCAAGCATCTTTGGATCAGAAAGACTGCCAAGGCGAAGCCCCGCCTTCATGGATGTTACGATCTTATCGCCATCGAAGGGAAAGATGCGCGTTTGCTGCAGCCCCGCTGCGGTTGAAAGCGGCAGCCCATCACGACCTTTCAATACCTGGCGCGAACGGTTCACCAGCGATTGCGCCTGAAGGGTTTCATCCAGCGTGGTCGCCTCGGTTTGCATGCGATCCGCCATGGCGACAGAGATCTCCAGAGCGAAGTTCACATTACCATTGATGCCGTCCTTGTGGAAATTCTCAAGCCGCGTTTGGAAATCCTTTGAGCGTACGGCACCGATGGGTGTGTCAAGCGCGGCAAGCCTTTCCAGCCTTTCCGCCACCCCCGGCGCATTGCGGCGCACTTGTTCTATCAAGGCGCTGGCTTCAAGCAGCGTGGCGCTGGCAATGCGCTTGGACGCCGCCGGCATTATGGTATCAGCCGCTATGGCGGCCAAAGCTTCATCCGCACGCTCAATGGCGGAACCATAGGTGCCCGTCCGCGTCAGCCTTGCGATATCCTTCAAGGCCTGGTTGGCGAGAGACGGCATGCCAAAAACGGGCGTTTCCGCTATCTTGATGGCGCTGAGCGCGGCGCCCGCGGCATAATTCACCTCAATCTGCGCACGCGGGATATTGGGCGGTGCCGCGCCCTTCATCGTGTCCAAAAGCTTTGTCGCATCCGCCTGGGTAATGCGCGCAGACGGTACTCCCTCAATCGGTGCCTTGGTTGGCCGACCATCCCGCGTATCCAGCACGGTCTGCGATGTATTGGCATAGGTCTTCGCCAAATCAATTTCGCCGGCATTGAGCGCGGTGTCTTGCATCCGCCGCGCCATGGCAACGGCCACTTCAAGCGAGAAATTCAAATTCTTGTCCACACCCTCCTTGTGGAATGCATCAAGCTTAGTCTTGTAGGCAGGTGCCCAAGCGGCACCGCTTGGCCAATCAATAGCAATCAACTGTTCAAAGCGCTTCGCAACACCGAATGCATCACGGCGCATCTGTTCAAGCGTGATACCGCCTTCCAGCAGCGCGATGCGGGACTCGCGCAATTGACCAGGCGTGAGCCCCGTAACGCCATTAAGGGCCTCCAACGTATCATCAACAACAGCAAGCGCCGCTTCGAAGGATCCGCCCTTGATGAGGTCCGCCATTTGCTTCAGCGCGTCCTTGGCCAAGGTCGGAAGGCCATCTGCCGGCACTTCTGCCTGCCGAATAGCTACTGCTGTCAGCGCGGCAACCTGCTCCACCTCACGCCGAGCACGAGCCGCGACCAATTCCTCACCGGGACGCAACCGCCCAATCAAGGCGCTAGTCACCTTGTCTTGCAGCCCGTCAAAAGCCCTGGGTTTAGGTGCCGCCGCACGGCTGGCGGGGGCGGTCAGCACCGCTTCACCAATCCGCAATTGCTGGGCCACCGCTGTGGTTTCCCGATCCGTCAGCCCTTGAAAGGCCACAGTCTTGGGCGTGGTGGTCGCTTTCAGATTCAGCGTGGCGGCGGCGTTCTTCCAGGTGGTGCCAAGCTGCGCCGCAACGCCCTTGGGGTCGTTCGGATCGGACAGCAAGGCGCGCCTGACCAGCCCGGGGTTGCCAACCTGATCCGGCAGGCCAAGGGCCGGCATCAACACCTTCAAGACGCGGGGATCGGATAGCGCCTTGTCAATATTCGGCGCCGAGTCCAAGGCCTGTCGAAATTGCCCCAAAGCGGTCAGAGTGACGCTGTCCTTCCTTTCGCGGATGAGGCCTTTTTCCTCCTCACCAGCCTTGGTGACGCGACGGAAGGCGGCCACGGCTTCCCCGGCGCTGGCCGCGGGCGCAGCGTTACCAAAGGGGAGCAGCAGCGAGGTTCGACCCTGTTGGCCAAACAAACCTGCCACGAGGGAGGAGCTAAGAGAGCCACTCATTTTGACGGCCATCCAAATTAGAAAGTGATTAATGCGCCGGAAAAGATTAACAAATCCTGAAGAAAACCGGTCTGGAACATAAATTCAGCGCAGAATGCCAGGATCGCAGGTCACGGCATGGTCAAGCGGCCCGTGGCCAGCACCATAACCCGGCGCACTAGCAATGGCCGCCCTCACATAGGCCCTGGCACGCATTACCGAATCCCTGAGCGACAACCCCTGCGCCAAGCCTGCCGCCACCGCACTCGCCAAGGTGCAGCCCGTGCCATGGGTGTGGCGCGTGGCAATCCGCCGGTCGCGGAAGATTTCCATACGCGTCCCGGTGGCGAGCAAATCCACTACCTCATCCCCGGGCAAATGCCCGCCCTTTAGCAGCACGGCTTTGGGGCCAAGCGCCAGCAGCGCCTTGGCCGCCTGGTGCATGGCGCCGACATCGGCAATGGCAAAGCCACATAGCTCCTCGGCCTCCGGCAAATTGGGGGTGAGGACGGTGGCAATAGGCAAAACGCGGCGCTTCAGCGTCTCGGCGGCTTCGGGCACCAGCAAAGGGTGCCCGCCTTTCGCGACCATCACCGGATCCGCTACCAAAGGCAGGCCAGCCGCACGGGCGGTGATTTCATCGCACACCGCTTCAATGGTGGCGCTATCGGCCAACATGCCGGTTTTCAGCGCATCGGCGCCCAGATCATCAAGCACCGCTGCGATCTGCTGGCGCAGGAATTCCAGTGGCACGGGCAATACGCCATGCACGCCAAGCGTGTTTTGCGCCGTCAGCGCCGTGATCGCCGTCATGCCAAAGGCGCCAAGCGCGGTCACGGCCTTGATATCCGCCTGAATCCCCGCCCCGCCCCCAGAATCGGACCCGGCAATGATCAGCACACGCCCCTTCATGCCGCGCGCGCCTCGGCCTTGATCAGATCAGCCAAGCGCCCGACCACGCCTTCCACCAGGGTTTCTTCCTCGGCTTCCGCCATCACGCGGATCACCGGTTCGGTGCCACTAGGGCGGATCAGCACGCGGCCCCGCGCGCCAAGCGCGGCTTCTTCCGCCGCAATCGCTTGAGCCACCACGGGCTTCGCCAAAGGCGAGGCGCCGGCATAGCGCACATTCACCAGCCGCTGCGGCAAGGGCGCGAAGCAGCGCAGCACTTCGCTCGCGGGGCGCTTTTCTTCGACCAGCACTGAAAGCACCTGCAAGGCTGCGATCAAGCCATCCCCGGTGGTGCCGAATTCCGGCATGATCATATGGCCGGATTGCTCGCCGCCCAGATTGCAGCCGGCTTCGCGCATCTTTTCGCCGACATAGCGGTCGCCAACCGCAGTACGCAGCAAGCCAAGGCCGCGCGCCGCGAGGAAGCGCTCGAGACCCATATTGGACATGACGGTGGCCACCACGGCGCCCCCGGTCAGACGGGTTTGCGCGTGCCAGGAATGGGCGATCAGCGCCAGGATCTGGTCACCATCAATCACCTGCCCGGCTTCATCCACCAGCACCACGCGATCGGCATCGCCATCCAGCGCGATGCCCAAATCGGCGCGGCGTTCCTGCACCAGAGTTGCCAACGCCGCCGGCGCGGTGGAACCCACCCCCTTGTTGATGTTGAAGCCATCCGGCGCAACGCCGATGGGGATCACCTCGGCGCCCAATTCCCAGAGCACGGTGGGGGCCACGCGATAACCAGCACCATGGGCGCAATCCACAACAATGCGGAGCCCATCGAGCGTTTGCCCGCGCGGGAAGGATGCCTTGGCCGCTTCAATATAGCGCCCCGGCGCATCTTCCAGCCGGCTCGCGCGCCCAAGCCGCGCCGGCAGCACCAGGGATGCCGCCAGATCGCCCGCCATCAGCGCTTCAATCTCGGCTTCCTGATCATCCGTCAGCTTCAACCCATCCGGGCCGAATAGCTTAATGCCGTTATCTTCGTATGGGTTGTGGGAAGCGCTGATCATCACGCCTAAATCGGCGCGAAGCGAGCGCGTGAGCAAGGCAATGGCCGGCGTGGGCAAGGGCCCGACCAGCACCACATCCATCCCCGCGCCAATGAAGCCCGCGGTCAAAGCCGGTTCCAGCATATAGCCGGAAAGCCGCGTATCCTTGCCTATCACGACGCGGTGGCGGTGATTGCCGCGATTGAAAAAACTGCCGGCCGCCTGGCCAAGCCTGAGTGCGGTGGCGGCGTCCATCGGCGCGGCATTGGCCTTGCCGCGAATGCCATCAGTGCCGAAAAGCCGGCGGGTCGGGGGTGCTTCGCTCATGCGCGGGTTATAGCCCCTTGCCCGTGCCAGATGAAACCCGCCCGCGCCCGGCAAGCCCAGGCGCGGCGCAGTGGTGGCCTCAAGCGCGCCGAATATTCCAGAATAACGGCGGCTGGCCCTTGAGCATGCCGGTCAGGTTCCGGCGATAGGCGGTGGGCTGGTAATACATGCCCGTCGGCACATAGGGCACTTCTTCAAAGGCGATGCGCTGCATCTCCCGCCCCGCCGCCGCTTCCGCTGCCACATCCGGCGCATTGAACCAGGCATCGCGCTGCGCTTCCAAGGCCGGGATGGTGGGCCAGCCCGGCCAGGCATTTTCGCCATGGCCGCGGATGGAGGCGTGGCTTGCGGGATTCCAATGGTCAATCCCGGACCAGAAGGTGAAGAAGCCGGACCAGCCACCCTGTTCCAGCGGATTGCGGCTGGCGCGGCGGGCGACCAGCGTGCCCCAATCGGTGCTGACCAGATCCACATTGAAGCCCATGCGGCGGAAGAGATCAGCGCCGACCAGCGTGGCGGCGTTGATCGAAGCCAGATCGGTTGCGTTCAGCAGCACGAGCCGCTGGCCCATGGCGCCGGCGGCCTGCACTTCAGCGCGCGCGGCATCAATGCTTTTGCGCATACGCTCCATGCCAACATTACTTGCCATCGGGCTTTCCGGCGCAAAATAGCCAATGCCTTCGCGGCGGAGATCAGCCCGCCCCTCCACGCCCGCGGTGCCAATCACCGCCGTCATGAAATCAATCTGGTTGATCGCCGTCAGCACGGCGCGGCGCACCGCGGGGTTATTGAAGGGTGCGGCCATATGATTCGGGCGGAAAATCCCGATCAGCCCCGTGTCATTGATGATATCCACCTGGATATTGCGCGCCGCAGCACCGCGCATGAAAAGCGGGAAAAGATCAGCAGTTGGTTGTTCCCACCAATCAATCTCACCCGATTGCAGCGCGGCGGAGGCAGTGCTGGCATCCGGAATGATTCTCCATTCCACGCGATCAAAATGCGTCACCTTGCCGCCGGCGGTCATGGAAGGCGCTTCCTGGCGCGGCACGTAATCCGCATTGCGCGCATAGGCGAGCATGGAGCCCGGCACCCATTCATTCTGGATGAAGCGATAAGGCCCGCTGCCGATGGCTTCCGTGATATTGGTGAAGGGATCCACATTCGCGAGCCGTTCCGGCATGATGAACAGGCAGCTTGTGGTGACCTTCGCCAGGCAATCGAGCATTTTCGGGAAGGGTGCGCTCAGGCGAATTTCAAAAACGCGGTCGCTGACTTCGACCATATCGGCAACGCGGGCCATCAGCACCTGGCCAAAGGCATCGCGCCGGCCCCAGCGGCGGATGGAGGCAATGCAATCGCGCCCACGCACGGGCGTATTGTCATGGAATTTGAGGCCCTCACGCAGGGTGAAACGCCAGGTCTTGCCGTCATTCTCGACAACATGGCCTTCGACCATTTGCGGGCGCGGCTGGAATTTATCATCCATGCCATAGAGCTGGTCATAGACCAGGAAGGCGTGGTCGCGCGCGACGAAGGCGGTATTGGTGAAGGGGTCAATATTGGGCAGGTTCGCGTGCGGCACATAGCGCAGCACGCGCGGCGCCTGCGCGATGGCCGGCGCGCCGATGGACGCGAAGGGAAGCGCTGCCGCTCCACCCAGAAGGTGACGTCTTTGAAGCATGTTTGTCTCCCGCTTGCTAAGGCGAAGCCCATCGCCCGATCCGATGCCGGCAATCTAGCGTTGAATACGGCTTCTGTTCAATGATTTGCCGATGAGGCGGCGATTTTCAAAAGAACTGGTTCCGCGGGCGCGGCAGACCCAGATGATCCCGGAGCGTGGTCCCTTCATATTCCCGCCGGAAAATCTCGCGCCGCTGCAATTCCGGCACCACAAGGCGCACGAAATCCTCAACCCCGCCTGGGATGGTCGGGAACATGATGTTGAAGCCATCACAGGCTTCGGCTTCCAGCCAGGCTTGCATTTCATCGGCGATAGTTTTGGCGCTACCAGTGAAGGAAAGCCCGCCATAGCCGCCGAGTGCCACGGCCAATTGCCGCACCGTCAGCTTGTCGCGCCGTGCGCGTTCCAGCACGCGTTGGCGCCCGCTTTGGCTTTGGTTGGTCTCGGGGATTTCCGGCAGGGGCGCATCCAAATCGAAGGCGCTTGCATCCGTGCCGAGGGCGATGGAGAGCGCGCCCATGCCGCTATCGGGATGCACCAGGCTATCCAAGTGCGCGCGTTTTTCCCGCGCGGCGTCATCAGTTTCAGCCACTGTCACAAGCGCGCCGGGCAGGATTTTGATCAGTGCCGGATCGCGCCCGGCGCGTGCGGCGCGGGATTTGATATCGGCATAATAGGCGCGCGCATCGGCAATGGGTCCACCGGCGGCGAAGATCATCTCCGCGACCTCGGCGGCGAGTTGCCGGCCTGAATCAGAAGCGCCGGCCTGCACAATCACGGGCCAGCCCTGCACGGGGCGCGCGATGTTCAAAGGCCCGGCGATGGAAAGATATTTGCCCTCGTGATCAAGCTTTTGCATCCGCGCGGGGTCCCAGAAGATGCCGCTTTCCTTGTCTCGGATGAAGGCATCTTCCGCGAAACTGTCCCAAAGCCCGGTCACCACATCATGGAATTCGCGCGCGCGGGCATAGCGTTCGGCATGGTCCATGTGCTCCGTCATGCCGAAATTGCGCGCCGCATCGGGGTTGGAGGTGGTGACGATATTCCACCCCGCGCGGCCGGCGCTGATGTGATCCAGCGAGGCAAAGCGCCGCGCGATATGATAGGGCGCGTCATAGGTGGTGGAGGCTGTCGCGATCAGCCCGATACGTTCCGTCACCATCGCAAGGGCTGATAGCAGCGTGAAGGGCTCGAAGGATGTGACGGTGCCGCTGCGCTTCAGCGCCTCAATCGGCATATTCAGCACGGCCAGATGATCAGCCATGAAGAAGGCGTCAAACTTACCGCGTTCCAGGGTTTGGATGCAGTGGACCAGATGCTTCAAGCTGAAATTTGCCTCGGGCGCTGAATCCGGGTGGCGCCACCAGGCGGTGTGGATGCTGACGGGGCGCATGAAAGCGCCAAGATGCATGTGCTTCATGGGGATGCCCTGTTATCCAGCCCGGCCATTCGCGCAAGCCTGCCAGACGGCAAGCGCCTGGATGGTTTCCGCCACATCATGCACGCGCAGCATGGCGGCACCCCGCGCCGCACCTGCCAAGGCAACGGCCAGGCTGCCGGCCAGGCGCGCTTCGGCTTGCTCCACGCCTGATAAGGTGCCGATGAAGCGCTTGCGTGATGCACCCAGCATGATGGGGCAACCAATTTGCGCCAGGATCGGCAGGGCTTCGATCAAGGCAAGGTTATGCGCCATGGTCTTGCCAAAGCCGATGCCGGGATCAATCGCGATCCGCGCGCGCGCAATGCCAAGCGCTTCAAGCGTGGCGACACGATCACGCAGAAAGCGCGCCACTTCCAACACCACATCGGCGTAATCGGCCTTGGCCTGCATATCGCGCGGGTCAGTGCCCGGCATATGCATCAAGACAATCGGTGTTTGCGTGCGCGCGAGCAAATCCACCGCCGCCGGATCATGCCGCAGCGCGGTCACGTCATTGATGATTTCAGCGCCAGCTTCCAAGGCCGCCTGCATGGTCGCCGCATGGCGCGTATCAATGCTGACCGGCGCGGCCTTGGCCAATTCACGCACCACGGGGATGACGCGGGCGATTTCCTCATCCGGGAGGACAGGCGCCGCGCCGGGCTGCGTTGATTCGCCACCCACATCCAGAATATCGGCGCCCGCTTCCAGCATGGCGTGGCCTGCTTCAATCGCGGCAGCCACATCGAAATGCCGCCCGCCATCAGAAAAACTATCGGGCGTGACGTTGAGAATGCCCATCACCAAAGGCCGCGCCACGGCAAGCCCGGCGAAGGGCAGAGGCCGCGCCGTTACCGCTTCAATCTCATCACTCCATTCTTCCGGCAACGCGGCTACAGGTAGGGTTGCTACTTCGCGGCCATCTTGAATCAGCCGCGCCAAGGAAAAGGCCAGATCGCCCCCCTGCAAGGGCAGCGCCTGACCTTCACCAATGGCCCGAAACGCGGCTGGGCCTGACAGCAGGCCCAGCGGATGCAACCAGCGTTCAGCAGTCACAGATCAAGTGGCAGGCGCCGCGCCCGGAGAAAGCCCGCCGGGACGCATGGTCGGGCGGCCAGAGCTTGGCACACTACCACGGCCCTGGTTCACCGGTTCATCCGGGCGATTGCGCACCACGGGTTCACCCTTGATCACTTGGCGGATTTCATCGCCGCTGAGCGTTTCATGTTCCAGCAGGCCCTTTGCCAGCAGATGGAGTTCATCCATATGCTCAGTCAGGATATGTGTCGCCCGTGCATAGGCGGCATCAATAATGCCGCGAATCTCGGCATCAATCACCCGCGCGGTTTCTTCGGATACATTCTTTGTCTGCGTGACGGAATGCCCGAGGAAAACCTCCTGGCTATTATCGCCATAGGCGATCATGCCAAGCTTGTCGCTCATACCCCATTCGGTCACCATAATGCGCGCCTGATTGGTCGCCATCTTGATGTCACCCGAAGCGCCGTTGCTGACCTTATCCGGGCCGAAAATCAGTTTTTCCGCCACGCGCCCACCCATCGCCATAGCGAGTTCCGCCTTCAGCTTGGACTTGTGCTTGGAATACCGGTCGCCTTCAGGCAGCGACATCACCAGGCCAAGCGCGCGGCCACGCGGAATGATCGTCGCCTTATGCACCGGGTCACATTCCGGCTCATTCATCGCCACCAACGCATGGCCCGCTTCATGATAGGCGGTCATCCGCTTTTCGGCCTCAGACATCACAAGGCTGCGCCTTTCGGCGCCCATCAGCACCTTGTCCTTGGCGGCTTCAAATTCCGCCATACCAACCGTCCGCCGCCCGGTGCGCGCCGCCAACAGCGCCGCTTCATTCACCAGATTGGCAAGATCAGCACCCGAAAAACCAGGCGTGCCGCGCGCAATCACCTTGGGGTCCACATCAGACGCCAACGGCACCTTGCGCATATGCACACGCAGGATTTTCTCACGCCCATTCACATCAGGGTTCGGCACCACAACCTGACGGTCGAAGCGGCCGGGGCGCAGCAGCGCGGGGTCCAGCACATCGGGGCGGTTGGTCGCGGCAATCAGGATCACGCCCTCATTGCTTTCAAATCCATCCATTTCGACAAGCATCTGATTGAGCGTCTGTTCACGTTCATCATTGCCACCGCCAAGCCCGGCACCGCGATGGCGCCCAACCGCGTCAATTTCGTCAATGAAGATGATGCAAGGCGCGTTTTTCTTGCCCTGTTCGAACATGTCACGCACGCGCGATGCGCCAACACCCACGAACATTTCCACAAAATCCGAACCGGAAATGGTGAAGAAGGGCACATTGGCTTCACCCGCGATGGACCGCGCCAGCAAGGTCTTGCCAGTCCCCGGCGGGCCCACCAGCAGCACGCCCTTCGGGATCTTGCCGCCCAGGCGCTGGAATTTCTGTGGATCGCGCAGGAATTCGACAATTTCCTCAAGCTCCGCCTTGGCTTCGTCAATGCCGGCGACATCATCAAACGTGACGCGGCCCTGCTTTTCCGTCAGCAGCTTGGCGCGGGATTTGCCAAAGCCCATGGCGCGCCCGCCACCGCCCTGCATCTGGCGCATGAAGAAAATCCACACGCCAATCAGCAGCAGCATTGGGAACCAGGACGCCAGATAATGCAGCAGCGGGTTGACCTCGGCCTCCTCGGGCTTAGCCACCACGCGCACGCCCTTTTCCGTCAGGCGCGAAATCAGCGCCGGGTCTTCCGGGGTATAGGTCGTGAATTGGCGCCCATCGCTGAGTTGCCCCGTCAGGGTGCGGCCCTGAATGGTCACATCGCGCACATGGCCGGCCTGCACTTCATTCAGGAAGTCCGAATAGGCGACTTGAGAGGAGCTAGGGCGGCTCGAGCCGCTCGGTTGAAACAGGTTGAACAACGCCACCAAAAGCAGCGCCACGATCACCCATAAAGCCATGTTCCGGCTGAAATTATTCACCGCGACCCTTCCATCTTCAGGAGCCAAGTGGCGTCATCCGCCACGCGCTGCCAGCATACATAGTGACGCTTCACGCATCTTGAATGACCCGCGTGAAATCTTCCAGCCGCAAAAGCGAGGGTCAGCCAGCGGGCAGGCCACCGCCCTGGGGGGCAAAGACCATGCGCCAAGCTGCCGCTTCCACCCCTTCAGCATAGAACAGCCCGGGCAGGACCGCCAGCTTTCCCTTTTCATCCCAAAGCGCTGGCAGGGCGCGGAGCGCCGGCAGGGGGATTGAGGCCAGCCCCCGGAAGCCGGACGCTGCCTCCCCCAAGGCGGCGCAGGACCAGCCTGGGCGGCCCGGGCCGGTCACCATAAAGCGCCCATCCCATAGAAAAGGTGGCTGAAGGGGCTGGGCGGGGGCAATCAGGCCGGGGTCGCGCGCCACCAGCCAGCGCCCAGCAGCGCCGGGCCGCACCCAGGCGCCAGCAAGGCTCCCCCCGCCGCGCGCCAGCAGCGCCGCCGTGGCCTCGATGGGTACTGGCCAGGCAGCGCCGCCGATCAGGCCGATCAGCCGCGCCAGCGCTGCGACGCCGGGCGCATCGGTGCCTAGCGCCTTGGGATCCAGCAAGGCATAGGCTTCCGGGTGAATCTCCGCGGCTGTCGCCAGCCGGGCCAGCAGCGCGGCCTCCTGCCGGGCGCGGCGGTGGGCGAAAGCCTGTGCCGCTTCGGCAAGCGCGCGAACCCCCTCGCCTTCCCCGCCCGGGTCGCCCAAAGCCAGGCGCAGCCGGATGCGCGCAAAGCGTGGATTTTCATTGGAAGGGTCGCGCACGGGGGCCAGACCAGCAGCAGCCACCACCGCTTCCAGCCGGGCCGGCGCAAAACCCAGAAGCGGGCGCAGGATCAGGCAATCAGGCGCCACGCGCAGCGGCGCCATGGCGGCAAGCCCCGCCGCGCCGCTGCCGCGCAAAGCCCGAAAGGCCAGGGTTTCCGCCTGATCGCCGCGATGATGCCCCAGCAGCAGCCAGGGGCAGCCATGGCGCGTCGCGGCTTCGATCAGCGCCGCCAGCCGCGACGCGCGCGCACGTTCCTGCATCCGCGCGCCTCCGGGCAGGGCAAGGCGCAGGCATTCCGCCGCACTCCCGGCCTTGGCCAAAAGCGCCATCACATGATCCGCCTCGGCCCCGCTTTCAGGGCGCAGCCCATGATCCGCTACCAGCGCCAGAACGCTGCCTCCGCGCGCTGCCACCCAATCCCGCGCCAGCAAGGCAGCCGCCAGGCTATGCGGCCCGCCCGAGACCGCGACTGCAAGCGATGGCGCCGCGCCAAATGGCCCAAGCGGCGCCATGGCGGCGGCGAATTCCGCCGCGCTGACGGGCAGGTTCAGGGCTGGAAGCCGCCTATCCCCATGGGGCTTATCTCACCGGCATTGCGCGCGGCGGCGGCTATCGGCGGCGCGCTGCGCCTGCGGGCCAGAGAGATTGGGGAAGTTGGAGCGCAGATTATCCAAAGTCTCGCAGGCTTCCCGCCTTGCGCCGAAACCCTGGAAGGCATTGGCAAGGCTGATCATCGCCTCTGGCGCGCGGGCGCCCTGGCGGTTGCGGCTAAAGGCCTCGTCATAGGCCAGCGCAGCATTCTGGAAATCGCGCTTGCCCATCAGCGCATCGCCCAGCAGCAAATGCGCATCCTGGGCGCGGGCACCGGGGCGGGCGCGGATCGCCTCCCGCGCGGCGGCCTCGGCCACGGCAAATTCGCGCCGGGCAAGCGCGGCCTGACCATCCGTAATGGCCTTTTCAGCGTTTCTAGGGGCGTTGGAGGGTGCCGGGGCTGGCGGGGCTGGCGCCGCCGGCCCCGGCTGAGGAGGGCGCGGGGCGGCCGGGCGGCCAGTTCCTCTTTCAAGCGCTTGCAGGCGGAAATCTAGATCGCCGCGCAGCTTTTCCATCTCGGCGCGCAATTGCCGGTCATTGTTCTCGGCCACATCAAGCTGGCCACGCTGACGGCGATTTTCTTCCTCAAGCTCCTGCACACGACCCAGCAATTGCTGCACCAAATCGCCCGACGCGGCGGACCCGCGCGCCGGCGCGCTTGGCGCAGCGACCGCGCCACCACCGCGCCGCAGCGCATCAATCTCCCGCCGCAAATCCAGGATCTGGTTTTGCAGCGCAATGCCTTCACGGCTTTCCACCTGGGCCTCAGCAGGCGTTGCAAGCGCCAATCCAAGGCCCAGAAGCGCAAGACGGAAAACCGGGGTGATGCCTGCCATGGTCTTCAAGCGGCGCGACCGAAGCCGCGCCCCTTCCTTCAGCGAACGACGGTGACAGCGCGGCGGTTCTGCGCCCAGGCGCTTTCATCCGAACCGAGTGCCGCCGGCTGATCCTTGCCGAAGGAGATGGTGGAAATGCGCGAGCCATTCACACCGCCCGCCACCAGCGCATCGCGGGTGGAATTGGCGCGGCGCTGACCAAGGGCCAAGTTGTATTCACGCGTGCCGCGTTCATCGGTATGGCCTTCAACCACGACCTGTACTTGCGGGTGGCGGCCCATCCATTCCGCCTGACGGTCCAGGACCGGGCGCTGATCGGCGCGGATATTGCTGCGATCAAAGTCAAAGAAGATGCGGTCACCCACATTGGCGACCAAATCTTCCTGGCTGCCGGGGCGGATATTACCCGCGCCCCCCATCCCAGCGCCCGCGCTGCTGCTATTGTCCGACCTGGAGCAGGCGGCGAGCAGCGCAAGACCGGCAATAGCAAGGAATTTCAACTTCATGACTGGTTTCCTTTCAGGGAAATCATAACTTTGTGCGGTGCGGTAAAGGCTCGACCCGCTAAGGTCAAGCCAAAACCTTCAGGAAAGCAAAGGGGACCATGTCGGATCAGTCGCATCGGTTGGCGTCGGCAGGGGGCGTTCATTGAAGCCTGCGATGTCTATGGTGTGGATGCGCGCCGAATAGCCGCCACCGCGCGCATCCGTGGCGCGGGTTTCCCGACCAAAGACCAACATGCGGCCATTCGGTGCAAAGCTTGGCGCTTCCATCTTCCAGCCTTCGGACAAAATACGCTCGCCCGAGCCATCGGGGCGCATGACGCCAATGGCAAAACTGCCGCCACCGAAACGGGTGAAGGCAATCAAATCGCCGCGCGGTGACCAGACCGGCGTGGCGTAGCGCCCGCGGCCGAAGGAAATGCGCCTGACGCCGCCGCCATTCGCATCCATCACGTAAAGCTGCTGATCGCCGCCGCGATCGGAATTGAACACAATCTGATTGCCATCGGGCGAAAAGGCGGGGCTGACATCAAGCGCGCTGCCGCTTGTAATCTGCCTTTCGCGCCGGCTGGCCAAATCCACCACATAGATATTCGCATCACCGCCACGCATGGCGGAAAGCACCACGGAACGCCCATCCGGCGCGAAGCGTGGCGATAGCGTCATGCCCGGAAAATTGCCAAGCACCTGCTGGCCGCGCGTATTCAGATCAAACAACACAACACGCGGCTGTTCGCGGCCCTGATAGGACATGAAGGCCACGCGATCCGCCGCCGGATGAAAGCGCGGCGTGAGTGCGGCTTCGCGGCCATCAGTCAGGAAGGCGTTGTTTTCGCCATCCTGATCCATGATGGCGAGGCGCCGCAGCCGGCGATCACGCGGGCCGGATTCCGCGATGTACACGATGCGCGTATCGAAATAGCCTTTTTCGCCCAGTAATCTTTCATAGATCACGTCAGAGATCAGGTGCGCAATGCGGCGCCAATTGCCAGTGGGTGCAGTGAAGGCTGTGCCCTGCAATTGGTTTTCCGGCAGCACATCCCACAAGCGGAATTCGACGCGCAAATTGCCGCCTTGCAGATCCACCCGCCCCGTTGTCAGCGCCTGCGCGCCAATCACGCGCCAATCCTGAAAGCGTGGCCGTTCCGCAGCACCTTCCGGCGTTTGGATGAAGGCCTGCCGCTGCACGGGGCGGAACAGGCCAGAATTGCGCAAATTATCCTGCACCACGCGCGCAATATCGCGCCCGAAACGCTGGCCATCCCCCGCCCCCGCAAAATCCGGAATGGCGATCGGGATCGGGTTTGTCCGCGCGCGCGTGATGTCAATCACCGCCCCTTGCGCAAAGGCCGCGTCAGGTGCCCCCGCAAGCGCCGAGACCGTCACCGCGCCTGCGGCACCAAGCAGAAGGGAGCGTCTAGTTGTCATGCCCATCATCCTGAATTCAGCGCACCAGCCCGCGTGGGCTGAAGCGAAAGGTGGAAGCCATCACGGTTTGCATTTTATCCGCAGGCACTTTCAGTGGATTGCACGCTGGAGCCAGTAGAGCACGCCGCGCCGATTCGAATACAGACCGCACCCGCGGATCGGTCGGCATATTTCCCGCCGGCACCACATTGCGGACATTGCCCTGCGGATCGAGTTGTACACGCAATTCAACCGTAATGTCCTGCAGCCCAAGCATGCCGGCATCCACATTCCAGCATTCCGCCACCTGATCCGCGAGGCCGCGGATTTCACCCTGCGTCAGCGCAGCGTTCCCAGTCGGCGAACCGCCCCCCTGGCGCGGCGCGCCGGAAGGGTTGGGCCGCGCGGTCGGCGCGCGATCCTGCTGCTGCTGGGCGCGCAAACGCTCCAGCGTATTCTGCACCGAGGTGCTGTTTTCCTGCGGCCGCGCCACCGGCGGCGTCTGCCCCGTCCCTGCCTGGCGAGAAGGCTCAGGCGGCGGCGGCACCGGGGGCGGCGGCAGCGGCAAGGGCGGTTCCGGGCGCGGCGGCTGCGCCGCCTGTTGCCGCGGCGGTGTTGGCTGCTGCGTTGGCGTCTGCGGTGTCACGCGCGGGGCGGGCGAAGGCTCAGGGCTTGGGGCTGGCGCCGGCGCTGGTGGGGTTGGTGGCGCTGGGCTCGGCGGCGCGGGTGTTGGTGCGGCAGCCGGCGCTGGTGGCGGGGGTGGCGGCGGCGGGGTTGGCTCGGGCGGCGCATTACGCGGCGGTTCCGGCGCCGGGGGCTCTGGCGTCGGTGGTGCCGGGTTCGGGGTTGAGGTTTGGGCCGGCACCGGAGAAGACGTATCCGCGCGCGCCAGCTGCGCCGGGCCAGGGGCCACCAGCTCCACCGCGATCCCTTGTTCCTGCGGTTCAGGAATGGATCGCGCAAGCGAGAACAAGGCCCCGATAGCCAGCAGCGCGACATGCAGCCCCGCCGAGACCATCAGCCATTTATTCAGGCGCTTATCGGGCAGGGCCCGGGGCAAGGCTCTCTCCTTCCGGCCCTCAGCCGCGGGGCGGCTGCGCGGGGCGCGGTGGCGCGGCGGGGGGTGCCGCAGGTGGTGCTGCCGGGCGCGCCGGTTGCGAGGCGGGACGGGCGGCGGGGGCCGCTGTTCCGGGTCGGGGGCCGGCGGGCTGTTCAGCCAAAAGCGCCACGCGGGTGAAGCCGGCACCGGCGATGGTGCCCATCACCTCCATCACGCGGCCATAGGAAATGGCCTTGTCGCCACGGACAAAAATCCGTCGCTCCGGCGCGCCTTGCGGCTGTTCGCGCATGATCGCTTGCAGGCGCGGCACCAGCCCATCCAAAGGCACTTCGGTTTCCTGCAAGAAAATCTTGCCTTCCGGATTGACCGTGATGGTCAGGGGTTCGGTTTCCTGATTGAGCGGCTGGGCAGTGGTTTTGGGCAAATCCACCGGCACGCCCACCGTCATCAGCGGCGCGGCCACCATGAAAATGATCAGCAGCACCAGCATCACATCCACAAAGGGCGTGACATTGATTTCCGCCATTGGGCGATACCGCGAACGCCCGGAAGCGCGCCCGCCAGAAAGGGAAGCGCCCATGGCCTATTCCGCCGCCTGGGTCGGGCTGCGCGGCCCGCCATCATTCGCCGCCGCTTCCGTCTGCCGCGACAGGATGGCGCCAAATTCAGTGGCAAAGCCTTCCAGCCGCGCGGCAAAGCGCGCCAAATCCGTATTGATCTTGTTGTATGCGAGCACCGCCGGAATCGCCGCCACCAGGCCGATCGCAGTGGCAAACAGCGCTTCGGCAATCCCTGGCGCCACCACCGCCAGACTGGTGTTCTGCATCCCCGCAATGGCCGAGAAGGAATTCATGATCCCCCAAACGGTGCCGAACAGCCCTACGAAAGGCCCGACCGAACCGACCGACGCCAGAAACACCATCCAGCGTTCCAGCCTTTCCATCTCCCGCCCAATGGTCACACCCATGGCGCGTTCCACACGTTCCTTGGCGCCACCCAGCAAGCTGACACCACCCGCGCTGCGGCGCCATTCGCGCATGGCCGAACCAAATACCGCCGCCATCGGATGCGTCGGCTGCTCACCTTCGCGCGTGAACAACTCATCCAGGCTGCCGCCGGACCAGAATCGATCCTCAAACGCATCCGCGGCCTTATTGGCGCGGCGCATGGTGACGATTTTTTCGAACACCACCGCCCAGACCCAAATACTGGCCAGCAGCAGCCCGATCATCACCGCCTTCACAACCCAATCGGCCTGCAAAAACAGGCCCCAGAGCGACATGTCATGGGCCACTTGCCCAAGCGCCTGAGTGGTCACGCTACGATCCACGCCACATCTCCTTCGCCCTTTCGGGGCGATTGAAGGCAGCCAAGGCCACCTGAAAACACAAAGCCCGGAAAAAGCGGCCTTTTCCCGGCAGAAATCTGTTCACCCCGACGCGGATTCAACCACCGCGCGCAAGGCAGAACGCCAAGGCTCCGGCAGGGGTACCGGCTTGGTGCCCTCCTGCCCTACCGAGGCAAGCCGTACTTCCAAGACCGCGAGTGCCTCGGCTTCCGCCTCACGCCGCACCACCTGGGTCAGCCACACCTGCACGCCCGTCACACGGCGAATATGCGTCTCAACCACCACCGATTCGTCGAGTCGCGCTGGCCGGAAATACTCCACTTCAAGCCGCCGCACCACGAGGAAGACACCATGCCGCGCAATCATTTCCTGATGCGGCAACCCCATGGCACGCAAGGCTTCCGTCCGCGCGCGTTCCGCCCAATGCAAATAGCGCGCGTGATAGGCAACCCCGCCCGCATCCGTATCCTCAAAATAAACGCGGAGCGGCCATAAATGCGACGCGCTCACGCTTCCTGATCCCCAAGCAAATCCAGCAGCGGCTGCACCCCGGCGGGCGGGCTAAGCCCCAAATGCCGCCAGCCGCGATCCCCCAACACCCGCCCGCGCGGCGTGCGCAACACAAGCCCTTCCTGAATCAGGAAAGGCTCCACAACTTCTTCCAGCGTATCCCGGCTTTCCGCCAAGGCCGCCGCCAGCGTCTCAATCCCCACCGGCCCGCCATTATGGTGTTCGGCAATGCGCGCCAAATAACGCCGATCCATCGCATCAAGGCCCAGCGCATCAACCTCTAACCGCCGGAGCGCCGCATCGGCCATGGCGCGGTCCGCGACCTTATCTTCCATCAGCGCGAAATCACGCACACGCCGTAACAAACGCCCCGCAATACGCGGCGTGCCGCGCGACCGGCTGGCAATCTCCCGCGCGCCATCTTCCGACAAATCAAAGCCCAGCTTGCGCGCACCGCGCGTCACAATCCCCAGCAATTCCTCAGGCGTATAAAGCACCAAACGCAAGGGAATGCCGAAGCGATCCCGCAACGGCGTCGCCAGCAACCCCGCCCGCGTCGTCGCGCCAATCAGCGTGAAAGGCGGCAAATCAATCCGCACCGTGCGCGCCGCCGGCCCCTCACCAATAATCAAATCAAGCTGGAAATCCTCCATCGCGGGATAGAGCGTTTCCTCGATCGCCGGCTGCAAACGATGGATCTCATCCACAAACAACACATCACGCGGCTGCAAATTGGTCAGGATCGCCGCCAGATCACCCGCACGCTGCAAGACCGGGCCAGACGTCGCGCGAAAACCAACGCCCAATTCACGCGCGACAATCTGCGCAAGCGTGGTTTTCCCAAGACCAGGCGGGCCATGAAACAAAACATGATCCATCGCCTCAGCCCGCGCCCGCGCCGCACCGATAAAAACGCGCAAATTCTCGCGCAAGCCACGCTGCCCGGTGAAATCATCGAGCGTCTGCGGGCGGAGCGACGCCTCAGCGCCATCCTCCTCAAGCCGGGCGGGGGTTGAAAGGCGATCGGAGTCGGTCATGGGTGGGGGGGCTCCACGGGGGCGCCGCCCCCGAACCCCCGCCGGGGAGACAGTGTCTCCCCGGACCCCGCCGATACGGGGGATTGGGGGGAGAGGGGCACAAAACGCCCGCCGACCCCACGCGACCCCTGAGCCCCTCTCCCCCCAATCCCCCATGATGGAGGTCCAGGAGGATGCACTCCTCCTGGCGGGGGGTTCGGGGGGCAGAGCCCCCTGAGGATCACCCATCCCATCACCGCGCCATCTCCTTCAGCCCGTCTCGGATGAGGTCGTTGAGGGTGGCCTCAGCGCCCAGGCGTTTGGCTGCGCGGGTGATGGCGCTGGTGGCTTCGGGGCCTTTCAGGCCGAGGTTGACGAGGGCGGAGATGGCGTCGGCTTCGATGCTATTGGCGTCGGGCGTGGCGATGATGGCGCCTTCGCCATCTTCGCCGGGGGTGGCGCGTCCGACCGCCCATTTTTGCATGGCGGGTTCATCCACGATGCGGTTGGCGGTGGCCGCGCCAAGGCCTTTGACGGCGCCGAGGCGTTTCCTTTCCTTGGCGGCGATGGCGCGGGCGAGTTCGGCGGGGGTGAGGCCAGACAGGACAAGAAGGGCTTTTTGCGGCCCCACGGTTTTGACCTCGATCAGCGCCAGGAAGGCTTCGCGTTCTTGCGCATCGGCAAAGCCGAACAGGGTGATGGCGTCTTGCCTGAGGTGGGTTTCCACCAGCACGCGCTGCGGCCCTTCTCGGGCGGAAAGCGCATCAAGCGTTTTGCGCGAACAGGAAAGCAGATAGCCAACGCCATTCACATCCAGGATGCAGCCGCTTTCATGGGTACTATCCAGCCGGCCAGTGAGTTTGCCGATCATGCTGTGGCGTAGCCTTTGGCTAACATTTTCTTCGTCTGGCGGTGATGCGCGTGGCAGATGGCAATCGCGAGGGCATCCGCCGCATCGGCGCGGCGGAAGGCAACACCAGGCAGCAAATGGCGCACCATGGCCTGCACCTGTTCCTTGGCGGCGTGGCCATTGCCGACCACGGCGCGCTTCACTTCCATGGCGCCATATTCGGCAACCGGCAGGCCGGCAAGGCGTGGTGCGAGCATCACCACACCGCGCGCCTGGCCGAGCTTCAGCGCGCTTTCCGGATTGCGTGCGACATAGGTGTTTTCCACCGCCGCTTCATCGGGTTGGAGATTGGCGAAGGCTTCCGCCAGGCCCTGATGCAGGATCAGCAGCCGATCCCCCAAGGCATCGCGGGCGGAGGTGGAGACAACGCCTTCGGCCACAAAGCGCAGCCGATAGCCATCGGATTCAATCAGCCCCCAGCCGGTATGCTGAAGGCCGGGATCAAGCCCGAGGATGCGAATCGTGCGCGCTGCCATGCATCGAGTTTAGCAGATTGGTCGCGGAAAGGCTTCGGGGACGCATCGCCCATCCGGGAAGCTGCTGCCAGCATCCCGGTTGTGATGGCGCTATCCCCTGCGCCGCCCCTTTTCCGCCCGCGCCAATTCCTCAGCCCGCAGCGCAATCCGCCCATGGATTTCATCCAGCTTCAAGCCCTGACGCAGCACGGGCAGGCAGGCCATGTGGTCATATTCGCCTTTGGACCGCCCGGCTTCGAAATCCAGGAACAGCCCGGTCAGTGCCGCATTGTTGAAGGCATGCCGTTTGCCATCATCCAGATAGCTTTCAGACCAGGTGCCTTCTGACAGCAACAGCCCATGCGCTTCCAGTTCCAGGTGGAAGTAGCGCACGCGCCGGCACCAGACTTCCTGGATAATGCTGCTGCCATTCACCAGATGCTTGGCCGGGATCAGATGGCCATCAATTTCCATCGCGTGATCAGGGCTGACGCGCAAATCACGTGCCGGCATGCCGGGCGCGATGGCACCAGCCTTGATCAGGATGGGCGCGGTTTTGGCTGCCATGGCCGCATTGCGCGGCACGGCGATATCCATGGAGCCAACCCAGCGCAGCGGTTCAAACCCGGCCTGACCGTTACGCATGGCCAGCACCATGTCGCCCGCGCGGAGGTTTTCCACCGCATCTTCGCCATTGGGCGTGACAATCCGCGTGCCTTCCGTGAAGCAGACAACTGTTTCCCAGCCCTGCGTCCAGAGGTTTGTGGTTGCGGTACCGGCAACGTATTGATAGTTGATCCAGCCAGCAGCGGTTTCCCCGGAACTCCACCCTTCGCCAAGGTTCAGGGTGTCATTGCCGATCCCGTTGCCGAAGGTATTGTCCCCGTCACCAATCAGCGTCTGATTGCCGCGGCTGATCACATCGCCAATCAGATAGGTGTAGCTGTCCGATCCACCGCCGAAATCCAACCAGTCATTACCGCCGCCGCCGGAGAGGATATCCGCGCCATTACCGCCATAAAGCGTATTCGCGCTGGTATTGCCGATCAGCGTATCGTTGAAGTTGCTGCCGATGACGCCTTCGAAATTGCTGAGGGCATCCCCAGTAGCACCGCCACCCGGATTGCCGCCGCCGTTGACATTGAGCCCAACATCAACACCTGATGCCGCATCGACATAGCTTACAAAGTCATTACCGTCGCCGCCATCAAGATTGTCATCACCCGCGCCGCCAGCCAGCGTATCATTGCCAAGGCCGCCATCCAGCAGATTGGCCAGGCTGTCGCCCAGGATGCTATCATCGCCATTGCCACCAAGGACGTTTTCAATGCCGGTCAGGCTGTCAGTGCCAAAGGCGCCGGAACTGCTGCCATTACTCAAATCAACCGTTACCGGCGTGGCCGCGCTATCGTAGCTCGCCAAATCCGTGCCAGCGCCGCCAATCAGCGTGTCATTAGCCGTGCCACTGCCGCCATTCAGCGTGTCATTGCCAAGGCCGCCATCCAGCAGATTGGCCAGGCTGTCGCCCAGGATGCTGTCATCGCCATTGCCGCCAAGGACGTTTTCAATGCTGGTCAGGCTGTCAGTGCCAAAGGCGCCGGAACTGCTGCCATTACTCAAATCAACC
>JADCGA010000010.1 GCA_020249265.1 Roseomonas sp.
CCGTATTGCGCGGCAATTCCGCATCATTCATGTCAAGCATGGGTGCTTCCTTTCGGCTCAGGCGGTGGGGGTGGTGTTGATTTTGTGGAGCAGGGCCGCGAGATCGGCGGGCTCGGTTTCATCCAGCCGGCCGGAGCGATCTTTCGCTGGCAGGCCGAAGCTATTGCCGGCACGGCAAACCAAGCGCCGCTCGCTGCCGCGTTCGGGGTCATGACGCCAGGCATCGCCCTCGCGCTGGAACAGGCCCATGGAGACGACCTGATCGACAATGCCCGGCAATTCGCGCGCCGCCTTGCCGCCTTCCATTTGCGGTTGCCAGGTGACGCGGCCGAATTCATCGGTAACGCGTTCCAGAATGCCGACCATGATGGTGGTCTTGCCGGGCGCGTGTTGCAGGTGCTTCAGCAGCCCGATCACTTCCCGCGCCAGCAAGCCATACGCGCCGCGCGTGTCTGGCTTGCCGGTCTTGTCGGAAAACGCCTCGGGCCGCGTCTTGGCCCAGGCCATGGCTTGGCGCGTCAGATCGGTGATGCTGTCCAGAAACACAATGGACTTGCCGGCGATCAGCCGCACCAGATCGGGATGCGCGGTGGCGAGGTGCTGGTAATGCGCCTCAGAGAAAAACCCATTCGGATCGGCAGCCGGGTTCACGCCGCCAATCAGGCAGGCGATGGCAATCGCATCGTCAAAGCGACGGATGGGGATGCTGTCGCCCCGCCAGTCCTGGACGGATTTCAGACCGGCTTCGAGGTCGATGCAGATCGTCTCAGCGGCAGGTAGCGTTTTGAGTTGAGAGGTTTTGCCGACACCACTTGGGCCAAATAGCGCCAAAGTGGTTTTATTGGCCGCACGCGAAAGGCGCTCATCGGCCGTGACAATGCGCAATGCCATCAGTTTGACCCTTCGCTGCTGGAGTGGGGGCCGGCCAATGCTCTGCCATCGCGCTGCGCGGTTTCGCTGAGCAGAGTCAGGCGATAGGTCGGGCGGCCAGTTTGGACGGTGCGTGCCGGTTCGAAGGCTTTGCGAATGCGCTCGGGCCAGGCGGTATAGGCGCGCTCGGGAACCTTGAAGGCGATCTCGAGGTAGTCGAGCGGGTTCTCACCGCCAGTGCGGATTTCCTCTGCCAGCCGTGCAAGCCGGGCCTGGTCCCATTCGACCTTTTTCGATAATTCGGCGGTGATTTCCACAGAGCCATCTTGAAAGCGCACCGTGCCGGTGTCCTTGCCGGCCATGCCGCGTGCCGCGATGGCGCGCTGCTGGTAGCGGAGCGCAATCGCGCTTTCGATCCAGGCCTGCATGCGTTTCGCAGCGTCAGCCGCCTCGCGCGCATCGGAATGAAGCAGTGCGAGATGCTCGGCAGGTAGCGCGACGACGTCGCCCATTGGCATGTGGCGCAGGGCTTCGAGCGTTGGGCGGTTGGAGAGCGCGTGCATCAGGCGATCCCCCGCTGTAGCTTTTGCAGCAGCGCGGCGGAGGCCATGCCGCGGCTAGTCGTGCTACGCGGCCGCACCACCAGGATATAGGCGAAGCATTCCGTATCCATGCGTCGCTGCAGCAGGTGGCAAAGCCCGGCCTCGGCCATGGCAAGGGCGCGACGCGCGACCAGTTCCAATTCGTCACGGCGTTCGGGCGGAAGCTTTGTCGCGATCTTGTCCCGATCACGCGCCAACATGCCGATATGATAGGTGATGGCATCACCGGCGGCCGCATCGGCAAAACGGTCGCAGAGGGTGTTTTCGTTCAAGACAAGATCGAGCAGCGCTGCCAGATCAGCCGCGTCAGCGAGCGACGCTTGATCTGGATTTTGCGGGAGCATCATGTGGTCCTCCGTGATGATGTGGGTCTCACTGAGTAATTACGTATTTGCGCGCCAAAAATTCTCACGACCTCAAAGACACACTCACGGCGCGGTGTGTGGTGCGCGTTGCGCATGGCGATGCACCCATGATGCGCAGCCAGCAGCGCAGCTCATGCAGCTCGCGATAGAAGGTTGCGGTGGAGACATTGCTCGCCGCGCGCGTTGCCGCGATGTCGCGATGCGTAAAGATGCTGCGCAGTAATGCGCGCTGCGCTTCGGGCATCTCATTCGCCGCGTGTGTCATGGCGAGATGGGCTTCCGGATCATGCGCCGGTGCGGCAAGGCTGCGCAGGATCCCGGCGGCCTCCTTGCTATCCAGCGAGATGGAGGGCGGAGCGCAGGGGCGGCGTGCCTGATCGGCGATGGCGCGCCGTGCGATGATGGTAACAAAGCCGCCCCAGGAACCGCGTGCCGGGTCGAAATGGATGCTGGCCTGCAGCAGGGCCAGCAGGATGTCCTGGATCAGGTCGTCACGATCGGCGGCGGCGATTCGGCGATTCCGCGCCGCCTTGGCAGCCAGAATGCGGGCCAGTTTCAGGGCGTCTTGAAGCTGATTTTTCTCCCATTTCTGAGGCAGTTCTGACCCGTTGTTCTGTTGTCTGTTCATGTTGCGACCTCTTGCGCTTGGCTGATTTCGATGGGCCAAGGCGAGCCGAGCGGTCGGGGGTGCGCCTAGTGCAAAGGGGTGCAAGGGGGTGCAAAAGGGGTGCGTCGAAGCGCGATTTCGCGTAATGCACCCCCATATGGATCAATGGCTTAGATAGGAAAAACAGGGGGTGCAGGGGGTCAGGCCCGCCAAGGCATTGCACCCCCTATTGCACCCCCTGGCGCACCCCCATCGCCGATCAGATTGGGGCTGGACTCTTGGGAGGGATAGAACATAAAGTGAACATACAGTTTCCTAGCCAGAGATAGACCAGGGACCGCGTTCCTATGCCGCTTGTGATTGCCTATGCCAGAGAAACAGCCTTCAGCCCGAGGCTGGAAAGGTCTGCGCCCGAGATCCGCGCTGTGGCCGGGCAGGTGCGCCGACAGATTCCCCGCGCGCCGGATGAGATTGCCCTAGCCCTGCCGGCGTTGGTCGAAGCCTGCCGCAGCGTCGAGGTGAATGGGCGTTGCCTGGCGGTTTCCTGGGAATTGGATCGCGCGCTCAGTGATGAGGCTGGCCAGGATGTTCTTGGCCTATGCGACATCGATGCTGATGAACCCGGCTGGGCGTATCTCGCGATCAATGGCGTCATGACAGCCCATCGCCCTGATTTGGCGTTGAGCACGGCCGCGCATGAATTGGGCCATTTGCTGTTTGACGTACCGGCGGCGCTGGAGCGTGGTGAACATGGCTATCGCGCCGTGGCGCAATCGGCGCGTGCGCTTGATCGTGCGGGGCGCGGGGCTGAGGCGCGCGCGAATGAATTCATGGGGGCATTGCTGGTGCCGCCTGTGCCTTTGCACACGCGCCTGCTGGCGCATGCGCGCAGCGAGGGGCTGCGCCTTTGTCGCGGCCCGCATTTGGGCAGGCCCGCAAGCCCGATCGTCGCCGCTGGCAATGGCGCCGAGGCTTTGGCGGGTGTGCTCGCGGCGCTCGCCGGTGATTTCGGTGTTTCAGAGAAATTCATTGCCGTGCGGCTGTCGCGTTACGGCCTGGTGGAAGGGGGAATGTGATGCCTTTTGGGGATGTTGTGCGCGCGCGCCGAACGGCGCTGATGATCAGCTTGAATGATATGGCCGAAAGGCTTGGCATATCGCCCGGCTATTGGTCGCGGGTTGAGCGCAGCATTGAAGGGCCACCGAGTGACGAGTTGGTCGAGCGTGTTGCTGCCATTCTTGGCATTCCCATGGATGAGCTGTTCATCGAGGCCAAGCGTCTGCCGCCGGACATGCGCCAGGATATGGGGCGCGTGGTGCTGGCCTATCGGCGTTTGCGCGCCATGCGCTTGAGGTGAAGGGAGGGCGGCATGCCTGCCACGCCGAAATACAAGGTTTTCTATCAAATCCACGAGGCGAAGGAACGGCTGGGGCTTTCCATGTTGGACATGGCTGTCCTGGTTGCTGAGAGAAAGCTGCTGCTTTCTGCGGCCCTTGGTGGGATTTTGGTACAGCATGGCGTCCTTGAGGAAGGGCTTGATTTTAGCTGCATGTTTGTGCCGCTATCTCAAAATTTCGTTCACGGCCTTGTGGATCTGCGCCCTGAGGATGGTTGGGAAGTCCTGCGCGCTGGTTCGCACACGATCAACTTGCTTGCGGCGGAGAACGACCATTATCGGCGGCTCATCGACAGTAAATCAAATGCCTCTGGCCGGCTGGTCACGCGGGAGGATGTCGGGCTGCGGCACGAAGAACTGACGCGCTACCTCGCCTTTGAACAATCGCTGGAAGATGTGGCGCCTGCCGTGCAACACGAAAAGCGGCGCGTGCCGACCGCCTATGATTGGGAAGCAGCGCAGCTTGAGGCGTTTCGGTTGGTCTATTTCGATGGCGTGCCGCCATCCTTTGGTGCGCTCATTCGCCACATCCAGGCTTGGTACATCGCCAAGGGCGGCCGCGTGCCGGATGAAAGCACCCTGAAGCGGCGCCTCAGGAAATTCTGGACCATCTTTGGGCCGGAGGCACAGGACAAGGCCGCCTGAGGCAGTCGCGCGAGCGCGTGAGAAAAACACGCCTCGATTTACGTAATTACATGGCAGGAAATCAACGCGGAGCCGCGATGCCCCTGCCACATGCGAATCACCACCTGCCAGCGCATCTGCGCGAAGTGTGCGATATCCTCGCCCGCGGCCTACTGCGGCTGCGCAGCCGCGGTATGCCGGCGGAAGACAAGGAAACCGCCAAGCCCAGAGACATTCGCCTACACTTCCAGGCCCCCCAGCGCCGTTATGCGAACCCCAAGAGAAAGGGAACCGCATGAAACGAACCGCACCAGCCGAGCCAAGCCCACCACCGCTGATCATCCCCGCCATCCCAAAGCAGGACGTGCCAGCCCGGCTTGCCGCACTGCCCGATGCTGATATCCGAGATCTGAAGCAGCAGTGGCGCAGCCTCTTTGGCACCGAGCCACCGCCCTATAACCGGCGCTTTCTGGAAAGCCGTCTAGCTTACCGCATTCAGGAACTGGCCTATGGCGGGGTGAAGCCTGAAACCATCGCCCGGCTCGAAGCGCTGGGCGAGCAGATTGATGGCGGCAATATCACGCTCCGCCGCATCCGCCAGGATCAACGCCCGATCGTCGGCACGCGTCTGATCCGCGAATATCAGGGCACCGAGCATGTCGTGACCGTCACGCGCGGTGGCTATGAATATCAGGGCCGCCCCTATCAATCGCTCTCCGCCATCGCGCGCACCATCACGGGCACACGCTGGAATGGTTGGGTGTTCTTTGGCTTGCGAAAGGCCAGCGCATGACCCGCCGCGACCCCGCATCCCCGACGCTCACGCGCAAGCGCCGCTGCGCGGTCTATACCCGCAAATCCACCGATGAGGGCTTGGAGAAGGAATTCAATTCCCTCGACGCGCAGCGCGAAGCCTGCGAGGCCTACATCGCCAGCCAACGTTCCGAGGGCTGGGTCCTGGTGCATGACCGCTATGATGATGGCGGTGTTTCCGGCGGCACCCTTGAACGCCCAGCGCTGAAACGCCTGTTGGCCGATATCGAAGCCGGGCTCGTGGATGTGGTGGTGGTCTATAAAATTGACCGCCTGTCCCGCTCGCTGATGGATTTCGCCAAGCTGGTGCAGATTTTCGACCAGAATGAGGTGACCTTCGTCTCGGTCACGCAGTCCTTCAATACCACCACGTCGATGGGCCGGCTTACGCTCAATATCCTGCTTTCATTCGCACAATTCGAACGTGAGGTGATCGGCGAACGTGTGCGCGACAAGATCGCGGCCTCCCGCGCACGCGGCATGTGGATGGGCGGGCCGGTGCCGCTCGGCTACCGCGTGGAAAATCGCAAGCTGCTGGTGGACGAAGCCGCCGCCGCCACCGTGCGTCGCGTGTTTGAGGGCTTTGCCGACATCGGCTCGGCCACGCGGCTGCTGCCGATCCTGCGCGCCGAGGGGCTGCTTACCAAACACGGCCGCCCCTTTGACAAGGGCGCGGTGTACAAGCTGCTCGTCAACCGCGTTTATCTTGGCGAGGCCGTCCACAAGGGCAAATCCTATCCCGGCGAGCACGCCGCCATCATTCCCCAGGCGCTGTGGAAGCAGGTGCATGAGATCATGGCCGGCAACCCGCACATGCGGGCGGGGCTGGCGCGCAATCGGTCCCCGGCGCTGCTGCGCGGGTTGATCTTTGGCGCCGATGGGCGCGCGCTGTCGCCCACGCATACGCGTAAGCAGGGGCGGCTGTATCGCTACTACGTCAGCCAATCGGTCCTGAAGGGCGGCGCGGATGACGCACCCTATCGCCGGCTGCCCGCGGGCGAGATTGAGGCGCTGGTGCTGGACCAAGTGCGTGCGCTGCTGCGCCAGCCGGAGGTGGTGGTGGGCACCTGGCGGGTGGCGCAGGCAGAAGCGCCGGACCTCGCCGAGGACGCAGTGCGCGATGCCCTGGCGCGGTTTGACCCCGTCTGGTCCGAGCTATTTCCCGCCGAGCAGGAACGGCTGATCCGGCTGCTGGTCCAGCGCGTGGTGGTGGGCGATGCCGGGGCGCAAATCAGCCTGAACCTTGAAGGCCTCGCGAGCCTTGCGCGGGACCTTTCGCAACCAAAGAGGATTGCCGCATGAAGGGCGTGACCAGCGTGACGGTTTCGGTGCCGCTGACCATCCGCCGGCGCGGCGGCCGGAAGCAGATCATCGGGCCAGACGGGGCGGTAGCCCGGCCGGGCGACAGCGGGGCCGGGGTTGTCCCGGTGCGCGGCGACCCGGCACTGATAAAAGCCCTGGCGCGGGGCTTTCGCTGGCGGCGGATGCTGGAAGAGGGGCGGTATGGCTCGATCAGCGAAATGGCGAAGGCCGAAGGCGTCGAGCGCGGCTATGTTGGCTCGCTGCTGCGGCTGACGCTGCTGGCGCCGGAAATGGTCGAGGCGATCGTGGCGGGGCGGCAGCCGGAGGGGGTGACGTTGCCAGGGTTGCTGGATGGGATGCCGGTGGCGTGGGGGGAGCGTAGGGAAACGCCCTCGGACAGCGCCGAGGCAATGCAGCGCGTCTGGAAGTGCTGGGGGCTTACCGATTAATGATTGAAGGCGCCTTTTTTGCATGTATTCTGCGGATTGCCACTGCCTTCAGGAATCGCGGTCCGCTCCATGTCGTCATCGCAAGATATTGCCGAAATACTTTACTCCATTCTCCCGGAGGATGGATCAGCCATCGGCAATGCTTCTGCGTTGACCCAAATGCGCGTGCATGTGCCCGATCTGTCGGAGGAAGATTATGCGGCGGCGCGGGATGCGCTTGTCGCTTCCGGACGTGGCGTCAAAGGGCGCGGGCGCGGTGGGTCGATTGCGCGGGCCGTTGATGATGATCTTGAAGATGAGGAATCGGCCAACGGCGATGAGGACGCCGAGGATGAGGATGAGGACGAATTCGCGCTGGAATCGGCCGAGGAGCCAGCCGCACGGCAGCGAAAGTCCGCCAAGGGCAAGCGCAAGTCGTCTCGCGCGAACGGGCCGGTGCAGGTCGTGAGCTATCGCCACCACAACAAGCGTTCCAATAATCCTGAAGTCGGAATAGTCCATCCTGAGAACGATCCCGATCAGCCCAAGACGACTTACGCCTATGATCCGCACATCGATCCGGCGCTGATGTTCGATACCGCGCGAACGCGGATCGAGACGGTAATCGACAACGCGCTTGCCTCGGGCGACGTGGACACAATGAAGGAGGCGCTTCTCGAACTGAAGCGCATGCAGGCGCCCTATCTCAATTGGGCGGGCAAGGCTGAGCGGACCTCATTCGAGATCGACACCGTGTCGCTGCATGTGCATGAACGTGTTGATCCGGCGACCATTCTGGCCAATGCGCGCAAGCGGCTAAAGGGCGAGAAGGCCGGCGAGGTCTGGCGGCAGGCGGATCTGTTTGCGGCGCCTTTCGAAAACCTGCCGCTTCGTCAGGCAGTGGATTTCTACCGGCATGAGAAGGGCTGGTCGAACAGGTTGATCGCAGGCGACAGCTTGCTGGTCATGAACTCATTGCTGCAGAAGGAGTCGATGGCCGGCAAGGTGCAGATGATCTACATTGATCCGCCCTACGGCATCAAATACGGGTCGAATTTCCAGCCGTTCACGAACAAGCGCGACGTGAAGGATGGCGCAGATGACGACTTGACCCAGGAACCTGAGATGATCAAGGCGTTCCGGGATACTTGGGAACTGGGCATCCACTCCTACCTGACCTATCTGCGAGATCGGTTGCTGCTGGCGCGGGAATTGCTGCACGAGAGCGGCTCGGTGTTTGTGCAGATTTCGGATGAGAACTTGCATTACATTCGGTCGATGATGGAAGAAATATTTGGGCCGGATCGGTTCGTTGCAATTGTCCCTTTTCGAAAGAAGTTGATGCCCTTGGGGGCAAGAACGCTCGAACAAATGTCCGATTTCCTGATCTGGTTTTGTAAAGACCCGTCTCAAATAAAGTATCGTCACATCTACCGGGAAACCTTGCCAGATGCGAAGGGCCGCTGGACCGGGACCGTTGATGATACGGGGAACTTGCGCAGGCTCACCAAAGATCAGCGTCAGGAGCTTAGAGACGGCATTGCTCCAAAGAACATTTTCGGCACGATTTCACAGTGGGCTCCTTCATTTTCGGAGGAAGGTGTATTTCCTTTTGAGCTTCATGGCGAAACCTACAAGCCGACAGGCGGACAGTGCTGGGTTGCGTCTTCTGAAAAGATGGATCGTCTGCGATTTGCAAATCGCTTGTTCGTCGAAGGGGATTTCCCGCGCTTCGTCAGTCCGCACACAGACTACCCTTATGCCAAAATCACCAGCCCTTGGTACGACACGGCCCCCGCGTCAGGTAAAACTTATGTCGTACAAACCAATGAAAACGTAATCGAACGGTGCATGGTCATGTGCACCGATCCAGGTGATCTCGTGCTTGATCCCACCTGCGGCTCGGGCACCACCGCGTTTGTCGCGGAGAAGTGGGGGCGGCGCTGGATCACCTGCGACACATCACGCGTGGCAGTAACGCTCGCCAAGCAGCGGCTGATGACCGGCAGTTTCGACTATCATCGCCTTCGCTATCCGCATGAGGGGTTGAGCGGCGGCTTCGTCTATAAGACCGTGCCGCACATCACATTGAAGTCAATTGCTAATAATCCTGATATCGACACGATCTACGAAGCAAAGCATCCCGCGATCGCGTCCGCTTTGGCTGAACTCAATACCGCGTTGAAAGGCCATAAGCTTCGATACCGGTCGCCGCAGGGCGGGCGCAAGGGCGAATGGATCGACTTCTCAGGGTCCGGCAAGACGCATAAGCTCGCCAATGGTGAGGCTGCGGCGGCCGATGCGCTGCTCGAATGGGAGGTGCCGTTCGATTGGCCGGAAGACTGGCCCCAAGCCGCAGCCGAGCCCTTCAAGGCCTTCCACAGCGCGCGTCAGGCGATGCAGGCGGCCATGGATGCGTCCATCGAGGCCCATGCCGAGCAGGAGACGCTCTACGACAAGCCGGAGCCGGACGAAACGCGCCTGCGCATCACCGGGCCTTTCTCGGTTGAAGCCGTGCCTGCGCCGACTGTCCTCAGCCTCGATGACTCGACACCGCCGGTTGAGGCCGATTCGTCGGTTGCACGGTCCGGCGAGACATCGCGGCAGGCGCTCTGGCGTGGCGAACTCCTGAAAACCGGCATCCGCGGCAAGGGCAGCGCCATGCTCAAATTCACGGAGCTTGAGGCGATCCCCGGCTGCAGGCACCTTCATGCCTCTGGCTCCCTCGAAACCGGCGAACGCGCGGTCGTCAGCTTCGGGCCGGAACATGCGGCGCTTGAACAAAAGCAGGTGGAGCGCGCGATCCAAGAAGCGCAAACGCTGGTTCCGCGCCCGAAGATCGTCGCGTTCTGCGCCTTCACCTTCGATCCGGAGGCCGCCAAGGACATCGACGAAATGACTTGGCCCGGCGTCACGCTGCTCAAGGCCCAGATGAACACCGACCTTCTCACCGAGGATCTCAAGAAGGCGCGTTCATCGAACCAGAGCTTCTGGCTCATGGGCCAGCCGGATGTCGATTTACGGCGTGAGGGAGATGAATGGCGCGTCGAGGTCAATGGTTTCGACTATTTCGATCCACGCTCCGGCGAGCTGGTTTCGGGCGGCAAGTCCAAGATCGCGATGTGGTCGCTTGATACCGACTATGACGGCCGCAGCCTGATGCCAAATCAAGTTTTCTTCCCCATGGCGGGCGCCAAGGACGGCTGGAACCGCCTGCGCAAGACCATCCGGGCCGAACTTGACGAGGACCTTCTGGAGCAATTTCACGGTACCGTATCGCTGCCGTTCAAGGCAGGCGAAAACCGACGCGTCGCCGTCAAGATCATCGATGATCGAGGGATCGAAAGCCTGAAGATCATGGGCCTAGAGTAAGGGGCATGGAGAAGCCGAAGTCCCTCATCATCAACTCGCCCTTTGTAGTCCCGCACCAGCACTGGATCGAGGGCAAAGGCGGCGTGCTCGAGGTGAAGCCGGAACGTAGGCCTGCGAGCTATGAGGTGTTCGACGCCCGGAACAATACGCGACGCGTCGAAGTGCTGGACCTCGTGAATACGATCCGCTCGCGCGTCGATGCATGGCGTGATGCGGGCTGGCCGGGCGTCACCATCGTGACGCGGCGCCTGCTTGAGCATTGGCATGACAAGACGGCGCGCGAATATCCCTTCTACTTCTGCCAGCTCGAAGCGATCGAGACACTGATCTGGTGGGTCGAGGGTGCTCCCGAGTTCAAGCAGGGCATCGTGGTTGCCGGCGATGGCGGCCCTTGGGAACGGCTCTGCAATAAAATGGCGACAGGCGCGGGCAAGACCACCGTGATGGCGATGATCATTACGTGGCAGGCCCTGAACGCCCTGACCTACCCCAAGCGCAGCAAGGACTTCAGCCGTGCGGTTTTCATCGTTGCGCCTGGCCTAACCGTAAAGGGACGGCTTCAGGTTCTGATCCCGACCGAGGGGAGCTATTACGATCAGTTCAATCTCTGCCCTTCCGAAGCCTTTCGCCAGAAGCTCAACCAGGCCGAAGTCCTGATTGAGAATTGGCACACACTGATGCCAGCAGCGCAGCCGAAGCGTTCGGTCGTCAAGAAGGGCGCCGAGTCCGACGAAGCGTTCACGCGCCGTGTCCTCGGGAAGCTAGCGAAGCATCGCGATATCATCGTCATCAACGATGAGGCGCATCATGCCTATCGCAAGCCGGCCGAATTGAAGATCAGTAAGAAGGCCGCGGCAGATCAAGGCATTGATCTCGATGAGGCGACGCGATGGATCGAAGGGCTCGATCGTCTGCACAAGACCCGGCGCATCCAGCGTTGCTTCGATCTTTCGGCGACGCCGTTTGCGCCGACTGGCAAGGCGAGCACAGACACAGCGTTGTTCGACTGGATCATTTCTGATTTTGGACTGAATGACGCAATCGAAAGCGGACTCGTCAAAACACCCCGCGTGGTCGTCCGCGATGACGCGTTGCCGGACGCCAGAACGCTGCGACCCAAGCTCTACCACATCTATCGGGACCCTTCGGTTTCAGAGGATCTGAACCGCAAGGCTGAGCCGCACGACCCACTGCCGAAGCTCGTGCAGGACGCCTACACGCTGCTCGGCGCGGATTGGCGGAAGGCGCTGGCTGATTGGGCCGGTCATCATTCGCCGCCGGTGATGCTGACAGTTTGCAACCGAACCGAGACCGCAGCGCGCATCGAGCGCTACTTTAACGCCGGCGACGCCCATTGGCCGGAACTGCGCGCGCCGGAGCGGACGTTGCGGGTGGATTCAAAGGTGCTGGAGAAGGCTGAGAAAGGCGAACAGGCGGCGTCCGACAAGGGATATGAGGATCGCCTGAAGGCGATAGTGGATGCCGCCAACATCCCGGCCACCCGAAAAGAACGCCTGAAAGAGTTGAAGAAGGAAGAACTGCTTCGCGAGATCGTTGACAATGTCGGCAAGCGGGGTGGAGCTGGCCAGGATCTGCAGAACGTCATCTCTGTCGCGATGCTATCGGAAGGCTGGGACGCCAAGAACGTCACCCACATCATGGGGCTGCGGGCCTTCGCGTCCCAGCTCTTGTGCGAGCAGGTGATCGGCCGCGGGTTGCGCCGTGTCACTTACGACAAGGATGAAAATGGGCTGTTCCGACCTGAATACGTGAACGTCTTCGGCGTACCGCTTTCGATCTACGAACCTGCAGACGGTGGTGAGGCTCCACCTCCGCCGAAGCCTTCAACGCAGATTGATATCGTTCCGGAACGCGCAGGCCTTGAGCTGCGATGGCCGAACATCCTGCGGATCGAACAGGTGGTGAAGCCTGTCCTTGCTGTCGACTGGTCCAAGGTCGAGACGCTGACACTCGATCCCGCAGCGACAGCAATCACGGCGGAGTTAGCCCCGGCACTCGGCGGCGCAACTGACATGAGCAAGGTCACCCAGATCGATCTCGCGGCCCTGCCTGAGGGCTTTCGGCTTCAACGGCTCATTTTTGTCGCGGCGCGCAAGGCCTTCTCGGTATTGCACGGTAGTTTTCAGGGAACCGAAGAGTACCTGCTGGCTCAACTTGTCCGGCTGGTCGAGGAGTTTCTCGCCTCGAACAAGATCGATATTCCGTCGCTGTTCCATAGCGATCCCTTGCGGCGCCGGATTCTGATTGCCCTCAACATTGATGTGGTGGTCACGCATCTTTTGCGCTTTGTGACCGAGCAGAATACGACGAAACTCGAGCCGGTGTTCGATGAGGAGCGCCCCATTGGTTCGACTTCAGATATGCGTGTTTGGTACACCACCAAGCCGAATATCCCGACGCAGAAGTCCCACATCAGCCATGTCGTCGGGGATTCATCCTGGGAAGGTCACGCTGCAAACATTTTTGAGACGCGCTCGGAAGTTGTCGCTTATGCCAAGAACGACCACCTCGGCTTCCACATCAGCTATCTCTGGCAAGGGTCGCGGCGACGGTATGTCCCGGACTTCATAGTTCGACTGCAGAACGGTCTCATACTGGCGCTGGAGATAAAAGGCGAAGACACACTTCAGGATCGAGCAAAGCGTTCAGCGCTGTCAGAATGGACACAAGCCGTGAATGGGCATGCCGGATTTGGATTGTGGGCATGCGATGTGGCTTTCAAGCCCGCAGAGATAATGGACATTGTGTTGAAGCATGCGAAGGAGGCGGCTCCGAGCCACCCTAAGCCTCCAGCGAACTCACCGGGAATTGTGCGAGGGCCCACCTCCTGAGGGGTTGGAGGGATGACGAGCAAGGCGACGAACAAGGGCTTACAGGAGGCTCGGGGCTTGGCTGCGGGAATACTGCGGGAGCAGGATACGCAGCCCCCCGAGGCGGTAGGCCCCCGTACTGTCTGTCGTAGCCAAGATCGACTGCGCAGGCCAAGTCAGGAGGTCAGGAGAGAAACGGCCTCTGGAGAGCGATTTTCCGCCCCCAGTTCCATTCCCCCAGGCATCTATTTCACCAACTCATGCTGCACCGCAGCATAACAAAACCCGTTCAGATCAACGCGTTAAACCTTGTTGGAAAAATCGACCAACCCTCAAGCTTTGGAGAGAGTCCTCCAATTCGGAGAGAAAAAGCCCAACCATTCCGTCCCCGTACCATCAAGGTTTCTGGCGAAAAGCCTACAAATACTCGGGAATTTCCAAGCCCACCCAGGGCTGAGAGCATGTTTGCGTAAGGGGAAGTGGCGTCCCGTACGGGATTCGAACCCGTGCTGCCAACGTGAAAGGCTGGTGTCCTAGGCCTCTAGACGAACGGGACAAGGCCGGAAGTCGCGCTCAATAGCCTCAGTTGCGCCCCGCGCCTAGCCCCCCGTGTCCTAATATCGCCATGGCTTGCCAGAAAATCCCCTTCCGGCTTGTGTGACGCTCACTCCAAGCTATGGCGCCAAACATGTCTGACACTCCCTGCCGACTTTACCTTATCACCCCGCAAAGGCTTGATCCGCTTGCCTTTCGCGATTCCCTGGCCGCGGCGCTCGATGCCGGCGATGTCGCTTGCCTGCAATTGCGCCTGAAGGACGCAAGTGAAGACACCATCGCGCGTACAACAGAAATTCTTATGCCCATCGCTGCGGCCAGGGATGTCGCGTTTCTCCTGAATGATAATGCGGCACTTGCGGCAAGGCTTGGCTGTGATGGCGCGCATCTCGGCCAGACGGATGGCAATCATGCCGAAGCGCGCAGGCTACTCGAAGGACGCATTCTTGGCATTACCTGCCACGCCTCACGCCATCTTGCGATGGAGGCCGGCGAATTGGGCGCCGATTACGTCGCTTTCGGCGCCTTCTTCCCGACCGAGACGAAGGAAACCACCCACCGCGCCTCGCCCGAAATCCTAGCCTGGTGGCATGAAATGTTCGAAATTCCCTCAGTTGCGATCGGCGGCATCACCTCGGCCAATTGCGCGCCGCTGGTCCAGGCGGGGGCGGATTTCCTCGCCGTTGTCGGCGCTGTCTGGAATCACCCGGAAGGGCCGGCGAAAGGCGTGCGCGCCATGAATGCAGCAATCGCCGAGGCAAGCGGCGCCCAAGGCTGAAAGCCTTCTTAGGCCAAGGGGCTTACCCCTCGGCCTTCGCCACCACCACCATCGCGGGCTTCAGCAGCCGGCCATTGAGCGTCCAGGCCGAAGTCCAGCCATGCAGCACCGTCCCCGGCGCCACACCTGCCGGCGCGGGCTGTTCCGCCATGGCCTGGTGCTTTTCCGGGTCAAAGGGCTGGCCCTTGGGGTCGTGGCGCTGCACGCCATTCCGTTCAAGAATGCCCTGGAAGGACCGCTCCACCCCCTCAAACCCGGCGCGGAGCTTGGTCAGCAGATCGGGCTCATCCTCGGCGGCAGGCGGCAGGGCTTCGATCCCGCGCCGCAGGTTTTCTGCGGCTTCAACCACATCGCTTGCGAATTTCTGCGTGGCATAGGCCCGCGCATCGGCCACTTCGCGCTGGGTGCGGGCGCGCAGATTCTGCATCTCCGCCTCTGAGCGGAGCCATTTGTCGCGCAGCGCCTCCATCTCCTGCGCCAGCATGAAAAGGCGCTCCTCGGCGGTCAGCGCCGGGGCTTCGGGGGCGGGTTCTGGCGCCGCCGCTTGGGGGGCGTTGGGGTCGTTCGTATCGTTCATCATGGTATCGCGTGGTTACTCGCGGAAGGGTTCGGCACGATGGCCGGGACAAGCCCTTCACCTAGGCGCACCACGCCTTCAGGACAAGCGCCCTTCCGCTTCGCCGCTGCCCCGCCTACACCCCCTTCCATGCTGCGTTCCGTGCTCACTATCGGAAGCTGGACCATGGCGAGCCGCATTCTCGGCTTTGCCCGGGACATGCTGATTGCCTCCCGCCTTGGGGCGGGGCCGGTGGCGGATGCGTTTTTCGTGGCGCTGAAACTGCCCAATCTGTTCCGCCGCCTGTTTGGCGAGGGCGCCTTCAATGCGGCCTTCGTGCCCGCCTTTGCCGGCGTATTGGCCACCGAAGGCCGCGCCGCCGCGCGCGACATGGCGGAACGCATGGGCACGCTGATGATGCTGTGGCTTTCGCTGCTGACGCTGATTGCGCTGATTTTTATGCCGCAGGTGATTGGCGTGCTGGCGCCGGGCTTTGCCTCCACGCCGGAGAAATTCGCGCTGGCCGTTGAACTCACGCGCATCACATTCTTCTACATGCCGCTGATTTGCCTGACGGCGCTGATTTCTGGCGTGCTGAATAGCCTGGATCGCTTCGCCGCCGCCGCCGCCGCGCCGGTATTCTTCAACCTGCTGTTGATGGCGGCCTTGGTCGGCCTCACGCCCTATCTGCCCACACCTGGCCATGCCCTGGCCTGGGGGGTTTTTGCCGCCGGCGTCGTGCAGCTTGCCATGGCGTGGGTTGCGGCACGGCAGGCTGGCATGGCGCTGCGCCTTTATCGCCGCCCGGCAATCACACCGCCCATCCGGCAAGTACTGCGCCGCATGGTGCCGGGGGTGCTCGGCGCTGGGGTCACGCAGATCAATCTGGCGGTGGATGTGATCATCGCCTCCTTCCTGGTGAGTGGCTCCGTCTCCTACCTCTATTACGCGGATCGCGTGGCCCAATTGCCGCTCGGCGTGATTGGCGCGGCACTTGGCACAGCGCTTTTGCCGCTGCTCGCGCGGCATTTGCGCCTGGGGGAAAAGCTCTCAGCACATCGCGCGCTTAATCGCGGCATTGAATTGGCGGTGCTGCTGACGCTGCCTTGCGCGGCAGGGCTGGCGGTGGCGGCGGGGCCGATCATTGCAGCCTTGTTCCAGCGCGGCGCCTTTGATGCGGTGGCGAGTAGCGCCTCGGCTTCGGCGCTGGTGGCCTATGCCGTCGGGCTGCCGGCCTTTGTGTTGGTGAAGGTTTTTGCGCCGGCGTTTTTCGCGCGCGGCGATACCTCGGCCCCGGTGCGGATCGGGATTCTATCTGTTGCAGTCAATCTGGCGCTCAATCTGGCCTTGATGGATGTGCTGGGGCATGTGGGCGTTGCCTTGGCGACCAGCATCGCGGCTTGGGTGAATGCCGGGCTACTGGCCTGGCTGCTGCTCAGCCGAGGCCACATGGTGCTGGACCGGCGCTGCCGGCGCGTGCTGCCGCGCCTGGTGCTGGCCAGTGCCATCATGGCGGCGCTGGTGTTTGGCGTCGGGCTGGCGCTGCCCGGGCTGGGCGCGGCGCTGCGTGCAGGGCTGATGATCCTGGTCGGCATGGCCGCCTTTACCTTGGCGGGGATGGCCTTGGGCGCCTTCCATCCGCGCGATGTGCTCCGCCAATTGCGCCGCCGCGCCCCCCGTGGCGCAAGCCCTGCCAATCCTGCATGATGCCTATAGTTTTTGGGGGATAGGCGCATGGATGCGGCCAGACGGCAGGTAGTTCTGATCAATGCCGCGCATAGTTTCACCCATTACAGCCTGCTGATCCTGGCGACCGCCGTTCTCGCCATGATGCAGCAGGATGCCGAGCTTTTCGGCGGGGATTACGGGCCCATCCTTGCTCTCGGCACCACCATGTTCGTGATTTACGGGCTTTGCGCTTTGCCCATGGGATGGCTTGCGGATCGCTTCGGGCGGCGCTTTTTGATGGTGGCCTTCTTCATGGGCTCTGGCGCCTTCATGGTGGCGGCGGGGTTTGCGCCATCACCCATGATCCTTGCCATCACGCTTGGCGCCATGGGGGCTTTTGTCGCGATTTATCACCCGATCGGCACCGCGATTCTGGTGGAAGCCGCTGGCGAGAAAGTGGGCCGCGCCATGGGGATCAATGGCGTTTTCGGCAATTTGGGCGTGGCAACCGCGCCGGTGCTGACCGCCTTCATCGCCGCCGATGTCGGCTGGCGCTGGGCCTTCATTATCCCCGGTATCGCCTGCATCATTGCGGGGTTCTTTTACTGGCGCGAGCCACCCTTTGATTCGGAACGCATCCAGGCCGGCGGCAAGCCTTTCCCTGAGATCCCGCCCGCCTTGGTGCGTCGCGCGGTGATCATTCTGCTCGCCATCGCAACCGTTTCTGGCCTGGTGTTCAACGCCTATACGCTGCTGATCCCGAAGCTGATGCAGGAACGCTTGGCCGGCAGCCCGGAATTGCTGCCGATTGTGGGCCTGCTTTCCTTCCTGGCGACGATTTGCGGCGGTGTCGCGCAATTCAGCGTGGGGCGCATGATTGACCGGCACACACTCAAAACCGTGTTCATGCCGCTGGCGATTCTTGTGGTGCCGGGGTTATTCGCGCTGGCCTTTCTGGATGGCTGGGTGGTGCTGCCCTTGGCTGGGCTGGTTGCGGCCTGCATCTTCGGCCAGGTGACGGTGAATGAGACGATGACAGCGCGGTATGTTGCCCCCGCCTTGCGCGCGAAGCTTTATTCCATCCGCTTTACGGTTGGGTTTTTGGGCGCGGCGATAGCATCACCGCTCATTGCCTTTTTGCATGAAGCGACGGGATCGCTCGCGCTTTCCATGCTGGTGCTGGGCGGGGTTGCCTGCGTCACACTCGCCTGCGCCATGCTGTTTCCGAACCGCAAGGAAGAATTGCAGCCGGAACTATGGAGTAAAGCGAGGTAGAATCAGGCAGGCTTCAGCAAAACATGACGCTTCTTGCCGATTGAAAGCCTGATCACGCCATCCTGCACATCCGCTTCCGCCAACACGCGATCAATCGCGGCAACAGGTTCATTATTGGCGTAAATGCCGCCATTGGCGATCAGGCGTCGCGCTTCCCCTTTGCTGGGCACCAGCTTGTGTTCCACCAGCACGTCAACAATACTGGCCGGCAGGGCTGAAACCACGGTCGGCAAGCTTGCCGCATTCAGCCCTTCCTCAAAAGCCTTGCGCGCGGTCTCGGCTGCCGCTTCCGCGGCGGCGCGGCCATGCAGCAAAGCGCAGGCTTCGGTCGCCAGGGCCTTCTTCGCCTCATTTATTTCGGCGCCTTGCAGCGCGGCGTAGCGGGCGATTTCATTCATGGGCAATTCAGTGAACAACCCCATGAAGCGCGCCACATCGGCATCTTCGGTATTGCGCCAGAATTGCCAGTAATCATAAGGCGAAACGCGATCAGCATTGAGCCAGACAGCACCCTTCGCTGTCTTGCCCATCTTCGCCCCTGATGCGGTGGTGATCAGTGGCGTGGTCAGGCCAAAGGCCTCAGCCTGGTCCATGCGCCGGATCAAATCCGTGCCCATGACGATATTGCCCCATTGGTCGGACCCGCCCATTTGCAGCACCACACCATGGCGGCGGCGCAGTTCCAGGAAGTCATAGGCCTGAAGCAGCATGTAGTTGAATTCAAGGAAGGTCAGCGGCTGATCGCGTTCCAGCCTTTGCTTCACGCTTTCCATCGTCAGCATGCGATTGACGCTGAAATGCCGCCCGACATCACGCAGGAAGGGAATGTAAAGCAGCTTATCAAGCCATTCCGCATTATCCCGCATGATCGCATCGGTCGGGCCATCGCCAAAATTCAGGAAGGCATCAAACACCTTCCGAATGCCGGCCTTATTCGTTTCGATCTGCGCATCCGAAAGCAGCGGCCGCGCCTCATCCCGGAAGGAAGGATCGCCCACTTTTGTCGTGCCCCCGCCCATCAGCACCACGGGGCGATTGCCGGTGCGCTGCATCAGCCGCAGCAGCATGATCTGCACCAAAGACCCCACATGCAGGCTATCGGCAGTCGCATCAAAGCCGATATAGCCAGCCAAGGGTCCGGCCTTAAGCCGCGCCAGAAAGGCGCCTTCTTCGGTGGTTTGGTGAATATAGCCGCGTTCCCGCGCCACATGCAGGAAATCGCTTCGCGCGCTGTTCATGATGCTATCCGGTTTCTCGAAACTCAACGCTGCCGGGGGCTTCCAACGGCAGGCGGGCGGGGGTAGCACGTCCCCATCATGCTGAGAACCATCGGCCTTATGAGTGGCACGTCTCTGGATGGCGTGGATGCTGCCTATCTGGAAACAGATGGGGAGGCGATTGCGCGCTTCGGCCCGCGCCAGACCCTGCCCTATGATCCTGCCTTGCGCCGCGCGCTGCGCGCCCTGCTGGACCGCGCCGAGAGCCTGACGCCCGATGACCCCGCATTGCTGGACGCGACGCGCCGTCTGACCGAACGCCATGCCGAAGCGGTGGAGGCCATCGGCCTGCCGGCAGATTTGGTCGGCTTTCACGGCCAGACCATCCTGCACCGCCCCTCTGCCCCGGGGCGGAGCGGCACTCCCTTCACCTGGCAGATCGGCGATGCCGCGATGCTGGCGCGCCGCACGGGCATGAGTGTTGCGTATGATTTCCGCAGCGCCGATGTCGCCGCCGGCGGCCAGGGCGCGCCTTTGGTGCCGGTATTCCATCGCGCGCTGGCCGCGCCCTTGCCGAAGCCGCTCGCCATTCTGAACCTGGGGGGCGTCGGCAATGTCACCTGGCTTGGGCCGGATGGGGAAATGCTCGCCTTCGATACCGGGCCGGCCAATGGGCCTTTGGATGATTGGGCGCGCCAGCATACCGGCAAGGATTATGACGCCGCAGGCAAACTCGCTTTGGCGGGCCAGGCGGATGGCGCCGTGCTGGGGCGGCTGATGGCGCACTCCTATCTGGCCGCGCCGCCGCCGAAATCGCTCGACCGGCTGGATTTCGACCGTGCCTTGCGAGAGGCCGGGGCGGGCAGCCTTTCCGCCGCCGATGGCGCGGCGACTTTGGTTGCGTTTTGCGCGGTTTGCGTTGCCGCCGCCGCACGGCATTTCCCTGAACCGCCGATGCAATGGCTGGTGGCGGGTGGCGGGCGGCGCAACCCTGCGCTGATGAAGGCTTTGGGCGGCGCCTTGGAAGAACCTGTCCGGCCGGCGGAGGTCGCGGGTTGGGATGGCGATTCGCTGGAAGCCCAGGCTTTCGGTGTTCTGGCGGCCCGAGTCGCACGCGGCCTGCCGCTCAGCTTCCCCGGCACCACCGGCGCGCCCCGCCCACTCACGGGCGGGCGGATTATCGGCGCGCTGTTGTAGATTTACCTAACGGCCTTGCCTGCGCATCCAGGCGCATTACCTGGGTGGCATGTCCCCTGCCCAGGTTACTGTTTGGTTCGATGGCGCCTGCCCGCTGTGTCTGCGCGAAATTGCGTTGATGCGCCGGCTGGATCGGCGGCGCGCGATTGCCTTCATTGATATCGGCGCTGAGGGCGCGGCTTGTCCGATTAATCCCGCGCTACTGCTGGCGCGCTTTCATGCGCGCGAAGCGGATGGCCCTTTGCTGGATGGTGCGGCGGCCTTCGCCGCCATGTGGCGCGCCATTCCAGTGCTCCGCCCGCTTGGCCAGGCCGCGCGCTTGCCGCCCTTGCTATGGGTATTGGAACGCGCCTATCGCGGTTTTCTGCGCATCCGCCCGCGCTTGCAGGTCTGGGCAGTAGCGCGAGGGTAAACCTTCATCCAGCCTGCTTTGCTGGGCCTTTAGGGGGCCGTCCCAAATATCCGATGCAGCACGCGGTCCCCAACCCGGATATTGAGCCGCTCAGCCGTGCCGGCGGCCAATTCCAGCGTGGCGCGCACCGGGCCATTGCTGGAAACCGTGGCAAGCGAATGGGGCACGGTGCGCTCCGCAATCCGATGCACCCGCCCATCAGCGGCGATGAACACCATGTCCAATGACGTGATGGTATTGCGCATCCACATGGAACTTTCGCGCGGGGCGCCCCAATCGAATAGCATCCCCTCATCCGGCTTAACTTCCGGGCGGAACATCAGGCCGATCATTTGCTGTTCGGGTTGCACAGCCATTTCCACCGTGAAGGCCAGCCGGCGGCCATCGCGGGTTTCAAAAATCAGCGGCTCAGTTGGCAAGCGCGGCTGAGGGCGATCCACCCCCGGTTGCGCCAGGGCGGCCCAGGGGGTGGCCAGTGGCAGCAGGGCGCCAAGCGCCAGCAGGGAACGTCTTTGCATAAGGGGCTTCATGACACGGGACCAGCTGGCGCCTCAAGCGTTGCTGCCGCAGCACGGCGCACCACCGCGCGCACGACACCCGGGCGCGGCGGATCGGCAAGGGTGGTGAACCAATGCTCCGGCGGGTTGCGCCCGGCGGCGCGATGGTAGCTTAAGCTCCGCAGCACGGTCTCGGCCGCTTGGGGTAGGCGTTCGGGCAGAGCATGACCATTCAGCGCCCCCCAAACCCCGGCCCAGCAACGCGCCACGCTCCAGGGATTATAGCCACCGCCACCCAGCACGATCAGCCGCGGCGCCAAGCCCATGAGTGCGGCCACCACCGCGCGATGCGCATTATTGGAAAGCGCGAGGCGCGATAGCGGGTCTTCTTCCAAGGCATCGGCGCCGCACTGCAGCATGATGGCGGCAGGCCGCAGGCGCCGTGCGATGGGCAGGATCGCTTCATGCAGCACCCAGGCCATTTCACTGTCATTGAAGCCGGTCGGCACCGGGATATTGGCCGCATGACCGCCCGCCCTGTCGCCAATGCCGCCGCTGAAAGGCCAGCGCCCATCCTCATGCACGGAAAGCGTGAAGACATGCGGGTCGTCATGGAAGGCATCCTGCACGCCGTCACCGTGATGGGCGTCAATATCCACATAAAGCAGCGGCCACAGCCCCTGATCGCGCCAGGCCAACAACCCTAGCACCGCATCATTCACATAACAAAAGCCGGAAGCACGATCCGCCCGACCATGATGCGTACCGCCACCTGGCACATGCACAACCCCACCTGATGCGGTCAGCCTTGCCGCCAGCAGCACACCCCCCGCGCTGGTAGCAGGGCGGCGGAAGACTTCGCGGTAGACTGGGTTGCCATCGGCGCCGATGCGGAAACGCTCCCGATCCTCGGCGCTGACGCTTTGCATCTCCTCAGCGCGCATCAGGGCCGCGATGTAATCGGCGTGATGGAAGCGTTGCAGTTGTTCCGCGGAAGCGCGCGGGCTTTCATGATATTGATCGGGCGTCACCCAACCGAGCGCGCGGATCAGATCAAGCGTGGTTGAAACCCGCGGAATCGCCAGCGGATGCTTCGGCCCATAGGTGGAGCCGCGATAGATTTCCGATCCGATCAGCAAAGGCCGCATGGATCACTGCAATGACCGACTGATCAGCCGCTGACAAGCCTTGGATGGTACAACAAAAAAGGCCGCCGCCCTATCCGGGGTCAGCGGCCTTTTGCCGTGCACCGAAAGCCTATTTCAGGATGATTTCCACGCGACGGTTCTGCGGTTCACGCACACCATCGGCGGTCGGCACCAGGTTGTTTTCCTCGCCAAAGCCACGCGTGACGATTTCATTGCGCGGCACGCCACGGCGCACCAGCTCGGCGGCCACCGCATTGGCGCGACGGATCGAAAGCTGCACGTTGTAGTCGGCAGGACCGGAGCGGTCAGTGAAGCCATTCACTTCAATGCGGGTCACACCCTGACCGCGCGCGGAAGCCGCCTCACCAATGATCTGGCGGGCGCGATCCGTCAGGTCTGCCTTGCTCCAATCGAAGGAGACCAGGAAGGTGCGCGCGCTGGCCACCGGGGCAGCAGCGGCGGCAACAGCGGGTGCAGGGTTGAAGGCGTAGCGGAGCCCCAAAAGAACCGCGTGATAGGAAAACATGGTATTGTTAATGGTGCTTCTGCCAGAAGCTGAATCAGAAAACGTGATTTCGGGCCCATTATCTATATCGGTCATGAAGTAACGATATTCCGTCGTGAGCGCCAAGCCCGGGACCGAGGCAATTGGGAAGGACAGACCAGCAATGATCTGATAGGCCAACCTTCCACCATCGCCATCCGACGTGATGTTGGTGGTTGATTTGCTCAGGCGAACATTGTCGGTGATTCCGATGTGATAACCAAGGCCGACACCGACGTAAGGCACAATTGCCCGAGTATCGAGGCCAATGAGCCTGAGGTCGAGGTCATAAAGAACATTCGCCATAAGGGCGACCGATTGGTACCGGCCACTGCCATTCGCAGCTGAACCTGCAACATTGGACGAATCCACTTCACTGCTGTTGAACGAGCCCTCAATCTCAACCCGAAACCCATTGCCGAAGCCATGACCCAAACTGAGAAGGCCAACAGCACCGGTGGAGAAATCCACCGAAAAACTGCTAGGGCCTGCCAAACCTTCATCCTTTTCCTGCCAAATCGCGCCGACGGCGCCGCCCAGATAGACCCCCTGGATATTCTGGGCGGAGGCGCCTTGCGAGAGCAATGCAAGCGCTGACGCGCCAACAAGGTGTCTGGAAAACCGAAGCATGAACTATTCCTTGACGAAACTTTACGCCTTAAGTTAGTGATTCTAGCTTTAAAGCACCGAAAGCATTATTTCAACTGGATTTTCGCGAAATTCATATTTGCGCCGGGCTTACGAGCGATAACGCCGCGCCCGCCCGTCAAGCCGCAAAGGCCGGGCGAAGACCAACCGGACAGCATCGAAGCATAGTATCAAATACCTCTATATGTTGAGTTTTCTGATCATGCTGGCGCTTGTCTGAACGTCTCATGCGCCGGATCGGTTTGCCGATCTCCGGTTGCTGCGGCTGGGCTTCAACCGTCACCCTGGTAGATCGGCTGTGGCAGGAATTTCGCGTCTCGGTATCGGTGCAAACGCTTAGCCGGTAATTGCGCGCGATGGGCTGCCGGAGGCTTTCGGCGCGCCCGCGCCATCATGCGCAGGCGATCGGTGCCATTGATGCTTTTAGAGCAGATCGCGTTCAGATGGACTCAGCTGAACGCGTGAAGATGCTCGAAAAACAACAATGTAGAGCGGGTTGCGTGAACCCATGTGAACGCAACATGCTCAAAAAAAATTCCCTGCCACGCTGGCAGGGATCGCCCGCGAGCAGGGCTGCGAAGCTGATGCAATAGAGGTCTGGTTCGCCGACGAAGCCCGCGTCGGGCAGAAGAATGGCATCACCCGCCGCTGGGCGCGGCGCGGCACCTCGCCTTCGGCACCGAAGGACCAGCACTACGCCTAGACCTATATCTTTGGCGCTGTCTGTCCGCAGGAGGGCAGCGGGGCAGCCTTTGCGCTGCCATTTTGCAACATCGCAGCGATGAGCCTGCACCTGGCTGAAATCAATGGTCGAACGCATGGCAAGCGACCTTCGGCCGTGACCGGCACGGCAGAATTCCGCGAAAAACTTGGCACTCAAGCCACGCGCCCGGAAAGGCTGGGATCCGCTGCTTTCGCGGCGCGTATTCGCGAAGAAGTGCCTGCCGGGGCCGAAGTGGCACGCATTGCCAGTATAAAGACTGATTAAAACAACCGAGAGAAAAGGGCGTGCCGCGACTGGCACGCCCTGATGTTCACCCGCCGCGATGCAGCGCGCAAAGCTTGTTGCCGTACGGATCGCGCACATAGGCCAGATACAGCCGCACCGCGCCGCCTTCACGCCAGCCGGGCGGGTCTTCAATGCTGGTGCCGCCATTGGCCACGCCCGCATCATGGAAGGCCTTCACCTTTTCTGGGCTGTCACAGGCAAAGCCAATCGTGCCGCCATTGGCGCCACTGGCGGCTTTGCCATCAATCGGCTTGCTGATGCCAAGCGTGCCGGTCGGCGTGCGGTAAAAGACGCGCCCTTTCGGGTCCATCTTGCCTTCCGCGACACCAAGCACGCCCAGTGCGGCATCGTAGAATTTCTTGGAAACGGCCACGTCATCCGCGCCGACAAAAATATGAGAGAACATTTCCACCCCTTCTGGTTATGCGCCCGGCAAGGGGCGACAGGCCATCTTCCGATACCCAGCGCCGATTGCAAGGGCGGCTGATCCCGTCATTCCGGCTTCAGCCCAACGGCACGCACCACCGGGCCCCATTTCGCCATATCGGCTTCCATCGCCGCGCGCATGTCGGCGGGGTCCTTGTGCCACACCTCGGCCCCTTGGCGGCGAATGCGCTCCGCCACATCGGTTTCGGTAACGATACGGCGAATACCTGATGAGAGCCGTTCCATCACCGCCGGCGGCAGATTGGGTGGCGCAATGAAACCGAACCAAAGATACATTTCGAATCCTGGCACACCGGCTTCGGCGAAGGTGGGCACATCGGGCAAAGCGGGATCCCGCGCGCTACCAGTGACAGCCAGCGCGCGCATCTGCCCGCCGCGAATATGGCCAATCGCATTCGGCACATTGTCAATCAGCATATCTATGCGCCCGGCGATGATTTCGGTGCCTGAGGCTGCGCCGCCGCGGAAAGGCACATGGGTGATATCCACACCGGTCATGTGCTTCAGCAATTCACCCGCCAGATGCGGGCTGCTGCCGCTGCCTGAACTGGCAAAGGTCATCCTCCCCGGCTGGGCGCGGGCGCGGTCCAATATCTGCGCAAGGCTGGTAAGCCCGCTATTCGGGTTCACCACCAGCACGTTCATCAGCCGCGCGGCAATGCCAACAAGGCTGATTTCGGTGCGCGGATCATAGCCCATATTCGGATAGACAAAGGGATTGACCGCCAGGATCGGCATATTGCCGATGCCAATGGTATAGCCATCGGGTGCCGAGCGCGCGACATGCGTGGTGCCGATATTCCCCGCCGCCCCTGGGCGATTTTCCACCACACCTGGCTGGCCGAAGACCTCCGGCATCTTATCCGCAACCCAGCGTGCCAGCATGTCGTTGATGGCGCCAGGCGGGTAAGGCACCACGATGCGAATGGGGCGGTTTGGGAAGGCTTCCTGCGCGCGCAGCGCCGGCGCGGCCAGCACGCTTGCGGCACCAACGCCCATCAGGGCGCGACGAGAGATCGCCAAGGTTGATACACCTGTCTACTTGGGGCGCTACATGCGCCCTTAAGGGAGGAGGCTAACGCGGCAGGTTTTCCTGCACCACAGGCGTTATGGAGGCAATCTTGTCAGCTTAGGGATGACAAAAGAGTCCAAACTCTACTCCTGCAGCCGAAGCCAGCCTTCAGGCGATCTTGATCAGGCCAGAGGCGGAAGAAGCCTCACCCTCAGGCCGCGCAACGGGCGGGGCTTCAGGCTCTGAAGGCAGGGGAATTGCGGGGCGAGCCGCGCTTGGACTGTCGGGCGAGAAACCTAGCGCCCGGATGTCAGAAGGCAGCTCGGCGCCGAAGAGAACAGAAGCACGGTAGGCTTCGATTTCGCGAGGAGTGGGCAAACTTACGCTCACGCGGCCGACGGAATCGCGGAATTCGATGACAACCATGCCCAGATCGCGGTCAATGCGCAGCCTGGGATTCGGCGGCCCGATTTCAGACGAGGGCTCCGGCGGCGCAGCACCCGCAGGGCGATCGGCACCCACTGCTCCAGCGGGGGGGCGAAGTCCATCCTTGACCTGGATTTGGGAGACGTTTAGCTGGCTGATCATTGCATTCACTCCGAGCGTTAAATGATATTGCAAAATTCTAACACCTAAGTCAAGAAACTTGTTAAGTCCCTACTCGGAATCCTGACATTTTAATGTGAGATTACCAGCGGTCACGTTTTGGAGACCGAACAAGGAAATTATTCTCATGTAGGATATGCAGGGATACCGCCAATGAAACTGCAATTTCGCGCTCGTGGGCGCCCTGTCCCGATACTTGAGGTCGGGAATCTGGTGCGCCTGACGCGGGCTGAGCCCGGACCAACCCCAGCGGCGCAGGCGGGCGAATGTGGAGGAGTCCGGCGTATCTCCGCCTAAGGCGCCCCGGATATGGAGCTTGCCGGCTATTCCCGCCCCCGTGGCGTTGCTCTTTCCATGGTGAGCGACATACCGCAGACCAATGTCATCCCCTGTGACGAACGCGGTGTGGCGCTGGAATTGCCGCAAGAATCCCGTTGGCGGCAAAGTGAGGCCAGCGGTTTCGGCTCTCGCAAGAACCGGGGCTGAGCAAAGCCGCACCAGGCTATTTGGGTCAGGCAGCCGCGGCAGCGCCGGAAACCGACCTCTCCGAGACTATGCGGCCACCATCAGCGGCTTGCGGGAAGCGCAGAATTCCTCCACCGCCGCGATATATCGCGCGAGTTCCGCCTCACCCACCGGCAGGCTGAGCGCCACCATGCCGCGGCGGGCGATGTAAATGCCAGCCTTCATCATATCCAGGAAGAATAATTCCCTAAGCCCTTCCTCCTGTGCGCTGGCCGTATAGGGGCGAAGGATGGCCCCCAGGCGGAAATGCGGCTGCACCATGCTGCCAATGCCGGTGAATTGCATGGCCGCACCATGCTTGGTGCAAATCATATTCAGCGCATCGCGCAGCCCATCGCCGCGCTTGCGCAGCGCCTCCGCCGCCGTGTCATCAAAAATCTCACCCATGGCCAGCATACCAGCGGACATGGATAGGACGTTGTTATTGAAGGTACCGGCATGCACCAAGGCGCCTGGGCGGTGAGAGTCAAAAACAGACATGACATCCGCCCGCCCGCCAAAGGCGCCGAAGGACATGCCGCCCGCGATATACTTGCCGAGCGAGACCAGATCAGGCGTGATGCCATGCAGTTTCTGCAAGCCGCCCGCCGTGTGGCGGCTGGTCATCACCTCATCGAAAATCAGCATGGCGCCGACTTCGCGGGTGGCATCCCGCAGCCCCGCCAGAAAGTCGCGCGTGGCAGGGATGCAGCCGCCGCTGCCCATCATGGGTTCCAGCAGCACGGCTGCCAGATCGGCGGCGTGTTCGCGGATCAGAGCAAGTGTTCCGGGCAGGTCGTTATATTCGGCGAGTGTCACCGAAAACGGCGCATTCACCACGCTGCCACCGGTGACGAAGCTCATTACCCCGCCATGATAGCCGCCGCGGAAGGCGATGATCTTGCTCCGCCCAGTATGGGCGCGCGCCGCCGCTACCGCCATCAGATTGGCCTCGGTCCCGCTATTGGTGAAGCGCACCAATTCCAACGCGGGGAAACGCGCACAGAGAATGGCGGCAAGCTTCGCCTCATTCTCGCCAACCGAGGCCAGGCTGATGCCGTTCTGGATCACCTGATGCAGCAGCGCCTGAATGCGTGGGTCCGAATGGCCGAAAAGCCCTGCGGTATATTCGCCACAGAGGTCCAGGTAGTTGTTGCCGTCAATATCTTCCAAATAACAGCCTTGGCCGCTTTTCATCGCGGTCGGGAAGGGCGTGTAGAATAGCGTGCTGCGCGTATTGCCACCCGGCATCACCGCGCGGGCTGCCTCATGCGCGGTGGCGCTTTTGGGGCGCGCACGGGAATAGCTCTCCCGCGCTTCGGCAAGGGCCGCTTCCAAATCGGAATTGCGCGGCGCGGCGGATGCATCAAGTGGCGGTGTCATGCGCGTTTCTCCCCATCCTTGGCGGGTATTCAAGGCCTTTCGCCCGTGTATGGTGAACTTCAACATGTTTTTTGACGCGATGCACCCCCATTTTTCCATGGCGGTGCTTTGCGCCGTGGGGCCGTGGGTGGCATAAGCGCGCGGTGCGGATTCTCTATCAACTCCCCCTCTCTCCCTATTCACGCAAGGTGCGCCTTGCGCTCGCGGAAAAGCGCATTCCTTTTGATCTTCGGGTCGAAAGGGTCTGGGAAAGGCGTCCGGAGTTCCTGGCCATCAACCCCGCCTGCACGGTGCCCGTGCTGCAGGAAGAAAACGGCTTTTGCATCATCGATTCCTACGCAATTTGCGAATATCTGGATGAAGCCTATCCGGATATGCCGCTGCTCGGGCGCTCGCTTGGCGAAAGGGCGGAAATCCGACGCCTGGTGGCGTGGTTTGATGGCAAGTTCCACCTGGAAGTTGGGCGGAACCTGCTGTTTGAAAAACAGATGAAGCAGCTTCTGGGGCGCGGCAATCCGGATGCCGGGACCATTCGCGCCGGTTATGCCAATTTGCGCCCGCATCTGGATTACCTGGGCTGGCTTGCGGAAACACGGCCTTGGCTTGGGGGGAATGCGCTGTCTCTCGCGGATTTGGCCGCGGCGGCGCATCTCTCGGCGCTGGATTACCTTGGCGATGTGGATTGGGCGCTGAATGATGCCGCCAAGGATTGGTATGCGCGGGTGAAATCCCGCCCATCCTTCCGGCCTTTGCTGCAAGACCGGATCAGCGGCCTGATTCCACCCGAACATTATGCCGATCTGGATTTTTGACGCTTTTCGCTTGAATATAAGATATTGCTAATTTATATGCTGGTTGAGAGTTTCAAGGAACCCCGCCATGTCAGCCGAAACCACTTCCGCCCGCGAGGCCGCTGGCCTGATCGTCTCGGGGGACGCGGTTCTGGTAGATATTCGCGAAGCCGATGAACGGGCGCGGACCCATGTGCCCGGGTCTGTCCATCTGCCGGTATCTCGGCTGGGGAATGCGGCGCTTGGCATCCCGCCGGGGGCCACGGTGATTTTCCATTGCCAATCGGGTAGCCGCACGGCCCAGAACGCGGGCGCGCTTGCTGCCGCCGCGCCTGGCTGCCGTGTGCTCCTGGTGGAAGGCGGCCTTGCTGCGCTGGCGGCGGTCGGCATGACGCTTGTGGAAGACAAGCGCGCGCCGCTGCCGATCATGCGGCAGGTGCAAATCACCGCGGGCAGCCTGGTGCTGCTGGGCGCGGTACTGGGCGCGCTGGTAGACCCGCGCTTTCATGCGCTTTCCGCCTTTGTCGGCGCGGGCCTGATGTTTGCCGGCATCATGGGGCTTTGCCCCATGGCGAATTTCTTGGCGCTGATGCCGTGGAACAGGCGCACGGCCTAAGGGGCGGCACGCCTTTATTGCTTCAATCCACCTTGGCGCCGGATGCGCGGATCAAGGGCGCGAAGGCGGCTTCATTATCGGCGCGGAACTTCACGAATTCCTCGGGCGTGGTGTACCAGGTGGTCGCGCCATTTTCGTGAAAGCGCCGCTTGATGTCATCGGTTTCGAGCGACTGCTTGGTGAGTTCATTAATACGTCGGATCAGCGCCGGAGATATCCCAGCCGGCGCGCAGACCCCGCCCCAGGAGCTGATTTCAAACCCCGGCAGGAATTCGGCCATGGTTGGGATCTCGGGCGCTTGCGGGCTGCGCTGCGCGCCCGTCACGGCCAGGGCGCGCACCTTGCCATCCCGCGCCAAGGCCAGGGCTTGCGGGATATTGTCGAAAATCATGTGAACGCGCCCGCCGGCCAGATCAATATGCGCCGGCGCCGCACCGCGATAGGGCACATGCAGCATATCCACACCGGCCATGAATTTGAACATCTCACCAGAGAGATGCACCGTCGTGCCGGAACCTGACGATGCGAAAGCATATTTGCCCGGATTGGCCTTCAGCAGCGCGATCAGTTCAGGGACGGTCCGCGCCGGAACATCATTGTTGACAACAAGCATATTCGGCAATTGCCACAGCCCGGAAATCAACGCGATGTCGCGCGCCGGATTGTAATTCAGTCGCGTATAAAGCGTTGGCGAAATCGCGAGTGGGGCTACCGATGCAAGCCCAATGGTATTGCCATCCGGGGTAGAGCGCGCAATCGCTTCCGTCCCCACATTGCCACCGGAACCTGAGCGGTTTTCGACGACGAATTGCTGGCCGGTCATCTCGCTCATTTTGATGCACCAGATGCGGGAAAGGATATCCGTGCCCCCGCCAGGCGGGAAAAGCCCAATGAAGCGAATGGGGCCTGTTGGCCAATTGCCCTGCGCGCTCACAAGGGCGGGTGCGGCCAGCAGCCCGGCGCCAAGGCCCAAGGTGGTGCGACGTGTGATGGTGTTTTTCATGGTTGATCCCCCCGTTATCTACATCAACCATATGGCATTGGCGCTGGCTTGTGCAAAGCGCGCCAAGACTTATTCCACCACGGCGCCCGCGGCGCGGATCAGGGGCGCGAAGCTTTCCTCATTCTCGCGCCGGAATTGCGCCAAGGCTTCGGGCGATGTCCACCAAACTTCGGCGGCGGCTTCTTCATAACGGCGACGCACTTCGGGGCTTTCCACGGCCTGCCTGCCAAGTTCCGCGATGCGCGCAATGATGGCGGGCGCGATCCCGGCGGGGCCGCACACTCCTCCCCAGGAGGTGACGGCATATCCTGGCAGGAATTCACCAATGGCGGGAATTTGCGGCGCTTGCGGGCTGCGCTGCGGGCCTGTCACGCCAAGCGCCTTCACCTTGCCTTCGCGAAAGGCGCGCACCGCTTCCGGGATATTGCCGAACATCATGTCAACGCGCCCAGCAAGCAGATCAATCTGCGCCGGCGCTCCGCCGCGATAGGGGATATGCAGAATATCAACACCGGCCATTTGCTTGAATAATTCCCCGGAAAGGTGAAGCGTGGTGCCCGCGCCGGAGCTTGCGAATGTATAGCGCCCCGGATGCGCGCGCGCCTCTCTGATCAATTCTGGTACGCTATTGGCAGGGAAATCCAGCCGCGTGATCAGCAGATTCGGCAATTGCCAGAGCCCGCAGATATACGAAAAATCCCGCGTCACATCGAAGGGCAGGCGCCGATAGAGTGTTGGCGCAATGGAAAGTGAAGCAACCGATGCCAGCCCAATCGTATTGCCATCCGGTGTCGCACGGGCAATCGCCTCGGTCCCGACGTTCCCGCCAGAGCCTGATCGGTTTTCCACCACAAAGGGCTGCCCCGTAATTTCCGCCATGCGATTGCACCAGATGCGGGAAAGCAAATCTGTGGAGCCGCCCGCGGGAAAGGTGACGATGAAGCGAATGGGGCCTGTCGGCCAAAGCGACTGCCCCAAGGCCGGCGCAGCAAGCAGCGCGGCCCCCAAACCCAAAGCGCCTCGGCGCGTTGTTCTTGACATGCTTCCCCCTTTTGCCCTTTGGGCTGAATTTTCAGCCATGGCAGGACGGGAAGCGGCGCGCGTCAAGGGGAAAGCAACCGCTAAAAAAAGAATGGCCCGAAAACCATAGGGTTTCCGGGCCAAGTCAACAGGGAGGCTTCACGTCTGGGAGACGAGGGATCAACTGACCCCTTCCGAAAAACATCGGATAACCATTTTATAGCCGCTCTCGCCTTGGTTGTGGTTCCCGTTCTTCACCACACGGCCATGCAAAAAACGCATAACTCGCGCATCGCCGGTAACATCCCGTCAAATTGCCCCGGTCAGCTCCGCCACCAGAAAGTCCCGGAAAACGGCTACGCGCTTGGAATGCCTCATTTCTTCGGGATAGACGAAATAGGCCTCAATCTTTGGTCCCTTCACCCCGGGCAGAACCTGGACGAATTCATCCAGCTCCGCCCCGATATAATCCGGCAGCGCCGCCAGCCCCAGGCCGCTACGGACTGCCTGCACCATGCCGGGCATGGAATTGAGCTCCACCGCCGCGCGCCGCGCCGTGCCTGGGCGCCGGCCCACCTCAGCCAGCCAATTGATGTTGTCAATCGGTGGCTGATAGTCGCCATAGATGATCAGCCGATGCGCGTCCAAATCCTCGGGCCGCTGCGGGATGCCGATGGTCTTCAGATAGGAAGCCGCACCGCAAATCCGCCAGCCAAAGCTTGCGATATGGCGCTGGATCAATTCCGGCTGCCGCGGCGCATGCATCCGGATCGCCACATCTGCTTCGCGCATGGCAATATCCAAATCGGAATCATCCAATAGCAGCGTGACGCTGATTTCCGGATGTATATCCAGCAATTTCTTCAAGCGCGGCGCCAGCCAGGTGCTGCCAAAGCCGATGGTGGAGGTGACTTTCAGCCGCCCCGCCGGGCGTTCGCGGCTTTCGGTCAACATGGTCTCCGTCATCGCGAGTTTAGCGAAAACCTCGCGCACCGTGCGGTTCAGGGTTTCACCCTGTTCGGTCAGGATCAGGCCGCGCGCATGGCGATGAAACAGCGGCACATTCAGCGCTTCTTCCAGGGCCTGGATCTGACGCGATACCGCGGATTGGCTCAGGTTCAGCGTATCACCCGCATGGGTGAAGGACCCAGCTTCCGCAACCGCGTGAAAAATACGCAGCTTGTCCCAATCGGTCGGCATCAGGCCGCCGCCGCGTGGCCCGCTTCAAGCGCAGCGAGGTATTTTTCCGCCTCAAGCGCGGCCATGCAGCCGGTGCCGGCGGCGGTGACGGCTTGGCGATAAATCTTGTCCTGCACATCGCCGGCAGCGAAAACACCAGGGATGGAAGTCCGCGTGCTGCCAGGCGTGGTTTCGATATAGCCTTCCGTATCCATGCCGATCTGGCCTTGAAAAAGTGCGGTTGCGGGCGAATGGCCGATGGCCACGAAAACACCATCCACCTTCAATTCGCGCGCCTCGCCGGTGATGCGATCTCGCAGCGCAAGCCCACGCGCCACCGGCATGCGGCCTGATGCATCGGCCAGCACTTCTTCCGTCAGCGTATTCCACATGATCGAGACATTGGGTTTCGCGAAAAGCCGCTGCTGCAAAATCTTTTCCGAACGCAGCGTATCGCGCCGATGGATCAGCGTGACATGGCGCGCGAGGTTGGAAAGATATAGCGCTTCCTCGGTTGCGGAATTGCCGCCGCCAATCACCGCCACATCCTTGCCGCGATAAAAGAAACCATCGCAGGTGGCACAAGCCGAAACGCCGAAACCGCCCAATTCCTTTTCACCCGGAATGCCAAGCCAGCGCGCCTGCGCGCCGGTTGCGATCACCAGCGCTTCCGCGACATAGACATCGCCGGAATCCCCCACCGCGCGGAAGGGCCGGCGCGACAGATCAACAGATGTAATCACATCCTGCACTACCTTGGTGCCGCAATGGGTCGCCTGCGCGGCCATCTGGTCCATCAGCCAGGGGCCTTGCACGGCCTCCGCAAAGCCGGGGTAGTTTTCCACATCGGTGGTGATGGTCAGCTGCCCACCCGGCTGCATCCCCGCCACCAGCAGGGGCGAAAGCCCCGCGCGCGCCGCGTAGATGGCCGCCGTATAGCCCGCCGGCCCGGCGCCCAGAATGAGCAGCTTGCTGTGAAATGTCTCGGCCACGATCCGCACCCCTGAATCTACGCGACTGATATCGGCCAGCCGCCCCTTTCGGACAAGCGGTGGTGAGGCCGATGCCAAATCTTGAAATGATATTGCGCGCAGGGTGTGTTTTGAGCAATGAAGACCTGTGCCCAATCCCAAGACCCCCGCCCCCGATCCGGCCCTGGATGCCCTGGACCGCCAGATTCTGGCCGAGCTTCAGGCCGATGGCCGCATCACCAATGTGGAACTTGCGCGCCGCGTCAATCTTTCCGCGCCGCCCTGCCTGAGGCGTGTGCGCCGGCTGGAAGACGAAGCCGTGATTCGCGGCTATCATGCAGACCTCGACCCCACCGCGCTGGGGTGGGAGGTGATGTTCTTCGCGCTTGTCGGCCTGGAATCTCAGAAGCAAAGCGTGCTCGATGCTTTTGAGGCTTTGGCGACATCCTGGCCGGAAGTGCGGGAATGCCACATGATCAGGGGCGGCGGGGATTTCCTGCTGCGCCTTGTGGCGCGCAATACGGCGCATGAGAATGAATTGACCGCGCGGCTGACGGGGGCGGCGAATGTGCTGCGTGTGCAGACCTTGCAGACGATCCGCACGGCGAAGGATGCCGCCGGGGTGCCGCTCGGTTAAGATGGCAGGGCGGTTTGGCCCAATACCCAGCCTTCCCAAGCGCGGATCATCGGGTCGGGCGGGATGAAGTCCGGGCGCTTGCCGTCAATCACGCCAATCAGGCCGAGCACGCCGATCAGCGAATCGAAGCGATCCTCACCCGCCGCATCGGTGCCAAAGCCGGCTTGGATCATCCCGGCCAAATCCGCATCGGGGGTGACGTGAAGGGCGGCCATGGCATCGCAGAGCGCGGGGGCAAGCGCCCGGCGTGGGGCCTCGGCGCGTTTTGACCCAGCCAATTTTAGCCCCAGATGGCGCAGCGCTTCCGCCGGATAGACTTCGGCAATCGCAAGCTGGCCGGGGCGGAGCAGATCATCCAGCCCCCCCGCAAAGGGCCAAAGCCGGAAAGGTGCCCCGGCGGCAAGCGCGGGGGCAAGCCAATCGCGCCAGGCGCTGATGGCGGCCTTGCCGGATTGATTGGCGCCGAGTGTCCAGAATACTGGCGCGCCGGCGGGGCGTTCCGCCGTGGCGCGGTCACACAGGCGGGACAAGCCAGAAGCATCGGGCAGGCCAAGTGCGGTCGCATGGGCAGCGCGCGTCATGCCCTTAATGCCGCGCGCCGGGTAGAAGGGCCGGGCGGGGGAGACGGTATCAAGGGTTGGGGACACCGCGAAAAAAGCGGTGTTTCCCGCGAGTCCTGCCAGAAAACCCGGAAAGCCGGTTTCGGGGCGCATTGCGGCGAAGCCGCGCGGCACGCCAAGCGGCAGGTCGAGCCCAAGGGCCGCCCGGCCGCCATCCGCGAGCAAATGCGCCGCCAAGGTGGCGGGGTCGCCCACCAGGCGCGGGGCGCTGGCCTGCCATTGCCTGCCCTGGCGTCGGGCAAGGGTGACCCAGCGCTTGCGGGGATCAAGGCTCCAATCCGCATGGGCGGCGATCATGGCGGGAAAACCCTCGCGCCCCGCCCAGGCTTCATGCCATGCTGCGTGCAACAAGATGGGAGAGTGCGATGGATGGCATGGCTGGCCTGCCGCCAAAGGGGACGGATGCGGCGCATCCGGCAGGGCAATATGGCGCGATCGCAAAGCTGTTTCATTGGGTGACGCTAAGCCTGATGCTGGTGGCGCTGCCGCTTGGCTTTGTCATCCAGCATGTGAAGGATGCGAGCAAGATGGGTTTTTACGCGCTGCATGAAAGCGCGGGGCTGACCATCCTGTTTGTTGCCGTTGCCCGGCTGATCTGGCGCTGGCTGAGCCCGCCGCCAACCCAGCCAAGCGATATGCCGAAGCTGATGCGCATTGCTTCCGCGGCGGTGCATCACGCGCTTTATGCGCTGCTGATCATCCAGCCCTTGCTTGGTTTCATGGCGACCAATGCCTGGGGTTTCCCAATGCGGGGGGCGACGGCTTACCTTGGCTTCATCGAATTTCCGAAATTCATGGAAGCCTGGGAGAGCCTGGCAAAAATTCTATCCCTGTTCCACACCATAGGCGGCTGGCTATTGGTGGTACTGATTGTGCTGCATGTGGGCGGCGCGCTGTTTCACCACGCCATCAGGCGCGATGGGACACTGATGCGCATGATTTGAAGCGGGCGGTTCAACCCGGATCGCCGGAAAGGCCGGCGATCATTTGATCATTGATGTTGATTAGGAATTCAATATCCGGTTCCTGATTGTCCATTTCGCGCTGCACGCCGCGGCCGAGCCGCATAATGCCAACGCGGGTTACTTCCGGCAGCAGGTTTTCAGGATTGACCAGCGCCGCTTCGATGGCAAGCCAAAGGCGCCGATTATCCGAAACGGCGCGGGCGCGATCTATGGCATCGCCATTCAGGGCGGCCTTGAGACCATAATTCACGCGGCGGAAGACATCGGCTTCCTGTTCGCGAAGGGTGCGAACCCGTTGCGTGGCACCATAGCCACGCGGTCCAGTCATCTGATTCATTGGCTTAGCCGTCATTCAGCCGTGGTAGCAAATTGTGCAATCGGCGCAAGACCCATCACCACTTCCTCATGTCGCATCACGCGGCGGGCGAATTTCAACGCCTGGTAGCACTGGTCTTCTTCCGCCAGCGAAAGCGCACGATCCAGATAGCCCTGCGCGAGGTTGGATGTGGTAACTTCCTTGAATTCAGCGATGCGTTGCTTTGCTTCTTCAAGGCCGATTTTGCGTTCTTCGTGATCGCCGATATAGGCGGTTTGCAAAGCGAAATAGATGCGCCGTGCCGGGGTATCAGCCATATCGGGCGTCATCAATTGCTTGCCGAATAGGAAGCGCGCCTTAGCGGTGAGTTCGATTCGCGCGCGGTTGCGGAAGCGGATGGGTGCGCCATTGACGATCATCATGTCGCCTTGGCGGAGTTCGAGAACGAGCGTTGACATTTTTTGTCTCCGGGTTGCAACGGTGGCCCCGGCTTCACCAGGGCCACCGCCTTATTGTGAGTCCGAGGAGCTTATCTCCTCGGTTTTTTTGTCACTAGCGAAAGAGGCTGAGGAGGACCTGCGGCCCCTGATTCGCTATGCCGAGGGTTTGCACACCAAGCTGCTGACGCGTTTGCAGCGCCTGTAGCCTGGAACTTTCCTTGGCCAGATCGGCATCCACTAGTGCACCGAGGCCATCATCCATGGCATCAATTTTCTTGGAGTTATAGACGATCTGATTGTCCACGAACTGCATCTGCGCGCCGAACCTGTTGAGCGCGTCGGAAACGGCGGCGTCTGTCACATCGAAATCACCAGTGGTAGGGGCCAGTCTGGCCACCGCGATCGACGAGGACGTCGGCGCTGTCGAGTTGAGCTTGAGTCCCTCGCCATCCACAGCTAGGATAGTGAAGGTTCCGCCTGATTCGTTCCGGATACTGACGATGTCGCCACCATCAGGCCCGGCTGTGCTCAGCAGTGTCCGACCATTATAGAAGGCGTCATTAATAAAGGTGCCGATCTGATTGACCAGCAAACCGTACTGGGTTTCATACTGAGTACGCGAGGCGCCAGTGACGGCGGCATCAGCCAAGCGGGTCAGCACGGCGCGCGCCTGCTTCATGGTATCAGACACCACCGAAAGCGAGGCGAAGGTGGTGGAGAGAATACCACGGGTACCACCAAGCTGTTCGCCCACCGCCGTGACGCCGGCCATATCCGAACGCACAGCCTGGGCCACGGCGAAGGCACCACCATCATCCCTGGCATCCGCGACGCGGAAGCCGGTAGAGACACGCTTCTGAACAAAACCTAGTTCAGAATTGGTCTGGTTAAGGGATTGCAGGGCGAAAACGGCCTGACGATTGGTATTGACAGAATTGAACGACATTGGGGTCTTCCCCTTTCAAGTGGCGCCCGCTCTACCCTGAGTAGCGATTGCCAGTTTGTCATCCGATTTTTTCGGCGCCTACTTACAATGCCCGAGGATAGTTAATAAAAACTAAATGCCGCCCGAAAAAACTAAAGCCTGATCAATTTTTTTTAAGCGAAACTTACCAGCAGGCTTAAGGGGCAAGGTTTGCGCCAGTTTTGGGCTGGATCAAGCCCCTGGCGCGCGGCCGCGCTACACTTGGCTGCTTAAGGGGGCGCCAAAACAATTGCGCCCAGCACTGGGCTGGGCGCGTTGCATGCAGGCGTAAAGGGCGGGGAGGCTCAGCGGAACAGCCCCAGCAGAACCTGCGGTCCTTGATTGGCCAGGCCCAGCGTTTGCACACCAAGTTGCTGACGGACCTTCAACGCCTCAAGCGTGGAGCTTTCCTTGGCCAGATCGGCATCTATCAGCGCGCCAAGCCCAACCTCCATCGCATCCACTTTCTGCGAATTATACCTGATTTGATTGTCCACAAAGGCCATGGCAGAACCGAATTCGGTCAGCGCAGTCGAAATGGCTTTGTCAGAATCATCGAATTCACCGCCGCTGACGATAAAAGCCGTTGCTGCGCTCGCGGTGGCGGGAGCGGTTAAGGGCATTTTAAGTAGTTCACCATCAGTCGCCTCGATGGTGAATGTATTGCCACTCTCATTGCGGATACTGACGATGTTGCCACCAGCGGTGCCTGTTATGGCCAGCAGCGTCCGACCATTATAGAAGGCGTCGTCAACAAAGCTTGCGACCTGAGTTGCCAGAAGTTCATACTGATCTTCGTAGGTTTCGCGCTGATCCACGCTAATGGCGCTATCCGCCAAGCGGGTCAGAGTCGCACGAAGCTGCTTCATGGTGTCCGAAACAACCGAAAGCGAAGCGAAGGTGGTTTGCAGGATACCCTTAACGCCACCGAGCTGCTCCCCAACGGCGATGACGCCAGCAACGTCGGACCGCACCGCCTGCCCAACAGCAAAGGCGCCACCATCATCCCTGGCATCGGCAACACGAAAGCCCGTAGAAACACGCTTCTGCGTGACCGACATTTGGGAGTTGGTGTTGTTAAGCGCCTGAAGGGCAATCAGCGCCTGAGCATTCGTATTGATGGAATTCATCGTCATCGGAGTTTTTCCGTTCCCGCAGCGCACACCCCCAACCGGGAGTATTCGCACTTTTGTTCCACCGCATTTTGCGACGTGAAGGCATTACACCCCCAAATAGTTAATAAATTCTAAACGCCGATGCGTTTTTTTCACTTGGGGGCAATTTTTCTTAACAAAGATATTGGCGGGTCATTGCCGCATGGCCCGCCCAGACCGCCTTACTTCGCCCTTTCGTAGTAGGTGCCATCGGCCGTCTTCACCACAATCTTCTCACCTGCCGTGATAAAAGGCGGCACCATCACCTTGACTCCATTGGAAAGCACTGCCGGCTTGTAGGAGGATGACGCGGTCTGGCCCTTTACCACAGGGTCGGCTTCCACAATCTCCAGCGTCACGGTCTCAGGCAGGTCCATCGAAACCGGCTCACCTTCGATCAGCTTCACATTGACCGTCATGGCTTCCTGCAGGAAGGGCAGGCGGTCGCCCAGGATATCCTTGGGCACAATGGTCTGTTCGAAGGTTTCCGGGTCCATCAGGACCAGGTTTTCGCCATCCTCATAGGAATAGGTGAATTCCTTATCCTCAGTGGTCAGGCGTTCCACCGTATCGGCGGTGCGCCAGCGCTGGTCCTTCTTGGCGCCGGTCTTCACATTGCGCATTTCCACCTGGATCACGGCGGCGCCCTTGCCGGGGATCATGATGTTCTGCTTCAGAATGGTGTAGCGCTGGCCTTCAAATTCAATGACCATGCCGGCGCGCATCTGGTTGGCTTGCATCTTCGCCATGGGGAATCCTGCATCTTCGCGGTTGAAACGGGGCCTGCCCAGGCGGGCTGGCATGTGCCCGCGGGTATAGGGGGCGGGGCGGGGCGGGGCAAGCCTTGGGCCAGTTTGCCATGCTGCCAATCCGATCCAGGAGCCTGTCTGAGAATCCCTTAGTTTTTTGTTGTTATTTCTGATTCATTTGTTTTTATGAGCAAGACCTTCCGAGCGTGGGATGTGGACCAGGGTTGGCTACTTCCCGCTTCGCTGCATCAGTTTGCCCCCCCCGGTCATTTGGCGCATTTTGTGCGAGATACGGTGCGAGAGGCGCTGGACCTTTCGGCGATCATGGGCGTCTACAAGTCAGAACAGGGACAGCCGCCCTATCATCCAGGGATGCTGGTGGCGCTACTGCTTTATGGCTACAGCCGAGGGATTTATTCTTCACGCCATTTGGCGCGTGCCTGCGAGGAGCGGGTGGACATGATGGCGGTGACTGGGCTGAACAAGCCTGATTTCCGCACCATCAGCACATTCCGGCGCCGGCATTTGGTGGCCTTGCGGGGCCTGTTCGTGCAGGTATTGCGGCTTTGCCAGACGGCGGGGCTGGTCAAGCTTGGCCATGTCGCGGTGGATGGCACCAAGCTGCGCGCCAATGCCTCTCGACACAAGGCGATGAGCGCCGGCGTTTCGATGATTCGAAAGCTGGCCACAAGGTCCTGAGCCGATGGATCGGGGTTACCCCAGCGCGGGTCGTCTATGAACCCACAGGATACTACCACCGTGCCCTGGAGAGGGCGCTGGCCGCGGCAGGCATGCCAATCGCCAAGGTCAATCCGCACCAGGCCAGGCGCTTCGCAGAGGCCACCGGCAACCTCGCCAAAACCGATGCGCTTGATGCAGCAAAGCCAAGCATTTTCAAGCCAAGCGGTCATGCTTGGCGGCTCGGAAAATGCGACCAACAGAAAGCTCGGCAGGCTTGGCCCCTATCGCCCGGCAATCCGGCAATTGGAAAGGGAAGTCCTTCATCCGAGGCGGGCGCCAACAGGTCCGCCAGGGGCTTTACATGCCGGCCCTGGTCGCCATCCGCTTCAATGCCGATCTCAAGTCAAAATACGAACAACTCATCAAGGCAGGAAAAGCCCCAAAACAGGCCATCACCGCCGTCATGAGAAAGCTCATCATCCTCGCTAACGCGCTACTCAAAAAAGGCAGAAAATGGCAAACACGGGCGGCTTGACCATCACGGATAGCCTAAATGGCGAAAAGGCTCAGTATATCCTCAAGGCTGGCCGTGCCAGACAGGATCACATCATCCCCCGCGCCGCCGAAAACCGTGTCATCGCCGCCCCAGACGTTGATCGTGTCATGCCCATCACCGCCCCAAGCCAAGTCCCGATCATCCCAGGCATCAATCACATCATCACCGGCACCGCCTGCCAGCGTGTCATCACCATCGCCGCCGATCAGCGTATCCGCGCCATCGCCCCCCGCAAGACTGTCATTCCCGCGGTTGCTCAGCAGCCAATCATCGCCATCCTCGCCTGAGAGCGCATCATCGCCGTCTTCACTGGCGACGCTGTCATTGCCGGCGCCGGCGAAAAGGCGGTTGTTGCCGGTGCCGCCGGCAAGGCTATCGGCGCCATCCCCACCATCCAGCCAATCCTGCCCCTCACCACCCAGCAGGGTTTCCGCGGCGAGGCCGGACAATAAGGTGTCATCGCCAGCGCCACCATCAGCGGCGCCCAGCATAGCGCCCAGCCGCCCGTCAAGCAGGTCATTGCCGTCATTCAGGAAGACCTCGCCTTCAATCCGCCCGGCATTATGAACCTCATCGGCATAGGCGCTGCCCGTGATGGCGTAACGCCCATCGGTGACATGGCCGCTTTCCGCAAGGGTGACGAAAAGGCGATTGGTGATGGTGCCCTGGTTGTAAAGTTCAAAACGCCAATCGGCTGAAATGGCAGTATCGGCGGCGCTGACCACGCCCTGCTGCCACAGGATGCTTGGCATGATTTCAGGCGTTGGTCCCCCGCCATTCTGCAGGATAAGGGCCTGGGCGGCGCTGAAATGAATGGCTCTGCCGTAACCCCAATCGCTTTCGAGCAGCCCGGTCAGCGAATTGGTTTGACCAGGAAAGAAAAGCAACCGCGCGAAATTGATCATGGCGCACCCGCATCGCGGCCTGCACGCCCCAAACCGGGCCGGCGGTCTTCACTGCGCGAGACCAGGATTGGCACGGATGGCTCCTCGACCGTGGTGTTCAGATGTCATTAATATTCTTTGAAAATAGATAAAAAACAAGCAAAAAATTCAATGTTTCATTAAATACTTGCCAATCATAAACCTGAAGTTGAAAGAATTTTCTCCATTGCGACTGTGGCGTTTTTCGGCGCCTGATGCGCCGCCCCGCCCTGGCAAAGCGAAGGCTGCCGAGGCATCATGGGCGCAAAGGAGAACCGCCCATGACCCCATTGCCCCTGCAATCCGAATACCTGTTCCACATGACGCTGGGTGTGGGCACGCCGCAAATGATCGGCGCGACCCGCAATGGGGAGCTCCGCATCGTGCCGGTCACCGGCGGCACCGTTGTTGGCCCCAAGCTGAATGGGGAAATCATGCCGGGGTCGGCCGCGGATTGGCTGCGGGTGGACCCGGATGGCTCGGCGCAGATTGATGTCAGGCTCACCATCCGTGCCGCTTCCGGCAGCATGGTCTATGCAGCTTATAACGGCATTCGCCATGGCTCACCGGCGGCACTCGCGAAGCTTGCGGCGGGTGAGACCCTTGACCCTGCCGAGATCTATTTCCGCACCCTGATCCGCTTTGAAACCGGCGCGGCTGATCTGGCCTGGATGAACAAGATCGTCGCGGTGGGGGTCGGTCAGCGGCCGCCAAGCGGGCCTTGCTATGATGTCTATGCGGTAAAGTAAGCGGCGCTTCTTTACCGCCGCGCCGCCAATTGCTTGTTTTCAAGCCGGCTGAGCAACCGCACCACGGGCCAGAGCAGGATGAAATACATGATCGCTGCCGCCAGAATGGGCGATGCGTTGTAGGTGACGCTTTGCGCCTGGCGCGCCCGGAACAGCAATTCCGGCAAAGCGACGACAGACGCGATGGAGGTGAGCTTCACCACCTCCAGCGTATTGGAAATCAGATCAGGCAGCACATTGCGCACGGCCTGCGGCAGCACGACGAAGCGCATGGTCTGTGCCGCCGTCAGCCCCGTGCTGCGCGCGGCTTCCACCTAGTCGCGGCTCGGACAGTCTCAGAACTCAATGCCCCTGTCCATGGCGGCTTGCCACGAAACTGCCTTTCTATGGTCGCGCTGCTGCCCTGCTGAGCAGATTAGAGAAAAGCGTGAACGATAGATGAGCATGTAAATGTTTGCCCTTGGATTGATTGGTGCTGGTGTGCTGTGTGATCTGGTGCTGGTGGCGCTTTTGCTGGGCGATGCCACGGCGCCGGGCCGCTTTTCGCACGCCTTGGTGGCGCTGCTGGCGCTTTGCGGGGGCGGGCTTAAGCTTGCCGGGATGATGCTGCTGGAACCGCGCCACCGGGTGGGGTGAACATTGCATATTTTTTAGAAATTCACCGTTCCACCCGCCGATCATCCATCCCACGAAACACGATCAAGTCGCGCTTGGCACGCGCCACTTCCGGCAGCGCAAGCCAGGCCAAAAATTCCCCCATGACGCGCGCCGTGATGGTCGCGACATTATGGGCATGCGCCGCTTCCGGGCTATACCAGCCGAGCTTTTCCAATTCGCCGGAACCTTGTATAGAACCATGCACCGCTTCCGCCGGCGCGATCAGAAAACGCGCATGAAAGCGAATGGGCCGGCCCGTGGGTGTGATGGCGCGGCATAGGTAATCCAAGGCGCCGAGTGCCGCCGCTAAGCCATCGTTGCGCTTTTCACCCAGCACAAGCCCGGTTTCCTCAAACAATTCCCGCGCGGCGGCAATGCCAAACGCGCGGGCGCGCGCCGGGGTTGCCCGGCGTTCCAGCAAGCGCCTGGGTTCGGCGCGCAATTCGCTGATCGCCGGACCGCGATGATCATCCGCATCCACACGCCCGCCAGGAAACACCATCACATCCGGCATGAAGCGATGGCCCGGATGGCGCTTGCCCATCAGCAGTTCCGGACCAGTGCGGCCTTGGCGCCAGACAATCAGGCTCGCGGCATCACGCGGGCGTGCGGTGCGGGCGCGCGGGCTGCGCTTGCCTTCCGCATCCGCGCCGCCGGGATTATCGGCGGTGGGGTCTTCGCGGCGCGGGTGCTCAGTCAAGCTCAAAGCCCCTGCTGCGCAACCAGGCGCGGAAGCCGGCACGTTCCGGCACCGATAATTGCCGCGCGGCGTTTTCAGACCAGGTGCAGCCTTCCGGCGCAGTGCCATGGATTTCAGGATAGCGCGGCTTCTGGCGCGGGCGCAGAGCATCATAAGCGGCAATCGCCTCCGTCTCCTGCGCGCTGGAATAAGCTTCGCGATGGATTACCACAGGAGGTGGCAGGCGTGGCGTCACTTCATTGCGCGCCGCCGGCCAGCCAAGCGAAAGGCCAGCAACCGGATAAACGCCCTTCGGCAGCGCAAACAAAGGGGCGACCTTTTCGATATGGCTGCGCACATAGGAAATCGGGCAGGTGCCAAGCCCCGCCGCATCCGCCGCCGCAATCGCCATACCCAAAGCCAACGCGGCATCCACCGCGGTGTTCAGGAAAGTGTCCATGTTATTGTTGGCATGTTCGCGCCCATGCTGTACGCAAGCCGCCTGGCCGCGCCGCATATCGCCGCAGAAAATCAGCAGCACCGGCGCATCCTTGATCCAGGGCATGGTGCCGATCCAATCCGCCACTTTCGCGATCTTCACCGGGTCGCGCGTGACGATGATGGAATATTGCTGAAGGTCTGATTTGGATGGCGCGGATTGCGCCGCGGCCAACACTGTATCCAACAGCGCCTCACTCACCGCTTCCGCGCTGTAGCGGCGCGTGACGCGGCGATCCAATAGCGCGGCGAGTGCGGGGGGAATGGCCTCGGGCGGGGTGAAGGGCAGGGCGCCGTAGCGGGCGCGGATCAGATCTTCAGGCTTCATGGCCGCAGACTGACACCTCGGCGCATCAAGAGGAAGCCGGCACCACCCAGGCGTCTGCTACCGTGACACCCTGGCCCTCGGCATGGATGATCAGCGGGTTGATTTCCGCCTCTCCCACGCCCGGCAGCGCCGCCAGGCGGGACGCCGCCACCACCGCCTTTGCCAAGGCATCCAAATCACCGCGCGGCAACCCGCGCCAGCCAGCCAAGGGCTTCAGCCCCTTCACCTCCGCGATCATGGCGCGCGCCTCCGCCTCATCCACCGGGGCCAGGCGGAGCGCGGTATCGCGGTGCAATTCAGCCATGATGCCGCCGGCGCCAACCAGGATGATCGGGCCGGCTTCCGGGTCTCGGCGGAAGCCGATAATGGCCTCGGCCAGGCCCTTCACCATGGGCTGCACCAGAAAGCCGGTGATGCGTGCCGCCGGTGCGCGCGCCCTGACGCGCGTCAGCATGGCGGCGGCCTCGGCCTCCAGCGCCACCGGATCGGGAAGGTTAAGCGCAACCCCACCGACTTCCGTCTTATGCGCGAGATCAGGCGAGAGGATCTTTAGCGCCACAGGATAACGCAGCCCTTCCGGCACTGGATCGGGCGCGGCCATCACGGCAAAGGGGCTATCCAGGCCGAAAGCCGCGAAAACCCGGCGTGCATCGGCTTCATCCGGGGTGGCAGGGATGGCGTGGGTGATGGGCGGGGCAGGGGCCTCGGCGCGTGGGGTGCGCCAGTCAAAAAAAGCGCGAATCACATCGGCGCAGGATTCCGGGGTGCGGAAGGCGGGAATCCCGGCCTCGCCCAAAAGCCGCAGCGAGGCATCGGCCTGCGGCACCAGAAAGGCGGCGATTGGCTTGCCCAAGCCCGCCTGCACCGCGCCGGTAATCCCCGCCACAGCATCATGTGGGCGGAATTGCGCCGAAGACCCCACCACGGAAAGCACCATATCCGTATCCGCATCAGCGGCGAGTGCCGAAAGGGCGGCATGCACCTTATCGGCCCGCGTCCCGGCGAGCGTCACATCAATCATCCGCCCATGATGCGGCAGGCCAGCCGCCTCCAGCCCGGCCACGGCAGTGGCGTCCGGCGGGCAGGTTTCAATCCCGACAACGCCGAGTGCATCCACTGCCATGGCACCGCCGCCGCCCGTGGTCGTCATCACGGAAATGGTGCGGCGCGGATTGGCCAAGGGCTTGCGCCCAATGAACAAGGCGGGTGCTTCCAACAGCGCTTCGATCATCGTCACACGCACAATTCCATGGGCGCGGAAGAAGGCATCCGCCGCCGCATCAGACCCCGCCAGAGCACCTGTATGGCTGCCCGCCAATTCCGCACCGAAGCTGGAACGCCCAAGCTTGAAGGCGATTATCGGCTTGCCGAGTGCATGCGCACGGCGCGCGGCGGCGGCGAGTTTTTCAGGCGCGCGAATCGCTTCCAGAAACAGCAGCACCGCATCTACGCTGGGGTCTTCCACCAGCATGCCGGCGATTTCACTCGCGGTCAGATCAGCTTCATTGCCGGTGCCGATCAGATGCGAAAACCCCATCCCGCGCGGGGCGCCACGCGCCATGATGGCGCCCATCATGGAACCTGATTGCGAAACCAAGGCGATGCGCCCGGCGTGCAGGCTATCGGCTTCCAGCGCGGCATTTACCGAACAGGCGGTGCGTGCGTTGAGGTTCACCAGCCCCATGGAATTAGGGCCAAGTAGCCGCACCCCCGCCGATTTTGCTGTTGCCAACAGCCTTTCCTGCAAGGCGCGGCCTTCCGGCCCGGCTTCGGCAAAGCCATCGGCCAGAATGGCTGCGACGGGAATGCGCTTTTCCGCCACTGCCGCAATCTGCCCTTCCACATGCTGCGTGCCGAGCAACAAATACGCGAGGTCAATCTCCCCCGGCACATCCGCCACGCGCTGATAGGCGCGTTCGCCAAGGATCGTCTCAGCACTTGGATTGATCGGGAAAAGATCACCCGTAAAGCCGTGCTTGCGCAGATAGACTTGTGCCCGCGCGGTCAGGCGCTTCGGGTCTGATGACCCGCCAATAAGCGCAATGCGGCGCGGGTTGAGCAGGGCAGAGGCAAGGCGATCCATAAGGCTCATCCATCAATTCAAGGCGGGGGCAACGCAGCCCTCGGGCGGCGTTTCGGGTGGTGCGATATGCAGCGCCAAAAAGGCGATTTCCTGCGCGGTATCCGGTAGGGTGTTTAGGCTGTGATCATGCAGTGAAACGTGCCCGGCCTTGATGCGTTCGCGCACCGCGTGGCGCGCCAGCAATTCCCGCGTGGGGCGGACCAGCACGGCGCGGTCCCCTTCCGGCACGCCATCCAGCCCAGCAAAGATCACCACTGCCGCCGGACGAGACCAAACAAGCCTGGCCGGCAATGGCCCAAGATGGCGCGCATGGGGCGCAAAGGCGCAGGCTGCCGCCGCATCAATCGCTTCCAGGGCGCCGCTTGGCGGCAGGCGCTGCGCCGCCGCCAAAACCTCCGGCGCCGTGGCGGTTGCGCGCCCTGTTCCCAGGACGAGCAGCGCCAGCGCAAGGGTGATGAAGGGCTTCAGACCGGGTCCCAACAGAATACGTCGCCGGAACGCTCAAGCGGCGAGAAATCGGGCTTCAGCGCCGGCAGCGCATATTCTTCGATCATTTCCGGGGTCCAGCCTTCGCCGCGATGAATGCCGCGAATGGGGCGTGATTGGCTATAGACGAAGATCTCATTCATACGCGGCGAGAAGATTTGCCCCGTGACATCCTTCGCCGCGTCAGACGCCAGGAACACCGCCAGCGGTGCATTCTTATCCGGCGTCATGCGCATGATGCGTTCCACGCGACGCTTCTGTTCCGGTGTTTCGGCGGGGATCGAGCCTGTCATGCGGCTCCAGGCGAAGGGGGCGATACAATTCGAACGCACACCAAACCGCGCCATATCCAGCGCGATGGATTTGGACAAGGCCACAATCCCAAGCTTGGCCGCCGAGTAATTCGCCTGGCCGAAATTGCCAATCAGGCCCGATGTTGAAGACATATGCACATAGGCGCCCGATTGCTGCGCACGATAATGCGTGGCCGCCGCGCGGGATACATAAAAGGACCCGGAAAGATGCACGGCAATTACGGAATCCCATTCTTCCGGTGTCATGCGATGAAAAATCTGGTCACGCAGAATGCCGGCATTATTCACCACGATATCAATGCGCCCGAAATGATCCATCGCGGATTGCACGATCTTTTGCGCGCTGACCCAAGTGGCCACGCTATCGGTGCAGATTTCTGATGTGCCGCCATTCTGGGCAATGATTGCCTTGGTTTGTTGCGCCGGCGTGGCATCCAAGCCCTCGCCTGACAGCGATGCACCCACGTCATTGATGATCACTTTGGCACCCTGGCCCGCCATCATAATGGCGATTTCCCGGCCAATCCCGTTCCCGGCACCGGTGACGATGGCGACCTTACCTTCAAGCATATTTGGCATGTGGCATTCCTCCTGCTTTTTCCCGTGCCGGAGACTAGACCCGGCTTGCCGGGCCGTGAAGCCGGGTTGCCGCTTTGGGCTCATGGGCCTAGAGGGGCCTTGAAATACAGGGGGCGGATGTGGCGTTGGTATCGCTACAGGGCGTGGGCAAGACATTTTCAGGCCGCACGGGCGCTTGGGAAGCCGTGCGCGATTTCAGCCTGGATATGGCGGAGGGCGAATTCTTCTGCCTGCTCGGCACCTCCGGCTGCGGCAAGACCACGGTGCTGAACATGGTGGCGGGGTTTGAAGCCCCCACGGCCGGGCGCATCCTGCTAGGCGGCGCGCCAGTGCAGGGGCCAGGGGCTGATCGCGGCGTGGTCTTTCAAGGGCATGACAGCCTGTATGATTGGCTGACGGCTTTGGATAATATCGGCTTTGGCTTGCGGCTGCGCGGCATGGGCAAGGCCGAACGCCGCGCCAAGGCAGAACATTTCCTCCGCATGGTGGGGCTGACAGGGCAGGGGGCGAAGCACCCTTCGGAGCTTTCGGGCGGCATGAAGCAGCGCATTCAGATTGCGCGCGCTCTCGCGAACGACCCGCGCATGCTGCTGATGGATGAACCCTTCGGCGCGCTGGATGCCATGACCCGCGCGGTGTTGCAGGGTGAACTCAGCCGTATTTGGGCGGAGACCAAAAAAACCGTGCTGTTCATCACGCATGATATTGAAGAAGCCTGCGCTTTGGCGACCCGGATTGGCGTGATGCGGCGCGGCCCGGGCGGCACGCTGAAGGCCATTGTGCCGGTTGATTTGCCCTTCCCGCGCGAACGCACATCCGATGATTTCATGCGCGTCTTCCGCGACGTGCATGGCCTTATTCATGATGAGATCCACGGTGCGCACTGAACGCCTGACCACCATTGGTGGCTATATCGCGGGCTTCGCCCTGCTGTTCCTGATTTGGCATCTGTCCGCTATTTATCTGGTGAAATCCACCTTGTTTCCGCCACCGGGGCCGGTGCTGGCACGCGGCTGGATGCTGATTGAAGATGGCATTCTGCAAGAACAGATCATCGCGTCACTGAAGCGCATCGCGCAGGGCTTTCTGCTGGGCTCAGCGATTGGTATCCCGATCGGGCTCGCCATCGGGTCCTTCAAGCCGGTGCGCTGGTTGCTGGAACCCTGGACAGAATTTTTCCGGTTCATCCCGGCTGTCGCCATGATCACGGTTTCGGTGATCTGGTTTGGTATTGGGGAAGAAAGCAAGGTCTTCCTGATTGCCTATACCACCATCTTTGTTGTGATCATCTCGACTGCCGCCGGCGTGGGCGCGGTGGGGCGGGATAAGATCAGGGCTGCGCAATGCCTGGGCGCCAATCGCTGGCAGGTGTTTGGCTTGGTCGCGCTGCCGGCGACCGTGCCCTATATCCTGACTGGGATGCGGCTTGCCATGTCCAATGCTTTTGTCACGATTGTTGCGGCAGAGCTGATCGCTTCCAATGATGGGCTTGGCAAGATGCTCTGGGATGCCAGGCTTTTCATGCAGATCGAGGATATTTTCGTAGCACTCGTGGCCCTTGGGCTGCTGGGCTTTGCGACCGATCGCAGTTTTCGTTTTTTGATCCGCGCCTTTGCGGGGCGCTTCAACGCAACCGTCTGAAAAAAGGGAGATTTCACCATGCTTCGTCGTTCCATACTGGCGCTGCCGGCTGCTGCCGCCGGCGCCTATATCCTGCCGGCTTCCGCGCAAGCCCCCACCAAGATCACCATTGCAACCGGTGTTGATCCTTCCTTCGCGCAATTTTACGTCGCCAAGGAAGGCGGTTTCTTCGAGCGCAATGGCCTGGATGTCACGGTGAATACCGGGCCATCGGGCAGCGCCATGATTGCGTTTTTGATCGGCAATCAGATCAATTCTGCCTATGGCGCCGAACAGGCCGGTGTTTCCGCCCATGTGCGTGACCCCAATGTTGTGGCGGTTGCCGAAGGTGTGGCGCTGATGCGCTGGCTTTCTGTGGTGGGCCGTGGGGTTGAGAATATGGAAGCGCTGAAGGGCAAGCGCGTGGGTGTGGCGCGCGGCACGGGCAGCGAAACCTTCTGGCTTTCCGTGGTGTCGCGGCTTGGATTGAACCAGGCCGATTACACCATTGTGAATGTGGAAGCGCCGGAAATGGTCGCCGCCATAGAACGCGGCAATATTGATGCCTTTGTCGTGTGGGAACCCTGGCCGACCCGCGCGATGCGCGCCATTCCGGGCAGCAAGATCCTGCTCAGCAATGACCAGATCGCGATCCAGAGCAACTACATCTATGTGAACAAGGGCTGGGCGGAAGCCAATCGCGCCACCACCGAAAGGCTGATGCGTTCTCTGGTGCAAGCAACCGAATTCACCGCTAGCAATCGCGACCAGGCGGTGCAGCAGGTGGCGCGTTTCCTCCGCCAGGATCGCGCCTTCATTGCTGAGCTGATGGGCAAGGTTGAATACCGCATGAACCTGACCAGCGACAGCGTTGCCTTCATGCAGCGCGCCATTGATCAGCTGCGCGGGATGAACCGGCTGGACCGCCCCGTCACCACGGATCAGGTGATCTGGAAGGAACCGCTGAGCTGGGTCGCGCCGGATCGCGTGAAGATCTGAGCCACGCGCGTGGCGTTGAATTTCAGACGCGCCGCACCGGCGGATTTACCCGCCATCATCGCGCTTCTGGCCGATGACAGGTTGGGTCAGGGGCGCGAAGATGCCGCGGACCCGCCCAACCCAGCCTACCTCGCGGCCTTTGCCGCGATTGCCGCCGATGCCAACCAGTATCTGGCGGTGGTGGAAGAAGAAGGGCGCGTGATTGGCTGCCTGCAGCTCAGCTTCATTCCAGGTCTTTCACGTTTAGGCATGTGGCGCGGGCAGATTGAAAGCGTGCGCATCGCGGCAGACCGGCGCGGTGATGGGCTGGGCCGGCAAATGTTTGTATGGGCCATTGATCAATGCCGCGCGCATGGCTGTGGGCTGGTGCAATTGACAACAGATAAGCAAAGGCCAGAGGCGCGGCGGTTTTACGAAAGCCTCGGCTTCGTCGCGAGCCATGAGGGGATGAAGCTGGCGCTTTAGAGGCTGGTCAAGCAGCGCGCATATGCCCTGGATTGAAGAGCCCGCCGGGGTCCAGCGCTTCCTTTACGCGCGCGCCAATCTTGGCCAGCGGCGCGGCTTCTTCGGGCAGCACCGGCACCGCAAGACGCAAGGATTCCGGCGCGCGGAATAGCATCGCTGCGCCGCCCTGCATGCGGGCTGACGCCGTGATAGCCGTATGATTTTCGCTACTGGGGCCGGCCGCAACCCAAACCAGGCCTCCGCCCCAATCCAGCATGACGCGCCCGCCCAGCGCCATCGCCGCCGCAGCGACTTCTGGCCCGGCGGAGGGGCGCACTGAAACACGCCAGATCGCTTCATCTGCCACGGCCTGAAGCGGTTCCACTTCCCGCACCGCGCGCCAGAAAGCGCGGCTTTCGCCATCTTCCATCACGCGCTGCGCGCCAAAATTGCCGAGCACACCGCGCAGCTTTTCCATGCGATAAGCGACCGAGGGCGCAAAATCCTCAAGCCTGAGCGCAGCGACTACATGGCCACTACCAGGCAACGCCGCCGCGCCGGAAACGCCAAAGGGGCTGCCAAGCCCTGCGGAAAGCGCGGCGATGGCGCTGGACAAATCAGGCACTTCAATCAGCAGCGTTGCGCTGGTTTCAGGCTTGGGCAGCACCTTGAGCGTCACTTCAGTGATCACGCCAAGCGTGCCGTAGGACCCCGACAGCAGCTTGCACAAATCAAGCCCAGTGACGTTCTTCAGCACGCGTCCACCGGAACGAATGACCTCACCAGCGCCATTGATGAAGCGCAGCCCCATCACATGATCGCGCGTCGCCCCCCAGGTGATGCGGCGCGGGCCGGACAGATTGGCCGCGACCACACCGCCAATGCTGGGCGGTGCGCTGGTGCCGAAAACCCCATTCAAATAGGGCGATTCAGCAATCAAATGCTGGCCCTTTTCCGCCAAGGTGGCTTCAATTTCGGCAAGCGGCGTGCCGGCGCGTGCGCTGATGATCAACTCCGACGGGCGATACAGCGTCACCCCGGTCAGCCCACGCGTCGAAAGGCTCCGCGCTGCCTGCACGGGACGCAGCAAGCCGCGCTTTGATCCTTGACCTTCAATGGCCAGCGGTTCACGTGCCGCGCGCGCTGCCTGCACCGCGGCAATGATGCCGGCTTCATCCGCCGGCGCGATCACAGTGCTCATTCCGCGGCCAGCGCGGGAGCCAAAGCGCCTTGCAGCGGGAAGACCTTGGCGGGGTTGAGCAACCAGGCAGGATCAAAGGCGCTTTTGATGGCGCGTTGCTGCGCCAATTCATACGGCTGGAATTGCACTGTCATCAGGTCACGCTTTTCGACACCGACGCCATGCTCGCCGGTCAGGCACCCACCGACTTCCACGCAAAGCTTCAATATATCGGCGCCAAAGGCTTCAGCGCGCCGGAAGCTATCGGCATCATTCGCATCAAACATGATCAGCGGATGCAGATTGCCATCACCGGCATGGAATACATTGGCGACCTTCAAGCCGTATTGATCGCTCATCTCACCAATGCGCTTAAGCACGCGCGGCAATTCGCTGGTTGGGATGGTGCCATCCATACAAAGGTAATCCGGGCTGATGCGCCCCACCGCGCCAAAAGCGCCCTTGCGGCCTTTCCAGATGGCAAGGCTTTGTTCTGCGGTTTCCGCAACCTTCAGGCTGATCGGATCAAACCGCGCACAGATATCTTTTATGCGCGCCAGCAAAGCATCTTGTTCCGCGATGCTCCCTTCAACTTCAATGATCAGCATGGCCTCAGCATCCAGCGGATAGCCGGCATGGGCAAAAGCTTCGCAGGCATGGATGCAGGGCTTATCCATGAATTCCAGTGCCACAGGGATGATGCCGCTGCCGATAATGGCATCCACCGCGGCACCCGCGATTTCAATGGAATTGAAGGCGGCCAACATGGCGCGCGCCCCTTCGGCACTGCGGAGAATACGCACCGTCACTTCCGTCACAATGCCCAATTGGCCTTCACTGCCCGTGATCAGCCCCAGCCAATCATAACCCGCCGCATCCAGATAAGTGCCGCCAATGTCCGGCACTTCACCTTCAATGGTCACGAATTTTACGCCGAGCAAGTTATTCGCCGTGACCCCATATTTCAGGCAATGCGCACCGCCCGAATTCATCATCACATTCCCGCCAATCATGCAGGCTAACTGAGAAGACGGGTCAGGCGCATAGAAAAACCCATCGGCCTCCACCGCCTTGGTAATGCCGATATTCGTGACGCCAGCACCCACCACCGCATAGCGATCCGCGTAATTGATTTCATGAATGGCGTTGAGTCGCATCAGCCCAACCACCACCGCATCCGCCAAAGGCAGCGCACCACCAGAAAGACTGGTCCCCGCCCCGCGCGGCACCACGCGAATGCCCTGTTCATGGCAATAGCGCAGCACAGCGGCGACCTGTTCGGTTGAGGAGGGCAGCACCACCGCGAGCGGCATTTGCCGATAGGCCGCAAGACCATCGGTTTCATAGGGTTTTAGGCGAATGCCCTCAGCGATCACACCATCGCCCGGCACAAGCGCCTGGAGCGCCGCGATGATCTCAGCGCGGCGGGCGAGAATTTCAGGCTTTGGGGCGGGCAAGGGGATCATGGCTGTGTCCTGTAGATTGGGCGAAAATGCACATCTGCCCGGACATGGGCAAGGGCCATGCCCAATTCAGCAGGAAATGCCCTTTTGGCGAAGCGCGGCAAGGACCTGCGCCGCGCAATCTTCGGCAGTGGAAGCCCCCGTGCCGAGACGAATATCGGGGGTCTCGGGCGGCTCATATGGGCTGCCAAGGCCGGTGAAATTCGGGATCAGCCCTGCTTTTGCCTTGGCGTAAAGCCCCTTGGGGTCACGCGCCATGCAGGTTTCAATCGGTGCATCAACAAGGATTTCCAGGAAATCCTCGGCGCCGATCAATTCACGCAGCATTTCCCGATCCGCCCGGAAGGGCGAAATGAAGGAAGCGAGCACGATAAGGCCGGCATCCATCATCAGCTTGGCGACTTCGCCGGCACGGCGGATATTCTCCACCCGATCAGCATCCGTAAAGCCCAGATCGCGGCAAAGCCCGTGGCGGAGATTATCACCATCCAGGCTATAGCAATGCCGCCCGGCAGCGAAGAGCGCCTGTTCCACCAGATTGGCAATGGTGGATTTGCCCGAACCGGAAAGCCCCGTGAACCATAAGAGCAGAGGTAGCTGCCCATTGCGTTCGGCCCGCGCGGCGCGATCAATGGTGAAGTCAGCGTGGTGAATATTGCTGGCGCGCCGCAGCGCATGGCGGATCATGCCGGCTGCGACGGTTTCATGCGTGAAGCGATCCACCAGGATGAAGGCACCGGTTGCGCGATTTTCGTTATAATTGTCGAAGGCCATCGGCTTCAGCGTGGCAAGATGGCAAAGCCCCAGATCATTCATCTGAAGCGTGCGTGCAGCCACATGATCCCCTGTATTCACGTCAATCCCATGCCGGAGAGACGTGACGCGCGCCTGTGTCCAATCCTGTCCGATACGGAGCAGGTAATCGCGGCCCGGCAGCATGGGGTTACTACCCATCCAAAGAATATCGGCTGCGAATTGGTCGGCAATTTCAGGGGGCGCTTCCGGTGCGACCAGCATATCCCCGCGGGCGATGTCAATCTCATAGCCCAGCGTCAGCGTCACCGCCTGGCCGGCAATCGCTTCCGCCAGATCGCCATCAGCGGTGACGATGCGCTGTATCTTGGAATGACGGCCGCTTCCTGCCAATCGAACATCTTGGCTCGCCGCGATGCGCCCGGATGCTATGGTGCCGGCAAAGCCACGGAAGGACGCATCCGGCCGATTGACCCATTGCACGGGAAAGCGAAAGGGTTTGCCGGCCTGATCTGAAACCACATCAACTTCTTCTAAATGCTGAAGCAGGCTTGGCCCCTGATACCAGGGCATATCCGCTGAGGCGCTGGTGACGTTATCCCCCATGCGGGCGCTGAGCGGGATGGCAGTGATCTCAGTGAAATCGAGTTTTGCGGCAAAATCCCGGTAAGCTTCAACGATGGCTGTATAGCGATTGGCGTCAAAGGCGATCAAATCCATCTTGTTCACCGCAAGCACAAGGTGACGAATGCCAAGCAGCGAACAGATCAGCGAATGGCGCCTGCTTTGCGGCAGCAAGCCCTTGGATGCATCAACCAGAATGATGGCAAGCGATGCGGTTGAAGCCCCGGTCGCCATATTGCGCGTATACTGCTCATGGCCTGGCGTATCGGCGACAATGAAGCTGCGGCGGGGCGTGGCAAAATACCGATAGGCAACATCAATGGTAATGCCCTGCTGGCGCTCAGCCTCAAGCCCATCCAGCAGCAGGGCGAAATCAATATCATCGCCGGTCGTGCCGTGGCGACGACTATCGCGGCTGAGCGCAGCCAGCGTATCGTCAAAGATCAGCCCGCATTCATGCAATAGCCGGCCGATCAGGGTGGATTTGCCATCATCCACCGAACCGCAGGTGATGAAACGCAACAAATCGCGTTGGGCAGACATCAGAAATATCCTTCACGCTTCTTGCGTTCCATGGAGGCTTCAGTGTCGCTGTCAATCAAACGGCCTTCGCGTTCGCTGCTGCGTGCCGCACGCATCTCCGAGATGATGTCAGACAAGGTGGTTGCAGTACTTTCAACTGCTCCGGAAAGCGGGTAGCAGCCAAGGGTGCGGAAGCGGACCATTTTCGTCTCCGGTGCCTCACCGGGGTTTAGCGGCAGCCGTTCATCATCCAGCATGATCCAGGTACCGGCGCGGCGCACCACAGGGCGCGGCGCCGCAAAGTAAAGCGGCACAACCGCAATATCCTCCGCCGCGATGTAATCCCACACATCATATTCAGTCCAATTGGAAAGCGGAAAAATGCGCATGCTTTCCCCTTGATGAATGCGTGTATTGAAAAAGGACCATAATTCGGGTCGTTGCGCGCGCGGATCCCAGACATGCCCAGGACCACGAAAGGAAAAGATGCGTTCCTTTGCGCGGGATTTTTCCTCATCCCGGCGTGCACCGCCAAAGGCGGCATCAAAAGCGTATTTGTCGAGAGCCTGGCGCAGGGCCTCAGTCTTCATCACCTGCGTATGGAGCGCTGATCCTGACGCAATCGGGTTGATTCCGCGCGCCAAGCCTTCCTGATTGGTATGCACCAGCAATTCCAGTCCAAGCCGTTGCGCAATATTGTCGCGGAAGCGGATCATCTCCCTGAACTTCCAGGTTGTATCAATATGCAGCAGTGGGAAAGGCGGCCGGCCCGGGAAGAAGGCCTTCATGGCAAGGTGCAGCAAGACGCTGCTATCCTTGCCGATGGAATAGAGCATGACGGGTCGGCGAAAGGCCGCAGCACCTTCGCGCAAGATACCAATGGCTTCCGCTTCCAGGCGCGCAAGATGAAGGGGGAGGCGTTGTTTTTCCGGCATGGCTTCGAAACTAGCGCGGGTGCCGCAATCTTCAAGTCTGAATCACTTCGCCAACCACCCACCGTCAACCGGCAAGGCAATGCCTGTGGTGAAGCTTGCGGCATCACTCGCCAAATAAAGCACGCCATCCGCCACTTCTTCCGGCCTGCCGAAACGCCCCATGGCATGCCGGGCACGAGACGCTGCGCGCGCCGCTTCCGGGTCCGCGCGGCGGCCCATGCTGCGGGCGAGCAAGGGTGTATCAATCGCACCCGGCACAATCGCATTCACGCGAACGCCATCGGCCACGAAATCAAGCGCCATGACGCGCGTCAGGCTCAATATCGCGCCTTTCGCGGCGATATAGGCGCTATTGCCGGCGCCACCCGCGATTGCAAGCTGCGATCCGGTGGTGATGATCGCCCCGCCCCCTTGGCGCTTCATGGCAGGGATGACAGCGCGCGCCCAAAGCCAGGTGCCGCCGACATGGGCCCGAAACACCGCATCCCAATCCTCGGGCTTGGTGTCCAGAACCGTGCCGCCCACCGAGAATCCCGCTGCCGCAAAAAGGATATCAATGCGCCCATAATGTTGCAGGATGGCCGCCGCATCTTCATCTGCAGCACCTGGGGCGCCAACATCGGAAACCCGGGTCAGGGCGCCGCCAATAAGCTTCGCGGTTTCCTCAACCGCCGCCGCATCGCGATCCACCAGGGCAAGCTTCGCACCTTCTTGCGCGAATAACACGGCGGTTGCGCGACCAATGCCGGAACCGGCGCCGGTGATGACCGCAATCTTGTCCTTCAATCGCATGGCACTCTCCTGGATGGGATTTTCACTTCGGTAAGCGCTTGGCGTCGCGCCGCTGTTCAAATGCCTTGGCGTGCATGAAGGCCACTTCGTGCAGGCCACTGGGCAGCCCATGGCGCCGCGCCGCTTCCAACAGAAAGCCAAGAATGTGATCGGCTTCGATCCGCCCACCCGCTTCCAGATCACGCAGCATGGAAGCTGTATAGGCGCTGGCGCTATCGCCAAAGACGCCGCGATATTGCTGCATGAAGGCAGCGCCTACGGGGAAGCCTTCGGCTGCGGCGATGGCGGCATTGGCTTCCAAGACCCCATGCATGAAGGCAATGCCGCCTGGCGCGCGGGCAATCTCACCAACATTGGCGCGCATCAGCACGGTGCAGACGGCGCTGGTGCCAAGATGCACCAGCTTTTCCCACATCTGCGCCATGATATCGGGCACAGCGGTCGCCACCATGCCGGGCGCCGCGCTAAAGACCGCCGCTATACGCTCAACCCGCGGGCTCGTGCCGCCTGCGACTTCGCCAAAGGTCAGCCAACGCCAATCATTCAAATGCCGGATCGTGCCATCGAGCGCGAGGCTCGCCTGGATTTTCGCGATTCCACCAAAAACACGCTCAGCGCCGAAGGCACGTTGCAGTGTTTCGATATGGCTGATGCCATTCAGCACCGGCAGAATGGCGGTGCGTGAATCCACGGCAGGGCGGATCGTTTCCATCGCCTCGGGCAGATCATAGGCCTTGCAGGTCAGCAGCAGCACATCCCAGCCGGGGTGCAATGCGTCAGGCGTGATGGTGGTCACCTTGGCCTGATAATCGCCAAGGCCGCTTGAAATCCGTAAGCCATCGCGGGCAAGCGCGGCAGCGCGGCCAGGACGCACCAGAAAGCAGGGATCAAGCCCCGCCTGATGCAAGCGCCCACCAAAATAGCCGCCCAAGGCGCCTGCACCCAAAATCAAAATTCGCATCCGATCCTCATGCCCATCATTGGCGAGAGGCTAGCACCCTGGCCAGGCAGGGGAAATCCTACCGCTCTCGGGAATGGATAACGCTTTTGCCACGAATAACCCCCTTCCGTTCCGGCGCGGCGCGCGGCAGGATCAGGCAGAAGCCAAACAAGGGGAAAGCCATGACCAAGGTCATCATTACCTGTGCCGTGACGGGCGCCATCCACACGCCTTCCATGTCGGATTACCTGCCGATCACGCCGCAGGAGATTGCGGAACAATCCATCGCGGCCGCGGAAGCGGGGGCTTCCATCATCCATTTGCATGCGCGTGATCCGGAAAATGGCCAGCCCACGCCGGACCCCAAGGTCTTCATGCAATTCCTGCCGGTGATCAAGCAATCCACCGATGCCGTGATCAATATCACCACCGGCGGCGGGCTTGGGATGACCTTGGATGAAAGGCTGGCCGCGCCATTACTCGCGAAGCCCGAAATGTGCAGCCTGAATATGGGCTCGATGAATTTCAACATCGCGCCATCGGCGGCGCGGGTGAAGAAGTTCAAGTATGATTGGGAAAAGCCCTATCTGGAAGGCACCACCAATTACATCTTCCGCAATACCTTCCAGGATATCGAACAGGTTGTGGAACGGCTCGGCAAGGCGCATGGCACGCGCTTTGAATTTGAATGTTACGATGTCGGCCATTTATACAATCTGGCCCATATGCTGGACCGCAAGATTGTCGAACCACCGCTGTTCACGCAGACGATTTTCGGCATTCTGGGCGGCATTGGCGCCGAACCACGCAACCTGATGTTCATGAAGGAAACGGCGGATCGGCTATTCGGCAAGGATTACGTGTGGTCCGTGCTGGCAGCAGGGCGTAACCAAATGCCCTTCACCACCATGGCCGGCATGTTGGGCGGCAATGTGCGCGTTGGCTTGGAAGATAGCCTCTGGCTCGGGAAGGGCCAGCAGGCGAAATCCAATGCCGAGCAGGTGGCCAAAATCCGTCGCATCCTGGAAGAGCTTAGCCTGGAAATCGCCACACCTGCGGAAGCGCGGGAGATGTTGAAGCTCAAGGGTGGTGATCTCGTCGGGTTCTGAAATACGCAAAAAATAGGGAGGCCGCGCCATGGCCGAGAAATACACCGTCGCCGATCTGGTGGCGGAATTCCTGCCGCAAGTGGGGGTTTCCACCGTTTTCGGCATTGTGTCCGTGCATAATATTCCGATGCTGGATGCAATCGGCCAGCGCAATCGCCTGCGCTATGTGAAGGCACGTGGCGAAATGGGCGGTGCCCATATGGCCGATGCCTATGCGCGCGTCACCGGCCATTTGGGTGTGATTTTCACCAGCACTGGCCCCGGCATGGCCAATGCCATTCCGGGCCTGGTGGAAGCGCGCTTTGCCGGCAGCCCCGTGCTGCATATCACGGGGCAGACCGCGACACGCTTCATTGATCGGGATGTCGGCACGGTGCATGACGTGCCGGGGCAAACGCAGGCTCTCGCTGCGGTGTGCAAAGCCGCGTATCGTGTGCGCAGCGCGGGTGAAGCCTTTGGCGTATTGGTGCGTGCGGCGGCTGAAGCACTTTCCGCCCCGCGTGGCCCGGTTTCGGTCGAAATCCCGATTGATTTGCAGCGCACGCCCATCCCGCGTCCGGCGGGGCTGGATGCGCTGGTGCTGCCCATTACAGCACCCTTGCCGCCCAATCCTGCGGAATTGGATGAAGCCGTCGCCATTCTGTCCAAAGCCAAGCGCCCGATGATTTGGCTTGGCAATGGCGCGAAGCAGGCAGGCGCGGAAGCCGCGCGCTTGATGGCTTTGGGCTTTGGCGTGGTCAATTCCTGGAATGGCCGTGGCATCATTCCGGAAGATCACCCAATGAGCCTTGGCGCGCTACATGGCAATGGATCGCCGCATGTGCAGGAGTTCTACGGCTCGGTGGATGCCATGCTTGTCGTGGGGTCGCGCCTGCGCGGACATGAGACGATGGATTTCAATATGAAGCTGCCGCAAACGCTGATCCGCGTTGATGGCGATGCTGCGGCCAATGGGCGCGGCTATGCTTCTTCGCTGTTTGTCCATGGCGATGCGGCGTTGACCATGTCGGCACTCGCGGATCGGCTGGTGGGCAAGATGTCGGTTGACCCTGTCTTCGCCGCTGATTTCGCTGCGCTGAAATCCCGCGCCGGGCAGGAACATCGTGAAACCCTTGGGCCTTATCAGGGCTTCCCTGATGCAGTGCGCGCCGCGTTGCCGCGTGATGGGGTTTGGGTGCGTGATATCACCATCTCAAACTCTACCTGGGGCAATCGCATCTTCCCGATTTACGATCCGCGCAACGCCGTGCATCCCGTGGGCGCGGCGATTGGGCCGGGGCTTGCGCTTGGCATTGGCGCGGCACTTGGCGCGGATGGGCGGAAGACCATTGCTATGGTGGGCGATGGCGGCTTTGCGCTCGGCATGAATGAACTTTGGGCTGCCACGCAGGAAAAGGCCGAATTGGTCACCATGGTGATGAATGATCGCGGCTATGGCGTGATTCGTCATATCCAGGATGCTCTGGCCGATGGGCGCTTGTTTGGTGATGATATTCTGAACCCGAATCTAGAAGGCCTCGCCGCCCTTGCCGGCATGCCGTATTTCCGCATCAGCAAAGCCGATGAAGTGACCGAGGTGCTGAAAAGAGCGCTCGCGGTTTCCGGCCCGGCCTTGGTGGAGGTTGATATGATCGCGATTGGGCCATTCCCGCCCTATGCGCCCTTCAACACTATGGGCAAGCATGCGGAACGTGCGGCGCGCTGATGATGAAACGACCGCAGATCATCTCCCATCGCGGCGGTGCCTATCTTTGGCCGGAGAATAGCCTGCTCGCTTTCCGCCAGAGCCTAACCTTACCGGTTGAGGTTCTGGAATGCGATGTGCATCCATCCTCTGATGGCGTGCCCATGGTGCATCATGATGCCACGCTGCAACGCATGACGGATCTCGCCGGGCCTTTGGTCGCACGCAGCGCCGCTGAATTGGGCGCGGCACGGTTTCGCGGCGCGCCCGGTGAAACCATTCCAACACTGGCCGCGCTTGCGCGCCTTGTTGCGCCAAGTGACAAGCTGCTGCGCGTGGAGGTGAAGGGCGACCGCGACCACAAACCCTATCCGGGCTTTCTGCCGCTTGTGCTTGCTGTGCTGGAAGCGGAAGGCATGCTCCAGCGCAGCATCATCATCGCCTTTCATGGCGGCACCGCCGCGGCGGCGGCGCAGGAAAAGCGCCTGGCTGGTGCGGTATGGCTGGTGGATACGCCGATTCTTGCCAATCTGGGGCCTGATGCCTGCATGCCAGCTGCGCGTAGCCTTGGGGTGACGGGTTGCGAGTGTTCCATGGGCGATGTGACGCCGGCTTTCATTGCGGCTGCCCGCCAAGCAGGGCTGACTACCGGTGTTTGGGCTGCCAATCACCGCGCGGAAATTGAAAAAGCGCTTGAGCTTGACGTGGATGCTTTCGCCACCGATGACCCGCCGCTAGCGATTGAACTCCGGAAGGCGCGCGGTTGATGCGTATCGCGGCGCTTGATTTTCTCGGTGTGAATGTCACGCCTAAGACCAATTGGTGCTTCGTGTTGCTGCGCCTGGAAGATGGCCGCACAGGCATTGGGGAAATCACGCTTTCGGATCATGAAGCGTTATTGGCGGTGGAAGTCACGCGGCTGTCAGCCGCGCTGAAAGGCCAGGATGCCAGCGCGCGCAATCGGCTTGCGCGCGTCTTGCCCCATGCCCCGGCGGGGCTTGTCGCGCATGCTGTGATTTCGGGGCTGGAACAGGCGCTGTGGGATGTGGCGAGCCAGGAAGCCGGGCGACCCATTCACACCATGTTGGGCGGCGCCTTGCGCGATGCTGTGCCGCTTTATGCCAATATCAATCGCGGGGTGGCACCGCGCACGCCCGCGGGTTTTGCCGATGCGGCAAAGCGCGCGGTGGCGGCCGGCTTTCGCGCCGTGAAACTCGCCCCTTTTGAGCCCATGGTCTGGGAAGATGCGGCCAACCCTACGCAACGCGCCGCCTATGCTGACGGTCTCGCGCGTATTGCCGCTGTGCGCGATGCGGTGGGCAGTGCGATTGATGTCATGGTGGATGCGCATTGGCGCTTTTCACCAGGCGGCGCGGCAGGGCTGATCCGCGATGTTGCGCCCTTCAACCTGTTCTGGCTGGAATGCCCGGTGGCCGAGGCCAATCACGCGGCCATCGCGCGGTTGCGCAGCATGGCGAATGATCGCAGCATGCGGCTTGCGGGTGCGGAAACGCTGGCCGGCCTTGGCGCCTATCGCCGTATCATTGAAGCGGGCTGTTATGATGTGCTGATGCCAGACATCAAATATGCCGGCGGGCATGAGGAAATTCGGCGCATCGCCGCACTCGCGCAAACTGCGGGTATTGAGATCGCGCCGCATAACCCAACCGGCCCAATCTGCCATGCGCATTCGGTGCATCTTTGCGCGACGCTTCCCAATCTTTTGCCGCTGGAAGTTCAATTCGGCGAAACGGAGCGTTTCTTCACCATGATCCATGGCCACGATCTGCGCTTTCAGCACGGTAGCGCCAGCCTGCCGCAAGCGCCGGGGCTTGGCGTGCAACTGGATGAAGCCAGCGCGCAGCTTTCACCCTGGCAGCCCATGGCGCAGCCCTGGCTGGACCCGAGGCTCGGCTGATGCCGCTTTGGGTCGCCGCCACCGTCACCGCCGCGCTGTTTCAAACCTGGCGCACGGCGCTTCAGCAAAGGCTGCGCGGGCAGCTTTCGGTCAATGCGGCTGCCGTGGTGCGCTATCTTTATGGCGTGCCCGTCGGGCTGCTGCTGGTCGGGCTATATTTGCTGATTTTTGGCGGCGCGCTATCCACGCCAACGCCGATGTTCTTCCTCTACGCTGCACTGGGTGGCCTTGGGCAGATCATCGGCACCAATCTGCTGATCATGTCCTTCGCGCATCGCGGCTTCGCGGTTGGCACGGCTTACGCCAAGACCGAAGCGGTGCAAGCGGCCTTTCTGGCCCTGTTGCTGCTGGGTGAGAATTTCGCGCCACTCGCCTGGGCGGGCATTGCAGTCTCAGTCGGCGGCACGCTTTATCTTTCGCTCGCTGGCCGCGTTGGCTCATTGGGTGAGATGCTGCGCGCCACGGTGCAGCCCGCCGCCCTTTGCGGCCTTGGTGCAGGATTTGCCTTTGCGCTCTGCGCGCTGGCCATTCGCGCGGCGACGCAGGAATTGCAGGGGCCGGATGTGGTGCTGCGGGCGCTTGAAACCCTGGTGGTCATCAATGTCATGCAGACGATCATGCAGGGCGGTTGGCTGGTGCTGCGCGAACCCGCCAGTGTGCGCGCGGTTTTCTCCACCTGGCGATCTTCCGCTCAGGTGGGCGCGCTTTCTGCCTGTGGTTCGGCCTGCTGGTTCACCGGTTTTGCGCTGGCACCTGTCGCGCTGGTGCGCGCAGTGGGTCAGGTGGAAATCCTGTTCACCTTACTGTTCAGCAAGTTTTTCCTGAAGGAAAAGATGAAGCGCAGCGACATTATCGGTGCGCTTGCGGTGGTGGCTGGCGTGGTGCTGGTGCTGATCGGGCGGTAGCTAACCGCCAAACATCCCCTGAATCGCCGCCTGATCCACCGCTGCAATGCTGGCGGGCTGCCATTGTGGCTTATGGTCCTTATCCACCAGCACGGCGCGCACGCCTTCGCGGAAATCTGGATGGTCATTCACCACCACGCGCGTCAGTTTCAATTCCATGGCGAGGCATCCGGCCAGATCACGCTTGGCCCCACGGGTCAGCAATTCATGCGTCACAAAAAGCGATGTTGGCGAGGCTTGGCGCAACACCCCAAGCTGTTCACGCGCCCAATCCGTACCCTCCGCTTCCAGCGCAGCCAGGATGGCGGGGATGGACCCCGCGCCAAAACAGCGATCAATCGTGGCGCGATGCGGCGCGAAGCTTGGCGCGGGCGCGGCCTCACAAAAGCTCGCCACGGCACTAATTTCGCCCGCAATCAGCGCAGCGCGCAAAGGCGGCAGTGCCTCACGCGTTGTGAAATGCGTGGCTAACCCCGCATGCACAGCATCCGCGCCATTCAAGCGCGCGCCGGTCAGCGCCAGCCACATGCCAAGCGCACCAGGCAGGCGCGGCAGCGCGAATGAGGTGCCGACATCCGGGAAAAGCGCAATCGCAGTTTCAGGCATGGCGAACATGGCATGATTGGTGACGATGCGATGCGACCCATGCACGGAAACGCCAATGCCGCCCCCCATGCAAACGCCATCAATCAGGCTGACCCAGGGCTTGCCGAAATCTGCAATGCCGGCATTCACGGCATATTCTTCCGAGAAAAACGCCTCCACCGCCGCGCGATCACCCGCAACGGCGGAAGCGCGCACGGCGCGCACATCGCCACCCGCGCAAAAAGCCCGCCCGCCCGCGCCTTCCAGCAGCACGAGCTTGACCGCAGCATCATCACGCCAATCGCGGATGGCGGCAGCGAAGCCCCTGATCATGTCCTGATTGAGCGCATTCAGCGCCTTGGGCCGGTTCATCAGAATGGTGCCGGCCGCGCCTTCACGCGCGGCAATCAGGCTGGCTTCAGGGGCTTCGGTCATCGGTATTCTCACTCCGGCTTCAACTGCACACTCGCCACCAGTTCGCGGATTTTCGCGGCCTGGGCACGCACCATGGCGCCGAAGCTCTCTGAATCAGACCCTACGGCTTCCGCCCCCACCTCATCGCAGCGGCGGATGAAGTCGGGCTGCGCCGCAGCGGCGGCGATTTCGCGTTGCAGCCGCGCCATGATGGGTGCGGGCGTGCGCGCGGGCGCGAAAAATCCGTTCCAGCCTTCCAATTCCAAGGAAGCAAAACCCTGTTCACGCACCGTCGGCACATCGGGCAATATCTTGGCGCGCTTCGATGCGGTGGTGGCAAGGCCCTTCAGCGCGCCGGCCCGTACATGGCCGAAGCAGGTGGAGATTTGATCACCGCCGAATTGCACACGCCCCGCGATCAATTCCTGGATCATCGGCGCCGCGCCACGGAAGGGCACGTGCTCCATGGCAATGCCGGCGTCGCGCTTCAGCACTTCGCCCACCATATTCATGAAGGAACCAGGCCCCGTCGAGCCATAAAAGGGCGGAGAGCTTTGCGCCTTCGCCCAGGCAGTAAAGCCCCGTAGATCCGTGACCGGTACGGTAGGATTGGCCAGGATCACCAGCGGCACATTGGCACCAAGCGACAGTGGCGCGAAATCCCGTTCAATATCATGCGGCGGGCGCCCCGCGAGTGTCATCGTTGCCGTCGTCGTCGGGAAGGTGATGTTGTGCATCAACAGCGTATAGCCATCGGGCGCCGCCTTCGCGACAACATCCGCCCCGATTGAACCACCGCCGCCGCCGCGATTTTCCACCACAACAGATTGACCCATTGTTTCGGTCATGCGCTGCGCGAAAAGCCGCGCAAGCAAATCCGTGGTGCCGCCGGCGGGGAAGGGGACAATGATGCGAATGGGCCGCGTTGGGAAATCCTGCGCGCGGAGCGTGGCCGGCGCCGCCAGCACGGTGCCAGCAATCAAGACATGACGACGATTTAGTTTCATCCCCGGTTCCTTCCCTTGTTCAAGTTGAAGGAACCGTAACCCGAAGTGGCGCCCCGCCTCAATGCCCCGCATTGGCGCCGGAGAAATCCGGCACGGCCAAGCCACTCGCGGTGATCTGATGCGCCAGATCGGCCTTCAGCCGTTCCAGCCCGGCTTCGCTGGAAGCCTCAACGCGGGCCACCAAAACGGCCTGGGTATTGGAAGCGCGCAGTAGCCACCAGCCATCATCGGTCAGCACGCGCACGCCATCCACATCCTGCACCTTGGCGCCGGCAGCGGCCAGGCGTTCCTTCACTTCGCGCACCACCTCAAACTTGCGCGCTTCCGTGCAATCAAACCGTAGTTCCGGCGTATTGATCACTTGCGGCAAAGCAGCGCGCAACGCCGAAAGCGGCCCGGAAAGCCGCGCCACAATGCCAAGCAACCGCACGGCGGAATAAGGCGCATCATCAAAGCCGTACCACTTATCAGCAAAGAAGATATGGCCCGACATTTCACCGGCCAACGGGCTGCCGGTTTCCGCCATCTTCGCCTTGATCAGCGAATGCCCGGTCTTCCACATCAAGGGCTTCCCGCCCGCCTTGGCGATTTCATCGAACAGAACTTGAGAAGCCTTCACATCCGCGATGATGGTCGCCCCGGGTTTCGCCTTCAGCACATCGCGCGCCAGCACGATCATCAATTGATCGCCAAACAGCACATGGCCTTCATTGTCCACGATGCCGATGCGATCCCCATCGCCATCAAAGGCAATGCCAAGATCAGCACCTTCACGCGCAACGGCCGCGATCAATTGTTCCAGATTCTTCGGCACTGTTGGGTCGGGGTGGTGGTTCGGGAAGCGCCCATCCACATCGGCATTGATCACCATGTGATGCCCCGGCAGCCGCGCGGCCAGCGCCTTCGTGATCGGCCCCGCCGAGCCATTGCCGGGATCCCACACCACTTTCAGCGCGCGATCCCCGCCATCCCAATCCTGCAAAACGCGATCCGCATAGCGCGTAGCGATATCCACGGCGCGGTCGCTGCCGGCCGCCTCCGGCACCACATCTCCTTCGGCGGCCATGCGGCCAATTTGCTGAATCTGCGCGCCGTAAAACGGCTTCTTGCCGATCATCATCTTGAAGCCGTTATAGTCGGGCGGGTTATGGCTGCCGGTCACCATCGCCGCGCCATCGGCTTCCAACGCATAGGCCGCGAAATACAACATCGGCGTCGCGCATAACCCAATCCGCACCACTTCCAACCCGCAAGCGCGCAAGCCCGCAACAAGCTGCGCTTCCATCTCGGGCGAATGCAGCCGGCCATCATAACCAACCGCCACGCGCGTGCCGCCGCCACGGCTCACAATACTGCCAAAGCAGCGGCCAATGGCGTAGGCATCTTCCGGATTCAGGGTTTTGCCGACAATGCCGCGAATATCATATTCGCGCAGCACGGTTGGGTCGAAGCGATGATTGAATCCGGTCATGGTGCAGCTTCTCAGGGTCGGCCAATGGATGAATAGGTAAATCCGGCAGCGCGCATCGCCGCAGGTTCCCAGATATTGCGAAGATCGAGCACAATACGGCCCTTCATGGCGGATTTCAGGCGATCCGGCGCCAGCGCCCGAAATTCATTCCACTCCGTCAGTACCACCAGCGCATCGGCACCCGCTGCCGCATCCAGCGGGCTTTCGGCATAATGCACCGCTTGCGGCAGCACCTGGCGGGCATGGCCGGGCTGCGGGTCGAAGGCGCGGAGAACCACTCCCGCCGCAGCCAGCTTGGGCAGGATGGCAAGGGATGGCGCATCGCGCATGTCATCGGTTTCGGGCTTGAAGGTCAGCCCTAGTACGGCCACCACCTTGCCCGCAGGGTTCGGGCCAAGGGCGGCCAGGATGCGGTCTGCCATTTGCGGCTTGCGCGCCTCATTCACCGCAATGGTTGCCTCCACAAGCCGCAGTGGCGCGCCGGCATCCTGCGCGGTATGGGCCAGGGCCAATGTGTCCTTGGGGAAGCAGGAACCGCCATAGCCCGGGCCGGGATGGAGGAATTTACGCCCAATCCGCCCATCAAGACCCATGCCGCGCGCCACATCATGCACATCGGCGCCGACTTTTTCGCAAAGATCGGCGATTTCATTGATGAAGGTGATCTTGGTCGCAAGGAAGGCATTGGCGGCATATTTGATCAGCTCCGCCGTCTCAAGGCTGGTCGCCAAAACTGGCGTCTCAATCAGGTAAAGCGGCCGATAGAGCCGCTTCAGCACGGCGAGCCCCTGATCATCCTCAACCCCAATGACCACGCGGTCCGGGCGCATGAAATCACCAATCGCGCTGCCTTCACGCAGGAATTCAGGGTTGGAGGCGACGCTGATGGCAAGGTCGGGCCGCACGCGCCGCACATTGGCGCGCACTTCCCGCCCGGTGCCAACCGGCACGGTGGATTTCGTCACCAAAACAAGCGGGCCGGTGGCGGCGCGCGCCACTTCCTCAGCCGCGGCATAAACATAGGAAAGGTCAGCATGCCCATCGCCGCGCCTGGTTGGCGTGCCGACCGCAAGGAAAACGGCATCCGCCCCGGCGATGGCGACGTTCAAATCCGTGGTGAAGCCAAGCCGCCCGGCGGCGACATTTTCCGCGACCAGCTTATCCAGCCCCGGTTCATAGATTGGCATGCGCCCTTCATGCAGCGCGGTGATCTTGGCGGGGTCCACATCCATCACCGTCACATCCACACCAAATTCCGCGAAGCAGGCGCCGGATACCAGGCCAACATAGCCGGCCCCGATCATGGCGATGCGCATGGTCTTCTCCTTAAAGCTGAAGCGGCCCTGCAATGGCGCGGCAAGCCATGGCTGGCAAGGGGTTCAAGCGACCTCTCCGCCACGGGGCAGCAGGGGGCGCAGGCTTTCCAGATCACGCTCGGCCCGGCAAACCAGATAGCGCGGCGCGGCGCCATCCGGGTCCAAAGGCAGCGCTGTCAGGCCGATATCGCTATAGATACGCAATAATTCAGGCCCAACACGCCAGAAGGCCGCGTCAACCCGCGCGGCTTCGCATAGGTCGCGGAAGCGCCAAATGGCGGAAACCCTGTCCCGCGCCTCACCCGCCGGATCGCCCAAGGCCAGCCAAACCCCATCCCGCTTCAGGAAGGCAAAACCCGCGCGGCCTGCCTCGCCAAACACCGCGCCATCGGCTGCGGTAAGCGCGGGCGCCATGGCGCCCAGGGCCAAAAGCTTCTCCTGCACCGGCGCAGTATAGGCCAGCACCGGCGGGCGCGCGGGCAGCAATAGCCGAAACGCCGCGACCAGAAGCAGCAACGCGGCCAGCGCCACCGTAAAACGGAGCGAATCCGGCGCATCCGCCGCCAGCACCACCCCCCACCAGGATCGGTCGGCGAGGTTGCTCTGATAGGCCACAGTCGCAAGCGTCAGCCCGCAAATCGCACCGGCGGCGAGCGCGCCCAGGCCATCAGCCGAAATGGCTTCCCCGATCAGCCGTGCATGGCGATAAAAGGCGCCGCGCGCGGTCATCAGCAGCAGCGGCACCAGCAGAAAGGCCGCGATCAGCCACAAAGGCTCCCCGCGCAGCACCAGAATCAGTGCGCCATTTGCCAGCAGAAAAAGCGAGGCCCACCAGGCCAGCACCAGCCGCCGCACCAGCCCGTAAGCTGCGGCAAGCAATAGGGAGCCAACCACGGAAGCGGCGAAATGGCTGGCGGCGTCTTCCAGGAAATCCGGCACGGGGCCAAGCAGGCTTGGCTTGGGCGGCAGGGCGCCGATGAAAATCAGCACCAGCGCGGCAAGGCCCGTGAGGCCCGCCAGCGCCGGCACTTCAAAGGAAATCGCTATGCCACGATCCGGCGCCAAGCGCGCGACCAGCTTGCGGCGCTGGCTGACTTCAAACCCCGCGAATAGCGCGCCGGCCAGGAAAAGCGGGATGATGTAGTAAAACAGGCGAAACAGCAGCAAGGCGCCGACAATGGCGGGGGTGGGCATGAAGCCGGCCAGCGCAAACAAAATGGCGCCATCAAAAACACCAATGCCGCCCGGCACATTGGCCGCCAGCCCCGCCATATAGGCGGCGATATAAATGCCCAGAAAATGCAGAAAGCCGAGCCCTTCCGCCGGTGGCAGCAGGGCGTAGAAAATCATGGCGGTGACTGCGACATCGGCTGTGGCCAGCGTCACTTGGGCAAGCGCGATGCGAAAGCCGGGCAGGTCAATCTGATGCCCGAAAAGCCGGATATGCGGCACGAAGCGCGCCAGCACCACATAGGTGATCACAATCGCCCAGCAGAAAAATCCAAGCAGCGGCAGGACCCAGCGCGGCGCGCCCGGCCCCAGAAACGTCAGAAGGTCGGGTTCCAGCACCAGCACCAGCCCTGCAATGGCAAAGCCCCCCAGCCCGAAAGTAAGGGAGGTAATGGCAATCACCTTCGCAATGGCAACCGGCGCCAAGCCCCAGCTGGCGTAAAAGCGATAGCGCACCGCTGCCCCGGACACTGTCGCAAAGCCGATATTATTCGCCAGTGAATAGGCGCAGAAGGAAGCCAAAAAGGATCGCCGCCAGGAAACCGGATGGCCGGCATAGATGGACCCCAACCGGTCATAGGCTGAAAGCAGCAAATAAGCGCCAATGGTGCAGCCTGCCGCAAGCCAAAGAGCGGCAGGCGGCGTGGCATGCAGCGCGGTTTGGATATCCTGCCAGGAAAGCCCACGAAACTCGCGCTGCACCACGTAAAGCGCGCCCACCAGCAGCAACAGCCCGAAGCAGGTCGGGCCGAAACGCTTGAGCAGGGAAAGCGCGCCTTGTCGCTTCACGCCGGGGCGTTCTCCGCCCGTGCCAGCGCGGTTTCAATCAGGCCAATGGTGCCGGCCACGCCATAAAGCGCGATGAAGCCACCAAAGCGCGGGCCTTCTTCCTGGCCGAGCAGCACCTGATACAGCGCATTGAACCAGGCGCGAGACACGCCCATGCGCCCATCCTTGCCCGCTTCCAGGAAGGGCTCTTGGCGCCCGGCATCAAAGACCAAATCCTGCGCGACCTTAGCGCGTTCTTCTGGCGGCATGGCTTCCAGATCTGCCGCGCGGTCACGCAAGGCCACCATCAGCGCTGACAGTGCTTCCCGCTCAGCCTCGTTTGCGTTGCGGAAGCGCTTCGTGGGGGCGACGAAATCGCGGTAATAGGTCACTGCATAGGAAACGAGTTTGCCAAGCAAAGGCTGCGTTACTGGTGTGGCGCCCGGCGCGTAGCGGGCAAGGAAACCCCAGAGCAAATCAGGATCATCCGCATTCACCACACTCGCCAAATTCAGCAGCATGGTGAAGGAAACCGGCGGTTCCGGGTCATTCGGTGCGGCGCTGCGATGAATATGCCATGCCGGGTTGGCGGCATCCGGCGTGGTGCGGAGCCTGGTGCGGTGTTGCAGATATTCATCCACGGCGCGCGGGATTTGGTCGAAATAAAGCCGCTTGGCCCGCTGCGGCTGGTTAAACATGAAAAGTGAAAGGCTTTCCGGCGGCGCATAGCGCAGCCATTCCTCGATCGTCAGGCCATTGCCCTTGGATTTGGAAATCTTCTGCCCCTGCTCATCCAGGAAATGCTCATAGGTGAAGCCCTCAGGCGGCGCGCCGCCCAGCACGCGACAAATCGCGGAAGAAAGCCGGACGCTATCAATCAAATCCTTGCCCGACATTTCATAATCCACGCCAAGCGCATACCAGCGCAAAGCCCAATCCGCCTTCCATTGCGCCTTGCAATGCCCGCCCGTGATGCGCGTGCCGTAACGCTCCCCGCTATCGGGATCGCGCCAGACCAGCATGTCCTGATCGGGGCGGATCTCCTCCATCGGCACCTGCATCACCACGCCGGTTTTCGGGTGAATGGGCAGGAAGGGCGAATAGGTGGCGCGGCGATCGGGGCCAAGCGTCGGCAGGATCACTTCCAGCACCTTGGCATGGTTTTCCGCCATCCTCAGCAGCGCCGCATCAAACTTGCCCGAACGATAGTAATCGGACGAAGACGCGAATTCATAATCAAAGCCGAAAGCATCCAGAAAGGCGCGCAGCCGCGCATTATTATGATGCCCAAAGCTTTCATGCGTGCCGAAAGGATCAGGAATGGCCGTCACAGGCCGCCCGATATGCGTGGCCAGCATGTCCTTATTCGGCACATTATCCGGCACCTTGCGCAGCCCATCCATATCATCGCTGAAGGCGAGCAGGCGCGAAGGCATGCCCGTGAGCTGCGTAAAGGCATGCTTGATCCAGCTTGTGCGCGCCACTTCGCCGAAAGTGCCGATATGCGGCAGGCCGGAAGGGCCATAGCCGGTTTCAAACAAAGCCGCTTTTTTGCCGGAAGCGGCCAGGCGGGTCGCGACCTTGCGCGCCTCCTCAAAGGGCCAGGCCTTCACGGCGGAAAGATCAGCGGCGGCAGACATTGGCGGTTTTTTTCCTTAAGCGTTGGAAGATCTGCTTATAGGCAGGGTGCGGGCAAGAGGCGAGGGCCGGCCCTTTCAGCCTGTTCCATCTTTGTGCTTTCTGCGTTAAACCGCCCGCTTCCAATCTTTACCACAGGAAAATTGATATGCGTGTCGGCGTGATTGGGGCCTCCGGTGCGGTGGGCCGCGAATTGGTGGATGTTCTGGGGCGTCGGGCCTTCCCGATGACCTCACTCAGGCTGTTTGCCTCTGCCCGTAGCGCCGGCACCAAGATCAAAACCCCGTTGGGTGAGGCGGAGATCGAGACCTTCAGTGATGCCGCCATGCGTGACCTTGATCTGGCGCTGCTCGCCGTCTCCGGCGATTTCGCCAAGGCTCATGCGCCGGCCATGGTGGCGGCTGGCGTGCATGTGGTGGATAATTCCTCGGCCTTTCGTTTGCAGGATGATGTGCCGCTGGTGGTGCCGGAGGTGAATGCCGGCGCCATCGGCCAAGCCAAGCTGATTGCCAACCCGAATTGCACCACGGCCATTCTGGTTGTGGCGCTTGAGCCGCTGCGCCAAGCTTTCGGCCTGAAGCGCGTGATTGTCTCGACCTACCAGGCTGCCTCCGGCGCCGGGGCGGAAGGCATGGCGGAGCTGGAACGCGAAACCCGCCGCGTGCTGGTGGATGGGGTGAAGGCCGGGCATGAGGTGTTCCGCTACCCGCTGCCCTTCAACGTGATTCCGCAGATCGATAGCTTTCAGCCCAATGGCTATACGCGCGAAGAAATGAAGGTGGTGTGGGAAAGCCAGAAGATCATGGGTATGCCCGATCTGCCAATTTCCTGCACCGCCGTGCGTATCCCAACCTTCCGCGTGCATGCCGAAGCCGTGACGATTGAAACCGAACGCCCCGTAACGCCGGAAGCCGCGCGCGACGTGCTGCGCAAGGCCGCCGGCGTGAAGGTGGTGGATGACCCTGAAGCGGGGCTTTACCCCATGCCGCTGACCGCGACGGGTCAGGATGATGTAGAAGCCGGGCGCATCCGCGCCAATCCGGTGTTTGGCGACCGGGGGCTCGATTTCTTCCTGTGCGGTGATCAATTGTTAAAGGGTGCCGCGCTGAACGCGGTGCAGATCGCCGAAAGGCTGCCCCGCGCCTAAGGCGCGGGTCACCTTGTGATCGTGAACCGATCTAAGCAGGAAGGGTTTTCGATCCGCGCGGCACTGCCTTCTGATCTTGAGGGCTTGGCCGCGCTTTATCCGCATCTCAACCCATCCGATGAACCGATTTCGCGCGACCTGGCGACTGCCCGGCTGGACGCCATCAACCAGATTCCTGGCAGTATGGTTCTGCTTGGTCTGCTGCATGACGAGCTTGTCGCCTCCTGCACCTTGATCGTCATCCCGAATCTAACCCGCGGCGGAAAGCCTTACGCCTTGATCGAAAATGTTGTGACCCATGCCGGTTACCGGGGACGAGGTTATGGGACGAGCATCCTGCATGCCGCGGCGAAGGCCGCTTGGGATGCCGGGTGCTACAAGGTCATGCTGATGACCGGTTCAAAACAGCCATCCACCCTAAAATTCTATGAGAATGCGGGCTTCGAGCAAACCAAGACTGGCTTTCAAATGCGTCGCATGGCTGCGCGACATGATGCTTAGGTTTTTGCTCATCCGCCTTCCTGGGTGGGTCACGCCGCCTGAAGCGCATGGCTGAAGGGCCAGTCGCGCCGCGCTTGCTGCTGCCGGATGTGCCTGCCCTGGTGGCGGGCCAGGGCCGCGCCGTGCTGCTGGACAGTGATGGCAGCATCGAAACCCTGCCGGCGCGCGCCGTGGCAGCGCGACTGGTGGATACCGCGCCGCTTTTGGTCCATGCCCCGGCCATGGCGCGGCGGCTTGGCGTGCCGGGCATTGCCCCAGCGCATGATTTGCTTGAGCTTTTCGCCTTTGTGCTGCCCGCCGCATCCTGCGCGCCCACGCCGCGAGGCTTGGCTTTGGCGCTTGGCCTGCCCGTGCCGCGCGATGATGAAGCGGCTGTCGCGTTATTGCCCGATATCGCGACCGAATTGCTGCGGCGTCTGGCCGATGATCGCGCCGCGCCACTGAACCGCGATGCCGCAAGCCTTGCCGCGCGCATGGGCGAAGCAGGCTGGCCTTGGGCGCGTTCCGTTCTTGCTGCGCTTGGCGCACCGGCTGCGCGTTCGGGCATGGAAGGCTTGCGCGTCTGGCGCCGCTTGCCGGAATGGGCGGAAGCGGCACCCGCCAATCCGCCATCCTCCTTCGGCATTGAACCGAATGAGGCGCGGGCACGGCTTGCGCAGATTCTGGGGGAAGGGGCGGAACAACGCCCGCAACAGGCGGATTACGCATCCGCTGCCGCCGCGGCTTTTGCGCCCCGTGAAGACCAGGGCGCGCCTGCCTTGGTGCTGGCGGAAGCCGGCACGGGCACGGGGAAAACCTTGGGCTATGTCGCGCCGGCCAGTCTTTGGGCGGAACGTAATGGCGCGCCTGTGTGGATTTCCACCTTTACCCGCAATCTGCAACGCCAGATTGATCAGGAAACCGCGCGGCTTTTCCCCGATCCGGAAGAACGCCGCCGCCGCGTGGTGCTGCGCAAGGGGCGAGAGAATTACCTTTGCCTATTGAACCTGGAAGATGCTTTGGGCTTTTCCGCCATGCCGGGGCAGGGGGTGGCTTTGGGCCTGGTGGCGCGCTGGGCGGTGGCGACGCGGGATGGCGATATTCTGGGGGGCGATTTTCCAGGCTGGATCACGGAATTATTCGGTACGGCCAATATCATGCCACTCGCAGATCGGCGCGGGGAATGCATCCACGCCGGCTGCCCACATTATCGCAAATGCTTTGTGGAACATTCCATTCGCCGCGCGGAAACTGCCTCCATCGTCATTGCCAATCACGCGCTGGTGATGATCCAGGCAGCACTCGGTGGCGGTGAGGATGGCCGCGCGCTGCGCTTGGTATTCGATGAAGGGCATCATCTATTCGACGCCGCCGATAGCGCCTTTTCCGCCGATCTGACCGGCGCCGAAATGGCGGAACTCCGCCGCTGGATTTTGGGCGCAGAGGGTGGCCGTTCCCGCGCGCGTGGCCTCAAGCGCCGGTTGGAGGAATTGGTGGGTGATCGCCCGGAATTGCAGGCGCCGCTGGAAGCTGCCTTGCACGCCGCGCGCGCGCTGCCGGCGGGCGGCTGGTCTGGCCGTTTGGGCGAAGAAGCCGCCCCCGCCCTCGTGGCCGAACCCGCCAATCCGGCTGAGGGTTTTCTCCGCGCCGTGCGCCGCCAAGTGCGTGCGCGCAATGCTGAAGCCGAAGAAGCCGGGCATTACGATGCGGAATGTGATCTTTTCCCGCTCAATGCCGATATGGCGGAAATCGCCGGCGCGCTTGAACGCGCGCTGCAACGCCTGGAAGCGCCCATCCGCCATTTGCGCGAAAAGCTGCTCGCACGCATGGAGGATGAAGCCGCCGAGATTGAAAGCGCTGACCGGCTGCGGATTGAGGCGATTTGCGGTTCCCTCGAACGCCGCGTGCTGATGCCGCTTGCCGCTTGGCGCGCCATGCTTGGGCGGATTGGTGGCGAAGAACCCGCACCGGGCGCGCGGCCCGATATGGTGGATTGGCTTTCGATCGAAAGGCGCGGCGGGCAGGATTTGGATGCGGGCATGCATCGGCATTGGCTTGACCCGACCATCCCCTTCGCGATGCAGGTCGCCGCCCCGGCGCATGGCGTGCTGATCACCTCCGCCACTTTGCGCGATGCCGCCGAGGCTGATGAGGAAGACCCCGAAGCCGCCTGGCGCGAGGCGGAAGGCCGCACTGGTGCCGCGCATTTGCCGCTGCCCGCGATCCGTGCGGCGGTGGCTTCGCCCTTCGATTATGCAGCACGCACGCGCTGCATTGTGGTGACGGATGTAGCGCGCGAAAACACCGCGCAAATTGCCGGCGCCATGCGGGATTTGTTTCTGGCAGCCGGCGGCGGCGCGCTTGGGCTTTTCACCGCCATTCGCCGCTTGCGCGATGTGCATGGCCGCATCGCGCCCGCCTTGGAAGAAGCCGGCCTGCCGCTTTACGCGCAGCATATTGACGCGATGGATAACGCGACTTTGGTGGATGTGTTTCGGGCCGAGGAAAATTCCTGCCTGCTTGGCACGGATGCCATGCGTGATGGCGTGGATGTGCCGGGCCGTTCCCTACGCTTGCTGGTGTTCGACCGTGTGCCCTGGCCGCGCCCGAGCATCCTCCACCGCGAACGCCGCCTCCATTTATCGGAAGGCAGGCCGAAGGAATATGATGATCGCATCACGCGCCATCGGCTGCGTCAGGCTTTTGGCCGCCTGATCCGCCGCGCGGATGACAAGGGCGTTTTTGTGATGCTGGATCGGTCCTGCCCTTCGCGGCTGCTGGCCGGCCTGCCATCCGGCGTGCTGCTGCGCCGCATGGGGCTGGCCGATGCGGTGCGCGACGTGCGGGAGTTTTTAGGTCAGTCGGAATCCATTTCCGGCATGCGGTAGCGATCCGCCGGATCAAGCCAGCCTTTGAAATTCGGCGCGCGTTTTTCGGCGAAGGCAGCGCGGCTTTCCAGCAGGTCGCTCTTGTCGCCATGCTCCTGCAGCTTGGCAGCCAGGGCTTGTTGCGCGGGCGTTGGTATGGGGCGCATCCGGCGCATCATATGGATGGTATTGACCCGCGCGGCGGGCGGCAGGGTCAGCATGTGCCGCGCCATTTCAAGCGCCGTTTCCATCAGCGCTTCCGGCTCGACCAAGCGATTGACGAAGCCAAGCTGATAGAAGCGTTCAGCGGTGAAGCGAAAGCCAAGCGCCATTTCCATCGCAATGGGATAGGCAATGTTCGCGAGATGCCCGTGATTATAGCCACCCAGCAGCCAGCGCTTTGCCTCAGACACTTCGAAAATCGCGGTATTGGCGGCCACGCGCAAATCAGTGCGCTCCACCAGCATGAAGCCGCCGCCCATGGCAAAGCCATTCACTGCGGCGATGACAGGCTTTTCCAAGGTGCCGGCATTGAAGGGGTCTTCCATGTCAATGCGCCGCCCGCCGGGGCTTTTATCGGCGAGTGATTCCTTCATATCCTCACCGGCGCAAAAGCCGCGCCCAGTGCCGGTCAGGATCGCGACTTCCAAGTTCGGATCAGTGCGAAACGCGGTCCAGATGCGCGCCAATTCCAGGCGCATTTCATGGTTCAGCGCATTGAGCCTTTCGGGCCGGTTCATGCGCACCACCAGAATCTGCCCGTGGGTTTCGGTTTCAACAACGGCCATGTGATTTTCCCCTCGATCTTGGGCACATGATGGGCGGGGCGGGCGGCGCTGGGAAGGGGCATTTCCCAAGTCCGGCTTCCTGTTCTAGCCTTGGCGCATAACCCAACCAGGCAGGAAAACCATGCGCAAGCTTACCATTGGCGATGTCACCATCACCAGCATCATCGAACGCGATGGCCCCTGGCGCGCGCCTGGGCAGATGTTCCCCAATGCGCCCGCAGATCAAATCGAAGCGACGCTGAAGGAAGTTGAACCCGAAACCTATGATGTCGCTTCCGGTAAGATGGTGATTACCTATCAAACCTATGTGGTGCGTACGCCGCGCCATACGATTCTGGTGGATACCTGCACCGGCGAAGACAAGGGCTACCCCGCGCCGATGGATTTCCCGAAGCAGCCTTGGCTTGATGGCCTGAAGAAAGAAGGGCTTTCCTTTGACGATATTGATTATGTGATGTGCACCCATTTGCATATTGACCATTCCGGCTGGAATACCGTGCTGCGCGATGGCCGCTGGGTGCCGACCTTCCCGCGCGCCAAATACGTGTTCCACAAGCGCGAATATGCCGCGTGGGAGGCTTCAACCAAGGCCGGTGAAACCCGTCCGGGCGGCGGCGGTTCTGTCTTCACCATGAATTGCGAACCCGTGGTGGCGGCGGGGCAGGCGCTGCTGGTGGATGATGATTTCAGCCTGGATGATTGTATCACCATCGAACCCACCCCCGGCCACACGCCTTGCCATTGCTGCGTGCATATCAATAGCCGCGGCCAGCATGCGGTGATCACGGGTGATCTGATGCATCACGCGCTGCAAATCCACCGGCCTTCTTGGTCCACCATGTTCTGCTGGGACCCGAATGCAGCCGCCGATAGCCGCACGCGCTTTCTGGCGAATGTCGCTGATACGGATACCAAGCTGCTGCCGATCCATTTCCCCAATCCTTCTGTTGGGCGGGTGGAATCGAATGGTGATCGCTTCCGCTGGCGGTATGTGCGCTAACGCCCCGCGTTGCGTATCAAGGCCTTGTGCGCGGAAGCGGGGAAATGACCGAAGCTGTCGTCTATCACTGCAAGGATGGCCTTGCGCGCATTACGCTGAACCGGCCTGAGGCGCGCAATGCGCTGAATAGCACCATGTGTGAAGCGCTGGTGGCGGCCACGCGCCGCGCGCGGGAAGATGGCGCGCGCTGCGTGCTGGTGCAGGCGATTGGCAGTGTGTTTTGCGCTGGAGCGGACCTCAAGGAACGGCAGGGCATGGGCGATGACGCGGTGCGCGCGCGGCGCCTGAAAGCCTTTGCCGCCTATGATGCTTTGGAACGCTTACCCATGCCGGCGATTGCCGTGGTGGAAGGCCCCGCTGTTGGTTCGGGCGTGGAAATCGCCGCCGCTTGTGATTTCATCATCGCCACACCTGCCGCTTCCTTCCGCACCCCGGAAGCGCTCTGGGGCACGGTGGGCGCAACACAACGCCTGCCGCGCATCATCGGCAAAAGACTGGCCAAGGATTTGATGTTCACAGGCCGCGCGCTTGGCGCCGAAGAAGCCCGCGAAGCGGGGCTCGTTTCGCGTGTGGTGGCGCCCGATGCGCTGGCCGCCTGCATCGCGGAGGCCACCACCACCATCCTGAAGGCACCCCCCGCCGCCATGGCGCTCGCGAAGCGCTGCGTGGATGAAGGGCTGGAACGTGACCCGCGCGGCGCGCTTGCCACCGAAATCCTGGCCATCGAGGAAAGCCTGGCTGCCGCAGAATGGCGTAAGAAAATGCAGGATTTCTGACGGATGCAGCCCGCCTGGGCAATGAGCGACGGCAAGACCTGGTCCCCGCGACAGATAAAAGCAGGCTGGACAGGGCAAAGCCGCTTCGCTAGGAAGTGCCTTCTGACCAAGCTTCGGCCATGTCAGGGCCCAGATAGCTCAGTTGGTAGAGCATGCGACTGAAAATCGCAGTGTCGCTGGTTCGATTCCGGCTCTGGGCACCATTTTCCCCCGCTATTCAAATCAAGAAACATCAGGCACGGGGTTTGCTTTTGCCGAAGCGGGGGCGCTGCCCCCGAACCCTCGCCGGGGTCACAATGTTACGCCGGGTCCCGCAACTATCGGCGACCCGGACCGGAGCGATAGCATGAACCCCAGCCAAGGCACCAAGACGCCCCATCGCATTGTCGTGGTCGGAGGAGGGGCGGCGGGGCTGGAACTGGTGACCAGGCTCGGCCATCGCTATGCCCGCAGCGGCGCGGCTGAGGTCACGCTGGTGGAGCGCGCCCGCACCCATTTGTGGAAGCCCTTACTCCATGCCGTGGCCGCCGGCAGCTTGGATCGGGACCGGCATGAGCTTCATTACCTGCGCCAAGCCCATAACCACCACTTTACCTACCGCTTCGGCCCCATGACCGGCATTGACCGTGAGGCCCGAGAAGTCCTGGTGGGCGCCACCATTGACGATGAAGGCCGTCAGGTCACGCCACCAAGCCGCGTGCCCTATGACACGCTGGTGATCTGTATCGGCAGCGTCACCAATGATTTCGGCACGCCGGGTGCCGCCGAACACGCCGTGCCGCTGGAGAACGTGGCCCAGGCCAGCCGCTTCCATCGCCGCCTGGTCAATGCGTGCCTGCGCGCCAATAGCCAAGCCGAACCGGTGCGCCCGGGCCAGTTGCATGTCGCCATCATCGGCGCGGGGGCCACCGGCACGGAATTGGCCGCCGAACTACACCGCACGTTGCGCGCCGTTGTCGCCTATGGCTTGGACAACATTGACCCGGCGCGCGACGTCCGCATCCGCCTGATTGAAGCGGCACCCCGCATCCTGCCGGCACTGCCCGAACGCATCTCGGCCGCCACCATGAAACTGCTGGAAGATCTGGGCGTTGAAGTGCTGGCTGGCCGCCGCGTGGCTGAAGTGCGCGCCGATGGCGTGGTGCTGGCCGATGGCGCGGTGATCCCCGGGGAGCTTGTGGTCTGGGCCGCCGGCGTCAAAGGCCCGGCTGTGCTCCGCAATATCGGCGGGCTTGAGACCACACCAAATGATCAACTGGTGGTGCGGCCCACGCTGCAAACCACGCGCGATCCTGACATTTTCGCGCTTGGCGATTGCGCCGCTTGCCCGCGGCCCGATGGCAAGGGCAACCTGCCACCCCGCGCCCAGGCGGCGCATCAGCAAGCGACGCATCTTTACCGGCAAATTGACCGCAAGCTGCGCGGGCTGGAAGTGGAGCCCTTTGCCTATCGCGATTTCGGGTCGCTGGTCTCGCTTGGCAAATACTCCACCGTCGGCAGCCTGATGGGCTTTCTGGTCGGGCGCAGCATGTTCATTGAAGGCTATTTCGCGCGGATGATGTATCGGTCACTTTATAAGATGCACCAGACGGCGCTGCATGGGCATGCGCCGGTACTATGGCGAACGCTGGTGGGGATGGTCGCGGATCGGGGGCAGCCGCAGGTGAAGCTGCATTGACAAGAGATGGGGGCGCTGCCTCCGTTTTGCTTCCCCAAAACACCAAAAAGGGGCCAAAGCCCCCTCCCAAACGCCCAACGCTATTTCGCAGGCCGAAGCCCGCGCGACATCAGCCCTGGCGGGCCTTCAGCCGCGGGTTCTTCTTGTTGATCACGTAAACGCGACCGCGGCGGCGCACCACAACGCAGTTTTTGTCTCGAATCTTGGCGGTCTTGAGTGAGTTACGGATTTTCATTGGTCAAACCTTTCGAAGGGGCGGTGTCTAAGCAAGGCAGGGGGCCAAGTCAACCCATGGCAACCCATCACAGCCTTTAGAGCGTTTGTTTGATCGCATTTTCCGAGCCGCCAAGTGATCCCACTTGGCTTGAAAATGCTCTATTCAGCGGCGCGGCGTTCTTCTTCCATGATGCGGAGAAACCCATCCCGCGTCTGGGGCAGTTTCCGGCCCATGATCTGTTCGGCCACCTGGGTACGCAGCACTTGGGCCGTCCCGCCGGCAATGGCGAACATGCGCGCATCGCGCAAATAGCGCTCCATCGGGTTATCGCGCGAATACCCCGCCGCGCCCCAAACCTGCAAAGCCTGGTTGGTCACCCTGATCGCCATCTCGCCGGCCAGCACCTTGGCTTGGGCGGCGGCCAGGCGATCCGGAAAGCCATTCGGCCCCGCGCTTTTCGCCGCGCGCCAAACCAAGGCGCGGGCGGCCTCAACCTCAATGGACATATCAGCCAGCATCCAGGCGAGCCCCTGGAATTCGCCAATGGGCCGTCCGAATTGGCGGCGGGTTTGGGCGCGGTCCAAGGCATGTTCATAAGCCCCAGCGGCGAGCCCCAGGGCAACGGTCGCAGCCCCCACGCGCTGGCCATTATAGGCATCAATCAGCCGGCCAAAGCCGCGCGCCCAACCACCGGGCGGGCGCAGCACCATGCTATCGGGCACTTCCAGCCCGGCGATTTCCGTCTCGGCTTCCGGCATGCCGCATAGCCCGAGGGAGGGGATGCGCTTGAAGCTAATGCCAGGCGGCGGGCCATCGCCGTGGCGGACCACCAGAAAGCCGCCAATGCCCTGATCGCGCCCATCCTCAATCACCCGGGCGAAAATCAGGTGTAGCCGAGAAACGCCGCCGCCGGTGATCCAGGTCTTGCGGCCATTGATCACCCAAATATCGCCATGGCGTACCGCGCGCGTGGTCATTTCGGTGGCCGCCGAACCTGCTTCCGGTTCCGTGATCAGAATGGCGGGCTTGTCACCTGCCAGCACCAGGTCAGCGGCGGCGCGCTTCTGCGCATCCGTCCCATAGGCCATGATGGCACCAATGGCGCCCATATTCGCTTCCACGGCGATGCGGCCACACACCGCACAGGCTTTGGAGAATTCCTCAATCACCAGGGTAGCGTCGAAGTAATCGCCCCCCGGCCCGCCCCAAGCGCGCGGTACGGTAAGGCCGGTGAAGCCGGCTTCCGCCATGCGCCGCACCATGGGCCAGGGATAGGCGCCGGAGCGATCCGTCTCGGCAGCCTGCGCCGCCGCCTCACGCGCCAATTCGCGCGCCCGGTCGCGCAGCCTTGCCTGTTCTGGGGTCAAGCCATCCATGATTTCAGCCCTGTTTCAAGCGCGCTTCGATTGCCGCCGCGGCGGCACGGTCCAGTTTCAACGCCTTGGCAAATTCATCAAGCCAGGCGCGTTCGGCGGCGGCGACATCCCCCGCCCCCACCACGGCGGCGGCATAAAGCTGCGCAGCCAGCATTGGGTCGCTCGCCTGCTTGGCAAGCGCGGCGGGGCTTTGCGGCTTGTCGAAATCCGCCAGCACCGCATCGCGCGCCTTGGCACTCAGCCCCGCGCCATCCAATTGGGCGGCGATGCGGCCGCGTTCTTCGGCATCTATCGCGCCATCGGCCTTGGCGGCAGCGATCATGACGCGCAGCATCAACAGCGCTTCGGCGCTTTCGGCGCTGGGTTCTTCTTCCGCTTCGGCAGCGACGGGCGCCCAGGGATCGGCGGCGGGTTTGGTGGCGCCGGGCGCATGCTTCAACCCGCCCTGGCTTGGGGTTTTCTTGATAGGCGGGCGCGCGCCCGCACCCGCGCCCTGGCCTGGGGCTTTTTTCAGCGGGGTAGCGCTGCCACCGGCCGTTGCTGGCCCGTTCCAATCGAAACCGCTGCCGCCCTTGCCTTGCTGCGTGGGCCTTGGTTGCGGCGCAGGGGCGGGCGCCGGCGCTTGGCTCCGCCGCAGCGCTTCAATCGCAACGCCGGCAAGCCCCGCCAGCGCGCGACCAAGCTGCGCGTTGCCGGCTGGCATGCGGGTGCGCGGAAGGCCTTGGCTGCGGCGCCTTGGTGCCGCGCCCCCCGACAAAACCGCCCCAATCACGCTGCCGAGATCGAAACCTGCCATTGGCGCTTCTCCTTCAGGGATAGCGTTATAGTTCTTGCATCACCGCGGCAATGGCCGGTGCCAGGGCGCGAAATTCCTCGGCCCTTGGGCTGCGCGCGCGCCAGGCAAGGCCGATACGGCGGCTCATGCCATTCTCCAGCGGCCGCGTCACCAACCCAGTGCCTGCCAAGACTGCCCCCGCCACTGCCAGGCGCGGCAGCAGCGTGATCCCAAGCCCGCTGGCGGCCATTTGCACCAGCGTATGGAGCGAGGTGGCCGAGAATTCCTCGGCGGTCAGCGCCCCCGATAGCCCGCAAGCGGCCAGCGCATGATCGCGCAGGCAATGGCCATCCTGCAGCAGCAGCAGTTTTTCATCCATCAGGGCGCGCGGGGCGATGCTGGTGCGCTCGGCCAGCGCATGATCCGCCGAGCAGGCCAGCAGAAACGGGTCTTCGGCAATGCTCAGCGTCTCCGCCGCCCCGCAATCACAGGGCAGCGCCAGCAGCAGCAAATCAAGCCGCCCGGATTCGAGCGCTTCAACCAGCCTTTCGGTCAAATCCTCACGCAGCCAGGGGCGGAGACGCGGGAAGTCGGCCCGCAGCCTTGGCATCAGGCGTGGCAGCAAAAAGGGGCTGATGGTTGGGATCACGCCAAGGCGGATTGGCCCGGAAAGAGGTTCCCGCGCAGCGCTGGCGGTTTCCACGCAGCTATTGAGCGCGGCCAGCGCCACACGCGCGCGTTGGATGAGTTCCGCCCCGAGCGGTGTGAAGACCGGTTTTTTTGCGCCGCTCCGTTCCAGAATGGCGGCATCCAATTGGCGTTCAAGCGCGATCATGCCGGCGGAAAGCGTGGATTGCGTGACACCGCAGGCCGAAGCGGCGCGGCCGAAATGTTCATATTCGGCCAGCGCCACAAGGTAGCGAAGCTGCTGAGGGGTGGGCAGCGCGATCATCTAATATTCCAACAATACAACAAAAAACCCTCAGGGAGAAGGGCCGCCGCCTTCGGCGCGGTTCAGCGACGGGTCCAGCGCTCCTGGCCAAGCTTGGTCCCGCCGGCATAAGTCCAAATACCGGACCAGACACCATTTTCGTTCACGAGAAGGGCAAGCCCCATGTCGTTGCCAGACCGGTAGCTGACACTGATGAAGGTCTCATCACCGATCCCGGTGCCGAGATAACGCTGCCCGTCAATCAGCCAGGTGACGCGGAAGGTGTCGCCAGTCGGCACCACTTCGACCGTGCCACGATAGGAAGCTCCATCTGGGCCGCGACCTTCCACATTATAGCTACCCGCGACGCTTTTCTGCGCTTCGGCACCACTCGCCAGGGCAGCGAGGATGGGCAGCGCAAGCAGCAGGCGTTTCTTGATCATAGGGATGTTCCTTTCTTGTTATCCCGAGAGATAATCACCACGGCTGCTGGGACCAGCAGCGAAAAGAGCATTTTCTTCCTGGATTGATAACTGATTCGCAGCCCTTGGCGAAGCGTCCCGATTCAATAACGCGCGGGGCGATAGGGGGTGGGGTCAATGAAGGGCGCTTCGCCCATCATCATCTCCGCCATCAGGCGCCCGGTGGTGGGGCCAAGCGTGAAGCCCTGATGCGCATGGCCAAAGGCGCACCAGGCGCCGGCCTGGCCGGGCAGGGGGCCGATGATCGGCAGCATATCCGGCGTGCAGGGGCGCACCCCAAGCCAGGGGTCGTCTTCAACCGCCTCGGCCAGCGGCAGCAGGCCGCGCGCAATGGGTTCGGCGCGGGCTAATTGCACCGGTGTTTTCGGCGCATCATCAGGGGCAAATTCCGCACCGGTGGTCAGCCTGACGCCGGCGCGCATTGGCACCAGCACAAAGCCGCTATCGGCATCCATGAAGCCGTGATTGAGCACCGCATTGCCCTGCATGCGGTAATGGCGGTGATAGCCGCGCTTGCCGAAAAGCGGCGGCGCATAGCCGAAGCGTTGCGTGAGTTTCGCGGAAACGGAACCAAGCGCAATCACCACCTGTTCCGCATCCCGCGCGCCATCGCTGCTTTGCACACGCCAGCCAGCGCCTTGGCGCGCGAGGGACATCGCATCGCCGCGCAGGATTTCACCACCCGCTTCGGTGAAGCGCCGCGCATAAAACAGCGTGAGTGCTTGCGGATCACTCACGGAAAGCGGATCGGTCCAATGAATGGCGCCAAGGCGCTTTACCAGCAAATGCGGTTCCGCCGCCGCGATGCCCGCTTCATCCAGCAGCGCGTAATTCACGCCATGCGCGCGCTTCAGCATTTCGGCCTCGGCAATGGCGGCGTTCAATGCTGGCTGCTTGTTGTAAAGCCGCATCCAACCAATTGGGCGCAGCAATGCTTCCGCCTCGGTCCCGCGTGTGAGGGCCACATGTTCGTCAATGCAGGTCACGATCAGCCGCGCATAGGCTTCCGCAATGGGCCGATAGCGTGATGGCGCCGAATGCCACCAATATTTGAACAATGGCCCCGCCAGGCTGAGCAAGGCCGAGGGATGATAGGAAGCATCCACCGATCGGTTCTGCGCCATGCGCCATAGCGTTGCGATATCACGCGGGAAGGGGTGGGGATGCACCGCTTCGCGCTGGATCAAGCCGGCATTGCCGAAGGAAGCACCTTCCCCCGGCGGTGCACGGTCCAGCAGCACAACCTGCGCGCCGCGGCGCTGCAAATGCAGCGCGATGGAAACGCCGACCATGCCGGCGCCGAGCACGATCACAGATCGCGACATGATGCTTCTTCCTGTCTCACGCGCCCCGGCGCGCCGGCTTTATACGTCCTTGGTTTCGAATTCCGCCGGACCCGTGATTTCGATCAATTCCAGATCTTCCGAATGAGCGACTTCACGATGCTTCACCAAGGGCGGCTGATAGCAGCTATCACCGGCGCGGAATTCCTTCACGCCGATATCCTCATATTCAAAGCGCACCCAGCCCTTCAACACGAAGAACATCTGGAATTTCAGATTATGGGTGTGCCATTGCCCTGTGGCATGAGCACCCGGGATGGCGCGAATGACATGCGCGCCGAAGGCGCCGCCAGTGGCGCCATTGATGCCAAGATCACGATATTCGAAAAACGGGCGAAGCCCGCGCATGAATTCGGAAGATTCGGCATGGCTGGTCGTGGTGGTGGTCATGGTGTTTTCTCCCTTCAAGACAATGGCAGCGCGACATGGCGCGTAAAGCCCGGGCGTGTCAGCAGCGTATCATAAAGCGCGCGCAGATTGGGCAGGCTTGGGCGTTCAATCGGCAGCACATGCCAGCGATGCACCCAACAGCCGAGTGCGATATCCGCCAGCGTCAGATCATCGCCACAGAGAAAGCGCTGCCCTTCAAGCTGTTTTTCGATAATGCACCAAAGCCGCCCCGCATCTTCCCGCGCCTTGGCTTCCGCCTTCCAATCGCGTTCCGGTTCCGGCAGGCGGACATGGGTGAAGAAGATCGTCACCATCGGCGCGGTCAGGTGGCCGAGCGTCCAATCCATCCAGGTTTCCACGGCCGCCCTTTGGCGCGCATCGCGCGGGTAGATTGGGCTATCCGGTGCTTCGGTATTACACAAAAAGCGGCAGATCGTATTGCTCTCCCACAGCGCCCAGCCATCTTCTTCCTGCAAGGTCGGCACCAGGCCCATGGGGTTCATGGCGCGTTATTCGGGTTCCTTGGTGCGGCCAAAGGCGCCGCCGGCATCTATCCGTTCATAGGAAAGGCCGAGCTCCTCCATCAGCCACAGCACCTTCATCACATTGCTGGAACTGGTCCGGCCCCAAAGATTGCGCATCGCTCATCTCCATCACATAGACTGAGCCTAAAGCCCCCCGCGTGATGGGTCCAGTTGCAAGCGGCGCCGTGGCGCGCAATCTGTTTCCCATGAAGCGCGCTTTGATCATCTTGGCCCTGGCCGCCGCCGCCCCGCTTTTGGCCCAAGCCAGCGAAACCTGGCTGTGGCTGGCGCCGTGCGAGCTTTGCCTGTGGCAGCGCTGGCCTTATTGGATCGCGGCGGGCTTCGCGGCGCTGGCGCTGCTTCTGCCCCGCTTCGGCGCGCCGTTGCTGGCTCTGGCTGGCTTGGCCGCTTTGGCTTCCGGGCTTTTGGGCGGGTTTCATCTGGGGGTGGAGCAAGGCTTCTGGCCATCGCCGCTTGCTGGCTGCAAGGCGCCCACCAGCGGGGGGGCAATGAGCATCGAGGAAATGCTGAAGAGCCTGGCCCCGACCCCAAATAAGCCCTGCGATGCGCCGGCTTTTCTCATCCCCGGCCTTCCCATTTCAATGGCGGGGATGAATATGGTGTATGGTTTGGGCTTGGGGGCGTTCTCCCTCGGCCTCGCCCGGCAAGGAGCCAGAGCATGAATCAGAAAACCGCCGAATACCGCCTGCCCGGTGACCCCACGGCGCGTGAGGTGGTGGAACGCACCATCCGCGTGGATCATGCCGGCGAATATGGCGCCAAGCGCATTTATGAAGGCCAGCTTGCCGTGCTGGGCCGCACCAAATACGGCCCGCTGATTGAACATATGAAGGCGCAGGAACAGGTCCATTTGGACACATTCTCGCGCCTGATTGGCGAACGCCGTGTGCGCCCCACGGCCTTGCTGCCCTTTTGGCATGTGGCGGGTTTCGCGCTGGGTGCCGCCACCGCTTTGCTTGGCCATCGCGGCGCCATGGCCTGCACGGTTGCGGTGGAAGAAGCGATTGATGAGCATTATCGCGCCCAGGAAGGCATTCTTGGCGATGATGAGGCGGCGCTGCGCGCAGATATCGCCCGCTTCCGCGCCGAGGAATTGGAACATCGCGACACGGGCCTGGAGCATGAGGCGGAACAGGCGCCGGCCTATCGGCTACTGAGCGCCGCAATCAAAACCGGCTGCAAACTCGCCATCAAAGTCAGTGAGCGCGTGTGATGCGCGGTGCGGCGCTTGCCCTGCTATGTGCTTCGTTGGTGCTGGGCTGCGCTCAGCAGACGTTGCCGCCAGAGGCGCAGCCCGTTTCATCTGCGCCGGTCCCTGATGTGCAGGTGACCCAGCTTTACCCGACTAACATGCCTGGACCGCCGGGACCGGGGGGCGTTGAACTCCCCTATTCGATACCAACGGAAAGAACCAAGGCGGTGGCGGCGCGGCTGCCGCTGCGCGTTGGCCCTTGGGTGCGCGCCGTGGGCCCACCGGATGAAAGTGTTATCGCGCGCAATGGCCTGACCCAGCTTTATGTGCGCTACACCATCCCGGGCAATGCAAGCTGGGCGACGGTTGGGGTGAATGATCACGGCATGGTGCTGCCGGATGGCTTGGCCTCACCGGCTGTCGCCGCCGGCTTCAATGCCAGCAAGGCAACGGTGCGTACCTATGCGCCTGGCAATGTGGCGCGCATGCGCATGGTATGGATTCCCGATGCGCCTTCTCAGCGCTGCGTCACCGGGCGCAGCGTCGCGCAAGGGCAGGGCCTGCTGCATGTGGCGTGTTCGACTGGCGTTGCCGGCCAGGAATTGCGCGTGCGCGCGACCGCCGCCTTTCGCCCGGGTGATTCCGGGCGGCTTTTCGAGTTGGAAGGCGAAGTCGCGCGGCTGATCGCCGAAGTGACCCGCGCTGCCGCCGGGCTTCAGCCAAACCCAGGTGTGCGGTCAGACGGGCGCGTTTTTATTCCGCGCTTCGGTACTGAAGCCGCGTTGTAAGCGGCGTATTCAAGCGCCGCGCTGCATCAGCGCCGCCACATCGCGGTCCCGCGCATCTTCGCTAATGCCCAGGCCTTCGACCACGCCATGCCGGTCCTGTTCGGGCCGGTTCTGGCTGAGCTTGCGCTTGCCGATCAGGGTTTCAATTTCCAAGCGCAGCCCGACAATCCCTTTAAGCTGCGACGCGATGAAGGCTTCCGGCGCATCATCCACTGCCCAGGGCTTGGTGCGCGGGGCTTCGTGGTGGTTGGTCAGCCGATCCACCAGCGCATGCAGCCGCGCGGCATCTTCAAACACCTCAATCGCGCCGATGGCATGCACAGCCACGTAATTCCAGGTCGGCACGACCTTCCCGTGTTCCTGTTTGGAGGTATAGAAGGACGGAGAGACATAGGCTTCCGGCCCCATGAAAATCGCACGCGCGCGCCCGGCGCTGGCAAGGCCGCGCCAATGCGCGTTGGCCTTGGCCAAATGCCCGTAAAGCGTGCCATGCGGGCCTTCATCAGCCACGAATTGCAGCGGCAAATGGGTCGCTTCCGGCACGCCATCCGCCCCCGCGCTCACCAGAATAGCCAGCCGCGCCTCATGCAGGATGGCATGCAGGATTTCTGGCCGATCTTCGCGGAACGCAGGCGGGTTATACATGCTGGGTCTTCTCCTGGCGTGGTTTATTGGTAGCCTGTTCCATCATTGGGGGAAAGCCGCATGTCCGAAGAACTGATCCGCATGAGCGCGACCGAAGCCGCCGCCAAGTTGAAGGCGCGCGAGATCTCACCGCTTGACCTGATTGACGCGGCAGAAGCGCGCATCGCGGCGGTGGATGGCGATGTGAATGCGCTGCCCACACTTTGCCTGGACCGCGCACGCGACCATGCCCGCGCACTGATGGCGGGTAAGCGGCGCGAAGCGGAAGGGGAAGCCGGCTGGCTTGGCGGCATCCCAGTCGCCATCAAGGATCTGGCGGAAGTGGCCGGCGTGCGCACCACCTATGGCAGCCCGATCTTCGCCGATTACGTACCGCAGGAAAGCCACCCCTTGGTGGAGCGCATCGAACGCAAGGGCGGCATTGTCATTGCCAAATCCAATACACCGGAATTCGGCGCGGGGGGTTCCACTTTCAACGAAGTATTCGGGCGCACGCGCAATCCTTGGAACACATCGCTCACCTGCGGCGGTTCCACCGGGGGCGGTGCGGTTGCCTTGGCGACTGGCCAGGTGTGGCTCTCGCATGGGTCGGATCATGGAGGGTCTTTGCGCCGGCCCGCGACCTATTGTTCCGTGGTGGGGCTACGGCCTTCGCCGGGGCGCGTTAGTCGTGGGACGGCGGATGACCTTTATTCGCCGCTGTCGGTGAATGGTCCGATGGCGCGCAATATCCCTGATCTGGCGCTGTTTCTGGACAGCATGGCGGGCTGGGATTTGGCTGATCCGCTGACTTGGGAAGCCCCCGCACGCCCCTATGTGGCGGCAGTTGCGGCAGCCGAGGCCGAGGCACCGAAGCGCATTGCCTTCACCGCTCGTTTCGGTGGCGCCATTTCGATGGATCGGGAGACTGAGGCAATTTGCGCGCGCGAAGTGCGCCGCTTCGAAGCGCTTGGCGCGGTGGTGGAAGAAGCGCATCCCGAGATTGGCGAATTGAATGAGGCGTTTCTGGTGCTGCGTAGCCAGCATTTTGTGGTGGACCGCGAAAAAATGCTGCTGGAGCATCGCGATAAGCTGAAGCCCGACATCATCTGGCAAACCGAACGCGGCTTGCAGGAAACCGCATCGCGGCTTGCTTGGGCGGAACATGAACGCCGACGCTTCTTCATCAGCATGCGCGATCTGTTCAGGCGCTATGATGTGCTGATCACGCCGGGCGCGGCCACGCCTGCCTTTGATGTGATGCTGCGCGCGCCAGAGAGCATCGGCGGCAAGAAGCTGGACAACTACATGGGCGGTTCTCTGATCAATGCCTTCGCCACGCTGGCGGGCTGCCCCGCGGTCGCGGTGCCTTGCGGCTTTGATCAATATGGCAGGCCGGTTGGGCTGCATATTGTCGCTCCGCCACGCCAGGATTCGCGCGCTTTGCAGGTGGCGGCGCTGTTTGAGAAAATGACTGGTCTCGACAAGTTTTTGCCGATTGCACCACGGCCCGGCAGCGTGCCGCCGGCTGAGGGAGGATGATCGTGCAGCGCTGAAGGGGAGGATTCAGTCTTGATCTGGCGCTGAAGCGCCATCCCCAATCAAGCCCAGCACAGTTTCCAGCCGATCCGCTTCCTCGGCCGGCTTGTCCCGCCTGATGCGCGCTATGCGCGGAAAGCGCAGCGCGACGCCCGATTTATGCCGGCTGCTGCGCTGCGCGGCATCAAAGGCCACCTCCAACACCAGCGCCTTTTCCACTTCCCGCACTGGGCCGAAGCGATCCACCGTGTGATTTCTGATCCAGCGATCAAGCCAGGCTAATTCCTCATCCGTATAGCCCGAATAAGCCTTGCCGATCGGCACCAATTCGCCGTCTTCCCGCCAGACGCCGAAAGTGTAATCAGAATAGAAGCTGCTGCGCTTGCCATGACCACGCTGCGCATACATCAGCACCGTATCAAGCGTGAGCGGTGCCCGCTTCCATTTCCACCATTGGCCCTTCACGCGCCCGGGCAAATAGGGACCATCGGCGCGCTTCAGCATAAGGCCTTCAATCGCCGCATCGCGCGCGCCTTCGCGTAAGCTTTGTAATTCCGCGATATTGTTGAAGGAGATGATGTCGGAAAGATCCATCCGCGGCGGTTGCCGGCGTTGATACCAGGCCTCCAGCCGTACGCGACGTTCGGAAAAGGGCAGGGGGCGCAAATCCTCAGTGCCATCGAACAGAATATCGTAGAGCCGCACGCCCACAGGAAAGTCGCGCTGCATCTTGGCGGTGACGGTCTTGCGGTTCAGCCTTTGCTGAACATCGGCAAAGGGCGCCACCACGCCATCGCGCAGCACCAGCAATTCGCCATCCAGCACAGCGTGGAAATCAAGGGCTGAGACGATTTCGGGAAAGCTTGCGGAGATATCTTCGGCACCCCGGCTCCAAACCCTGGCACCGCCAGGCCCTGCCGTGACTTGCACGCGAATGCCATCCCATTTCCATTCCGCGCAATAGGCGGCGGAATCAAGCGCGGCGATATCCGCATCCTCCAAGGGGTGCGCCAGCATCAGCGGGCGGAAGATGGGTGCCGCGCGCGGGTCCGGCTGCGGGGCGCGGCCCTCAAGCCAGGCGAAAAGAGCTTCATAGGGCGCGGGGATGGCGTGCCAGGCTTCCTCAATCGCCTCCACCGCCTGGCCCGACCATTCGGCGAGTGCCACACGCGCAAGCCGGGCCGAAACACCAACGCGCAGGCCGCCGGTGAGCAGCTTGATCAGCGCGAGCCGCCCGCTGGCATCGAGCGTATCCAGCCAGCCCGCAATCAACGCCGGGACCTCGGATTTGGGCGTGGTTTCCAAGGCGGCGATAATGTCTGACAGCGCAGGGGGCGGCGCATTCACGCCGGCGCGTTTTGGCCAGATGAGTGCAATGGTCTCCGCCAGATCGCCGACATAATCATAGGAAAGCCGGAACAATTCGGGGTCCACCCGCGCCATGGTGATTTCCCTGAGCATCGCGGGCTTGGCGGTGGCAAGCTTCAGACTTTCCGTGATGGCGGCCAGGCCCAGGCCGCGTTCGGGGTCTGGCTGCCCCGCGAACCATTGGCCAAGAAGTGCCAGCTTGGCGTTCCGTCCCGGCGAAAACACCAGCCTTTCCAGTAACTCAGCGAAGGCGGGCAGGCTCATGATACCGCCCAGCGCAGGCTCATCTTGCGCAATTCCGTTGCAGGGATGATTTTGTGCGGATGATCCCAGCGCAGCAACCGATAGATGCCGGCCAACCCCTTCCTGGGCCGCTTTTCAGTGTTTGCACGCTGGTCACGCGCCAGGCTGAATACGCAGCCATGCTGGAAAGCTTTGAGGCGCGCGGCTTCACGCCGGACAGGGCCGAATTCCTCTACCTGGACAATGCCAAGGGTCACCAATGGGATGCCTTCCGGGGCATCAGGCGTTTCTTGAGCCTCGCGCGCGGTACTTATGTGATTCTTTGCCATCAGGATATCCGGCTGCTCAGCGATGATATCGAAACGCTCTGCGCCCGCCTTGCGGCGTTGGATGTGCTTGATGCGGATTGGGCGCTGGCCGGCAATGCAGGGGCCACACAGGATGGCAGCCTTGTTATCCGCATTTCCGATCCGCATGGCGAAGACCAGCGCCGCGGTGCCTTTCCCGCGCGCGTGGTCAGCCTGGATGAGAATTTCATCATCATCCGCCGTGATGCGCTGGTAAGTGTTTCCGCGGCGGCTTCCGGCTTTCACCTCTACGGCACCGATATGTGCCTGCAAGCGCGTTGCGCCGGGCGCAGCGCCTGGGTGATTGATTTCCATTTGCGGCATTTGAGCGCGGGGAAGGTTGACGCCAGCTTTCATCAGGCGCAGCAGCGGCTTGAAGCGCATTACGATAAGGTGCTCAGCTTGCCCTGGCATTTTCGCACCACGTGCACAAAGATGATCCTGGGCGGCGGCGGGCTGCGCCGCTGGCTCGCGCGTCGGAAATTGGCGCGGCGTCTGCAAGGAACGCAGTGATACTTTCGATCAATCACTGGCTTCCTCATCTTCCTCACCGCGCCCAATCAGGTTCAAGGCGCGCCCCCTGATCCCCTGCAGCCCCAGCGCATGGATCAGCGCGTCTTCGCGCCCATGCGTCACCCAAACCTCGCCTGCGCCGGTCTCCGCGCAGGTAGCCAGCAGTTCATCCCAATCGGCGTGATCGGAAATCACCAGCGGCAATTCCACGCCGCCCTGGCGTGCGCGTTGCCGCACGCCCATCCAGCCGGAAGCATTGGCGACGACCGGCTCAGCGAGCCGCCTTGCCCAGCGATCAGCAATGGCGGAAGGCGGCGCCAGCACAATCGCGCCCTTCAGTGCATCCTTGCTCGCGACAGTTCCGGGAAGCAGCGGGCCGAGTGCCACGCCCAATTCCTCATAAACAGCACAAAGCCCCTGATGCGCGCCATGCAGATGGATGGGCTGATCATACCCAACCGCGCGCAACATCCGGATCAGGCGCTGGCATTTGCCGAGCGAATAGCAGCCAATCACATGGGTGCGTTCGGGAAATAACGCCGCCGAGCGCAACAACCGCGCAATCTCCCCCATCGCATCGGGGTGACGAAAAACGGGCAGGGCGAAGGTCGCTTCCGTAATGAAGACATCGCAGCGCTCAACTTCAAAAGGCGCGCAGCTTGTATCGGCGCGGCGCTTGTAATCGCCCGAGACCACCACGCGGCTGCCCTGCCATTCCAGCGCGATCTGCGCCGAGCCCAGCACATGCCCGGCAGGGCGCAGCCAGAGCTTCACGCCATTGATGGCAATCACCTCCCCATAGCGCAGCGCCTGTTGGGTGGCCCCCGCACGGCCTTCGCCTAAGCGCGCGGTCATAATCGCGAGTGTCTCCGGCGTCGCCAGCACCGCCAAATGGCCGGGGCGCGCATGATCCGAATGGCCATGGCTGATCACGGCGCGATCCACGGCGCGGAGCGGGTCAATGAAAAACCCACCCGGTTCGCAGAACAATCCCGCCGGTGTCACTTTAAGCCAGGTCTCGGGATGGGGGGCGGTTGTGAAGGCCATGCGGTTCCGGTCTTGCCTCAGGGGCGTGTCACGCCATAGATAGCGCCAAATGCGAACATTACCAGAACCTTTTGCCGGATGGTTTGCGGCGCGTGGCTGGCAGCCGCGGGCGCATCAGCTTGATGTTCTGGCGGCGGTGGCGGGCGGTGATCATGCGCTGCTGGTGGCGCCCACCGGCGGCGGCAAGACTTTGGCTGGTTTTTTGCCGACGCTGCTGGATTTGGCCGCCACCCCGCGCGAAGGCTTGCACACGCTTTACATCTCGCCGCTCAAGGCGCTGGCGGTGGATATTGCGCGCAATCTGATGGCGCCGATTGAAGACATGGCGCTGCCCATGCGCGTGGAAACCCGCACCGGCGATACACCCGCCAATCGCCGCGCCCGGCAACGCGCCGCACCGCCGCATATTCTGCTGACCACGCCGGAAAGCCTGACGCTACTGCTCTCCCAGCCCGAGGCGCGCGAATTTTTCGCCGGCCTCGGCGGCATCATCATTGATGAAATCCACGCTTTGGCGGGCACCAAGCGCGGTGATCAATTGGCGTTGTGCCTTTCGCGCCTTGCCGTGCTGGCGCCGGGTGCCAAGCGCATCGGGCTTTCCGCCACTGTGGCCGTACCCGATGCCTTGCGCGCCTGGTTGGCACCGGATGCAAAGCCAGGGTCGGTCCGGCTGATCACGGCGGAAGCGGGTGCCGCGCCAGTATTTGATTTGCAATTGCCCGAAGGCCATCTGCCCTGGGGCGGGCATATGGGCCTTGCTTCCATGCCGGAAGTCTATCGCCGCATTGAAGCCGCGCGGGTCACGATTGTCTTCGTCAATACCCGCGCGCAAGCAGAGCTTTGCTTCGCAGCACTTTGGCGGCTGAATGAAGCCGCACTGCCCATCGCGCTGCATCATGGCAGCCTTGAAATTGAACAGCGCCGCAAGGTGGAAGCGGCCATGGCAGCGGGCAAGCTGCGCGCGGTGGTGGCAACTGCCTCGCTCGATCTCGGTATTGATTGGGGGGATGTGGATCAGGTGATCCAGATTGGTGCGCCCAAAGGTGTCGCGCGGTTGTTGCAGCGTGTGGGCCGCGCCAATCACCGGATGGATGAGCCCTCTCACGCCGTGCTGGTCCCGGCCAATCGGTTTGAGGTGATTGAATGCGTCGCTGCCATGGAAGCCGCCGCCGCGGGCGAATTGGATGGCGACCCGCCACGCCCAGGTGGGCTTGATGTGCTGGCCCAGCATGTGCTGGCCATGGCCTGCCATGCGCCCTTTCATCCGGATGCGCTTTATGCCGAGGTGATCCGCGCCGCGCCCTATGCCGCACTCACGCGGCGCGATTTCGATGATGTGGCGCGCTTTGTTGAAGATGGCGGTTATGCGCTGGCATCTTACGATCGCTTCCGCCGCTTGTTCCGCGATTCCGAAGGAAGGCTGCATATCCGCGATGCGCGCGTAGCACGGCAATTTCGCCTGAACCTTGGCACCATAGTCGAAACCCCCATGATCAAGGTGCGGTTTCGCGGTGGCGGCACTTTGGGTGAGGTTGAGGAATGGTTCGTCTCCACACTCGCGCCCGGCGATTGTTTTTTATTCGCGGGTCAGGTGGTGCGTTATGAACGGCTTGATCCGGCAGCGGTGATTGTGAGCCCCGGCGGAGGCGATGAACCGCGCGTGCCGGTTTATGCCGGCAGCCGCATGCCGCTCACCACCTGGCTCGCCGCACGCGTGCGCGCCATTTTGCATGATCCTTCGCGCTGGGCGCATTTGCCCGCGCCCGTGCAGGAATGGCTCAGGCTGCAAAGCCTGCGGAGTGAATTGCCGCCGCGCGACGGGCTTTTGGTTGAAACCTTTCCGCGCGGCGGGCGCTGGTTTCTGGTGGCCTATACGTTTGAAGGACGCTTGGCGCATCAGACACTCGGGCTTTTGGTGACGAAGCGCATGGAAAAGCTTGGCATGGGGCCGCTTGGTTATGTTGGCACGGATTATGTGCTGGCCATCTGGTCCGCCTTTGAACCGCGCCATGTGGAACAGCTTTTCGCTGAGGATGTTTTGGGTGATGAGATGGAAGAATGGCTCGCGGAATCTTCCATGCTGCGGCGGAGTTTCCGCAACATCGCGACTATTGCTGGCTTGCTTGAAAAACACCATCCGGGGCTCGCGAAATCGGGCCGGCAAATGACGATGAATGCTGATTTGATCTATGATGTTTTGCGCCGACATGAACCGGACCATATTCTGCTCCGCGCCACGCGCGAAGAAGCCGCGCGGGGTCTGACCGATGTAGCGCGCATCGCTTCCCTTTTGGCGCGCATTCAGGGGCGCATCACGCATCGGGCGCTCTCGCGTGTTTCGCCGCTGGCAGTGCCGGCGCTGATTGAAGAAGGCCGCGAATGGGTGGCCGGCGGCGCGGAAGATGCGCTGCTTGCGGAAGCCGCCGCGCTGGTCGCGGAAGCAACGGATGGCGCCGAAGAATTTGGTGAGACGCTCGCCGAGATGACTGATGGCATCACCACGCGCGGAGCCTCTGCCCACTCAAGGCCGCGCGAGGCGCGAAAGTCGCGCTTCATCCGTTCAGCCCCAAGGCGCGCCTCATGAATGCCGCGCCGCTGCATATGGGCGCGGAACGCGTCATGCTGGACCCCGCCGGTGTGCTGCATTGGCCAGCGCAAAAGCTGCTATGTGTCGCGGATTTGCATCTGGAAAAGGCGAGTGCCTTTGCCCGCGCCGGCTATTTCCTGCCGCCCTATGATACGCGCGAAACTCTCGCGCGGCTGGCTTTGCTGATCCGGCGCTACAACCCGGCGCGCTTGGTTTTCCTCGGCGATAGCTTCCATGACGCCAATGGTGCGGCGCGGTTGGATGCTGCGGATCGCGCGGCGCTGCTCAAGATTCTGCATGGGCTGGATCCCGTTTGGGTGCTGGGCAATCACGACCCCGCGCCGCCGTGTGACTTGCCCGGTCAGGCGGTGGCAGAATGGCGCCAAGGCCCCATCATTTTCCGCCATATCCCAAGCCCCTTTTCGCGCCAGGCGCCGCCGGAAATCGCCGGGCATTTGCACCCCAAGGCCACGGCGCCTACGCGCGCCGGCGGCATTTCCCGCCCCTGCTTTGTGGCCAATCCGCGCCGCGTGGTGATGCCGGCCTTTGGCGCCTTCACGGGTGGGCTTTGCGTGACCGATCCCGCCATTGCCAGGCTTTTCCCGCAAGGCGGGCGCGCCTTTCTGTTGGGGGAGGAACGGCTTTATTCCTTCCCATTGGCGGCTGGTCGAGGGCATGGCGCACCGCCGCAACAGGGCGCATGATGTTGCCGGAGGAACCAGCCATGCCCGATGCCCTGCCCATTGCCGAAACACCCGCGCTTGATGCCAAGGCCATTGCCGAATTGGCGCGGCAATTGATTGAATTGCTGCGTATTCGCACTTTTCCCTTCGGCATGAAGCTGTTTGATGATGCCGAGGAAATGGCGAAAATCCCTGGGCTCCGACGCCCGACCGAGGGCAAGAAATTTTCCACCTGCCAATTGGTCACACAGGCGCGCATCGCGGGCTTCACCATGGGCATCACGGAAGAAAACGTGCCCGGCTTCAGCAATTGCGGTGGTGTGATCGGGTTGAATGAACCCTCAGAACTTTACCTCTCGGGCCGTAAATTCGAAGGCGTGTGGTTCGAAAACCGCGAAGCCGGGCGGCTCCATCAGGCGCAAATGCCGCGCGTGCCGGCGCGCTATAAGGGGTTGGTGGTGTCGCCCCTACGCGCCGCGCGGCTTGATCCACCGGATATCTGCCTGTTCTACGCCAATCCCGCGCAAATGATCCTGTTCATCAACGGGCTGCAATGGAAGAATTACAAGCGCTATGATTTCTCCATCACTGGGGAAAGCGCCTGCGCCGATTCCTGGGGCCGCGCCTTGCGTGACCGCACTGTCTGCCTTTCCATCCCCTGCTATGCGGAACGCCGTTATGGCGGTGTGGCCGATGATGAAATGCTGATGGCCTGCCCGCCAGAGGATTTGGCCCGCGCCGTGGAAGGCTTGCTCGGCCTTTCCAAGGCGGGGCTGCGCTACCCCATCATGCCCTATGGCCCGCAGGCCGATCCCGCGGATGGCATGGCGAAATCCTATGCGGGCAAAAGCTAAGCCAGCCGCTTCGCCTTTTGCATGAAGAAGGCCAGCGGCACGCTGGCCGCCGCCGTTGCCGCCATCAGATAGAAGGCGTTCACATAGCCGATCATCGCTGCCTGGCGCTGAATTTCCCCCGCCAGGCGGAACAGGCCGGATGCGCTTTCCAGATCCCAACTCGCTGGGAAATTCGGCAGGCTCAGCAGCTTGTTGTAGGGGGTGACGAATTCCCCAAGCCGAGCGTAATTTTCGCTGGTGGAACGGATCAGCATCATCACCGCGATGGAAATGAACAGGCTCGATCCGAAATTGCGCATGAGCGTGAAAATGGCTGAGCCTTCGGTCACCTGATGCGCGGGCAAGGTGGAAAACGCCATGACCGTCATGGGCGTGAAGGCGATGGATTGGCCGAAACCTTGCAGCAGATGTGACCAGAAGATTTGGCTTTCGGTAACATTGATGTCGAATTGCGCCATCCAGAATCCTGATAACGCCTGGAAGAACAACCCAAGCCCAATGGTGAAGCGCGGCGCCCAACGGGTCAGTTGCACCACCACCAGAAAGGCCACCCAATTGCCCATGCCGCGCGCCGCGATCAGGATACTCACCGCATTATCCGGATAGCCGCGCAAATCATGCAGCATGGTCGGGAATAGCGTGAGGCTCGTGAAGGCCAGCATCCCCATCACAAAGGCAATCGCCGTGCCGATGGCAAAATTGCGGTCCAGGAACAAGCGCGGATTAAGAAAAGGCGCCGATGCCGTCAGGCAATGGGCGACGAAGATATAGAAGCTGATGGCGCCAATCACGGCGCAGGCGATCATTTCCGGCGCTTCGAACCAATCGAGCCTCTGGCCACGATCCAGGATCAACTGGATGCAGATGATGGCGATGGAAAGCGCCAGAAAGCCCGTCCAATCAAAGGAAATCGGCCGGCGTTCGGTGCGATCAGACAGCGCAAACCAGATGCAGATCAGCGTTGCGATGCCCGGCGGCACAATCATGAAAAACGCTGCACGCCAATTCCAGGCCTCGGTCGCCATGGCCCCCAGGATCGGGCCCAGCACCGGGCCAAACACCGCGCCCACGCCCCAGATCACAATCGCGGTCGGTTGCAAATGCCGTGGGAAGGACGCCAGCAATATCGCCTGCCCCATGGGCATGATCGGCGCGCCAAAAGCACCCTGACCAATCCGCGCCAGGATCAGCATATCAAGGCTGGTCGCCAAGCCGCACAGCAGCGAACAGATGGTGAAGCCAAGCACCGTGCCGAACATCAGATTGCGCCAGCCAAGCCGACTCGCGAGCCATCCCGTTACCGGTGTGGCCACCGCCGTCGCCACAAGGTTGAGCGTGATAACCCAGGAGATTTCATCCTGCGTGGCCGAAAGCGCGCCCCGCATATCCGGCAGCACAAGATTGGCCAGCGTGATGGTCATGCCGAATAGAAGATTGGCCAATTGCACCATCAGCAGGATCAGCCATTGCCGGCCACTGATGCTGAATATGCCGCCTTGCGGCGCTGCCTCGCTCATTCCCGTCCCGGTTTCCCCCTAAGGGAAGCCTAGGCTGGATTAGGCGCCGCCGTCACCCAGGAACTGGGCAGGTCAGGTCAGGCGGTGATCAGGCGGCGGCGGATGCGCCCGGAAATCCAGTCAATTGCGGCGACCGTCAGGATCATCAGGATGATGATGAAGGCCACCTCATCCCAATGGCGCACACGAATACGCTCGGCGATTTGCAGCCCGATCCCGCCCGCGCCCACCACGCCAAGGATGGAAGCGGAACGCGTATTGCTCTCAAAGAAATACAGCGCCTGAGCCAGCATGACGGGTGCCACCTGCGGCAGAATCCCGAAGCGGATACCAAGCAGGCGCCCGGCGCCGGCGGCTGTCACACCCTCTGCCTGGCGCTTTTCGGCATTCTCGATGGCTTCCGCATAAAGCTTCGACAGGATCCCGATATCTGACACGAAAATCGCGAGCACCCCTGCGAGGGGACCTAACCCCACCGCGCGCACGAAAGCCAGCGCCCAGATCAATTGATCCACGCCGCGCATACCATCCAGCACGCGCCGGAAGGAAAAGCGCAGCAGCGTGACCGTCACCACATTGCGTGCGCCCATAAAGCCCAGCGGAATGGCGAAGATGGCAGCCAGGAAAGTGCCGAGGAACGCCATGGCGACACTCTCCGCCATGCCCTTCATGATTTCGACCCAAAGCTCCCCGGGGGAAGGTGGGATCATCAGCACAAGAATCTTGCCAAGCCCGCTCAGGCCATTCCAAAGCCGCGTCGGCGAGAAATCAAAATACCAGAGCGTGCCAACAAACCAAACCAGGAACAGCGCCAGGCCCAGAAAGCGCAAGCCCAGCCGGAAAGGCCCAGGCCCGAAGGCGTCCGGCATGCGCGTGCGCCAAGTGGTGATGCTGCTCTCGCTCATCGCGCAGCCTCCAGCCGGCCAATCGCGGCGTGGCGCAGCTTTTCGGAGAGCAGGTCAACACAGGCAACCGTCAGGATGATCAGCAGGATGATGGCGCTGATTTCCTCATAATAATTGAAGGAGATCACCTTATAGAGCTCCTCACCAATGCCGCCGGCGCCGACAAAGCCGATCACGCTGGCGGAGCGGATATTCACTTCAAAACGCAGCAGCAGATAGGACAGGATATTGGGCAGCACTTGCGGCAGAATGGCAAAACGGCAGGCGGCAAACCAACTGCCACCGGCGGAGGTCACACCATCCCAGGGCTTCATATCGGCATTCTCAATCGCCTCGGCAAACAGCTTGCCATTGGCGCCGGCGCTATGCAGCGCAATCGCCAAAATGCCCGCCAACGCACCAACGCCAAAGGCCCAGACGAAAATCAGCGCATAGACGATTTCGGGAATGGTGCGCAGCGCCTCCAGAAAGCGGCGCGTGAGGTTATAGACAAGACCTGAAGGCGCGATATTGCGCGCGGCAGGAAACGCCAGCAGCAGTGAAACCGCCGAACCCAGCAGCGTAGCCAATGCCGCCATATTCGCGGTTTCCAGAATCAATAGCGCCCATTCCGGCAGGCGATAGAACCAGAAGGCTATGGAGCCCTCGGTCTCCGCACTCGCAAACAGCGCATCCCAGCGCAAATCGGGCAGGATGCGGGTGAAATATTCAAAAATACGCGGCAGCCCGGCCCATAATGTCGCCGGATGCGCCTCACTGACCCAGGCAGCAACAATCAGGCACACCAATACCACCGCAGCGCCCAAAAGCGCGGCATTGCGCTTTTGGCGGCGCGCCGCCTGAAAGGCTTCCTCCCCGCGGATTACCGCGGGAAGGCTGGTGGCATAGGCTTCTTGCATACTCAGGAACGGCGACGACGCGCTGCGGCTTCCTCACGGCGGATTTCCACGATCAGGTCGTAATCCTGGTGCCGCACTTCACGATAGCCTGTGCCAGCACCGCGTTCGATTTGCCGGTAGATGTCCGGATGCGCCTTGGGCAATGCAAGATGGAAACGCTTGAAATCTTCCTTGAATTCCGCAGGAAGATCAGTCCGCGCTGAGATCGGACCATTCACAATGGGTTCGGACCGCCAGATGATCCGCAGATCGCCCATGTTCAGCATGCCCTTGTCCACCATGGCGCGCAGATTGCCACGGCTGAAGCCTTGTGCCTGATCACCCTGGCCGGATGCCCAAGTCACGGCGGCATCATATTGGCGCTGCAACACCGCAACCACGCCCTGTTCATGCCCGCCGGCGAAACCGGTGCGGGAGAAATAGGCATTGCCATCCACCGCAATACCGCCACGACGCAGCGCGAAGCGCGGGATCAGATAGCCTGAAGTGGAATTGGCATCCGCCCAGGCGAGCGACTTGCCGCGCATCTGTTCCAGGGTTGTAATGCCTGAATCGGCGCGCACCACCATCACCGCGATGTAGGAAATGGAGCCATCCGATTCCTGGGCGGTCAGCAGCGGCTCAACCCCGCCATTGGTATCAAGCCAGGCGCCGGCATAGCCGGAAGGACCAAGGGACGCGACTTCAATCTGCTTTGCACTAAAGGCTTGCAGCACACCGGCATAGTCAGACGCTGGGAACAGCCTCACCGGCACGCCAAAGGTGCGTTCCAGCAATTCGCGATAGGCACCGAAACGGCCCATGCGATCAGCTTCATTCTCACCGCCCAGCAGCCCAACGTGAAGTTGCGGCACTTGTTCTGCCCAAGGGCGGCGACCCGGTGCGGGGAAGCCATCGGCGAAGGTTTCAGTGCGCCGCGGGTTCCAGGCTTGTGCCTTGGCAAGGCTTGGCAGCAGGGCAGCGCCGGCGGCAAGCGTGGCCAGCGAACGACGGGTGATCATCTCGCAATCTCCTGTTGGGGGGATAGGGTTCAGGCCACCGCAAGCTGATGCGGTGTGGCGCCGACAGCCAGCGCGGCTTCTTCGGCGAATTCTTCTTCGGTCACGCCGTAAACTTCGCGGATGCGGGCGGCGGTGAGCTCCGCGGGCGGGCCATCAAACACCACGCGCCCGGCATTCAGCGCGACAATGCGGTCGCAATAACTCCGCGCCGTGGTCAGATCATGCAGATTGACCAGCACGGTCAGGCCATCGCGGTTAACATCGCGCAGCGCATCCATCACAATTTTCGAATTGCGCGGGTCGAGCGAGGCAATCGGCTCATCGGCCAGGATCAGGCGCGGGTTCTGCATCAACGCGCGTGCAATCGCGACACGCTGCTGCTGCCCGCCAGAAAGTGTATCCGCGCGTTGCAGCGCGGCCTCGGCCAGGTCAAACCGATCAAGCGCAGTCAGCGCCATGGCGCGTTCTTCGGCCGTGAACATTTTGAACATGGAAGACAGCATGGGCCGCTGATTGAGCCGCCCGACCAGCACATTGGTCAGCACATCCAGCCTTTGCACCAGATTGAATTGCTGGAAGATCATGGCGGAACGCATGCGCCAATCGCGCAAGGCCCGGCCCTTCAGTTGCGTCACATCCTGGCCATCGAAGATGATGCGCCCTTCGCTGGGCTCCGTCAGGCGATTGATCATGCGGAGCAGCGTGGATTTCCCCGCGCCAGAACGCCCGATCACGCCCACCATCTGCCCGGCTGGGATAGACAGGCTGACGCCATCAACCGCCGTCTTGGCGCCAAAGCGCCGCGTCAGACGTTCAATTTCCAGCATGGAGACCCCGCTTTTCATGAGCGCGGCCTAGCAATGCTGTGTGACAGGTAAATGACAGTCTGATGAAGGATCGGAGTCCTCGCCGGGCTTGATCCCACGCCCCGCCTGAAGCAGCCTGCCGGTAACAACTGGGAGGAACCCCATGCAAAGACGCGCCCTGCTTGCCGCCACCCTTGCCGCGTCGGCCTTACCCCATGCGCTGCGCGCCCAGGAAACCTGGCCCAATCGCAGTGTTTCTGTGCTGCTGGGCTACCCGCCGGGCGGGGTCACGGATTTTGGCGCGCGTGGCGTTGTGGACCGCATGAGCAGGGAATTGGGCCAGACTTTGGTGGTGGATAATCGCCCAGGTGCTGCGACGGCTGTCGCGAATAACGCCGCCGCCCAGGCGCGGCCAGATGGCTATACGCTGCTGATGGGCACCTCGACGCTCGCTATCAACCCCGCGCTGCAACCCAATCTGCAACCGCGCGATCCGGTGGCGGCGCTGACGCCGATTGGCACCGTGTTCCGCTCCGCCTTCATTCTCCATGTGCATCCATCATTGCCGGTGCGCAGCACGGCGGAGCTGATTGCCTATGCCAAGGCCAATCCCGGCCGCGTGAATTTCAGCTCCTCCGGCACTGGCGCGGTGAACCATTTGTGCCTGGAATTGTTCCGCGCGCGCGCGCGGATTGATGTGGTGCATGTGCCCTATCGTGGCGGTGCGGCGGCCTTGATTGACCTTCGGCAAAACCGCGTGCAGGCCATGTTCAGCGCGGTGCAGGAAGCCCTGCCGGCGGTGCGGGAAGGGGCGACGCGCGCACTTGCTATCTCCTCCAAGGAAAGATTGGCGCTACTGCCGGATTTGCCGCCTGTCGCCGATGCGCTGCCTGGCTTCAACGGCGTTTTCTGGCAGGGGCTGTTCGGCCCGGCGGGCTTGCCTGCGCCGATTGTGGCGCGCGCCGCGCAAGCCTTGGCGGTGGCGACGCGGGACCCTGATTTAATCGCGCGCATGGGTGAACAGGGCGTGGTGCTGGAAACCGGTGGACCTGAGGTTTTGGCGCGCACCCTTGCCGAAGAATTGGTCATGTGGGGCGATCTGATCCGCAGCCAGAACATCAAGGTTGAATAATCGGGGCTTGGCCCCGGCCCAATCCTTGCTACGCTTGACGCAAGGCAGCGCCCCCGCGCTGCCATGGACGGGAGACTGAACATGAACTGGAAAAACCGCCTTTGGGGCGCGGCGCTGTCCGCTGCCCTGATGGCCATGGGCATTGCGGGCGCCGAAGCGCAGCAGCAGCCCAAGACGCTGCGCATCGGCATGACGGCGGCGGATGTGCCGACCACCTCAGGCATGCCCAATAACGGCTTCGAAGGCATGCGCTTTTTGGGCTATACCGCCTTTGAAGCGCTGACCGCGTGGGATTTGTCCCGTGCTGATCAGGTGGCTGGGCTGCGCCCCGGGCTTGCTGAATCATGGGTTCAGGATCCGGCCAATCCGCGTGTTTGGCGCTTCACGCTGCGCCGTGGCGTGACCTTCCATGATGGCACGCCCTTCAATGCAGATGCGGTGCTGTGGAACTTCGACCGTTTCTTCAAGAATGATAGCCCGCAGTTTGACGCGACAGGCAGCGCGATCACGCGCGGGCGCATCCCCGTGCTGGAATCCTATCGCAAGGTGGATGACTTCACTTTCGAGACCACCACAACGCGCCCGGTTTCCTATTGGCCGTATCTGATCGTTTATGTGCTGATGACCTCGCCCAATTCATTCGAACAAGGCGGGCGGGATTGGGCGCGTGTGGCAGCGCTGCCGCCGGCGGGCACCGGCCCCTTCCGGCTTTCGCGCTTTGTGCCGCGCCAATCGGCGGAATTGACGCGCAACGCGACCTATTGGGATGAGGCGCGGCGACCAAAGCTTGATCGCGTGATCCTGCTGCCCATGCCGGAAGCCAATACGCGGCTTGCCGCGCTGCGTTCCGGCCAGGTGGATTGGATTGAAGTGCCGCCGCCCGATGCGCTGCAATCGCTCCGTCAGGCGGGCTTCAATATTGTCACGAATTCCTACCCGCATGTCTGGCCCTGGGTCTTCGCGGCAGGCCGCGCCAATAGCCCGGTTGCGGATATTCGCGTGCGCCAGGGGCTGAATTACTGCTTTGACCGCGGAGGCATGGTACAATTGCTGAATGGCATTGCCGAACCTTCCGTGGGTTTTTTCAAGGCAAATGATCCGAATTTCGGCAACCCGACCCATCGCTACAGGCTGGACCCCGCCCGGGGCCGCGCCTTGCTGGCAGAGGCGGGCTATAATGCGCAGCGCCCGCTGCGGCTGAAAATCGCCATTTCCTCATCCGGTTCCGGCCAGATGCTGCCGCTGCCGATGAATGAATTCATGCAGCAATCGCTCAAGGAAAATTGCGGCGTTGAAGTCACTTTCGACGTGGTGGAATGGAATACGCTTTTGGGTGCGCAGCGCGTGGCGCCGGATCAGCCACAATGGCTGGGCGCGGATGCCACCAATACCAGCCTGGTTTCCTCAGACCCATCGCAAATGGCGCGCTGGTTCCTTTCCGCCAATTTCTCCCCGCGCGGGTCTAATTCTGGCCATTGGAAAGATGAGGCGTTTGATGCGGCCTTCCAGGAATTGGAAACCGCGACCGATCCGGCACGCATCCAGGCGCTGCTGAAGACCGCGCATGAAAGGCTGGTGGATAGCGCGCCTTGGCTTTGGATTGTGCATGATTTGAACCCCCGCGCCATGAGCCGGCGCGTGACGGGCTTCACCTCGGCCCAATCATGGTTCCAGGATCTGACGACGGTGGATTTGCGCTGAACGCCGCACGCTTTTGTGAATCGTATTGAAGGAAAGGGGCGGGCCTGTACCGCCCCTTTTCTGCTTTATTCAAACACTGAGCAGCCGTCGGCTCCAGACCATCAAACCGAGTGTCGCAATCGCCGCCACAATGAATACTGCCGCATAGCCGGACATATGCAGGATGGAGCCAAATACCAGCGCGCCGATGCTCTGGCCAAAAAATAGCGCCATGGCGAAGGCCGCCACCGCCGTGCCGCGCGCTTCCGGCAGCGCCTCAGTCGCGCGCGCCTGCAAGACGCCATGCAGCATGTAGAAAGCAAGACCGAGCCAGAATTGCATGGCCGCCACCACAAGGCCATTCGGGGCGAAGGCTGTCCCCACCAGCCCGGCGGCCAGCAGCACGCCGCCCAAGGTCAGCAGGCGCTTTTCGCCAAAGCGCGCCACCAGGCTTTTCGCAAGCCGCGTATAGGTGAAGGCACCAAGCCCGAAGCCCGCCACCACCAGGCCCGCCATGGCCGGCGAATAGCCGAAACGCTCGATCAACAGTGACCCCGTCAGCGGAAAAGCGCCACCAAACAGCGCCGCGCCATCAATGAAGGCGGCCACTATCAGGCGCTGCCCGGCGGGGCGCGAAAACAGAGTCAGATAGGGCCGGAAGCTTGCGCGGAAGCCAAGCCCGGACTCGGATGGTTCCAGCCGAAACAAGTCTGACCCCAACCGCCGCCCCAGCAGCACCGAGACCACCAGCGCCAGCAAGGCCAGCACCAGGAAGGAAGCACGCCAGCCGGCCAAGTCCGCCAGCACGCCGGAAAGCGGCCCCACCAGCAATTGTGCCATCACCATGCCGGTCAGGAAGCGCCCGATGGTTGCCTGCCTCTCGGCATAGGGCACTGCATCGCCAATCCAGGCGAGTGCGAGGGGAATCACCGCCCCCGCCAGCAAGCCCGTGAGCGTGCGCAGCGCCACCATGGCCGAGAGGTCCCAGGCCAGCGTGCAGGCCGCGAGACCAAAGCCATAAAGCAGCAAGGCAAACCAGGCGACGCGGAGTTTCCCGTACCGATCGCCAAGCGGCCCGATCACCAATTGCCCGGCACCATAAGCAATCGAAAACCCCGCCAGCACTGGCGCCGCACCCGCCACCGTTACGCCGAAATCCGAAGCGAGCATTGGCAGCAACGGATCGAGCATGCGTATCCCGCCCCCGGTCGCGAAAGCGGCCAGGGCGAGTAGCGGCAGGATGGAAAGATCGGTCTTCAAGCCCCCGGAATGGGCGCCGGGGGCCTGGCGGTCAAGTCAGCAGTGCCGCGTCAAATCGCCCGCGCGGCGCGGAGCGCGGCGATTTCTTTGGCGCTGAAGCCAAATTCGCTTAAGATCTGATCAGTATGCTCACCGCGTTCCGGGGTTGGGGTGCGCGCGCAGGCAACGCCGGCAATTTGCATCGGCGCCCGCACCAAACTGATTTCGCCAAGGGCGGGATGGGCCACCGGCATCGCCATGCCCAGATGCTTCACCTGCGTATCGGCGAAAACCTGATCCATGGTGTAAACCGGGCCGCTCGGCACGCCGGCCTTGTTCAGCCCTTCCACCCATTCGGCGGTGGTTTTTTCGATCAGGCGTGATTGCAACAGCGCATTGGTCTTGTCGCGATTGGCGTGGCGCGATTTGTCGGTGGCGAAGGCGGGGTCCTTGGCTTCTTCCTGAATGCCAAGCGTCGCCACAATCCGATCCCACATCTGCTGCCCGCCGCCAGCCAAATTCATCAGCCCATCCTTGGTGCGGAACAGGCCTGTCGGCGTCGTGGTCGGGTGGTCATTGCCGGCCTGGCCGGGGATATCGCCCTTCATGGTCCAGCGTGTGGCCTGGAAATCCATCATGGCGATCATGGCTTCCAAAAGGCTGGTATGCACCCAGCGGCCCTTGCCCGTTGTTTCGCGTTCCAGCAGCGCCACCAGAATGCCGATCGCGGTGTACAGCCCCGCCGTCAAATCCGCGACGGGGATGCCAGCCCGCACCGGGCCTTGGCCGGGTAGGCCTGTCACGCTCATGATCCCACCCATGCCTTGCGCGATCTGGTCAAAGCCCGGGCGCTTGGCATAGGGACCATCCTGACCAAAGCCAGAAATCGAGCCCAGCACAATGCGCGGGTTCACCGCCGATAGCGCGGCGAAATCAATCCCCAAGCGTTCCTTCACATCCGGGCGGTAATTCTCCACGACAACATCGGCCTTCGCGACCAAGCGATGAAAGGCGGCCAGCCCCTCGGGCGCCTTCAAATTCAGCGTCATGCCGCGCTTGTTCCGATGAGTGTTTTGGAAATCCGGGCCATGGCGTTCCCCGCCCATGCCCTTGCCGGTATCAACCTCATCGGTCGCTTCCACCTTGATCACATTGGCCCCCCAATCGGCGAGCTGACGCACGCAGGTGGGGCCGGAACGCACGCGCGTCAGGTCAAGCACGGTGAAGCGGGAAAGCGGCATCATGGCGGTGTCTCCATCGGAATTCGGCGCCTTGTTGGCATTCTGTCTGGCCCTCGGCAAGGGAGCGGGTTGACGCGCCAGCGCCGCACGCTACCCATGCGCATCCCAAAGCCGAGGAACCTGACCATGACCGAAGACCTGCTGCACGAAATCCGCGAAGGCGGCATTGCCTGGACCACCTTCAACCGCCCGCAAGCGCGCAATGCCATGACTTTCGCCATGTATGCGCGCCTGGCTGAATTGGCCGATGAAATCAGCGCTGATCCCGCGATTCGCGTCTGGGTTATCATGGGCGCCGGCGGCAAGGCTTTCGCGTCTGGCACCGATATTTCCCAATTCCGCGAATTCCGCACTGCCGAGGATGCGCTGAACTACGAAGCGCGCATTGATAAGGTGCTGGGCGCGCTGGAGAGCTGCACCAAGCCCGTGATCGCGGCCATTACCGGCGCCTGCACCGGCGGTGGGCTTGGCATTGCCGGCTGCTGCGATATCCGCATTGCCGATAAGGGTGCCCGCTTCGGCCTGCCGATTGCGAAGACGCTCGGCAATATCCTCAACATGCATAATTTCGCGCGCTTCTATGCGCTGGTTGGTCCCGCCGCCGTGACGGAAATGATCATGACCGCGCGGCTGTTCAGCGCCGATGATGCGAAGCATATCGGCCTGATTTCCGAAATGCTGGAAACACCTGATGATGTGGCGGCGCGCGCCATGGAATTGGCGACCAATATCTCGGGCCTCGCGCCGCTCACGCTGCGCGCCACCAAGGAAGCGATCCGCCGGCTTCGCAAGGCAACCAGCGACGTTGAGGGTGATGATCTGGTGACCATGTGCTTTACCAGCGCCGATTTCCAGGAAGGGGTCAGCGCCTTCCTGAACAAGCGCGCGCCGCAATTCACTGGTCGGTAAACTCGGCAAACCTGTGCTTCGTGCCGCGGGCTCTGGGCGGCGGCATGGGCCGCATCAGAGCGTCGGGCGATCATCAGGCTGGATTGATCGGCTTTGACATGATGTGCGGCGTCAGATTGCGCGGGACCCAGGTTTGTCACCTGGGCCGTGCCCTCAGGCGCGGAAATGGCACGTCAGTGACCCGAAATACCAAGGGATGACCATCATTCATGGTCAAGCCGCGCGAGGATTTGCTTTAAATCAACAATTCGATAGGTTCGATTGATCAGGTTTCCGAAGCAGCAAGATAGGGAAACGCCATGACAACCGAACCCGTGCAGATTGATCGCTTTATCATGATCCATGCTGGCCGAAATGATGCCTGGCGTGATCTGACCCATGCCGCCGAAGCCTGGAGCCGCGGCAATGCCGACCGCAAGGCGGTTGAAGAAAAGCTCGCCCGGCTGCTCCCCACCGAGGAATTCTTCGCCTATCCGAGCCATGGCTTGCTCGCGGGCTTGCAGGAACGCGTGGCGCGCGATGATGCCTCAGGCGCTGTCGCATTGCTGCGGCGCATTTCCGGCGCCCTTTTGACCCGCGCCTATCGGGAACGCCCAGGCGAATGGGACGTGCATCATGATTCGCCGGCAAATGAAGTCGCCGATATCCTGCCGCCAACCATGGCTGATCATGGCCATCACCGCCCGTATTTTGAGGTACTTGTGGTGTCAAACCAGCCGGCGGAACGCTGGCCCGTTTTGGCCGACGAATTGCACAAGCTGCGCCGGCCTGAGGACCGCTTTGTCTATGAGGCGGTTTTTGTTGGCTCCTTCGAAGACGCTTTTTGTGCCGCAGCGGCGAACCCCGCCTTCGCAGCCGTGATTTTGGTGGAAGGCTTCCCGTATCGTTCGCGCCATGAAGCTTCGGTGCTGCGTTCCCTCACGGCGTCTCTGGTGGAACCGGCAACGCCCGAGGATGCGGCGCTCAAGCTTTCGGCAACGCTGAAGCGCTTGCGGCCTGAATTGGACATCTATCTGATGTCCGACAGTGAGGTTGAAAGCCTGGCGGGTGATCCCGCCACTGGCAATATCCGCCGCATATTCTACGGCGTTGAGGAATTGCTCGAACAGCATTTGGCCATTCTGGAAGGCGTGCAGGAACGCTTTGAGACACCCTTCTTCGACAATCTGAAAAAATACGCCATGCGGCCCATTGGCACTTTCCACGCGCTGCCGATTGCGCGCGGGAAATCCGTGTTCCGGTCCGATTGGATCCGCGACATGGGCGAATTCTACGGCATCAACCTGTTCCTGGCCGAAAGCAGCGCAACAACGGGCGGCCTGGACAGCCTTTTGGAACCGACCGGCAATATCAAACGCGCGCAAGAAATGGCGGCGCGGGCCTTTGGCGCCGACCACGTGTTTTTCGTGACCAATGGCACCTCCACGTCCAACAAGATGGCGGTGCAGGCGCTGACTGCGCCGGGCGATGTGATCATTGTTGATCGCAACTGCCACAAATCCCATCATTACGGCATGGTGCTGACTGGCGCGCAGCCCTTCTATGTCGAAGCCTATCCGCTGACGCAGTATTCCATGTATGGCGCAGTGCCGCTTGCCACCATCAAGCGCGCCATGCTGGCGCTAAAGGCAGAGGGGCGACTTGATCGGCTGAAAATGCTTGATCTGACGAACTGCACCTTTGATGGCCATATGTATAATGTGCGCCGCGTGATGGAAGAATGCCTAGCAATCAAGCCTGATCTGGTGTTCTTGTGGGATGAGGCATGGTCCGGCTTTGCGCGGTTTTCGCCCTTGCTCCGTCCCAGAACCGCAATGGGCGCGGCCGCTGAAATTGAAGCCTGGATGCGAGACCCCGCATCGGTCACGGCCTATGAAAAGCAAATGGCCGCGCTTGGTGAGGCGCCATCCGATGAAACCCTGCTGGCAACGCGCCTTATCCCTGACCCGCGCAAGGTGAGGCTCCGTGTCTATCAGACGAATTCAACCCATAAATCCATGTCATCCATCCGTCAGGGCTCCATGCTGCTGGTGAAGGATGTTGATTTCCACACAGTTGAGGCGCAGTTCCACGAAGCGGTCTTCACCCATGCCTCCACCAGCCCCAATCAGCAATTGATCGCAAGCCTTGATGTCGCGCGCCGGCAGATGGAGCTTGAAGGTTATGGGCTGGTGATGAATGCGATTGAAATCGCACTCAAGATCCGCGGCATGGTCAATAACCATCCGCTGATCTCGAAATACTTCCGCATTCTTGGCGCGGATGAGATGATCCCCGCCGCCTATCGCCAATCCGGCTTCGTGGATTACCTCACGCCTGGGATTACGTGGGCAAACATCGTTCACGCCATGATGGAAGATGAATTCTATCTTGATCCGACGCGCATGACGCTGGTCTGCGGTACTGCCGGCTATGACGGCACGCAGTTCAAGGGCATGCTTTCAGACAAATACAACATCCAATTGAACAAGACATCGCGCAATTCGGTGCTGTTGCAGACCAATATCAACAATACCCGCAGCGATGCCGCGCACCTGATCCGTGTGCTGCTTGAAATCTGCCAGGAAATCGAAAAGCGCCTTGCGATTGACGGGCCGGATGCGCGTGCCGCCTTCGATGCGCGCGTAAAGTCGCTGATGACCGATGTACCGGATTTGCCGAATTTCAGTCATTTCCACGCGGCCTTCCGAGGTGATGCGGGGGCGACAACACCCGAAGGCGACATGAGAACCGCCTTCTTCGGCGCTTATCACGCGGATCAATGCGAATATGTGCCCCTGTTCGGCGCGGAATGCGACAAGCGCCTGAAGGATGGGCCTGAGATGATCTCGGCCAATTTCGTCATTCCCTATCCGCCTGGCTTCCCGATCATGGTGCCGGGCCAGGTGTTGACGCAGGAAACGATTGATTTCATGCGCAAGCTCGATGTCAAGGAAATCCATGGCTATGAACGTGAACGCGGGCTGAAGCTGTTGCGCGCAGATGCCGTTGGCGCTGCAAAGCGGCGCTGAGGAGGACGCCAGATGTTGCAGGAATTCTTCAATTTTCTGGCAATCAATCCCTTCATCCTGCTGTTCCTGACGGTGGGTCTTGCCGTTTGGCTCGGGCGGCAGAATGTGGCGGGTTACGGGCTTGGCATGGTGGCTTCGGCCATTATCGTCGGCAGCGGACTTTCCGTCTGGGCTTCGGTCTATGGGGAAAAGCTTGCACTCGATAATTTCACCAAAAGCCTGTTCTATTATCTGTTTATGTATGGTGTCGGGCTGAGGGTTGGCCCATCCTTCGTGAATAGTCTTGGCGGCGATGGCATCAAGTTCACCGGGCTTGCCATTGTGTCCTGCCTATGTGGCCTGCTGATTGTCGTGCTTGGTGTGCAGATCATGGAATTGCCACCCGGCACAGCGGGCGGCATCCTTGCCGGTTCGCAGACCATGTCGGCGGCGATTGGTTCCGCTGAACAGGCTGTGACGTCTGGTGCATTGACGCTGCCGCAGGGCACTTCGCCGGAAGATGTCAGCGCTATGATCGCGTTGTCCTATGGCATCACCTATCTTTGGGGCACGGTTGGCATCATCCTGATCACGAAATACTTGCCGACGTGGTGGGGGATTGATGCACGCGCGGCGGCGCGTGCCTATGAAAAGGAACATGGCGTTGCAAGTGGTGATGCCCCGGCGCTTTCCGGGTGGACCGCCGGAAGCTTGCGCGCCTATCGGCTGGAAAATCCCGGCTGGGTTGGCCGCACCATGGCCGATATGCTGCGCGAGAATCCTGAATACCGCTTCGTCAATATCGTGCGTGATGGCGCCGCACTTGGCGCGCGGGAAGATTTGCCGCTGGCGCTGGGTGACATTATCGCGCTTGGCGGCACATTAACCGGCCTTACTGACAAGATGGGACTGATCGGGCCGGAAGTTGCAGATCGCGCCGCGCTCGATTTGCCGCTTGATCGTGCTGAAATCCTGGTGACCAATCGCGACACCTTGAAGAAAACGCGCGAGGAATGGCGCGCTCTGCCGGGCGCCAATGAAGTCCAGGTGCTTTCCATTGAACGCTCCGGCGTGCCCATTCCGATCGGCAAGAACACCACGCTTCAGCGGCTGGATGTTGTCACGATTGTCGGGTTGAAAAGCGCGGTCGAGAAAATCGGCGAGGCCTTTGGTCGTGTCATTCGCCCTTCGACAGGCACGGATCTTCTGACACTTTCGCTCGGCATGATTCTTGGGTTTCTGATCGGCGCGATTGAGTTCCCCGCCTTCGGGTCAAAGGTTGGCCTTGGCAATGCAGGTGGCCTGCTTGTCGCGGGCGTCATTGTCTCCTCGCTCACCTCGCGGTTGCGCTTTTTTGGCAATACGCCGGCGGCGGCGCGCAATATCCTGGAAGATCTTGGCCTTGTGGTTTTTGTCGCGATCGTCGGCATCAATGCGGGCAATTCTCTATTGGCGCAGCTTACGGGGATGCTGGCCCTCAAGATTTTTGTGTTGGGCTTCATCGCTTGCAGCCTGCCGCCCATTCTGGTCTGGGTGCTTGGGCTTTACGTCTTCAAGTTCAATCCGGCGGTGCTGATGGGTGGTGTGGCCGGCGCGCGCAGCCATTCCGGCCCATGCCGGGAAGCTGCGGTGGAAATCGGGTCCAATGTGCCCTGGATCGGCTTTCCGGTGGCCTATGCTGTGTCTGGCGTCTTGCTTACGGTGTTTGGCTATTTCGCCATGGTTCTGGCGAATTGAGGTTCTCCGCTCAAGCGCTCGTCGACAGAATGGCGGGCGCCAGGGCGGCGGATTTAGCGGCAGCGTGGGATGGGTTGCGGAAACGCAACTCCCCTCCCGCCACAGCATCGGGTGGCGCCAGGCCGAAAAGCTCCGCGCGGGAAGAACAGGCCGCCGCTACCACACGTCGCGCGGCGTGGCCCGCCAGAAAGCGCCGCACCGCACCTTCCAGCGCCAATTCATCGCGAAGGCTCCGCCATTCGGCGCGGTCCATGTCTTCGATGAAGACTGAAACAATGCCCGGTTTGGCACCCGAAAGCCGTTCTGCCGCGGCACCCGACATGCGCGCGGCCACCGCATCGGAAATACTGTTTTCCTGACCGGCGCGCGCCGCCAGCACAAAGACCGATCCGCCGGCAGGATCGCCGGTTACGGCCAAATGCGCCTCTGGTCCGAATTGCTGACGGAGCCGCCCGGGCAGCGGATCAGCCTGCGCGCCCGCCAGCACCAGCGGGTCCAATTTCAGCACCGCATCGGCGCTGCTATCCTGGCGCTTTTCGGCGGCCAGCATGGCCATGATGCGGCGCTGCAATTCCACTGCCTTGTCGGGGCCCGAAAGCCCATCCGGCAGGGTCATGCGCAGCACATAGCGGCCGGGATGCGCGGCCAGCCAGGTTTGCAATTCGGGATTCACGCTATCCATCAGCGCATACCAATGCCCGCGCTGCACAGGCCGGCCTTCCTCGGCGGAGATCGTCTCGCACACCACTTCCGCGACAGCGCCGCCACGGCTGATGGTCAGATCATGTGCGCTGCCTTCCGCAAGGCCGGTGAAGCGCACCTCAAAACCCTGGGCGCGGTAAAGCTCCGCGCTGCGCAGCAAATGGAACAAGGGGATCAGCGTGGCTTCGCCGGAAAGCCCCTGGGTGATGGCCGCGCGCAGCTTCTCGCGGCGCGCTTCCGGCAAGCCCTTCGCGAGGCGCACCGCTTCCGCCGCAAAGCCAAGCGCGCGGCGTTCCGCACTGCCCTGCGCCGTGCCGCGTGCCGCGCGTGCCAGGGCAAATTCCAAAGCATGGCGGTGTTGCATGGCGCGCCCTTGAAAAGCGCCGGATTGCGCTCGCCGGCCCAAATCCGCGAGTCGCTTTGTCCAAAGATCAGCCCCGACCAGCCGCAGAAAATCCGGCATCGCCTTGGGATCGGCAGGGGTTTCGGTAAGCAGCATGGCAAGCACCTTTGGTGCGCAGAGCCTAAATCCTGGCTTCACGCGGAAACGCGTTATGCGAAGCCAAGCCCACCTCGGGTCACGTCAGCGCAAGCGCTGCACGTTCGGTCTTTATGCCGGTAGGAAGCAGATAACGCGCTGCCCCCGGGGGGCGTCAAGCAGATAACGTCACGGCACGGCAATTTGGCTCAGCACCATGGCCTCGGTCAGCACTTCGGGCAGGATCACCGCCTCCCCACCGCCCGGCGGCCAGAAAAGATATAGCGGTACGCCTTCCCGCCCATGGGTGCGGAGCAAGGCGGTGATGGCCGGATCGCCGCGCGTCCAATCCGCCTTCAAATAAACAATGCCGCGCGTCGCCATGGCCGCCTGCACGGCATCGCGCCTGAGCGCGAGCCGTTCATTCACCTGGCAGGTGATGCACCAGGCCGCGGTGACATTCAGGAAAACGCCCTTGCCTTGGGCGCGCAGCGCCTCGACCCGCGTAGGGCTCCAGCTTTCGGCAATATCGCTGGCGCCGGGGGGCGGCGGGGCGGCGGTCAGGCCAAAGGGCAGCGCCAGCAGCAGGGCCAGCGCGGCCAAAACCGGGCCAAGCCCGCGCTGTCCTGCACGTTGCGCCCGGCCAAAGACCCAGGCGGCAAGGCCAAGGCCAAGCCCGCCCGCCAGCGCCAGCACGACGCCAAGCCACCCGCTTTGCGCCCAAAGCACCCAAACCAGCCAAAGCGCCGCGCCATACATAGGCCAGGCCATGATGCGCCGCAGCTTTTCCATCCAAGGGCCGGGCCGGGGCAGCAGCCGCGTGAGGCCGGGGGCCAGCGCCAGGATCAGTGTCGGTGCCGCAAGCCCAAGGCCAAGTGTTGCAAACACCGCAAGGGTTGCCGGCGCCGGCATCACCAAAGCCGCGCCAATCGCCGCCGCCATAAAGGGCGCCGTGCAGGGGCTTGCCACCAACACGGCCAGCGCGCCGGTTGCGAAACTGCCCAGGAATCCGCCGCGTGCCGCGATATGCCCGCCCGCGCCAATCGGCCCGCCAAGCGCGAAAACGCCCGATAGGTTCAGCCCGACGGCCAGCATCAGCCATGCAATCGCCAGCACAAACACTGGTGAGGTGAATTGAAAGCCCCAGCCAAGCGCCATCCCCGCGCCGCGCAGTGCCAGCAAAAGCCCGGCCAGCGCCGTGAAGCTCACCACCGCGCCGGCGGTATAGGCCGCGGCTTCCAGCCTGACCGCGCCCCGCGCCGCGCCACCCAGCCGCGCCAAGGCCATGGCCTTCATGGCGAGCACCGGGAAGACGCAGGGCATAAGGTTCAGGATCACGCCGCCGATCAGGGCAAAAATCAGCGCCTGCCACAGCGGCAAGAAACCCGCGCCCGCCAATAACGGGGTCGCGACTTCATAGCCTAGCCGCCGCCCGCCCTGATCAGTCAGCAGCAGCACGCCTTCAAGCGTGGAGACTTTCTCCGGACGCTCGGCCCGCTTCAGCGTCAGTTCCAGCCAATCCGCGCCATGGCTGAGGCGTTGAGGGGCAGCGTGATCCAAAAGCCCGCCGGTGCCTGGGAGGAACAGCGCTTCCTTCAGGCTTTCGCGCCCAAGGCCAGGGCCAGTCAGGCGTAACCGCAGCGCATCGCCCTGAATGCTCGCGCTGGCCTGCCAGGGTGAAGGCCGCGGCAGGGCAGCGGCAGCGGCGGCGAAAAGCGGTGCCAGATCGGGGTTCTTCTGGGCTTCAGCAACAACCGGCAGATCAAGCCGAAAACTGCCTTCTTCCGGGATGCAGACATCATCGCAGACAAGCCAAGTCGCCGCCGCCGTGATGCTGAAGACCTCTCCTGCACGCAAGCTGGCGGGCGGCGTGATCTGCATCGGCAGAACCACTTCGCCGTAATAGCCAAAACTCATCAGCGGGCCAAAGGGAATCGCCTGCGGGGTTGGCCAGGCGATGGGGCCGGCGGTACTACCCTCCGGCAGGGTGAGGTTGATTTCGGTGGGCGCGCCGGCATCCCCGGCATGGCGCCAATAGCTATGCCAGCGCGGCGCCAGCCGGATGCGCAGCCCAAGCTGAAATGCTTTCCCTGGAGCGATTGCCAGATGATCCACAACCAGTGTCACCCGCGCGCGGGGCGATTCCTGCGCCGTGCTTTCCAACGCGCGCGCCGGCATCCAGGGCAGCATCAATAGGGCGAACAGGGCAACCAGGAAACGCATAACCCATAAAGGGGCGCAAAACCGCCCTGGTTCAAGTCCAGAAATGTCACTAACCTGACGTTGTTAGTAAAGCGTTAACCTTTACCGGTGAGGCTGCAGAATGCGCAAAATCATCTTCGCTGCCTTTCTGCTGCTCTCCTGGCCTCTTGCGGCGCAGGAACCGCCGCAATGCACCGAAGCCCGCGAAGGGCAATTGGCTTGCATGGCCGGCAAGCAATGCGCCTGCCGCTTCATCCCTGGCGGTAGCATGACCGGGCGGCCGGATCGCTTCGCCTGGGATTGCGGCATCAATCGCCCGAATTGCCCGCCCGATCCGAATATTGTGCAGCAGCCGGGCTATGCGCCGCCGATTGGCGGGGTTTGGGTCAATCCGCCGAATTTCCCGCCGGGGCCGGGGCCTGGTCCCATGCCGCCCCGCCCAGGGCCGGGGCCGCGCTGACGCAAGCCGCTTGATTGCGCGCCGCCGGCGCGTCACATGGGTAGGGATATCTGGATAATTTTCCCCACCCATGCTCCCCGAATTGCCCGTTACCGAAGCGCTGCCGGCGCTGCGCGCTGCCCTTAGCACCGCGTCAAACGCCGTACTGATCGCGCCGCCGGGTGCGGGCAAGACCACCATCGTGCCGCTCGCGCTGATGGAAGAAGCCTGGGCCGCCGAAGGGCGCATTCTGGTGTTGGAACCGCGCCGTGTGGCCGCCCGCGCTGCCGCGCGCCGCATGGCGTCCCTGCTGGGGGAAGACCAACCGGGCGGCACGATTGGGCTTTCCACGCGCCTTGATCGGCAATTCTCCGACCGCACGCGGGTTGAGGTAGTGACCGAAGGCCTGCTGGTGCGCCGCCTGCAAACCGATCCCGGGCTTGAAGGTGTGGCGGCGATTTTCTTCGACGAAGCGCATGAACGCAATTTGGACACTGATTTGGCGCTGGCCCTCGCGCTTGATCTGCAACGCGCTCTCCGCCCTGAATTGCGCCTGCTGGCCATGTCCGCCACTTTGGATGGCGCGAGCTTCGCCGCGTTGATGGCCGAGGCAGGCGCCCCCGCCCCGGTGATTGAAAGCCTGGGCCGTGCCTATCCGGTCGAAATCCGCCACCGCGCGCGGGATTTGCGCGACCCGCGCGATTTGCCCGAAGCCATGGCAAGCGCGATCCGAGAGGCGTTAGTCGCGCATCCCGGCGATGTGCTGGCCTTCCTGCCGGGCTGGGGAGAAATCCGCCGCACCGCCGAAAGGCTTGGCGGCATTGATACGCTGGTGCTGCCATTGCATGGCGAATTGCCGCCCGCTGAACAGGACCGCGCGCTCACCCCCGCGCCGGATGGGCAGCGTAAGGTGGTGCTCGCGACCTCGATTGCCGAAACATCGCTGACCGTGCCGGGGGTGCGGATTGTGGTGGATGGCGGCTATCGCCGCGCGCCCAGGCTGGATGCCGCAAGCGGGCTTTCGCGCCTGGTGACCTTGCGGATTGGCAAGGCAGCAGCCGAACAACGCGCGGGCCGCGCGGGGCGCACCGCGCCAGGGGTCGCGATAAGGCTCTGGACGGAAGCGCTGCATCGCGGCCTGCCGCAAGCGGATCGGCCTGAAATCCTGGAAGCAGAGCTTTCGGGCTTGGCGCTGGATTGCGCCGCCTGGGGGGCAGAGCCCGGCGCCTTGGCCTTTCTGGATACGCCCCCCGCCGGGACACTGGCCGCAGCCCGCGGCTTGCTGCGGGATTTGGATGCCTTGGATAAGGCCGGCCGCATCACGGAAATGGGACGCCGCATGGCGCGGATGGGCACGCACCCAAGGCTTGCCCGCATGATGCTCGCGGCGGAAGGCAGTGCTGAGAAGGCCCTCGCCGCTGAACTCGCGGCATTGCTGGAAGAACGCGACCCTTTGCGCGGGCGGGAAGCGCCGGCGGATATCGGCTTGCGCCTTGATCTGCTGGCTGGCGGAGATCACGCGGCGGCGGATCGCGGCACCGTGCAGCGCATTCGCCGCGCCGCCAGCCTGCATCGGCGCCGGCTTGGCATTGGCAATGGCGTCGCCGCCGAAGGCGATGCTGGCGCCTTGCTGGCGGCTGGGTTTCCGGACCGGATCGCCGCCAGGCGCGGCGCCATGGACGGCGCGTTTCGTTTGGCCTCGGGCCAAGGGGTGCGCATCACGGGCGTTGATCCCTTGGCCAAGGCGCCTTTGCTGGCCGTGGCTGATCTGGAAATCGCGGGGACCGAGGCGCGCATCCGCATGGCAGCCCCCATTGAACGCGCCGTGCTGGAAGCCCGCTTCCCCGAAAGGCTGCATCGTGAGGAAGGTGCCGCTTTTGATGCGCGCAGCGGTGCGGTGCTCGCGCGTCGGCGGCTTCGCTTTGGCCCCTTGGTCTTGGAAGAAGCGCCGCTGCCGCAAGCGGACCCGGCGGCGATGGCGGCGGCGCTCACTGAAGCCGTGGCGTCGCGCGGCTTGCGAGACCTGCCCTGGAATGAAGCAGCGCGGCAAACCCGTGCGCGGATTGGCTGGATGCGGCAGGTGGAAGGCGATCCCTGGCCTGATTGCTCCGATGAAATGCTGGTCGCCTCTGCCCAGGCATGGCTGGCGCCGCATCTCTCGGGCCTGATGCGGTTGCAGGAATTGGCGGGGCTTGATCTTGCCCAGATCCTGCTTGGCTTGTTGCCGTGGGAGGCGCGCCGCAGCCTGGACCAGGCCCTGCCCGCGCGGCTTGCGCTGCCCGCCGGGCGGAGTGCCGCGATTGATTACGCACGGGAAGTGCCAACCCTTGAAGCCCGCGCGCAGCATCTATTTGGCCTGCCGGGGCTGCCCTTGCTCGCCGCCGGGCGCGTGCCGTTGCAGGTGGCACTGCTTTCGCCAGCCGGGCGGCCCATTGCCATCACGGGTGACTTGGCCGCGTTTTGGGCGGGAAGCTGGAGCGAGGTGCGGAAAGAAATGCGTGGGCGCTATCCGAAACATGCTTGGCCGGAAAATCCCGCTGCGCCGCAAGGTTGAAGCAAAACCGGAAGCGGCGCATTTATGCGGGATCATGACCATGCCTGACCCCAAGCTTTCGCGTCGCGCCGCGCTTTTCCTGCCTGCTGCCCTTGGTGCCTGCGGGCCTGCCATTGCGCAGCGCGGCCTGCCGGATTTTGCTGATCTCGCGCAAAGCGTGATCCCGGCAGTGGTCAGCATTCAGGTCACAACGCGCGAAGGCGTGCCGCCCGAATGGCGCAACCAGCCGCGGGAACGCAACCAGCGCGACTCTTCCCGCCGCCGGGGGCCGATCATCCAGGGCGCTGGGTCCGGTTTTATCATTGAACCTTCGGGCATCATCGTGACCAATGCGCATGTGCTTGGCGAAGCCGCGAATGTGCTGGTCGGTCTGTTTGATGGGTCGGAGTACCCGGCGACTATCATGGGCATTGATGAATTGACCGATATCGCCTTGCTCAAGATCGAAGCGCGAAGGCCCCTATCGGCGGTCTCCCTTGGTCATTCTCGGCAGATGCGCGTTGGGCAATGGGTACTGGCGGCGGGCAATCCCTTCGGGCTTGGCGGGTCGGTCACCTCCGGCATCATCTCGGCCATTGGGCGCGATATCCGCCTTGGCCCCTTTGATGATTTCATCCAGACCGATGCGCCGATCAATCCGGGCAATTCCGGCGGGCCGCTGTTCAACATGGCCGGCGAAGTGATTGGCATCACGACGCTGATCTTCTCCCCGAGCGGTGCATCGGCAGGGATCGGCTTTGCCGTGCCATCCGATCTGGCGCGCCCGGTGATTGAACAATTGCTGCGCGGTGGGCGGGTTGAACGCGGCTGGCTTGGCGTGTCTGTCGGCGATGTGGAGGCCGCGCCAGGTCGCCCGCCGCGCGGTGGTGCGCAAGTACTGGGGGTGGAGCGTGGCAGCCCCGCCGCCCGTTCGGGCCTGCGCCAGGGCGATGTCATCACCGCATTGGATGGCGCGCGCATCAGCAATAATCGCGATCTGGTGCGCGGCATTTCCGCCATCCCGCCCGGGCAGAATGTGCGGCTTTCCCTGCTGCGGGAAGGGCGCGTGCTGGAAATCACCGTCCAGGTCGGGCTTCGGCCAGGGCCCGGCTGAAGCCGTTCTTTGAATAATTCAAGGAAGCAGCGTAGCCTTGGGCTCCTAGGGAATCGCCACTGTTGCTGGAGTTAGCCTGTCATGCAAATCCTGCTTGTCGAGGATGATGCCGAGGTCGCCCGTTTTGTGAAAAAAGGCCTGCAGGAGGCTGGCCATATTGTCGAACATGTCGCCAATGGGCGCGACGGGCTGTTCATGGCTGCCTCAGAACCCTTTGATTTGCTGATCCTGGATCGCATGCTGCCGGGTGGCGTGGATGGCCTGAGGATCGTTGAAACCCTGCGGAGCCAAGGCAACAAGACCCCCGTTTTGTTCCTGACGGCGCTTGGCGCGGTGGATGAACGTGTCAAAGGCCTCAAGGCCGGCGGCGATGATTATCTGGTGAAACCTTTCGCCTTTGCGGAATTGCTGGCGCGCATTGAAGCGCTGGCGCGCCGGCCCGCCATGGAAGTCCCGGCGACGAAATTGACGGTTGCGGATCTTGAAATTGACCTGCTGTCCCGCACCGTCATGCGGGGCGGCAAGCGGATTGAGGTGCAGCCGCGCGAATTTCGCCTGCTTGAGCATCTGATGCGCCATGCCGGCCAGGTGGTGACACGCACCATGCTGCTTGAGAAAGTTTGGGATTATCACTTCGATCCGCAGACAAATGTGATTGATGTCCATGTCTCCCGCCTCAGGCAGAAGGTGGATCGCGGCTTTGACCTGCCCTTGATCCATACCGTGCGCAATGCGGGCTATATGATCCGCGCAGACGCCTGAGATTGCATGGCTGCGCCGGCTGAGGATAGGGGCGGCTGGGGCGATATTGGCGCCTATCTGAAAAGTGCCGGCTTTCGCTTTGCAGCGCTTTTCGCCTTCCTGTTCCTTGCGGCGATTCTGGGCTTTGCGCTCATGCTCTGGTGGGGCACGGCGGGTACGCTTTCCCGCCAGATTGATGATGCGATCCGCGCCGATGCCATTGGCTTGCAGGAAGCCTGGCGCGGCGGTGGGCCCATAGCGGTGAAGGAAGCGATTGGCGAAAGATTGGCCGTGGATATTGATGACCACGCCATCTATCTGCTGATGGATGGTGCAGGAAATCGCCTGGCCGGAAATTTGGATCGCTGGCCGGGGGCGGCTGAAGCACCGGGTTCCTGGTCTGCCGATACGGTGCGCCGCGATGGGATCGAGGTACCGGCGCGCCTGCATCGCGTGCCGCTTGATCAGGACCATCGCCTGCTGGTCGGGCGCGATGCGACGGACCGCGAAAAACTGCGCTCTCTGCTCTCGGAAGCCTTGCTCTGGTCCTGCGCGGTGGCGGTTGCCTTTGCGCTGGCTGGCGCGGCGGCGCTGCGGCGCGCCCTGGTGGATCGGCTGCGTGCGGCTTCAGCCACCGCCGGCGCCATTGCCGCTGGTGATCTTTCCCGCCGCGTGCCGCTTTCGACGCAGCGCGATGAGTTTGATCAATTGGGGGAAAGCATGAATGCCATGCTGGATCGGATTGATCAGCTGATGGCCGGCATCAAGGGCGTTTCGGATTCCATCGCGCATGATTTGCGCACGCCGATTGCGCGCGCGCGCATGCGGCTTGAAGGCGCGCTGCTGCGCGCCCCCGATGAGGAAAGCCTGCGCGCCGCCATGGAAACCACGGTGGCCGATTTGGATGGCATCAGCCGCGTCTTTCAGGCCCTGCTCCGCATTGCCGAGGCCGAGGCCGGGGCGCGGCGCGCGGCCTTCGCGCCCTTCGATCTGGCGGTGGTGCTGGCCGATGCGGCTGAGGTCTATGGCGCGCTGGCTGAAGAAAGCGGCCAGCATCTGGCAACATCCTGGCCGGAGACACTCACCATGATGGGTGATCGCGATATGGTGTTGCAGGCCATCGTCAATCTTCTGGACAATGCGGTGAAATTCACCCCCGAAGGTGGCACGATCCGCCTGAGCGCCAGCGCCCCTGCGCGCGGCAAGCGTGAGATCATGGTGCAGGATGAAGGCCCAGGTCTGGCGCCCGAGGATCGCGCCCGTGCCGGTGAGCGCTTCTTCCGCGCCGATCCATCCCGCGCCTTGCCCGGTTCGGGCCTGGGGCTTTCCCTGGTGAAGGCCGTCGCCGCGCTGCATGGCGGCGAATTGCGCCTTGGGGATGCGCAGCCTGGTGCCGCAAGGCCGGGTCTGGAGGCGCGGCTGGTGCTCAGTTCCCGCGCATGACGCGGGCTTCATGCGCCCGACATCACCCGGCAGGGCAAGACTGCCTATGAACCGCGCATGCCTTGGGTTCTTGCCCTTTTGCTGTTGGCGCCATCGTCGGCCCTGGCGCAACAAGAAGCGCCGCGGCTGATGTCCGATTCGCGGGAATATTGCGCCGAGCTTTCAAACCGCTTCGCCGCGCTGGAAAGCGGGGCGCCGGCACTTTTGCGCGCCTTGGCGGATGAGGGGCGGCAGCTTTGCCTGGAGGGGCAGACGCGTATCGGCATCGCCAAGCTGCGCCGCGCGCTGAAGGAAGCGCAGCGCGGGGAATAGGGCAGCGCATCATTGGCCCCATGGACGCCGCCCGCCTGTGATGGTTCCCTGCACCGATGGATTTGCCCCTTTCCCCCCGCATCCGTGCCACCGGCGCCCCGCCCATTCCCGCTGTGCGCGGCTGGGCCGCCCGCTACCAGGGCGGCGCCGGGCCGGTTCTGGATATGACCCAGGCCGTGCCAGGCTATCCGCCGCATGCGGATTTGCTGACGCGCCTTGCTGCTGCTGCGGGGGATGCGACATCCGCCGGCTATGGCCCGATTGAAGGCGAAGCCGCCTTGCGGGAGGCCTTGGCCGCCGATATGGCGCGCGCCTATGCAGCGCGGATTGGCGCCGCCGATATCGCCATCACCGCCGGCGGCAATCTGGCCTTCACGCTTGCCATGATGACACTCGCCGCCAGCGGTGATGCGGTGATGCTGCCCGCACCCTGGTATTTCAACCACCGCATGGCCCTGGAAGCGCTTGGCATCTCCTGCCGCGTTTTGCCCTGCCGGGCAGAGGATGGCTTCCTGCCTGACCCGGCACAGGCGGCGACGCTGATGCAAGGTGTGCGCGCGATTGTGTTGGTGACACCGAACAACCCGACCGGCGCTACCTATTCACCCGACCTCATTGCGCAATTCGCCAAGCTCTGTGGCGATCATGGCGCTTGGCTGGTGCTGGATGAAACCTATCGGGACTTCATCCCGGAAGCCGCGGGCGCACCACATGGGCTGTTCCAGGATGAAGCGTGGCGCGACCATGTCGTGCATCTCTATTCATTCTCGAAAGCCTATTGCGTGCCGGGGCACCGTGTGGGCGCCATTGCGGCAGGATCAGGGTTTCAGCGCGAATTGGCCAAGGCGATTGATACGGTGCAAATCTGCCCGCCACGCGCGCCGCAAATCGCGCTGGCTTGGGGCGTGGAAGCCTTGCGCGATTGGCGCGCGGGCAATCGCGCCATCATGGCCGGACGGGCTGAGGCTTTTCGCGCGGCCATGGCGCCGATCAATGCCTGGCGCATTGATGCGCTTGGCACATATTTCGCCTATTTGCGCCTGCCTGATGCGGCGCCGGATGCAGCAACAACTGCCGAGGCTTTGGCGGTTGATCGCGGCCTGCTCGGCCTGCCGGGCAGCTTTTTCGGCCCCGGCCAGGAACGGCATTTGCGCCTGGCCTTTGCCAATGCCGAAGAAGCGGTGATTGCCGCCGTACCGGGGCGGCTTGCCTGAAATTTCAGGCCAAGCGGCGCCAAGGCTTCCTTCAAGAGATGGAGATTGTGGTCCCTTGGGCGTTCAGAGGCGCATGGGGCTGACATGCCGGGCCTCGCCAGCGGCGCCTTGAAGCGTTACGCTTGCCTCATGCAACTTTTTCATTCCGCCGGCTCCCCCTATGCCCGTATCGCCCGTATGGCGGTGCTGGAACTTGGCCTTGCAGACCGCATTCCCTTTGTGGAAACCACGCTGCGCGACCCTGCATCCACCCTGCTGCCGCATAACCCTGTGGGGCGTGTGCCTTCACTGGTGTTGGCGGATGGCACCACGGTCACGGAAACCACGCCGATTCTGATGGTGCTGGATAGCCTTGTGGCGCCGGAAAAACGCCTGTTGGGCGACGGCGCGGATGGCTGGAAGCGCCTTGCCGCTTATGGCCGCGTTCTTGGCATGCTGGATGGCATCGCGGTCTGGAACCGCGAATTGCGCCGCCCGGTGCATGAACGATCACCCGGCGTGATTGCTTTGGAAGAAACCCGCGCCGCGCGCATTGCCGCCGCGCTGCAGGATGATGTCGCGAAGGGCGTCTATGCCGCGCCTGATGCCAGCTTCCTCGCGCTGCTTGCCGTGCTTGGCTATTGCGAAAGGCGCCACCGCGTGTGGGCCTGGCGGGATGGCCTGCCGGGCTTGGCCACCTGGTTTGACCGCGCGTCAGACCGCCCTTCCTTCGCCGCCACCATGCCGCCCGTGAGTGGGATCTGAGATGCTCCCGCCAGCACCTGAGCATTTTCAAGCCAAGCGGAATCGCTTGGCGGCTCGGAAAATGCGATCAAATCATGGGCCAGAGCATGTCTGGTGAGCGCATGCGAAGCGGACATGCTCTGGGCCATAATGGTGGCCCGCCGCTGGATGAGGAGGAAGATGTCAACGCATCCTGGCGCGCCTGGCATTGGCGCCGAGCCCATAAGCGCGCCTGGAAAACCCCGCCGCATGAGATTGCGCTAAGGCGCCTCGCGCGCGCCGAGGAATTGGGCATGACGTACCGCGAATACACGCTCGAGATTCTGGAGCGCGGCAAATACCTTTAAGCAGAAGTAATAACTGCTTCCAGCGTCATCAGCACAGGATTATCGGCAGGCGTCAGCACGCCCGCACTCAATTGCCCGGTCAGATCCACCATCGCCACATCAAGCCGTGTCGCGCCGGGGCTGATCAGCCCTTCGCGGATCAGCATTTCGGTCGCGAAATTATCCACGGGCGGCGCATTGGCGTAACGCGCGCCGATAATGCTGCCGACACCGCCATGCAGCCGCGCCGCGCCAAAACCGGCCCCCGTCGCCGCCACTTCCAGCGCCGCCGTGATGTCCTGATTGGGGCAAAGCCGGATGGCGATGCCATTCGAGCTGCCCGCACGCGGCGGCGTGATGGCCACTGGCGTGAAAAGCTTGAATCCGGTCTCCGCATCCTGCCGCGCTTCAAACCGCGCGCCGGCAATGAGCACGCCCTTGGCGCGGATCGGGGCGGCGATGGTGGTTTCCTCGGGCAGCATATGGCCTCCGCCTGGCCGGCCATCGGCTTCGGTCCAGAAGCCATGGCAATGGAAGAAGGGCGCGCCGTCACGAAAGCCCACAGTGATGGCGGCGATATCAAGCCGCGTCAGCCCCGCCGGGCGGAAGGTTTCGCTGTAATAGGCCGCATGGGATGGGTCAGGCGCCAGCGCCGGAATCACATAGGCAAAAGGTCCAAGCGCGCCGCCCGTCAGCGTCAGGCAACCGCCCTCTGCCCCATGCGCCCGGGCCAGATCATGCAAAGCGGTCAGCAGGCTGGCCCCGCGCGGCAATTCCACATCAATCGCCTGCGCGCGCACCGGATGGGCGATGATGCGTTCAGGCCCGGCGGGCCCCGGTTGCTGGATGTGGCGCATGGTCTTTCTGCCCCCTTTTCAGTCGCCAACCAGTGTCGAGGGGTTTTAGTGCAGCGTAAACACCCCATTCGCATAGCGAAGCTCTGCCGGGCGCGTCAGCGCGGCGGAAGCCACCCGCACTGAATGCAAAGGCCCGTCAATCTCGCGCTGCCAGAAGGCCAGGAAGCGGTCCAGCTCCGGGAAATCCGGCGCGCGGTCCAGCTTTTGCCAGATGAAGCTTTGCAGCACATGCGGGTGATCCGGCAGATGATAGAGCAATTCCGCCGTGGTTAGCCGCCAATCCGGGATACGCACCACATCTTCCAACCCCTGAAGTTTAAGGCTCATGGTTCTTTCCTTTTGCCTTCATCGGGCCAGGGACACAGCCAAAACCGCCCTGGCCATGGGCAAGCTTGCCATGACGACTCTGGGGGTTTGCAAGAAAAATCTTTGATTTCAGTCTACTAGCACTAGCACACTTTGAGTGCTGCCATCCGCTTGACGCGCCGCGCGGCGCAGCCTACATCGCTGGCACTCCTCTGGGGGGAGTGCTAACGGCCGGGGCACCCTCGGTGACCGGTCAGGCTTCCCAGAGCGAGCCGTCATCAACCCGAGGCTCAGGAGAGGACCATATGGCCTTTCGTCCCCTACATGACCGCGTTCTCGTTCGCCGCGTTACCGCGGAAGAAAAGACCGCCGGTGGTATCATCATCCCCGACACCGCGAAGGAAAAGCCGCAAGAAGGCGAAGTCGTCGCCGTCGGTTCCGGCACCTTGAACGAAAAGGGCGATCTTCGTCCGCTCGACGTCAAGGCTGGCGATCGCATCCTGTTCGGCAAGTGGTCCGGCACCGAAGTGAAGCTGAATGGCGAGGAGCTCCTGATCATGAAGGAATCCGACGTCATGGGCATCCTGACCGCCTGATCACCGCTTTTCCAATCAGAACCTGAAAAGGACACGCAAACATGGCTGCTAAGGACGTAAAGTTCGGCGCCCACGCGCGGGAGCGGATGCTCCGTGGTGTGGATATCCTGGCCGACGCTGTAAAGGTCACCCTCGGCCCCAAGGGCCGCAATGTCGTCATCGACAAAAGCTTCGGCGCCCCGCGCATCACCAAGGACGGTGTGACGGTTGCGAAGGAAATCGAACTGGCTGACAAGTTCGAAAACATGGGCGCGCAGATGGTGCGCGAAGTCGCCTCCAAGACCAATGACACGGCGGGCGATGGCACCACCACCGCGACCGTGCTTGCTCAAGCTATCGTGCGCGAAGGTGCCAAGGCGGTTGCCGCCGGCATGAACCCGATGGACCTTAAGCGCGGTATCGACAAGGCAGTTTCCCATGTCGTGGCCGAACTTGAATCCAAGACCCGCAAGATCACCACTTCTGCCGAAGTGGCGCAGGTTGGCACGCTTTCCGCCAATGGCGAATCCGAGATCGGCGAAATGATTGCCCAGGCCATGGAAAAGGTCGGCAATGAAGGCGTGATCACGGTTGAAGAAGCCAAGTCCATCCAGACCGAACTTGATGTCGTTGAAGGCATGCAGTTCGACCGCGGCTATGTCTCCCCGTATTTCATCACGAATGCGGAAAAGATGATCGCGGAAATGGACAATCCGTATATCCTAATCTTCGAAAAGAAGCTGTCTCAGCTTCAGCCGATGCTGCCGCTGCTTGAAGCCGTGGTGCAGTCTGGCCGTCCGCTCGTGATTGTGGCGGAAGATGTGGAAGGCGAAGCGCTCGCGACCCTGGTCGTCAACAAGCTGCGCGGTGGCCTCAAGATCGCGGCCGTGAAGGCGCCTGGCTTTGGTGATCGTCGCAAGGCGATGCTCGAAGACATCGCGATCCTGACCGGTGGCGAAGTGATCAGCGAAGATCTTGGCATCAAGCTGGAAAGCGTCACGCTGGCGCAGCTCGGCCGCGCCAAGACCGTGCGCATCGAGAAGGAAAACACCACCATCGTTGATGGCGCTGGTGCGAAGGACCAGATCACTGGCCGTTGCGAGCAGATCAAGGCGCAGATCGAAGAAACCACTTCGGACTATGACCGTGAAAAGCTGCAGGAACGTCTGGCGAAGCTCGCTGGTGGCGTTGCCGTGATCCGCGTTGGTGGTTCCACCGAAGTGGAAGTGAAGGAACGCAAGGACCGCGTTGATGACGCGCTGCATGCGACCCGCGCTGCCGTTCAGGAAGGCATCGTGCCTGGTGGTGGCGTGGCGCTGCTCCGCGCTTCGACCAACCTCGGCGGCCTCAAGGGCGCCAATAGCGATGAGCAGGTGGGGATCGAAATCATCCGCCGCGCCATCCAGGCGCCCCTGAAGCAGATCGCTGAAAACGCCGGCAAGGACGGCGCCGTGATCGCGGGTGAAGTGCTGCGCGACAGCACCTATACCCACGGCTATGACGCGCAGAAGGACGAGTACAAGGATCTGGTTGCGGCCGGCATCATTGACCCGACCAAGGTTGTGCGCACGGCGCTGCAGGATGCGGCTTCTGTCGCTTCCTTGCTGATCACCACCGAAGCGATGGTGGCCGAGCGTCCGGAACCCAAGGGCGCGCCGGCTGGCGGCCCGCCGGGTGGCGGCATGGGCGGGATGGATTTCTGATCCATCGCGACCTACGCGAAGAATGGGGGCGGTCCTGCGGGGCCGCCCTTTTTTGTGTCTGGGGTATCATCCTTGCGGCTCCCTCAAACCTGCCAGGATGCGCCCATCAATCAGCGCCAAACCCAGTCCGATCATCGCCATGCCCACGAAGTGTTTTGCGTCTAGCCTTTCGTCGAGCAGAAAAGCGCCAAGCAGAATGGCGCTGATCGGGATCAGAAAGGTAACCAATAGCAGATTGGTCGCCCCGGCAGCCGCAAGGATGCGGAAATAAAGAATATAGGCCAAGGCCGTAGAAAGCACGCCAATGCCCAGCAAGGCTGCCCATGTGTGCGCGCTGGGCGGCGCCAATAGCCAGGGTTGATCTATCACAAGGGCCATTGGCAGAATTAAAAGGCTGGAAGCTGTTACCTGCCCGGTGGCTGTTGCCAAGGGCGGCACACCCATGCGCTTGAAACGGCGCCCAAAGACACCTGCAAAGGCGTAAGACAGTGCCGCGGCAAGGCACGCCAATTGCGCCAGCAGCCCAGTCCCCAAGCCCGAGAGCAATTCTGTCCCAAGCATCAGGATCACCCCCAAAAGCCCGAGCACCACGCCAGCCATCTTACCGGCACTTAGTTTTTCATCGCGCGTCAGGAAATGCGCGACCAGAACCGTGAAAAGCGGCGTGGTGGCGTTGAGGATGGCGGCCAAGCCACTCGCGATATGGTGCTGCCCCCAAACGAATAGCGCGAATGGAATCGCATTATTCAAAAGCCCCATGCCGAAATAGGCAGGCCAAAGCCCCTTCATGCGCGGCATGCGGATATTCAACAGCGTGAGGACTGCCCAAAGTGTCACCGCCGCAATACCCACGCGCACCAGAACAATGGTGAGGGAAGGCAATTCCTTGACCGCAACAGCATTGAAGAAAAAGGAGCCGCCCCAGAGCACGGAAAGGGCGATCAGCATGGCCCATTCCTGGGTGCCCATAGGTGCTTGGGTTATCGGTGCGGAAGGGGGTTGAGTCATCTAGGCTCCGATCTGGCTGGGCTGGCCCATGAAGACTGCGGCTTATGGACGGCGCCATCCGCTTCTTGCTTTCACTTGAACAGCGCCGCCCCCTCGCCGAGGATGCTCTACCGCAACAAAACCCCATGCTGGCGCAGAAACCCAAGCAAGGGCAGCAGCGGCAGGCCCAAGATCGCCGGCTGATCGCCCTCAATCCGATCAAATAATTGCGCGCCATGGCCTTCCAGCCGATAGGCGCCGACAGAAGAAAGCAACGCCTCGCCCTCGGCGGCCAGATAGGCTTCCAGAAACGCGTCGGAGAAGTCGCGCATGGTCAAGCGCGGCTTCGCCACATGCTGCCAGATGCGCTGTCCACCGCGATGGCAGACCATGGCGGTTACCAATTCATGTCTGCGCCCACGCAGGCGCTGCAAATGGCCGCGCGCGGCTGTCATATCGGGGGGCTTGTCGAACCAGGCGCCCTCGCAGACCAGCAATTGATCCGCGCCAATCACCAGCGCCTCCGGCGCGCGTGCCGCCACTCGTTCCGCCTTCGCATCGGCCAGCATCAGCGCGGCCTCATCCGGGGAAATCCCCTCCGCCTGCGCGGCTTCCTTGATGGCGGCCTCATCCACGCCAGCGACGCGGGTTTCAAAACAAAGCCCAGCACCTTCCAGCACCGCGCGCCGTGCTGAGGAAGCCGATGCAAGAATAAGCGCGGGCGCTGCCGCCTGGATCACTGGCGCGCTTCGGGCCGAAGGCCGAGTGCTGCTTCCTCACCAGCTGCTGCTGTTAGGTAAGCCGCATAGGCTTTGGCATCACGCAAATCCTCGGTCATGCCGAGCCTTGTCATGACAGCCTTAACGGAAGGTGAGCGTAACGCCGCAGTGAAGGCGGTTTCCAGCCTTTGGCGCTCCGCCGCCGGCATATTGGGCGGGCCGATCAACCCGAAAGGCGCGGTTTCCGCAAGCCCATAGCCAAGCTCAACCAGGGTCGGCACATCGGGCCAGCGCGGATTGCGCTGGGGCGACCAAAGCGTGAGCCAGCGCGCATCCCCCTGATCCACCGCCACATGCAGCCTTGCGCCGCCGGCCATGACATCCAGATCACCCGCCATCAGCGCTTCCGCGCCTTCAGCAGCCCCCCGGAAGGGCAGATGCACGACCTGAAGATTTTCCTTCGCCATCAGTCGCGACATGGTGACATGCCCGACCGACCCGACGCCAATAGAGCCAAAGGAAAGCTGGCCGGGCTTCTGCCGCGCCTCGGCCACAAAATCGCGCCAGCCGCCTGGGAAGCGATCCGTCTTGGCAATCACGCCATAGGTCCCGCCCGCCAGGCACATGATCGGCGTCGCATCACGTTCCAGGGAGAAATCAACACCACGTTCCACCAGGGCGCGAAGCGTGACCACCGGAAACAGCATCACCACGGACCCGTCCGGCGGCGCAGCCCGCAATTGCGATAAAAGCCGAAGTCCCGTGCGGCTTGGTTTGTTTTCCAGGCGGATTTCTTGGCCTAAAGCCTTGCTCGCGGATTTCGCCAGTGCCCGCATGAGCTGATCTGTCGCCCCGCCCTCCGCGAAGGGAACCAGAAGGGTCACGCCGCGCTGCTCCGCCTGCGCCAAGGATGGCGCGGCAAGCAAGCCGGCGCTCAAGAGGAATAGCCGCCGCTTCATGGCATTTCGCTCGCCAATCGGGCCAGCGCCGCACGATAGGTCGTGTCAAACAGTGTATCCAACCCCGGATTGACGCCCTTCAGCCCCGCCGCCACGCGCCCGGCCCAGCCCACATATTCAATGCGGCGCGCATGATTCCAATTCGCCGGGGGGCTATCGGCGATGGAACGCAGATTCGAAATCTTATCAGCTAGTTTCAATTGCTTGGCCGCTTCGCTATGCTTTGGCGCCTGGCTGATCTGCAAGGCCTTCCTGATTTCCTTAGGCTTTTCTTTATCATCGGTCGCTTCCGCCACCAAGCCCGCAATGAGGGGGCCGAAAACCGCGACCAGATCGGCGTCAGTGGTCTCGGTATCCTCAACCGTGTCGTGCAGCAGCCCGGCCAGGATGGCTTCTTCCGGCGCGCCATGTTCGGCCAGGATCGCGGCGACCTCGATCACATGGTTCACATAGGGTTCGGCAGCCGCGCCCTTCCGCACCTGCCCGGCATGGGCGCGGGCGGCGAAAAGCGTGGCGCGCAGAAGCTGCGCTGAAAAGCTGGCTTCCATGGTGGTTCACTAGCGCCCCAGGGCAGAATCGGAAAGGGGATGCAAGGGGCGCCAAAGCCTGATATGGGGCCAGAATGCCGTCAGAAACCATAACGCGCCGCGCTTTGATCGCGGCCAGCCCGCTGCTTGCTGCCCCCGCGCTGGCACAGGCGCCCTTTCCCAACCGGCCCATCCGCCTCGTGGTGGGCTTCACCCCGGGCGGCGCCACCGATATCTCCGCCCGCGCCTTTGCGCCCAAAATGTCGGAAGTGCTGGGCCAGCCCGTGATTGTGGAAAACCGCCCCGGCGCCGGCAGCAACCTTGCCACTGAACTCGTCGCCCGCAGCCCCGCTGATGGTTACACGATCCTGCTGGCAACCCTCGGCGCTTTGGTGATCAGCCCCATGGTGATGCGCTTGCCGATAGACCCGGCGCGGGATCTGGTACCGATTTCCATCGCGGTTGACCTGTTCAATATCCTGACCGTGCCGGCGGAACGGCCCTGGAATACTGCGGCTGATATCATAGCGGCGGCCAAGGCGCGGCCCGGAGAACTTTCCTGGGGGCATAGCGGCATTGGCAGCGCGCCCCAACTGGCCGGCTTGCTCTTCGCCAAAATGGCCGGGATTGAAACGATCGAGGTCTCCTATCGCGGCGGGGGCTTGGTGGCGACTGATTTGATTTCCGGTCGGCTCGATTACGGCTTTCCGACCTCACCCTCGGTCAAGACGCATATCGAAGCGGGTCGGCTGCGCGGGCTTGCGGTACCAACGCTGCAGCGCTCTCGGCTTTTGCCCAATATCCCGACGGTCGCGGAAAGCGGCCTGCCCGGCTTCAATGTGCCATCCTGGTATGCGGTGGTGGCGCCGCGCGGGACGCCAGAACCCGCCGTTGAACGGATGGCCCATGCCATGCGGATCGCTTTGGAAGACAGGGATGTGGTCGGCATTCTGAACCGCAATGGGCTGGAAGCCATGCCCTCAACCCCGGCGGAATTCGCTGCCGCCTGGGCGGCGGAACGGACCAAATGGGAACCGATCATTCGCGAAAGCGGCATCAGGATCGAATAGCGGCACGGGGCTTATTTGGCGTATAGGAAGGGCAGAAAGGATACTCTGCCCGTGAACGCCATGCCCCCCGATGCTGCCCAAGCCCTGGAGATTGCCGCGCGCGCCGCGCGTGCCGCCACAAGCGCGCTGGCGGCGGCGCCACGCGCGGTGAAGGATCAGGCGCTGCTTTTGGCGGCGGCAGCCTTGCGCGAACATGAAGCGCAGATCATCGCGGCCAATGCTGAAGACATCGCCGCGGCACCTGGGCTGACCCCGGCCTTTCGTGACCGGCTGCTGCTGAACCCGGCGCGGGTGGAAGCCATGGCGAAGGGCTTGGAAGAAGTGGCCGCGCTGCCTGACCCCGTTGGCCGCGTGCTGGCGGAATGGCAGCGCCCCAATGGGCTCCGCTTGCAGCGCGTGGCGCAGCCCTTGGGCGTGATTGGCATGATTTTCGAAAGCCGGCCCAATGTCACCGCCGATGCTGCTGCGCTCTGCCTGAAATCCGGCAATGCGGTGATTTTGCGCGGCGGGTCGGAGAGTCTGCGCAGCGCCGCCGCGATTCATGCCTGCATGGTGCAAGGGCTGAAGCTGGCCGGCCTACCGGAAGCGGCGGTGCAGGTGGCACCGAGTGCTGACCGCGCCTTTGTCGGCGCCATGCTGCGCGCTTCGGGCTTGATTGATTTGATCGTGCCGCGCGGCGGCAAGGGCCTGGTGACGCGCGTTTTGGAAGAAGCGCGCGTGCCCGTGCTGGCCCATGCCGAAGGGCTTTGCCATACTTACATCCACGCCGGGGCGGATCACGCCATGGCGCGCGCGGTGCTCGCCAATGCCAAGATGCGCCGCACTGGCGTTTGTGGCTCGACGGAAACCCTGCTGATTGATGCCGCCATCGCGCCCACGCTTTTGCCCGCCCTGATTGCGGATTTGCGTGCGCTAGGCTGCGATTTCCGTGCCGATGACGCCGCGCGGGCCATTGTGCCGGGCCTGACCGCCGCCACTGATGAGGATTACGCGACCGAATGGCTGGATGCGATCCTGTCGGTGAAGGTCGTTGCCAGCGTTGACGAAGCGCTTGCCCATATCCGCCGCTTCGGCAGTGAGCATACGGAAGCGATCATCACCGAAGATGCCGCTGCCGCGCAGCAATTCCTGGATGGCATTGCCTCGGCGGTCGGGCTTTGGAATGCGTCCACGCAATTCTGCGATGGTGCGGAATTCGGCTTCGGGGCGGAAATCGGCATAGCAACGGGGCGGCTGCATGCGCGCGGGCCTGTGGGGCTCGAACAGCTTTGCACCTATCGCTACAAGATTTTCGGCACGGGGCAGATACGGTTGTGATGGGGCGGCGGTTTTTCGCGGCGCTGCTGATTGGCCTTGCGCTTGCGACAGCCGCTAAGGCCGCCTGCCCGGATGATGCGGCGATTGCGCGCTTTGCCGGGCAGGTCTTGCAGCGCCAATCACCAACGCCTTTCGCCGCACTCTCCCCCGCTGATGGCCGCTGCGTGCAGGAAAAGCTGGTGGCGATTTTCGCTCAATCCTTCGGTGACATCGTCGGCTTCAAGCTTGGCCTGACCAATCCCGCCATCCAGCAGCGCTTCGGGATTGATCACCCGATCCGTGGCGCGATTTTCCACGCCACCTTGCGCGCGAGTTCGGGCGCTGAGATCGAAGCACGCTTCGCCGCTGTGCCGGTGCTGGAAGCGGATATGTTGATGCGCATCGGCATGGGTGGCGTGGAGGCCGCACTCAATGATCACGCCGCGCTGATCCGCCATATTGATCAGGTGATTCCCTTCATTGAATTGCCCGATCTTGTCTATGCGCCGGAGCATCGCCCAAGCCTTGGCGATCTGCTTGCGGTCAATGTCGGCGCGCGGCTTGGCGTGGTGGGCAAGCCGATTGCCGTCACACCCAGCGCTGACTTTATTGCGGCCCTGGGGCGCATGAGTATTTCACTCCACCAGGATGGGCGCGAAGTCTCTCGTGCGCCTGGCGCTGCCGTTCTGGGCCATCCTTTGAATGCGCTCGCCTGGATTGCGCGGGATTTGGCCCGCGATGGGCGGCCTTTGCGCGCGGGGGATGTAGTTTCGCTCGGCTCCTTCTCCCCGCCCCAGCCGGTGGTGGCGGGGCAGGCCTGGGTCGCGCGCTATGAAGGGCTCGGCGAGGCGCAGGAAGTGCTGGTGCGGTTCAAATAGCGCGGGCGCTTCGCTGAAGCCGCGCCTTCTGCTACAAGTCTGAACGCGCCAAGAAAGACGTCAGCCATGCCCGATACCGCCACACTTCAAAGCCCAAGCACGCCGCTTTCCGTCGAATATTTCGATGTGCTGATTGTGGGTGCCGGCATTTCCGGCATTGGCGCGGCCTATCACCTCACCACCCAATGCCCCGACAAGCGCTTTGTCGTGCTGGAGAATGAGGAGAGTTTCGGCGGCACCTGGTGGACGCATAAATACCCCGGCATTCGTTCGGATAGCGACCTGCATACCTTCGGCTATCGCTTCAAGCCCTGGCGCGGCGCACCCATCGCGACCGCCGAAGAAATCCTGCGCTATATGGGCGAAGTCATCGCCGAAAATGATCTGGCGCGGCATATCCGCTATCGGCACCATATTACGCACGCAAGCTGGGATAGTCAGACCAAGCTTTGGACCTTGGAAGTCTTGGACAAAACCACTGGCCTTCCCCGCCGCTTCACCGGCAAGTTTTTGTATATGTGCCAGGGCTATTACCGTCAGTATCAGGGCTACATGCCGGAATGGCCGAATATGGCGGCCTATCAGGGCCGGCTTGTGCATTCCGAGGAATGGCCTGAAGGACTGGACTACGCTGACAAGCGCGTTGTGGTCATTGGGTCAGGGGCGAGTGCTGCCACGATCATCCCGGCCATGGCCGCCAAGGCCGCGCATGTTGTGATGTTGCAGCGTTCGCCCACTTATTTCCGCGTGGGCCGCAACGCCATCGAAATCGCCGAGGAATTGCGGACGCTTGGCATTTCCGAAGACTGGATTCACGAAATCACGCGCCGCAAAATCCTGTTCGAGCAAGCAAAATTCGCAAAACAGACCTTCACGCAACCGGAGATGGTCAAGGAAGCGCTGCTGGATGGTATCCGTAACATTGTCGGGCAGGATTACGATATCGAGACCCATTTCACGCCGCGATATCGCCCCTGGCGGCAACGTATGGCCTTTGTGCCGAATGGCGATCTGTTCCATGGCATCGCGAGTGGCAAGGCCAGCGTGGTGACCGATGAGATCGATGGATTTTCGGAAAAAGGTATTGTCACCAAATCCGGTCAGGAAATTGAAGCGGATATCATTGTCGCTGCCACCGGCTTCAACCTGAATGTGCTGGGCGATATTGCTTTTGAAATTAATGGCAAGCCGCTCGATTTCCATGAAACCGTGACCTATCGCGGCATGATGTTCACCGGCATTCCCAATATGGTTTGGGTCTTCGGCTATTTCCGCGCTTCCTGGACTCTGCGCGCTGATTTGGTTGGTGATTTTGTCTGCAAATTGCTGAAGCATATGGATGCGAAGGGCAAGGCGCAGGTCGAAGTGGCGCTGCGCGAAGAAGATCATAACATGCCCATCCTGCCCTGGATTGATCCGGAAAATTTCAATCCCGGCTATCTGATGCGCGGCATGCATCTGCTGCCGCAGCACGGCGACAAGCCCGAATGGATGCATAATCAGGATTATTGGGCCGAGAAGGATGAATTCCCCCAAATAGACCTGAACGACGCTGCTTTTGTGTATAGGTAACCGCCCGGCGCGCCATGGCAGGCCAATTCACCTTGGCGCCTGAGCGGTTTATGTTCAGCGCATGATCCCATCCCGCTTCGGCGATGGTCGGCGCCGTCGCATTGGCCTTTTGGGCGGGTCCTTCAACCCGGCCCATGCCGGGCATCTCCATGTCGCGCGCCACGCCATGCGGGCGCTGGGGCTGGATCAGGTTTGGCTGATGGTCTCGCCGGGTAATCCGCTGAAGCCGCGCGCGGGCATGGCGCCGCTGGCTGAGCGCCTGGCCAGCGCGCGGGGCATTGCCGATGGCAGGCGCGTGATTGCGACCGATATCGAAAGGGTTTTGGCCACACGCTTCACGGCCGATACGCTGGCAAAACTGCGCCGGCGCTTCCCTCGTGCCATCTTCGTGTTTCTGATCGGCGCGGATAATCTGGTGCAGCTGCCTCGCTGGAAATCATGGCGCCGCATCGCCACTTCAATAGCTCTGGCGGTGCTGCCCCGCCCGGGCTGGACAAGAAAGGCACTGCATGGGGCAGCGGCTTCGGTACTGCGGCGCCAGCGTTGCCGGCCCGGCGCGTTGCTTGCCAGCCCGAAGCGGGCTACCAAACGCGCCAGATGGTGTTTCGTTTCCGCCCGGGAACACGCGGCATCCGCCACCGCAATCAGGGCGGCAGCGCTGCACCCGTGACACTTGGATAAAGACAGGAGGCGGCCATAGCCCGCAAGCCCACCCCGGCTGAAGAAAGCCCAAAGCGGCGCGTCGCCGCCGAGCAAAAACCCAAAGCCGCGACCAAGGCAAAGGTGAGTGCCAAGCCGAAAGCTGCCGCCGCGCCCAAGGCGAAGGCCGCGCCGAAAATGACTGCCGCCAAGCCAGCGCCAAAGCCTTCCGCCAAGGCCAGCAAGGCCACGCCGAAAACTGCGGCTGCCGCGCCAGCGCCGAAGCGCGCCGCTGCTAAAGCCGCCGCAGCTAAGCCAGCGCCAAAGCCTGCCGCCAAGGCCAGCAAGGCCGCGGCTAAGGCGAAGGCCGAGCCCAAGGCGAAACCCGCCACGAAGGTCACTGCGCCCCGCCCCGCCCGTGGCAGGCGCCGCGAAAAACTTGCACCGGACCGACTGGAAATACTTGTAGAGGCAGCGCGCCAAAGCCTGGAAGACGACAAGGCTGAAAACATCGTGGTTTTGGACGTGACTGGCCGCGCTGATTACACGGACCGCCTGATCATCGCGACCGGCCAGGTTGAGCGCCAATTGCAAGCCATGGCGACGCATTTGGATGAAGCACTCGGCAAGGCCGGGTTGCACATTAAGCGCGATGCCATTCAGGCCTCCCCCGATTGGGTGCTGATTGATGCGGGTGATCTGGTGATCCATCTGTTCCGCCCGGATGCGCGCGAGCTCTATCGCCTGGAACGCATGTGGGGCCCGGAAAGCCCACTGACGACGGAGGCTTCCGACGCCGCGCCCGAGTAAGATCATTGCCATCGGGCGCATCAAGCCCGGGCCAGAAGCCGCCCTCTACGCGCTTTACGCGGCGCGGCTGCGCCCGGCGCCCGAATTGGTCGAAATCCCCGAAGCGCGCGGCAGCGAAGCCGAAATCCGCCGCCGCGAAGGCGCTGCCATCCTGGCCGCCATTCCCGCCGGCGCGGTGCCGGTGGCCTTGGACCTTGGCGGCGCCATGCCCGATACGGAAAGCTTGACCGCGCTGCTGACGCGCTGGGATGAGGCCGGGCGCAACGCCTGCTTCATCATTGGCGGGGCGGAGGGGTTGGACCAGGCCGTACAGGCGCGCGCGGAGTATCGTCTTTCGCTCGGCCCTCTCACCTGGCCGCATTTTTTGGTGCGCGGCATGCTGGCGGAACAGCTTTACCGGGTGCAGGCGATCCGCACTGGCCATCCTTATCATCGTACTTGGCGGCCAAATGCCTGATCAAGTGAGCGCAAGAAGCGGATGGCGCGATATGGGGGAACCGCCGAACATACTGGCATGAAGAACACAGCAGAAAATCTTGATGATGCCCGCTTCGCTGCCGTGCTGGCGCGCGATGCCGCGCCCGCCTGTGGTGCTTTTCTTTATGCCGTCACCAGCCAGGGCATTTATTGCCGTCCCGGCTGTCCTTCCCCCGCGCCGCTCCGCCGGCATGTCCGTTTCTTTGCCGATTGGGGCGCGGCAGAGGCCGCCGGCTTTCGCCCCTGCAAGCGTTGCGACCCGCGCGGTGATCGCGCGCGCCTGCAAGCGGAAGCGGTGCGCGCCGCCTGCGCCATGATAGAAGCTTCTGAGGCCATGCCATCGCTTGCAAGCCTTGCCGCGCGCGCTGGTTATGCGCCGCATCATTTCCAGCGGATGTTTCGGGATATCACCGGCGTCACGCCGCGTTCCTATGCGGAAGGCGTGCGCGGGAAGCGACTTTCAGCCGCGTTGGCCGAAGGGGCGCGCGTTGCGGAAGCCGTGGCCGGTGCCGGCTTCGGTAGTGAAAGCCGCGTTTATGAGAATACCGCGCGCCATCTCGGCATGCGCCCTGGCCGTGCGCGGCGCGGTGGCGCCGGTGAGGTGATCCGCATCGCCTGGGCGGAAAGCGCCTTCGGCCCCTTGTTGCTAGGTGCGACCGATCAGGGTGTGTGCTTTCTTGGTTTCGGCGAAACCCGCGACGCATTGGAAGGCGATTTGCGCGCGCGGTTTCCGAAGGCGCGGATTGAAGCCGCACCAGCGGAGATCAGCACATTCGCGAAACGCGCCATCGCCTTCATCGCCGAACCACGCGCGGCCTTGGAATTGCCCCTGGATTTGCGCGGCACGATTTTCCAGCGCCGCGTTTGGGAAGCGCTGCGCGCGATACCGCTTGGCAGCACCACAAGCTATGGTGCACTCGCCGCAGCGATGGGTGCGCCGAAAGCAACCCGCGCCGTGGCGCGGGCTTGTGCGCAAAATCCTGTGTCACTCGCCGTGCCCTGCCATCGCGTGCTGGGCAAGGATGGTGATGTCACGGGCTATCGCTGGGGTGTGGCGCGCAAGCGCGCCTTATTGGCAGGCGAAAAGCGCGCGTGATGGATGCGCGCGCAGCGCCAATGCTGCCGCGCGGGATCAATCCATCGTGGCAGACTCACGTCTTGCGCGAAAATCCGCGAAACATCTCAAGCAGTGCCACCACATCGCGCCCGCGATGGCCGGTGGCCAGCGCCTGCGCCATCAATTCACGCACCGCCGAAGTGGCCGGCGTTGGCTGGCGCAGCGCCCTGCCGAATTCGATCGCGAGTGCCAGATCCTTCTCCCCCAGCTCCATCTTGAAGCCGGGATCGAAATCATTCTTGAGCGCCTTCGGGAAGCGCTTGGTGAAATGAAAGGAACGCCCACCGCTTTGTGAGAGCACCTGATAGAGCGTCTCCGGCGCGACACCGGCTGCCTCACCCAGCGCGAAGGCTTCGCAGGCAATCAGCACATTGCCCATGGACATCATGTTGTTCACCAGCTTCACCGCCTTGGCGGTACCAACAGGCCCGGTGTGGGACCAGGATTGCCCAAGACTTTTCAGCAACGGTTCGGCGCGCCGGATATCGGCCATATCGCCGCCCACAATCAGCACCAATTCACCGCGGAGTGATTCCATCGGCCCGCCACTCACAGGGCAATCCAGCACGGCGATGCCCTTTGCCGTGGCCGCCGCGGCAATTTCGCGCATCGTATCCGGATCAAGGGTTGAAAGCTCGATGATCAGTGTCCCCGGTACCGCCTGATCCACCAGGCCTCCTGGTGCCAGCCAGGCGGCTTTTGCCGCAGCCGGGTCGGGCAGGCTGGTCAGCACCACGGGGCGGCCGGCAAGCGCTGCCTCAACCGTATCCGCAACCGCGACTTGGCGCTCGGCCAATTCCTGCCGGCGGGCTGGGTTGATGTCATAGCCCAGCACATCGAAACCCTGTTCGGTCAAACGAGAAGCCATATTCGCCCCCATCTGCCCCATGCCGAATACGGCAATCCGTTCCTTCATCTGCTCACTCCCCCTCATTTTTTCCGGTACGTGCGACAGCTTCCAGTAATTGGCATGGGCAGACAAGCAAGCCCGCAAATTGCGCTCTGCGTTTCCAAACAAAAAAGCCGGCGCCCGAAGGCACCGGCTTTGCACCATGCGGCAATAAACCCTGATCAGCGGCTGTAGAATTCGACCACAAGATTGGGTTCCATCTGCACCGGATAAGGCACATCGGAAAGCTTCGGCGCGCGCAGGAACTTGCCCTTCATCGCGCGGTGATCAATTTCGATGTATTCCGGCACGTCGCGTTCCGTGCTCTGCGTTGCATCAAGCACAGCGGTCAACTGCTTTGACTTTTCCTTCACCTCGATCACATCGCTATTCTTCACCGAATAGGATGGGATATTGAGGCGCTTGCCATTCACCAGCACATGGCCGTGATTGACGAATTGGCGTGCCGCGAAGGGGGTGACGGCCAGCTTCATGCGATAGATCACCGCATCCAGACGGCGTTCCAGCAATTCCACCAGGTTTTCGGAAGTGTCTCCCTTACGGCGCACGGCTTCCTCATAATATTTGCGGAACTGCTTTTCGCCGATATTGCCGTAATAGCCCTTCAGCTTCTGCTTCGCCATCAGCTGCACGCCGAAATCGGTCGGCTTTTGCTTGCGGCGTTGGCCATGCTGACCGGGACCATATTCGCGCTTGGAGATCGGCGATTTCGCGCGGCCCCAAAGGTTCACGCCAAGGCGGCGATTGATTTTGTATTTGCTTTCGGCGCGCTTCGTCATGCGCTTAATCCACCGCGGATGCGATGGCCTTTCTTTCTATGCCCATTAGGGCCTTGTTGTCCCGGTAGTCCCAGGCCGGTTGGCCAGGGCGGGCGCGGACCCCGAAGGCCCGTCCACATTCCCGGAAGGAGGGCGGGTGATATTCCGCGCATCAGGGCTTGTCAAACCCCGCGCCCGGCCCCATCCCGAGGGTATGAGCGTATCCCGAGAAGAAATCCTGGTTCTTGGCCTGACGGCTGGTGTGGTGGGTAGCCTGGTGGGCGGCCTGACGCTTTACGCGGGCTTGGCCCTGGTGGTGGCTGGTTCCCACGCCGGCTGGCTGCTGGCCTTGCCGGCCGCGCCCTTGGGCGGGGGGCTTGGCTATCTTTTGGCCCGCAAGCTGGCATCACGCTTGTAGCTAAAAATGCAAAACCGCGGATCACGGGTTCCCCCGTGCCGCGGGTTGCAATCAACCACCCTTAAAGGGCGGTAATCAGAAGCCTTCGCGTTCGATCCGCTTGCGCTCCACCTTGCGGGCGCGGCGCACAGCTTCCGCAGCTTCGCGGGCGCGGCGCTCAGACGGCTTTTCGTAATGGCGGCGGATCTTCATTTCACGGAAGACCCCCTCACGCTGCAATTTCTTCTTAAGCGCCTTCAGCGCCTGATCAACATTGTTATCACGAACGACGACTTGCACGCGGCACAACCCCCTTCATGGATCGCTGGTTCAATACAAAAGACGCGCAGCCGGATGTTCGGCGCCCGTCCAGAGCGGAAGCTTCTAGCACGATGATTCGCTGCGCCGGAAGCCCCTTTCAAGGTTTTTCAGGCCAATTATATAAAAAGCTCAATCCTATCATGGGAATCTTATGGCCATTCTGAAAATCGCCCGGCTGGGCCACCCCGTCCTGCTGCAACGGGCCGAGGCGGTGGCAGACCCCACAGCGCCTGAGATGCGCCGCCTGGTCGCCGATATGGTGGAAACCCTGGAAGATATTGGCGGGCTTGGCCTGGCCGCCCCGCAAGTGCATGTTTCCCTTAGGCTTTTTATTTGGCGTACGGCGGCGGGCGGGCATTCGGCGCTGTTCAATCCGGAAATCCAACCGCTGGGGGAGGAGGTCGAGGAAGCCTGGGAAGGCTGCCTTTCCATCCCCGGCCTGCGCGGCGCGTTGCAGCGCCCGGCGCGAATCGCCTTTCGCGGCCAGGATATCGCCGGCACGGTGGTAGAAGGCGAAGCCGCCGGCATGGCCGCGCGCGTCATGCAGCATGAATATGACCATCTTGAAGGTGTTTTGTACCCTATTCGCATGACGGATCTGTCTCGCCTTGGGTTTGTTGAGGAATTGGCCCGATTCAACCCGCCGAAACCCGTTGATAGTGAAAGGCAAAAGCCATGATGGAAGCCGGACCGGATCGTGATGCGCGGGATGCCGCGCTGGACGCCATTTTGCCCCTGGTGCCGCTTTATGGCTGGCAGGGCAAAGCCATTGCCGAGGGGCTGCGCGATGCCGACATGGCGCCGGAAGATGCCGAATGGATGTTCCCGCGTGGCGCGATTTCGGCCATTGAAGCCTGGATCGAGCTTGCCGATCGGCGCATGGAAGCGGCTGGGCTTGCGGCTGATTTGGCCGGCTTGCGCACCCATGAACGCGTGCGCTTCCTGATCAAGGCACGGCTGGAAGCGGCCGAACCGCACCGGGATGCGCTGCGCGCCGCGCTTTCCGTGCTGGCACTTCCCTGGAATGCGCCGATTGCCGCGCGCAGCCTGGCGCGCAGCGTCAGCGCCATCTGGTATGCGGCGGGCGATAAATCCGCTGATTTTTCCTGGTATACACGGCGTGCAACGCTGGCCGCCATCTATAGTGCCACCTTGGCCTTTTGGCTGAGCGGGCGCGGCCAGGGGCTGGATGCGGCGCTGGAATTCCTTGACCGGCGGCTGGCCGATCACGCCTGTTTCCAAAAGGGCCTGGCGCGTTTCAAGCCGCGCGCTGCCTGATTGCACGCTTCGGTTTCCTTCGCGCGGGCAAGGCCCTATATGCCTTCAGGGGTCATTTGCGGTGGCCGATTCGCCACCCTTTGACGAGGAGAGGAAGAATCCCATGGGTTTGAAGCGCTTGCTGTTGGCGGCGATGGCGCCGGTTCTGGTGGCCGGGCCGGTTTTGGCGAATACCTGCCTGCGGCCAGAAGAAAGAAACGCTGCTGATACCTGGGCGCTGAACAGCTTCATGGCTGTCATGGCGTTGCAGTGCAAATTGGAAACCCGCGTCAGCAATGATTTCCGCAACCCGCATCGGGGTGAACTCAAGGCCGCGCATGATGTGCTGCAAGGCTATTTCCGCCGCGCCCATGGTGGGGCGGGGCAGACCCGGTTTGACCAGTATTACACCAATATCTCCCAGGATCACGCCATGGATGCTTCCCGCGGCGGGCAGTTCTTCTGCCGCGACGCGGAAGTGATCCTGACGCAAGTCAGGGCGTTGCGGACCGGCGAATTGGCGCCATTCTCCGTCAGGCAGAATATCATTCAGCCGATTTCGGCACCTGATTGCGGCGCTGGGGCCGTGGCTGCGCCGCGTCGCTGAGGCGGCCCTTTACCCTTCCAGACCGTTGGTGGCTTTCAACTGGTTGGAGGTGCGGCGCACCGTTATCTCCGCCGCATCACGGCATATGCGGCGGAGAAGAAATCAGCTCGCCTCAATCTGCCGATGCAAATGCGCCACAAGATCATCCGGCAGTTTCAGCCGATGGGCGAGCGCTTGCAGATAGGCAAGTTCGGCGGGGCGATCAGGGTCAATCGCCAGGCGAGATACCAGGTAAATCTCGGCCGCCTGTTCGGGCGTTGTGGCCAAGGCAGCGATGTCTGAAACGCTCACCGGGGCGGACAGGGCGTCGAACACAAAGGCCTTGCTTTCGGGATCAAGCCCGGCTTCGCCAACCCGGGCGAAGATGCGGTCCTGCTCCTCAGCGTCAATATGGCCATCGGCCTTGGCAGCGCCGATCATGGCGCGCACCAAGGCGAGCTCAAAGGGCTGGCCATTCGCTGCTGGGGCGGCTGCCGGCAAATAGCGTTGCTCCACCTGCGTGGCTTGCGGCAGTTGCGCGACCGGCGTTTGCGCTGGGGCCTGCCCCTTTTGCCAACCCTGAAAGGCTTGGCTCGCGAGCGCGCCAATCATGGCGGCGCCACCATGGCTCAGCACACCGCCAAGCCCGCCCCTGCTTTTCTTCTTGCCCCCAACGAGCAACCCAAGCAGCCCGCCCGCGACACCGGAAGCGGCAAGGCCGCCAAGGCCGCCCGCACCGCCGAGCGCCTGGCGCGCTGCCCCGGCCAGATCCATCTGGCCAGCCGGCGCGCCGGCTTGGGGTTGGCCTGAGGGTGGCTGGGCGGTCATGCCCTGGCCAAGAAAGCGGTCGAGGAGGGAATGGGCATTGATCATGCCATGTAAGGTCGGCGCCGGCTGAGCCCAGTGCAAGACCGCGCGCGCAAAAAAATCGCCTTTGCAACCAGGGTGAGGAGGGTTCGGTCGGTATTCGGACAGACCAAGCAGCCCAGAGGTTCAGTGTAATTCCTGCCAGACAGTCTGAACTATACCGGATACGTATGGGCCATGCTGTGCACGGCCCAAACCTTCAGCGGCGCGGCAATCGCCGAAAGCCAATTTCAGCAGGCCGCTTAGCGCGCGTCTTATGGCGGAAGGTGAAGCGGACGCGCGTTGTTGCGCACGCTCGGCTCTATCAGTAATTTCGTGCGCGGGGCTCCCGAGAGTTTTGCCAACCAAACAGGGCCTGAAAGTGATGACGCCATTCAGTGTAAGACGTGAGGCTTTAGCAGCGCTTAGGCCTCGCTGCTCTCTGCTTTTCACATGTCTCAAGAAAGAAGAGATCAACCAACATTGAAACCGTGTGGCTCAAGCCTTCAAGGTCGGGAAGTTATTCCGCCAAACGCCAGGAACTTCCACCTTCCCAGATAAGCCCAAGCATCAGGTGACATCAAGCCTTCATGTTTCTGTCACATGGCCATCACGGCGAGCGCATAGGGAAATATTGCGATGCTGTCGAAGTCTGCCATGCAGACATGGTAATAAAACGCAACAAACTAAAATGGTGCGGTGGCTTTGGCGCCGTAAGATCTCACCATAAAGCCTGACCCTTTCACTTTGCTACTGGGCGCTTCGGGAGCTGGCAGATCAACCCTCCTTCGGTCGCTTAAAGGTCTCGTGCGGCCAACCCAGGGCCATATTCTCGACAGCGGTGGTGAGGATAACGCGGAAGCGCGGGCCTTGCGGCGGGCTGCGCTTCAATCCTGCGCTTCTGCGGCGATGCCCTCGTTGATCACGAAGCCCGTCAGGTAGGGCAGGCCGGCGGGGATACCCGTCTCGCGGCACGTGCGCTGCGTGATGCGCCAGCCCATCCATTCCGCAGTGGTCTTCGCGATGGCATCCGCGAAGCTTGCGCCGTGATGCATCTGGCTGTTCACCCCATCCGCGAAGTGGCGCCCGTAGCGGCTGTCGAGGAAGGCGTGGACCGAGGCGGGATCCGTGCTGGTCGCGTTGTGGATTGCGGTAAAGGCAATCGGCCAGGCTGGCGCTGCGTGTTCGCGCATGGTGCCCCAGAAACCCCAGTCTTGGTTTTCGGTGGGAAGGATCGTGGTCATCTGTTTGTCTCCGTCATCGGCGGGCAAAATCCCCTGCGCGTGACAGACCATTCGCGCTGTGATGGGGGCTGAGCCAAGCGAAATAGAGCGTTATTTCATTGTTGGGGTGGATGGCCCCCTACCGGCATTTTTCTGCCAAACTGGAAGCTGTCAGTGTTCAACCAAAAGGAGCCATCCGCCATGGAGGTTAAGACAATCGGCCTGGATTTGGCCAAGAATATTTTCCAGGTCCACGGCGTGGACGCTACAGGCGAGGTAAGGATCACCAAGCGGCTACGCCGGCACCAGTTGCGAGAATTCTTCGCTGGGCTGCAGCCCTGCCTGGTGGGTATTGAGGCATGCCCAACAGCGCATTACTGGGGCCGTGAGCTGAAATCTCTTGGTCACGACGTCCGGCTGATCCCGCCGCAATACGTCAAGCCCTATGTGCGCCGCAACAAGAACGATGCGGCAGACGCCGCAGCAATCTGCGAAGCGGTCGCCAGGCCAGCCATGCGTTTTGTGCCGATCAAGGAGCCCGAGCAACAAGCTGCTTTGATGCTGCACCGTACGCGCGACCTGATGGTAGGGCAGCGCACACAGCTGCTGAACGCGTTCCGATCCCATGCGGCCGAGTTCGGTGTGATTGCTCCCAAAGGGTCTCAGAACGTCGCTACGCTTCTGCAGGCTTGCGAGGAAGCGCAACTGCCGGCCTTGGCGCTCGAGTTACTCCGCGTGCTGCATCGTCAGATCAATGAAGCGGCTGAGCGCATTGACGAGGTCGAGACGCAGATCTCAGCCTGGTACAAGGCCAATGAAGTTTGCCGGCGGCTGAGCAGCGTTCCGGGCATTGGCCCGCTGACAGCGACTGCGATCGCGGCAACCGTCCCAGACCCTGGCGTGTTCAAGAGTGGCCGGGAGTTTGCGGCGTGGCTCGGGCTGACACTGCGCCAGAACTCATCGGGCGGAAAAGATCGGCTTGGCCGGATCACGCGTAAAGGCAATCAGCACGTCCGACGACTGTTGATCATCGGGGCGCACGCGGCGTTGTTGAACTCGCGTGTCCTGAAGGCCACGGACTGGGTTCAGAGCATGATGCAGCGACGACCGCGGCAGGTGGTCGCTGTCGCGCTGGCAAACAAGATGGCACGTATCGCCTGGGCCTTGATAGCGCGCGGCACGTCCTACAAAGTCGCAGCCGCCGCCTAGCGGCGGCTGCCGGCCGGGAGCTTGCGAGAGCGAAGGAGCATGATGGCAAAGTCGGTTGCACCGACGGACCGGGATAGCCTGAATCATAGCAGGGGCTTCAAGCCCGCTTAATTGTTAAGGCACCTGGTTCGCGGAACCCATCAGGGCCCGCGGTCATGACGACCGCACCGAGAGGCCGGACACATGAGCGCAAGCAATCGCGGACGCCATAAAATGCAACGTCGACCCTTGTAAGCCGGGGGCCATCCACACATGCTATGATTCAGGCGTTTTGATCATGATGTGAGGGCCAGAAGATGCTGCTATCTGGCCCTTCGTTGTCATGCTTAGCGGCGCTTTCTGCTGCGCTTCGCGGCCGTCATCCCTGCGGCGTAGGCTTCCGCGAGAGAATTGCGGATGGACCAGACGGCGACATCATGGAAATCGAGCGCGTCGCGGTTTCTGGTTTCCAAGAGCCCTGTCACGCTGCATGAACAGCGCTACTGCACCTTCATATTTTACCGATAATTCAGCGTAAAGACAGCTATCTCGTAAGTGCTATGAATTTCGGCGGGTCCAATGCCACGGCGAGAATGAGGATAACACCTGCGAAGGCCAGCGCTACATCTGTCTCCAAGATGGAATCTGAGTCATCCTCGTCTATTGAATACCCACCGTCGCCGCTTTCCCCTCCTCAAGCGTCGCATCCCGCGCAATCGCGCCGTGATTGAAGAGCATATAGGCAACGATGGCCCATTTCTGCTCATCGGTGAGACGCGTCGGATCGTCAAAGGGCATCATCATCTGGTTATATTCAAACAGACCAAGCGCGTTACTGAATTTCTGAATTTGTGTCCGCTCGCCCCAGATAGGCGTCTGGAAGCCGGCACCTCGCCGACCATCATCGCCATGGCATGCGGCGCAGTTTTCGGCGTAGAGGCGCTGACCCTCGACAATTTGGGGCGAGGGCGCGGGCTGTCCGATGGCAGCAGAAACAAGCAGCGCAAGTCCAGCCAAGGCCGGCAGCGGCAATATCAAGAAACGCATGGCTTTGCTTCTTTATGTTCAAGAACCACTGACAAGGGAACTGCGGGCGATGCACAGAACA
>JADCGA010000011.1 GCA_020249265.1 Roseomonas sp.
ACTGCCGCGGGTCCTTGAGCGCAGAAAAATGATCGAGGAGCGATACAGAAGACATGGGGGAACCTCAGAGAATCGAGGTAGTCCATGAATCACCGTACGATGAACTTGGGAATCCCTGCTACTTTCAAGCGATTGCCCTGGCCACAAGGGGGCGCCCCCTTTCCCCCATGGCCTTGCGCCCCTAGTTTGGGGGGTAGCAGGAGATCACCCCATGGAAATGAACGGCGAGCGCCGCATCCCAGCGCCCCGTCAGCGCGTCTGGGACGCGCTGAACGACCCCGAAATGCTGAAGGCCGCGATTCCCGGCTGCGAAAGCGTGACCAAAACCGCCGATGACGCTTTCGAGGCCAAGGTATCGATCAAGATCGGCCCCATGGCGGCGAAGTTCGGCGGCAAGGTGAAGCTGGAGAATATCCAGGCGCCGGCTTCCTACACCATCTCAGGTGAAGGCAATGGCGGGGCCATGGGCTTCGCCAAGGGCGGTGCTGATGTCGCGCTTGAAGAAGTAGGCCCCAATGAGACTTTGCTGAAATTCGCGGTGAAGGCGCAGGTCGGCGGCAAAATGGCGCAGCTTGGTGCGCGGCTGATTGATGCGACGGCCAAGCAAATGTCCGATCAATTCTTTGATCGCTTCGCTGCCGCGGTCGCCGCTGCTGAACCTGCCGCCGCCGAAGCACCGGGCGCTGCCCCGGCGCCCCTGCCCGCCCCGCCTGCCTCGAGCGCTGGCATTTCGATCTTTGAACTGCTGCCGGAAGCGCCACTTGGCATTCCGCTGCTCGCCTGGGTGGGGGGTGCGATCTGGCTTGTCATTGTCGCGTTGATGTTCAAGTGAGCCTGCCCGGAAGCGTTGCCGAAACCCAGGCGCTGCTCGCCTCCGGCGGTTATGTCGCTGACAAGGCGCTGGCCACCACCATCCATTTGGCGCTGACCATGGGACGGCCGCTTTTCCTGGAAGGCGAACCCGGCACAGGCAAGACGGAAATCGCGAAAGTGCTGGCCGCGCGCCTGCCGCGCCGGCTGGTGCGCCTGCAATGCTATGACGGCATGGATATTTCCGCTGCCGCTTATGAATGGAATCACGCGCGGCAATTAATGGCGATACGACTGGCCGAAGCGGCGGGAGATGTGGACCGCGCCGCACTTGATCGCGGCATTTATGACCGGAAATTCCTCCAGCCGCGCCCCTTGTTGGATGCGCTGGAAGGCAGCCCCGCCGTGCTGCTGATTGATGAGCTTGATCGCGCGGATGAACCTTTCGAAGCCTTCCTGCTTGAAATCCTCGCTGATTTCCAGATCACGATTCCTGAGCTTGGCACGGTAAAGGCGGCAACTCCGCCCGTTGTGATCATCACATCAAACCGCACGCGCGAAGTGCATGATGCGGTGCGCCGCCGCTGCCTTTATCATTGGGTGGATTACCCTGATGCGGCACGTGAGCGCGCCATTCTGAAGCTACGCGCACCAGGCCTTCCGGAAGCGCTTTCCGCGCAGGTTGTCGCCTTTGTGCAAAAGCTGCGTGAGGGCGATTACTTCAAGCTGCCCGGTGTCGCGGAGACGATTGATTGGGCACAGGCTTTGGCCGCACTTGATGCCAAGGCGCTTGAGCAAGGCGCGGTGGATGAAACGCTCGGCGTTTTGCTGAAGTATCAGGATGACATCGCCAAGCTAAAGGGCGAGGAAGCGGCGCGGCTGATTGCGGAGGCTCGGGCCGGGTGACGCCGGATCGCGACCCTGCCCGCATCATCGCCGGCGGCCAGCCCTTGCTGGCCTCGGCGCCCGGCGCGGGCGGGTATATCGCGACCAATCTGCTGGCCTTCACTAAGTTATTGCGCCGTTCCGGCCTGCCGCTGGGGCCAGGTGAGGCGCTGAGTGCGCTGGCCGCCCTGAACGCGATTGAAATCGGGGATCGCCGGCAGGTCCATGCTGCGCTCCGCGCCGTGATGGTGCATCGGCGCGAGCATTTCGAGTTGTTCGATCAGGCTTTTCAGCTGTTCTGGCGTGACCCTGAAGCCGCCACCCATGCCGCTGCCATGGCGGCCTTGGATGGCCATAAGCCGCGATCGGAAAAGCCGCCGCCCGCGTCTCGGCGTTTGGCGGAAGCCATGCAGGGCGAAAAACCAAAGCCCCGCCCGCCTGAGCCTGAACCGCCGCGCCAGGATATGAGCTTCACGGTGAGCGACCGCGAAAAGCTGCAAAAGCTGGATTTTGAGGCCATGTCGGCGGCCGAAATCGCTGCTGCCAAGCAGGAGATCCGCAAGCTGACCCTGCCGCTTGATGAAAAACCCACGCGGCGCTTTCGCACCCATCCCGCCGGACGCGTTGTGGATTTGCGCGCCACACTTCGCCAAAGCCTGCGGCTTGGTGGCGATATCCTGAAGCTTGAACACAAGCAGCGCGTGGAAAAGCCGCCGCCCTTGGTGGTGCTATGCGACATTAGCGGCAGCATGGCGCGTTATGCGCAAATCCTGCTGCATTTCCTGCACGCCGTCACCAATGAACGGGACCGGGTGCATAGTTTCCTGTTCGGCACCAGGCTGACGAATGTGACCCGGCAATTGCGCCATCGCGATCCGGAATTCGCCTTCGAAATGGTGTCCCACATCGTGCCCGATTGGTCGGGCGGCACGCGGATTGGCGAAAGCCTTGGTCTGTTCAACAAGCTTTGGGCGCGGCGCGTTTTGGGCCAGGGCGCCGTTGTGTTACTCATCACGGATGGGCTGGACCGCGAAGGCGCGGCGGGGCTGGCGGAGGCGACCGAAAGGCTCCGGCAATCCTGCACGCGCCTGATCTGGCTCAATCCGCTGTTGCGTTTTTCGGGCTTTCAACCGAAATCCCAGGGCATTCGTGCCATGCTGCCCCATGTGGATGATTTCCGGCCCGTGCATAATCTTGAAAGCCTGCGCGCACTGATCCAAACCTTATCCGATCCGCGCACCGGCCAAAGCAGAAGGATGATGGTCGCATGACCGAGAACGACAATGCCGAAGATATCCTGGCCATCGCCGCCACTTGGAAGGCAGCCGGTGAGGATGTTGCCATCGCCACCGTGGTGGAAACCTGGGGGTCTTCGCCGCGCCCGGCGGGATCGCGCCTTGCCATCACCAAATCGGGTAAGCTGGCGGGGTCTGTCTCCGGCGGCTGCATTGAAGGGGCCGTTGCGGATGCTGCGCGGCAATCCATGGCGAGCGGGGCACCACAACTGCTTGATTTCGGGATTTCCGATGAACGCGCTTGGGAAGTCGGGCTTTCCTGCGGCGGCAAGGTGAAGGTGTTTGTGGAGCCGCTTTCATGAAATCCGCAACCCTTGCCCGGCTGCAAGCCGGACGCGCCGCCAAGCGCGCGGTGGTGCTGCTCACTCGCCTTTCCGATGGCGCGCAATTGCTTTGGCCCGGTGATGAGATGCCGGCGGAATTGGTCGAAGCGTCCAAGGCAGCACTCGGCAGCGAAGAAGCGGGCAATGTGACGCTGGGGGATGAGGCCTGGTTCATCCACCCGCATAACCCACCGCTTAGGATCATCGTTGTCGGCGCCGTGCATATCGCCCAGGCCATGGCACCCATGGCCGCACCACTTGGCTTTGCGATGGTGGTGGTGGACCCGCGCCGCGCCTTCGCCAGCGAAGAACGCCTGCCCGGTATCTCGCTTTCCACCGATTGGCCGGATGAGGCCATGGCGGCCTTGGCGCCTGATGCGCGCACGGCGGTGGTGACGCTGACGCATGACCCAAAGCTGGATGATCCCGCTTTGGATGCGGCGTTGAAGAGCGAGGCGTTTTACATCGGCGCACTCGGCAGCCGGCGCACCCATGCGAAGCGCGTGGCACGTTTGACGGAATTGGGCCATGGCTCTGAAGCCATGGGGCGGATTCATGCGCCGGTGGGGTTGAATATCGAAGCCGTTACGGCACCGGAAATTGCGCTTTCCATCATGGCGGAAATCGTAGCTGCCCGGCGCGGTGCGGCGCTTGGCGCGGTCAGGCCCATTCCCGGTGTTGCGGCATGATTTTTGGCCCAACGCGGCTTGAAGAAGCGAAAGGCGCGATCCTGGCGCATACGATGCGCCTGACCGGCCGCGTACTGAAAAAAGGTACGGTGCTGGATGATGGCGCCATCGCCGCATTGCGAGACGCCGGCCACCGAGAGATCATCGCCGCGCGGCTTGAAGTGGGTGATGTGCCGGAAGATGAGGCTGCGGAGCGGCTGGGCCAAGTGCTGGCCGTGCCCTTGCTTGCGCGGTCACGTGCAGCCACCGGACGCGTGAATATTCTCGCGGAAACAGCAGGGCTTTTGGTGCTGGATACCAGGCGCATCGCGCGTATGAATGCGGTGGATGAAAGCCTGACGATTGCGACTTTGCCCAATTTCACGCCGGTCAATACCAAGGAAATGGTCGCGACCATTAAGGTGATTCCCTTCGCCGTGCCGGGGCAAATGCTGGGCGTGGTGGAAGCGGTCGCGAAAAGCGGTGCGGGACCGGTGCTTGCCATTCATCCCTTCCGCGCCTTGAAAGTCGGCCTGGTGCTGTCTGAACTGCCCGGCATCAAGGAAAGCGTCATGGAAGGCGCGGTGGAGGCGACGGAAGAACGCATCGCCGGGCTCTGTGGCATGCTCATGCCGGTGGAACGCGTGCGCCATGACACGGTGGCGATTTCGGATGCGCTATCGCGGCTACGTCGCGCGGGTGCGGAGATGCTGCTGGTGGCGGGTGCTTCCGCCGTGGTGGATCGGCGCGATGTTGGCCCTGCGGCGATTGTGCGCGCCGGCGGCGTGATTGATCATTTCGGCATGCCGGTTGATCCCGGCAATCTGCTCTGCCTTGGGCATATCGGCAAAATCCCCGCCATGGTGCTGCCTGGCTGTGCGCGCAGCCCAAAGCTGAATGGCTTTGATTGGGTGCTGCAACGGCTTTTCGCGGGGCTTGAAGTCACGCCGGAAGATATCGGCGCCATGGGTGTTGGCGGCTTGCTCAAGGAAATTGAATTGCGCCCCCTGCCACGCGAACAGGCACCGCGCACGCCACCGCCGGCCTTGGCGCCGCGCCGAGGCCGCCGCGTGGCCGCCATTGTGCTGGCCGCTGGCCGTTCGCGCCGCATGGCGCCGCTGAACAAGCTGCTGGTCACGGATAATGATGGCGTGCCCATGGTGGTGCGCGTGGTGGATCAGGTGCTCGCTTCCCATGCGCGGCCGATCATTGTTGTGACCGGCCATGAGCATGACCGGGTGGAGGAAGCCCTTGCCGGCCGCGCAGTGCAATTCGCGATTGCCGAGGATTACGCGCAAGGGCTTTCCGCGTCGCTCAAGGCCGGGCTGCAAGCTTTGCCCGAGGATATTGAAGGCTTCATGGTGTGCCTCGGCGATATGCCGCTGGTGAGTGCGGCCATGCTTGATCGGCTGATGGCGGCGTTTGATCCGGAAGAAGGCCGCGCGATTGTGATGCCGACCTTCCGTGGCAAGCAGGGCAATCCCATGTTGTGGTCGCGCGAATTTCTGCCGGAAATGCTGGCGATTACCGGCGATGTCGGCGCGCGGCATTTGGCCGGCAAATACGCCGATCGCTGCGTGGAAGTTGAGATGGCCGATGACGCTGTGCTGCGCGATTTTGACACGACCGAAGCGCTGAAGGGCGTGCCGGGGTATAGTTTGGTGAGGTGAAGCGTGACCTACCTAAGCAGGTCACGCTGATTCATGCGCCTTGCGGCAAGGCCAAGTCAGACCTTGCGCGCCTTAAGCTCGTCGCGGATTTCCGCAAGCAAGGATTCGGTTGGCGTCGGCGGCGGCGGGGCGGCTGCTTCTTCCACGGCCTTTGATGCCTGGAGCTTGCTGAGCACCTTCACCATCCAAAAAACCGCAAAACCAACGATCACGAATTTGATGATGGCGTTGATGAATTTGCCGACAGCCAGCACGGCAGCGCCACCTTCGCGCGTTGCGGCCAGGGTTGCCTGGCGTTCGCCGGAGATCACGACGAACAGGTTGGAAAAATCCATCCCGCCCATCAGCAAGCCGAAGATCGGGTTGAACAAATCCTCCACCATGGAAGTCACAATGGCGGTAAAGGCAGCGCCAATCACCACGCCAACGGCAAGATCAATCACATTGCCGCGCATGATGAAGGCCTTGAATTCCTTCAGCCATTGCGGTTCCTTGACCGGTATCTGCCCGGCAATCTTATGGGCCAAATCGCTCATGCCTTGTTCCCCAAATCACAGCCCGAATAGCCAGGCTGTTCTCGAAATGCCGTTGAAGCTTACTGATTGCCATTTGTAAAGCTTAACAGGGTATGGCCCAAGCCTTGGGGTATCAGGATAGCGCGGCGCGAGCATTGTGCTTAAGCTTGACCAATGGAACCAAGCCGCTTCACCCAGCAAATCACCTTCCTTTACGCGGAAGACCCCGCCGCTTCCTGGGATTTTTATGAGAACAAGCTTGGCCTGGCACTGGTACAGGATCAGGGCACCTGCCGGATTTACGCGACATCACCCGATGATCGTGGCTTTCTCGGCATTTGCCGAGCGCGGGCGCCGCGGGCTTCCGATAACCCACGCGTGCAGGGCGGTGTTGTCTTCACCTTCGTTGATCCAGATGTGGAGGGCTGGCATGCAAGGCTAAAGGCGCGCGGGGTGGCCGTGCCGGAACAGGTGGAATATTCCGAAGCCTATCGCGTGACGCATTTTTTCTTCCACGACCCCGCCGGCTATTTGCTGGAGGTTCAGCGCTTCGAAAGGCCGGATTGGCCTGAGCCTGCCTGAACGCCCCTGCACCGTGCTGCTTCCCCTACCGCGCCAGCAACCATTCCGGCAGGCCGGTTACCAGCGTCACCGGGAAAAGCGTAATCAGCACCACGGTCAGCACCAGCATCAGGAAGAAGGGTAAGGATGCCCAAGCAATTTCCGTCTGCTCCTTCCCTGTCATTGTTTGCATGACAAAAAGATTGAAGCCGAGCGGTGGTGTTATCTCGGCAATTTCCACCAGCAGCACGATAAAGATGCCAAACCACACAAGGTCAAACCCGGCGGTCTGCACCATGGGCACAACGATGGAGGTTGTCAGCACAATCATCGAAACACCATCAAGCGCCGTGCCCAGGATCAGGTAAACCACGGTCAGGATGGCGATAATGCCTAAGGGGCCGAGATTGAGTGCTTCCACGCCAGCGGCCAGCGCGGAGGGAATACCGGTCAGCGCCATCGCCTTGGTCAGGAAGGCAGCACCTGCCAGGATGAACATGATCATGCAGGAAAGCCGCGTGGCACCCATCAGGCTTTCCTTGAAGCTCTGCCAAGTGAGCGTTCGCGTAACGGCCGCAAGAATAAGCGATCCAAGTACGCCGAAAGCCGCTGCTTCGGTGGCCGTCGCCCAGCCGATAAACATGGTGCCGATCACGGCGATGATCAGAATGGTGCAGGGAATCAACTGCGCGCTGGCCCGCATTTTTTCCCGGAAGCTCAGCGCGGGTTCCTTGGCTGGCTGCTTATCCGGGTTCAGCATGGCCCAAATGGCGATATAGGCGCTGAACAGCACCATCACCAGAATGCCGGGGATCATGCCGGCGATGAAAACGCGCACAATCGAAACCTCGGCCGCCACCGCATAAACCACCATGATGATGGATGGCGGGATCATGATGCCGAGTGTGCCTGCGGTGGCCAGGCTGCCTACCGCGACGCCTTCATCATAGCCGCGGCGCCGCAATTCCGGCAGCGCAATCTTGGAAACCGTGGCGCAAGTCGCCGCCGATGATCCCGAAACAGAACCGAAAATACCACAGGCCAGGATATTTACATGCAAAAGCCGCCCAGGAAGCCAGCGCACCCAGGGTGAAAGCCCGTTGAACAATTCCTCGGATAATTTGGTGCGGAACAGGATTTCACCCATCCAGACAAACATCGGCAGCGCTGCCAAGGTCCAGGAACCTGTCGATTCCCACATGGAACTTGCCAGGAACAGCCCAGGCTGCGGATGCACCGCCATCATGGCGATATAGCCAACCACGGCGAGGCTCATGGGGATCCAAAGACCCATGCCAAGCAGAACGCACAGTAGGATCAGCAGCAGCAGGGCAAAGCTCAATAATTCCATGGCTCAAACCTCCGCCGAGAAATCGCCGCGCGCGGCACGGTCTGCCGCCGCCGCGACATAGGCGGGGACTTCGCCCACCAGAACGCGGATCAGTTCATCAACAATCGCGATCAGCAAAATGCCCGCGCCAATGGGCATGGCCAGTTTCGGGACCCATAACGGAAAGGCGACCGTGCCTTGCGCTACTTCTTCGATCTCCAGGGAGAACAGCACATCATTCAGCGTGAACCAGACAATCGTGCCAACGGCAATCGCCGCCATCAGAAGGACGATAACCTCCGCGAGGCGACGGGCGCGTGGCGCGAGCTTGTCAATGGCGAGGCCAACCCTGATCAGCTCACCATTCTTGAAGGTCCGCGCCAGGGCAAAAAACGTGGTTGCGACGCAAAGATAAGCGCTGAGGTCATCAGCGCCGGCGAATTGGATATTCATCTCACGCAGGGCAACTTGGGCCATCATGACAAGAAAGATCGAGAGCAGGGAAAGGGCGGCTAGCCCTGCTGAGATGTCGTAAAGGCCATCAAGTGCCCGGCGCAAGAATGGCATGCGCTTCAGGCCCGATAGGCGGCAAGAAGCCTCGCGCCATCCTCACCAGCGCGCATGGCCCATTCCTGCGCGATGGTTTGGCTGATGCGCGACAAGCCTTCCATGACAGCTGGCGTTGGCTGCATGACCTGCATGCCGCGGGCAGCCAAGGTGGCCTGCGCCGCATCGCGCGCTTCCGCACTCAAGGCCCAGCCGCGATCTTCGGCGCGCTTGGCCGCTTCACGCATGGCGGTCTGTTGCGCTGCCGGCAAGGCTTCAAAGGCACGGCGCTGTACGAAGATCACGTTATGGGTGCGGGTGAAGCCAATGGGCGTGAAGATTTTCGCGAAATCCCAAGCAGCGCTATCCACACCCGTGGCCGCGCTGGTGACCATGGAATTAACCACACCGGTCGCAAAGGCTTGCGGCACTTCCGCTGCCTGCACCAAGGTTGGCGTGGCGCCCAGCAGCGTGGCGAAGCGGTTCGTCATGGCGTTGAAGGTGCGCATGCGCGAACCGCGCAGCACTTCCAGGTTTTCCACCGGCACATTGGTGTAAAAGCCCGAAGGCGGCCACGGCACGCTGTAAAGGACACTCAGCCCCTGCCGCTGGAAACGCGCTTCGATGTAAGGGCGGGACAATGTGGCCAGCTTGCGCGCCTGCTCATCAGTCCAGGCAAGCTGAGGAATGCTATCCACTTCGAAGAAGGGATCATCATTGCCATAGGCGGAAAGCAGAATCTCACCGATCTGCACCTGGCCTTGTTGCACGCCGCGCTTGATCTGCGGCATCGGTAACAGGCTGCCATTGGAATGAAGCTGCGCATCAATGCCGGTTTGCGCCTTCACCTCATCCAGGAAGCTCCGGATATTGCGGGTGTGGAAATTGCCATCCGGATAGGCGGTGGCGACCTGCCAACGCGCCTGGGCCTGCGCTTCCCGAATAGCCAGCGGCGTCAGAATGAAAGGCGCAGCAAGTATGTTGCGGCGTGAAAGATTTTTCATGAAAGCCCCCTGTTTTCAATAAATCAGGCGTTAATTGTCGCACCACAGCGGAAATAGACAAGGGGGGCAGGCATGCGCCCCACCCCCCTTGAGCAGTTCAACGATCAATTTGCAGGCAGGGATTGCCCCCGCCGCAATCAGCGCGCGGCCAGATATGCCTCAATGAGTTTCTTGCCGTCCTCGCCCGCGCGTTCGATCCATTCCTGGGTCATTTGCTGGCTCACGCGGCGCAAATCTCCCAGCAATTGTTCGCTCGGTTGCAGCACCTGCATCCCGCGCTGGCCGAGTGTCGCTTCGGCCTGGGTTTGGGAGTCACGGCTGAGTTCATAGCCCCGCGCTTCGGCACGTGCCGAGGCTTCCATCAGCGCGGTCCTGACATCCGCCGGCAGACCTTCTAGCGCACGCCGCGAAACAAACACGGCATTCTTAGTCATGGAAAAACCAAGCGGCGTGAAAACCTTCGCGTAATCCCAGGCAGAGGTATCAACGCCTGTAGCAGCCGAGGTGATCTGCGCACTCACAATGCCGGTGGCGAAGGCCTGCGCCAATTCAGCCGCCTGCACGAGGGTTGGGTTGGCACCAATGATGGTCGCGAAACGATTGGTCATTGGGCTGAAAGTACGGAAGCGCTGACCGCGCAATTGCTCCAAGCTGGTCACGGGCTGCTGCGCATAAAGCCCTGCCGCAGGCCAGGGCACCATGTACAGCAGGCTCAACCCCTGACGCGCCAACCGCGCTTCAATGAAGGGCTTTTGCAGATCGGCGAGTTTCTTGGCCTCGGCCAGATTTGTCACCAATTGCGGAATGGCATCGGCATCAAAAAACACATCTTCATTGGCATAGGCCGTCAGCAGAATCTCGCCGAGCTGGACCTGACCTTGCTGCACGCCGCGCTTGATCTGCGGCATCGGCAAAAGGCTACCATTGGAATGAAGCTGGATCGAAAGCCGTCCGCCCGTCGTCTGTTCGATTTCCTGAATGAAGGTGCGGATATTGCGCGTGTGCAAATTGCCATCCGCATAGGGTGTGGCCATCTGCCAGCGCGTCTGTGCCTGACCCAGGCTTGGGGAAAGGGCGGCCAGGCCAGCGGCCCCGGCCAGGAACTGGCGACGATGAAGCTTCATAGGTTTCTTCCTTCTTCTGCCCGGCCCCGCCCCCGCCCGGCTTTCAAAGCGGGTAATCGCGTACCGGGTCCACGCCAGATTGCGTCAGAAAATGGCGAATGGCCACTACCTCATCCTTTGAGAGGCTATGCTGGCTATTGTGGAAGGCATGGGCATGGCTGCCGAGCTTCACGGCCAAGTGGCCGGACCCGTTATGGGACACCTCGGCACCGAGTTCCTCAAACACTGCCTCCACGGCCTTGGGGTCAATATTGGCGCTGACAGGGTGGGAGAAGATGGCGTGCAATACCTTGCGGTGACGATGGTTCATGGCTGATGTGCCTTCCGGATGGGGTTGTGATGCGCCCATCCTGACGCGCCATCAGACAAACGCCTTGATCATGATCAAGTGCTGGTGGAACCGGTAAGCTGCGTCCTCACCAACTCAGCGAAATGCCCGCCTTGGGCCACCAATTCCTTGAAGCCGCCGCGTTCGGCGATTTCCCCGCCGGCAAAAACCAGGATTTCATCGGCATCACGCACGGTGGAAAGCCGATGCGCGATGATGAAGGTGGTCCGCCCCGCCATCAGCGCCGCCAGCGCCTTTTGCACCCGTGCTTCCGTGGCAGCATCCAGCGCGCTGGTCGCTTCATCCAAAATCAGCACCGGCGGGTCTTTCAGCAGCGCGCGTGCAATCGCCAGGCGCTGGCGTTGCCCGCCGGAAAGCGAGCTGCCACGCTCACCAATCATCGTGTCATAGCCATGGGGTTGGCGCTGGATGAAATCATGCGCTTCCGCGAGCCGGCAGGCATGTTCCAAATCTTCCTGCGAGGCATCAGGGCGGCCAACCAATAGGTTTTCACGAATGGTGCGGTTGAACAGCATGCTTTCCTGGAACACGACGCCGATATTGCGGCGCAGGCTTTCCAGCGAAACATCGCGCAAATCATGCCCATCCAGCGTCACGCGCCCTTCCTTCGGGTCCCATAGCCGCTGCAACAGCGCCATGGCGGTGGATTTGCCCGCGCCCGTCGGCCCCACCAGCGCAATGGTCTTGCCGGGTGCGGCTGAGAAATTTACATGGCTGAAAATTGGCTGCCCACCAGGGTAAGCAAAGGCAACATCTTCAAACGCCACCTCTCCTTTCGCGCGGGGAATATCAATTGCATCCGGCTTTTCCGGCACGGTTGTGCGCGCATCCAGCACCGAAAACATCTCGGACAAGGAAGGCATCAGCAACACCAGCCGGGACGCAAAGCCAACTGCGCCTTCAAGCTTGCCGATCAACATGGTGGCGAAGCCCATGAAGGACACAATCTCCCCCACCGTCGCCTGTCCACGCAGATGCAACCAGGTACCCAGCATGAAGATCATGATCACGCAAATGGTGGAAGCGGCTGAGGTCATCACAGACACAACCGCCCACCAATTCAAGACCGGGAATTGATGTGTGATCACCTGGCGGATGATGTCGCTGAAAAGCCGCGCTTCACTGGAAAGCCGCGTGAAGGATTGCACCACCATCACATTTGAAAGCGCATCCTGTGCGTTGCCGGCCAACTGCGTATGGAGCGCTTCCACCTGCCGCTGCGCGTTTTCCGTCCGACGAATGACAAAAGCGGCGAGGGCGCCGAAAATCACCACAAGCCCGATCAGCAGTAATCCCAAACGCCAATTCAGGATAAGCGTGAGCGGCAGCAGCACAATCGCAGAAATGAAGGTGATCAGATGTTCGCGAAAGAAGGAAAGCCAAAGGCCGAACAGATTATCGGAACCCACCAGCATGATTTTCATCAGCCGGCCCGATTGCGTATCCCCATGAAAGGATAGCGGCAGGGACAGCACATGCTGGAAGTAATCATGCATGACTTTCAGGCGATTGCGATGCGCCATGCGGTCCGCAAACAGCGCGACCGTGACATTGGCGCCAATCGCCGAAAGCCCGACGGCCGCCCAGATAACCAGCAGCGCCAGCGCTTCCGCCCAAACGGCGGATTCCTGCATCCGGTCTGACCGGGCAAGCAGATCAATCACCCGCCCAAACAGCACCGGCTCCAGGAATTGCAGCCCGGCAATGGCGAGCGCCGCCAAGGCAAGCCCCATCGCGATAGCGCGATCCGCGGCCAGCAGCCTGAGTACCCTTCCGTAAAGCCGCAAAAACTCCATTTCGACCGCCGCCCCTATGTTACGCCGATCATAGGCGACGAATCGCCCAAACTGAAACCCGGGCAGCAAGGTTGATCTGGCGGGGTTCACGGGCCACCTTGATTGGTAACGCACTAATCGGGAGGCTAAACACCATGATCACCCGCCGCAGCTTAGGCACCCTGACCATAGGGGCCGGCTTGCCACTGCCCGCTTTGGCGCAGGGGCTGTCCAACCGCCCCATCCGCTTGGTCATCCCCTTCACCCCTGCCGGGACCACGGATTTGGTCGGGCGGCTCACGGCTGAGCGCCTTTCGGCCCGGCTCGGCCAGCAGGTGGTGGTGGATAACCGTCCCGGCGCTTCGGGCAATGTCGGCGGTGAATTCGTCGCGCGGGCGGAACCTGATGGCCATACGCTGCTGCTGACCACCATTGGCACGGGGGCGATCAATTTTGCCGTTTTCGGCAATCGCATGCCCTTCAAGCCTGAGGATCTGGCCGCCGTTGGCCTGATGTGCCGCGTACCGAATGTGCTGATGGCGGCGAATCGCATGCCGATCCGCAGCCTTGCTGACATGGTGCGTGAAGCGAAGGCCAAACCCGGTGCGCTGAATTACGGCACGGCGGGTATCGCCACTTCCCCCCATGTGGTGATTGAACAAATCCGCCTGGCGCAGAGTATTCAGATCACCCATGTGCCCTTCCGCGGTTCCGCCCCCATGCTGACGGAAATGGTGGCCGAGCGGATTGAACTCGGCATGGACAATATCCCCTCTGCCCTGACTTTCGTGCGCGAAGGCAAAATCCGCGCCATTGGCGTGACGGGTGCTCAGCGCAGCGCCGTGCTGCCGGATGTGCCGACCATTGCTGAGCAAGGCATGCCGGGTTTTGAGGCGACCGCCTGGTTCGGTGTGCTGGCGCCGGGCGCCACCCCCGCCCCGATCATCGCGCGGCTTGGCGCTGAATTGGATGCAATCGGCAAGGAAGCCGATTTCCGCGCCCGCATCGCGGCCTTTGGCGCTGAGCCACCGCGTCTTACGCCTGATGGTGGTTCCAGCCCGGAAAGCTTTGCGGCTTTCATGCGCACCGAAGTCACCCGTTGGGCCGATGTGGTGCGCCAAGCCGATATTCATGTGGAATGAGGAAACAATAATGACCAAGACAAACGCCCTGCTGGGCCGCCGTATCATCCTGGCCGGCATGGCCGGCGCGCTCGCCGCACCCGGCATCGCCCGCGCCCAGGCTTTCCCAACCCGCCCTTTGCGGCTGGTTATTCCCTTCCCGCCCGCCGGCACCACGGATATCTCCGGGCGCATCCTGGCCGAGCGTCTTTCCGCGCGGCTTGGTCAGCCGATCATTGTGGAAAACCGCGCCGGCGCCACCGGTAATCTGGGCGCCGAGATGGTCGTCCGGTCGGAACCCGATGGCTATACGCTCGTGATGTGCACCATCTCCACCGCCGCGATCAATTACTCGCTCTGGGGTGCGCGGATGACCTTTAAGCCAGAGGATTTGGCGGCGGTTGGCCTCGCGATCCGGGTGCCGAATGTGATCTTCGTCACCGCCAATTCGCCCTATCGCAGCGTGAGTGACCTGATCGCGGGGGCGAAGGCCAATCCTGGCAGGCTCAATTATGGCAGCAGCGGTTCGGGCGGTTCGCCGCATATGACCATGGAGATGTTCAAACTCCGCAGCGGTACGGATATCACCCATGTGCCCTTCCGCGGCGCCGGGCCGATGCTGGTGGAGGTTGTGGCAGGCCGCCTCGAATCCGGGTGCGACAATATGCCAAGCTGCATCGGCCATATCCGCGATGGGCGGCTGCGCGCCTTGGCGGTGACCAGCAATGTGCGGGCAGCGGCGCTGCCGGATGTGCCGACGCTGGCCGAAGCCGGCATTCGCGATTTTGAAGCGACCGCCTGGTTCGGCGTGCAGGCGCCCGCGCGCACGCCACGCCCGATCATCGAAAGGCTGGGGGCGGAGATTGATGCGGTCACGCGCGACCCGGCCTATATCGCGCGCATCGCCGAATTGGGCGGCGCCCCGCCCGCGCTGACGCCCGCCGGCGGCACCAGCCCCGAGACGTTTGAGGCCTTCATCCGCAGCGAAATCACCAAATGGGCCGAGGTGGTCAGGGTTTCCGGCGCCACGGTGGATTGATGGCTTTTGGCGCTTGCGGGCGCCACCGGCTTGTCTTTAGTCTTCACTTTTTACGTAGGGAGCAATTGAGATGAAGATCAGCAGACGTGGCCTTGGCCAGGGTGTGGCGGCTGCCGCCGGTGGCTTGGCGCTTGGTGGCATTGGCGCCGGCCCGGTTTACGCGCAGCGCAGCGCCAATACGTTGCGCGTCGCCTTCCGCGATGCGGTGCCCAATATTGATCCCTATTTCAACAGCCAGCGCACCGGCATCATCATCGCGCATCAGGCCATGGATGGGCTGGTGCATCGTGACCCTGACACCTTCAAGAATGTACCCGCGCTCGCGACCGAATGGGCCTGGCAGGGCAATAACGCCATTGATTTCAAGATCAGGCCTGGCGTGAAGTTCCACGATGGCAGCGATTTCGGCGCTGATGATGTTGTCTATACCATGAATAGCATCGCCGAATTGGGCGGGCGGCTTTCAACGCCCGGGAATTATTCCTGGATCGAAGGGGCGGAAAAGCTGGATGCCAATACGGTACGCATCAAAATGAAGCGGCCCAATCCGGCAGCGCTTGATTTCTTGGCGATGGTGACGCCGATTTGGCCCAAGGCCTACCGCGAAAGGGTGGGGCCTGAGGGCTTTTCGCGCATGCCGATCAGCACCGGGCCGTATCGCTTTACCAAGGTGGATGTCTCGAACGGGGTCGAATACGAACGCTTTGATGGCTATTACCAGGGTGGCCCCAAGGGGCGGCCAGCGATCCAAAAAATCACCGCACGCTATCTTTCCGATGCCGCCACTGAATTGACTGAATTGCTGGCGCAACGCGTGGATTGGATCTGGAACATGAATCCAGACAATATCGCCAATGTGAACCGCCTGCCCTTCCTGCAAGCCTTGCAACAGGAAACCATGCGCGTGGGTTATCTTGGCATGGATGCAGCCGGACGCACGGGCGCGGGCAATCCCATGACGCACCTCAAGGTGCGGCAGGCGATTTTCCACGCCATTGACCGCCAATCCCTGGCCGAAAAGCTGGTGACGGGCGGCGCGCGGGTGCCGCCGGCGCCGTGCTACCCATCGCAATTCGGCTGCAATGGCGATGTCGCCACGCAGTATGAATTCAACCCGGCCAAGGCGCGGATATTGCTGGCGGAGGCTGGTTTCGCCAATGGCTTTGACATTGAACTGACATCCTATGTCCAGCCGCGGCAATGGTCCGAAGCGGTGCAGAATTACCTGCAAGCGGTCGGTATTCGTGCGCGCCTGAACCTGATGCAGGTGGCGGCGCAAATCCAACGCTCACAACGCGGCGAATTGGCGCTCGCCATGGGAAGCTGGGGTAGTTTTTCCATCAACGATGTCTCGGCCTTCCTGCCGCAATGGTTCGCGGGCGGGAATGAGGATTACGCGCGCGATCAACAGGTGATTGACCTGGTGAATGAAGGTGGCAGTTCCTCCGATGAGGCGGTGCGCAAGCGTGCCTATGACGCGGCGATCAAGCGCATTACGGAGATGGCCTATTTCGTGCCGCTGCACACCTACGTCAGCACCTATGCCTTCCAGCGGCAGTTGGAATTCAAGGCCTATGCGGATGAATTGCCGCGCTTTTATCTGGCAAAGTGGAAGTAGGGGATTTTGGTCCAAAAAAGCCCCGCTCGGTCAGCATCGGGCGGGGTTTTTTGTTTTTTGATCAGCCGGCCAAATGGCATTCCACCAGCCCATCTTCCAGGCTGGTGATGCTTGGCGTTGTCGCGGCACAGGGCGCGAAACAGGCCGGGCAGCGCGGATGAAAGCGGCAGCCGGGCGGAATATTCGCGGGGTCCGGCATGATATCGCCAAGCCCGACATCCGGCACGCCAAGCCCGGGTTCGGGTGTCAGCACAGAATCCAATAGCGCCCGCGTATAGGGGTGCCTCGGGTCGCGGAACAGCGCCTCACTTTCGCGCTTTTCGACGATACGGCCCAGATACATGACGGCGACTTCACTCGCCACATGTTCCACTACCGCAAGATTATGGCTGATGAACAGGTAAGTCAGCCCCAGATCGCGCCGCAATTCCGCCAGCAGATTGAGGATTTGCGCCTGCACCGAAACATCCAAGGCGCTGGTCGGTTCATCGCAGACCACAATACGCGGGCGCAGCACAAGGGCGCGCGCAATCGCCACGCGCTGGCGCTGGCCGCCTGATAATTGCGATGGGAAACGCGTGCCTTGTTCGGTGGAAAGCCCAACCCGTTCCAGGCTTTCCGCAACGCGGCGATCAACTTCCGAAGTCGTCACATTGCCCTGCGCCACCAGCGGCATGGCGATGATATCGCGCACACGCCGGCGGGGATTGAGCGATGAAAACGGGTCCTGGAAGACCGGCTGGATCAGCCTGGCGCGCGCGCGGCGATCCATGTCGTCAAGCCTTTTGCCATCCACCAGTACCTCACCGGCGCTGGGTTCCATCAGGCCCAATATCATGCGCGCGAGCGTGGTCTTGCCGCAGCCGCTTTCGCCCACCACGCCAAGCACGCTGCCGGTGGGGACGGAAAAGCTCACATCATCTACCGCGACAACGCGGCGCGGTGCGGCAAATAGCCCCTGGCTCGCACGGAATTCGCGCCTCAGGCCGCGCACTTCAATGGCAGGCACGCTCATGCCCTTGCCCCTTCCGGCAGGATGCAGAGCGCCTCATGCGCGGGGCCAACATTGCGGCGCGGAATATCTGCGGCGCAGGCCGCTTCGGCAAAGCCGCAACGATCACGGAAGGCGCAGCCGATGAAGCCGGGCGGAATGCGCGGCACCACGCCAGGGATGGACCCCAGCGGTTCATCGCGCTTCACCTTGCCCGGCACCGGCACGCAGGAAAGCAGCCCGCGCGTATAGGGATGGCGCGGCGCGCGAAACAATTCGGCCGTTGGCGCGCTTTCCACCACCTTGCCGGCATACATCACCGAAACGCGATCCGCGACGCGGGCGACGATGCCCAGATCATGTGTGATCAGCAGAATGCCAAGGCCAAGATCCTTTTGCAGTTCAGCCAAAAGTCGCAAGATTTGCGCCTGCACAGTCACATCCAAAGCCGTGGTCGGTTCATCGGCAATCAGCAATTCCGGATCGCACATCAGCGCCATCGCGATCATGACGCGCTGACGCAGCCCGCCTGAGAGCTGATGTGGAAATTGGCCGAGCCTTAATCCCGGCGCGGTAATGCCAACCCGCGTCAGCAATTCCACCGCGCGATCCACCGCTTGCGCGCGTGGCGTACCGCGATGGCGGCGCAATACCTCGGTCATTTGCGAACCCACCGTATAGGCCGGGTTCAGGCTGGTCATGGGTTCCTGGAAAATCATCGCCATGCGATCACCGCGCAGGCGGGACATCTCCGCCTCATTGTAATCGCGAATATCCTCACCGGCGAAGGAAAGCCGCGCCGCTTCACGCTTGCCGCCCTTGGCAAGCAGCCCCATGACGGCAAGGGATGTGACTGATTTTCCGCAGCCGCTTTCGCCCACCAGGCAATGGGTTTCGCCCTTTTCCACGGTAAGCGATATGCCGCGCACTGCAGCCGTGCCGCCAAAGGTCACGCGCAGATCGTCAATTTCCAGCAGCGCGCTCATCGGGACAGATCCGTACCCAGCATGTCGCGCAAAGCATCGCCCAGCAGATTGACACCCAGCACCAGCACAAAAAGCGCAATGCCAGGGATCATGATAATCCAGGGGCTGAAGAACATGTATTCCTTGGCTTCCGAAATCATCAGCCCCCAGGAAGGCAAGGGTGGCGGCACGCCAAGGCCCAGGAAGGAAAGCGCCGCTTCCAGCAAAATGGCGAGCGCCATTTCAAGCGTTGCGACCACGGCAAGATGCGTCGCGATATTGGGCAGCACTTCCTTGAGCAGCACGGTCATGGGCGAACAACCCGCGCAACGCGCCGCCGCCACATAATCCAGGTTGCGGATTTGCATGGTTGTGGACCGCGCGACCACCGCAAACCGATCCCAGAGCAATAGCCCGAGCACCAAAATCACCAGCGTAAAACTGGTGCCCAAAAGCCCCGCCACCGCCAGGGCCACCAACACCACGGGGATGGAAAGCCGCGCGGTGATGGCAAACATGACCGCATCATCAACGCGCCCACCATAGAAACCGCCCATGACGCCCAAAAACGTGCCGATAATGCCTGAGGTGATGACAGTCGCGACCCCGATGATCATCGAAACCCGCGCACCATAGATAAGGCGCGAAAGGTAATCCCGCCCCAATTGATCCGTGCCGAGGATATTGGCGGGCGTGCCGCCTTCCATCCACATTGGCGGGATCACGCGCCTACCGAGATCAATCGTGAAAGGATCATAGGGCGCAAGCCAAGGCGCGAAGATCGCGACGAAGGTGATGAAGCCGACAATGCCTGCGCCAAATATCGCCCCGGCATTGCGCCTTATGCGCCGTCGATTACCGGCGCCAGCAGGTTGCAAAACCGTGCTCATGCCGACCTCAGGCGTGGATCAAGCACGGCATTCAGCAGATCAGACAAAAGCGTAAGGCCGATATAGATCAGCGCCAGCACCAGCACCACCGCCTGCACCACGGGGAAGTCGTTCTTGCTGATGCTCTCCCACGCCAGATAGCCAACACCGTGCAAGGCAAAAACCGTTTCAATCACGATGGACCCGCCCAGCATGAAGCCAAGCTGCACGGCAGCAATCGCCACCACCGGAATGGCCGCATTGCGAAACCCGTGCTTCACCAGAATGGAAAGCCGCGAAAGCCCCTTGGCGCGGGCGGTGCGGATATAATCGGAAGCCAGCGCTTCAATCATGCCGCTGCGCGTGAGCCGCATCAGCGATGGAATGGCGGAAAAGGACAGCACGATGGAGGGCATCACATAATGCTCCCAAGACCCGGTGCCGGAGATCGGCAGCCAGCCCAGGTTCAAGCCCAGCACCACCATCAGGATCAGTCCCAGCCAGAAGGAAGGCATGGCCTGGCCAATCAGCGCCACCATCAGCACGCTGCGATCAACCCAGGTATTTTCCTTGACCGCCGCAAGAATCCCCAAGGGCAAGGCAACGCAAAGCGCGATGAAAAGGCCGCATAGCCCAAGCGTCATGGTGATTGGCATGCGTTCCATGATCAGCCGTGCCACGCGCGTCTTGAAGAAATAGCTATCGCCGAAATCGCCTTGCAGCGCGCGCCAGAGCCAATCAAAATACTGCACCCATAGCGGTCGATCGAGCCCATAGGCGCGGCGGATGAGTTCAATATCCTCCTGCGTCGCATTCGGCCCGGCAATGGAAATGGCAAGATCACCCGATAGCCGCGTGAGCAGAAAGCTCAACGTCAGCACCGTCAGCGCAACCAATATCGCAACCGTCAAGCGGCGTCTTAGAAAATGAAGCATCCCAAGGACAAACTAGGCTTGATGGGCAGGGCGCGGCAAGGGGGCCATTACCAGGCCCCCGCCCAGCCATCCCGCCGTGGATCGGATGCCGCCATGCGCACGCCATTTTCCAGCACGCGAATGGCCTCCACACTGCAAGGCCCTTCCAGATCCGGCACGGTCTTCACGCGATGCCCGCGCGCTTGCAGTGCCGAGATCACCTCAGCGCCCATGCCCGCTTCGATGGTCAGCAGATCCTCACCGCCATGCGGGTAATTGCTTTCCTGACCGGGTTGGGAGGATGTCCAGCGCGGCGCCTCCAGCGCCTGTTGCGGGTCCATGCCGAAATCGGCGCAGGCCACCAGCACTTGCATATTCACCTGCACCTGATTATCCGCGCCAGGCGTCCCGAAGATCAGCCAGGGTTTGCCGGCCCTCATCAGCATGGGCGCATTCATGGTGTGGCGCACGCGCTTGCCGGGCGCGAGTGCATTCGCGTGGCCTTCTTCCAAATGCCAATAGCTCATGCGGTTATTAAACAGGATGCCGGTTTCCTGGCCGGTCACGCCAGAACCAAAACTGGAATTGATGGACTGAATGGCAGAAACCGCATTGCCGTCGCGGTCCACCACGCAGAAATAGGTGGTGTCGGACTCTCGCGCGGGGCGCACCGGCAGATGCGCCGCACGATCCGTGATGGCGGCGGCATGCGCGCCGGCGCATTCGCGCGATAGCAGCATATCAAGCGGCGGGTTCACCGCGCCCGCATAAGCCTCCCGGTCAAGGAAGGCGCGTTTCTTCGCTTCCACCATCAGGTGAATCAAGGCTGCGCTGCCCCAGCCAAGCGCGGCCAGATCGAAGCGTTCCAGAATACGCGCCATCTGCGCCATGGCGAAGCCCATGGAATTGGGTGGCGTCTGACGTAGTTCAAAGCCGCGATAAGGCACGGCGATGGGCGGCGCGATGATCGGCGCAACCGAAGCCAAATCCGCCGCGCGCACCATGGCGCCCGCCTTTTCCAGATCAGCGGCCAGCATCGCCGCCAGCCTGCCCTGATAGAAATCCGAAGGCCCTGCCGAGGCCAGGCGTTGCAGGGTGGCCGCCAAAGCCGGCTGGACCAACAAATTCCCCAAAGCCGGCGGCTTGCCCTCCGGCAGAAACAACGCGGTACTCAAAGCATCAGGCGAAAGCCGCGCGCGGTTTTCGCCTACAAAATGGCGCAAGGCGTGGGTCGCCGCAAAACCATCCCGCGCCGCTTCAATCGCAGGGCCAAATAGCGCGCCCCAGGGCTTGCTGCCCTCTGCCCCATGCAGCGCCGCAAGCCCCGCCACCATGCCAGGCGTTTGGATAGAAAGCGCGCCATGGACGGGAATGCCACCCGCCGCGCGATAATGCGCGATGGTGGCCGCTGCCGGTGCCGCGCCAGTGCCGTTATAGGTGGTGCTGGCGCCGGTTTTCGCGTTCCAGGCATGGTAGAAACCATCGCCGCCCAGCCCGGACATATGTGGTTCCACCACGCCAAGCGTGAGGGCAATCGCCACCGCCGCATCGGCGGCATTGCCGCCGGCGCGCAGAATCTCCATCCCCGCAGCGGTCGCGACCGGATGATTGCTCGCCACCGCCCCGCGTCTGCCCATGATCAGCGGGCGGCGTGCGCGAATGCCTTCATAAGCCATGGCTCAGCCCCCGAGGTTCATGCGCGCGACAATCGGCGCCCAGCGCGTCACCTCCGCCTGGACATGCGCGGCTGCGGCGGCAGGTGAAGGATCAGGCCAGGTTTCCACACCCGCCGCTGCCAGCCGCTGCTTCACGGCCGGGTCCGCCACGGCACGCAGCGCTGCCTCACGAATGGGCGCAAGCGCTTCTTCCGGCGTGCCGGGCTTGGCGAAAAGCACCTGCCAGGCCGTGACCTCATAGCCAGGCACGCCAGCCTGCGCGAGTGCGGGCAGGCCGGGCACAAGATCGGAAGGTGTCGCGGAACTGACCGCGAGGCCCCGCACGCGGCCATCGCGCATCAGCGGTGCCAGCATGGTCGGGCTATCAATCGTCAGGTTCATCCGCCCCGCGAGCAAATCCTGCACCGCATTGGCTGCGGTGCGATAGGGCACGATGGTGAAGCTGGCACCGGAAAGTTGGCGGAACAATTCTCCCGCCAGATGATTAGTGGCACCGGGATTGGTGGCGCCGTAATTCGCTTCCTCTTTCTTCTGCGACAGCCAGGCGAGCAATGAAGCCACATCCCGCGCCGGCACATCCGGGTGCACCGCCAGCACAAAGGGCTGGCGGCCCACCAGCGCAAGCGGGATGAAATCCGCGACGGGATCATGCGGGAAGTTTGGATAAACGGCCCGCATCACTGGGTGATTATTCGTGCCAATGAAGATCGTATTGCCATCCGCAGGCAGGCGATGAAAGGCTGCCGCGCCCACGGTGCTGCCCGCGCCTGGTATGTTTTCCGGCACCACAGGCCGACCAAGCTGGGTTTGCAGCGTATCCGCCAAAATGCGCCCCACCACATCCGTCACGCCACCAACGCCCACGGGGATGATCATGCGAAGCGGCCGCGCCTGTGCAAACGCCGGGGCCGCCAAGCCAAGCGCAGCAGCGGTCAGAAGGGAACGACGCAGCATGGGAAAACCCCTTTTCTTCATATCTGCTGAAGCCTAACCCGGCTTGCGCCTTCTGCCACCCCCGTTCGCGGGGCTTGGCGCGCGGGCAAGAGGGCTTCATGATCGCGCCAATAACGCGGGAGAGACGGGCCATGGCCAGCATTGTTCTGATCCACGGGGCTTATCAAGGCGGTTGGATTTGGCGCTTTGTCGCCGAACGGCTCCGCGCCGCCGGGCATGATGTGCATGCGCCAACGCTGGATGGCTGCGCCGAACGCCGCCACCAAATGCGCGCGGGCATTGATACCGAAAGCCACGGCCAGGAAATCGCCGAATATCTTTACTACCATGATCTGCGCGATGCGGTGCTGGTGGGCACCTCGGCTGGCGGCATGGTGATGGCGGCAGCCGCCGAACGCGCGCGCGAACGCATTGGGCGCCTGGTTTTCGCCGATGCGCTGGCGCTGATGGATGGTGAAAAGATCAGGGACATCGTGACGCGTCCCGCCGCCATCAATACGGATATCGCGCTTGGCCCGGGCCGAGAGGATGCGCTGAACCGGCTATTCCTTGGCATGGAAAGGGGTTTGGCCGAATGGGCCGCGGACCGCATGACGCTGCACCCGATCAAGACCTTCACCCAGCCGGTGAAATTGCCAAGCTTCTGGCAGCAAAGCTGGAATGCATCGGTCATTTATTGCCCGCAGGCGGCCAATCCCGGTGAGGCGCATCAGCGCCGCTGCGCAGACAAACTCGGCGCGCGCTGGCATGTGATTGACACCGGCCATTACCCCATGCTGACCACACCGGATGAGCTTGCGCGCATCATCATCTCCGGCTGAGCCTTACGATCTTGCTGTCATTGGTGGCGGCATCAATGGTGCCGGCATTGCGCGTGATGCCGCGGGCCGCGGGCTTTCTGTTGTGCTGTTTGAAAAGGGCGATCTGGGCAGCGGCACTTCGGCCAATTCCACCAAGCTGATCCATGGTGGCTTGCGCTATCTGGAACATTACGAATTTCGCCTGGTGCGTGAAGCGCTGATTGAACGCGAAATCCTGCTTGGCATTGCGCCGCATATCATCTGGCCATTGCGCTTTGTCCTGCCGCATCATGAGGGCCTCAGGCCCGCCTGGCTGCTGCGGCTTGGGTTGTTTTTGTATGATCATCTGGGCGGGCGAAAGACGCTGCCAGCCACCATGCGGATTGACCTGACAAGCTCTCCGTTGGGGGCGCCGCTCAGCCCCGGGCATCGCATCGGCTTTGAATATTCCGATTGCTGGGTGGAGGATTCGCGCCTGGTGCTGCTGAACGCCAAGGATGCGGCGGAACGCGGTGCGGCCATTCATCCGCGCATGGCGGTGACTGCCGCGCAGCGCGATGGCGCGCTTTGGCATATCACTGTTGAAGGTCGTGATGGGCCGGCAGAATTTCACGCCCGCGCCCTGGTCAATGCTGCCGGCCCTTGGGTTAGCGCGGTGCAGCATACGGTGATGGGCAGCAACCAGCCGGCGCGCCTCAGGCTGGTCAAGGGCAGCCATATCGTGCTGCCACGGCTTTATGATCACGACCGCGCCTATATCTTCCAGAATGCCGATGGGCGGATCATTTTCACCATCCCCTATGAACGTGACTTCACCCTGATCGGCACCACCGATGAGGAGCACCCTAACCCCGAAGAGCCGCCGCAGATTTCTGAGGGCGAAATCACCTATCTCTGCGCTGCGGCGTCCGGTTATTTCCGCACGCCGGTGAAGCGCGAAGATATTGTCTGGACCTATTCGGGGCTCCGCCCGCTTTATGATGATGGGGCGAGCAAGGCGCAGGAAGCCACGCGCGATTACGTGCTGAAGTTGGATGCGCCGGTGGGTCAGGCGCCGCTACTCAATATCTTCGGCGGAAAGATCACCACCTATCGCAAGCTGGCCGAAGCCGCCTTGGCCGAGCTTGGCCTGAAACCCGAAAAGGCCGGCTGGACCGCCCGCGCCTCCCTGCCGGGCGGGGATTTCCCCCTGAATGGTTTCGCGGCCCTGTTGGCCGATTTCCAGCGTAACTTCCCGCAATTACCGGGAAGCCTCTGCACCCGGCTGCTCCGCGCCTATGGCACGCGGGCCTGGCGCATCTTCACCGCCGGCCAGGACCCTGGCCCGGCCATTGGCGCCGATTTACACGCGGCAGAGCTGGACTATCTCCGCCGCGAGGAATGGGCCGCAACGGCCGAAGATGTGCTCTGGCGCCGGAGCAAGCTCGGGCTGCGCTTCGATGCCGGGGCACGGGATAGGCTGGCCAGGCTCATGGGCGGCTGAAAGACCGAAACACAAGCTTCGCGAAACTGTCTTTTACCTGTAATAAAGCCTGGGTATCGGGCAGTGGCCTCAACAAAAAAGGAGAGCTTTCATGCAACGTCGTCACATTTTGCTGGGAACATCGGGTCTGCTCGCGGCCCCCTTCGTGGCACCTTCCGTGCGCGCCCAGGGCCGCACAGAAATCCAATTCTGGTATGGGCTGGGTGGGGCGCTTGGTGAGCGCGTGGCCGAACAGGTGACCCGTTTCAACGAAAGCCAATCGCGCTTTCGCGTGAATGCCAATTTCCGTGGCTCCTACGTGGAAGTCATGACCGGCGCCATCGCCGCCTGGCGCGCCGGCACGCCGCCCCATATCGCGCAGGTGTTCGAAGTCGGCACCGCCACCATGATGGCCGCCGGCCCTGCGATTCGCCCGACCCATGAATTGCTGGGCGAAGTGGGCATTACCCTGGACCCGAAGCGCTATCTGGCCGGCGTGCGCGGCTATTATTCCGACACGCAAGGCCGCCTGGTTTCCATGCCGCATAATTCTTCTTCCGCAGTCATGTGGATCAACCTGGACGCTTTCGAAAAGGCTGGGCTCTCCACGACGGAACTACCCAAGACCTGGGCTGAAATCCGCGCCGCTGCGCAGAAGATCAAAGCCACCAATGCCGCCGAAATCCCGATCAGCACCGCCTGGCCGACCTGGGTGATGTTTGAACAAATGTCATCCCTGCATGATGTCGGGCTTGCCACCAAGGCCAATGGCTTCGAAGGCCTGGATGCCCAGATGAACCTCGGTGCGCCGATTTTCGCCAAGCATACCAATATGCTGCTTGAGATGCAGCGTGAGGGAAGCTTTGTCTATGGCGGGCGTGATGCCGATGGCTTCGCGAGCTTCCCGGCAGGTAAGGCCGCCATGTCCTTCAATTCCTCGGCCGGCCGGGCGCAGGTGCAGCGCGAAGCCAAGTTCCGCTGGGCTTCGGTGGTGCTGCCCCATCATGGTGATATCACGCAATCACCGCATAATGGCGTGATCGGCGGCGCCAGCCTTTGGACGCTGACGGCGCGCAACCGCACGGCGGAAGAATATCGCGGTGTCGCGGAGTTCTACCGCTTCATCTCAGAGGTTGAGCAGGATAAGTGGTGGCACCATGTCACCGGCTATGTGCCGCTGACGCTGGCGGCGTATGAGGCTTCGCGTGCTGAGGGCTTCTATACCCAAAACCCTGGCGCAGATGCCGCGATCATCCAGCTTTCCCGTGCGGAACCCACGCCTAATAGCCAGGGCTTCCGGCTGGGCGGCTTTGTGGAAATTCGCAATATCATCCAGGAAGAATTGGAGCGCGGCTTCCAGGGCCAGCAGAATACCGAAACACTGCTTGCCAATGCCAATCGCCGCGCCGATGTGGTGCTGCGTAATTTTGAGCGTGCGAATCGTCGCTAATCGCGTATCGGGGCCGCCTTCACGGCGGCCCCCTCCTATCGGTATGTTTGATCGCATTTTCCGAGTCTCTAAGTGAGCCCACTTGGCTTGAAAATGCTCAGTTGAGGCCACATGCAGCGCAAGGCGATATTCAACAATAAACTGCTGCCCTATCTGCTGCTGGCGCCGCAGCTTGCGATCACTTTTGTCTTCTTCTTCTGGCCGGCGGGGGAAGCCGTTTGGTATTCCTTCATCCGCCAGGATGCCTTTGGCATTTCCAAACAATTCGTCTGGTTTGAGAATTTCACGGATCTTTTCGTCGACCCGCTGTATCACCAGGTCATCATCAATACGCTGATTTTCTCGGTGGCCGTCACCGCGCTTGCCATGGGCTTGGCGCTTGGCCTCGCGGTACTGGCGGATCGGCATATTCGCGGCAAGGATGGCTATCGCACCTTACTGATCTGGCCCTATGCCGTGGCGCCGGCCATTGCCGCCATTCTTTATATTTTCCTGTTTCACCCTGATATCGGGCTAATCGGCCGCGCGCTGAAAGTCGCGGGGGTTGCCTGGAACTATACGCTGAATGGCAATCAGGCCATGCTGGTGGTGATACTCGCGGCGGCCTGGAAACAGGTTTCCTATAATTTCCTGTTCTTCCTGGCGGGGCTGCAATCGATCCCGCGCAGCGTGTTGGAAGCAGCCTCCATTGATGGTGCGTCCCCCCTGCATCGCTTCCGCACGGTGATCTTCCCGCTGCTGTCGCCCACTACCTTTTTTCTGCTGGTGATCAATATCACCTACGCCTTCTTTGATACTTTCGGCATTATTGATGCGCTGACCAAGGGCGGGCCGGGCAATGCCACGCAAACCCTGATCTACCGCGCCTATATCGATGGGCGGGTCAATCTGGATCTTGGCTCATCCTCCGCGCAATCCGTGGTACTGATGATTGCGGTGATAGCGCTGACGCTGGTGCAGTTCCGCTTCATTGAACGCAAGGTTCATTACTGATGGCCGAGCCACGCAACAGCATTGCCGCCCCCATGGGCATGGCCGGCAGCAATCCCAGGGCGGATATGCTTACCCATGTTATCCTGGTGCTGGGGGTGTTGCTTTTCGCGCTGCCCATCTGGATTGTACTGATGGGCTCCACCCATGATGCCGGCACTATCGGCCGCGGCGATGTACCCTTGCTGCCGGGCGCCGAGGCGGCTGCGAATTACAGCGCGGTCTGGAACCAGGGCAATAAGCAGCGCGCTGGCGTGCCGGTTTCCACGATGATGTTCAATAGCGCCATCATGGCGCTGCTGATCACCTTCGGTAAAATCGCGATTTCCATCATCTCCGCCTATGCGGTCGCCTTCTTTTCCTTCCCCGGGCGCATGCTGTTTTTCTGGGCGATTTTCATCACCCTGATGCTGCCGGTTGAGGTGCGCATCTTCCCGACCTTTCAGGTGGTTTCTGACCTTGGCATGGTGAATACCTATGCCGGCTTGATCGTGCCTTTGATCGCTTCCGCTACCGCAACGCTTTTGTTCCGTCAATTCTTCCTGACCATCCCGGATGAATTGGTGGAAGCCGCCAAGATGGATGGCGCCGGCCCGATCCGGTTCTTCAAGGATGTGGTTCTGCCGCTGTCCGCCACCAATATCGCCGCCCTTTTTGTCATTCTGTTCGTCTATGGCTGGAACCAATATCTTTGGCCGCTGCTGGTGACGACCTCCACCGATGTGGAAACGATCATGATCGGCATTGTGAAAATGCTGGGCTCCCAGGGCGATACGGAATGGCACCTGGTCATGGCGACAACGGTGCTGGCACTTCTGCCGCCCGTCGCAATCGTGATCCTGATGCAGCGCTGGTTCGTCAAGGGATTGGTCGAGACTGAGAAATGAGAAACCCCCATGGCTGAACTCAAGCTTTCCGGCATTGTCAAAAACTTCGGCGCGGTGCGCGTGCTGCATGGCATTGATTTGACCGTGCAGGATGGGGAGATGATTGTAATTGTCGGCGCCTCCGGCTGCGGCAAATCAACCTTACTGCGCATCGTGGCGGGGCTCGAACGCAGCACGGGTGGCACGGTGCTGATTGATGATCGGGATGTGACGGCGCTGGAACCAGCCGCGCGTGACATCGCCATGGTGTTTCAGAATTACGCGCTCTATCCCCACATGCGCGTCTTCGACAATATGGCCTATGGGCTGCGTATTCGCGGCCTTGACCGCGAAGACATCAAGCGCCGCGTTCAGGAAGCCGCCGATCTGCTCGGCCTTTCCGAATTGCTTGATCGGCGCCCGAGGGAATTATCCGGCGGTCAACGCCAGCGCGTTGCCATGGGGCGCGCCATTGTGCGCGAACCCAAGCTGTTCCTGTTTGATGAACCACTTTCCAACCTGGATGCGAAGCTTCGCGTTGCCATGCGCGCGGAAATCAAGCGCCTGCAACGCCGGCTGGGTGTCACCAGCCTTTTCGTGACGCATGACCAGGTGGAAGCGATGACCTTGGGCGATAGGCTGGTTGTCATGCATGAGGGCCGCGCGGCGCAAATCGCCTCCCCCATGGAGATTTTTGAACGCCCTGCCGATACCTATGTTGCGGGCTTTATCGGCAGCCCGTCCATGAATTTCCTGCCAGCCACCATCACGGAAGATGCCAAGGCGGCAACGCTTTCGGATGGCAACATCATCGCCCTGCCGGAACGCCAATACGCCACGCGCCCGGGGCAGAAGGTCACGCTTGGTATTCGCCCGGAACATATCAGCCTGCCGGGACCGCTCCGGCTCACCACCGATCTGGTTGAACCGCTGGGTTCCGAAAGCGTGGTGCATGGCAAGCTTGCTTCCGGTGAAACCATTGCCTTGCGCCTCCCCGGTGCGCCGCCTTCCGCCGCGGTGCTGGAAATTGCGCCGCGCATCGAACATTTGCATGTGTTCGATGGTGAAACAGGCAAACGGCTGCCCCCGCCCGGCTGAATAAACTCACGCCTGCCCGCGTTCGATCAGCAGGCGCTTCACCTCATTCTTCGGGACCTTGCCGTAACCAGAACGCGGCAGCGCATCCCAGACCACGATTTTCGCCGGCCATTTATAGCGCCCAAGCTTGCCATCCAGATGCGCCATCACTGCCGCGGGATCAATCACGGCACCGGCTTCGGCCACCAGCACTGCGACCCCGCTTTCGCCCCATTTCACATCCGCAACACCTACCACGCAGGCTTCCGCTACGGATGGGTGAGTCAGCAGCGCTTCCTCCACCTCACGCGGATACACATTGGACCCGCCAGAGATATACATGTCCGAAGCGCGCCCGGTGATATACAGGAACCCGCGCGCATCCAAATGGCCAAGATCACCGGTATGGAACCAGCCGCCGGCGAAGGCCTTTTCATTTGCGCTGTCATTTTCGAAATAGCCAGCGAACACCGCAGGACCACGCACGCAAATATCGCCGGTTGCGCCTGCGGGCAGGGGCTGGTTCGCGGTATCCAGAATCGCCACCTCAATCCCCGTGCGCGGATAGCCGCAGGAACCAATCGGCATGGCAGGGTCATCTTCCAGGCTATGCCAGGCAGGCGGCAGCACGGTGATATTGCCGGTCACTTCACCAAGGCCGAAATATTGCACCAGGCAGGGGCCGAGCTTGCTCAGCGCGTATTTCTGATCCTCCCGATACATCGGCGCGCCAGCATAGATCACATGGCGGAGCGATGAATGATCATGCGTATCCACCGCAGGGTCACGGCAGAGCGTGTTCAGAATCGTCGGCACAGTGAACATGTTTGAAACGCGATGCGTCTCAATCAATCGCCAGGCTTCCGGCACATCAAAACGCTCGCCCGGCAGCAGGATGGAAACGGCGCCGCGCGCCACTTGCGATAGCGCATGCACACCAGCGCCATGGGAAAGCGGCGCGACCACCAAGGACGCATCATGCTCATTCAGCCCCGGCATCAGATCGGCGATATGGTTGTTGATGACAAAAGCCATCTGCCCATGGGTCAGGATGCCGCCCTTGGGCCGGCCCGTGGTGCCGGAGGTATAGAAGAACCAGGCCGGATGATCACGATCCACATCGGCGGGAACGGCAACCGGGGCACTTTGGCCTTCCCTGATCAAATCTTCCCAAGAAAAACCGGCACCTTCGCCAATCGCGATATCCAGCATACAGGCCGGATTTTCCGCGCGGCAGGCAGCGCGGTGTTCGGGGAAGGCCACATCGAAGATCTGCGCCTTGCAGCGCGAAGACCCGGCCAGATAGGCGGCCTCTGGCGGGCTCAGGCGGAAATTCGTCGGCACCCAAACCGCGCCGATCAGCCAGCAGGCCCAAACGCCTTCGAAAATCGCGTTATTGTTGCGTGAATGGATCAGCACGCGATCGCCGGCGCCAATGCCGCGCGCGCGCAAGCTTGCAGCGGCGGCACAGGCCCGCGCCGCGATTTCCGCCCAGTTCCAGACCCTGTCACGCCAGATCAGCCCGGGGCGATCCGGCAGGCGGCGGGCGGTTTGCAGCAGCATGGTGCCCAGGTTGGAAGTAGGGATCATGCGGCGTCTCCTTCTTTTGCGGCGCCCTTCCGGCGGTTCGCGCGATGTTTCGCTTGCCTCCGGCGCTAGCCTTGGGCAAGTGGGGATATTAGTCTGGATCCAAACAAAGGGAGAAGAACGCCATGAACACCCCATTCCAGGGCGCGACGCGCCGCAACCTTCTGCTGGGCGCAGGCGCGCTCGGCCTGGCCGCCCCCGCGGTTGCCCGCGCGCAGGGGCAATACCGCGCCGAGTACAAGGTCTCGGTTGTGGGCAATCGCCCGCTGCCGATCTCTGACGGCGCCTTCACCTGGGCGGAACTGGTCACGGAACGCTCCGGCGGGCGGATCAATATGAAGGTCTATCCGGGCAGCCAATTGGTCGGCGGCGATCAGACGCGCGAATTGGTCGCGATGCGCCAGGGTGTGATTGATATGGCGGTGTTTTCCACCATCAATATCTCCCCGCAAATCCGCGAAATGAACATCTTTTCGCTGCCCTTCCTGATGCCCAATCACCGCGCTTATGACGCGATCATCAATGGCGAAGTCGGGCGCGACCTGTTCGGCACGCTCACCAGCCGCGATGTGACGCCGGTTGCCTGGGGCGAGAATGGTTTCCGCGAAATCTCCAACAGCAAGCGCGAGATCCGCAAGCCCGAGGATCTGCGCGGCCTGAAAATCCGCTTCGCGGCGGGTGCCATTTTCAGCGAAATCTATCAGGGGCTTGGCGCCAATCCGGTGCAAATGTCTTTCGCTGATCTGCAACCCGCCCTTTCCACCGGCGCGGTGGATGGTCAGGAAAACCCAGTCAATCTGTTCCTGGGCTTCCGGATGGATACGCTGGCGCAGCGCCATTTGACCATCTGGAATTACTGCGCTGACGCGGCGATTTTTGTTGCCTCAAAGGCCGTAATGGATAGCTTCGCGCCGGCGGATCGCGATCTGGTGATTGCCTGCGCGCGTGAAGCCGCGCAGCGCCAGATTGCGGCGGCGCGTAAGGGGCTTGGCATTGATGGCGACCGTTCCTCGATCGAGGAATGCGTCCGTCGCGGTGTGGCGGTGGCGGAACTCACGCCCGCTGAAAAGCAGGCCTTCGCCCGCGCCACACGGCCTGTCTTTGATAAGTGGGCGCAGACCGTCGGCAGCGCCTTGGTGCAAAAGGCCGAAGCCGCCATTGCGCGCGCGATTGCCTGACGCGCCATGAGTGTCGAGTTGGATCCGGGGGCAAGCCTCCCGGATCCGAAAACCCGGATTCCGCTGAGTTTCGAACGTGTGCTGCTGGCGCTTGCCATGGCGGCCATGGCGCTGATTACGGCGGCCAATGTGCTGGCGCGTTACCTTACGAATGTTTCTTTTGCTATCACGGAAGAATATTCGGTGGTGCTGATGGTGGTGATCGCGCTGATCGGCACGGCACTCGCCATCGCGACGGGCCGGCATATCCGGGTTGGGTATTTTACTGATCTTATGGGGAAGCTTGGGCAACGCCGGGCGGAAATGCTGGCGCTGATCCTTGCCATTATCTGCTTTGGCTTGCTCGCCATTTTCGGCGCTAAGCTTGCTTATGATGAATATCGCTTTGAAGTGCTGTCCAATGGGCTTGGCAATCCGCAATGGCTTTACACTGGCTGGCTGCCACTGATTTCGCTGCTCGTGATTGCGCGCGCGGCGGGCCGGCTGATCCGGCTTGCGCGCGGTGAGGATGGCTGAGCGATGATCGCGACAATTTTATTTCTCGGCTTTGCCGTGCTGCTCGCGGGCGGTGTGCCGGTCGCGATTTGTCTTGGGCTTGCGGGCGCTTTCGCCATTTGGCTTGCGGATCAATCCATCATGGCGATGCCCACAAGTGTTTATGCTGGCATTGCCAAATACCCGTTGATTGCCATTCCCATGTTTGTGCTGGTGGGCAGCGTTTTTGATCGCACGGGCGTTGCATTGCGGCTGGTGCGTTTCGCGACCGCGCTGGTCGGCGCTGGGCGGGGTGCGCTTGCTTCCGTGGCCGTGCTGGTTGCGATGGTGATTGGCGGGATTTCGGGGTCAGGCCCGGCCACCAGCGCCGCCGTTGGCCAGGTGGTGACGAAAAGCATGGCGGAGGATGGCTACCCGCGCCCCTTTATCGCCAGCACCGTGGGTGCGGCGGCGGCCACCGATATCCTGATCCCGCCTTCGATTGCCTTCATTGTCTATGCCGTGCTGGTGCCGGGCGTTTCCGTGCCCGCCATTTTCGCTGCCGGCATGATCCCCGGGATTCTCGCCGGGCTTTGCATCATCGCCGCCGTGGTAATCATTTCCATCGTCAAGGATTTCGGCGGCAAGGCGCGCCAGAAGGAAGCCATTGCCGTCTGGCAAAGCTTTAAGGAAGCCTTCTGGGGCCTGCTGGCGCCGGTGGTGATCCTGGGCGGCATGCGGCTTGGGCTTTTCACGCCCACGGAAGCTGCGGTGGTTGCGGTATTTTACGGGCTCTTCATCGGCTTTTTCATCTATCGCAGCCTGACGCTTCGCGATGTCTATGAAATGCTGGTGGAGGCTGGGGAAATCTCCGCCGTCATCCTGATCGTCATTGCCTTGGCGACGGTTTTTGCCTGGTCCACCAGCACGCTTGGCATTGTACGCCCGATTGTGGAATGGGTGGTGGGGCTTGGGCTTGGCTCGGCCGGCACACTCGCGCTGCTCACGATTTTCCTGATCATTGTGGGGATGTTTCTGGATGGCATTTCGATCTTCCTGATCCTGCTACCGTTACTGCTGCCGATTGCCGCTGCCTTTCAATGGGATTTGACCTGGTTTGGCGTGGTGCTGACCATGATGATCGCGATCGGGCAATTCACGCCGCCCATGGCGGTGAACCTTATGGTTTCCTGCCGGATTGCGGGCGTTTCCATGGAAAGCACCGTACCTTGGGTGATCTGGCTGGTGCTGGCCATGTTGCTCTCGGCCGTGGCCGTCATGGCCGTGCCGGATTTGGCGCTGTGGTTGCCGCGCGTGATGGGGCTTGGCTAAGCAAGCCCCTACCCAAGCCTCAGCCCAAGTTCCTGCACGGTCTTCCGCTCATCCTCATAATGCGCGGCAGCCGCCACGGCGTAATCGGCACTGTTCAAATAACGCACCGGCATATCGAAGCGCGCAATCACGGCCAGATGCGCGGGATCAAATAACGCTTCCTTGAAGGCATCATGCAGCACCCGCACCACGCCGGGGTCCATGCCACGCGGGCCGCCAATGCCATAGGTGCTTTCACCCAATACGTCATAGCCAACCTCCCGCAAGGTGGGCACACTCGGAAAGCGCGTTGCCCTTTCGCTCATCCATACGACCAAGGGCCGCACACGCCCTTCCAGCGCCATATCCGCCCAAGCGCTGGTTTCCGCCGAGAAATGAATATCGCCCGCCAATAGCGCTTGCAGATTGGGCGCAGCGCCGCGGAAGGGCACCGTGACCCAATCGATACCAGCCATCCGCGCGAGCCGCGTCATTTGAATATCGGTCGTATTGGCGCCCGGCGTACCGTAATTGAACTTGCCCGGATTGGCGCGCGCATCGGCCAGCAGTTCCTGCATGGTTCGCCAGGGTGCATCGCGGCGCACCACCACACCGCCCATATAGCCCACCAGTCGGATGATCCAGGTGAAATCCTGCATCGGGTCCCATTGCGGCCTTTCCTGCATCAGCGGCATGCGAAAACTGCCATTGGACATTTGCGCGAGTGCATAGCCATCCGGCCGCGCCTCCCGCGCCAGGAATTGCGCCGCAAGAGACCCACCTGCGCCCGGCTTGTTTTCGACAATGATCGGCTGGCCAAGCCGCTTTGCCGCCTGTTCGCACAAGGCGCGCATCTGGATGTCGGTGGCCCCGCCCGGCGTCCATGGCACCATCACGCGGATCGGCTTATCCGGAAACCGCCCCTGCGCCAGCGCGGGTGTCGCCAGCGCCCCAGCCAAGCCTGCCATCACGGCGCGGCGCCCCAACAGCATGTCCATGATCTCCTCCCGTTTCTTTTCAGGAGGGTTAAACGAACCTATCTGCCAAAGGCGAGTATTTTTTGGCGCCTCAAACGCGATCCCACTACCGCCCCATGCACGCAAAAAAATACCGTGATCAGCGGCAACCGATCACGGTATCGCAAAACATGAAACCGGCACGGCTTGCGCCATGCCGGCTAAGCAACGTCAGCCGGTCTGCTGAATGGCCGAGAGCAGCCAGCGCTCCTCAGGGCCGCTGCGGACAAAGGTCCAAAGCTCGGTCGAGGTTTGGCGTTCTGTCGTGCTGCCTTCCACCAACTTGCCGGTTGCTTCCTCGAAAGTGGCGTCCAGCAGGCTGAAGCGCATGGCAACCGTCGCGTAATCCAGCCCATCCTCATGCCAAGCTTCGGAAAGGTCACCGCCTTCCAGCTTCACATCGCGGGTTTCATTGCGCCAGCCGCGCGCATCCAGATCGCGGTAGTCATTCGCGAAATAGCCAACCATTTCAGGGGTTGCGAATTCCCGCAGGCCCTTCAGGTCACGGCGCGACCAGGCGGCATTCACCTCGATCAGGCTTTGCTCAAACGCCTGATAATCCTGCGGCGTCACTTGGACATCGCGCGCGGGGGCAGCATAGGCGCCGCCTGCGACCGGGGCAGCGGCATCGCCCATGGGCGCCGGTTCCATCTGGCGCGCATAACCGGAAGCACCGGCCATGGCAGGCGCGGCCTGGCGGCGGCGGAACAGGCGGAAGGCCAGATAGATCAGGCCGCCAATCAGCGCCACTTGCAGCAGCATGCCAAGCATGGCGCCGAGGCCGCCGATACCCCCCAGCAGCCCACCGCCAAAGAGCATGCCGACCAGGCCGCCCATCAGCAAACCACCAGCCAGCGCGCCCATGAAGGAACGCTGCGGCTGCGCCTGAGGCGGCATGCCGGGACGCGCCGCGCCGCCGGCCTGTTGCGGGCCAGAAGGCTGCGTTGCCGTGCGCTCCATGGGCCGCGCGGTATTGGGCGCGGTCTGGGTCGGCGGTGGCGCGGAATAGGTCCGGCTGCCGCGGCTGCCAGAGGATGAACCACCGCCCGGCTTGGCATCAGCCAAAACCGGCACCAAAACCATGGCGAGGGCCGCAAAAGCGGTGACAAGATAACCGGGACGACGCATTGGATTTGGAACCTCCCAAGATGAACTGGCGTTAATATAGGGATTTTTGAGCCCAAGCGAAGGGGTAAAACGCATTGCAGAGATTGCAGCCTGGCCCTTGTAGGCCCAAAACGGGTGGGAACCGCTTCGCAATGCGATTTTATACGTCTCGCTAGTAGGTTTCTGATAGAACTGAACACCAAATGTCCCGTAAACGATCCGCCACCCCTGAGTTGCAGCTCAGCCAGACGTCCTTGCAGGACGCGCTTCGGCGCGCCTTGCGCGATGAGGGCGGACGAATGGCCGTCCGCGTCTCCCCCGGCACACGGTCTGAGGCGCAGCGCTTGGTTTTCGCCCTTTTGCGGGAAGCGGTTGATGTCAAAGGCGGCTCTCTGGTTGAAATCGCCCCGTATGACTGGCTGCTGACAGAACTGCCAAACTTCGAAGCGGGCAAGCTTCAAGCACTGCTCGCGCAGATCCTTGGGGGGGCTGCGGTGCAATTGCTGCCGCTCCCGTCGTCCAAACTCATGCTCATCAACCTTTTGAATGCTGCCCGCCTGCCGCAATTCCTGGAGGTACCGGCAGCGGAGCCGGTCTCGCCCCTCGGCCTCGATGCGCGGCTGGATAGGCTCAACCTGTCGCAAATCTTTCGTCGCCATAGCTTTGTTGGCATCACGGATACAAGATTGCCTAAATTGGTCTTCCAACGCCTTGGCTTGGACCAAACAGCGCTCACGCGGCATCTTAGTCGCCTGGCGGGGGATCGTATCTTGGTGCGGCACGCGCAATCAATGCTGCAGAAGCGCGTCCTTGAAGCGCTTGGCGATGAAGGTACCCGAAAATCCCTGATGGGCGGCGGCCCGATAGCGCCCTTGTTGCTGGATTTATCGCCAGACCTGCTGCCAGAAATGCCGGACGCCGCCGAAGATGAAGGCGATCCGGATGCTGGCCCTGGGCTTTATGCCACGCTTGCATTGCAGGATGTGGTTTCCGTCGGCAATCTGGCTCTCAGGCGGAAAGCCTTACGCCAAGGCGCTTGGGGCATCGCCGTAGCAGGCCTTTCGGCATCAGCGCTTACCCTGATTGAACCTGAAGCCCTGCCTGCGGATTGGCTGATCCTGGATTGGTCCCCCGCGCTGGACGACACTCAAATTCTGAAGGCCTTGCGCCGCCTTGATGAGTCCCGCCTAATCTTGAATGGCTGTGATCGTGAAGCAGCCCTTTTATGGGGTCTCAGCCAGGGTATCCATCTTTATGGTGGACCCTGGATTGAAGATATCATCACCGCGACCAGGATGGATCATTGCAGCAAAGCTGCGAACTGCTTGCGCTCAGAATGTCGTGCTCGGGGGCTTGCCACCGCGCCCTCCGAAAGACTTGGCTGCACCAACACCCTATTGTTGGAAGGCGTGCTGCCAGAGGGCCGGGCATGAGCGGCAGCACTCAAAGACCCGCCGCTTTGCCGGCTGAGGCGCTTGGTGCGGTTGCCTTATCAAATGCCATTCGTGATGCGGTCGCGATGGGGGAGGAGCGCCTGGTGCTCATGCTGCGCTTATCGGCGCTGCCACGCGCACGGCGCTTCGGCAGCAGGGCGGAATTGTTGCGGGAGGCCTGGGACCCCTTGAACAGCACCGCCCGAGTCAGGGGCTTCAAGCTGCCCGGGGGCGACCTGGTTGCCATTGGCTTGCCCAACGCGAGCGAAGCGCTGGAGCATCAGCAACGCATTCTGTTTTCCATGCTCGAAGCTGAGGAAGCGGAGAAGGCGGTGCATATGCTCCGCCTGCCGCAACAGGCAGCGGCGGTGATGGCGGCTGTTGAAGACAGTCTCGGCATGGTCGCGGCCATGCAGGCCATGGCGCTAGAGGAGCCGGAGGAACGCACGGTTGATGCGGCGACGCTTGCTTCAGCGGAACGTGGGCTGATGACGGCTGATCTCAGTATCTTCTTCCGTCGCCAGAAAATCTGCTGGCTGGAACCGGGCGGACAGAACACCAGGCGGTTCTGGGAAGATCGCCGCGCGGATCTTGGGGAAATCTGCGAAAGGCTTCTGCCAGGCAGCGACATTTCGCTGACCCCTGCCTTCGCGCAAAGGCTCATGAAATCCATTGACCGCCGGCAACTGAGTGACATTGCGCGCCCGGAAGAATTGCGCAACATGCGCCAGCTTGCGCTGCCGCTCCGTGTGGAGAGCCTTTTCTCCGCGGAATTCCTGCGGCTGGATGCCATCATGCCGCAAAGCCAGCGCCCCAGGCTGATTATCGGGCTTGATTCCGAAGATGTGCTGGCCGATCCCGATCTTTTCCTGCTGGCGCGCAATTTCGCGCAGGCGCGCGGCTATCGGCTGATGTTGGAAGCCGCTTCCCCCTTCGCGGCCACGATCCTGTCCAGCCAGCGCGCCGGCTTTGATTTCCTGCGCCTTAAATGGTCCGAGGATTTCCCCGCCGCTGACAGCCCGGCAACGGCGGCGCTGCAGAAAAAGCTCTCGTTGAACGCCGAACAGGTGGTCTTGGCCGGGGCAGATCGGCCAGCCGCCATTGCCTGGGGCTGGGAAGCGGGGATTCGCCTGTTCCAGGGCCGCCTGATTGAAAGCCAGCGCCCCGCAAGCTGACGTCATGGCTTGGCGAAACGCTGGTTTGCGCCGATATGGACCCCCATGCCGCTTCCCGCCATTGAGGCCCAGGGCCTGACCAAAACCTACAAGGCTGGCGACCCGCCCGCCGTGGCTGGCTTGGATTTCACCCAGCCCGCCAGCAGTACCTGGGCGCTTTTGGGCGGCAATGGCGCGGGCAAATCCACCACCATCGCCATGCTGCTGGGCCTTTTGGTGCCAAGTGTTGGGCGGGTTGTGGTGCTGGGCCATGACATGGCGCGGGATCGCTTCGCGGCGCTCGCGCGGATGAATTTTTCTTCCCCCTATGTCGCGCTGCCACATCGGCTGACCGTGCAGGAAAACCTGATGGTCTATGCGCATCTCTATAACGTGCCGCGTGCGCATGATCGCATCGCCGAATTGGCCGAACGCCTGCAATTGACCGGCTTTCTGGACCGCCCGGCGGGGCAGCTTTCGGCGGGGCAGAAAACCCGCGTGGCGATTGCGAAATCGCTGATCAATCGCCCGGAATTGCTGCTGCTGGATGAACCCACCGCCAGCCTAGACCCCGATACGGGCGATTGGGTGCGGAGCCTTTTGGAAGCCTACCGCGCTGAAACAGGTGCGGCCATTCTGCTGGCAAGCCATAACATGGCCGAGGTCGAACGCCTGGCTGACCATGTGCTGATGCTGAAAGGGGGACGCATTGTGGACCAAGGCAGCCCCGCGGATCTGATCGCACGTTATGGCCGCGATGATCTTGAACAGGTGTTTCTGGATATCGCCCGTGGCCAAGGGCGCGCGGCATGAGCGGCGCGGCGCGGCGCATCTGGGGGCTGATGTATCGGCATTTGGCGCTGTATCGGCGTTCCTGGCCGCGCGTTTTGGAATTGATGTATTGGCCCGTGCTGCAAATGCTGGTCTGGGGCTTCGTCACCGCTTGGCTTGCTGGCGTGCAAAACAATACCGCGAGCATCACCGCCGGCGTGCTGCTGGGCGGTGTGCTGCTGTGGGAGGTGACGCTGCGCAGCCAAATGGGCTTCGCCATTTCCTTCCTGGAGGAAATCTGGTCGCGCAATCTGGGCCATATTTTCGTGGCCCCGCTGAGGCCCAATGAATTGGTGGCAGGCTTGGTTGCCATGAGCATGCTCCGCACCGCCATCGGCGTGGGACCGGCTATTCTACTCGCTTTCCTGTTGTACGGCTTTGGCATCTGGATTCTGGGGCCGGTGCTGGTGCTCTATTTCGCAGCGCTGATGGCGATGGGCTGGGCGGTGGCGCTGGGCGTCACGGCGCTGATCCTCCGCCATGGCGCGGGGGCCGAAGCTTTGGCCTGGGGCGTGCTGTTCGGCTTGGCGCCCTTCTCAGCGGTGTTTTATCCGGTTTCGGTGCTGCCGGGCTGGTTGCAGCCGATCTCGCTTGCCATTCCGGCGACGCATGTTTTTGAAGGCATGCGTGCCGCGCTGCTGGATGGGCGGCTGGCCTGGGATCATCTGGCCTATGCTTTTGCGCTTGATCTGATCTGGCTTGGACTGGCGGCCTGGCTTTTCATGGCGCAATTCCAGGCGGCGCGCGTCCGAGGCGCTTTGATGAGTATTGGCGAATAAACCAAGGCGCCCCTTTCATCTTGCGCGCTTTTCCGGCAAGTTTCTCCTTTCCGGTCCTTGGTGGGGCGATGGTCGCCTTTGCCCGGGCCGGTTGCTTGCGGAGACTGGAAACGTGATTCCCGCCCTGATGCCGACCTATAACCGTGCCGACCTTGCTTTTGAGCGGGGCGAAGGCGCGCGACTTTGGACGGAAGATGGCCGACGTTTCCTGGATTTCGGCGCGGGCATCGCGACATCCTCGCTCGGCCATGGGCACCAGCATCTGACGCGGATGATCGCGGAACAGGCGGGCAAGATCATTCATGCCTCCAACCTCTATCGCATCCCGCAGGCGGAAAGGCTGGCGCAGCGGCATGTGGAAAATTCCTTCGCGGACAGCGTGTTTTTCTGCAATTCCGGCGCCGAAGCGAATGAAGGCATGATCAAGGCTGTCCGCAAATATCATGCGGAAAACGGCCATCCGGAACGCTACCGGCTGATCTGCTTTGAAGGCGCCTTCCATGGCCGCACCATGGCCGCGCTGGCCGCCACCGGGAATGAGAAATACCTGGCCGGCTTCGGCCCGCCGGTTGAAGGCTTTGACCATGTGCCCTTCGACAATATGAATGCGGTGCGTGATGCAATTGGCCCCAATACGGCCGGCGTGATGATTGAACCCGTACAGGGTGAAGGCGGCGTGCGCCCTGCGCCGCTTCGCTTCCTGCGCGAATTGCGCGCCATGTGCGATGAATACGGGCTGCTGCTGGCACTGGATGAAGTGCAGACCGGCATGGGCCGTTCCGGCAAGATGTGGGCCCATCAATGGGCCGGGATCGAGCCTGATGTGATGTCATCCGCCAAGGGCATTGGCGGCGGCTTCCCGCTGGGCGGCATTTTCGCCAAGGAACATGTGGCGAAGCATTTGAAGGCCGGCACGCATGGTTCAACCTATGGCGGTGGGCCTTTGGCCTGCGCCGCCGGCAATGCGGTGATGGATGTGGTCTCCGCGCCCGGCTTCCTTGACCGTGTGGACCAGGTGGCGCGTCATTTGTGGCGCGGCCTGCTGGCGCTGGCCGCCAAGCATCCGACGGTGATTGAAGATGTGCGCGGTGCTGGCCTGCTGCTTGGCCTGAAGCTGCGGCCCGAGGTGAATAACGGCGAGATGCAGAATGCCGCCGTGGCCGAGGGTCTGCTGACCGTTGCGGCGGGCATGAATGTGCTGCGCCTGGCGCCGCCCTTGATCATCACTGAGGCAGATGCGGATGAGGCGGTGGCGTTGCTCGATCGCGCCTGCCTGCGCCTGACCCCAGCCGGTGCCCAAGCCGCGGCGCAATGAGTGCAATGTTGAAATCGGTCAGGGGCGGCGATGCGCCGCCCCGCCACTTTTTGGAATTGATGGATCTTGAGCCGGCGGTGCTGCGCCGGATGCTGGATGTGGCCGGGCGCGCCAAGCGGGGCGAGCTTGCGGGAAAGCCCTTGGCCGGCAAATCCATCGCCTTGATTTTCGAAAAACCCTCGACCCGCACACGCGTTTCCTTTGAAGTTGGGATCCGCCAATTGGGTGGCGATGTTGTCGTGCTGTCATCGAAGGACATGCAGCTTGGCCGAGGCGAAACCCCGGCGGATACCGCGAAGGTGCTGTCCCGCTATGTGGATGCCATCATGCTGCGCACCGATAATGTGCAGAAAATCCGTGAATTGGCGGAATATGCGACGGTGCCGGTGATCAATGGCCTGACCGATGTATCGCATCCCTGCCAATTGATGGCCGATGTCATGACCTTTGAGGAACATCGCGGCCCGATTGCCGGGCAGGTGGTGGCCTGGACAGGTGATGGCAATAATGTCGCGCAATCCTTCATCCAGGCAGCGGCGCGGTTTGGCTTTACACTGCGTCTGGCAACCCCGCCGGAATTGGCGCCGCCCGCTGAATTGATCGCCTGGGCGCGCGCGCAGGGTGCCAAGGTGGAATTGACCCATGACCCCATCGCCGCGGTGCGAGATGCGCGCTGCGTGGTGACCGATAGCTGGGTTTCCATGTCTGATGAGCGCGAAGGGCGCGCTGAGAGCCGGCATAATCTTCTCGCACCCTATCAGTTGAACGCGTCACTGCTGAGACACGCGGCGCCGGATGCGATTGTGATGCATTGCCTGCCCGCGCATCGCGGCGAGGAAATCACCGATGAGGTGATGGATGGCCCGCAAAGCGTGGTGTTTGATGAGGCCGAGAACCGCCTTCATGCGCAGAAGGGCGTGCTGCTTTGGGCCTTGGGGCTGGCCTAACGCTCAAGGCGTGACCCGTAAGTAAGGGTCACGCGTTTTTGGGCTGATTAGGCCCCCAACCTATTCCGGCTGCGCGCCAGAAATCCTGACCATCTCAGCCCAAATCGGCTGTTCCCGCTTCAACCGTGCGGCCAATTCTTCGGGCGTTGAACCCGTCAGCCGCGCGCCCATGCCGATGGCGCGTTGCTGCAATTCGGGATCAGCAAAGGCCGTGCGGATTTCAGACGAAAGCCGGTCCACAATCTCACGCGGCATGGCACGTGGCCCGGCCCACATATGCCAGGGGCTGACGTTGAAATTATCCATCCCCGCTTCCGCCATAGTCGGCACGTTGGGCATGGCGGGCCAGCGTTCCGGCAGCGTCACGGCCAGCGGGCGAATGCGCCCTTCCTGAATAACGCCGACATAGCTCGCCAGATTATCCACCGCGAGTTGGATATCGCCAGAAAGCATGGCCGGGATGGTCTGCGCCGCGCCTCGGAAAGCCACATGGGTACTTTCAATGCCCGCGCGCCCAAGCAGATAAGCGCCAGAAAGGTGAATGGTGGTGCCCACACCCGAAGACCCGTAGCTGATGCCACCACGCCGCGTCTTGGCCCAGGTGATGAATTCCTGGAGCGTTTGCGCCGGCACATGCTGCGCCGGCACCGCCAACACATTGGGCAAATCCCACATGGCGCTGATCCAGGCGAAATCGCGCTCAGGATCATAGGGCAGGGTTTTGAACAGCATGGGGTTGATCACGATATTGTGCATGCTGATCGTGCCGATGGTGTAGCCATCTGGTGTCGCGCGCGCGATGGCTTCCGTGCCAATATTGCCCGAAGCGCCCGAACGGGTTTCGACAATGAAATTTTGCCCGAAGCGGCGCGACAAGACTTCGCATGCAAGCCGCGTCATTACATCAAGCGACCCGCCCGGCGGAAAGCCGACAAAAACGCGCACCGGCCGATTGGGCCAGGCGGCTTGTGCGATGGCGGGGCTCGCCAGGCCAAGGGCGAGTGGTGTGGCTAGAAGGCTGCGACGTTGGATCATTGTTTTCCTCCCATTATTTGTTGTCATTTCAGCGCGCATAATCAGGTTCTTCGCGGTCCAGCACGCGCCGCCAGGCATTCAGATGGAGCCGCGCATCCAGCTTTTCACCCCATGGCCCCGTGTGATTGCGGCGCAGATTATCGGGCAGCTTATGCAAAGGCAGCCCAGTCTGCATGGCAGTCAGCTGGTACATGCAGGTGCGTTCCGCCATGTAGCATTCATCAAACGCATCATGCACGGTGGGTCCCACCACGGTCACGCCATGGCCGCGCATCAGCATGATTGTCTTATCGCCCATCAGCCGCGCAATGCGGTCCCCTTCTTCATTGCTATGCACGGGCTGATCGCCTTCATCATCATAAACCGTGCGGTCATTCAGCAGCAGGTTATTGTGGTGCGAAAGCGCAAATTCCGCGCCCTGCACCATGGAAAGCGCTGTCAAATGCCGTGGATGGACATGGATCACACAAGCCGCCGCCGGATTGGCCAGATGGATGCGCGTGTGGATATGAAACGCGACCTTGCGGAGTTCGCCGCTGCCGCGCAGCACGCGCCCTTCCAGATCGCAGATGATCAGATCGGATGCTTTCAATTCCTGGAACAAATAGCCGCGCGGATTGATCAGGAAGCGCGGCTCAGCCTCATCAGGCAACATCAAGCTGTTATGGTTGCCGATATGCTCATTCCAGCCGAGCCTGGCGCCCATGCGAAACACGGCGGCCATGTCGCAGCGGAGTTCCCATTCGCGCGCCTCGGCGCGGCTATCGCTCAGTTTTTCGATGATCGCGGCCATCTGGACCCTCTTGAACCAATCCCTGCGCCAAGCCTTGCACAAATCGGGCACGCCTGACCACCAGGCCGGGTGTTGACGCCGGCAGGCCGGGCGCGGAGCATTCCGCACAAAGAGAGGACCCACCATGGCCGAAGCCAAGCCCGCCGAATTGCCCATTACCGGCTATCTGGACCGGTTTTCCGCGCGCCCTGGCGAAAGCCTGGCGGTTAAGATCAGCGTGCCGAGCGGCGGGCACTACCGCGCAAGGCTGCGGCGCGTGATTTCCGGCGACCCCAACCCAGCCGGGCCGGGGCTGCAGTTTGAGGACCTCTCCGCCCGTTTCGATGCCGAATTTCAGGGCCGCCGCCAGCCTATCCGGCTTGGGTCCCACGCCCTGATACCGAAGGCACCGCAGCGATCGGCAGGGCCGGTGACCTGGACGGCGTTGGTCTGGTTCCAGGCGCAGCCCAGCAGCGAAGCGGTGGTGATCAGCGAAGAAGCTGCGGGCCGGCGCGTCACGCTTTCAGTCGGCCCGCATGGCCCCATGGCACATATCATCTGGGAAGGCGGCGAAAGGCAGCTTGGCCTTGGTGCGGCCCTGCCCTTGCGGCGCTGGCACCGGCTTTGGCTGAGTGCTGATCCCGCCACTGGCCGCATGCTGCTGGGGGCGCAGTGCATTGAAGATGCCTCCCCCGCCAGCACGCGTGAGGTCTCGGCAGCAGGTATGGCGCTGCCCGATGGCGCGGGCGTGGTGATGATTGCTGCGGAAAACGCCACCGCGCCCAGCGCGCATCTAACCGGCAAGATTGAAGAACCCGCCATCCTGGCCGGCTTTCACGCCGAATGGCCGCGCCCGGATCAGCCGCTTTCCGCGGCCTCGCCCGCATTGATCGCAGCCTGGGATTTTGCGCGCGGCATCGCGACGCAGCGCGTGGAAGATATCGGCCCGCAAGCCTGCCATGGCGATTTGGTGAATGTGCCGACCCGCGCTGTTGTTGGTGCGCGCTGGTCGGGGGCCGAGATGTGCTGGCGCCACGCGCCCGCCGATTACGGCGCCATCCATTTTCACGCCGATGATTTGAGCGATTGCGGCTGGGCGGATGATTTCAGCTTCTCCGTGCCAGCGGATTTACGTTCCGGCGCCTATGCGCTGCATGTCAGTTGCGCCGAAGGTGAGGATCACATCCCCTTCTATGTGCTGCCCCCGCGCGGGACGGCCACCGCGCCCATCGCCTTTTTGGCTTCCACCTTCACCTATCAGGCCTATGCCAATCATTCGCGCGGCAATGCGGATGCAGCCTATCGCGCCCGCGTCGCCGCCTGGGGCGCTTATCCGCATAATCCGGATGATTTCCCGATCTATGGGCGTTCCACCTATAACCGCCATCCGGATAATAGTGGCATCGCCTTTTCATCGCGACTGCGCCCGATTCTGACGATGCGGCCTGGGTTTCTAACCTTCAATGATGCGAAGGGATCAGGGCTTAGGCATTACCCCGCCGATACGCATATCCTGGCCTGGCTGGAAGCGCGCGGCATGGCCTTCGATGTGATCACGGATCACGATTTGCACGAAGAAGGCGCGGCACTGCTGGCCAATTACAAGGTGGTGATGACCGGTTCGCATCCAGAATATCACACGTCGCAAACGCTTGATGCGCTTTACGCCTATACGCGCAGCGGCGGGCGCATGATGTATCTGGGTGGCAACGGTTTCTATTGGCGCATCGCACAGCCCACCGATTTGCCCGGCACGTTTGAATTGCGCCGCGCCGAGGGCGGCATTCGCGCCTGGGCCGCGGAACCAGGCGAATATTATCACCAGACGGACGGCGCCTATGGCGGGTTGTGGCGGCGCAATCGCCGGCCACCGCAGCAATTGGCCGGTGTGGGCTTTTCCGGCCAGGGGTTGTTTGAAGGCACCTATTACCGCCTGCTGCCGCCGGCGCATGACCCACGCCATGCCTGGATGTTCGAAGGCGTGGAAGGTGAGACCATTGGCGATTATGGGCTTTCCGGCGGCGGCGCGGCCGGCTTTGAATTGGACCGCGCGGACCCTGCCCTTGGCACGCCCGACGGCACGGCGATTCTGGCCGTTTCCGAAGACCCGCCCGCTTCCTTTGTCGCGGTGCCTGAGGAATTGCTCTCCCACGTCAATACCGTGAATGGCGAAAAGGCCCAGGCGCTGAAGCGGGGCGAGATCATTTATTTCGACACACCCGGCGGCGGAGGCGTCTTCGCCGTTGGTTCCATCACCTATTGCGGCAGCCTGTGGCGCCAGGGGCTTGAGGGGCCGATCAGCCGGCTCACGGAAAATGTTGTGCGCCGCTTTGCCGGGCTCGCCGATAATGGTTGACGCCGCGGGGCGCGCGCATGAAGCTACCGCACCACAAATAAAGGGAGAGCATGGATGAAACGCCTGAGTTTGAGCACGGGTCTTGTTGCCGCTGCCATGGCCCTGTCGGCGGCGCCGCTGCTGGCCGCCCCTTTCACCTGCCCCACGCGCGGCGGAGACTTGGTGTTTGGCCAGGAAGCAAATGTCAATTCACTGGATCAGATGACCTCCAGCACGATTTCAACGCGCAATATCGCGATGAATATCTACGAGACGCTGATCACGCGCGATGACAATAACCGGCCCATCCCGGAATTGGCCGAAACCATGCAGGAAGCCCCTGATGGCCTGAGCTATACCTTCAAGCTCCGCCAGGGCATCACCTTCCATAATGGCAAGGCGCTGACTTCGGCAGATGTTGCGGCTTCCTTCGACCGCTACAACCGAATTGGTCTGCAACGCAGCACGCTGGATAATGTCGCGGGCTGGGAAACGCCGGACCCTCTCACCTTCATCATCCGCATGAAGCAGGTGCAGCCGACGTTTGTTGAGGCGCTGTCTTCCTTCTCGGTCCCCATTGTCATCATTCCGTCAGAACATAAGGATGATGAACGCCAGCAGCTTCGCCCTGTGGGCACAGGGCCTTTCCGCCTTTTGGAATTCGTGCCCGGCAGCCATGCAAGGCTTGGCCGCTTTGATGCCTATAAGCCCAATACAGCCTATGAACAGCGCATGGGCTTTGGTGGCTATCGCGTTGCCTGCCTTGATACTGTGACCTTCCGCATCGTGACCGAAGCCAGCGCCCGCGTGGCCGGCTTGGAAACCGGCGCGCTGCATGTGGTGGAAGATGTGCCGACACGTTCGGTAGAAGCGCTGCGCCGCAATAGCGCTATCACCATCCTGCCCTTGCAGAATTGGTGGATCCAGATTGCGCTGCCCAATACTTCGCTGGCGCCCACTGATAATCTGACCTTCCGGCGCGCCGTGCAGGCGGCGCTTGGTATGGAAGACATCATGGATGCGGCTTCCGACAATAACTTCCGGCTGAATGTCGGTTTCCAATATCCGAACCAGCCAAGCTTCACGGATGCGGGTAAGGAAACCTACAATATCAACAATCCGCAGCGCGCCCGCGCCCTGCTGCGCGAATCAGGCTATCGCAACGAACCGATCATCATCCTGACCAATCGTGACCTGACGCCGATGTATAACGCGGCGCTGGTGATGGAACAGCAATTAAAGGCGATTGGCATCAATGCGTCGCTTCGCGTGGTGGATTGGCCGACATCGGTGCAAATGTCTCAGCGGTTGAATTCAACGGAATGGCATTTCTTCCATTCCGGCTGGGGCACGCAGCCCGCGCTTGGCGCGCTTGCCACCATGCAATTCCTGGTTTCCCCGAATGCGGCCTATCGCCCGCGGGATGACAAGGATGATCCGGAAGTGCTGGCCGCCTGGAATGACATGAACATCCTGCGCGACCCGGCAGCTCGCCAGGAAGCCTTCGTGCGAATGCAGCGCCTGGTGCTGGAACGCGCCTATGCCTATCCCTTCGGGTCACTCACCAAGGTCCAGGCATCGCGCGCCAATGTGAAGGGCTTCGCGCCCTTCCGCATTCCGCGCTTTTCCAATGTGTGGATTGAACGTTGAGCTTTACGGCTAGGGAGCGCGATTTACCTTGATATTGGTCGCGCTCCGCCGGCTGCTCAGCGCCATTCCGGTATTGTTTATTGTCAGCCTGATTAGCTTCGGGCTGATGCGGCTGATCCCTGGTGACCCGGCGGCATCCATCGCCGGGCCTTCCGCCACCCCAGCGCAGATTGACCAATTGCGCCGCGATCTTGGGTTGGATGAGCCCTTGTTGATGCAGTTGCTGCATTACTACCAAGGGCTATTGCAGGGCGATTTCGGCAAATCGCTGCTGCTTGGCAAGGGCGTGCTGGCCGCCACCCTGGAACGCTTGCCGGTGACCATTGGGCTTTCACTCTACGCCCTTGTGCTGACGCTGCTGATTGGTGTGACGAGCGGCATTATCGCGGCGCTGCGCCAGAACACCTGGGTGGATCAGGTGGCGATGATGATCGCCATGCTCGGCATTTCCATCCCGAATTTCTTTCTGGGCCTGTTGATGATCATTTTCTTCGCTGTGCAACTTGGTTGGTTGCCAAGCGGCGGCTATGTGCCCTTCTCACAGGACCCGCTCGGCTGGCTGCGCAGCACCACCATGCCGGCGATATCGCTTGCCTTGCTGCAAGCAGGCTTGCTGGCGCGCATTACGCGTTCAGGCATGTTGGAAGTGCTGCGGCAGGATTATGTACGCACGGCCCGCGCCAAGGGGCTGCCGGAACGCCAGGTGATCCTCAAGCATGCTTTGGCCAATGCGCTGATCCCGATTGTGACCGTGGTGGGCATCATCATCTCACTATTGCTGTCCGGGGCGGTGGTGACGGAAGCGCTGTTCTCCCTGCCCGGTATGGGGCAATTGCTGACGCAAGCCGTGCTGTCGCGCGATTACCCTATGGTGCAAGGCGGGCTTTTGCTGGTGACGACATTTCTGGTGGTGGTGAATATTCTGGTTGATATCCTCTACGCCCTGATTGATCCGCGGGTGCGCTATGAGTGACGCCGCCGCCGCCATAGACGCCGAAGGTATTGCGCTAAAGCGCGAACATCCGGCGCGTGCGACCATCAAGCGCCTGTTGCGGCATCGGTTGTTCATGACCGGGCTCGTGCTTTTCCTGATCATCGCCATTACCGCCATCCTGGCGCCCTGGATTACCGATGTTGATCCCAACCGGCTTTCCATGCGCAACAAATTCAAGCCGCCTGGTGAAGGCTGGGTTTTCGGCACGGATAGTTTTGGGCGCAGCCTGTGGTCCCGCGTGGTCTGGGGCGCGCAGCTTTCCATGCTGATTGGCGCTTCCGTGGTGGCGCTGAATGCGGTGTTCGGCATTTTGATCGGCGCCGCTGCCGGTTACTTCCGCCGCATTGATAATTTGCTGATGCGCATCAATGACGCGCTGATGGCCTTCCCGGCCATTCTACTCGCCATCGCGGTTACTTCCGTGTTGGGGCCTTCGACCTTCAATGTCATTCTGGCGCTTGGGATTGTCTATATCCCGCGTACGGCACGCATTGTGCGATCTTCTGTGATTGTCCTGCGGGAAATGGAATTCGTGCAAGCGGCCGTCGCCGCCGGTGCGGGCCATTGGCGTATCCTCACGCGCCACATTCTGCCCAATGCCATGGCGCCGGTGATTGTGCAGCTTTCCTTCCTGTTCGCTTTTGCGGTGCTGTCTGAAGCCACACTTTCCTTCCTGGGTGTTGGTGCAGTGCCGCCCACGCCGACCTGGGGCAATATCATGGCCGAAGGGCGAGACTTCATGCGTGAAGCGCCCTGGATCATCACCATCCCAGGCATTGCGCTCATGATCACAGTGATGGGGTTGAATTTCCTTGGCGATGGCTTGCGCGATGTGCTTGACCCTCGGCTCAGGATTCAACAGTGACGTTGCTTGATGTTCAGGGGCTGACAACGGCCTTCATGACCGGGCGCGGGGAAATCACCGCGATCGAGGAGGTGTCCTTCTCACTCAAGGAGGGTGAAATCCTCGGCATTGTCGGTGAAAGCGGTAGCGGCAAAAGTGTCACGGCACTCACCATCATGGGCCTGCTGCCGACACCGCCCGCGCGCATCGCCGCCGGCAAGGTGATGTTCCAGGGCAAGGAACTGACCAAGCTTTCATCGCGGGAAATGCAGCGCATTCGTGGCCCCGGCATTGCCATGATTTTCCAGGAACCCATGACATCGCTGAACCCCGTGTTTTCCATTGGCGATCAGATCATGGAAACCATCAAGGCGCATGAAAACCTGCCCGCCGCTGCACTCCGCAAGCGCGCGATTGATATGCTGGACAAGGTTGGCATTCCATCAGCGGCGCGGCGGCTGGATGATTACCCGCATCAGATGTCCGGCGGGCAGCGGCAGCGCGTGATGATCGCCATTGCGCTCGCCTGCAACCCAAAGCTGCTGATTGCCGATGAGCCAACCACGGCGCTTGATGTGACCATTCAGGCGCAAATCCTCGATCTACTGATGGATTTGCGGGATGAATTCCGCATGGCGATCATGATCATCACGCACAACATGGGCGTTATTGCGGAAACGGCAGACCGCGTGCTGGTGATGTATGCCGGGCGCGTGATTGAAGAAGCACCGGTGGCGCGGGTTTTTGACCATCCCATACATCCCTACACGCGCGGCTTGCTGGAATGCGTGCCGTCCATCACGGAGGACCGCGCGCGGCTGATCGCCATCCCCGGCACCCTGCCTGACCCCGCGCGCCGCCCACCTGGCTGCCGCTATAGTGTGCGCTGCCGTTATGCGCAGCCAAGTTGCAGTGAGAGCCTGCCGCCGCTGATCCTGGAGGAAGCGGATCATTGGGCCGCCTGCCTCCGCGCCAAGGAATTGGCCGCGCCATGACCGAGCCCCTGATCAGCGCGGAAAACCTCGCCAAGCATTTTGATGTTGGCGGCGGCGGCCTGTTTCTACGCAGCAAAACCAGCAAGCTGCGCGCGGTGGATGATGTGGCGCTTTCCATCATGCCTGGCGAAACCCTGGGGCTGGTCGGTGAATCCGGCTGTGGCAAATCCACCCTTGGGCGGCTACTGATCAGGCTGCTGGACCCGACCACGGGCAATATCCGCTTTCAGGGGCAGGAAATCACCGGGCTGGGCCGCGCGGCGATGCGTGAATTTCGCCGGTCCATGCAGATTATTTTCCAAGACCCCTATGGCGCGCTCAATCCGCGCATGGCTGTCGAGGATATCATCGCTGAACCGCTGGTGATCCATGGCGCGAAGCATGGCACCGAAACGCGCCAGCAGGTCACGGAAATGCTCGATCGCGTCGGCCTGCCACGCCGCGCGCTGGATCGCTTTCCGCATGAATTTTCCGGCGGCCAACGCCAACGCATCGGCATCGCCCGCGCGCTGATCCTACGCCCGCGCTTTGTTGTGTGTGATGAGGCTGTCTCGGCGCTTGATGTTTCCGTCCAGGCGCAGATCGTTAATCTGTTGCAGGATTTACAGCGCGATATGGGGCTGACCTATCTGTTCATCGCGCATGATCTTTCGGTGGTGCGGCATATCTCTGACCGTGTCGCGGTGATGTATCTTGGCAAGATTGTGGAAGTTGCTGAAAAGCGCGTGATCTACACGACACCGCAGCATCCCTATACGCGCGCTTTGATTGCCGCCGTGCCGGCGCCGCATCCTTCTCGGCGGTCACGCGGCAAGCGGGAGAATATCGTTGGCGATATCCCAAGCGCGCTCAACCCGCCTTCTGGTTGCCGCTTTCACACGCGCTGCCCGCATGTGATGCCCATTTGCCGGGAAGCAGCGCCGCCACTTGTTGAAACGCAACCAGGGCATCAGGTGGCCTGCCATTTGATGACCCAAGCCTGAATAGGGAAAACACCATGGCTGACGCGCCGCGCAAATCGCGCCTTGTTTCCGAAGTTGATTTCAACAGGGATGGCAAGCAGACAGGCTTTATTCGCCTGTTTCATTCAACCCATGACAGCGCCTATGGCTTCCTGCCCATCCCGATTGTGGTGGTGAAGAATGGCGAAGGGCCGACCGCGCTTTTCACTTCCGGCAATCATGGCGATGAATATGAAGGCCAGGTGGCGCTGACGAATTTGGCTAAGTCGCTTGATCCTGCACGCATCAAGGGGCGCGTGATTATTCTGACCATGGCGAATTACCCGGCAGCACTTGCGGGGCGGCGCGTTTCGCCGATTGATGATCTCAATCTGAACCGGATTTTTCCGGGTGATCCGGATGGCACGGTCACGCGGCAGATCGCGCATTACATTGACAGCGAATTGATCCCACTCGCGGATTTTGTGATGGATTTGCATTCGGGTGGATCGTCGCTGAATTACGTGCCTTGCGCCTTGGCGACGCAATCCAACGATCCCGCACTGTTCCAGAAGCAATTGGCGGCGCTGCGCGCCTTTGGGGCCCCCTTCACCTATATTCAGGGCGGCGCGCAAGGTCAGGGCGGGAATCAGACACTCGGCAGCGGGGCAGAACGGCGCGGTAAGATTGCGCTTGGCAGCGAATTGGGCGGTTGCGGCACGGTCAATCCGGCCGGCCTTGCGATTGCCGAACGCGGCGTGCGCAATGTGCTGGTGCATCTTGGCATTTTGCCGAAGTCAGACTGGGTCGAACCGCCCTCACCCACACGCTTCCTGGATGTGCGCGGGCAGGATTATTATGTCTATGCGCCGGAAAACGGCGTTTTTGAGCCGTTGGTCCAACTCGGCGATATGGTGTCCATCGGCACGCCCGCAGCGCGTATTCATTTCACGGAAACGCCCTGGCTGCCGCCGGTTGAAATCACCTTCAAGGCGGCGGGCATTGTAATGTGTCAGCGCATCCCGGCGCGCACCAAGCGCGGGGATTGCCTGTTCCATTTGGCGAGTGATTTGAAGATCGCGTAACGCCTGACCGCCGCAAGGGATCAGGCGTAGCTCTCAGCGCTTGATCCCGGCGATCGCGTTCTGAATGCCGGTGGTGGCCCAGGGGCCCCAGGGCATGGTGAAGAACTTGAAGCCCTTATCCACGAAGAAATTCGGCTCCATGCCCGGCGGGATGAAATACATGCCGGCGGCAATGCCATGCTTGGCCGCAGCTGCAGCGATTTTATCAAGCGCGCGCTGATAGGTATCGCAAGCGTAATCCAGCGGCACATCCAATTCGATGGAAAGATCGGAAGGCCCAATCAGCAAAACATCCACGCCCGGCACCGAGGCGATGGCATCAAGATTTTCCAGCGCCTGCTTGGTTTCGATCATGGGCACAATGACCAGTTCCTTGTTCACCGTATCCATATAGTCACGGTATTTTGGGAACTCCCCCCATTCGCCGCGCACGCCCGCATTGCTGCGATTTCCCTGCGGATAATAGCGGCAGGAACGCACCATCGCCTCGGCCTCGGCGCGCGTATTGATCATGGGCGCAATGATGCCACGCGCGCCGGCATCCAAGGCGAAGCAAATCTGATCCGCCTGGTTGGCAGCAACGCGCACAAAGGGGGCAGCCTTCTTGCCGCGCATCGCCTGAATGGAAGGCGCCATTTGCTTGATCTCATAGGGGGAGTGCTGCGTGTCGAATAGAATGAAATCAAAGCCGGCATCAGCCAGCACCGATACATCAATATTCGGCCCCGCCGTTGTTCCAACCGCGGTTTTGCCTGATTTGATGGTTTGCTTGATGGCATTCATGTGATCTCATCTCCTCCAGAATGATCTGGCACTGAAAGGAAGCCCCTCAGAGCCATTTGATTGCTTTGCGCCGTCTTGATGCCCCTCAAGCGCTTGGATGCGTCCCCAGCCAAATGAATTGGGCAAAACTTTGCTTGGCGACCACGCTTGGCCGATCAGGCTAGCCGCCATTTGAAAAGCTTGGCAAGAGTCTGGGACAGGCATCTGGTTCCATGCGGTGTACAGGTCCCAAGCATGGCAACGCAGGCGCAAAACGGGATTGTGATGGCCGTTAGCGTGAAGCCTCTGCGCAGGATGCTCGCCCAGGGCGGCATCCTGCCCTAACGGCTGGGGTGGAGCTTCCGGTGGAAACCCAGCGCCTATCTTCTGGAATTCAGCAAACGATATGGCTTGTCAACATGAATCAGGCCAGGGCCGATCTCCAGCGAAGCTTGTCACTGCGCGTGCCTCGGTACATTCATCCGGAGCATGCGAAACTCGGCATCAGCTAAGCCAGTGATTCTTCCAAGCGCCGTTCTGGCTGCCGGTTGGTCTGGTGTCCGCCTACGGGCTGCGCCGGCGCTTGAAAGCCAACAAACATATAACCGATCAGGCGGATGGACCGCAGCACTTGCGGGTGTCGCGGATCTTCTTCAAGCTTGCGCCGAAGCCGTACAACCAGATTATCCACCGACCGATCATCAATGCGACAACTGCGGTGGTAGACAGCCTCCGATATCTGATCGCGGCTGACAGGCACACCGGGCTGCCTAACCAGGCATGCAAGCAGGTCAAATTCTGCCGTGGTTGCCGAACAGCTGCTACCATCAGGGCGATAGATCTCACGACGCGTAAGGCACAGCTTCCAGCCAAGCCCCAATTCAACCACGCGTGAAGGCACGCTTGATGGTGAAGGGTAAGTGCGCGTCTCCAGTTGCGGGGGTCGTCCCAGGCGCGAATCGGGAAGGCCGCGGCGCAGCGCCGCGCGAATACGCGCCAGGATCTCCCCGGGGCTGGTTGGGATCACCATGCATGCATCGCAGCCCGCTTCAAGCAGCGCCACCCTGGCTGCCTCATCATTATCCATACCAAGCACGATGCAGAACACATCAGAGCGTGCGCGTATCTGGTGGATGGAGCCTGGCGCATCCCTCAGCATGCTCCTCACTTGCAGGATCACGATGTCAGGCCGCAGCGAATATTCCTGTGCCTCAACGCCCGAAAGCAATTCACCAAATGTGGCACAATGGCTGACGGCGAGCCCGTGCTGTTCAAGATAGGACCCCAATTCTGCAACCAGGGCTCGTTGCTCGCCAAGGATTGAAATCCGCAATGAACGGCTTTGCGGAAAAAACTGCAGATTGGGGCGCCCGAGGAACGATAACTCGGCTTTCTTTGATTTCACTCCACGCATGAAGACTCCCCCCACGCTCAAAAGACTTCACGAAAGACGAGCGGGTTCACGCCCGTAGGGGCGTTTTGAGCACAGGAGGGGCAGGAACTCTGTGATCTTTGTTACAGAGCACGGCACTATTCTAGCACATTGCGCTGAACCGCCCCGCTTTTGCCGGGGGCCTACCGCAAGGGGATGAAGCCGCACGCGCGCGGCCCAGGGTGCGCATACGGGTCCGCATGGGATCTGCGTGAAACGGTGCGATTTTTCAGGAGGGGGGAAGAACCTGCGAACCCCTTGATTTCATTGGTGGGCGCACAAGGATTCGAACCTTGGACCCGCTGATTAAGAGTCAGCTGCTCTACCAACTGAGCTATGCGCCCGGCGACCAGGGCGAGCCCCGGTGCGACCAAGGCGGGCTTCATACCGCCCGGGGCGGTTTTGTCCAGCCCCTTAGCCGGCTGACGCCAGCATCCGCCGCCCATGAATAAACCCATAGGTCGGGAAATGCGTGCCGCCGAAATCATCCGCTGGCGGATACCAAACCCGCACCAGGGACCAATCGCCCCGTGGCGAGACATCCAGCACTGGTTGATCCCGCGCGATCTGCCCCCTCGCCCGCCCGGTCGCCCAATTGGCGTGATCCACGCGGATTTCACGGGCCGAAATCACGCGCGACACCACCGCGACATGCCCCTGCGGGTTGCGGCTAGTGCGTTGAAAGACCAGCACGCTGCCGGGCTGGGGCGCCCCAGAACGTTCATATTGCCCGGCTGCCGCATGCCACCATTGCCAGGCATGGCCGCTGATCCTTAGCCCCGAACGCTCCCGCGCGAAGGGCACGCAGGACATATCCCCGCCGGCATAGCCAGGCACACCAGAACGCGAGCCCATACGCCCGGAAGCGCAGCCGGCAAGAACGAATAACAGCCCCATCGTGACCATGCGCCGCATGATCGCGAACCCCCTGAATTTCCCCACGCGAAGTCTAGCAGAATCGCCGCTCTCTGCATCAAAAAATCGGCACGAAAAAAAGGCGCCCCGCTGTACGGGACGCCCCTTTCCAAAAAGCCTAACCGATCACACCGGGGTGAACATGAAGGCCGGCGGCCCATCACCCTGGGTTGGCTTGAACACCAGCTTGACCTTCTGGCCGATCTTCAAACTATCCAGATCGCAATCAACGATATTGGTGAAAACACGAATGCCTTCATCCAACTCAACATACGCGACGCAATAGGGTTCCTTGGTGCGCATCACCGTGAAGGTATAGATGCTGCCGGTGCCCTTGGCCTCCACCAATTCAATATTGTTGGAAAGCGTGAAGGGCGAACAGCCGCGCGGATACCAGAAGAACTTGCCGGTATCCTTGCACTTGCCGATCAGCAGCTTGCCGGCGCGCGCGCCATCAAAGAAGGGCTGATTGGTCGGGTCCGTCTTGATTTCCGGCAGGGCCCGGTTGAATGCCATGGTGGCCATATCGCTTACTCCCTTTCCAGAATGACAGTGGCGCTGCCATGGCGCGTGCCGAGCAAGCCGCCCGTGCCATGCGCCAGCGCCAGCGTGCAGCCAGGCACCTGCACCTTGGGGTGAGCCTCATGGCGCAATTGCCGCACCGCTTCGATCACCTTGGTCATGCCGCCACGATTGGCCGGGTGGTTGTTGCAAAGCCCACCGCCATCCGTATTGAAGGGCAGCTTGCCCACGCCGGAAATCAAATTGCCATCGGCCACGAACTTCCCGCCTTCACCTTTTTTGCAGAAGCCCAAATCTTCCAATTGGATCAGCACGGTGATCGTGAAGCTGTCATAGATTGAAGCGTATTGAATATCCTTGGGCGACACGCCGGCTTCTTCAAAAGCCTGCGGGCCAGACCAGACAGCGCCGGAATAGGTCAAATCCGTATAGCCAGCATTCTGGTTCTTGGTCGCTTCGCCATGACCCTTCACCTTCACCAAAGGCCGCTTCAGCGATTTAGCGATTTCGGGGCGCGTGACAATCAGCGCGCCGCCGCCATCGGAAATCACGCAGCAATCCAGCCGGTGCAGCGGGTCTGACACCATGGGCGAATTCACCACATCTTCCACCGTCACCACCTTGGGCAACATGGCGTGCGGGTTGTACTGCGCATGATGCGAAGCCGCCACCTTGATCCAGGCGAGCTGCTCTGACGTGGTGCCATATTCATACATGTGGCGCATGGCGCACATGGCATAGGCATTCGCAACCGTGCGGCCATAGACAATTTCAAACGGATCATCCGGCACATTCACGCCCCAGGAACGCGGCGCCGTGCCGGTGGCCATCGCCTCTGCGCGCGGGCGGCCCGCCAGCGTGATCAGCGCGATATTGCACTTGCCGAGCGCGATCGCTTCCACCGCATGGCCGACATGCATCACATAAGAACAGCCACCCATATCCGTGGAATCGAGGTGCTTCAGCTTCGTCAGCCCCAGATAATCCGCCATATTGAGCGGCCCAAGCCCCGGCGCAGCGCCGGTGCAGAAAAACCCGTCCACATCATCCTTGGAAAGCCCGGCATCCTGCAGCGCGCCATAGGCGACTTCAGCATGCAACTGGGCCACGGATGTATTATCGGCCTTGCGGGTCGGGTGTTCGAAAGCCCCAACGATATAGCCCTTGCCATTGGTACTCATGAGTGGCGTTTATCCTCCTCGATTTTGGTGACGGGATGGAAGCAGCGCCGGGGCGGCTTGTCACCCCCCCCGGTGCGCAGAAAAGCCATTTCAGCGCGGCGCGGCCATCACGGGCACGGCAATGCCAAGCCCATCGCGGGGCAGGCGCGCCCCGGCGCGGCGCAGTTCAGCCTCGGCAGCGCGGATTTGGCGCGCGGTTTCCTCCTGCGTGAGGTGGGAGGCGCGTTCCTTCAGCAGCGCATGGCCGCGGGCGATATCGGCCAGCACCGTCTGGTAATTCCTGATGGCGGCGGCGCGATTGGCGAATGCAGCCTCATAAAGCGCGGCCAGGTCGCGCAGGATTTGTCGGCTTGGCTCATCGCGCGCTTCGCGCAAAAGGCGCTGATAGCGTGCGCGCGCCTGGTCTGCTGAGGCCGCTTCGGCGGGCTCAAGCGTGGTGATGGCTTCCTGCATCGCGGCAATCAGCGCTTGCACGGGCGCATCGGCTTCGCGGATGGTGGCGCGGAGTTGCGGCGCGCGCGCCAGAGAACGCCCGCGCTCCCGCAGCAGCGCCCCAAGCTCCGTAATCGCCTCGGCGCCTTTCGGGCTGATTGGGGCAACGCGCGGCGTATAAGCAGCCAAAGGGTCTTCGCGGATCGTCAAAAGCCCATCGGCGGCCAGCGTATCGAGTGCTTGCAAGTAAGTCGCCAAAGCCTGTTGCATGGCGTTGATCGCCTCGGCAGCGGGCGAGACCACAGGCGCCGCGCCCGGGCGCGTCACCAATTCGGGATAGATCGCCGCATTGCCCGCCACATTCGCCCAATCGCGCACCGGCGCATAATCCGGCGGGCCGCAGCCGATCAGCGCTGCCACAGGCAGAAAGAAAAGCCCGCGCCGCATGGTCAGGATGGCTCCCAATGCCCGGCATCTTGTCGCACCGCGCCTTCGCCCGCCAGCTTGATCAAATGCGCGGTCAGGCTGCGCGCCGCTGCCGGGATCAGCCGGGGATCAAGCGCCGCACCATAAACCGGGGGCACCAAAGCCTCAGCACTCACGCGCCCGGCGCGGTGGAGTTCTTCCAGAACCCGCGCCTCTCTCTCCCGCCGATGCGCGGCCAGCGCAGCGACAAAGGGAGGCGGGTTGGGGAGTGGTGGCCCATGGCCCGGCAGATAAAGCTCATCATCGCGCGCCTGAAGCTTAGCGAGGGAACTCATATAGGCCGCCATATCGCCATCTGGCGGGCTGACCACGCTGGTGGACCAGGACATAACATGATCCGCGCTGAACAGCGTGCGTGATGTGCCGGCATTCTCCAGCGCGAAACAAAGATGATTGGCGCAATGGCCAGGTGTGTGGAGCGCTGTCACGCGCCAATCCGCACCGGCCACTGTGGCGCCATCGGCCAAGGTCACATCTGGGTGGAATGTATGATCGCCCCCTTCGCCGCCCTGTTCTGGCGGCGTCATATGCGGGCCGAAACCATAGCTCGGCGCGCCGGTCGCCGCCTTCAGCGCGGCCACCCCTGGCGAATGGTCCCGATGCGTGTGGGATACAAGGATATGCGTGACGCGCTCCCCCTTCGTGGCCGCCAGCAAGGCGTTCAGATGCGCCGCATCCTCCGGGCCGGGGTCCAGGATGGCGACTGAATCCCCCCGGCCAATGATCCAGCTATTCGTGCCGCGATAGGTGAAAGGCCCGGGATTGCCGCACAGCACACGGCGCACGCCCGGCGCGGTCTGTTCCACGGCGCCCGGGGCCAGGCTGTCATTTTTCAGGAAGGGAATGCTCATCGGTGGCGCCTCATTTTCGCGCTAGGGTGCGGCGAGGCCCGCCGCTTCGCAAGCCCTGCCTATTGCCCTTGGCGCTTCATCCGCCCGCGCACCAATTCGCGGTGCAGGATGTACAGCCCGGAAAGCACGATCAGCACCGCGCCGATGATGGTCGCGATGGTGGGCATATCGCCCCAGATCAGCCAGCCAAGCCCGACCGCCCAAAGGATCGAGGTATAGGAATAGGGCCCAAGCGAAGAGACCTCGGCCGAGGCATAGGCTTCCGTCAACATCACCTGCGCCACGCCGCCCACCAGCCCCACCAGGATCAGGATCAGCAATTCCCAAGCATTTGGCGTGGTCCAGACAAAGGGCAGCGCCACGGCCGTAAAGGCCGTCATCAGCAAGGACTGCCAAAGCACAATGGTGGTGGAGCTTTCGGTCGCAGAAAGATTGCGCACCAGAAGCGTGGTAAGCGCAGACCAAACGCCCTGCGAAACCGCGACCGCCATGCCGATCATCACCGCTTTTTCTGGCCAGCCCCCGCCCTGAAAGGCGCCTTGGCCAAGCGCGATCACCATAATGCCGATGAAGCCCAATATCACCGCGGACCAGCGATGGATGCCAACCTTCTCCGCCAATAGCGGAATGGAAAGTAGCGTCACGAAAAGTGGCGTTGTGTAGGTCAGTGCGGTTTGTTCCGCCAAGGGCAGCATCGTCAGCGCCAAAAAGGAACAGCCCTGCGCCATGGTGCCGGTAAAGGCGCGCAGCATATGGGCCGGAAAGCGCCGCGTGCGCAAAATGCCCCATTGCCGGCCTCGTGCCACGATCACGAATATCACCGGCAGCGCGAAGGCGGAACGGAAGAACATGATCTCGATGAAGGAAATGCTCTCCGCAATATCCTTGATCATGGCGGACATGATGGTGAAAAGCGCGGTCGCGCCCAGCATCAATAGCGCGCCGCGGCGGATATCGTGGCGAAGAGCCATCAGGCGGTGTCCTTCATGGTGTTTTTGGTCGCATTTTCCGGGTCGCCAAGCGATCTCGCTTGGCTTGAAAATGCTCCGGCACGTTCCGCCGCCCGCCGCACCTGTTCGCGATACACATTGTAAAGCCCTGCCGCCACCACCAGGGACGCGCCGGCAAGCGTGGTCCAGCCCGGCACCTCGGCCCAAATCAGAAAGCCGATCACGCCACCGATCAGCAAAGGCGAATATTCAAAGGGCGCAAGCACGGAAACCGGCGCCAGCGCAAAGGCGCGGGCGAACATCAAATGCGCCATGCCGTTGAAGACGCCAAACAACACCAGCAGCAGCATGGTATTGGTGGAAGGCAGCAAGGATGGCGGCGGGAAGGCCGGCAGGAACAGCAAGCCCATCGGGATATGGGCCATCATCAACCAGAAGGCGATGGCGGCGGGGCCATCACTGACCGAGAGCATCCGTGTCCAGATGCGCGTGACCGACATCAACACCACCGCGCCAAGCAGCGCCGCCGTTTCAATGCGCCACAAATCGCCGGAGGGCTGCAACATGATCAGCACGCCGCCAAAGCCGATCATGGTGGAAGTCCAGCGCCGCCAGCCGACTTTCTCGCCCAACAACGGAATGGCGAAAAGCGTCATCAGCAAGGGCGTGGCGCAGGCAACCGCGTAGGAATCAACCAGCGGCATGCCCTGCGCCCAGGCCCAATACCAGGTGGCTGAGACGGAGCAATGCAGCAACCCGCGCCAGGCGAGCAGGCGTCGGTTATTCGGGAAAAGTCCCCGCCCGCGCGTGAGGATCACCACCGTGATGCCGCCCACCACGCCGCGCCAAATCATGGCCATGGCCGCGCCCACTTCCGGCAGCGCCCATTTCACCGCGGCATCGGCGCCGGTGATGACAATATAGGCCACAAGGATAATGCCGATGCCGCGCAAAGTCTCGGCCCCGGTCGGCACAGTAAGCGTGTTTTTGGGCGCCTCAGCCATGTGGGGGGCGGCTTTTAGCGGCTTGGTCTGGCGTGGCCCCGGCAAGGGCGCCCGCACGGTGCGGCGCGGGCAAGGGTGATGGCGATTGCATGTTTATTGGGCGTAGTTTCGGCTTGGATGGGGGGTATTGCAAGCCAAATAAGGCAGGCTTAAGCGCGCCGCGCCTTGTTCCCGCCCTGCCACGATGCGAAACACTCGCCCGTGGAAGCCGCCGAATATGATCTGATGGACGCGGTGGAGGAGCGCATGTGGTGGTACCGCGCGCTGCACCTTCGTGTCCTTGATGCCTTGCACCGCCGCCCCGGCGCGCCGGGGGCGTTGCTTGATGCCGGCTGCGGCACGGGTGGGCTGCTGTGGCGGCTGGTAGGCAAGCCCGGGCGCGCCCTGGTCGGGCTGGATTTCAACCCGGAAGCCGCACGTCGCGCCGGCGCCAAATCCGGCGCGCTCACCACCGGGGGGGATGCCAATCGCCTGCCCTTCGCCGATGCAAGCTTCGGCGCTTTGGTCAGCCTGGACGTATTGTGCCACCGCGCCGTGGACCCAGGCCTGGCACTGGCCGAGTTTCATCGCGTGCTGAAGCCAGGCGGTGCCCTGGTGCTGAACCTGCCGGCCTTTGATTGGCTGCATTCGGCACATGATATACGCGTGCATAATGCGCGGCGCTTCACTGGGGATCAGGCCCGCGCGCTGCTTGAACAGGCCGGCTTTGCCGCCATTGAAACCCGCTATTGGAATGCGCTGCTGCTGCCGCTCATGATCCTGCAACGCAAGATTCTGAAATCCGATGCTGCGGCCAAAAGCGATGTCGCCCCCTTCCCGCCATGGTTGGATGCCATGCTCTACGCTGTAACGGGTCTGGAGCGGATGCTCGCCCGGATCGGTCTGCGCTACCCGGCAGGCGGTTCGGTGCTGGTGATCGCAACCCGGCCCTGAGAATGGAGAACCCCATGTCCCTGATTTCGGCCGGCAAGGAATACCCCGTCGGTCTTTCCATTGTGGTCCCGGTCTATCGCGGTGCGGCCACGGTGGGCGCGCTGGTGGAAGCACTATCGGCGCTACGCCCCGAAGGCGGGATTGAAATTGTGCTGGTGAATGATGGCAGCCCGGATAATTCCGGCGATGTCTGCCGCGACTTGCAGCAAAGTGCCACGGTCCCGCTGACCTACATAGAACATGCGCGCAATTTCGGTGAGCATAATGCGGTGATGTCGGGGCTGCGCCATGCGCGCGGCGCTTACATCATCACCATGGATGATGATTTGCAGAACCCACCGGAAGAAGTGATCCGGTTATATGATCACGCGCGGCTTGGCGATTTTGATGTGGTATACACACGCTATGCCGTGAAGGAACATGAAGGCTGGCGCAATCTGGGCAGTTCCTTCGCCAATTGGGTCGCGGATCAATTGATGGATAAGCCTAAGGGGCTTTATCTGTCTTCCTTCCGCTGCATGTCGGCACTCGCGGTCTCCGAAGTCGTGAAATATCGCGGCCCCTATCCTTATGTGGATGGTCTGCTGATGCAGGTAACGCAGCGGCTTGATTCGATTGAGGTGAAGCATTTCGCGCGCGCCGAGGGCCGATCCAATTACACCATGCGTCGGCTGATCCGGCTTTGGATGAACCTGGCCACGAATTTCTCCGTGCTGCCCTTGCGGCTGGCGATACTCGCCGGCGCGGGCATGGGCGTGCTGGGGCTGCTGGCGGCGCTTTATGTGATCATTGAAGGGTTGATGGGACATACGCCTTCCGGCTGGGCGTCACTGATGACCGTGACACTGCTGATTGCGGGCGTGCAGTTCCTGATCCTTGGTGTGCTCGGCGAATATGTCGGGCGATCCTTCATGTCGGCCAATGGCAAGCCGCAAGGCGTGGTGCGCGAGGTTCTGCCGGCGCGGGATGAGGGGCGCGCGCCATGACAATCTATTGGCTGGCGCTGGTGGCGGCGATCAGCACATCGCTGATCGGACAAATTCTGTTGAAATCAGGCGCGTCCAGTTCAGTGGCGGCTGAGGGTAGTTTTTTCGATCAGTTATTCCGCCTGCCGACGATGGTGGGGTTGGTGTGTTATGGCGGTGCGGCGCTGCTTTACATCATTGCGCTGCGGCGCATTCCGATGAGTGTCGCGCTACCCTGCACCGCGGCATCCTATATCGTCATTGCCATTATCGGCTGGGCGGTTTTTGGTGAGACGCTGGGCTTGCAAAAGATCGCTGCCATTGGCTTGATCGCCGCGGGCGTAGCGCTGCTGGCGACCACGGCGTGAAGGCGGCGCTTGGCGCTTTACTGTTGCTGGCGGGTTGCGCCACCGCCCCGCCAAGCTGCCCCATCGGCACCGCGCCAGCCACCATCGCGGAAGCCTATTTTGGGCGGAATGTGAAAGGCCGCGCGCCGGTGACCGAAGCGGAATGGGCGCGCTTCATGGCGGATATCGTGACCCCTGCCTTCCCCGATGGCCTGACCGTGCTGGATGGCATGGGGCAATGGCGCAATGCGGCGGGGCAGATCAGCCGGGAAGACAGCAAGGCCTTGCTGCTGGTCCTGCCGGCGCAGGATCAGGCGGCGGCTTCCGCGCGGCTTGCCCCGGTTGCTGCGGCCTGGAAGGCACGCTTCGCGCAGGAATCGGTGCTGACGGTATTTCGCACGGGCTGTGCGGGGTTTTGATTTGAGCCGCACATGTTCGGATATGGTAACATATTGCACTGCCACGCGGATGGGGCGTGACGCTTGGCGGTCAAGTTTCCCTATTCAACCTTGCATGGTCCTTGCCCCCCTTCCGCCCTCTTGCCGCTCGGTGCACTCTTCCACGCAGGAGGAACGACCCCACCATGCAAGACAATACCCGCCTGACCGGCAAGGTTGCCATCGTCACTGGCGCTGGCTCACGAAATCCCGGTGCGGGCGCCACCACTATCGGCAATGGTCGTGCCATTTCGGTGCTGATGGCCGCGCGTGGCGCCAAAGTGCTTCTGCTGGATGTGGACCGCGCCGCTTTGGAAGAAACCGCACGCCTTATCGCTGAAGAAGGTGGCGTTTCTGCGCTCAAGGAAGCCGATGTCTCAAAAGCCGATGATTGCGCGGCGGCTGTCGCGGAAGCCGTCAGGCTTTGGGGGCGTGTGGATATTCTGGTGAATAATGTCGGCATCAGCGGCCCCGCTGGCGATGCGGAGGGCGTTGATCCTGAAGCCTGGGATTACGCCATGCAGGTGAATGTGAAATCCGTGATGCTGATGGCGAAAGATGCCGTGCCGGAAATGCGCAAATCAGGCGGCGGCGCCATTGTGAATCTGTCATCGGTGGCTGGGCTGCGCGCGGGGCATCCAGGCTTACTTTACGCCACAAGCAAGGGGGCGATCGTGCAAATGACACGCGCCATGGCCGGGCATCACGGGGCGAACAATATTCGTGTGAATGCGGTGGCGCCTGGCTATGTCTATACGCCAATGGTCGCATCGCGCGGCATGACGGAAGAACTGCGCCAGCAGCGCGCGCAATCGGGCATGTTGAAGTTTGAAGGCAGCGCCTGGGATGTTGCGGAAGCGGCGTGCTTTCTGGCCTCACCTGCCGCGCGCTGGATCACGGGCCAGACCCTGCCGGTGGATGCCGGACGTTCGGCGGGCAATGCCGCGGGCGCATCGCCCAAGCCGCGCGGTGATTTGCGGTAGAATCAGCCTGCCTTCTGGAAGATGAAGTTATTCGAAAGCGCATCAGGCTCACTCGATACAACCCAAGTATCTTCGCGCAGATCAAGAAGCTGCATGCCGAGCGAGTGAGCCAAATCGAAGATTGCGCGCTGTGGCACGCAATGCATTTCCATATCGCTCCCAAGATCCGAAGCCAGGTATTTCTCAGTCGAGAAGCTGTAACCGATATGATATACGGGCACTTGAAACATCGCGACACCGCCTTTTCGCAGGCGAATGAATGCCTGTCTCAAGATTTCCATGGTTACCGGTGGCGGATTATGCTGCAAGACAATGCGCGAAAACCAGAAATCAAACCCCATGGCCGGCATCAATTCCATCGCGGATGCTTGCAGGAAGGAGACATTCTTCAAGCCAAGCTGCCCACAATATCTTCGAGCCAGATCAAGATGCGGTGCGGAGATATCAACGCCCATGACTTGCGGGAACATCCCGGCAAGACGCAGCGTCAAGCGGCCAACACCACAGCCAAATTCGGCACAAGACTGAAAATCAGCCGGCTTCATCCCAACCCTAGCGAGGCCGCTCAGGATGATCCCCTGGTCCACGCGAGAACTGCCAAAAAACGCTTGCTGGCGCGATTGAAGATTTTCCGGCAGGAATTCCCTTGCGGTCAAGACTGACCAATGCGGTGCCTTTCGCCCGATGGAATCCCAATAATGGGCCGTTTTTGTCACCATTTGCGCCAGCATCGGCGGGCTTGCTTCGATTTCTATCTGCAAGGGGGTCGCGGTAATTGGCAGGCCCATGCGCCATCGCCGGAATTCCTGTGAATTGAGAAAGGTGGTTCTCAACGAAACAAGGTCACCGGTGAGCAGATTATGCCCTATTGCCTCTTCGCTTTCAGGTTCACGGCCAAGAATGAGATGATAGGCGGCAATCACATCCTGCCGATCAATAGGTCGGTTGAAATTCTTCGACGAAGGAGGTTCAGGCGGCGAAGACATCAATCCGTCCTTATTGGTACCGATCACAGACATGGGCGACCAAACTAGCCCTCCGCCGGCAACGGGATCAACCTTGTCAGGCATTTTGTGCTCAGTTTGGATGGCGGCTGAGCCAGCTGGGGTGCTCCATCAAGGCGCAGGAATAACCAAGGCGGGCACCGCCAACCCACCGGCGCGGCCAAGAATTCCCTTGCTCTGCACAGCGATAATCGCAAAGCGGCCATCTGCGCCGCGCAGCAATAACGGCCCGCCGGAAGACCCCGTGGTGCCGGCGCAATCATGCGCGAGCATCACACCTTCCCCTTCAACCCGGCGCAGGCCCAGATAGCGACAAGCCGGGTCCACCAGCAGCGCGCCCGGCGCATCACGCTGAAAGCCAGGCAGGGCAAGGATACTGCGCTCCGGCGGCGTTTCGCGGAGCAAGGGCAAGACACGGCCAGCGCCAATCGGCGCGCTCAGCGACACCAGCGCCCAATCCGAAGCCCAGGGCGCTTCGCGCACCGGATCAAAACCGGCACCGACACGCAGCGCCACGCCGCGTGCATCTGCACCGCCGATGGAAACACGAATCCGCTCGGGCGGCAGTAGCGCCGTGCCAGGTTCATCCCTAAGGCAATGCGCGGCCGTCAGCACCACCGCAGGCGCCACCATCGTCCCGGTGCAAAGCCCGGCCCCTTCCGCTTCAATCAAGGCCACCGCATGCCATGGCGGATGCGCTGCCGGCGCGGGCAGGCGCGGATCGGGACCGGAGTTCATTCCCGCGACCTGGGCCAAAGCCGGTCCCGCCAGACACAGCACGAACAACGCCAGGATCAACCGCATGAGCCGAGCATATGCTCCACAAAGGCCGGCACGATCTGCGTGGCGGGGCCGTGCTGCGCCTCATGAAACAGCGCCGTGCCTTCGGTTTCTTCCAGATTCAATTCCATGCAGCGCGCCTGTCGGCGCACCGCCTGCACAAAGCCTGCCGCCGGATAGACCTGGCCCGAGGTGCCGATGGCAACAAAGACACCGCATTCATGCAAAGCGGCTTCGATGCGTTCCATTTCCAACGGGATTTCGCCAAACCAGACAACATGCGGGCGGAGCCGCCCTGCTACAGCACAAGCCGGGCATGCGGCATGCGCGGTGATGTCATCCCCCCAAACGCTAACGGCGCCGCAGGCAAGGCAGCGCGCCTTTCGCAATTCTCCATGCATGGCAATCACATTGCGTGACCCCGCGCGCGCATGCAGGCCATCAATGTTTTGCGTCACCAGTGTCACGGGCGCGGGCCAGGCGGCTTCCAGCCGCGCCAGGGCAAGATGTGCCGCGTTTGGCTGAATGGTGGGATCACGCAACTGCGCGCGACGCGCATTATAGAAGCCCTGCACCAAATCCGGATTGCGCGCGAAGGCTTCAGGCGTTGCCACATCCTCAATCCTGTGGCGCGCCCAAATGCCATCGGCATCGCGAAAGGTGGCGAGCCCTGATTCGCGCGAAATCCCCGCCCCGGTGAGAATGACGATGGGCGGCGCCATCAGCTTGTGGGCGGCGCGGGCGGGTTGCAGCTTTGCGGCGGGCGCGGAAAGGGCTGGTCCGGGCGCGGCGGCGCCGGGGTTTCGCTTTGCTGTGGCGCGGGCATCACCGGCGCATCAAGGCAGGGACCAAGAGTGAGCAGGGCAAGCATGATCAGCATGGTGGCCTCCTGCATCAAGATCAGCATAAACCAGCGCATATCCGCAATGGCGGGGCTTGCGGCGCGGCGCATCCTCAGGAAGGCTGTCAGGCAACACCAAGGGGAAACAGCGCGTGGCCGGAAGCGATCAGGGCAGTATCGAAACGCGCTATTCCTGGCTGGTCGCCACCACGGCGGTGATCATGCTTTCGCTGGCCGCCGGTGGCCCCATCACGGTTGTGGTGGGGCTGGTGCAAATCGCCGAGGATTTCGGTTCTGGCCGTTCCCTGCCATCGCTTGCCAATTCGCTGGCGTATTTCGGCACCGCCATTGGCGGCATGGTCTGCGGCGTGATGGTGGCGCGCTTTGGCCAAAGGCTGGTCGCGATGGCGGGCGGCATCGCGGTGGCGCTGGGGCTAATGCTCGCTTCCTTTGGCGAAAGCTGGTCGCTGCTGGTCGGGCTTGGGCTGGGTGTTGGCCTTTTCGGCAATGGCGCGCTGTTTCCACCGATGCTCGCTTATGTCTCGCTTTGGTTTGATAGGCGCCGAGGCACGGCGTTGGCGCTGGTCGCTTCCGGGCAATATGTCGCGGGGTTTCTGTGGCCGCCGATATTTGAACGCGCCATCGCGGCTTATGGCTGGCAGCGCACCATGTTTGGGTATGGCATTTTGGTGGCGGCCATTGCCGTGCCGCTGGCCGCTTTGGTGCTGCGCCCGCCGCCCGCACAGCCAACCACCGGCAGCTTTGCCGAGAAGATGCAGCCAGGCGCGCGCGTGCTTGGCATGAATGGCAATCTGGCATTCTTCCTGCTCGCTTTCTGTTCCTTCCTGTGTTGCATTCCTATGGCCATGCCGGCGGCACATCTTATCGCGTTTTGTGGTGATCTGGGCATCACCGCATCCCGCGGCGCGCTCATGCTTTCAGTGCTGACCTTGGCGGCCTTCATGGCACGACAATTCTGGGGCTGGCTTTCGGACAAGATCGGCGGGCTTTGGACGATTGTTCTTGGATCACTCGCGCAGATCCTAGGCATGCTGGGCTTTCTGGCCACGCAGGATGAGGCCGGGTTGTTCTTCGTGGCCGCTGCCTATGGGCTTGGCTTCAGCGGCATTATTCCCGCCTATGTGCTGACCTTGCGCGCGCTGTTCCCGGCTGCTGAGGCGCATTGGCGTGTGCCGACGCTATTGTTTCTGAGCCTTTCCGGCATGGCGGCGGGCGCCTGGTTGGCGGGCTATATCCATGATTGGCTGGGCTTTTACGCCGCCGCCTGGTGGGCCGGTATTGGCTTCAACCTGGTGCAATTCGCGCTGATCCTGTTCCTGCTGCAGCGCTGGCGGCGTGGCTTGGCGGCGGCCTGATCGCGCTTGGTTTACGCCATTGCCGCACCGGCGGTGCAACAGCTTGGCGTGCCGCCTTTGGCGGCGCATTTTTTCATCCTCTACTACGGTATTCTCGCGGATCTGACGCCACCTGTTTGTGTCGCGGCCTATGCGGCGGCGGGGATTGCGGGGTCGAAACCTTTCCGCACCGGGATTACGGCCTTTCGCCTTGGTTTGGCGAAGGCCACGGTGCCCTTTGTTTTTGCCTATTCGCCCGCCATGCTGATCATGGTGGATGGCTTCACTTGGGGTGATTTCCTTTTCACCACCATCAGCTGTGCCATTGGGGTATTGGTGTTGGGGATTGGCATGACCGGCTATGCCTTCACCCATATGGGGCTTGCCAGCCAAACCATATTGGTGATTTCAGCACTTTTGATGATTTCACCCAATGTGCCGATGACATTGGCGGGCGTGGTGCTGGCGCTGCCGGTCTTGGCGCTGAATTGGCGCGCTTCCAAGCGCGCTGCGCCAAGCTGATTCCTTACCCCGCTTCCAGCGCTGCGCGCAGCTTATGCAGCAGGGCTTCGCGCGCGGAATCATCCCTGGCGTTTTCAGTGGCACTTTCAATCGCCAGCATCAAGGCAGCGCGCTGATTATGCCAATCCGGCCTGCCGCTGCGCGCGGGGTCAGCGCGGCGGGCCTGGCTTTCCAGCCGCTTCGGCCGCGCGCCTTTGGGCAATGACCAACGCTCATCCAAAACAGGCATGATCACCTGATCGGGCGCGGTGATCTTGCCATCCTTCAGCCGTTGCGCGAGGGCTTCCATCGCCTCTGCCTCTCCATGCACCAGGAACACGCCCCCCGGCACAGGCCCGCGCGCGGCCAACCATCGCGCCAATTCGGTCGCATCCGCATGGCCAGAGAAATCGCGGACTTCCGTGATCTTCGCTGCCACGCTGATCGTCTCACCCTGGATGCGCACTTCTGGCTTGCCTTCCTGCAATAGCCGCCCGAGCGTGCCTTCCGCCTGATAGCCGGTCAGCATCACGGTCGCCGCCGGGCTCCAGAGCCAGCGCTTCAAATGATGCCGGATGCGCCCAGCATCGCACATGCCAGACCCTGCGATGATGATGTGAAAGCCTTCGGCTTCCGCGATGCGGCGGCTGGCTTCCCCGCTTTCCGTCGGGCGGATCAGGGGTGAACGCAGCGCGCGGCTGATGGCCGAACCATTTTCCAGCGCCTGCGCATGTTCCAGGAATACCTCTGTGGCTCGGATCGCGAGCGGGCTATCCATGAAAATCGGCGCTTCCGGTATGGTGCCGGCCTGCATCAGCGTCACCAAATCCCAGCAGATTTCCTGGGTGCGTTCCACGGCGAAGGCCGGGATCAACAGCACACCATCGGGCTTCGCCGCTTCCCGCACAATGGCGGCCAATTTTTCCCTCCGCGCGGCATGGTCCACACAGGGCTTATCCTCATCGCCATAGGTGCTTTCCATGAAAACATGATCCACCGCACCTGGCGCTTCGGATTCATGATGAAACACCGAACAATCCGGCCCCAGATCGCCCGAGACCAGAATGCGCAAGGGCGCATCCTTGCCATTGGCGCATTCAATTTCGATGGAAGCTGAACCCAGCATATGCCCCGCATTCCACCAACGCGCCCGCACCCCCGGGACAGGTTCCATCCAGCGCCCGAAGGGTACCGCGCGAAACGCCGCAATCGCCGCCGCGCCATCTTCCGCCGTGTAAATTGGCCGCACCGGTGCCCTGCCCCGATGGCGATTGCGGCGATTGAGCTGCGCGACTTCCATTTCCTGCACATGGCCTGAATCCGGCAGCATAACCGCACAAAGATCAGCGGTTGCCGCCGTGGCATGAATGGTGCCGCGAAAACCGGCGGCCCTCAGCTTTGGCAGAAGCCCGGAATGATCAATATGCGCATGGGTCAGCAAAACGGCGTCAATATCGCGCGGGTTGAAGGGGAAATCCTCCCAATTCAGGGATTTCAGCGTCTTTGGCCCCTGGAACATGCCACAATCCACCAGAAAGCGGACCTTTGCGGTCTCAAAAACCAGGCAATAGCCCGTGACGGTGCGCGCCGCGCCGCAAACCCTGACAGAAACACTCATCAACCCCCCTTTGGCCGGGCGCACCGTGCCAGGCTGGTTCCATTACCATTCAATCTACGCCGATTTGTCTTGATAAAGCGCAATTTCGGTAAGATAGTATCAACCCCGGCGCGAAGGCCAAGAGAAGCCAAGCGCCCTGAAGGCAAAGCGAACCGGCAGGTGAAAATGAACCCGCTAGATGTCACGCGTTCAATGATGGACGGCCTGGGCGCCGAAGGTGACGTCTGCATGAAATGCGGATCACGTTCGCTTGGGCTTTGTGCGCCTTTGGATGCAGCGGCGCTGGATGATGTGGCAGCCGATAGCGAAAGGGTAACGCTTGAAGCGCGCAGCCCCATTTTCCATCAGGGTGATGATGCGAAATACGTCTATACTCTAACGGAAGGCATGGCGCGGCTGATGCGCGTACTGCCAGATGGCCGGCAAGCCGCCATTGGTTTCCGCTTTGCGGGCGATATTCTGGGCTTTACGCCAATGCAGGAACACGCCTTCGGCGCCGAAATGCTGACCAGCGGCAGGGTCTGCCGCATGGAACGGCGCCGGCTTGAGCAATTATTCCGCCGCTACCCGCTGCTGGAACGCCGCTTTCTTGATCTTTGCGCGCGGGAATTGGCGCAAAGCCAGGAACATATCCTGGCGCTTGGTCGTTTCACCGCAGAAGAACGCGTGGCGGCCTTTCTGCTTTCACTGGTGGATGCTCAGCGCCGCCGTAACCATCGCGGACCGGTTTTTGACTTGCCGGCAACGCGCGCCGATATCGGCGAATTCCTGGGCCTGACCTTGGAAACCGTGAGTCGCGCCATTTCCAACTTCCGCCGCCGCAATCTGATACGTTTGCATGGGCAAAGCGGCATTGAAATCCTGAATGAGGCCGCTCTGACCGCTCTCGGCACGGGCGAGGGTGAGGACGCGGCCTGAACCCAAAAGCATTCACGGCCACATGCTGCTGCGATAGACTTCGCGCAGCATAAGGAAACTGCCCATGTTCGATTTGCCGCGCCAGGTGGATATCGCCGAAGAAGGCCCGCGTGAGGGTTTTCAGATCGAAAAGAAACCTCTTGCCAGCGCTGACAAGATCGCGCTGATTGATGCGCTTTCGGCAACCGGCCTCAAGCATATTCAGGTGGCGTCCTTTGTCTCACCCAAGCTGGTGCCGGGCTGGGCCGATGCGGAAGCGGTGGTGGCGGGCTTCACGCCAAAGGACGGCGTTCACTACACCGCGCTCTGGTTCAACGCGGCGGGGCTGGATCGCGCGCTGGCCTTCAGGGATCGGCTGCATCTTTTCGGTTCCATCAGCCTTGCCGCGTCTGAGGCATTTTCGCTCAAGAATCTGAACCGCGATCGTGCCGGGCAGATTGAGGCCATGCGCAAGCAAACCGCCGCGCATATAGCCGCAGGTGTGCCGGTTACGCGCATCGGGCTGCAAGCGGCCTTTGGCTGCAATTACGCCGGCGATGTCGCGCCCGCGCAGGTGATGGCCGCGATTGCCGATGGCTTGGACATCGCGGCGGAGGCCGGTGTGACCATTCGCGATTTGACGCTGGCCGATACCATGGGCTGGGCCAATCCGCGCCAGATTGAAGCTGTGGTGGGCGAAGTGCGCAACCGCTGGCCGGAACTGCGCCTGGCGCTGCATCTGCACGACACACGCGGGCTTGGCATTGCCAATGCCATGGCGGGTTTGCGGATTGGTGTGGCGCGCTTCGATGCCGCAGTGGGTGGGCTTGGCGGTTGCCCCTTTGCCGGCCAGCCAGGCGCGCCCGGCAATATCGCGACCGAGGAATTGGCGCTGCTTTGCGCCGAGCTTGGCATTGCAACCGGCATTGATCTGGAAGCGCTGGTGGAAGCCGGCAGGCTTGCGGAACGCATTCTGGATCGGCGCCTGCCAAGCGCTGTGTTGCGCGGCGGGACGCTGGCGCGGTTTCGCGCGCGCGCGGCGTAAGTTGATGTCAGCAGATGCGCGGCGCTTTGCGCCTGCCGTTGCGCGCAATAAGACTGCCATCACCGAAGTTTTGGCGCGCCATTTGCCGGCATCGGGCCTGATACTGGAAGTCGCGAGCGGTTCCGGCGAACACGCGCTGCATTTCGCGGCGCATTTTCCAGCGCTGCGCTTTCAACCGACCGACCCCGATGCTGCTGCCCTTGCCAGCATCGCGGCGTGGCGAGAGGAAGCGCCGCTTGCCAATCTACTGCCGCCCCTGATGCTGGACGTGATGGCCGATGCCTGGCCGGTACAGAAGGCTGATGCGCTGCTATGCATCAACATGATTCATATCGCGCCCTGGGAAGCGACAGCAGCGCTGATGCGGGGCGCCGCGCGCATTTTGCCGCCGGATGTAATGCTGTTCCTCTATGGCCCCTTCAAGCAGGATGGTGCGCATACCGCCCCCAGCAATGCGGAATTTGATGCAAGCCTGCGCGCCCAGGATGCGCGTTGGGGTGTGCGTGATCTGGAAGCGGTGGCGCGCATCGCCAGCGCAGCGGGTTTCGCCGCGCCGGTGGTGGAAGTGATGCCCGCGAATAATCTGTCAGTTATCTTTCACCGATTGCCGTGACGCCCCATTTGTGGACTCAAAAAAGCCATCGCTCCACATGACGTCATCCACATTCAAAAACACTCACCCGCCCCGTTGCAGCAGCGCCACCACGGCGCGCTGCCACGCTTCAAAGGCACGGCTGGATGCGGCGCCTTTGGCTTCCGCGTCCCGGCTGGCGGAATTCAGCCGCTGACGTGCCGCCTGCTGTTCCCCGCCGGTGCGATCTTCCACCGCTTGGCGGGCGCGGGTCAGCGCTTGGTCGGCTGAGCGCGCTTCCCGCGCCGCAAGCCGCGCGGTATCGAGCAAGGTGCGCAATTCCTGAAGTGCTGTGATGGTATTGGCCAGCACGTCGCGCCCCGGCACATCGGCGCCTGTGCGCGCCAGGATGTCCTGCAATCTTTCAACCGAACCCGGCCCGCCGGGAAGGCGCCGGAGCGAGGCTTCCAGATCGAACTGCGCCGGTTGCAGCAAAAGCGGATCGCCAAGGCCCTGATCCCAAAGCGGCAAATCCTGGCGCTGATCGCGTTCAAAACCAAGTCCAATGGTTTTGGGCACGGCTTCCAGCTGCGTCTCATGACGTAAGCCGAATTCACCTTCCGCCGCCACCGGGAAACGCGGTGTGGCGCCCGGGCGGCGCGGCAGGTCAATCACCATCACCCCACGCGCGTCGCGCGGATCAATCGCCAGCGCGGTTTCTTCGATGCGTTTTGACTCAACCGTGACGAAGCCACGCCGAAGGCTGATGCGCGTAATGTCATCCCGGTTGCTGCTTTGGCTTGAAATACGCAGATCACGATCACGCGCAAAGGCGATCAGGCGTTGATCGCCGGGCGATAGCGCGCGCAATTCCGCATCGCCGAGGAAACTTGGCGCATCAGGCCCGCCAAAAACCGTGACCAACCCATCCGGTAGCACATGGCTGGACGTGTTGCGGAAGCGGAGTGCCTGCAAGGCGCGCGTCGCCGCCAGATCCTGCACCCACCACAGCCTTTCGGCAGGCAGGTTGAGATCAAGGAAGGGCAGGTTCGCGGTCTCTCCGCTGCGGATGGTGACGGGTTGTTCCAGGGTGAAGGCGACGCGCCCGGCAGCGGCTTCCGCCGCGACATTCACGGCGAGCGGCGCTGGCGCTGGGGCCGCTTCCGGGCGCATGGCGGCGCGCGGTGCAGGGGCGGGTGGCGGTGCCATCATTGGTGCTGTCGCCGCGACCATGGGCTGAGGGCCCGTATCGGGTGTCACGCGAATAGCTTCCGCGATGCGGACCGGCAATTCAGGGCGCGGCACCGTGATGGGTTCAAATATCGGCTGATGGAAAGCGGCGGCTTCATCCGACACCAGCGAAATCCGAACACCTTCCCAATCACTGCCCGAGGCATTTTCCACCACGGCCCAGCCCATCAGCCGCGCCTGAGCGCCCGTTGCGCCCAACGCGGGCGCCATCAGCCGATAGGAAGGCTTCCAGAGCGGCGCGCCGGCAATATAGATCACCGCCACTTGCCGCGCGCGATCTGACCTCAGGCGGATTTCGATGCGCCTTTCATCATCGCTGCGCGCCGCCGCCAACGCTTCCGCCGCGCGCGCCACACGGGCGGCAAGCGCGGGGTCGGTCAGCGCGACTTCATCGCCTGGCTTCAGCAGGACAGAGAGCAGACCGCGCGGCCCAATAAGCGAGAGATGCAGCCCGGCTTCAGTCTCCGCAGCCGTGGCAATGCGCCCGCGCGCCCCGGCGGCTTCCGCTTCCTGACCGCGGAGCGCATTCAACAGGCTCGCGCGGTTTTCAAAATCCGCAGGGCGGAGCGGCAGGCCGCGAAAGGCCTCATTCAGCAAATCTCGCCCCGGCAGGCTGAGGCCTTCAACACGCCCGGTGGGATCAAAGATCATCAGCGATCGCAACAGATCATCCACATCACCAAGCGGGGCGCGAAACACGACCGGCGCATTTGCTGCGACTTCGCCAGCGCGTTCAATCTGCGCAATGCCGGCGGAAGAAAGCGTCACGCCACGGATCGGCATTTCCGCCGCGAGCGCAGCGGGGGCAAGCAGCGTAAGGGCAAGGCTGGCGCGACGCATGGAATGGCTCCTTAAGACGTGGCTGTGGATAGTTCCCTTCCTAAAGCGGCGAATTTAGGGCGCCTTCACGGGACGATTGGCATGGCTTGATTGCGGCACACCGCGATTGAGCGACATATGCGAATGCACACAAAGCCACGCATCAGGCTTGCCATGGAATATCATGGTGGCGCGGCCTGGCCTTTCAAAGCGTGTGCCATCCGGGTGAAAGCCCGTGCTGGTCCAGGGTGCGACAACAACCACCATGGATTTGTCATCTGATGCCAGCACATGGGTTTCCGAAATCGTGAAACGGAAATCTTCCGTCTTCGGCCAGACATTATCCCATTGCGTCGCCTGCCAGGCGGCAAGCCCTGGGATCACATCGCGATGCGTGCCAAAGGCCAGGACATCGGCGTGGAAAAGCGGGCGCGCGGAAGCGTAATCAACCTCACGCACAAAACCGGCGAAGCGATCCAGCCAGGCATCAAACCAGGTGCGCGTTGCGGCATCGGCTTTTGGTAGATCGGTCATGGCGCATTCCCTTTCGGCTTCAGTACTTACAGCCTGATCCGAAGCGGCGGCGCTTTCAAGCCTTTCGGCCTGAGGCTTGCCGAGCGGGTCCGGGCGGGCTTAGCCTTCAGGCAAGAAACAAGATGGAGGAGACAAGGCCATGACGGGCATTCATCGCCGCGGCGCTTTGCTGGCCGCGCCAGCGCTTATCGGCGTATTGTCGGGCCGTGCGCATGCGCAAGCCTGGCCTGCACGCCAGGTGCGCATTGTGGTGGGCTTCGCTGCAGGTGGCGCCAATGACATCATGGCAAGGCTGCTTGCTGCGAAGCTTGGTGAGCGTATTCCAGGCAGCACTTTCGTCGTTGAAAACCGCCCCGGCGCGGGCACTTTGCTGGCGGCAGAACATGTCGCGCGTCAGCCGGCGGATGGCTATACTTATCTTTTCGCGTCTTCTTCCACGCTGATTACGCTTTTGGTGAACCGCGCTGCGGGGCTTGATCCGACGCAGGCATTTTCCGCGGTTTCCATGGCGCAATCCTCGCCTTTGCTGCTCGTCTCACGCAGCGATTTCCCAGCGCGTACCCTGCCGCAGGTGATTGAACTGGCGAAGCAGCGCCAAGGCAGGCTGACCATATCGCACCCGGGCAGTGGCGGCGTGAATCACTTGTCTCTGGTGATGCTGATGCAGCAAGTGGGCATAGAACTGACCATGGTGCCCTATAATGGCAACCACCCTTCCCTCACGGCGCTGGTGCGCGGCGATGTGGAATTGGCGAGTGATTCGCTATTCGCGACGCGCGCGTTGATTGAAGCCGGCACCATTCGCCCGATTGCGATCACCAGCGCGGAACGTTCACCGACCTACCCGGATGTGCCGACCTTTGCCGAAACCGTGCCGGGTTATGACGTGACCTTCTGGGGCGGCATCATGGCGCCGCGCGGCGTGCCTGAACCCATTCTGGACCGGCTTTCGCAAGAACTGGACGCCATTCTGCGCCAACCCGATGTCGCGGAACGTGTGCGGAGCTTTGGCGCCACGCCGGTTGGCGGGACGCGCGAACATTATGCCAAAGTGATCCAGGAAGATTGGGTACGCTGGGGCGAAGTTGTGCGCGCCAGCGGCATCAAGCCAGATTGAAAAGGGGGATACCATGCCGAAACTCAGTGCCGATCGCGTCAAGGAAATTGGCCGCACACTTCTGATTGCTGCGGGCGCGCCAGCGGATGAGGCGGAAACCGTCGCGCGGCATTGCACCAGTGCCAATCTCGTGGGCCATGATTCGCATGGAATCATTATGATTCCCGGCTATATCGAAAGGATCAAGGTTGGGCATATCGTCCCCGGTGCGCCATGGAAGATTGTGCAGGAATCAGCGACAACATCGGTGATTGATGGCCATTGGGGCTTTGGTTACGTCGCCAATGAAAAGGCCATGCGCTACACCATCGAAAAAGCACAAACATCCAATGTCGCGGCTGCCACCGTGTTTCGCCAGGGGCATATTGGCAGGCTAGCAAGCTATCCGCTGATGGCCGCTGAAGCCGGCATGATTGGTATTTGCACGGCGGATTCCGGGCGGTCCCCCAAGGCGGTGGCGCCTTTCGGTGGGCGAGAAGCGCGGCTTGGCACCAACCCGATTTCCATTGCAGTGCCTTCGGATTTGGCCGGGCCTTTTGTGCTGGATATGGCAACCTCGGCCGCCGCAGCCGGCAAGGTGTTTCTGGCGCAAGCGCGCGGGCAGGAAGTGCCGGATGGTTGGGTGATTGGCGCGGATGGCAAGCCCACGCGCGATCCTTCGCAATTGAAGAAAGGCGGCGCTTTGCTGCCGCTCGGTGGTACCGAAGGCTATAAGGGCTTTGGCCTGGCGGCGATGGTAGAAATTCTTTGCGGCCTGCTGACGGGGCTTGGCTTTGGCGTGGAGCCCACGGGTCGGCATAATGACGGCTGCTTCATGGCGGTGTTCAAGGTGGATGCCTTCCGCCCACTCGCGCAGTTCAAACAAGAAGTCGCGGATTTCGCGCGCTATCTGAAGGATACGCCGCCCGCCGAAGGCAGCCAGGGCGTTTTCTACCCCGGTGAGCTTGAAGCAATGCGTGAGGCTGATCGCCGCGCCAATGGCATCGAGATTGAAGATAAGACGATTGAGGTATTGACCAAGCTTGCCGGCGAATTGGGTGTGGCCGGCAGGCTAGATCTTTAGATTCGATCAGCTAAGATCGAAAGTAATCTCACCAAATCCCGCAAACCCGGCCTGCACGCGCTGGCCGGGCGGGACAAAGATACAGCCCGTATAGGTGCCGGTCGTCACTACCTGACCCGCGCGCAAATGCTCGCCAAGACCATGCAGATGATTGGCGAGCCAGACCAAAGGCAGCACGGGATCGCCGGAGGGATTGCCTCCCTGCTGTTCCACCTGCACCGCGCCGGCATAGGATTGCCGCACGGCAAGATTGGGCAGATCGCAGCGTCGCCAACCCGCGACATCGGCGCCCACCACATAGCCAAGATGCGCGATATTATCAGCCATGCCTTCAGCGGGTGATACTATCTTGTGATTCGTATAGCGCGATTGCACCAATTCCAGCAGCGGGAAGGCCGCGTCTATCGCGTCCAGCACTTCATCGCGGCTATAGGCATTGCCGCGCGGTGGCAGATCACGCTTCAGGCGGAAGGCAACTTCGGTCTCAAGGCCGATGGGGCGGGTATTCGCAATGCCCCAACGCCCGCCAGATTGGCGCGCGCCACTGGCGGCCATGATGCCGAAATTGGTCGGCTTGCCAGGCGGGGTCGCGCATTTCCAGCCGCCAATAGCGCCACCCAGCGCCTTCAGCACACCGCGTTGAATGGCGAAGATCTCGGCCTCATTACCCGGTGCGGCATCGCCAAGATTGGCGATGGGCGCGCCGCCCTTATGCACCGCGACCAGTTTTTCAATCGCGCGCGCAATGGTTTCTGATGACATGATCGGCTTTCCTATTCGTTCAATTCCGGAATGACCCAAAGCGGCGCCTCGCCCCGCGCGACACGCTGCACATTGTCAAACGCGTTGCGCAGGCGTGCAATGTTGCTGTCTTGCGTGGGGCCGGCCAAATGCGCGGTCAGCACTACATTATCCAGGTTGAATAGCGGATTATCCGGCGGCGGTGGTTCCTGATCAAACACATCAAGCCCAGCACCGGCGATTTGGCCGGAAGACAGCGCGCGATAAAGTGCTGCTTCATCAACCACCGGCCCACGGCTGGTATTGATCAAAAAGGCAGTCGGCTTCATCAGCGCCAATTCAGCCTCACCCAATAGCCCCTTGGTGCTGGCATTGAGCGGCACATGGAGCGAGACGATATCAGAATTCCGCAACAATTCACGATAAAGCCGGAAGCGCACATTCAGCGCATCTTCGGTTTCTTCGCGCAGCCGCGCAGTATCATAGTAATGCACATTCATGCCGAAAGCCTGCGCAAGCCGCGCGGTTTTCTTGCCGATGGTGCCAAGCCCCACAATGCCAAGCGTGCGTCCGCGCAATTCATAAAGCTTCGGTGTCTGGTTGCCGCGCCAGCGACCGGCAGCGACATTGGCGTGCTGGCGGATCAATTGCCGCGATACCGCCAACATCAGCAGCACCGCATGTTCGGAAACTGCGGTGGAATTTGCGCCACCATTATTGGCAAAGGGCACACCGCCACGTCGGGCTGCCGCGATATCCGCACGGTCATATCCCGCGCTCAATACCTGGATCAGCTTCAACTTGGGGGCGATAGCGTAAAGCTCATCCTTCACCAGCATATCCACGAAGCCGACCAGATATTCGGCCCCACCCATGGCTTCCTTCCAATCCGCGCCGCCGGGCTTGGCGATGCGCAAATCAAAACCATCGGGCGCCATTTCCTGGATCACCGCTTCATCCACCATGGATTGCGTGACAACAACAATACGCGGCTTCATGTTTCCTCCGAATTCGCTTTCGGGCGCAGCATGAACCGGCACGCCCTGGCCGCCAAGGGGCGGGATTGCGGCGGGGCTTGGCTGGCGTCATGCTGCCTTGTGGAAAGCGATGGAAGCAGGGGCGATTTCAAGGTGAAGCGGCATTGCGCGCCAGCAGGGGCGGGTCAGGCATGAAGGAAGCCCCTTCGCGGCGCGCCTGGTTTATCTTGGCGGGGGGCTTTCTTGCCTTCACCATCAGCGCCGGGCTGATGCACGCCTATAGTGTTTTTCTGCTGGCCTTCATTGCCGAGTTTCGCTGGACCCGAGCGGAAAGTTCCATCGCCTATTCGGTCGGGCAGGTGGTGGGCGGTGTTTCATCGCCGCTTGTGGGCGGCATGGTGGATCGGTTGGGCGCGCGGCGCATGGTGCTGCTGGGGGGCTGCCTGTTGGCAATTGGGCTTTTTGGCAGCGCCTTCGCAACAACACTTTGGCAAGTTGTGCTGCTTTACGGCGTGGTGATGACGCTGGGCGCCAATTGCATCAGCATGGTGGTTTTTGCGCCGCTGATATCGCGGCTATTCGTTGCTCGGCGCGGCATGGCCATGTCCATGCTGCAATCCGCCAATGGTTTTGGTCGTGCCATTTCGGCTCCCATTGCGCAGCTTATCGTCAGTGAAGTGGGTTGGCGCAGCGCCTATCTGCTGCAAGCGGGCGTGATGGCAGCGCTGATCCTGCCATTGGCGGCGCTGTTTCGGGGTGCCGAACAAACGCCCATCGCCAAGCCTGTTGCTGAAACCGCGCCGCAGCGTGATTGGTCCGTTGCGCAGGCGATGCGCACGCGGCATTTCTGGCTGTTGTTCATTGTCTATGGCCTTACCAGTATCGGCAGTTTTCTGGTGTCGCTCCATCAATTGGCCTTTGCCGTGGATCGCGGTTTTGATCCGCTTTATGCCGCTTTCGTGATTGGGCTTGGCAGCTTACTGGCGCTACCTGGCGTGATCCTGACCGGGACGATCTCGGATTACATCGGACGCGAAGGTGCGGCGATACTGGCTTATGCGATTTCCATCATTGGTGTCGCTGCGGCGCTGCTGATTGATAACGCGGATCAACACCTACTGTTCTGGATACATGCTTGTTTCTTTGGCATTACCTGGGGCGCGCGCGGGCCGGCCGTTACGGCGAAAACGGCTGATCTTTTCGGCGGCCCCAGGCTTGGCACCATTCTTGGCATGATCACCATCGGTTCCGGTCTTGGCGCCGGGCTTGGTGCCTGGGGCGCGGGGTTCCTGTTTGATCTGACAGGCAGCTACCAGCTTGGCTTCATGCTTTCCATCGCCGCTTATGCAACTGGCGCCTGCGTGTTTTGGGCGCTGCGCAAGCCGGTGCGGACGTGAAACAGGCACTTGCTGCCAATTGGCAGGAAAGGCGCTTCAGCCTTGCAGCCTGATCCCTGAATCCCTGATCACGCGCGCCCATTTGGCGATGTCATCAGCAATCCTGGCACGCATCTGTTCGCTATCGCCATCCACAATATCAAGGCCAAGCCCTGTAAAGCGCTGGCGCATGGCGGGGTCCGCCAGAACGGCCCGCGATGTCGCCTGTACGCGATTCAGGATTGGTTGCGGCGTACCGGCCGGCGCCATGGTGCCGAACCAGGAACTCGCTTCAAAGCCGGGGAAGCCTTGCTCCACCAGCGTTGGTATCTCCGGCGCATTGGCCGAACGTGCCAAGGTGGTGATGCCAAGCTCGCGCAATTGGCCATCGCGCACCATGGGAAGCACGGCGCCGATATTCTGGATGCCAAGCTGGACACTGCCATTCAGCACATCGGCCATATTCGCGCCGCGATAGGGAATGTGTTCCATCTTGATGCCGGCCTGGCTGCAGAACATCTCACCAGCAGCATGCTGCGGCGTACCGACGCCCGGCGTGCCATAGGATATCTTGCCGGGATTGGCGCGGGCGTAAGCGACCAATTCCTGGATCGTGCGCGGCGGAAAATCCCTGTTCGACACGAAAAGCGATGGCATGGCGAAGGCAAGGTGGATGGGTGCCAGATCCTTCACGGGATCAAAAGGCAGGCGCTGCAGGTTTGGCAGAAGGGTCAGCGCAGCGCTTGCCGCCCACATCAGCGTATAGCCATCCGGCGCTGATTTCGCGACACGATCAACGCCAATGGCGCCAGAATTGCCGGCGACATTCTCAACAACGACCGGCTGGCCCCAGGCTTCAGAAAATCTTTGCGCGAAAATACGCCCCGTCACATCCGTGGCGCTGCCGGCGGTGAAACCAACAATCAGCCGCACCGGGCGATCCGGCCAATTGGTTTGCGCCAAGGCGCCAGCCGAAGCGCTGACGCCAGCAAGTCCGATGCCACCCAGAAATACCCGGCGCCGCAAAAGCGATGCTGTCATGAAACCCTCTCCCGTTGGTTTTGGTTGTGCCGGCAATCAAACCGCCAGCACTTCAACGGAAGAATACCGCAGGGGCAGCGCCGCCGTCCATGCGTATATGAAGGCCAGCGCCCGAGTGTTTCAGGCCGATACCTGCCGCACCAGATCCCGCTTGGCGAGCGCTGCCCCCGCCGCCCAGGCCGGCACCAGCGGGCGTGATTTTTCAAACCAAAGGCAGGTTTCCTCGATACCGCGTGCGGGGCACCAGATGCGCCCTTCCCCAAGCGGCCCGAATCCCAGCAGGCGAACAACCGCGAGCGAGGCTACATTATCCGGCTGCACCGCCGCCCGCAGGCAATCAATATCCATATGCTTGAAGGCGAGTTCGACCGCGACCGGCCCCGCTTCACGCATCAGCCCCTGGCCCTGGTGTTTTTCGCCAAGCCAATAAGTGGTCAGCGCTACCCGTTCATCACCCGGCGGGCAGACCAGACTGACCCAGCCGCAAATCGCACCATCAGATTTCCGTTCCAGTGCCAGCGGCAGGGACCGCCTTTGGGCCGCGGCGCCGCGGGCCGCCACGATTTTCTCTTCCGCCATTGGCGAAGAGAATGGCACAGGCCAGGAGGCCAATCGCTTGCTGATCGCTTCCGTCATCATCTCCGCAATGGCCGGGGCATCGCGACCTTCGACGCAGCGCAACCGAAGGCGAGGCGTTTCTGCTACGAGAGCAGATGGGAGAAAAACAACCATAAGATGTATATAGACTGTGGAAATCTATTTGGCTAGAAAATTTTTTAACCTTTCCGCAGCTTTTCCGCGAGGTTGATCAAATATCCTCGACAGGGAAAACTTCCCATGATGCACGCGGGCGCGGCGGTGGGAGAATTCCAGAAAGCCGGCCAGCCCATTGCGTCGCCCGAAGCCAGAATCACCAGATCCACCAAAACCCAAAGCCTGGAAGCCCGCGAATTCCACGGTGCGCCCAGCGATGATGGCGCTGCCCTTGGCGATCCGTGCAACCTGATTTTCTTCCTCAGACGTCGCACCAAAAAGGTAGATGGCCAGGGGTGATGGACGGTCTACAACCCAGGCGAGTGCCATCCGAAGCGAATCTTCTTCACGCATAAGTAGTATCGGGCCGAAGATTTCCTTATGGCAGATTGCCGCTTCGGGCGGGGCTTCCGCCAGCATCAGCGCCATGTGTCGCCCCGGACCGTTCTCAGCCAGCAGGGTCAGGTTGGCGCCGGCCATCAGGCGTTGAAGCCGGGCAAGCTGGGCGGCATTGATCACGGCGGTCTCAGGCAGGCCGATGCCGCTTTCGCGGCAGGCTTCGATGAAGGCCTGCTTGCTATGCCCGACCAGCAGCACGGTATCCGGCGCCACGCAGGTCTGCCCGGCATTGAACGCCTTGCCCGCAAGAATATCCCGCGCAGCGCGCTTCAAATCCGCCCCCGGCAGCACCAGCACTGGGCATTTCCCGCCCAATTCCAGCGTCAGTGGCGTCAGATTCGGCGCCGCAGCGGCCATGATCTTGCGCCCCGTCGCGGTACTGCCGGTAAAGACCAGATGATCCCAGGGTTGCGCCGCGAAATCCGCACCCACTTCAGCGCCACCTTGCACGCAAAGCGCGATGTTATCGCCCCAGGCATCGCGCAAAATATCGGCAATCAGCGCGGCGGTGCGCGGCAGCGCTTCCGATGGTTTCACACAAACCCGGTTACCGGCAGCAATGGCATCAATCGCGGGCAGCAGCGCCAATTGCACCGGGTAATTCCAGGGCGCCATGATGCCAATCACGCCCTTGGGGACGAATTCTTCCCGCGCGCGCGCCGGCCAGAAGGGATAGGGCACAGTGACGCGTCGCGCGCGCATCCAATGCCACAGATTGCGCCGCGCATAACGCGCTGCATCCGCGACCAGCAACACATCCGCAAGCAGCGTTTCTATCGGCGCGCGGCCTTCATATTCGGCATCCAGCACCGCCATAATCTCATGCGACCGCGCCATCACGGCGCGTGCGAGGCCCGCCAGCAGCGCGCGGCGTCGCTTCAAGTTGGGGATACCATCACGTGCTTCGGCGGCGCGCAGCGCAGCAAGGGCTTCGGCAGGGGTCATCGCAGTAAATCCTTTACCGCAGCCTCACCAGAAAGCACGGCGGCTTCAATGGTGGCGGGCAGGCGCGGCCAGGTCCAATCCCCGGCCAGCACAAGATTCCGATAAATCTGCCGCGGCGGTTGCGGCGGCATGCCCACCGCATGGCGCGGCGTAGCGCGGCGTTCCTTCACCGCGCGCATGGCGGGCGGCGCTTCTGGCCATTCTCCCGGTAGGCTGAAAGCCTTGGCAGCAGCACGAATTTCCGCCCAAGCACGCGGCGCAAGATCAGGCGCCTGTTCTTCGACTTCCGCATCTGCCGCGCTGACCGTGACACTCACCCCACCTGGCCGCACCAGCACCCATTGCGTGAGGCCGCCCAACACCCCGATGAAGCGCACCGGCCCCGCCGTTTCATGCGCGAAATGCAGATTGAGGATAGGCGCATGGCGTTCCGGCACGCGGAGTTTTGGGATCAGCCGCGCCACTTCCCAAGGCGGCAGCGCCAGCACAATGGCATCACGCGCTTCAAGCGCAAGGCTGTCATCACCAAAATGCAGCGCGATGATGCGCCCTTCCGCTTCTGTCATGGCGCGGAGCCTGGCTCCGAAACGAATAGTCGCGCCCGCCTGTTCCAAAGCGCGCAAGGCGGGCGCAATCAAATCCGGCCCCAGTCCCTCCCGCGCCACAAGCAGCGCACCTGCGCCAGGCCGCCCAAGCCGCCGCAGCACCACGCCAAGCCGCGCGGAAGAAGCCTCCTGCCCCGGTGTATTCAGCGCTGCCACGGTGAGCGGTTCGATCAGCGCACGATACAGCACGGGATGCGCCGCCATGGCTTCCGCGACAGGCCGATCCCCAATCGGCAGAGCAAGGCGCAGCAGCGCGGCGATGGCGCCCGCACTCAAGCCCGGCGGGCGTTTGTCAGGGTCGCGCCAGGCGAGCGGGCTGGCGGCGATGCGCCTCGCGCTGCCATCAGCCAAATCGAAAACCGGCAGGCCTTCCGGTTCGGCTTCCACCCAGCCCTCACGCGCGCCGATATCTGCCAGAAAGCGCAAGGCGGCACGATTGGCGCCCATCAGCGCATGGGTGCCGTTATCCGTGCCATCCGGTAGCGCGCGGCAGCGCCCGCCGGCCACAGGCGTTGCTTCATGCAGCGTCACCCGGCGCCCGGATTGTGCCAGACGCAGCGCAGCCACGAGCCCCGCAACCCCGGCGCCAATCACATGCCAGGTAGCGTTCTGGTTCACGCGCGGCTGGGGCTTGCTTGCGGCATGGGCATGATCCCCATGGCATAGGCCGCCATGCGGAGCTTTTCGCCGCGCGTCAGGCGCGGGCGTGGCCGAGGTAGGCCGAAGCCGCGCGCCATCAGGCGTTCAAACAGGCGCTGATAGCCCCACATCATGATACGCGCCGGCAAAAGGGCGCGTTGATCCAGATGCCGCAGTTCCGCCGCCGCTTGTGCAAAGCCTGCCTCTGCCTGCTGCGCCAAATGCGCCGCGGCGCGGGCAAAGCCTGGGCTAGAAATCAGCGTTGTGGCCGGTGCGTCAGCCACACCTTCAGCGGCCAGCAGATCAAGCGGCAGATAGACGCGGTCGCGCAGTGCATCCTCATCCAGATCGCGCAGAATATTCACCAATTGCAGCGTGCGCCCCAAGCCAAGACCGAAATCAGCCGCTTCCGGCGCGCCAAAAATCCGCACCGCCATGGCGCCGACGCTACCTGCGACCCGGCGGCAATAAAGGTTCAGCGCTTCGGTATCGGGAATGCGCAAGCTTGGCGTGGAATCGGTTTCCATCCCCGCGATCATCGCTTCGCATTCTTCGATTGGGAGGGCGAAGTTCGCGCGCGCCAGCGCCAATTCGCGTGACAGAGCACAATTGGGCACGCGCAGCTTGCCACGCCAATCAGCCAGGAAGCGGCGCTTTTCGGCTTCCGGCATTGCGCCATCGGCAATGTCATCCACCGCGCGGCAGAAGGCGTATACGGCCCAAAGCGCGCGACGCCTTTCGCCCTTCAGCGCCGACATGCCGCGCGCGAAGGAAGACCCCGCGCGCCCAACCCGCGCACTGACCAAAGCCGCATCGCTTGGCCCGGTGCCGAGTGCCGCGCGAAAGCCATGCAGGAAATCGAGGCGCGATAGGGCAACCCGCCCCAACACAGGATCCGCCGCGCGCAGCCGCGCCAGCAGTCGGCGCGCGAGTGCAATCGTCACCGCGCTTTCGCGCGCAAGGCGCTTGGCCGAGAGCAACCGCGGCAGTGCAGCGGAGGCATCCAGCCTTTCTTCCACCTGATCAAGCGCGGCATCCAGCACTGCGCGCCGCGCCTCGGTATTGGCCGGGTCGAAGAAACCTGCCTCACCACCCGCCAATGCCATCCAGGATTCCGGCAAATAAACGCGGCCGATATCACGCCGATCCGGCACCAGATCCTGCATATGATTGAGAATTTGCAGCGCGGTGCAGAGACCATCCGCCGCCGCCAGGGCTTCGGGCTTTGTTTCATCATGCAGGCGCAGCAACATGCGCCCAACAGGATTGGCTGACCGAGCGCAGTAATCTTCCAAAGCAGCCCAATCCGCATACCGCGCCTGCGTTGCATCCTGCCGAAAGGCGGAGAGCATTAGCCGCGCTTCTGCCGTGCCACTGCCCGCACGATGCAATGCCGTGGCGGCAGGTTCATCGGTGGCGGGATCATCAAGGGCCGCTTCAAGCACAGCCAAGCGGCGCAGTTTCTCTTCGCTGCTCAGCACCGGATCATCGGCGATATCATCCGCAGTGCGCACAAAGCGATAAAACCCCAGCACCTTCGGGCGAATCTCCGGCGCCAGCAGCCGGGACGCGACAGGAAAATTCTCAGACCCTGCGTCTCGCGTTGGCGCGCGGGAGGCGGCGCCCTGATCCGTCATGCCGCGCCGCTGGCGGAATAGGCGCGACCCTTCCAACCGGCAGGGCGGCCGATCAGCACGCGCACCAAAGCGGTCCATTGAATGGCGAGACCCACTAGCACGGCCAAGGGATGCAGCGGCACTGTCCACCAGGCTTCACGCGTACTGAAGGTAATGACGGCGCGCAACCCGAACACAAGCAGGATGGCAAGCGCCGCCTGCCATTCCGGCAGCAGAAAGAAGGGCCAGATATGCGCACCGGCCAGAAGCGTGGTCCAAATGGGCAGGCCAACTGGCGTCGCCATGCCTTCATGCGCATTCTTGATGAAGCCGTTCCAACTGGTGCGAAAGCCATTATACATGCGGCATTCCGCGAGCGTCACACCTTCCACCATTTCGGTGCGAAAACCAGCGCCGCGTAGCTTGCGCGCCAGCTGCAAGCCATCATGAAGCGAGCCGCGAATTGCTCCATGCCCGCCAAGGGCTTCGTAGGCAGCACGCTCGAAAAGGATCAACTGCCCGCAAGCGGCGCCAAGCTCCGCGCGTTCAGTCTCGGCCCGCCCGCCGCCGGGCAGATAGCCGATCAACAGCAGATTAATCATGGGCACTGTCAGCGCCTCACCCAGTGAGCCAATGATCTGGCGCGGTACGCCTGTCACCATGGCCAGCTTCTGCCGCGCAGCATGGCCGCACATCGCCGAAGCGGCATCACGCGCCAGCCGTACATCGGCATCAATGAACAGGAAATGCGTCCCCCGCGCCGCTTCCGCCAACCGCGCACAGGCATGCACCTTGCCGGTCCAGCCTTGCGGTAGCGGCGGGCAGGCCAGCAAACGCACCCGCGCATCCCGCGCGGCATAGGCATTCACAATCGCTGCCGTGCGATCGGTGGAACCATCATCCATCACCAGCACTTCAATCGCGACACCTTGTTGGGCCAGCGCAGCATCAAGGCAGGCGGCGATATGCGCTTCCTCATTCCGCGCTGGAATCAGAATGGAAACCAGCGCATCCTTGGGCGCGGGCCCGCGCGCCTTGGCCATGCGGCGGAGATTATCAATTGCGAAACCCACAGGAAACAGCGCCAAAGCAAGCGCAATCCAGGGCAGGAATTCTGTCATGGCGCAGTCTCCGCGCGTTGTTCATGTCGGGGGTCGAATCGTTCGCCGCGCAGCAGCGCCTTGGCGCGGCGCCAGGCTTGATAAATGCCGCCCATGCCTTCGCGCCCCTGCACCAGGGTTTGAAACGCCGCCGGATCACGCGCAATGGCATCGGCGCTGAGCTTATCCATGACGCTTGCCAGGGCACCTGAAAGCAAGGCGCTGCGCGCATCTCGCGGCGCTTCCAGCAGTGTCGCAGCGGGAATAGGCGCGCCGAAAGCAGCCAGCATTTCCGCCTTGCGCTCACTCCAGAACGGGTAATCCAGCGCGAGTGGCACAAACACCGCATCGGGCGCGATTTCCGGCAGGCGGATCACGCCGGGCGCAATCGGCACGGGCCTTTCGCGCGCGTCGCTGAATCGCCCCGGCGCATTGATCCAGAGGATATGCGAAGGATTTGCCAAAACCTTTTCCACCACGCGCAAAAACGCCACAGAACCGCGTGCCGATCCGGTTTCAATGCCAAACACGCCAAGTCGCTTCATGAAGCGATATTTTTCGAGTGCCGCCGCATCCATCGGCGTGAATAACGGCCGATACGGCAAAAGCCGGCGATAGAGCAGCATGAAGGCCACGCCATCCCACCAGGAAGGGTGATTGGCGAAAATCACCACGGGCTTGCCTGCCGGCAATTCAGGCAGGCCCCAGCGCGCCACGCGCAGTGCGCGCATATGCTTGGCGAAGAAACGCGTGAACATGAAATCGAAAAAATCCAGATGGCGCGCGGAACGCAGCGCCACCGGGTCAGGCACTTGTTTTGCCTGGCCTGTCGTCATTCCGCCGCGGCTGGCAAATCGGCCTCTCGCCGGCCGGCCAATTCAGCTTCGGGCGACATGCCGCGCCCGCCAAGATCACGGTCCAAAGCATCGGCCGCGATCCAGCCGGACATCATCACCATGGGCATGCCAGGGCCGGGATGCGCCGCACCGCCGGCCAGATAAAGCCCCTTGATCGCCTTGCTGCGATTGCTCGGCTTGAAGGCGCCGGTGAAGGAACCATGCGATGCCAGGCCATAAATCGCGCCATTCAGCACCTTGTAGCGGTTATGGATATCAACCGGCGTCAATTGGCTTTCGCAGACAATGCGGCTTTCGATGTCTTCCATCCCTGCAGTGCGCTTCAGCTTATCCAGGATTTTCTGGCGATAGGCCGGGAACATTTTCGACCAATCATGATGTGGGCGCAGATAGGGCGTGTGTACCAGGACATAAAGCGCTTCCCCACCTTCCGGCGCGACCGAAGGATCAGTGCACGATGGCGCGGCGAGATACGCAGTCGGGTCCGGCGCCGGTTCGCCCTTGCGATAGATGGCATCGAATTCTTCTTCCGCATCGCGGGAGAAGACGAAATCATGATGCGCCAAATGTTCGTAACGGCGGTTCAGGCCTAAATAGAGCACCACACCGGAACAGGCGGGTTCATATTTCTTGGCATAGCGCTGAGACGCATTGCCCTTCACCAATTCCGTATAGGTGCGGATCGCATCCATGTTCGAAATCAGCGCATCGCAGGCAATGCGTTCGCCATTGGTCGTGACACTGCGCACCGCACCATTCACGATTTCAATATCCGTCACTTCGGCATTGGTACGCAAATCAGCGCCCAGCGACGCGGCAAGATTGGCAAGCCCTTCCGCCGTGGCGCGCGTGCCGCCCACGGGATACCACACCCCTTCGGATGCCTGCATATCGCCAATGCTGCACAGCACCGCCGGCGCCAGATAGGGGCTTGATCCGACATATTGAGTGAAGTGATCCAGCATTTGCGCCAATTGCTCATTCGGCACATGGCCGCGAATAACCTTCGCCACCGTCTGGCCCATGCGCAGCGCCATGACATCACGCAGCACATCGGGCTTGAAGTTGTCGCCAAGATTCAGCGTATCGCCGATGCCTTCCACGGGCTTCCAGAAGAAGAATTTCTCGGAAACCTTGTGCAAATGGCGGGCCACGCGCTGGAATCGTTCATACCCCGCGCCATTCGGCCCGCCGGGAGCGAATTCATCCATCAGCCGTGCCATATCCTGCACGTTTTCGATCAGATCAATCTGCTTGCTGCCATCAAAAAAGCAGCGCCATTGCGGATCAAGCCGGATCAGCGGCATTTCCTTTTGCTGATCGCGCCCCGCTTCGGCGAAGATGCGGCGCAGCACGCGCGGCACGGTCAGGATGGTGGGGCCCATATCGAAGCGGAAATTCCCGCGCCCATCCGGCGATGGCATGCTCAGCACCGCCGCCTTGCCGCCCAGCCAGGAATTACGCTCAAGGACCGTGACCTGATGCCCACGCGCCTGCGCGGTGGCGGCGGCTGCAAGCCCACCCAAACCGCTGCCAATGACAACTACCTTGGCACCCATCGCGCCCTCTCCTTCTCAGTCGCCAGCAGACTGTTTGGTCGCATTTTCCGAGCCGCCAAGTGAGTCCACTTGGCTTGAAAATGCTCCCACATTGGCCCGCATATGGCTTGGGCTGCGTTCGCTGCGCGCCATGCCCAAATCCTGCAACAATAAATCCGCGCTGATCCGCGCACCTTCATAAATCACCGGCAGCCCACTGCCCGGATGCGTGCCGCCGCCCACCAGATACACGCCCCGCGCCTTACCGAAGCGATTGCGCGGGCGGAAATGCATCATCTGCCGCACATTATGCGCCAGGTTGAAAGTCGCCCCATAGCCAACCGCATAATCATCCTGCCAACCTTGTGGCGAGAGGATTTTCTCGTACCGAATGCGGCTTTCGATATCATGCAGGCCCAGCGCCTTCAGCCTATCCAAAGCAAGTCGCCGATAGCGCGGCGCTTCTGCCGCCCAATCCGCCCCACCCAAAAGATTCGGCACGGGCACCAGCATATAAAGCGTGGAATGCCCAGGCGGTGCGAGTGAAGGATCCGTGCTGGCGGCGGCCTGCACATAAAGCGAAGGATTTTGCGGAATAATCCCTGCTTCGATCTGCGCCAGGTTATTCTCATAATCTTCCGCGAGCAGCACGGTGTGATGCGCCAGATCAAGCGGCCCTTCAATGCCAAGATAAAGCATGAAGGTGGAACAGGAATACCGCGCCTCGGCGATTTTCTTATCGGGCCATTGCGGGCGCTGTTCTTCTTCCATCAGCCCCGGAATGGCATGCGCGAAATCGGCATTCACCACCACCGCATCCGCGGCATGCAACCGTCCGCCCGCTTCAACACCCACCGCGCGCCGGCCTTCAAAGACAATGCGATCAACCTTGGTGTTCAGGCGGATATCCACGCCGACACTCTCGGCCACCCGGGCCATGGCTTCCGATATCACGCCGCACCCGCCGCGCGGGTGAAACACGCCATGTTCATATTCCAGGAAGGACAGGATGGAGAACATGCTCGGGCAACGAAACGGACTCATGCCCAGGTATTTGGACTGGAAGGAAAATGCCAAGCGCGTGCGCGGATCAGAGAAGTGTCTTTGCAATTCCTGATCCAGCGAAAGCCAGGGCCGCAGATGCTTGAGCCCATTCATCACTTCCGGCGCCAGATAAGTCATCACGCCATGAAAGGGCCGTTCCAACACGGGGCGGAAGGCTTCCAGCTTCACGCGGTTTTCCGCCATGAAGCTGCGTACCCCCGCGGCATCGGCTGGGTTGATCTTCGCCACTTCCGCTTCCATGCGCGCCAGATCGGGCGTCGCTTCAATGGAAACAGGATTGGCGCCTTCAAAAATCAGCCGATACTGCGGATCAAGGCGGATCAAATCCACCTCATCCTCAAGCCGTGCGCCGCAGGCTTCGAAGATTTCCGCCAGGATGCGCGGATACAGGAAGAAGGTCGGCCCAATATCAAAGCGGTAGCCGCCAGGCGCCGTTACGGTGCGGGTGCGCCCGCCTACCACGGCATCCTTTTCGAATACCGTGACGCGCACGCCTGAGGAGGCCAGCAGCATGGCCGCGGCCAAGCCTCCGGGGCCGGCGCCGATTACGGCGACATGGGGGCGAGTTTGTGAGAGCGAGGGAGGTGATGCGTTCATCCGGCAATCTGTCTTTACGGCCTATCGGTACCAAATGTCTAAAAGGAAGTAAAAGCCGGGCCGGCCAAAAGGGGTTGGGTAGCCCTCAGGCTGCCATGGCCCCCTCGATTTCCGCGAAGCGCGCCCCAGCACGCGGGAGGAGCCGCCGCAGATAGAAATCCGCCACCGCCCCATAAGCCGCGCCATCCGCCGCGGCCGCCCGCGCGAGAAGAGCACCCCCCAGCACCCAGCCCACAGCATCCAAATAGGCAGTCGCGAGCGATTGGCTAGCCTCTGCATCGCGGCCTTGCACTTCCAGCATGGCTTCCGTGGTCCGGGCCAGCCCCTCAGCCGCGGCGCGCAGCCTGGCATCGGGCAGGGCGGCGATCTCGCTGATGAGGCTCCGCATCTCCGCCCCGCCATCGCGGGCGAGCTTGCGGGTCAGCAGGTCAATGGCCTGGATGCCGTTGGTGCCCTCATAAATCGGGGCAATGCGGGCATCGCGCAGCACCTGGGCGGCGCCGGTATCCTCAATAAAGCCCATCCCGCCATGCACCTGCACGCCGAGGGAGGCGGTTTCCACCCCGCGATCCGTGGCCCAAGCCTTCAGCACCGGGATCAGCAGCGCCAGCCGCGCGCTGGCCGCTTTATCGCCCAAAAGCTCCGCCCTGTCGGCCGCCACTGCCGCTTCCAGCATGATCAGCCGCGCGGCGAGCGTGCAGGCGCGCATTTCCATCAGCATACGCGCCACATCCGGGTGTTCCGCAATGCTGCGCCCGCTCTGCACGCGCTGCGCGGCATAGGCTTCCGCGAGCCGTAGTGCCGCCGCGCCATGGGCTACACCTTGGGTGCCAACGCCAAGCCTGGCATTATTCATCATGGCGAACATGGCTTGCAGGCCGCGATGCGGTTCGCCGACCATCTCGGCCTCCGCCCCTTCATACAGCATGATGCAGGTAGGGCTGCCATGGATGCCCATTTTGCGTTCGATGCCACCGCAGCGGAAGGCATTGCGCGCGCCTTCGGGCAGGATTTTCGGCGCGGCGAATAGCGAAATCCCGCGCGAGCCCGGCGGCGCATCCGGCAGGCGCGCCAGCACCAGATGCAGGATATTGCCGGCGCAATCATGCTCACCCCAGGTGATGAAAATCTTCTGCCCGTGCAAGGCATAACGCCCATTGCCGAGAGGCTCGGCGCGCGTGCGCAGCATGCCCAGATCACTGCCGGCTTGCGGTTCGGTCAGGCACATCGCGCCGGTCCATTCGCCCGCAATCATCGGCGGCAGCCAGCGCGCCGCCTGATCCGGCGTGGCGTGATGCCGCAGCAGATCAATCGCCCCCGCCGTCAGCAGCGGGCCGAGCATGAAGGATGTATCCGCCGCCATGCCCAATTCCGTCATGGCGGTCCAAAGGCTGATCGGCAGACCCTGCCCGCCATGTTCCACCGGTGCTGCAAGCCCCTGCCAGCCGCCTTCGCGCCATTGATCATAAAGCGCTGGGTAATGCGCCGGCGTGGTCACCGTGCCATTGGCATAGCGCGCGCCTTGCTTATCGGCTTCCTGCGCCTTGGGTTGCAGCGCTTCGGTGCAGAAGCGGTTCGCCTCGGTCACGATTTGGGCGATGTCATCGGCGGAAAGCGGCGCGCCGGCGGCATTGGTCAGGCCCGGCAGGTCAACCAGGCGGGTCAGGCCGAAAATCAGGTCATCAGCGGCGGTGGTGGTCATGTTGTGCTCTCCAATCCGGCCAGCAGGCCAGGTGCCGGGGCATCACGCCCGGCGGCCCAGCCCGGTAGTGCGCGGGCGAGCGCAGTATCCTCCGCCGCCGCGGCCAGGGCCAGACCTAAAAGCGGGGCGAATTTGAAGCCATGGCCGGAAAAGCCGGACATGACAAAGCAGGCGGGGGCGGCGGCTTCCAGGATGAATTCCTCCCGGTCTTCCACATCGTAATAGCAGGCCTGGGCGCCCAGCACGCGATAACCAGCCGCATCGATCAGGCGCGGGCGGGCGAGGGCCAGGATTTCCTCGATTTCAGCGGGCGTTGCTTCGCGCGGGTCGGCCCCGGCATCGCCCTGGCGCGAAAAGCGGTGATCCCCGATCTTGAGTGCGGTGCCCGCCACCGGCGGTACGGCGTAAAACCCCCCATCCTCGGCCAGATCAAGCAGCATGGGCGCGGCTGCCCAGGCGGCGCGAAATTCGGGCGGGGCTTCAAGACGCACCAGGATTTGCCGGGACGGCACCACGCGGCCAGTAAGCCGGGTGCCGAGCAGCCTTGGCCCCCAGGGTCCGGCGGCGAGTACCAGCAGATCAGCGCTGCGCGCCACACCGTTGGTGAGCCTCAGCGCCGCACGATCCGGCAGCGCAGCGGTGACCTCGGCGGCCTCGAACACCACGCCCTGGGTGGCAAGATGCGCGGCGAGCCCGGCGACGATGCGTTCAGCGAGCAGCGCGCCACCGCGCGGCAAGGTGAAGGCGGCGGCAATGCCGGTATCTGACAGCATGGGAAAGCGCTTGGTGATCTGATCCGGCGCCAAATCCACGCAAGAAAGCCCATCGGCCCGCAGCGCAGCACGGCTTCCCGCAAGCCAGCCACCCTGGTGATTGGCCAGCGCGAGCACGCCGGTTTCAACATAATGCCGGGCGCCGAGTGCGGCCCAGATCATCTCCCAAGCCGCATAGGCAGGGTCAACCATCCGCATATAGCCGGCCTGCGCGCCATAGGCGTGGCGGATCAGTCGGTGCTGATCCACGGATGCGCCGCGCGGATTGGGGATGGGTGCCTGTTCAATCACGCGCACCTGCCAGCCGGCACGGGTCAGCGCCCAAGCGGTACAAAGCCCCATGATGCCGGCGCCAAGGACAAGGGCGTTTCGTTGTGCTGCCATGGGGCAAGCCTATGCCGGTTTGGGCGGGGATTGGAAATGCTTGTTTTATCAAACCGCGAAGGGCAAACCTTCTTTGCCTAATCGGTGCAAGGCAAAGCCCCTTCCCGCCAAAGCCAAAAGGAACGCAAACCGCCATGATCATCGCCTTCTGGACCCTGCCTTTGACGCTGATTTTCATCTGGCTAAGCTTGCGCGTGATCCGTTATCGGCGGGCTGAGCGGATCCCACTTGGGTCGGGCGGTAATCCCGCGCTGGAACGCGCCATCCGGGCGCATGCGAATTTCGCGGAATTTGTGCCCTTTGCGGTGCTGCTGCTGATCCTGGCGGAATGGGGCGGTGCCTGGCCATGGCTGCTGCACGCGCTTGCGGCGCTGCTGGTCACGGCGCGCCTGTCCCATGGCATGGGCATAGCGAAGGACCCCGAAGATTATCGCTTTCGCGTCTTTGGCATGATGGGGACTTTTAGCGTCATGGGTATCGCAGCACTGGCGGCCTTCCTGGGGGCTGTCCTGCGCGGCTGAGGCTTGCGGGATTCGACCGATTGCGCCCGTTCATGCCCCTTCTCACGGATAGAATTGATCCATGACCTTGGCCCCCCCGACGCGTCCCGCCGACCTCGTCCCAGAGCTTTCGGTGCGCGACCTTGCGGCGAGCCTTGCCTTCTGGTGCGGGCCTTGTGGCTTCGCCGTGGTCTTCGACCGTCCGGAGCAAGGCTTCGCCTGCATTCAGCGCGGCACGGCGCGGGTGATGCTGGACCAACTCGGCACGGGCCGGGACTGGGTGACGGCGCCGCTCGAACCGCCGCTTGGGCGGGGGATCAACCTTGAGATAGCGGTCGAGGATATCGCGCCAATCCTGGCGGCGCTGGAGGCGGCGGGCTGGCCGCTTTTCCTCGGCCCCGAGGAGAAGACCTACCGCGTCGGCGAGGGGTCAGTGACGGTGCGGCAATTCCTGGTGCAGGATCCGGATGGCTACCTGCTGCGCTTTTCCGAGAGGATCGGCCATGGCGCATGAATTCAAGACCTTCGAAATCTTTACCGACCAGCGCTTCGGGGCATCATCATGCGTGGCTGAGAGGTGGTGCGTTACGCGCGCATGCAGCCTATGATGGCGTGTCCAACAGGGAGAGATAATCCATGACCTTAACCGTCCAACAAATGCTCGCCGCGGCCGAGGCCGTGGTGCCGCGCATCAGCGCAGATGAAGCGAAGGGCCTGCTTGGCCGCGCAGATGTGGTTTTTCTTGATGTGCGCGAACCGGCAGAAGTCGCGGCCTCCGGCAAGGTGCCGGGCGCGCTGACAATCCCTCGCGGTCTCGTGGAATTCCGCGCTGATCCTGCTTCCGCGCTGCATGATGCGAATTTCGATCGCGCCAAGACCATTGTTGCCTATTGCGCATCCGGCGGGCGTTCCGCGCTGGTGCTGAAGACGCTGCGGGATATGGGCTATGCCAATGTCCGCAATCTGGGCGGCTTCAAGAATTGGGTTGATGGCAACGGCGAGATCGAAAAGGCCTGACTCGCGTTTATGGGATCGCGCAACTACGCGATCCCCAAGTTACGCACGCCTTTATTGTGGCTGAATGCCCGCCGCGCGCGCTGCGTCGCCCCATTTCTTCATCTCCGCTTCCGTAAAGGCGCGCATTTCTTCCGGCGTGTTGGAGATGATTTCGGCGCCCAGGGTCTTGTGGCGTTCAACCACGATTGGCGCTTGCAGCGCGGCACGGATATCGGCGTTCAGCTTCGCCAGAATGGGCGCGGGAAGGCCGGCAGGGCCAATCACCATGCCCCAGGTTGAAGCCTCAAACCCCGGCAGGAAGGCTTCGCCGAGCGTGGGCACATCGGGCAATTGCGGGCTGCGCCGTGCGCCGGTGGTCGCAAGCGCCTTCAAGGTCCCAGCTTGGATATGCGGCAGCGCTGCCGGCACTGTATCAAACATGATGTTCACGCGATTAGCGATCAGATCCGGGTGCGCCTGGGTGCTGCCGCGATAGGGCACGTTTTCCAGCTTGATCCCGGTGCGTTCGGCAAAAAGCACAGGCGCCAACCGCACAACACCACCCGTGCCGGCAAAGGTCACGCCCGGATTGCGCTTGGCGTATTCCACCAACTCAGCGGGCGTATTGGGCGCAAAGGCTTTCGGCGCACACAACACCAAAGGCGTCACGGTGGTTTGGGTGATGAAGGTAAAGTCGCGCATGGTATCGAAGGGAAGCCGATAGAAGGCCGCGTTCACCGGATGCGCCACCGAAACCAGCGCCAGCGTATGCCCATCCGGCGCGCTGCGCGCCACCACTTCCGTACCAATCACGCCATCCGCCCCGGCGCGGTTCTCCACCGGCACCGGCTGGCCCCAAGCGGCGGCCAGGGGTTCGGCAATCAACCGTGCCGTGATGTCCGAAACGCCACCTGGCGTATAGGGTACAATCATGCGCACCGCGCGATTGGGAAAGCCTGCCTGCGCTTTGGCGCGGGTAGCGAGCAGGATGGCGGGCGCGGCGAGTGCCACGCGGCGGGTAAGCTTCATGGTGTTTCTCCCTTCGGGTATTTCGGGAAGTCTGCATGATTGCACGGATTACGCCAGTAGCCTTGATGCCGCTCAATCGCGGCGCTGCGGCAGCGTTACCTCCACGCAAAGCCCACCAAGCGCGCTATCGGTCAGATTCACCTCCCCACCATAGGCAAGGGCGATATCGCGCGCCACGGCAAGGCCTATGCCCGTGCCGCTCTTGTCGCTATTGAGCTGCACGCCGCGGGTCAATGCCGCGCGGCGATCCTGGGGTGGAATGCCGGGCCCGTCATCTTCGACCGAAAGCCGGACAACCCCTTGGGCCAGATGCAGGCTGATGCCTATTCTGCCGGCAGCCCATTTTGTTGCATTATCAAGCAGAACGCCCAGTAATTCGACAAAATCACCCTCCTCGATTTCTGCCATTGCTTCCGCGGGGATATCCTGGTGCCATGCCAGCGTTTCACCACTGCTGGTTCGCGCAAAAGCGCGCGTAACACGTTCAATGACCGGGCGCAGCGCAAGCGGTGCCGAATGGGTTTTTGGCCCTTCAATATAGGCGCGGGCCAATTCGCGGGCCATGCGCTGTTCAATACTGCTTGAAATGGCTTCAAGCGCTTGCGCCATCTCGCCATCGCCACGGTCGCGCAATTCCCTGATGCGCGCATTCAACAAGGCCAGCGCGGTGCGCAGTCCATGCGCCAGATCGGCTGTGCGTTCCCGCGCCAGGCGCGCGCCGCGGCGCTGTTCATCCAATAGCGCATCAAAACGTGTCGCCAATGCCTCCAATTCGCTTGGCAGCGTACCGCCAATCCTCTCCCGCTTGCCTTCAGCCAATTCATGTAGCGCCCGTCCGGCGCGACCAATCGGCCCCAGCGCAATGCCGCCTTGCAGGGCGAAGGCCACCAGCAACCCAGCACCGATCAGCCCCAGCATGGGCAATAGGTCAAGCAAAAAGCTGCGATTGGCGGCTTCCAGCAGCTTGCGATCCACGGCCACCGCCACGCGGTAGCTGGCTGTTGTTTCGCTTGGATCTTCAATGCGGCGTTCAAGCACGATCAACTTCGTGCCCTCAGGCCCAAAGACAATGTGCCGATGGCGCTCACCAAGTGTCAGAGGATCATTCTCAAGCGGAAAACTTGCGCCGGCCAGGGATGGGGACCGCAATATCGCCCCGGTGCGGTCATTCCTGACCTGCCAGTAAAGCCCCGAAAGCGGTTCCTGAAAGCGCGGATCTGCCAAGGGCTTTACGCGCAGCGTCGCAACACCATTATCCACCACAAGGCTGCGCGCCAGAAAACGCAAATCGGCATCCAATTCGGCCAGGACTTCCCGTTCATTATGGCGTTCGAACATGCCCTGAACCGCCATGCCAATCGCCCAGATGACGATCAGCACCGTGGCCATACCCACAATGGCAAAACGTACGCGAACGGAATTCGTCACGCATCACCACCAATCACATAGCCATGGCCGCGCCGGGTGCGAATGGCATCCGGCCCAATCTTGCGCCTGAGCCGTGCCATCAGCGCTTCAATCGCATTGTCGCCGCGATCCGCCTCCCCGGCATAAATATGGTCCGAAAGCTCGGTCTGATGGATGGCGCGCCCGGCATGATGCATCAAATAGGCAAGCAGGCGGAATTCAAGCAAGGTCAATTCAACGGGCACCCCCGCGCGTGACAGGCGCCTTGCGCGCAGATCAAGCAACAAATCCCCAATCGCCAGCATGTTCTGGCTGCGCCCGGCAGCGCGGCGGAGGATGGCACGCAGGCGCGCGAGAAGTTCCTCCATGGCGAAGGGCTTTATCAGAAAATCATCGGCGCCGGCATCTATCGCTTCCACGCGCGTTGCCCAGGTGCTGCGCGCCGACAGCACCAGGATCGGAAAAGCCACCCCTTCCGCCCGCCAGCGGCGGATCAGGGAAAGCCCATCCATGCGCGGCAGACCAAGATCAAGCACGGCAGCATCAAAAGCTTCAATACCGCCGCGCTGCCACGCGGTATCGCCATCGGCGGCGTGTTCCGCCGCAAAGCCGGCGGATGCCAGCGCGCCCAGCACATCCCGCGCGATCCCCGGTTCATCTTCAACGACCAAAATCCGCATCGCGGCGCCATTCTCCTGAAACCCAGGAATTAGCCCCCTGTAGCTGACACCAAGCTGACAGACCAAGTCAGCCTGCCGGAGCCCTGACCAGGCTAACGAGCCCTGACCAAGGAGGCTTCAATGCAGATTGGGCATCGTTTTTCGGCTGAACCTTGCGGCTTATGCGACAGCACGGACCGTGAAGTACTGGCAAGGCGTGGCCGGGGGCATCAGCCGCTCACTACAGCCCTTTGCCGCAACTGCGGTCTGGTAAGCCATCATCCCCTGCCGAGTGCCGCGGAAATCGCCGATTTCTACGCCAAGGAATACCGTTTGGCGTATAAGGGCGGCTTTGAACCCAAGCGCAAGCATTCGCTGCGCGCCCTGCGGGGCGCCATGTCCCGCGCCAGTCGGCTTATGCCCTTCTTGCAGGGTGGCGCGCGCATTCTGGATATCGGCGCGTCTTCAGGTGAATTCGTGTATGTCATGGCGCGCAGCGGCTTCGACGCACGTGGCATAGAACCAAACGAAGCCTATGCGGATTTCGCGCGGCAGAGCTACGGCGTTGCCATGCAGACCGGCGGCTTCGAACAGGCGGCGCCGGAACAGGCAAGCCTTGATCTGGTGACCATGAACCATGTGCTGGAACATGTGGCGGATCCCTGGCAGGCGCTGCGGCGCATTCATGCCTGGCTTGCCGAGGATGGCGCGCTGTTTCTTGAAGTGCCGAATCTTTCCGCCACCCGAAAGCAGCTAGGCAATATATTTCACAGGGCGCATATCTGGAACTTCACCCCGGAGACGCTGTTGCTGCTGGCATGGCAATGCGGCTTTGTGGCGATGGAGGGTGAGGATACGCGCCACACTTCCCTGATCCTTCGCAAGCGACGCGACGGCGATATTGCCCCTGTCGGTGCCGGGCCTGAGTTTGCGGAAAGCCTGGCGCGGCAGATGGCAGCCGAGGCGCAGCCGATGGCCTATTTTGCCTCAGGCAGGCCCTTCACGCGGCGCTGGTCCAGGCTGCGTCGGAATATCGGCGAATTATTGATCTGCCGGCGCTACGCATCGGTCCGGGATATGGCGGATGCGTTGCTGCAATCCTCTCCCGCGCCAAGGCTTGGTGTGAAACATCTGGACAAGACCACGCCAGTCGGCAGCCTGGCGGGCTGAGGCGTGGGCGCCTTACTCCGGCTTATCCGTACCGGACCCTGAACCAGGTTCCACAAAACGCCGACTGTCCATCGTCACATTTACCGCGCGCCCTTGGCGACAATTGCTCATACAGGCAGTGTTTTCGGTGTCTGGTCGCCCTTCCAGCACAAAGCCATCGCGATTGGGCATGGCAAGCTTGGCAAGGCTGGCGGCATCCACCTTATCCTCTTCGCCGATCAGCTCATTCAGGAACAGAACATAGGCGGTGATGGCGTAGTATTCGTCATTGGTCAGGCTTTGCGGCGCGGCATAGGGCATGGCGCGGCGGATATAATCAAACACACTTGGTGCATGCTGCCAGAAGGACCCAACCGTGCGCTTCGGCTGGTCAGACCGCAGGCTGCCGCGCCCGCCCATCAGCGCAGGCCAGCGTTCCAGCCCTTCGCCGAAATCGCCATGGCAGGCAGCGCAATGCGTGACGTAGAGTTCCTCGCCTTCTTTCGCGGTGCCACTGCCGGGCGGCAGGTTATGGCCATCACCGCGCACGGCGATATCCCAGCCGGCGATCTCGGTACTTGTAACCGCGCGGCCAATGCCGGGGATGGGTGTGGGCAACGCTGCGACACCGGCGGGCCAGGCGATATCGGCGCGCGTTCTCTCGCCCGCCGGCGCCGCAAAGGGCCGATAAAGATCAGTAATCGCCGCGGAAGGGCTTGGTGCCTGTTGCGCCTGCACAAGCCCGGCGATCAGCATGACGGCAGCGGTGCAGCCCGCAACCCTAAGCATCAATCTGGACATTCACCACCGTCCCATCGCGATCAACCAGCCAGGTATGGATGCTGTTCTTGTGGTAGATGCTCTCCACGCCCCGCGCACGCCTTAATGCCGTGATGGTCGGCTGCACGCGCCCCGTTTCATCCATGGCGCGGCTTTGCAGATAGGCGGTCTGGCCTTCGGCCCATTCCCAGGGAATGCGAAACCGCGTCAGCGCCTTGGGCAGTACCGGGTCCTGCAAGGTGGCGGTGCGCCAATTATCGCCGCCATCCACACTGACATCCACGCGCGTGATGCGCCCAGCGCCAGACCAGGCAAGGCCCGAGATTTCCACAAAGCCCGGGCGCCCGCGCAGCGGTTTTTCCGGGCAGGGGGCGGTGATGACCGAATTCACCTCATTGACGAAGGTGAATTGGCGGGAAAGGCCATCGGGCATCAGATCCGTATAGGTTCGCGTTTCCCAACGCGTGAACCAAGGCCGATCGCCCACTTCAATGCGGCGCAGCCATTTGATCCACATATTGCCTTCATAGCCCGGCAGCACGAGCCGCACAGGATAGCCCTGTTGCGGGCGCACCGCTTCCCCATTCTGCCCAAAGGCGATGATGGCATCATCAAGCGCTTTGGAAAGCGGAATGGACCGCGCCAAATGCGCCGCGTCCGATGCTTCGGCCAATAACCAGGAAGCGCCCGCACGCAGCCCGGTTTGCGCAAGCAGCACCTTGAGCGGCACGCCAGTCCATTCCGAACAGGAAAGCATGCCATGGGTGAATTGCACGCCAGACATTTGCGCGCCGCGCCATTCCATGCCGCCATTGGCCGGGCATTCGATGAAATAAATGCGGGAAACGGATGGCAGGCGCTTCAAATCCTCAAGCGTGAAGACCAGTGGGCGTTCCACCATGCCATGGATCATCAGCCGATAATCCACCGGGTCCACATCCGGCACGCCACCATGATGGCGTTCGAAATGTAGCCCGGATGGGGTGATGATGCCATGCATATCGGCAAGCGGCGTGAAGGAGACCGAGGAAACCCGATCCGGCGTCAACCACGGCACATACCGGCGCACCGCGGTTTCATGCCGGCTGCGTGTGCCATAGGTTTCCTCAATCACGCCGGGGCCAAGGCTGCGTGACCATTCGGGCAGGTTTGGCGGTTGGTTTTCCGCATTGCCGGCCGCTTGCGCGATACCGCCGGCATTCGCCAAGCTTGCAACACCGGCAGCCCGCAGCAAACCGCGCCGAGAAGAAGATTTCGGGTCTTTTTCAAGACTCATGATGACCTCCCTCAAGGATAGCGCCGCACTGCCTGAAACCTCCCGATCATCGCCTGGATGATCAGGGCTTCATCCTGAACGATGTGTTATCCGAACATCTCATCCGTGATGCTGTCATACCAGCCATCGGCATAAAGCGCTTCAAGCTGGCGATGTTCCTTGCGCCGTTCCGGCGTCAGCGCCGCATTGCGCGGGCTGACCCCGCCGGAGCCTTCAACCTCAGCAAAACCAGTCGCGCCTGGGCGGAAGACGCCGACAATGGAAATGCCGTAATCAGGCCCGACATGGCTGTAGCAGGTATTGAAGAAGGTCGCGGCTGGTGGTGCGCGTCCTGCCAGCGAAGCCGCGATGCAGGCCACCGCATGCTTGGCATGGGATGACGCAATAAAGCCCGATTTCGGCATCGGTGCCGCAATGGTCGCATCGCCCAGCACATGAATGCCTTCCACCTGTGTGCTTTCCAGGGTGGCGGGCCTTACGGGGCACCAGCCGGATTGATTGGCAAGCCCGGCATCACGCGCGATCTTTGCCGCCATTTGCGGCGGGATGACATTGATCACGGCGCCCTTTAATTTTTCGCCAAATTCTGTTTCCACTTCCATGGCGGCGGCATTCACCCGCGTCACGCGGCCATCATTTGAAGCGCCGCGCCATTCGATGATGCCGGGGTAAAGCTCTGCCCATGCGTCCTGAAACAGTGGCTGCTTGGAAAACCCATTCTTCGCATCAAGCGCAATCAGCTTGCTGCGCGGCTTGGCACGCTTCAGGTATTCCGCGACCATGCTGATCCGTTCATAAGGACCGGGCGGGCAGCGGAAGGGATTATCCGGGATAACCATAATGAAATTACCGCCATCCGGCATGGCTTCAAGTTGGCGGCGCAGCAGGGAAATAGGTTGCAAGGATGGCACCCAGCCATGCGGCATACGCTCACTGGCGGCTTCGTCATAGCCTTCAATGGCACCCCAGCGCAGATCAATGCCAGGCGACATGATCAACCGGTCATAAGGCACCTGCGCCCCATCCGCGAGCCGGACCTGCTTCGCGCCCGCATCCACCGCGACCACGCTTTGATGGACCACACGCACACCGCGCGCGGCAAGCTTTTCATAGCCGAAGGTGATGCTGTTCATCTCCCGCCGCCCGGCCAGAACCAGATTGCCATAGGGGCAGGTGGTAAAGGTCCGGCTTCGTTCAATCAGCGTAATGTCAAGGGTGGGGAAATTGTCGCGTGCGAAACGCGCGGCGGAAGCGCCACCAAAGCCCCCACCAATGATGACAACGCGGCCCGCCCCGGCTTGGGCACGGGCAAGGCGTGGCGCTGACAGGGTTACGGGAAGCGCGGCGGCGGCAAGGAAGGCGCGGCGGGAAAGGGCCATGATCTGTTTCCTCCGGCTTATTGCGGGCGCGCGTAATGCGCCGCCAGAATCGAGATTTGTTCAGCGGTATAGCCGCGGCTGATGCGCCCCATCACTGTGGCGGGTTTTTCATTTGCGCTGAAGGAGCGCATCAGGGCGACAAATTCATCCCGGCTATGGGCGCCCTTGATGGAAGGAATGCCATGTCCACCTTGGCCAGTTACACCATGGCAGCCCTGGCAGCCGCCAATCAGCAGCGGCACATCTGTCGCCTGCGCGAAAGCCGGCCCGCCCGAGAAAAGTAACAAGCACAGCGCGAACCTGATCTTCATGGTTTTGCGTCCCCCAAAAAAGCCGCTTGCATGCGCGCTCTTCATTGATGATAAGGCGAGCCTAGCCACCGGGTTTTGAGCGGTCAACACAAAAACCCGCAGCAATCCGGTCGGCCCGAATCCTTTGCCGGGAGAATTGAAAATGAAGTTTCGTATCGCCATGCTGGCCGCACCCTTGCTGATGGCCCCCAGCTTTGCCTCGGCGGCGGATGCTGAGGCTGGGCAGCGCGTCTTTAACCAATGCCGCGCCTGCCATACGGTGGATCAAGGCGGGCGCAATGGTGTCGGCCCCAATCTTTATGGCGTTTTTGATCGTCGCGCGGGCGCTGTGGAAGGCTTCCGCTACTCCGCCCCCATGCGAGCCAAAGCGGAAGAAGGGCTCACCTGGAATGAAGCCAACCTCCGCGCCTATATCACCAACCCGAAGGCGGTGGTGCCAGCCGGGTCCATGGCCTTTGCCGGGCTGCGCAATGAACAGCAAATGAATGATCTGATCGCCTATCTGCGCCGCGCCACGGGCGCCAATTGACGTGCTGTTGCGATATGCCGTTCCGGTAATGCCGGAATGGCATATCGCCCCCGCTGCCTTGAAATTCCGAAAAAGCGATGCGCCGGAAATGGCGCGCCTCACAGCCCGCGCAATTCAATGTCCTGGCGCGGTGTTACCTTCAGCGGCCCCTTGGCCAAATGGCGAAACACCAAATCCCAGATCGGTGGGCCTTCCGCCGCCTGATTGATGCTGGCCCAGCCAGCCACCACGTAGTCACGCGACGCTTCAATCGGCTGCCCGCTTCGCTTCAGGCGCAGATTCGAAATGCGCTGTCCGGCGCCTGCCGCGACATCCAGGGTGAAGGTAATGCCTGCGCTGCGCACCATATCCCCGCCCTGCTGATAGAAGGGATCGGGGTGGAATAGGTTATCGGCAATATCCTCAAGCAAGGCCTTGATCGCCGCCCCCTTCATCACGCTGCGATAGGCCGCCGGATAGGTGATGGCGGTCTGCGCCCAGACATCCTCGGCGGTGATATCCGTATCGGGCAGCAGCGTAGTGCCCCAGCGAAAGCCAGGCGAAAGCGCAATCTCGGCATCGCGCTGTTCCAGGAGCGCATCGCAGATCACATCATCCCAGGTGCCGGCGGTATTGCCGCGCCGCCACAGCAGGCTTTCCGTGCGGCCAACCACCCGCGCCAAATCCGCCGCATGGGGTTCGCGCAGGCCGCGCACCAAGGCGGCCATATCGGCATCGGGCGCGATGCTGTTGCTGAAGATCGGGATCAGGGCGTGGCGGTAATCCGCCACGCGCCCACCCTTTACCTCAAGATCAAGCCGGCTGATGAATTTGCCTGAAGCACCCGTTGCAATCAGCAGCGTGCGCCCAATTTGCACGGGCCGCGGCAGCGCATCATGCGTATGGCCGGTCAGGATCACATCAATCCCCGGCACGCGTGCGGCGAGCTTCCGGTCCACCTCAAACCCGTTATGGGATAGCAGCACAACCAGGCCAGCGCCCTCTTCACGCGCAGCCTGCACGCGGGCAGCGATTTTTTCTTCCTTGATGCCGAATTCCCAATCCGGAAACATCCAGGATGGGTTGGCGATCGGCGTATAGGGAAAGGCCTGGCCAATCACCGCAACCTTGACCCCGCCGCGGTCGAACATGGCATGCGTCGGGAAGACATCCTCATTCCATTCACGGTCCTGGATATTGCCGGCAAGGAAGGGAAAGCCGAGCCCTTTGGCCAATTCCGTCACACGATCCGCGCCATAGGTGAATTCCCAATGGCCGACCATGGCTTCAACGCCCAAAGCCTTTTGCACCGCCACCATATCGGCGGCCTTGGTCTGCAAATTGGTCCAGGCGCCTTGCCAGGTATCGCCGCCATCCAGCAACAGGCAGCGCCCGGGGCGTTCCGCACGGATCGCCTTGATGATGGTTGCCATGCGATCTGCCCCACCCATGGGGCCGAAGCGCCTGGCGAGGTCAGCAAAATCAAGATCGGTCAACGCATGGGCCTGCGCCGTCCCGCGCGTGAGGCCGAATTCAGTGAGGAAAGCCTCACCAGTGATATGCGGCACGCGCCCGCGTGCCTCACCCACGCCGATCTTGGCCGAGGCTTCCCGAAAAAACATCGGCATCAACTGGCCGTGCAAATCCGTGATGTGGATCAGCGTGACTTGGCCAAGCGGCGCAAAGCGCAACAATTCCGTCTGGGTCGGCGCTTCAGCATGCGCGCGGATCACCGGCGCCAGCGCCGCGGCAGCCACGAGCAAATCGCGCCGTGTAATCATGCGCCGCCGCTAAAAGGCAAAACCGCCCGCATGGCTGCGGCGCCTTTCACCCAAGCTTCAATTCGGCGTTTGCGCTGCGTGTTTCCCCGGCATCATTCGTCCAGGTCATTTCGAAACGTCCTGCACGCTCCGCCCGGAAGGGGAAGGCGATATAGGGGTTGGCAGCGATGGCCGGCGCCAAATCCATGGCGAAAACCAATTCCCCGTCAAAGCGTGCTTCGAAGCGACGGATGATATCGCGTGGAATCTCCTGGCCTTCCGGCGTGCGGCGCTGGCCGGTTTCCATGACATGGGTGATCAGGGTGCGGATTTCGATGACATCGCCGGCCCGGACCTGGGCGGGAAGACGCAGCCGGGGCTGGCCAATGGCTGAGGACATGATGCGCTTTCCTTCCGCTTTAGCCGCCGCAGCCGCCGATGGTGACCTTCACCTCGGCGCGCGCCATGAACAATCTGCCATCAGCCATTTCCGCGAAGGCCACCACATCCTGCGTTTGCCCCAGGCGAATGCGCGTATCCACCGTGGCGCGGCCCATCGCGGGCGTCAGGTGAAAAACTGCAACCTCCGGCGTTGGATTGCCGGTGGCGAAAACATGGATCGCCTTCACATGATCAGCCGCGGTCATGGGGCTTTCCACCATGACATTCAGCGGCACGGCATTGCCATTTTCTGCAATCGCCGGCAGGCGTAGCGTCATACGGCCTTCCTGCGCAGCACGCCCTGCGCGGAGCTTATCAATGGCGGCCTGCACCTTATCCGGCAGGTTCGCGAGGCCTGGGCGCGGCACCAGCACTACCCCGGCCAGGGCCAGCGCCAATATTGTGCGGCGAGAAGGTTGGTGTTGCAGCTGCATCCTGTTCCTCCATCTTGAGGGTTCAGTAGCATGTCTTGCTGCTGTGCCGCCAGTATTTGGAAGAAACATCGTCCGGCTTGAATGCCGCCGCGCGCCTTCAGCGCGCGCGCAATCTGGATCGCATGCGCTCCCATGCCTCCAAAAACAACGTTGGCGTATTCGCCCCGGCATTCCAAGGCAGCGAAACACGGATCGCGCAGGCTGCCTCCGCGCCAAACCCCATCGCCGCTAGCACATGGGATTGCCGCACCTTGCCGGAGGAACAGGCAGCGCCAGCGGAAACCGCAACCCCTGACAGATCAAGCGCAATCACCTGGGTCTCCGCCGCAACACCTGGCAGGATCAGGCTGGTGGTATTGGGCAGGCGGGGCGCGCCACTGCTCGCGATGATCACCTCGGGCGCCAGCGCCTTCACCCCTTCGTCAATCGCATCGCGAAGCGTTGCCAGGCCTTCCGGCATCGGGCAGGAAAGGGCCGCGGCGAAACCGGCAATGGCCGGCAGGGCTTCTGTCCCGCCGCGCCTTCCGGATTCCTGCCCGCCGCCGGTCAAAAGCGGCGCGGGGTCCAAGCCGGGGCGGAGCAACAGCGCCCCAACGCCCTTGGGGCCGCCAAGCTTATGCGCGGAAAGCGCCAGCGAATCGGCAGGACCAAGCGAGAATGGCAAGCGCCCCGGCATTTGCACCGCATCCAGATGCAGCAAAGCGCCGTGCTGCTGGCAAAGTTCTGCAATGGCTTCAACGGGATGCAGCACGCCGGTTTCATTATTGGCCGCCATTACGGCAACCAGCGCGGGGCCAGCGGCCTTCAGCGCCGCTTCCAACCCTGCCAGGTTCAAGGTGCCATCGGAAAGCACGGGGAGCATCTCGGCCTCTGATCCCGCCGCCGCCAGCACGGCGGGGTGTTCCGTCGCCCCCACCAGCACGCGCCGCCCGGCAGAAAGGCCCCTTATGGCCAAGGCATTCGCCTCTGTCCCGCCCGAGGTGAACACCAAATCCCGCCCGCGCGCCCCGAAGCGCGCCGCAATCGCCTCCCGCGCTTCTTCCAACACCCGCCGCGCCGCGCGGCCTTCGGCATGGACCGAGGATGGGTTGCCCGGCAAAGCCATCACCTCGGCCATGGCGGCGATGGCTTCCGGGCGCATGGGCTCGGTCGCGTTGGCGTCCAGGTATAGGCGAGGCATGGGGGGTCAGCCGGGGGGCAGGGGGGCGGCGGCGCGGCCCAAAACCTGGCCGGCCAGCACATCCGCTAGCGTCACGCCCGCCAGGAAAAGCCGGATTTGCCCGCCCAACTCCGCCCAAAGATCATGGGTGTCACAGCGCTGTCCCGCCAGGCAGCCGGGGTTGCCTTCCTCGCACCTGGTGGCCGAGATCGGTTCTTCCACCGCATCTATGATGGCGGCGATGGTGATGCGGTCCGGCGCCGGCAGCAGCCGATAGCCCCCCCCTGGCCCGCGCGCCGATTCCACCAGTCCCGCGCGGCGCAGCCGACCAAAAAGCTGTTCCAGATAGGCCGCCGAGAGATGCTGCGCGGCAGCGATATCGGCGATGGAGGCGGGTTTGGCCTCCAAGGGCTCGAATTGCGCTGCCTCCCGCCGCGCCATTTCAGCGAGCGCCATGACGGCATAGCGACCACGGGTTGAGAGCCTCATTTGTCAATCCAGTCTGACACCCGCGAGGGGGGGCAAAAAAAAACGCGACTCCCAGCATGAAAACATTAGGAATTTCCAGTCATGACCATTATATTACACGTTCCTTGGAGGGACGGGAAACCCCTCTGAGGCATCGGGGTGGCGGCTTTGGCTGCGTCTCGGCGATAGGATACCGCGGCGCTCCCGTGGCGATGATAGCTAGGTTTGCCGATCTTGGCGGTCAAGATTTCCGCGTTCGGTAAGTGAGTGATGAGGGCGTATCCTGGTCGTGGGTTTTGGTTTCCCAGAAATGCGGCGCCGGTGCCGCTGGGTTCTGCATCGCCCATCCCCCATGGGCGATGGATTTTGAACCCCGTGCCGGCCAAAAATGGAATGGATAGAGAAGACCATGCCAGAAGTGATGTTCGCCGGGCCTGATGGCCGGCTTGAAGGACGCTATCACCATTCCAAGCGCCCGAACGCCCCCACGGCGCTGTTGTTGCACCCGCACCCGCTTCATGGCGGCACCATGAATAACCGCGTCATTCATGCGCTGTATCAGCGCATGCAGGCGCTGGGCTTTTCGGTGTTGCGCTTCAATATGCGTGGCGTCGGGCGCAGCCAGGGCCGTTATGATGGCGGCATTGGCGAAATTTCTGATGCCTGCGCGGGGCTGGATTTCCTGCAAACGGTCAATCCCAACGCGTCTTCGCAATGGGTGCTGGGCTATTCCTTCGGCGCTTATGTCGGCATGCAGGTGCTGATGCGCCGGCCGGAAATGGGCGGCTTTGTTTCCATCAGCGCGCCTGCTTCGCATTATGATTTTGGCTTCCTGGCCCCCTGCCCATGCGGCGGGCTGATCCTGCATGGCGCCGATGATGAATTGGTGCCGGAAATTTCCGTGAAGAAGCTCGTGGAAAAGCTGAATACGCAAAAGGGTGTCAGCATTGACTATCGCATCATGGCCGGCGCCGGCCATGTCTTCACGCCGGAACAGACCGAAAAGGTTGTGGATGCGGCGGAAGATCACGTGATGGGCATTCTGAACCGCAATCGCATGGCGCTGGCGGCTGATTAAGGCTTGAAGCCATGTTTCGAAAAAAGGCCGCGCGGGTCATTCCGGGCGGCCTTTTTCATGGGCAGCTTTTGTGCTAGGATCGTATCAATAACCGGGAGTTCACCATGAAGCTTTCACGACGCACGCTGATCGCCAGCGCCCTTGCCACCCCCGCCATTGCCCGCGCGCAAGGCGGCTGGCGGCCGGATAGGCAGATCACCATGATCGTTGCCTTCGCTGCTGGTGGCGGTACGGATGTCGCCGCGCGCACCATTGCGCGCTTCATGGAAGCGGATCTCGGCCAGTCTGTAGTCGTGCTGAACCGCCCTGGCGCCGGTGGCGAAATCGGCTTCACCGAATTGGCGCGCGCCAGGCCCGATGGCTATACCATCGGCTTCATCAATACGCCGACCATCGTTACAATCCCAATCGAAAGGCGCGCGCGCTTTTCGCTCGATGATTTTTCGCTGATCGGCAATATTGTGGATGATCCGGGCGGCATGTGGGTGCTGCCTGACAGCCCCTACAAAACGCTTGCTGATCTGCTGGCGGCGGCGCGGGCCAATCCGGGCACAATCGGGTACGGCACCACGGGCATTGGTTCGGATGATCATCTTGCAATGCTCGCGTTGGAACGCGCTTCCGGTACGAAATTCCTGCATATTCCCTTCGCCGGATCATCACTGGTGAAGCAGAATGTGTTTTCGCGTACCATTCCACTCGCGGTGATGAATGTCGCCGAAGGGCTGAATGATTGGCGCCAGGGCACACTGCATCCACTGGCGCAAATGGGCGAAACCCGCTGGGATCGTGCGCCCACCATCCCGACCTTGCGCGAATTGGGCTTTGACGTGGTGGAAGGGTCCATGCGCGGCATGGCAGCCCCCGCAGGCATGCCTGCTGAGATCATCACGCGCTTGGCTGAATCCGTGAAAAAGACGGTGGATAATCCGGAATTCCAGAAGCTTGCCGATCAGCAATTCCTGCCTTTGCGCTTCCTGGCACCCGATGCCTATCGGGCGGAGCTGATTGGGCTGCGCACACGCTATCAGGCGCTGTGGAACCAGCATCCCTGGCGGGAATGATGGTGGGGGCATGATCCAGAAAGCCTGATCCGTCAGGGCTTCCACTTGTCGCAAAACGCGGCGACATCTTCCTGCTGGAAATCTTCAAGCCTGGCCATGATGACCTCAAAGGGCCAATCCCACCAGGCAATCGCTTGCAGCCCTGCGGCGATATCGCGCGGGAAGCGTTCCTTGATCATGCGCGCCGGCACGCCGCCCACAATGGTGTAAGGCGCCACATCGCGCGCCACGACCGCACCCGCTGCCAGCACGGCGCCATCACCCACCGTCACACCGGCCAATACCGTGACGCCATGGCCAATCCAGACATCATTGCCAATCTTTACCAGTGCAGCGCGGCGTTCGGCAAAAAACGCAGCGTCGCGCTGCCTTGTCCCATCATAGTATTCCGGCACATAGGTGAAGCGATGCTGCGCCGGGCGGCCCATCGGGTGATTGGGCGGGCCGATGCGCACACAAGCCGCAATGGCGCAAAACTTGCCAATATCCGCATCCGCCACCTGGCAGTCATGGCCAAGATAGGAAGCATCGCCAAGCGTCGAATATGCCACCGAGGATCGTTCCAGAATCTCGCAGCGCGCGCCAATCTGCGCTTCGCGCAGCTTCACGCTTGAATGGATGAAGGTCTCGGCGATTTTCGGCCCGGCTGGGGTCATGGTGCTACTCCCCCCTTTCTCGGAGAACAGCAAAACGCCCGAAAGATACGGTTCGGTCAATCGGATGGCCCCGCCACCTATCCATGATGATGGCGTTTTCTTGATCTTCCTCAATATGCGCGCCCCAGCCCTTGGCATGATGCACGGGCCGCGCTTGAAGTGCGGCGCAAACATATCAGCGGCGCAACACAACCAGGCGCGGCTTTGGGGGCATGATGGCTGAGATTGATCATCTTGTGATTGGCGCCGCGACGCTGGAAGCTGGCGCAGCCTGGCTGGAACGGCATTTGGGCACGCGCCCGGTTCCCGGCGGGGCGCATCCTGGTGTTGGCACACATAACATGCTGCTCGGCCTTGGGTCGGAACAGTATATTGAAATCATCGCCCCGGATCCCGCCCAGGGCACCCCTGCCCATCCCCGCCCCTTTGATCTGGATGACCCGGCGCTGAAACTGGCGCTGGAGGCCGAACCGCAGCTGATCGCCTATGTCGCCGCGACGCCGGCGATTGAAGCTGTTGTTGGACGGCTTGGCGCGTCCCATGGCGGGGAGGTGCGCGCCATGCGCCGCGGCGCGCTTTCCTGGCGCATGGCCTTCCCGCCACAGCGCCAGGATATGGGCAATCTGATCCCGCCCTTGATCCAATGGGATGGCGCAAGGGCGGCGGCGCAAATCCCCGATTCCGGTTGGCGCATGACCGGGTTTGAGGCGCAGCACCCGGATATGGACGCGCTACGCCAAGCCATCGCCGCCCGGGGTCTGGAGGAGGCCGTGAAGCTCCGCCAAAGCCCAAGCGCTAGGCTGATTGCACATTTGCGCCATCGGGATGGGCGGGAAGCCGTATTGGCCAGCGCGTGAGGCGGGCGGGCAGAACCCTTTCAGCGCTCTATCCTTCCGCCTTATTTCGGGACATATTTCCCGCATGGGACGCATTATCCCCACCCCCTTGCGCCACCGCTACGCCCAAGGCCCATCGGCGGTTCCGTTTACCGGGCTCCTTTTCGCCGGAGCAGCGGCGACATGACTGCGCGCGTTCTGGTGGTGGATGACAGCCTGCCCAACCGCAAGCTGCTCGAAGCCCGGCTGCAGGATGAGTATTTTGAGGTTCTGGGCGCAGCCTCGGCGGCGGAGGCCATTACGCTCGCGCAGCGCTGGTCACCGGATATCATCCTTTTGGATGTGCTGATGCCTGTGATGGATGGGTTTGAGGCCTGCCGGCGCCTGAAGGCCCAGCCGGCCACGGCGCATATCCCCGTGGTGATGGTGACGTCACTCAATGACCAAAGTGAACGGGTGCGCGGCCTTGATGCCGGGGCGGATGATTTCCTGGTCAAGCCGGTGGATCAGGCAACGCTTTTCGCGCGGCTGCGCGCGCTGTTGCGGGTGAAGCAGGTGCTGGATGCCTGGCGCCTTCGCGCGGAGACCGTGCGCGATCTGGGCTTTGAACCGCCAAGCGCGCCGCCCGAGGAATTTGAGGGTGCCAAGGTGCTGCTGCTTTCGGATAATGTGGCTGAGGCTGCGGCACTTTCCGGCGCGCTGGCCGCCGATGGCATGGCGCTTGAGCAATTCCGGGATGAGAAGACGGTTTGGGCCAGGTTGCAGGACCCGAAGGCGCATTACGATCTTGTGTTGACCTCTCTCCCCATGCCGGAAGGTGATCCGCTGCGCCTTGCGTCACGCTTGCGCGCAGAAGCCGAGACGCGCGATTTGCCGCTGATGCTGATTGCGGATGATGAACAACGTGATCTGGTGCTGCGCGCCTTTGAATTGGGCGCATCCGATCACGTGCTGCGCCCGATCAATGAGGAGGAGTTGCGCGCGCGCGTGCGCAATCAGGTGCGCCGCCGGCGTTATCAGCTCAGGCTGCGGGCGGAATTTGATCGCTCACTTGAATTGGCGGTGACCGATGGGCTGACGGGCCTGCGCAATCGCCGTTATGTCTTTCGCCATCTGGAATCCCTGCTGCGCGCCGGCACCGCGTGTGGTGTGCTGATGATTGATGTGGATCGCTTCAAGCCGCTCAATGATTATTATGGCCATGCGGCGGGCGATGCTGCCTTGCGCGAAGTGGCGGCGCGGCTGCGTGAGCATGTGCGCGCTTCCGATATTGTCGCGCGCTATGGCGGAGAGGAATTCCTGGTGGTGATGTCCGGCGCCGGTGCTGAGGAGACCGCTGTTATTGCCGAAAGGCTCCGCGTTGCTATTGGTGACCGGCCGATTGATCTTGGCCAGGCCAAGCTGCCGGTCACGGTGAGTATCGGCAGTGCCTTGGCCGGCAATATGACGGAAGCCGAAGCGCTGATCGCAGCCGCGGATGTGGCAATGTATCGTGCGAAAGCGCTGGGCAGAAACCGCGTGGAAGCGGCGACAGCGGCGGATTTGCGCCTGCCGAAATAGGCATGAGAAAAGCAATATGCGTTCAGATGGAATCATCTGAACGTGTGAAGATGCTCGAAAAACAACGATGTAGAGCGGGTTGCGTGAACCCATGTGAACGCAACACGCTCTAGCAGGTCGCGTTCAGATGGCACCATCTGAACGGGTGAAGATGCTCGTGAAACAAAGGATACCATTCAATTGCGCCCGACGGATCGTTGACGGCGCGGCGTTTTCGCTTTGCCTCAGTAAAGATTGGCCTTCATCCGCGCCGGTGCCGCCAGGTCATAGGCCACCGCATCCACCGCGCCCTTCTTATGGGCGGAAATCATCTGCCCCATGCTCGGTGCCTCAGCCGGGCGCGGGCGGCCGCCCCATAAGGCTGATCGCATCAGCGCTTTCGGGCATTGCATGAAGATTTCGCTGATTTTGATGATCAGCACCGTGGCCGGTTCCTTGCCCTGCGCCAGGCAGCGCGCACGCAATTCCGGATCGGTTGAAATTGTGGCGGTGCCATGCAGCCGCAGCGTTTCATTCACGCCGGGGATCAGGAACAGCAGCGATACCCGGTTGTCTTCCAGAATATCGCGCAGCCCATCAAGCCGGTTATTGCCCTTACGATCAGGCAGCATGACGTGGTGGTCATCCAGCGCCTGGACAAAGCCAGGCGCATCGCCGCGCGGCGTGATGTGGTTCCCCCGCGAACCCTGCGTGCCCAGCAGCACGAAGGGGCAGGCGGCAATGAAGGCGCGCGTCGGCGCATCAAGCCTATCGGTGGATTTATTCGCGGCGGTTTCCAGCACCTGATCATACAGGGCTTCGAGCGCGGCGATGGTGGTGATGGCGTGTTGGTCCATGGTGGGCATCGTTGCAGAACCCCTCGCCAGAAGCAAGAAAAGCGGCACATGCCCTCGGTTGAAACGCTGGAGACCAGAAACCGCGACGCGCTCGACTTTCACGATGTCGCCGTCTGGTCAATTCACAACCCACTCGTGGAAGTCCATGCCACAGGACAACGATTTGTCAATTGCCATATCGATGGTTCCTTCCATTCTATCTATATGAACTCACGAACAAGGTTTACCGATAGGGCCGAAACGCAGCGATCTCTTCTTTCAACCACTTGACGAATTGCTCTGTCTTACGACGACCAGGCCGCGTTACCTTTACGGCATAAAGATAGTTGCTGTGGAGAAATCCGTGAGGCGCGATCAAACGACCGGATGCTACGTCTCCCGCAACCAGATGCCATGGTACTATTGCGGCACCGAGACCACTCAACGCAGCCTCGATGGTGAGGTGATAGTGGTCAAAAACTCTGATAGCGGGGGCCATGCCCTGCCCATCCTGGCTCGTGAGGCGCGACCACTCGTGCCAGACGCGAGGGCGTGTTCGCGTTTCCAGTCGAGGTAAATTGGTAGCATCGGCTCGAAGGCGATTCAGATCTGCGTTCGAAAGCGACGGCGCAACGATCAGTCCCAACTGCTCCTGAAATAAGACGGAGTCGCTATCCGGGATCGGATCGTCTGGCGACAAAACCAATATCTGAACATCGACCTGGGTGCGCGGGGGGCGATCATCTGTTGCGAGACGCACGTCATAGCGCGGATATTTGGTAGCAAAGTTGTGAAGGCGCGGAATAAGCCAGCGCATGGCAAAAGTGCTTAGGCATGCCACGTCCAGAATGCTGTCGTCACCCTTCGTTACGATGCGGAGCGCCTCTTCGATCTGGTCAAACGCGGCGGTCAGCGCGTAGCCAAACACGCGGCCTTCCGCCGTAAGTCTTGGGCGATTTCGAGCACCCTCGAAAAGCTGCGTGCCGATCAAGGCCTCAAGATGGCTGACATGGCGACTGACCGCGCCGTGCGTCACGGCGAGTTCCTCGGCAGCTGCGGTAAGCTGGCCATGGCGGGCAGCAGCTTCAAAGGCGCGTAGCGCCGCGATTGGTATGCTCTTACGATTCTTCATGTGATCAGAAGTCACAATAAAATGCCCAATATGTCAATATGTTCAGCATTATCATTGTGATAAACAGCGTCAGTGAAAAACAGGAGGTCGAACCATGCCATTTATTAGAACCGCTTTGCCCCACGGAACTGAACCGGCTCGCAAGCAGAATATTGTCCAAGGTATTCATGACGCCCTTGTCGAAGGCATCGGGATGCCCAAGGATGAACTGTTCAACCTCGTGACCGAGTATCGGGATGGCGAGTTCTTTTTTGACCGTAGCTTCAACGGCATTGCTCGTTCGGAGGAACTGATCGTCGTGGAGATCACCATGCGCCGAGGGAGAAGCGATGCAATGAAACGCTCCCTATACGCTGCGATTACCCGGAACCTGGCGGCGAATGCAGCAGTGTCTCCCAAGGATGTTTTCATTTTCATGCACGAAAATGATTATTCGGACTGGAGCGTTGGAAACGGCGTATTCGCTATGGAATTGGCCCAGCAGCGCGGCACAGACGGCTGAGCCCATCGCGTCTTGGCTGAAGGAAAGGACCATTCTTCCCTACGTAACCCGCCACGATCTCGATGGTCGGGACAGACATGGCGGCCCGACCGACCGTCATGCGCCTCGCAGGCGAAGATGGACTGGACGTGGTGAAAGAGGACTTCGTTGTGGCGCGAGGAGTGGCGCCCCGCAGCCTGCTGCGCTTAAGCTTTGGCTTCCAACACGGATAGGAACCCCGCCATGATCATTGACCTCCGCATCTATACCTGCCTGCCGAATAAGGTCGCGGACTTTGTCGCGCTTTATGAAAAGGAAGGCTGGGACATCCAGAAAAAGCACCTGGGCCGCTGCTATGGCTGGTTCACGACCATCGAGGGTGAGCTCAATACCATTGTCCATATGTGGGCCTATGAAGACCAGGCGGATCGTGAACGCCGCCGCGCCGCCATGGCGGCTGATCCCGCCTGGGCGGCCTATCTCAAGAAGGTCGCTGAGACGGGCGCGCTGGTGCAGATGCAGAACCGTATCGTCAAGCCAACTGCCTTCTTCGAAGCCTTCCAGTCCGCGCAAAAGGGCTGATGCTTATCGCTTCGCGTCAGCGCGTCGCCTGATCCGCCTGAACGGATCAGGCGGAGTTTGTTTGAGCGGCTGATTCACCGCTCCGGCCTTGAGCCTCCGCGGATCAGGCAGCGTATGTTTGAGCGGCTGATTCACCGCTCCGGCCTTGAGCCTCGCGGATCAGGCGCTAAACTACCCGCGCCTCAAACGGCGGCTGTAAATCTGGCGAGTCGAATTCCACCACCCAAAGGTCGGGATCACGCTGCACCTGCCGCGCGACATAGGCATCCGCGGTTTCCTGATCCACCGCGCCCGGGCCTGTCGCGCGCAGCCAGGCGGGCCGGCCCTCGGCGTCACGGATTTGGGACAGCACCTGCACGCCCCCCCGCCCGCGGAGCACGCATAGGATGCCGCCGCTATCGGGGTCCCCCTTGCGCAGCACGGCGGCGGCGCGCCCGGCCATATCGGACAGCCGGATCGCCATGGAAACCCAAATGCCGGCCTTTACTTTCGCGTCCATGAACCTGCTTCTGCCACTTCTTGCCCCTTGCCGGAAGCCGCGCGGCGCGCCATTCAGGCGCCGGTAAAGAGGTACTGATCATGGCCGACCAGAAATTGACCGAAGCGCAACGCGCCTATGAAGCCAAACGCGCCGCCAAGGCAGGCATGAGCCTGGAAAAATGGCTGACGCAGAAGGAAAAGCGCGCCGCCGCCGAAGCCAAGGCCGTGGCTGAGGCCACCAAGCCGCCTGCTGAACCAAAGAAGCCTGGCTTCCTTGGCCGCTTGCTCGAAAAGGCACAAAAGCCGCTCTGAAAGGGCGGGTGGGGTTGGACAGCACAGCGCCCGGCCCTAAGCTTCCAGCCGGAACGGTTTCGAACGCACGCATGAGCAAGATCATCTGGCGCGCCGGGGATGGCAGCGCGGAACTTCACCCGGCGCTCTCGCCGCTGGCGGCTTCAGCGCGCCTGGCGGAAACGCCGTGTGGGTCCGGTAGCATGGTCTGGCGCGTTTGGGGCGAAGGCGCGCCGCTGGTCCTGCTGCATGGCGGTTCCGGTTCCTGGCGGCACTGGGCGCGCAATATCGGTCCGCTTGGCGCAGGGCGCATGGTGATCACGCCAGACCTGCCCGGGCTTGGCGATAGCGCCATGCCGGAAGCTGTCTCAACGCCCGAAGGGGTGGCGGAGATTCTTGCACGCGGGCTGGATCGCATCCTACCTGCCGGCAGCTTCTATGATCTGGCGGGGTTTTCCTTTGGTGCGCTTTGTTCCGGGCATCTGGCCGCGCTTGATCAGGACCGCGTGACAAGCCTGACCATCATCGGCGCTGGCGCGCTTGGCTTTCAGCGGAGCCCGACGCAATTGGTGAAGGTGCGCGCGCTGGCCGGTGATGAACGAATCGCTTCGCATCGGCATAATCTGGCTGAATTGATGTTCGCTGATGCCAGCAAGATTGATGATGTGGCGCTGGCCATTCAGGAAGCCTCCACACGCGGTGCGCGCTTCAAAAGCCGTGGCTTTGCCAGTACGGATTCCCTGAAACAGGCGCTGCTGCGCGGGCGCGGGCAGCTCAATGCCATTTACGGCGAATGGGATGCGATTGTGCGGCCCAATGTGCAATGGCGGCTTGATCTGGTGCATGGGCTGCGCCCCGGAGCGCGCGCGCATGCCATTCCCGGTGCCGGACATTGGGTAGCCTATGAAGCCGCCCACGAATTCAACGCCACGCTGCTGCGTTTTTTGACAGATCAGCAATGAACCAGGCTTCTGCGGCACCTCGAAAGGCGGTGCTGCGCGGCATGGGGTTCATTGCTGTATCAGGCCTGTTGTTCACGCTGCTGAATACCATCATGCGGCAGCTTACGCATGAACTTGACCCCTTCCAGGTGCAATTCCTGCGCTACCTGATGGGGCTTGTGGTGATGCTGCCCTTCATGCTGCGGAGCGGCTTGATGGCCTGGATGCCGCATAATCTGCGCGGGCAGATTTGGCGCGGTTTGGTGCATACGCTAGGCCTCATGCTTTGGTTCATTGCCTTACCGAATGTGGCGATGGCCGATATGACCGCCATGGGCTTTACCGGGCCGATATTCATCATGGCGGGGGCAGTGTTGTTCTTGGGTGAGCCGATGATTCGCGCGCGCTGGATTGCCGCCGGCATCGGCTTTATCGGCGTGCTGATTGTGGTTGCCCCAGGCCTACGGGGCGATGGCGGCTATTGGAATCTGGTGATGCTGGCAAGCACGCCCTTATTCGCCGCATCCTTCCTGATCACCAAGGCGCTGACGCGCCATGACAAGCCAGAGGTGATTGTGGCTTGGCAATCCATCATGGTGGCGCTGTTTACGCTGCCCTTTGCACTCGCGGTCTGGGCCTGGCCTACCACCGAGCAATGGGGCTGGTTTGTGCTGACAGGGATTCTCGGCAGTCTTGGTCATTGGTTTCTGACGGAAGCCTTCCGCATTGCCGATATGTCAGCGATCCAGCCGGTGAAGTTTCTCGATCTGATCTGGGCCAGCCTGATGGGGTGGTTGATCTTCAGCGAGGAACCGGCGCTGACAACCTATGCCGGCGCGCTGGTCATTTTCCTGGCCACAACCTGGATTGCACGGCGCGAAGCACGGCGCTGAATCAGCCCAGCAACAAATCCCGCGCCGCATTGATGCGCGCCGCCAACCACGCGCTGCCACCCTGATCGGGATGCGCCGTTTTCATCAGGCGCCGATGCGCAGCGCGGATCGCATCCTCATCCGCGCCTTCCTTCAAACCAAGGATATCAAGCGCTTCTTCCCGTGTTATCGCAGCGCTGCGCGGTTCGGCGGCGGGCTCACTGCGCCAATCAGGATGGGCGCGATCCAGCCAGGCTTCCAGCAGCGCCACGGAATCAATATCCGCGATTTGGCATTCTTCCAGCAGCAATAGAAGCTCCGGCAGGTTCAGCGCTGCCAGATCGCGCCCGGCGAATTGCCCAGCCTTCACACTGCCCGTCATGCGCCCGCTATCATGGTCAAGCGTCATGTTCAGGAAGGCGGTTTCAACGCTATTCGCCGCGCCGGTTTGCGGTGCTGGCCCGCCAAAGCGCTTATTGGTGCGCCAGCGCTGCGCCCATTGCAGCAGCAGCGGCAGAAAGAAGGCCAGCGCGAAAATCGCCTGCTGCCCGCGCGCCGTGAAAAGCCCAAGCAGCAACAGCACAGCGCCAATGGAAGCCAGCATCACCGCGCCGAATTGCCTGACGCGTGCAACCGGCGCATTGGCGAAAGCGCGCAGCAGCAGGAAAAGCAGAAACAGCGCAATGGCGCCAAGCGCAAGCCAGGTCATGCGCCGGCCTTGGGTTTGGGCAATAGCCCCGCCACTTGCCGCGCCGCCGCGCCGGGCAGCCGCGCCAAAGCGCCCTGCCCGCCCGCCGCATAAACCGCAATGGCGCGCAGTAGATCGCGCAATTGGCCAATCGCCGCCGAATCAAAGGGCAGATAGGCGCCCCCGGTCAGCCGCGCGATTTGCCGAAACACCGCCCCCGCCACCGGATCAGCGCCTTCGTGGAAGATGAAGGCCTGTGTGCCGCGCAGGCCAAGCTCCCCTGCCGTGTGGCATAGCGCATCGGCATTTTCTTCCATCGCATCGCCGATGAAAATCAGCGCGCGGATGCGGCCTTGTTTCGTTTCCGCCAGCGCATGATCCAGCACTGCCTGGATTTGGGTTTTGCCACCCAGGCAGGAAACGCCAGATAAGCGCCGCGCCAAATCCTGCGCATCCTGCAAGAAGGGTGTCGCGCGAAATTCGCCAAAGCCACGATAATAGGCAAGCGATAGCGCAAGCCCGCCAATACCCTGCGCCGCTTGCAGCATTTCGGCGGTGAGGCCCGCTGCTTGGTCCCAGGTACGCTCCCGCGATGCGGTGGCGTCAATGGCAAAAATCAGCCGCGCGATGGTGTTGGGCGCAGGCCGCAACGCCGGCACGCGGGCCGCCTGTTCCAGAAAGGCGGCCACGGCGGCAGACGGGGCGCGCGGGGCGGGGGGTTTGCTCATTGGGGGGATGTGGGGGTGGGGCGGGCCGGTTAAAGGCCACAAGCGTTACCGCGGGCGGCAGCCCAATGCCCAAGCATTTTCAATGCTTGCCAATTGGCTGCTGCTCAGCCGCGCCGGTCAGACAAGAGGGCTCCGCAGCCAGGCTGCGTCTGTCGCCACCGTCACCCGGCGCAACCGCGCCACCACCGCGTCCAGCTCCTCCGGCCGAGCGGAGCTGCTGACCAAGGTCGCCAATATCGCTACCTGCCCATCCTTGAGCGCATGCTGTTCCCACCCCGCCACCGGGAAGCCGCCCGCCGAGAGCGCCTGGCTCAGCGCCTCCCGCGCTTCCACCACTGCTGGCTCGGGCACGGTGATGGCCACCTGGTAGCGCGCCTCAGCCGCTTGATCGCGGATCGGCAGGCGGTCAATCAGTATGCCGAGCGGTCGCAGCGCAGTGTTGCAGACAAGCACGAAGGCCGCGATCGCGATCGCCTGTACCGGTAGGTTAGCCCCTGCCGCCGCGCCCACAGCCGCCGAGCACCAAACGGTCGCCGCGGTGTTGAGCCCGCGGATCGTCCCGCCTTCCCTCAGGATCAGCCCAGCGCCGAGGAAGCCAACCCCAGTGACGACATTCGCCAGCACCCGCATCGCGCCATCGCCGCCGGCCATCTGGATGCCCAAATCCACAAAGGCCGCCGCACCAAGCGCGACCAGAACATTAGTGCGGAGCGAGGCTATACGCTCCCGATACTGGCGTTCTGCACCGATCACCGCACCAAGCAGCAGCGCGAGCGCCAGGCTGCCGGCGGTATCGGCGATACTTGCAAGGCTTTCGGGGATCATGCCGCAGCCAGCGGCGGGCGGCGGGTTTCCATTACCGCCACTGCCTTATCATCCGCAAAGCGCAGCCTGGTTTTCATCCGTGTTTTTACCTGGCCTGGAATGCTGTCACCCTACCTTATTCGCCTCGGCCACCGCCAACGCGGTCAGGTTCAAGATGCCGCGTGCGGTGACACTTGGCACCAGCACATGCACGGGCTTTTTCATCCCCAGCAGCAGCGGCCCCAATTGCAGCCCATCGGTCGCGGCCTTGGCCAGGTTGAAGGCGATATTCGCGGCATCAATGCCGGGCATCACCAGTAAATTCGCCGCGCCAGTCAGCTTGCCATCCGGCACGGCGCGGTCGCGAATGGCCGGCACCAGCGCGGCATCGGCGTGCATTTCGCCATCCACTTCCAAGGCCGGATCACGCGCCTGGATCAGCGCCAGAGCTTCACGCATGCGCCGGGCTGATGGCGCATGGGATGCGCCAAAGGAAGAATGCGACAGCAACGCCACTTTCGGCTGCAAGCCAAAGCCGCGCACCTGTTCGGCGGCCAGTAGCGTCATTTCCGCAATCTGCGCGGCAGAGGGTTCCACGCACAGGTGTGTGTCCACCACAAACATATGTTCGCCATTGCGGGTAATCAGGCCGGATACCGCATAAACGCGCCCGACATCATCGCGCTTGCCGATGATATCCAGCACGTGATGCCACTGATCCATCCAATCCTGCGTGCCGCCGCACAGCGCGGCATCCACCAGCCCCGCTTCCAGCAATAGTGAAGCCGCAACCGCAGGGCGTGTGGCCACATGGCGCGCGGCAGCATCCGGCGGTACACCACGGCGCGACACCTTGCTGCGATACAGATCCACCAGCGGGCCGAAGATTTCCGTATCGCGTGAGGGATCAAGCACTTTCACGCTATCGCCGACCGACATGCGCAAGCCCAACGCCTCACAGCGCGCGGTGATCACATCGGCGCGGCCAATCAGATAAGGTTCGGCAATGCCTTCATCCAACACGGATTGTACGGCGCGGAGCGTGCGCTCATCCTCACCTTCCGCATAGGCGATGCGGCGCGGGCGCTTGCGCGCGGCTTCGAACACCGGGCGCATGAGGTTGCCGGAACGAAACACATTGCGTTCCAGCCGGCGGCGATAGGCGCTGAAATCCTCAATCGGGCGTGTGGCAACACCGCTTGCCATGGCAGCCCGCGCCACCGCCGGCGCCACTTCCAGAATCAAGCGCGGATCAAAGGGTTTCGGGATGATGTAATCCGGCCCGAAAATCGGTGCCTGACCGCCATAAGCCGCCGCCACAACTTCGGAAGCTTCAACGCGCGCTAAAGCGGCGATGGCATCGACGGCGGCGACCTTCATTTCCTCATTGATGGTCGTGGCGCCGACATCCAAGGCGCCCCGGAAGATGAAGGGAAAGCACAGAACATTATTGACCTGGTTCGGATAATCCGTGCGCCCCGTCGCCACAATCGCATCCGGGCGCGCGGCGCGCACCGCTTCGGGCAGGATTTCCGGCTCGGGATTGGCCAGCGCCAAGACCAAGGGGTTGGGTGCCAGCAGCTTCAGCCATTCCGGCTTCAGCACACGCGGCGCGGAAAGACCAAGGAAGATATCAGCGCCGGGCAGCGCATCCTGCAAACTGCGCGCATTCGTCTCGATCGCCCATTTGGCCTTGTAGGGATCAAGATCATCGCGCCCCCTATGCACCACGCCGCCAATATCGCAGATGGTCACGTTTTCGCGCTTCAGGCCCATGGCGACCAGCAGATCAAGGCAAGCAAGCGCCGCCGCACCCCCGCCGGTATTGACCAGGCGCACATCTTCAAGCCGCTTGCCTTGCAGCAGAAGCGCATTCCGCACCGCAGCCGCCACAATAATCGCCGTGCCGTGCTGGTCATCATGAAAGACCGGAATGCGCATGCGTTCACGCAGCCGCCGTTCAACCTCAAAGCATTCAGGCGCCTTGATGTCTTCCAGATTGATCGCACCGAAGGAGGGTTCCAGCGCGGCAATCACCTCGATCAGCTTGTCGGGGTCGCGTTCGTCAATTTCGATGTCAATCGAATCAATGCCGGCGAATTTCTGAAACAGAACCGCCTTGCCTTCCATCACGGGCTTCGACGCCAGCGCACCGATGGCGCCAAGGCCCAGCACCGCAGTGCCATTGGTAATTACCGCCACCAGATTGCCGCGCGCGGTATAGTCAAAAGCAGCGCGCGGGTCGGCGGCTATCGCCTCACACGCGGCGGCGACACCGGGGGAATAGGCCAGGCCAAGGTCGCGCTGGGTTTCCATCCGCTTGGTCGGCGTGATGGAAAGCTTCCCGGGGCGGGGTAGCCGGTGGTAATCCAGCGCGGCTCTGCGGAAATCATCATCCATGAGGGCACCCTTACCCGGCAACACCCGAAAGAGTGAAATATGGTGCGGCCAAGAAGATTCGAACTTCCACGGGGTTTCCCCCACCAGCACCTCAAGCTGGCGCGTCTACCATTCCGCCATGGCCGCAAACCAGGTAGAAGGCGGGCGCTATAGCCGATGAACGCGCTGCCATCAACGCCCGCCCTTGAATGGGAAACCCTGCCGGGCCTCACCCCCTATGCCGAGACGCTGGCACGCATGGAAGCGCGCGCGGCGGCCATTCGCGCGGGCCTGGCGGGGGAGGCCGTGTGGCTGGTGGAACACCCGCCGAGCTACACCGCCGGCACCTCGGCCCGCGCTGAGGATTTGCACGATGCCCGCTTTCCCGTGTTTGAGGCCGGGCGGGGCGGGCAATGGACCTATCACGGGCCGGGGCAGCGCACGGGGTATGTTATGCTCGATCTGCACCGCCCCCATGGCGGCATCCCGGCGCGCGATGTGCGCGCCTTTGTGGCCGGGCTCGAAGAATGGCTGATCCTGACGCTGGCCCATTTCGGCGTGCAGGGCGAAAGGCGCGAAGGCCGGGTTGGCATTTGGGTCGCGGACAAGGCGACAGGTCAGGAGGCGAAGATCGGCGCCATTGGGGTGCGTGTGACGCGCTGGGTGTCCTGGCATGGCGTAGCGTTGAATGTGGCGCCCGATCTCGGCCATTTCGGCGGCATTGTGCCCTGCGGCATTGCGGAACATGGCGTGACCAGCCTGCATGCGCTCGGCATTTCGGTCAGCATGGCGGAAGTGGATCAGGCGCTGCGCCATGCTTGGGGCCAAGTTTTCGGCTGAATCCTAGGCTGCGAATCGGCAGGTTTTCCGTTAAAGCGACATCTCCCGGCCAACGGAGCCCCCGCCCATGCACATCCCCATCGCGTCCGACCATGCCGGCCTGCCGCTCAAACAGGCGCTGATCGCCGCCCTGGCAGCCGAGGGGCTGAGTTTCGATGATCTCGGCACCCATGGCCCTGAATCGGTGGATTACCCGGATTTCGCCCATGCGGTCTCAGCCAAGGTGGCAGGCACCGAAGCCTTCGGCATTCTGGTCTGCGGCACTGGGATTGGCATGGCAATCGCCGCCAATCGCCACCCCGGCATCCGCGCTGCCGTGCTGCATAACGCGACCGAAGCGCGGCTCACCCGCGCCCATAACAACGCCAATATCGCCTGCCTCGGCGCCCGCACGACGGGGATCGAGGTTGCGCTGGATGCCATCCGGGCTTTTCTGGCCTCACCCTTTGAAGGCGGGCGGCATGTAGGGCGGGTACAAAAACTTGATCCAGCGCTTGCCAAGCAGGGCGCGGCGGGCGCAAAAACAACGTCATGAAAACTCCCCTCCCTGCCCTGGTCCGTGCGCCGGAAGGCCTCGGCGCCGCCCCGCCCCCTGCCGGCTTTTTCACCGCGAGCCTCGCCGCATCCGATCCTGAAATTGCCGCCGCCGTGGCGCAGGAATTGGAACGCGAACAGGATGGGATTGAGCTGATCGCCTCAGAAAACATCGTCTCCCGCGCTGTGATGGAAGCGCAGGGGTCGGTGATGACGAATAAATACGCCGAGGGCTATCCGGGCCGGCGCTATTATGGCGGCTGCGAGGCGGTGGATATCGCCGAAAGGCTTGCGATTGAGCGCGCCTGCAAGCTGTTTGGGTGCGGCTTCGCCAATGTGCAGCCGCATTCGGGCGCGCAGGCCAATCAGGCGGTTTTCCTGGCGCTGCTGCAGCCAGGCGATTGCATCATGGGGCTTGATCTGGCGGCCGGTGGGCATTTGACGCATGGGTCACCCGCAAATCTTTCCGGCAAATGGTTCAAGCCGGTGCCCTATACGGTGCGCCGCGAAGACCAGCAGATTGATATGGCGGAAGTGGCGCGCATTGCGCGTGAAGCGAAGCCAAAGCTGATCATCGCCGGCGGCAGCGCCTATGCCCGCATTTGGGATTTCGCGGCCTTCCGCGCCATTGCCGATGAAGTCGGCGCCTATTTTCTGGTGGATATGGCGCATTTCGCAGGCCTGGTTGCCGGCGGTGCGCATCCTTCGCCCTTCCCGCATGCGCATGTGGCAACAACCACCACGCACAAAACTTTGCGTGGGCCGCGCGGTGGGATGATTCTGACGGATGACGAAGCGCTGGCGAAGAAATTCAACAGCGCTGTTTTCCCGGGCCTGCAAGGCGGGCCACTGATGCATGTGATCGCGGCCAAGGCGGTGGCGTTCGGGGAAGCGCTGCGCCCGGAATTCCGCACCTATTCGCGCCAGATCGTCGCCAATGCCAAGGCGCTGGCGGGGGAATTGCAAGCGCAGGGTTTGGATCTGGTGACGGGCGGCACGGATAATCATTTGTTGCTGGTTGATCTGCGGCCCAAGAAACTCACCGGTAAGGTCGCGGAAGCGGCGCTTAATCGCGCGCATCTGACCTGCAACAAGAACGCCATTCCCTTCGACCCCGAAAAGCCGATGGTGACATCCGGTGTGCGCCTTGGCACGCCCGCCGGCACCACGCGCGGCTTTGGGGAGGCGGAATTCCGCCAAATCGGCAAGCTGATCGGCGAAGTGCTGGATGGCGCGGCGCGGGCCAATGATGAAGCCGGCAATGGCGCGGTGGAAGCTTCGGTGAAGGTGCGGGTGATGGAGCTCTGCCATCGCTTCCCGATCTATCCGGCATGAAGTGCCCCTTCTGCGGATTTGACGATACGCAGGTGAAGGATAGCCGCCCGGCGGAAGATAGCGCGGCCATTCGCCGCCGCCGCGCCTGCACAGAATGCGGCGCGCGCTTCACGACGTTTGAACGGGTGCAACTGCGCGAGATTACCATCATCAAAACCGATGGCCGGCGCGTGCCGTTTGAACGGGAAAAGCTTGCGCGGTCCATTCGCGTGGCACTCCGCAAACGCCCGGTGGATGAAGACCGCATCGAAAAACTAGTCAATTCCATCCAGCGGCGCCTGGAAACCGAAGGCGAAAGCGACATCCCCTCCAACAAGATCGGGGAGATTGTGATGGAAACGCTGAAGGAATTGGATCAAGTGGCCTATGTGCGCTTCGCCAGCGTCTATCGCAATTTTGGCGAGGCGAAGGATTTCCAGTCCTTTTTGGGCGAATTGGGGCGGAAGGAATAGAGCATTTTCAAGCCAAGTGCACTCACTTGGCGACTCGGAAAATGCGACCAAACAAGGGTCTAGAGCATGTCTGATGAGCCATTGCGAAACGGGCATGCTCTAGCGCCCATTCGGCGCTTGCCCTCATGATGCTGCGATGAATGATGATCTGCTTCACATGCGCGCGGCACTCGCCCTGGCGCGGCGGGGCCTGGGCAATGCCTGGCCGAACCCCGCCGTAGGCTGCGTGCTGGTGAAGGATGGGCGCGTGATAGGCCGCGGCTGGACCCAGCCCGGCGGGCGCCCCCATGCGGAGACTGAGGCGCTGCGCCGCGCCGGCGATGCGGCGCGCGGCGCCACGGCTTATGTGACGCTGGAGCCCTGTTCCCATCACGGTCGCACGCCACCCTGTTGTGAGGCTTTGGCGGAAGCCGGCGTTGCCCGTGTGGTGATGGCGATGCGTGATCCTGATCCGCGCGTGAATGGCCGCGGCCTGGCCATGCTGCGCGGTGCCGGGATTGCCGTGGAAGAAGGGCTTTTGGAAGCCGAAGCCCGCGCGCTCAATGCCGGGTTTTTCCGCCGCATTCAGGCCGGCATGCCGGTGGTGACGCTGAAGCTTGCCTCCACGCTGGATGGCCGCATCGCCACCGCTTCCGGTGAAAGCCGCTGGATCACCGGCGAAGCCGCGCGGCGCGAAGTGCATGCGCTGCGCGCGCGGCATGATGCGATTTTGGTGGGTTCCGGCACCGTGCTCGCCGATGACCCGGACCTGACTTGCCGGCTTCCAGGCATGGAACGCGTGCCCATGTTGCGCGTGGTGGCGGATACCAGGCTGCGCACGCCACCCAGCGCCCGGTTGGTGCAAAGTGCCAGGGTGGCGCCGGTGCTGGTGATTACCGCGCCTGGCCATCCGCCGGCGGCGCAGGCGCCCTTCATTGCCGCCGGGGCGGACATCATCACCGCCCCCGCCCATGCTGGCGGCGGGCTTGATCTGCCTTCCCTGCTGCGCACCCTGGGCCGGCGCGGCGTGACGCGCGTGCTGGCCGAAGGCGGCGCGGGGCTTGCGGCGGCGCTGCTCCGGCAGGGGTTGGTGGACCGGCTGGCTTGGTTCCATGCCCCCGCCGTGATCGGTGGCGATGGGCATCCGGCGACTGAGGGCTTGCGTCTTGCCGCGCTCAGCGCCATGCCTCGTTTTCATCGCACTGCCCTGAGGGCGATTGGCGATGATATGCTCTCTGAATTCGAACGCATTGGGGATTAGCGCCATGTTCACCGGCATTGTCACAGCGCTTGGCACGGTCAGAGAGGTGCAGCCGATTGGCGGTGGCCACGATCTGCGGCTCGTGATGGGCGTGACCCCCGATTTTCTGCTGCAACCAACGCCGGCTGTCCTGGGCGCTTCCATTTGCTGTTCGGGCGTCTGCCTGACGGTGGTGCAGTTGTCAGCGGATTCCTTCAGCGTGGATGCCTCGGCCGAGACGGTCGCCAAAACCACTTTGGGCACCTGGAAAAAAGGCGCCAAGGTCAATCTGGAACGGGCGCTGAAACTGGGCGATGAATTGGGCGGGCATTTGGTCTCGGGCCATGTGGATGGCGTGGCGGAGGTGATTTCCGCGACGCCCGAAAATGCCTCCGTCCGCTGGCGCTTCCGCGCACCGGAGGCTTTGGCGCCTTTCATCGCGCCCAAGGGATCGGTCGCGCTTGATGGTGTTTCATTGACGGTGAATGAGGTTGACGGCGCGACATTCGGCGTCAACATCATCCCCCATACCGCCGCGATGACGGGCTTTGGCACGTTGCAGCCCGGTGATCGCGTCAATATCGAAATAGACACGCTGGCCCGTTACGTCGCCCGCATGATGGAGTTCAGGGTATGACTTCCCATTCAAGCAATACCGCCGTCCGTACTTCCTTCGCCGACTTCATCTCGCCCACCGAGGAATTGCTGGAAGAAGCGCGGCGCGGGCGCATGTTCATCCTGGTGGATGATGAAGACCGCGAGAATGAGGGTGATCTTGTGATCCCCGCGCAATTCGCGACGCCGGATGCGATCAATTTCATGGCGCGTTATGCGCGCGGCCTGATCTGCCTTTCCATGACGCGTGCGCGGGTGGATCAATTGGGCCTGCCGCTGATGGCGCAATCCAATGGCACGCGGCATGAAACCGCCTTCACCGTTTCCATTGAAGCGCGTGATGGCGTGACCACGGGGATTTCAGCGGCGGATCGTGCGCGCACTGTCGCGGTTGCGATCAATCCTGAATTGGGTCGGGAACATATCGTCACCCCCGGCCATGTCTTTCCGCTGGTGGCGCGGGAAGGGGGCACACTGGTGCGTACGGGGCATACGGAAGCGGCGGTGGATTTCGCGCGTCTTGCGGGGCTCAATCCCTCCGGCGTCATTTGTGAGATCATGAATGATGACGGCACCATGGCGCGCATGCCGGATCTGGTGGCCTTCGCGCAGCATCATGGCCTGAAGCTTGGCACGATTGCGGATTTGATCGCGCACCGCCGCCGCACGGAAAAGCTGGTGCGCCGTGTGCAGGAAGGCGAGGTTGAGCAGGCTATCGGCGGCACTTGGCGCGCCATTGTCTATGAAAGCACGGCAGCACCAGGGGAGCATCTGGCGCTGGTGAAGGGTGATGTCAGCACCGATGCGCCGGTGCTGGTGCGCATGCATGCGGCATCTCTGTTCCGTGAGGTTATCTCTGGCCGCGGGCTTGGCGATTTGCATGCGGCGATGCGCATGATTGATGCGGCCGGGCGCGGCGTGGTGGTGCTATTGCGCGACCCTCGGCCAGATGCGCTTTCCATTCGCCTGAAGCGCGGCGCCACGAATGCGATTGCGCCGGAAATCCGCGATTACGGCATTGGCGCGCAGATCCTGGAAGATCTTGGCGTGAAGCGGATCATTCGGCTTTCGAATAATCCACGCCCGCTGATTGGGCTTGAAGGCTATGGCCTGCAAGTGCTGGAAACCCGCCCCCTTCCTTCGGAGAAAATACCATGAGCACGATTAATTCCCCCACACGCGGCCGCGCGCATCTTGCCGGCGACGCACCGCGCATTCTGGTGATCCAGGCGCCCTATTACCGCAATGTTGTCGAAGGCATGCGCCTTGGTGCCATGGCGGTGTTTCAGGATTTGAAGGCCGAGGTTGAAACCGTTGATGTCGCGGGCGGTTTTGAATTGCCCGCCGCGCTGCGGATGGCGATGAAGGCCCGGCGGCGCTGGGATGGTTATTTGCTGCTGGGCTGTGTGGTGAAGGGTGAGACGGATCACTACACCTTCATCTGTGATGCCATCTGCAAGGGTGTGATGGATATCGCTGTGGAAAGCGGTGCGCCGATTGGCTTTGGCTTGCTGACGGTGGACTCTCTGGCGCAGGCGGAAGCGCGTTCACGCCCTGATCGCATGAACAAAGGCATTGAAGCCGCGCATGCGCTGGTCGCGCAAATCGCCGTGGCGCGGAGCTGGGGGCTGGCATGACAGCCGAAAGGCGCGCGCCTGCGCGCCCACGTACCGGCGCCCGCGTTGCTGCGGTGCAGGCGCTGTTCCAAAGTGAGCATACGGGTGAGAGTGTAGAGACCGTCGCGGATCAATTCATCCGCCATCGTATCGGCGCGCCTGCCGGCCCGATTGAATTTGAAGAAGGCGGCGTGCCGGAAGCGCATATTCCGCTGTTTCAGGCGATACTGAAGCAGGTGGCCGATCACGCTGAAGTGGCCGATGCCGCGATCATGGATTGCCTGCAAAAGGGATGGACTCTGGACCGGCTGGACCCCGTGTTACGCGCCCTGCTGCGCGCTGCGACCGGCGAATTGATGCAGGCGCATGAACCGCCGGCGCGGGTGGTGATCAACGAATATCTGGATATCGCGGCGGGCTTTCTGGATGAGGAAGCAACGCGCTACGCCAATGGCATGTTGGATACGCTGGCGCATCGGCTGCGCCCGGCGGATTTCGCGCCGGGCGCCTGAAGCGCGCCATGGGCCTGCCCCGTGAATTTGCCCTGATCGCGCGGCATTTCCGCCCACTCGCGGGTGATGGTGCGCTGGATTTGGGTGATGATGCCGCGCTGCTGACACCGCCCGCCGGGCAGCAATTGGTGCTGGCCGCGGATGCGCTGGTGGAAGGCGTGCATTTCCTGCCCGATGATCCGCCCGGCATGATCGCGCGCAAATTGCTGCGGGTGAATCTATCCGACCTTGCCGCGATGGGTGCCGCGCCGCTTGGTTATTTGATGACCACGGCATTTACGCGCGGCACGGCGGATTCCTGGATTGCGGATTTCGTCGCGGGCTTGTCGGAAGATCAGCAGCGTTTTGGTGTTGCGGTTTTGGGCGGCGATACGGTGGCAACCCCTGGCCCCGCTTGTTTTTCGCTGACGATTATTGGCGTTGTGCCGCCGGGGCTGGCTTTGCATCGGCGTGGTGCGCGGATTGGCGATGATGTCTGGGTCTCCGGCAGCATTGGCGATGGCGCGCTGGGGTTGCGCGTATTGCAGGGCAAGTTGGCGGCGGATGCTGAAGGCCATTTGGCACGGCGCTATCACTTGCCGGAGCCTCGCTTGGCGCTGGGGCAGGCGTTGCGCGGTGTGGCGCGGGCGGCGATGGATGTCTCGGATGGGTTGGTGCAGGATTTGGGGCATCTCTGCCGTGCCGCAGGTTGTGGGGCGGAGATCATGGCCGATGCTGTGCCGCTTTCCGCCGCGGCGCGCGCCGCGCTTGAAGGCGATGCGGCACTGCTGCCGCTCATCCTGACCGGCGGCGATGATTACGAATTGCTGTTTGCCGCCGCACCGGAAGATGCGGATGCGGTGCGCGCCGCAAGCGCCGCGTCCGGCGTCCCGGTGGCGCGCCTTGGCCGCTTCATCGCAGGCGAAGGTGTTGTGGTGCGCGATGGCTCAGGTGCCGCCATCACGCTACCGCAAGGCGGCTGGAGCCATTTCTGAGGGGCGTTACTTGTCCTTCTGCCCCGGCGCGTAACCACCGCCATCCGTCGGGCGCAGCGCTTCGAACATTTCCGTCACCGCTGCGTAATCGCGGTAGCCGCAGCGCGCCAAGGGTTGCGCCTTCGCCGTATCAAAACGTCCATTGGTGATATAGGCCTCATCTATATGAACGCCGACGACCTGGCCGATGATGATCCAGCCTTTCAGCGGCGCGCCATTCATATCTTGCAACTGCATGGAATACGTCACCTTGCATTCCAAAGCGGCGGGTGCGGCGGCCACGCGCGGCGCCTTCACCACGCGGCAGGGCGCGGTGGCAAGCCCGGCGGCTTCGAATTCGCTGATACCTTCGCCAAGCGCGTCAGATGAAATATTCATCGCATCGAATAGCGGCCGGGTGCAGAGGTTGAAGACGAATTCCCCAGTGGCGATGGCATTGGCGGCGCTGTGCTTCATGCTTTCGCTGGTGAAGGCCAGCATGGGCGGGCTGGAATGCACCGCGTTGAAGAAGCTGTAGGGCGCCAAATTGGGCCGGCCTTGCTGATCCAGGCTGGAAATCCAGCCAATCGGGCGCGGCGCGATAATGGCCTTGAAGGGGTCATGCGGCAGGCCGTGGCCCAGATGGGGTTCGTAGAACATGCGAAAGCCTTTCATGCGGTTGCACCTGCTGTAACCCTGGCGGCGCATTGAGGGAAGCGCGGATGCTTTCCTGCCGATACCCGGCGGCCAGTAAGACCGCATGTCCCGCGTCAGCATTCGGACGGCCCATTCGCGATAGCCGAAGTGCGCGCGGTGACAAAAGGGCTCTGGCCCCCCAGCTCTACAGCCATGAGCGCCCAAATCCTCCTCATCCGCCATGGACAATCCACCTTTAACGCCATCTTCGACCAGACCAACCTGGACCCAATGCATTTCGATGCGCCGCTCTCGCGCTATGGCTGGCAGCAAGTTGATCTCGCCCGACAAAGATTGGCAATGCTCCCGCCACCAGACCAGGTGATCTGCTCGCCGCTCACGCGGGCCATAGAGACTACGCTGGGGCTTTTCGGGGGTTCTGAAATACCCATCACCGTCACTTGCCGTCATCGAGAGCGATTGGGGAATAGCTGTGATGTCGGGCGCTCGCCTGACGTGCTGGCTACCGCGTTTCCGATGCTGTCATTCCAGCATCTGCGTGACCCATGGTGGCATCAGGGCGAACCAGATATGCGGGGAGTACACGTCGAGCCGGAGGATGTTTTTCTACGCCGTGTAGAAGAATTCCGTACCTGGGTGGGCGCCCAGCATGGGCGCCTGGCGGTCGTCGGACATGGGACGTTTTTCCATCGCCTCACCGGTTTGCATTTCGAAAACTGCGAGATGGTTGAGTGGAACCCAGCCTCCTAACCGCGCGGTCCAGCGGTTCTGGTCGATTGTGACGTGAACCAATGGCTCCACCAACTTCTTTGATCGATTTTACCGCGCTCGTGAAGAATTCTTCATGGCTTAAGAAGGCGCCAGGGTGCAAAGGGGGGCGATGAACCCGAAACTCATCTTGGGGCTGGCCTTTGGCTTTGCCTCCGCCCTGATCTGGGGCGGCCATGCGGTGATTGCGCGACCCGTGCTGGCCGATGGACGCTTCGGTAGCTTTGACCTGGCGGCGTTTCGCTACGGTGTTGGCATGATGGTGCTGCTGCCCTTTGCCTGGGCCGCGCGTGCGACGTTGCTGCGCTTAGGGCTGCGGCGTATCCTGCTGTTGGCGCTGTTCGGCGGCGCGCCAAATCTGCTGCTGTTCCTGGTGGCGCTGGTCTATGCGCCGGCATCGCATGGCGGCACGATTGCGCCCATGACCTCGCCCATTGTGGGGGCCTTGCTTGCCATTCCTTTGCTGCGCGAATGGCCGACACGAGGGCGCGCCATGGCGCTTGGCGTCATGGTGATGGGGGTGTTGATGATTGGCTGGGATGGCGTGATGGGGGATTACCCCGGCGCCTGGCGCGGCGATTTGCTGCTGATGGCATCCGGCGCCACCTGGGCGGTCTTCACGCTGCTGCTGCGCCGCTGGCAGGTGCCGGCGATCCCTGCGACGGCGGCCATCACCATTGTCTCTGGCCTGGCCATCCTGCCCTTCTGGCTGCCGCTGCGCGCGGCGGAAGTTTTTGCGATGCCGGCGGGGCTGGTTCTGTTCCACCTGATCGCTCAGGGGCTGGTGCTGGGCTGCGTGGCGATGTTCTTCTTCGCCCGCGCGGTGGAGCTTTTGGGGGCGACGCGTGCGGCCACGCTTTCGGTCATGGTGCCGGTGGTGGCGCTGCTGCTGGCAGGGCTTTGGTTGCGCGAACCGCTTTCCCTGCTGCAAATTCTGGGGGCAGGCTTGGCCGTTGCCGGGATGCTCGCCGCGGTGCTGTTCACCGGAAGGAAAAGCGCATGAATGCCGTCTTAACGCCTATGCCGCCCAGCCTTTGGGCCGCCACCGCGCCCGCGCCGCCAGCCACCGAACCGTTGCTGGGCGAAGCGCGCACCGGGGTCGCGGTGGTGGGCGCTGGTTTCACCGGGCTATCGGCGGCTTTGCATTTGGCCGAAACTGGTGTGCCCGTGACCGTGCTGGAAGGGGCCGAGATCGGCTGGGGCGCTTCCGGGCGCAACAACGGTCAGGTGATCCCCAATATGTCGCGCCTTGACCCCGATGCCATTGTGGCGAGTGTCGCGCGTGAGCATGGCGGGCGCGACAAGGGCGAGGAATTGGTCGGGCTGATCCGCGACAGTGCATCATTGGTGTTTGACCTGATCCGCAAGCACGGCATTCAGGCGGAAGCGGTTCAAAATGGCTGGATTCAGCCGGCGCATCGGGCTTCACGCATGAAACTGGCGGCTTCCCGCGTGGAACAATGGGGCCGCCGCGGCGCCCCGGTGCGGATGGTGGATCGCGCGGAAATGGCATCCCTGGCCGGGACGGATTACTGGCATGGCGGGTGGGAGAATAAGACCGGCGGGCGGATCAATCCGCTGGGTTATGCGCGCGGGCTGGCGGCGGCGGCGATGCGTGCCGGCGCCGTGGTGCATACGGGAAGCCCGGTGCGCGCGATAAGGCAGGAACCCGGCGGCTGGGCGGTGGAAACGCCGCGCGGTGTGTTGCATGCCGAACGCGTGATCATCGCCACCCATGCCTATACCGGGGATTTCTGGCCCGGCCTCAAGCACAGCATTGTGCCGGTGCGGTCGTATCAGATGGGTACAGCGGTGCTTTCGGATAACATCCGCAAATCCATCCTGCCGCAGGGGCATGCGCTATCCGATACGCAGGGCGATCTTTACTTCTATCGCTTCGACGCGAATGGAAGGCTGGTGACAGGTGGTGGCTTGATTGTGCCCTTTGGCTGGGAAGGGCGCATCCGCGCGCGCATCACGGAACGGGTGAAGCGCGTTTTTCCGCAGATTGGTGATGTGCAATTCGATTACATCTGGTGGGGCTATGTCGCGGCCACCGATGACAAGATGCCGCATGTCTATGAGTTGGCGCCGGGTGTGCTGAGCTGGACCGGCTGCAATGGCCGAGGTGTCGCATTGGCAACGGCGCTCGGGCGCGAATTGGCCAAGGCAAGCAATGGCACCGCTTTGGCTGATATTGCGGCGCCGGTGGAAAAGAAGCTGCGCCGGATCGCCGGGCATGAATTTCGCGCCTTCGGTATTGCCTGGACCATGGCCCAGAATCGCTGGCGTGATGGGCGGGATTGAGGAAAGCGATTGGCGGTTTGCCGCTGCTGCTGTTAGTAAATGTTCTGAAAAACGCGGCCCTGACGCCGCGAATAGGTTGATGGTTGGAGAGATTGCCAATGACACCGCCACTTGATGCCGCCGCACCGGCGCGCCCGGAAAACTTCCGCTATTCCCCCATGTTCCCGCTGGGCGCCGATACCACCCCCTGGCGCAAGCTGCCGATTGATGGCGTCTCCACCATGCAGGTGGATGGCAAGACCGTGCTGAAGGTGAAGCCCGGCGCTTTGGAAGCGCTTGCCTTCCAAGCCTGCAAGGATGTGTCCCATCTGCTGCGCCCGGCGCATCTGGCGCAGCTTGCAAAGATTCTGCAGGACCCGGAAGCCAGCGCGAATGATCGCTTCGTCGCACTTGATCTGCTGAAGAACGCCAATATCGCCGCCGGCGGTATTTTGCCCATGTGCCAGGATACGGGCACGGCGATTGTGTTCGGCAAAAAGGGCCAGCGCGTTTGGGTGGAAGGCGATGAGGAAGAAGCGCTGTCTTTCGGCGTGCATCGTACCTATACGGAAACCAATCTGCGCTATTCGCAAATGGCGCCGATCACGATGTATGAGGAAAAGAACACCGGCAATAACCTGCCTGTCGAGTTTTCCATCATGGCGCAGCCCGGCGACCACCACGCCGATGAACTGCATTTGATGTTCGTGCTGAAGGGTGGCGGTTCGGCGAATAAAACCTTTCTGTTCCAGCAGACGCGCGCCGTGCTGAACAAGCCAAAGCTGCTCGCGTTTCTGGAAGAAAAAATCAAAACCCTCGGCACCAGTGCGTGCCCCCCCTATCACCTGGCGATTGTCATCGGCGGCACCAGCGCGGAGGCAACACTGAAAACCGTGAAGCTGGCCAGCACTAAATGGCTGGATGCGCTGCCGAATTCGGGCGATCTTTCCGGCCATGCCTTTCGCGATACGGAATTGGAAGCGGAGGTGCATAAGCTCACGCAGAACCTTGGCATCGGTGCGCAATTCGGCGGCAAGTATTTCTGCCATGATGTGCGCGTGGTGCGCCTGGCACGGCATGGCGCGAGCCTGCCGATTGGCATTGGCGTTTCCTGTTCTGCCGACCGTCAGATCAAGGCGAAGATCACGCCGGAAGGTGTATTCGTCGAAGATCTGGAACATGACCCCGCGAAGTATCTGCCGGAGACGACCACCGACATTCTGAATGGGGAGGTGGTGAAGATTGATCTGTCCCGCCCCATGAGCGACATTCGCGCGACTCTGTCCAAATACCCGGTGAAAACCCGCGTCAGCCTGACCGGGACCATGGTGGTGGCGCGTGACATTGCGCATGCGAAGTTGCAGGAACGCATTGATGCGGGGCAGGGCCTTCCGCAATACATGAAGGACCACCCGGTTTATTATGCGGGGCCTGCGAAAACACCGACGGGTATGGCCACCGGTTCCTTCGGCCCCACCACCGCGGGGCGGATGGATAGCTATGTGGAAGCCTTCCACAGTGCCGGCGGTTCCATGGTGATGCTGGCCAAGGGTAATCGTTCCAAGGCTGTTTTGAATGCCTGCAAGAAATATGGCGGCTTCTATCTCGGTTCCGTCGGTGGACCTGCCGCGCGTCTGGCGCAGGACTGCATCAAGAAGGTGGAAGTACTGGAATACCCGGAACTCGGCATGGAAGCCGTTTGGCGGATTGAGGTTGAGGATTTCCCAGCCTTCATCGTCATGGATGACAAGGGCAATGATTTCTATGAGGGGCTGGAGTGAGCGCACCAGGCGACCGCCGCCTACCGGCGCGCTTCACGCTACCGGTGACGGGCTTCATCCTTTCCGGGATCATGACCATCATGATTTCCGGTATCTCGACGCTGCTCGCGCTCGGGCCGGGGGCCGAGTTTCTGACGCGTTGGCCGATTGCCTGGCTTTCTTCCTGGGTCATCGCCTTCCCAACCGTGCTGGTGGTGCTGCCGATTGTGCGGCGGATTGTTGCGCGCATCGTGGCCCCGCCGTGAGAGGATAAAACCGATGCTGGAACTGAGACCCAATTGCGAATGCTGCGGGCGCGATCTGCCGCCGGAAAGCCGTGACGCGCTGATCTGTTCCTTTGAATGCACCTGGTGCGTGGATTGCGCGCGCACCAAGCTTCCCGGCGGGCTTTGCCCGAATTGCGGCGGGGAATTGCTGCGTCGCCCGATCCGGCCCGCGGATAAGCTTGCGAAATTTCCAGCCTCCACCGAACGCAAATTCCGCCCGGAAAAATGCGGCGGGCCGATGGTTGCGTGATAAGGACATAACGCCATGAATGAACGCCGCCTGATCTCCTCCGGTTCCAAATTCGAAGCTGAAATCGGCTATTCCCGCGCGGTGGTGGATGGCGATTATGTCTGGGTGTCCGGCACCACGGGCTATGATTACGCCACCATGACCATCGCACCGGATGTGGTGGCGCAGGCGGAACAATGCTTTGCCAATATCAGCCGCGCGCTGGCTGAAGCCGGGTGCAGTTTGGATGATGTGGTGCGCGTGCTGACCATTGTTCCCAGAAAGGAAGATTGGGAGCCCTGCTGGCCTGTCTTTCGCAGGCATTTTGGCAAGGCGCGCCCAGCTTCCACGCTGATCCATGCCGGGCTGCAGACCGATATCATGCGCATTGAAATCGAAGTGACGGCGCGTTTGCCGAAGAAAGGCTAAGCACCATGCGTTTTGCCGTGGACCGTCTGGATCATCTGGTCATCACCTGCCGCGATGTGGAAATCTCCGCTTCCTGGTATCAGCGCGTCTTGGGGATGGAGCGGGAGGAATTCGGCCCGCATCGCCGCACCTCACTCCGCTTTGGTGGGCAGAAAATCAATCTGCGCCCGGTAAGTGCTACGCAGGAAGAATGGTTCACAGGTGCGGCGGGCGGCGTGCCGGGGACGGATGATCTTTGCTTCATCGTCACCATGAAGTCGGATCAGGTAGCAGAATATCTGCGCGCCTGTGGTGTGACGGTGGAAGTTGGCCCGGTGGCGAAGGCCGGCGCGCTTGGGCCCATCATGTCCTGCTATTGCCGCGACCCCGATGGTAATCTGATTGAGATCGCGAGTTATTCGGGGTGACCCGAAGAGGGGCATCACGGCCCCCTACGCTTAAACATCCACCACCACATATTCCGCTTCAACCTTCACTGGAAACGTCTCCGCCTGATACGGCCCTTCCACCAAGGCAGCGCCCGCTTCCACATGCGCCGGAAAGGCGCGCACCTTTGTCCGGCGCGGGTCGAACCAACTTTTCCCGGTGCGGATATCGAATTCCCAATTATGCCAGGGGCAGCGCAGCATTTCTCCGGCGCGGGAGAATTGATAGCGCCCGGGTTCATCACTCAGCGTCAGGCCGCACAGAATGCCGCCGGAAAGCGCGCTTCCTTGGTGCGGGCAGCGATCCAGCAGCGCGAAGAACTCTCCGCCCAGATTGAACACCACAATCTTCTTGCCATCCGCTTCCACCAGCTTCCGGCCGCCGGGCGGGATTTCATCCACCGCCCCCACTACATGCCGCGCCATTACAGCCGATAGAAGCCGCGTGCATTGCCACCGAAAATCGCGGCGCGCTTTTCCGCTGGAATGAAGGAAGGAATCGCAATGCGCGGATCGTCAAAATCCCAATGCGGATAGTCGCTGGCATAGAGAATACGATCCCAACCGATCCATTCCATCGCATCCAACAAATGCTCACCCTTCGCCGGCTCTTCAATCGGTTGCGTCGAAACATAGACATGATCACGCATGTATTCGCTTGGCGCGCGCTTCAGATGCGGCACCTCATCACGCAGCCGCTTCCAGTTATTGTCCAGCCGCCAGCCGAGCGATGGCATCCAGCCAAAACCACATTCGATCATCACGATCTTGAGCGTGGGGTAGCGTTCAAACACACCCTCCACCACGAAGGATGCGACTTGCGCCTGCGCGCTGGTGGCGTGTTCCTGCACTTCCTCAACATAAAAGGAAGGCCAACCGCCATTCGTCATGGAATTGCCGGAAAAGCCAAAGGCGTGAATGCCAATCGGCAGGCCCGCTTCCGCGGCTGCTTCATAAATCGGCCAATAGCGCTTGCGGCCCAAGGGTTCCGAAGTGCGGCTCATCAGCAGCACCTGGCAGAAGCGGGCGTCGCCGGTGCGCTTGCGGATTTCCGCCGCTGATGCCGCTGCATCTTCGTAAGGCACCACGATGGAAGCGCGCAGCCGCGCATCATGATCCACCCAATGCGCCAATTGCCATTCATTCACGGCATGGGCGAGGGCCACCGAAAGATCATCATTCACATCGCCCTGGCCGGAAGGCTGCAAGGGGTTCAGCACGCCAACATCAAGCCCGTAATGATCCAGGAATTGCTTTTGCACAAAGCCAAGATCGGAAGCGGGCGGCTGACCTTGCGGCCCCCAGGCATCGCGCCGGCTGGCGAGTGGCGCGGCTTTCGGGAAGGGATAGCCCTTATGGAAGCCGTGCCGCGCATGGATGCCGTAGGTGGTCAGGCGGTGCCACGCGGCATCGGTCATGAAGGGGCGATATTCGCCCAAATCCGCGCAGCGCGGATGGATATCGCAATCCACCAGGCCAAGGGTTGCGGCGGCGGGCCGACCAGGGGCGGCGATGGGGCGGATGATGTTCATGCGAGGGCTCCTTCCCGCAACCTACCATAAGTAGCCAGCGGATTATCCACCATGATTTTCTTGAGCAAGCCGGGGTCAAGCCCTTGGGGTACGGTCGCGTCCCCCTCGAAATGCGCATGCGGCCAATCGGAAGACCAAAGCAATAGCTCATCCGATCCCAGATGATCCATCAGCCGCGCCATGGTGGCGGCCTCTTCCGGCACATCCAGCGGGCGGATCGAAAGCCGCACATGGTCGCGCACATATTCCGATGGCGGGCGATCCAGCCAGGGCACTTCAAAGCGCACGCCCTTCCAGGATTTCACCAGCCGCCACAGGAAAGACGGCAGCCAGGACACGCCGCTTTCCAGCAGCACGACCTTGAGCTTCGGGAATTTTACAAACACGCCTTCCGTGATCAGGGAGGCGAGCGATGCTTGAAACCCCATCGAATTCGCCGTGTATTCCTCAAGATAATAGGAAGGCCATCCGACCGAGGTGACGGGGTGGCGCCAATTGCTGCCGGCATGGATGGCAAGCGGCATGTCGTGGCGGGATAGCGCTTCATACACCTGCCACCATTCGCGCCGACCAAGCGGGATTTCCCCCATGCAAAGCGTCATGGCCTGCACAAAGCGATGGTCCGGCGCCAGGCGTTCAATTTCGGCGACTGATTCCTCAATCGCATTGGGCAGCAGGATGGAAGCGCGCAGGCGTTGATCACCCTCCAGCCACTCGGCGCGGATCCAATCATTCACGGCGCGTGCAAAGGCGGCCGAGAGGTCTCGGCTGAAGGGAAGCTGCGCCGGGAAAAGCGGGTTCAGGATGCCGGTGCCAACCCCCCAACGATCCAACACTTGCGCTTGCAGCGTGGCCAGCGTGCAGGGCGCTTCCCCCTTCGGCCCACGCCAATCCGCGCGCACGGTGGAAGGGGCGGCGGGGGGCCAGGAAGCGCTTTCAAGCTGGGAGACGCCGCGTTCCTTCAGGCTGGTCCGCCAATGCTGATCCATATAGGGGAACAGGCTTGCCATGCTCGGCAGGCCCGGATGCAGGTCGCAATCTATTGCCGCTTCGGTCACGGTTCCTCCTGCGCTTTTCTTGACCCTAGCGCGGGCTGAGCATCCTCCCTTTTCCAAGGGCGATCAATGGGGTGGTTGCAGCCGGTGCCAAGCAACAGGTCAAAGAAAAACCCGCCCGGCAGTCACCGGGCGGGCGTTTCTCGCATCAGGCCTTACTGCCCCTGACGCACAAAGCGCAGTTGGATGTAGTTATCCGCCGTCTGCACCACATTCCAGCCTTGGCGCCCGGCCCAGACAATCTGCTGCTGGTGCAGCGGAATATAGCCGACATCATTCTGAATGACCTTGCCCGCTTCCGTGATCAGCCCCTGGCGTGTGGCTTGGTTCGTTTCCACCGCGATCCGGCTGATCAAATCATCCAAACGCGGGCTGGAATAGCCGCCATTGTTGAACATGCCCCGCGCACCATCGCGGGTGGCGGCCAGGTTGAACAGCGCATTATGCGCATCAGATGTCGAAGGCGTCCAACCCAGCAGATAGAAGCTGGTATTGTAGCCCGGCGCATTCACCTCGGCGAAGAAGCGGGCACGGGTCTGCGCGTTTAGCGTGACGCGGATATTGATACGCGCCAGCATGGCGACAACGGCGGTGCAGATCGCCTCATCATTCACGTAGCGGTCATTCGGGCAATCCAGCGTCACGCCAAAGCCATTCGGATAGCCCGCTTCCGTCAGCAGCCGGCGCGCTTCGTTCAGATCAACGCGCGGGCGCTGATCATCTTCTTCACGGAAGCCATTCACGCCCGGGCCATAGATCAGATTGGTCGGGCGGGATTGGCCGCGCATCACGCTGCGCTGAATGGCCGTGGTGTCTATCGCCAATTGCATGGCGCGGCGCACGCGCACATCCTGGAAGGGGTTCTTACCCTGCACATCGGATTTCAGCAGCTGTGGGCGCATCTGATCCATCCCCAGATAGATGGTGCGCAATTCCGGCCCCTGGATGATGCGTACACCCGGCGCGCGTGAAATCCGGTCCACATCCTGCGGCGGTACGGTATAGACAAAATCCATCTCGCCCGAGAGCAGCGCGGCCACGCGCGTCGCGTCATTGGAAATGATATTCAATTCGGCGCGTGTCAGATTATGTACCGGCTTGTCCCACCAATTGGGATTGGGGGCGACAACCGTACGGCGGTCTGGCTCACGCAAAACCAGGATGAAAGGCCCGGTGCCCATGGCGTTGCGCGTGGCAAAATTTTCCACGCGCGTTGTCAAATCCGCGGGGCGCGTGGCGTTGTTCTTTTCCGCCCAGGCGCGGCTGAACATGCCCCAAATGGTGATTTCCTGCAGCAGGATCGGATTGGGTACGGTGGTTTCGAAATCCACCGTAAAATCATCAATCTTGCGCACTTCCTTCACGGAAGCGAGCACACCTTGCACATTGGAACCAGGTGCGCGCGCGCGTTGCACGCTGAAGACAACATCATCGGCGGTGAAGGGCGTACCATCCGAGAATTTCACATTGCGACGCAGATGAAAGCGCCAAACATTCGGCTGCGGCTGTTCCCAGCGTTCCGCAAGGGCGGCTTCCACCTTGCCCTCATGATCGCGGCGGACCAGCGGTTCGTAGAAATTGGACCCGAAGGCGAGCAGGAAGGTTTCCTGCCGGGTATAGGGGTCCATGGAATTCACATCGCCATCATTGGCCCAGCGGAAGTTATTGGCCTGGGCAGACAAGGCGGAACCGGCCAGCAAAGCGGCGGCAAGGGTCAGGCGGCGCAACATGAAGCATCTCCCATTGGTAGAATGGGCGAAAGGTTACTTTCTTTGCGCCGGCAACGAAAGAGGCTTCACGCAGCCATGAAAAAGGCCCCGTTTCCTGGCGGAAGGGAGCCTGAATTATGGCGCGCCAAAATCAGGCGACGCGCAAGGCGCGCGGCAAATCCGCAAGGCTGCGATCAATCATGGCGCCATCGGCGGCGGCATCCATGGTTTCAGCCAATACCGCGCGCGTAGCGGCGGTGGCGATATCAGCGGCGGTATTGCGCACGTCAGCAATGGCGCTGGCTTCAGCCGCGGCGATACGCTGCAAGGCAAGCTGCTTCCGCCGTTCCGCCGAGGTCTCAGCTTCCGCTGCCGCAGTAGCCGCGATGCGCGCTGCCTCGGTCTTGGCGCGCTCCAACAGTTCGCCCGCCTCCTTCACCGCGGCCACACGGGCGGCTTCGGCTTCCTTGAGTTTGGCTTCAGCTTCCTGGCGAAGTTTATTGGCTTCCTCAATCCGCTTGCTTATTCCATCCGCGCGGGAATCGAGCGCGCCCGTACCAGCCTTCCAAAGCTTGCTGCCAAGCAAGACAAAGAACAGAACAAAGGAAACCGCCACCCAAAATTTTGGGTCGGCCATGAAAGAACCACCGGTTTCCATCAGGCAATCCCCCTAGCTCTGGCCTGGTGCTGCACCGCTGCCTGAACCTTGCCGGCATCCGCAGAGGCGCCAAGCTTGGCAAGCAGCGCGCCAACTGTATCAGACGCCACCTGCTGAACCGCCCCAAGGGCCGCCTTGCGGCCCTGATCAATGCGCGCTTCCGCATCGGCCACCTGCTTGGCTAAAGCGGCATTCAGCGCTTCAGCCTTCGCATCCATTTCCTGCTGGGCGGCTTGCATCGCGGCATTCACTGCCGCTTGCGCTTCAGCACGGGCTGTCTGCGTCGCTTCACGCTGCGCGGCAATGGCCGCTTCGGCGGATTGCATGGCGGCGCGGGCAGCATCCAGATCGCCTTCAATGCGCTGGCGACGATTTTCGATCACCGCGCCAAGCCTTGGCAGGGCAACGAAAGCCATCAGCATGAACAGCGCAAAGAAGATGATGACCTGCCAAACAACCTGGCCGATCAGCAAAGGCCCCTGGACCGGGTGGCCAAAGGCAAGCTGCGGCATCCCTTCCACCGGCGGGCCGCCGGCGGAACTGGCAGCCCAGGCAAGTGCAGGCATGGCGCTTAGCGTCATTGCAAGCAGTATTCGGCGCATCGGATTACCCTCTCGCGGCCCAAAACATGTCAGAACAGGGCGCGGCAAGCAGCCTGCCCCGAAACCAACCCGCCCCGTCCCCGAAAGGATGCGGGGCGCCAGCCATCAAGCGAAGAGAATCAGGAAGGCGATCAGCAGCGCAAAAAGCGCAACCGCTTCCGTGAGCGCAAAGCCCAGAATGCCGATCGGGAAGACCGCATCGCGGGCACCCGGGTTACGCGCCACGCTGGTGATCAGCGCGGAGAAGATATTGCCGATCCCGAGACCCACACCGAACAGCGCGATAACGGCAATACCGGCACCAAGGGCCTTCGCAGCAGCAACTTCCATGACACATTCCTTCCGTTTGATTTCAACAGATTTGCGAAAAAGATCCAGCGCTCAGTGCAAATGCACCGCGTCGTGGAGATAGATGCTCGTCAGAATGGCGAACACATAGGCCTGGAGGAAAGCCACCAGGAACTCAAACCCAACGAGGGCAATGTTGACGCTAAGGGGTAACACCGCAACGAAGGGACCAACCGCGCCAAGGCTGCCCAGCAGGACCACGAAGGTCGCAAACACCTTCAGCATCACGTGCCCCGCCACCATATTCGCAAAAAGGCGGACGGAAAGACTGACCACGCGGGAGAAATAGGAAATCACCTCAACCGGGATGATGATCGGCGCCAGCCACACAGGCGCGCCTTCCGGGAAGAAGTAGCTGAAGAAATGCATGCCGTGGCGCATCAGCGCAATCACCGTCACGGTCACAAACACTATCACCGCCAGCGTCAGGGTGACGGCGATGTGGGAAGTGAAGGTGAAGGCATAGGGCAGCAAGCCAAGCAAATTGCCAAACAGCACAAACATGAAAATGGCGAAGACGAAGGGAAAATACTTCTTGCCTTCATCACCGATCTGTTCGGTCACCATTCCGTGGATGAATTCGTAACTGGCTTCGCCGAGCGATTGGAGGCGCCCCGGCACCATAGCACCCCGGGCAGCTGCCATCAAAATAAAGCCAGTGGTAAGACCAAGGGCCAATAGCATGAATGCGTTGGACTGGCTGAAACCGATAGACTGCCCGAAGAAGCCCAAAAAGGGCGTCAATTCGAACTGACTCAGCGCGTCAATCGTCTTGCCTTCCTTTGCCACCGGCAACCCCTCGTCTCTCAGATCATGTCACGCGCGAACGACGACGCGGGTTGAAAAGGCGATACACATTCAACACCCCGGCGACGCTGCCCATGACGAAAAACACGAGGAAGAGCCAAGGCCAAGTGCCGAGCCAGCGATCGAGTGCCCACCCGATGCCAATCCCAACCACAAGGGCCGAGACAACCTCTACCCCTGCACGCAGCCCGATTCCCCATGGACCTGTCGGCAAGCCTTTTTGGCCGTTCGGGCCAATTTCAAGCCCTTCGCGAGCCCGTGCTTGCCTTAACCGTTCATGAAGGTCTGGCTGGTTAGTCACCTTTTGCTCCCCAGGCGCACATCGCCAGAAGGCGTCGGGGCTTTACGGGGGGGGGCTGCCACTGTCAAGCATGTGCGGCGCAGCAAAAGCCCATTTTCGTGGCCTGTTACATGCATTATCCGCCCTCCCAGGGCGCGGCTTAGCGCGGCGGCGCGGGGGGGCGCGGTGAAGCGGTTGCCGGGCGTGATGCGGGACGCGACGCGGGCCGTGATGCAGTGCTTGGCCGTGGGGGCGGCGGCGGGCGACGGATAGCGAAGCGCTGCTTGGCCGGCGGCAGCGCGTTCCATTGGCGGATGACGGCCTCCTCACTCGAAGTGTCATACCCAAGCCGCCGCATTGCTTCCCGCGCGCGGCGCTTCTGGTCTTCGTTCAGCCTATCCCAGGCGATGGGGCCGGGGGCGAAAACCTGTTCGGGTTCCTCCACCGGGGGCGCGGTGGTCACGGGCGGGGCCTGGTTCGGCTGCGCGCAGGCAGCCGGCAGCAGGGCCAGCAGGAAAAAGCGGCGCTTCATGGCTGAAACTCCACCAGCACCGGAACATGGTCAGACGCCTGCGGCCAATCCCGCGCATCCTTCAGCACCATATGGCGCGTGAGCCCGCCCGCCAGATCATCACTGACCCAAACATGATCCAGACGCCGGCCACGATCCGCCGCGCGCCAATCCCGCGCGCGATAGGACCACCACGTGTAAAGCTTCTGATCTTCCGGCACGAAATGGCGCAAAGCATCATGCCAGCCGGCGGCCTTCTGCCAGCCCAAAAGCCCTTCAACTTCGATGGGTGTGTGCGACACCACATCCAATAACTGTTTATGCGACCAGACATCATGTTCAAGCGGCGCGATGTTCAAATCGCCCACCAGCACGGCGCGGCGCGCGCCTCGGCCCGCAAACCAGCGCGAGGCTTCGGCGACAAAATCAAGCTTATGGCCGAATTTCGGATTGGCTGCGCGGTCCGGAACATCGCCGCCGGCGGGCACGTAGAAATTATGCAGTTCAACCGGGCCGCCTGGGGCATCCAGCATCACGCCCAAATGGCGGCAATCACCCTTGGCGCACCAATCGGGATCATCTTCGCGCAAGCTGATCGGCAGGCGGGACAGCACCGCGACGCCATTATAGCCTTTCATGCCGCGCACCAGGCGATGCGTGAAGCCAAGGGCGGCGATGCCTTCATGGGGAAACGCCTCATCCGGGCATTTGGTTTCTTGCAGGCAGATCACATCGGGCGCCAGTTCGGACACCAGATTCTGCAACAACGGCAGGCGCAGCCGCACGCTATTGATGTTCCAGGTCGCGATGCGAAGAGCCTGCTGCGCCGTGCCGCGTTTCGCCATGGGTTTTCCTGTCATCACTTTTGGGAAAGGGTTTCGAAAACATCGCCAGCGGGCGCAGCACCTTGAATATGGCGCCGATGCCATAGCGCATAGAACAGCAAATGCCAGGCGGCGAAACCCTCACGCTTGCCGCCCGCCGCGCGAAACAGCGACAGGATGCGATCCGGCTTGGCAATTTCCGCAACCCCTGGCTGGCCTGCCACCAGCGGCGCCAGCTTATCCGCCACATCGGCGATCCAGGCGCCTACCGGCACGGTAAAACCCTGCTTGGGGCGGAAGGGCTCGCTGGCCGGAAACTTCTTCGCGAGCCATTGGCGGAGCAGGTATTTGCCCCGCCCATCACGAATCTTGAGCTTATCGGGCAGGCGGAACGCGGCGGCGGCCATGCCGGGATCAAGGAACGGCGTGCGGCCTTCAACCCCATGCGCCATCAGGCACCGATCAAGCTTGATCAGCAAATCATGCGCCAACCAATCGGCGCAATCGGTCGCTTGCGCCACTTGCAGACGGGACCGCCCGGGCAGTGCGGCGGCGGCTTCGGCGGCGGCAATGCCATCCCGCCAGCCGGTGAGGGATTCGCGCAGCACATCCAGCCGATCAAAAGTGCCATGGCCGCGCATGGTTTTGCCGCCCAGCCACCAGGGGCGCATCGCGGCGCGGTAGCGGCCATAGCCGCCGAACAGCTCATCGCCACCTTCGCCGGAAAGCACCACCTTTACTTCCTGCCGCGCGGCGCGGGCCAGGAACCAGGTGGGGATAGTGGCGTAGTCAGCGGCGGGATCATCCATGCAGGCGATGATTTCCGGCAAATGCCGCCAGACCATCTCACGCGTGACATTCACGCGAACATGGCGCGCCCCGGCGGCGGCGGCGGCCTTGGCAGCAGCTTCGCGTTCATCGGCAGCGCCGGCCACATCAAAGCCTGCGGTGAAGGCAAGAACAGGCGCGGTATTGATGCGCGCCATGGCGGCCAATACGGCGGCTGAATCCGTCCCACCTGAAAGGAACATGCCATAGGGCACATCGCTCCGCTGATGCAGATCAACGCTTTCCATGAGCGCCGCATCCAACCGCGCAAGGGCCGCTTCTTCCGAAATTATTTCAGGACCTTCCGCTGGCAAGGCAGCGCGCCTTTCGCGTGCAATGATGCGGCCATCGGCGATGGTGATCGTCTCACCGGGCAGGACGCGGCTGATGCCTTGGAAGATCGTCTCTGGCCCGCTGGTGAATTGCACTTGCAGCAATTCATGCAAAGCGGGGCGATGAAGCTGCGGCGTGACCAAGCCTGCGGCGATAAGTGCCTGCGGTTCGGAGGCAAAGGCGATGCCGTCCGCGATTTCAGCGATATAGAGCGGCTTGATGCCGAAGGGGTCACGCGCCAGCAGCACGTGTCGTGCGGCGCGATCATGAATCGCAATGCCATACATGCCGCGCAGCAATTGAGCGAAGCCCGCCCCATCGCGGCGATACAAATGCAAGGGCGGTTCGCAATCCGAAGCCGTTGCGGCAGGCAGCGCGTGATCGCTGCGCAATTCGCGGTAATTATAAATCTCGCCATTCGCAACCAATGCGGCAGCGCCGGCGAAGAACGGTTGATCGCCGGTCGCAAGATCAATGATCGCAAGGCGGGCTTGGGCGAGTGCGACATTACCGGACACATGATGCCCCACGCCATCCGGCCCGCGATGCGCCAGCGCGCGCGTCAAAGCCTCCAGCACTGTGGCGGAGGGTGAAACGCCGGCGCGGAGCGCAAGCCCTGCTATGCCGCACATGGCGTCACATCCTTCCCGCGGGTTTGAGTTCGGCCAGCAAGCGCTGCCAACGCGAAATTACCGGTGCCTCGGCAAATTCAGTGGCGAAACGCACGCGCCCCGCTGCGGCAAGGGCAGCGGCGCGGCTGGGGTTTTCAGCCAGGCCCGTAATGGCGGCGGCAAGCGCGGGTGCGTCTTCGCGCGCCACCAACAGACCATCGGCGCCATCGCTGATCAATTCGCTTGGGCCTTGTGCGGCGGCGGCTATCACGGGCTTCGCCGCAGACCAGGCTTCCAGCACGATATTGCCGAGCGGTTCATGGCGTGACGAGCAAATGAACATATCCGCCGCCGCCAATAATGCGCCAATATCGCGCCGCCAGCCGAGAAAACTCACGCGATCTGTGATGCCAAGTTCTGCCGCCAAGGCGCGCAAGGCCGCTTCCTCCGGCCCCGCACCAGCAAGGTAAAGATGCCCGCGCGGCAGCAGCGCGATGGCGCGCAGCAGCACATCAAAACCCTTGTTCGGGTGCAGCCGACCCATCGCCAAAAGCCGAGGCGTGCCGCTGGCGGCGGGCAAATCGGCTGGCGCTGCGCTAGCGAAATCTTCAACGAAATTGGGCAAGTAATGCACACGCGCTGGCGGCCAATGCTCGGCCGTAATGGCGCGCACCAGATCATGTGTATTCGCCACCAGATGATCGCAGTGGCGGAAATACTTCAGGTCGTAATAGCCACCGAAACGTCCCACCAAAACCCAGGGGCCTTGTGGCGTGAAGCGCGCGGCGCGCTGCATCCAGGCCATCACCACATCAGGCTTGAAATCCTGCAAGGCGCGCCGCACGCGCGGCTTCGTCAGAAAATCAAAGGCGCCGCCAAAGGCCAATTCCACCGGCTGCAAACCCGCCCTACTTAGCCTGGCGGCGCGTTCCGCATCGCGCCGGATGATGGGCAGCACTTGATCACCCGCGTGATGCAAAGCAATGGTCGCGCGTTCATAGAAGGCTTCTGCCCCGCCAATCGGGGCGCCGGCCATGATTTGCGCAATCCTCATGGCTTCTGCCCACCATGGCGTTCCGGCTCCAGCCGCGCTTTCAGATAAGACAGCAACGGAAAGGCGCCGGTGCAAAAGGCCAGCAGCACACCCCAAGCACCTTCGCGATAGCCCTTGCGGGAGACATAGGATTTGAAGGCGCGGCTGATAAAACGGCGCAGATTGGCGCGCAGCGTGCCGATATCGCCAGACGCAATCAGATCCGCTGCCTTGGCCGAGGAATATTTATCCAACCGGTGCAGCATGTCCGAAATATCGCGGTCCACCAGATGCACCAGCGCGCCGGTCTTGATCGGCGGGCCTTGCTTGCCCACCCAATCCAGACCCGGATGCACACGCTGCGCGCGCCAGCGTTTAGCGCCGCGCTGAAACAGGCGCGGAACCGATGTGGTACCGAAACTCCCCGCCCAACCATAACGCAGCAACCTTTCGCCCACGTAATTATCAACGGGCACCTGATGCCAGGCGAATGTACTGGTGGCGATGACGCGGCGGATTTCTGCGGCAAGCGCGCCATCAACGCGTTCATCCGCATCCAGTTCCAGAATCCAATCGCCAGTGCAGGCGGCGATGCCGGAATTGCGCCGGTCTCCTTCCAATTCCCAAGCGCCTTCCAGCACAAGGGCGCCCGCTGCGCGGGCAAGCGCGGCGCTGGCATCCGTGGTGCGGTCCAGCACCACCACAACCTCATCGGCGAAGGCGGCCGAGGCCAGGCAATCGGGCAGGCGTGCTTCTTCGTTGCGCGCCACAATCAGGATGGAAAGTTTTGGGGTCACGCTGTCACCCGCGCAGCCTGGCCAAATAGGGCCTTGGCGGCTTCCAGAACGCGCGCCAACGGTAAGTCTTCCATCGCCCCCTGGCCGGGTGGGCCATCGGCCAGCACGGCCTGCGCCTTGGGGCCGGCTGGGCCATATTCATCCGAAGGTGTAGGGCCAAACAGGCCTAGTGTGGGCGCACCGGCAGCGGCGGCCAGATGCATCAGGCCAGAATCATTGCCGATGAAGATCGCGGCGCGCGCGAGCACCGCTGCCACTTCGGGCAGGTCGAGCTTGCCCAACAGGTCAAGCGCCTGGGGCAAGGCGGTCAGAACGGGGGTCGCCATGCTGCGTTCCTGATCCCCCGGCCCGCCCAGAATGGCAATCCCAGCGCCTGGCAGGGCGCCATCCGGCGCGGTGAGACTTAGGGCGAGTTCCGCGAAGCGTTCCGCCGGCCAGACCTTGCGATGCCAATTCGCGGTTGGCCCCAAGACCAACCAGGGCCGGCCTTCCGGCAGCAGTGCCGCGGCGCGGGCGGTATCTTCCGGCGCGGTCCAAATTACCGGCAGCGGCGGGGGGCTCACCCCCAAAAGTGCGGCCAAATGGGTCAGCCGATGCCCGGGCCGTCGCCCGCCCTGGATCACAGCGCGCCGGCGCGTCCACAGCAGCCAGGCAATGGCCGATGCTCGCAAATCCACCACCAAATCCCAGCGCGTGAAGGCAAGCGCGCTCCAAATTTCCAACCAATGCAGCGAATAGCGCCGCTTTTCCACGGCAATCAGCCGATCAAGCCGCGGCATCTGCCGAAATACGCCTTCCGCCACCCGCCCGCAGACAATGGTGAAGCGCGCTTCCGGATGCGCTCGCATCAGGTGATCAAGCAAGCCCGTGGACAGCACAGCATCGCCAATGCGGGTGGAGGAGATGAAAAGAATGCGCACTTGGCGGCCTTACCACTTCCGGTGCGCGAGGGGGAGGTTGCAGTGGCGCCTCAGCCGACACAGGTTTAGGGCATGAAAATCGCGCTGCTGCCGGACCGTGCCGTTGTGGAAATCTCGGGGGAGGACCGTGTCGCCTTCCTTCAGGGGCTGTTGTCCAATGATGTGACCAAGGCGCGGGCAGATCAGGCGCTTTGGGCCGCGCTACTGACGCCGCAGGGCAAGTGGCTTGCGGATTTCTTCGTTATCTCCTCGGGCGATTTGCTACTTTTGGATGTGGAAGCAGCCCAGCTTGCCATGCTGGCCCAGCGCCTTTCGCGCTTCAGGCTGCGCGCCAAGGTGGCTTTGCGCGATGCCTCGGCGGAGTGGCGGGTGCATGCCGCTTGGGGGGAAGGCGCGCCGCCAGCGGGCTTGGCAGCACGCGATCCACGCCTGCCGGAAGCGGGTTGGCGAGTACTGGCGCCCACGCCTATCCCGGTTTCGGCCAATGCGGCGGATTATGACGCGCATCGCCTTGCCCTTGGCCTGCCGGATGGGTCGAAGGATATGGAGGCCGAGAAATCCGTGCTGCTGGAAGGCGGTTTTGATGAACTCAATGGCATTTCCTGGACCAAGGGCTGCTATATGGGCCAGGAACTGACCGCGCGGACGCGCTATCGCGGCTTGCTCAAGCGCCGGCTCGTGCCGGTGGCGATTGAAGGCCCGGCACCTGAACGCGGCACCCCTATTTTAGCGGCGGATGGCGCTGAGGCGGGGGAAATGCGCTCCAGCCAGGGCGCTCAGGGCCTGGCGCTGCTGCGGCTGGAATGGTTGGACAAGGGGGCGCTATCGGCAGGCGGGGTGCGCCTCACGCCGCAACCGCCCCCCTGGATGAAGCTGCCAGAGGAAAAAGCATGACCACGCCAGATCGCGGCCCCGGTGTGCGCCTGCCGCCGCCCGTCCTGGTAGGCGGTGTGCTGGCGTTGGCCTGGTTCGCGCATCTTTTCTTTCCTGTCCTGCTCGGCCCGCCCTTGCCGAATTACGGCATGCTGGTGCTGTTTCTGGGGATTGGCCTGATCGGCTGGTCGCTGCTGACGCTGGTGCAGGCGGGCAATGACCCAAGGCCGGATAGGCCCGATGCCGCGCTGGTGACGGCGGGGCCGTTCCGCTTCAGCCGTAACCCGATCTATCTTGGCTTTTTGGTGGTGGTGCTGGGCTTTGCGCTGCGTTGGGGAGATCTGTGGGGCTGGCTTGCTTTGCTCACCTGCCATTTGGCGCTGGATCGGCTGGTGGTAACGAAGGAGGAAACCTACCTCGCCACGCGTTTCGGCGCCGCTTATGAGGGGTATCGCAAGCGCGTCAGGCGATGGGTTTAACCGCGCGCCGCCAAGGCCCGCGCCAGCCGGTCGAATTCTGCCACCGTAAGCGTCTCCCCCCGCCGATCCCCGGCGATGCCGGCCTGGTCCAGTAGCGCCTCGGCCCCGCCAAGCGTCTTCAGCGCCCCGCGCAGCATTTTGCGCCTCTGCCCGAAAGCAGCGGCGGTGAGTTTTTCCATGGCGGCGAATAGCGCGGGCGGAGGGTCTTCCGCATGCGGCGTGAAGCCCACAACAGCGGACCAAACCTTGGGCGGCGGGCTGAAGGCACCAGGCGGCAGGCGCAGCAGTAAATCACAGCGGCAGCGCCATTGGGCGAGTACGGCCAGCCGCCCATAAGCGGATGTGGCGGGGGCTGCCGTGATGCGTTCCGCCACTTCAAGCTGGAACATCAGCGTCATGCCCTCAAGCGCCGCAGCACCACGCAACCAGCGTATCAGCAAGGGGCTCGCGACATTATAGGGCAGGTTGGCGATGATGCGCCGGGGCGCGGGCAGGGCAGCGGCGGGTTCAACGCCAAGCGCATCGGCTTCCAGCACGCGTAGCCGTGCGGGATAGACCGAGACCAATTCCTGCAAGGCAATCACGGCGCGCGAATCAAGCTCCACCGCCAGCACCGATGCGGCGGCACTTTCCAACAGCGCACGCGTCAGCCCGCCCGGCCCTGGCCCCACTTCCAGCACATGCCGCCCCGCAAGATCACCGGCCAAGGCGGCAATGCGCACGCAGATATTGGGATCAAGCAGGAAATGCTGACCAAGCGCCTTGCGCGCATCAAGCCCATGCCGCGCGATGGTATCGCTAAGGCTGGGTAGCCCCATTTTGGTCACGCCATCAGCCCGCGCGCGCGGCGTTGTTCGTGCGCATCTCAATCTGGGCGCGGCGGCGCAAATCACGCTGCAATTGGCGGGACAGCAATTCAACCCGATCCCGCAGCAGGATTTCGCGCGCCTGTTGTGGATTGGCTTCCGCCATATTGCGGGTTTCCCGGGCACACACCATGAAAATCAGCGCGCCATCCATGGAAATGATCGGCTGGGTTGCACGCCCAATCGGCAGGCTGCCCAGCAGCTCGCGCAATTCAGGCGGATTGATGTTATCCAGCCGCACTGGTCCGGGATCGGCGGGGCGTGGGCTGCCGCGCGCGGCGGCATCCATCGCCTCACAGCCGCGGGCTTGGTCGGACAATGTTTGCGCGCGTTGCAACTGCGCCAATTGTTGCGCGGTGGGCGCCTGCGGGTTCACCTGACCTTCAAAGGGCAGGAAGACTTGGCGCATATTCATGATGGTTGCCATGTCGCGGCCTGAAACGCGCCGGTCGCGCAGCATGACGATTTCAAAGCCGCCGGGCACGCGAATGGGGTTGCTGATGGCGCCTTCGGGCATTTGCTTCAGGATGCTTGCCACCGCCGGATCAAAACGATCCCCCGTCATCCAATCCATCGCCCCGCCCTGGATCGCGGATTGCGATTGGCTGAATTGCGCCGCCACCATCGGGAAGGGCACACCCTGGCGGAGACGCTGAATGACATCGGTCACGAAGCGTCGTACCTGCGCTTCCTGGCCGGGATTTTCGACAGGAATGAAGATTTCGGAGACCAGGAATTCGGGTTCACCAAGCCGCGCGCGCTGCGCAGCAAGAAATTCATTCACCTCGGCTTCTGGAATATTTGCCTGTTCCCCAAGCATGCCACGCAATAGCCGCGCCCACCCGATCTGTGCGCGGATTTGGTCATACAAAACGCGCGGTTCGATACCGGCCCGGCGCAGATTCTGCACCACACCACCGGGCGGCAGCCCATTGCGGCTTTCAATATTGGCGACCGAGCTTGCAATATCCTGATCTGTCACCAAAATGCGCCGGCGGCTGAGTTCCTGGATGCGAAGCCGCTCATCAATCAAAAGGCGCAGGATCTGATCCCCAACTTGCGCGCCGGCATCTCCTGCCATGCCGGCGGAAAGCGCCAGCAGGCGGCGGCGGCTTTCGACTTCGCTTCGCGTCACGACGTCGCCATTAACGACAGCGACGATACTATTCACGCTGCCGCCTGTGGCTTGCGCCAGGGCAGGCCTTGGGGCCGCATGCATCAGCAAACCCGCCAGCAACGCCAGCGCCAGAAGGGGCTTTTGGAAAACGGACACGGCGAGCATCATCGCCTCCTTAAAGCATTTTCAAGCCAAGTGGAATCACTTGGCGGCTCGGAAAATGCGACCAAACAAAACTTTAGCCTGTGTTTTCGGTGCGCGAGGGTGAGCGGAAAACGCATTGAATCTGCCGCCTGTAGCGGGCGGGGTAGCGCAATAGCTCATAGAGCCCTCAATCCGAAATCGCCGATGGTCTTGAAGCCAAAGCGGAACAGCAACATGGTGGCCCCTGGGTAAAAATCGCCCGTTGCAGGATCTTCACCATAGCGCTTGACGAAACGGGTTTCAAAAATGAAGCACTCATCCTCATACATGGCCGAAACACCTAGGGCCACCGGGCGATTGAGTTGGACATCCTGGCGGCTAAAGGCGCTGACTTGCCAAAAGCCAAGGCGCTGCCTGGCACCAAGATAGACTTCCTCGCGCTGTGCAACAGGATTGAGAAAGGGCATGGGCGGCGCCTGCAAATAGCCAAGGGTGAAGCCTGTATCATTGGTCGGGCGCAGCGTGGCGCTGACATCATAGGCGCGGGCGGCGAAGCTCTCCCCACCGCGGCGGGCGCGGCCGGTCAGATCAATCCAGGAACTTGGCCTGAAGGTCAGTCGGCTGACCCAATCGGAGGCACGATTTTCCAGGCCACTATAGGGGTAGAAGGGACCGCCATCATCCTGAACGCGGAAGGATCGCCCGACCAAGGCTTCAAGCTGGCGATCTTCCGGCAGGAACCAGGCACCACGCAATGCCATATCGGCGCGCGTGCCGCCTTCCTGCCGATCACGCCCGGTGAAGCGGTTGAGTGAGAACAGATTGGCATCCGTGAAGTCAAAGACGATGCTGTCTTCATTCGGAATGCGGTATTGGCTGCCGGTCATGGGACCGGTCACCAATTGGACACGCGGTTCAATCACCTGGCGACCCCAATCGCCCCCGTCGCGCAAAAAGGGCATGCGCCAATCCAACGCCGCCCGGATGTTGGCGGCGGCATTTTGCCCATTGGCATCACCCTTCGCGAAATTGGGGGCAAGGTTGATATCCTCAAAATCATAGGCGGCGAGATCGCTTTGAGCGCGCAGCGTCCAGATGCCGCTCAGGTCATCCATCCTCGGCAGGGCATAACCGATACGCGTTGCAGCGCGGCGTGTGCTGGTGCCGGTACCGCGAAAGACAGCGAAATTCCAGGTATCTAACGTGAAACGCCCACCCAGAGAATCTTCCGGCGATTCCCAATCGGCATAGATATTGGGCAGCACAAGGGGAATGCGGCTTATGTCATCGGTTCGGCGCAAGCCCTGATAGGCACGCGCATCAAACCGCGCAAAACCCTCAGGCCCCCAAAAGCCTTCGGTGAAAAGCGTTGTCGGCAGAACGCGCTGCGCCCCGTAGCGGTAGATGCGGAGGTATTGTTCGGAACTGGCGCGGTTCAGGTCAAACCCGGCGCGCCAGGTTTCATCCAGGGAAAAGCGGCCTTTGGCAAAGATATGGCCGGCGAAGCCTTCTTCCGTACCGTCGCGGCCATCCAGATAGCCAGCGGAACTCAACACCTCAATCTCACCATTGTTGAAGCGCCGACGGTAATCCAGCCCAAGATTCGGCGCGACACGGGTCGAGGTGGTGGGCCGCAGGACTAATTCCTGACTTTCATCAATCGCCCAGTAATAGGGAGTTTCGATGAACCCGCCGAGATATCTGGTGATCCCGAAACTTGGGCTCAGGAAACCGGATTGCCGCGCTGCCGATCCATCCGGATGCTGGAAATAGGGCAACCAGATCACCGGCACGCCCGCCATGTCGAGCGAAGCTCCACGATAGCGCACCTGCTGTTCCGTGCGATCCAAGGTAGCGGTGCGCGCGCGCAATTGCCAAATAGGCGGCGCCAGCGGGTCATCCTTGCAAGGATAGCAAACAGTGTAGACAACCCGGGCCAAATCGAAGATCGAACCATCGGTGCGCCGCGCGCCACTTGCCGCGATACGGCCATTTTGGAGCAGATAGCCGCGTAGGCCTTCCAAAACACCATCGCGCATCTGATTGGAAAGGACCGCGTTTTCCGCGAAAAAAACCTGCCCGTCCGCTTCAATCAGCTGCACATTGCCGCGTGCGGTTGCGACACCTGTATTGCGATTATAGGTCAATTCGTCAGCGCGCAGGATCCGCCCACCTTGGAAGGCCTCCACCCGGCCCCGCGCCACCACCAGGGCGGCGTTTTGGTCGTATTGCACTTCATCGGCGGTAAAGGTGACCGGCGCATTCTGTGGCGGCGCCGCGGGTGCGGCAGCAGCGGGCGCAGCTGTGCCCCCCGGCAGGCTGGGTGCCACCGAAGCGGGCGGGGCGATCGGTGGCAAAACCGGAGCCTGCGCAAATCCCACACTCGGGGCCAGCGCCAAGACGAGAAAGCCAAGAATTCTTCCAGCCCGGCGCGACATTCTACCCGTCCTCAAGATGCAGCAGCAGGGCTGCCGCCAATAGGAAACCGGCACCCGCCGGCGCCCAGGCCGCCAATACCACAGGCAAACTACCCGCTTCACCAAATTCGCCGGTGATCTTGTCCAGCACGAAAAGCGCAAAGCCAGCGCTGACCCCGCCCGCGATCATGCGCGCCACGCCACCGCGCCGGGCAGAACGCATGGAAAACCCGGCCGCGAGTAGCGCCATGGCAATGGCAAGCAAGGGCAGCGCCAGCAGGGATTGGAAATGCAGGCGATGGCGAATGGCGGAAAAACCGGCATTCTCAAGAACACTGATGAATTCCGGCAAGGCCCAAAGGCTGAGCGTATCGGGGCTGGCAAAGGAATTCTCGATCCTTTCGGGGGTCAATTCGGTCGGGAAATCCAGGCTCTGCGGCGCGCCCGCCACGCGATCCGCGCCAAAAACCCTGGCACCATCAAAGCGCCAGCGCCCAGGCTGGAGCAAGGCCGATGTGGCTTCAATGCGTGCCAATGGGCGATCTTCGGCGGAAAGCCTCCAGATGCTGACCTCAGCCAGGCGCAGCGCTTCACCCGACCGCAATTCCCGTGTCGCGACGGGACGGCCAGAGATGATGGCGACGCCTTGGGGTTGCAGCCCATCATCCGCCTGCCGCAACCAAAGCCTGCCGCCGGCCAAAGCCGTGATGCCGCCAACATTTCGGAGATAAAGCTGGTCTAGCCGCTCGGCGCGCGCCAACAAGGCCGAAGACAAGGGCGAAAGTGCCATGCTGGCGCCAAGCCCAAGCAGCAGGGCCACCAGTACCGGCCCGGCCAGAAAGCCCCAGGCGGAAATGCCCGCCGCGCGCGCCACCACCAATTCGGAAAAGCGCGTCAGCCGCCAAAAGGCGATAATGCCGCCAAGCAGCACGGCAAAGGGTAGGATTTGCATGGCGACATAGGGGATTCGGAGTGCCGCGATCTGCGACACCAGCGCAAAATTCGCCTCGGGCCTTGTCGCCGCGCGGCGCAACAATTCTATCAGGTCAAACAGCGCGACCAGCATGGAAAGCGCCAGCACCATCAATAGTGCCATGCCGGCAAAACGTCGCGCCACATAGGCCATGAGCGTGATGGGCAAGGTCATGGCAGCGCCTTACGCGGGGGCGCCTTCCGCGGCAGGCCGGGGGCGCCGGCCAGCCACCAGGCGGAAATCACGCCCGGCAGGATGGCATGCAGCCAGATCAGCCAGATCAGCCCATCGCGCCGCATTGCCGCATTGCTGATGGTCAGGCCAAGCGCCAGCAGCGCCACCATGACACCAATGCCAAGCACCACACCGAAACCGCCGCCATGGCGGCGGAATTGCCCGGTCAGCGCCACCGCCAGCCCGACCAGGGCAAACGAAAGCGCGGTCAGCGGGCTTGCCATGCGCTGATGCGCCTCCGCCCGGAAGCGCCTGAGTTCGCGCGGGCGCAAACCCTCAGCCGAATCGGGGTCCAGCAATTCGGCAATCGAACGTTCGCGGCTGTCGCGGCTGCGCGTTTCCTCACTGCGCGCGACACGCGCCAGATCAACGCTGTTTTCGGAAAAGCTCAGCACGGTCAGCCGCGGCGGCGCGCCCGATGCGCCTTTTTCCATCTGCTGACGCACACCATCATAAAGCGTCACGCGCGGCCCATCCGGCCCCTGCCCGATGCGCCCGGCTTGCGCCAGGATAGTCACCGCGCCGCCGGCTTCGCGCTGGTCATGCACCATAATCCCGCGCAGCGTGCCATCGGGATCGCGCCTGCGGGCATAGACGGTCAGATCATTGCCGAGGGTGGAGAAAACGCCTTCCTGCAACAACACGCCTACCAATTGATTGCGGATTTCAAATTGCCATTGCCTGAAGGCAGTATGGCTGAGCGGCACCAACCAGAAATTCAGGAAGGCCATCACCGCCACGACCAGCAGACCAAGCGCCAAGGCAGGGCGTGCGATTTGCCAATTGGAAAGCCCGGCCGCGCGCATCACTACCAATTCACGGTCCCCAGCCAGGCGCAAATGCACGAATAGCATCACGATGAAGGTCGTGATCGGCAGGATGACCGAAAAGAAGGACGGCAAAAGCAAGCTGGTCAATTCGAAAAACACCGCGAGCGACAGCCCGCGATCCAGCACCAATTCAATGAAGCGGAGCGATTGCGTCAGCCAGACAAGCGCCGCCAGTCCTACCGTTACGGCAAGCAGGGCCAGCGCAAGCTGGCGGAACAAGTAGCGGTCGAGCAGGGTCATCGGCTTGGCGAGCCTAGCCGCTTGGCGCCAATGCCGAAAGCGGCAAAGGCTTCAGGGCAGCACCTTACCGGGATTCATCAGCCCCTTGGGGTCTAGCGCGGCCTTGATTTGCCGCATCACGGCCAATTCGGCGCCACCACGCCATTCTTCCATCATATCGGTCTTGAGCTGGCCGATGCCGTGTTCGGCGCTGAAGGACCCGTCCAATTCCCGCACCACCTCATTCACGCAATCCATGATGTCATGGCTGCGGGCGAGGAAAGCCGCCGGGTCAGCGCCTTCGGGCTGGACCAGATTCACATGGATATTGCCATCGCCCATATGGCCGAAGGGCATGGGGCGAATGCCGGGAATAAGGCGCCGGCAAGCTTCCGATGCGCGTTCGATCAGCTCCGGCACGCGGGAGACGGGGACCGAGACATCATTCTTGACCGAAGCGCCAGCCTTGCGCTGCGCTTCCGTATGTTCTTCGCGAATGCGCCACAGCGCGGCGCGCTGCGCTTCGCTTTCTGCCAGCACGGCATCCAGCACTTCACCTGATTCCATGGCCGGCGCCAGCACAAGTTCCGCGAGGCCCCGCAAATCCGCATCCGGCCTGGTGGAGGCCAGATCAATCAGCGCGTAATGCTGGGCGCGTTCAGCAAGCGGCAAGGTCACACCGGGGATGAGTTGCACGGTCAGGTCAACGCCATCGCCCGACATATATTCAAACGCGCGGATCGCGCCTTCATCATTGTCACGAAAGCGGCGGAACAGGCCAAGCGCTGCTTCCGCATCTCGCACGGCCGCGAAAATCACTTCATTGGCGCGGGGGCGGGCGAATAGCTTCAAGACAGCAGCGGTGATGATGCCAAGAGTGCCTTCCGCGCCCACAAAAACATGGCGCAGCGCATAGCCGGTATTGTCCTTCCGAAGGCGCCGGAGGCCATGCCAGATGCTGCCATCGGGCAGTACCACTTCAAGCCCCAGCATCAATTCCCGCGCATTGCCGTAGCGGACCGTGTTATTGCCGCCGGCATTGGTGGAAAGTACGCCGCCGATCATGGCTGTGCCTTCGCCACCGAAGCTGAGGGGGAAAAGGCAGCCCGCAGCGGCAGCCGCTTCCTGGGCGGTTTTCACTACAACACCCGCTTCGGCGGTCATGGTCATATCCAACGGGTCGAGGTCGCGGATGCGGTTCATGCGCGCCAGGGAGACAATCACGGTGCGCCCGGAAGCATCCGGCGTGGCGCCACCGACCATGGAGGTATTGCCCCCCTGCGGCACAATGGCGATGCCGGCGCCAGCGCAAAGCCTGACTGCTTCGGCCAATTCCGCAGTATTGGCAGGGCGGAGCAGCGCCAAAGCCCGGCCCTGATACAGGCTCCGCCAATCAGCCAAAGCGGGGGCGAGGTCGGAGGCATCGGTCAGCAGCCCGGCGGGGCCAAGCAGGCTGGCAAGGGCGGGGGGAAGTGGGGGTGAATCGGCCATGGGCTGTTGAAACGCCCCAGCCCCGCGCGGTCAAGTTCCTACTACTCCACTTTGATATCCGCCGCCGTGATCAGCGCCTGCCAGCGGGTGATCTCGGTTGCGTTGAAGCGGGCCAATTCCGCCGAATCGCCGGGCATGGGTTCAAAGCCAAGCGTCGAAAGGCGCTCCACCACCGCGCGATCACTCAATGCCCGCGCAAGGGCGGCTTCCATACCGCGCACGGCCTCGGCAGGGGTATTGGCGGGGGCGTAAACGCCCATCCAGGCGGCCACATCAAACCCGGCCAGCCCGGCTTCCTGAAGCGTCGGCAAGTTGGGCAGCAAGGCGCTGCGCTGCGCGCCCGTCACTGCCAGGGGTCGCACCTCATTGCCGCGCGCCAACGGAATCCCAATGGTGAGGTCCACAATGGCGAAGGAAATCCGCCCCGCCACCAGATCCGTCATGGTATTGGCTGAGGAGCGATAGGGCACATCCAGTACCTCGGCCCCAATCTGGCGCACAAAGCTTTTGCCGGCGGCGAGATAGACCGCCGACCAATGACCGAAGCTGTATTTGCCGGGCTCCGCCTTCAATGCGGTGATGAAGGCGCCGATATCGTCCGCCTTCACGGCAGGATGCACCGCCAGCATGAGCGGGAAGATGCCAATGCGCCCAACCGGGGCGAAATCCCGCACCGGATCATAGGGCAGGCTGCGATAGAGCGCCGGGTTAATCGCCTGGGTCGTGCCAGTGGTGAAGAAAAAGCTATAGCCATCAGGCCGGGCGCGCGCCGCCGCCACCGCGCCAATATTGCCATTGGCGCCGCCACGATTTTCGATCACCACCGCCTGGCCGAGGCTGCGCCCGAGGTGATCGGCCAGGATGCGCGCCACGCCATCCGTGCCGCCGCCGGCGGCAAAGGGGACGATGGCGGTAATGGGCCGCTCGGGCCAGGCGGCAAGGGTTGGGTGTGTGGTAAGCGCCATGACGGCGCCAATGATCCAGCCAAAAAGGCGCATTTTCCTCTCCTGTCCAGCGCGGTTGGTCCGCGCTTTGGTCATGAGCGGATATGCTGTGCCGATGCGCGGTCCAGGTCCAGCCCTTTCGCGCTGCTTGACAGCGTTTCACCGCTTGCCGAGGCTTTTGCCCGATAAGCAAGGATGCAACACCGTGACCGCTGCGCTGGATGGGCTGATTGTTCTGGACCTCACGAATTTTCTCTCCGGCCCCTATTGCGCCATGCTGCTGGGTGATTTGGGCGCCGATGTCATCAAGGTGGAACGCCCCGATGGCGGCGATGATGCGCGGCGCATGCCACCCTTTGTGGATGGCCGCAGCCAGCCCTTCGCGGTTTGGAACCGCAACAAGCGCAGCATCACGGCAGATTTGAAACAGCCAGAGGATGTCGAGCTGGTCCGCCAATTGGCCTTGCGCGCCGATGTACTGGTGGAAAACTTCCGCCCCGGCACGCTGGCGCGGCTTGGGCTGGGGTGGGAGGCGTTGAGTGCCGCCAATTCGCGCCTGATCTGGTGCGCGATTTCAGGCTTTGGCCAGACCGGACCTTGGGCGGATCATGGGGGCTTGGATATGATGGCGCAGGGCATGTCGGGCCTCATGGCCGGCAATGGCCCGCCCGATGGCGAACCGTACCGCCTGCCAATCGCCATTACCGATGTTACGGCGGGGATGTTTTCGGCGCTGTCAGTACTGGCCGCCCTGCAGGCGCGGGAACGCTCAGGGCAGGGCCAGCGCATTGATCAATCCCTGTTTGAAGCGGGTGTGGCGCTTGGCGTTTATGAAGCGGCGCATGTTTTCGCCCATGGCACGCGCCCTTCGCGGCTTGGGCAATTGCATCGCGGATCGGCGCCCTATCGCGTGTTTCAAACCGCCGATGGCTACATCACGCTGGGCGCATCGAAGGACAAATTCTGGCAGGCGCTATGCGGCATTATCGAACGCCCGGAACTGGCTACCGATCCCCGCTTCAAGACCAATGCGGATCGTGTCGCGAATAACGCCGCGCTGATCGAAGTTTTGCAGGATATTCTTGCGAAACGCCCAAGCGCCGAATGGCTGGCGGCACTTGGCAAGGCCGGCATCCCATCTGAACCCGTCCTGTCTTACGATGAGGCTTTGGCGCATCCGCAAGGCCAAGCGCGCGGCCTGGCGCAGGTTTTCGAAGACCCCGAACGCGGGCCGATCCAGCATCTGGCGCCGCCCTTGCGGTTAGAAGGCACGCCGGCGCGCATCACCCGCCGCGCGCCGGATTTGGGCGAGCATAATGTGGAGATTCGGGCATGGTTGGCGAAAGGTTGAAGGCGATGGCGCGATTGATCCTGGGTTTGCTGCTTGTTTTCGGTCTGCTGGCGCCCGCAGCCGCGCAAGATGATTTTCCGAACCGGCAAATCCGGCTGATCGTGGTTTTCGCCCCGGGCGGCGGTGCGGATACCTCGGCCCGCGTTGTGGCGGGACCCATGTCGCAAATCCTGGGCCGGCAGGTGGTGGTGGAAAACCGACCCGGAGGAGTCTTTGGCGGGCAAATCGCGGCCACGGCGCGCCCGGATGGTTATACGTTGATGGCGGATGCTTCGGCCTTTGCCGTGCGCCACAAGCTGCACGCCAATCTTTCCTTTGATTACCAGCGTGATTTCGCACCCGTGGCGCGGCTTTCCATCATGCCGCTTTTGCTTGTGGTGCCGATGGATGGCCCGACCAATTTGCGCGACATGATCACCATGCTGCGTGCGCGCACCGACAAGCCGCATTATTCCGTGGCGGGGCTGGGGTCCGCCTCCCATTTCGCCGGGCTGCATTTCATCCTGCGCAGCGGCATTGACGCGCAGCATGTGGCCTATCGTGGCGGTGCGCCCGGGGCCATGGCAGTGCTGACGGGTGATACGCTGTTCAATTTTGCCACCATGCCGTCTTCGCTTGGCCTGGTGCAGGGCAATCGCTTGCGCGCATTGGCGGTTTCCGCGGAAAGCCGCACGCCCATCCTGCCTGATGTGCCAACCGTGGCCGAAGCCGCGGATCTGCCAGGCTTTGCCCTTTCGGAATGGATCGGGCTTTACGCCCCAACCGGCGTTCCTCAACCCATCATGGCGCGGCTTGCTGACGCTGTGCGGCAAAGCCTTGCCCAGCCTGAGGTGGTCAGGCTGCTGGCCAGCCAAGGGGCTGAGGCGGCCTTTCTCGGCTTGCAGGATTTCGCCGGTTTTCTGGCACAGCAGCGCGACCTGCTATCCGATCTGACAGCACGGGCCGGCATGAAAGCGGAATGATCACCCCGCCATTGCGAAAAAACTTGACGCAGCGCGGGCGAGAATTGTCTGATTTCGGAGGGATTTTCGTGCCGTGTCTTGCCGAGTGGTCGTGCTTTCGACCGCCTTCGGGCCCGTCCGGGAAAACCGGAAAACGCGGTGGCGCTTCCGCCGCCATAACAAAAGGGGCTCGCGTTATGCCGAATGGCACTGTGAAATGGTTCAATGCAACCAAGGGCTTTGGCTTCATCCTGCCCGATGATGGCGGCAAGGATGTCTTTGTGCATATCACCGCCGTGCAGAAGGTTGGGCTGCAAGGGCTCAAGGAAAACCAGAAAGTCAGCTTTGAGGTCGCGAGTGAGCGTGGCAAGCCGGCGGCGATCAATCTGAAGGTCTTGTAGCGCCAGACTTGATCAGGCGGAACGCCGCAGCGGTCATGATACCGGCCCTGTAAAGGAATGCGGTTACAAGACAAAAACAATGGTGCGGTCTTGCCTTCAACCAATCCCGTGGCGGCGAAGCTCAGTGCCGAGCTGCCCGGTGATGAAAAAGAAGAACATGCGGAAATCCGCAATCAGCGACCATAGCGGGTGGCGAAAAGTCGCCGGGCGGTTCTTTTCGATAAAGAAATGCCCAAGCCAGGCGGGACCATAGCCACAGACCAACGCCACCAGCAGCAGCCAGGAATTGCCTGAAATCAGCCCAAGCAAAAACAGCAAAAGCCCGGCACCCGTGCCGGCAAAATGCAAGGCGCGCGTCGTGGGTTTGGCGTGTTCCTTCAGGTAGTGTGGCCAGAATTCGGCAAAATTCTTGAAACCCTCGCTCATCCCGCCGCTTTCACATCCAATTCGGGTGGCACAAGAGCCGCTTCCAGGGCGCCGCGCAATGAACCAAGCTTGCGTTCATTTTCAACCTTGAGCCCAAAAACATCCTTCACGTAAAACACATCAATCGCGCGCACCCCATAGGTGGTGATATGGGCTGACGCGATTTGCATGCCCTGGTCGCTCATGGCCGCGGTGACATCATGCAAAAGCCCAGGCCGGTCACGCCCATTCACTTCGATCACTGTATGCGTATTGGAAGCGTGATTATCTATCACCACGCGCGGCGGCACGGTCACGGCGCGGAGCCTGGCTGGCTCACGCTTCAGCTTGCGGATTTCATCCTTGAGGCGAAGTCTCCCAGAAAGCGACTGTTCCACCAGCACCGAAAGCCGCGCCAGACGATGCGGCGCATCCAAAGGCCCGCCCTGATGATCCTGCACCCAGAAAGTATCCAAGGCCATGCCATCCGTCATGGTATGGATGCGCGCATCCACAATGCTCGCCCCCGCCACGGCCAAGGCGCCTGCGATTTTACTGAATAGCCCGGGATGGTCGGTGCAATAGACGGTCACTTCCGTCACCGCGCGATTTTCCAAAACGCGCGTATGGACCGTCAGCGGCGCCTTGGTCGCGCGCGCTTCCTGGATCATCGCCGCATGGCGCGCATGGCTTTCTGGATCGAAGGAAAGCCAATAGCCCGGGTAACCAAGGCCGAGGTAATGATCCACTTCAGTACGCGGATGGCCAGCCAGCAATTTCGCTGCCGCATCCTTGGCCCGCGCCACGCGCACATCGCGTTCCGGCACGGAAAGCCCGCCCGCCAGCACTTCCGCAACACGCCAGTAAAGTTCGCGGAGCAGCGTCGCCTTCCAGCCATTCCAAACCTTTGAACTGACCGCGCGCATATCGGCCACCGTCAACACCAGTAGCAGGCGCAGCCGTTCCGGGCTTTGCACAATCTCGGCAATGTCCAGGATGGTTTTGGGGTCTTCGATATCGCGGCGGAACGCGGTTTCGCTGATCAGCAAATGATGCAGCACCAGCCAGGAAACTGTCTCGGTCTCCTCAGGCGTCAGGCCAAGGGCAGGGCAGATATGCAGCGCCAATTCCGCACCCAATTCCGAATGATCACCGCCGCGCCCCTTGGCGGCATCATGCAGCAGCATCGCAACATAAAGCGCGCGGCGGGATTGCACCTGGCCGATCAATTCACTCGCGACAGGGGCAATCTCCGTGAGTTCACCGCGTTCCATCGCGCCCAGAACACCAATCGCCTCGATCGTGTGCTCATCCACCGTAAACACGTGATAGGTGTCGAACTGCATCAGCCCGACCACACGCTGCCAATCGGGCAAAAGCGCCGCGATCAACCCGGCTTCGTTCAGCATGCGCATCCAGATATGCGGATCCTTGCCTGACAGTATATCCAGGAATTCCGCACTCGCCGCCGGGTCCCCGCGCAAGCGTGCGAGTTGCCGCGCATGACGAATAATGGCGCGGAAGGCGAGCGGGTGGATATCCAAGCCGCGATCCCGCGCCAGCCGAAAGATGCGCAGCATCAACACAGGTTCAACCGTGAAATCAAAGCCCGGTGCGGCAATGATCTTGCCATCCGCCAACGCAAATCCCGCTTCGGTCAAGGCTTTGTCTGGCGCGGGGAGCACGGCGGGGCGGCCAAGTGCAGCGCGCATGATGGCCGGTTCCAGAATGCGCGTGAAGCGCGCCACATCACGCACAGTCAGGAAGAAATGCTTCATGAAGCGTTCAACGCCATGCTGAAGCCCGCGCCGCGTATAGCCCATGCGGGCACCGACCACCGGCTGCAAGTCAAACGTCAGGCGTTCTTCCGCGCGGCCCGTGACAAGGTGCAAGTGAAAGCGCACCGTCCACAGAAAATCCCAGGCACGGCGAATGGCGCGCGCCTCACTTGCTGTCAGAAGCCCGCCGCCGGGGCTATGGGGGCCGACCAATTCCGGCATGCGCTGCACATTGAAGGCATAGCGCGCCAGCCAATAAAGCGTTTGCAGATCGCGCAGCGCACCGCGCCCTTCCTTCACATGGGGTTCAACCACGTAAGGGCTATCGCCATAGCGCCGATGGCGCTTCTGCTTTTCGGCGAGCTTTGCTTCAAGAAAGGGTTTTAGCCCGATGCGCGCGCGGGCGGCGCGAAATGCCTCATCAAAGCGCGTGAAAATGGAAGGATCGCCCGCAACCAACCGCGCATCCAAAAGCGCCGTCATCACCGTGGCGTCGTTCTTGGCTTCCTGCAGACATTCGCTGCGGGACCTGGTGGCATGCCCAACCTTCAGCCCCATATCCCAGAGCAGATAGAGCATGAATTCAACTGCCTTCCTGCCCTTGGCCCCCATGCTGCTATCGGTCAGGAAAAGCAGATCAATATCGGAAAATGGCGCCAGCACACCGCGGCCATAACCACCTGTCGCGACCAGGGCATGGGATTTCTCGCCACGATCAGGCGGGTGCATCGCTTCGGTATAGCGGTGAATGCCAAACATCAGCGTATCGGTCAGCGCCGCCAGCCAGCGCGCGGCGGCAAGGCCGGATAATTCACGCGCCTCAAAAGCCTGCTGCACACGGCCCTGGATGCGGCCCAAATGCCGCCGCAGCAGCGCCAGCGCCGCGTCGCGCGATATCGGCTGGCCAGCCGGCAGCAATTCCGCCAGCAGATCGGCCAGCAGCAAAGGCTGTTCCGCCGCCGGGACATGGCCATTCGGCCCACGACGCGGCGGAGGCTCAGTAAGGGCAGTGGTGTTTTCCGATAGACTCATCACTGTCACACTATCGCGTCCGGCGGCTCTGCGACAGTCTCCAAAAGCGATTTAACGCGGTAGAGAAACTCCTGCGCTTCTCGCGGACTGAGTGTATCAGGATCGAGCCCTGCAAGCGCTTCCAGCGCCGGATGGGAAGGTGGCGCGGCGGGGCCAGGGCGCGTGAAAAGCGGCAATTCGTCAGACATGGGGTCAAGCCCCTTGGCGCGGGCTTCGAGGGAGCCGAGCACAGCCTCTGCACGCCGCAGCACTTCACGCGGCACGCCGGCAAGCTTCGCTACATGCAGGCCCCAGGATTTCTCGGCGGCACCGGGGCCGACGCTGTGGCGGAAAATCACCTGCCCGCGCCATTCGCGCACCTGCATGGTGGCCAGCGCCAGCTCCGGCAACTTCGCAGCAAGCGACGTCAATTCATGGAAATGCGTGGCGAAGATGGTGCGGCAGCGGATGCGGTCGTGCAGAGCTTCCAGCACTGACCATGCGATAGCCAGCCCATCCCAGGTGGCTGTGCCGCGCCCGACCTCATCCAAGACCACCAGGGATTGCGCGCTGGCCAGGTTCAATATCGCCGCCGTTTCGGCCATTTCGACCATGAAGGTGGAACGCCCGCCGGCAATGTCATCCGCCGCGCCAACGCGGGAAAACAGCCGATCCACCAAGCCAAGCCGCGCGGCTTCCGCAGGCAGGAAAAGCCCGGCCTGGGCCAGGATCACAAACAGCGCGTTTTGCCTCAAATAGGTGGATTTACCGGCCATATTCGGCCCGGTGAGCAAGCAAAGCCGCTGCCCCGCTGATAGATCGCAATCATTGGGCACAAAGGCCGGGCCGCGGGCGCGGGCAAGGGCGGCTTCCACCACCGGATGCCGCCCGGCCTTGATGGTGAAATCTGGCCTTTCGGTCATTTCCGGCCGGCACCAGCCGCCACCCGCGGCCAATTCCGCGCCCGCCGCATGCACATCCAATTCCGCCATCGCGGCAGCAGCCGCGGCGATGCCAGGTGCGGCATTCAGGCAAAGCCGGCGCAGATGCTGCGCGACCATGCGTTCCCGCCGCGCTGCCTGATCGCCCGCTTCCGCCACCTTGCGGTCCAATTCGGCTAATGCGGCGCAGGTGAAGCGCATGGCATTCGACATGGTTTGGCGATGGATCGGGCTATGCGGACCTTCGGGGATGGCGGCGCGCAGCAATTTCTCGCCGGCGGCCAAGGGCATTTCCGCGAGAAAGCCGAATTGCTGATGGTGGCGAATGCGCAAGGCCGCCACGCCCCAAGCCTGCGCCAAATCCAATTGCAAGGCGGCAATGGCATCCCGCCCACCATCACGCAGCCGCCTTAGCGCATCCAATTCGCCGTCATAGCCCGCGGCAATCAGCCCGCCATCTTCCAGCCGTGCCGGCAGGTTTTCGGCCAAGGCGCGCTGCAATTCCGCCTGTGGTGAGGCTTCCGGCACCAGCGCGCTGCGCGCTGCTTCAATCAAGGCGGGTTGCAGGCCGCCGGCGGCATCAAGCGCTGCGGCCATGGCTTCGGCCCGCGCCAGCCCATCGCGAATCGCAGCCAAATCGCGCGGCGCAAAACGATCGAGCGATAGCCGCGCCAAGGCCCGCGCCATATCGGGCGAGCCCTTCAACGCAGCCCTTAACGCCGCCCGTTCAGAGGGTGCCGCGAGCATCCACCCCACCGCCTCATGCCGCGCCAGAATGGATGCGGCTTCCGCAAGCGGAGAGGCAAGCCGCGCGGCCAATTCCCGCGCCCCGGCGGCGGTCACGGTACGGTCCACGGCGGCGAGCAGGGAATGCCGCGCCTCCCCCCTTTCGCTTTTCAGGATTTCCAGGGATCGGCGTGTGGCGGCATCCATCTGCAACAAGCCGCGCCCACCCATGGGGCTGGGGGGTGCCAGGCGCGGCAGGGCGCCCGCCTGGGTTGCCCGTACATAATCAACCGCCATGGCGGCGGCGGCCATTTCTTCCGCGCTGAAACTGCCAAACCCATCCAGGGTTGAAACATCAAAAGCCTCGGTGAGGCGTCGCGGGGCATCGCGTGGCGGGTCAGCCGGCGTGATGCGCGCTGCCACTTCGCCTTCAAAAACCCCTTCCGGGGCCAGGATTTCGGCTGGTTCCAGCCGCGCAAGCAAGGCCTGGACTTCACCGCGTGGCAGGGTTTCCGTGCCGAAGGCGCCGGTGGAGACATCAAGCCAGGCGGCGCCGATCCGATCTTCCAGCGGCGCTAGCGCCAAAAGCCAGGCAGGGCGCGCGGCTTCCAGCAGGGTTTCTTCCGTGACCGTGCCAGCCGTCACCAGCCGCGTGATATCGCGCCTGATGGTCGGCGCCTTGCGCGCCTTGGCCTGTTCAGGCGTTTCCATCTGATCGCAAATGGCGACGCGAAAACCCTGGCGGATCAGCCGCGCCAGATAGCTTTCATGCGCATGGGCCGGCACGCCGCACATCGCGATTTTCTGGCCGCGATGCTCCCCCCTGAAAGACAGCGCAATGTCTAGCGCCGCGGCGGCGGCTTCGGCATCGGCGAAGAACAGCTCATAGAAATCCCCCATGCGGAAAAACACCAGCGCATCCGGATGCGCGGCCTTGGCGATGAACCATTGCGCCATGGCTGGCGTGGCGCCGCTGGCATCAGGAATCGGGCCTGAGGGGGCTTGGGCGGGGGGCATGGCTGCACAGGATACAGGTGGGGCGCGCCCAAGCCAAACCTTGGACTGGCGCATTGGCGCCGAAGGTTCCAAACTACGTGCAATAAGAACCAACCAGGGAGGAGGTTCCCATGACAGCAACCAATTTCAGCCGCAGGTCCGTCCTGGCGATGGGGGCGGCGGCAGCACTCCCCGCGCCATCACTCGCGCAGGATATGCGTGCGCAAACGCTCCGCTTCGTGCCGCAGGCCAATCTAAGCGTACTTGACCCGGTATTCACCACCGCAACTGTCACCGGCAATCACGGCTGGCATGTGTTTGATACGCTTTATGGCGTGGATGCCGAATTGAAGGCCAAGCCGCAAATGGCCGAAGGGGCGGAAGTTTTGGATGACGGCAAGCGTTGGCGCATCACGCTGCGCGCGGGCCTGCGTTTCCATGATGGGGAGCCCGTGCGCGCGCGCGATTGTATCGCCAGCCTGAAGCGCTGGTGCGCGCGTGAGCCCTTCGGCCAATTGCTGATACGCCAGGTGGATGAATGGCGCGCGGTGGATGATCGCACCATCGAAATCCGCCTGAAGCGCGCCTTCCCGCTTTTGCTGGATGCGCTGGCCAAGCCCGATTCCGCCGTGCCCTTTATCATGCCAGAACGCCTGGCCGAGACCGATCCCAATCGCGGTGTGACGGAGATGATCGGTTCCGGCCCCTATCGCTTCATCGCCGGCGAATATAATTCGGGCAGCCGCGTGGTGTATGAGAAGTTTGATGCCTATCAGCCACGCCAGGAAGCGCCTTCCTGGACATCAGGCGCGAAGATCGCGCATTTCCGGCGCATTGAATGGCATATCCTGCCAGACCCGGCGACAGCGGCGGCCGCTTTGCAAAATGGCGAAGTGGATTGGTGGGAAAGACCGCATCCGGATTTGCAGCCGCTGCTGGCCCGCGCGCGCGATGTGCGGCGTGAGGTGTCAGACACGGGCGGGCGGATGGCCGTGCTGCGCATGAATAACCTGCACCCGCCCTTTGATGATGTGCGCATCCGCCGTGCCATCCGGCTTTCGGTTTTGCAGGAAGATTACATGCGCGCATCGCGCGGGGATGACCGCACGGATTGGGATCTCTGCCGCAGCCTTTGGCCGCGCGAAACCCCGTATTATGAGGATTTGGGGGAGGCGATGATGCCGGGCGATCTGGACCGCGCGCGCGCCGCTTTGCGTGAAGCGGGCTATGCCAATCAGCGGGTTGTTGTCATTAATCCCACTGACTTTCCGGATATCGGCCCGCTGGGACAAGTGACCGCGGATAGGCTGAAGCGGATTGGGATGAATATAGAACTGGCCGAAAGCGATTGGGGCACTGTTGTACAGCGCCGCAGCAATCGGGAGACGGTGGACCGCGGTGGCTGGTCCATCCTGCACACCACAGGCGGTGCCACGGCCTGGGCCAATCCTGCCGTATCCTTCCTGGTGCGCGGCCAGGGTGCGGGCGGCTGGTTTGGCTGGTGGAAAAGTGATGAGGCGGAGGCTTTGGCCGAAGCCTGGCTTTTCGCGCCCAATGAGGCCGAGCAGAAAAGCCTTGCCTCCAGGCTGGGGCGCTTGGCTTTGGATGAGGCGGCCTTCATCCCACTTGGGCAATTCAGGATACGCACCGCCTTCCGGCGCAATATCACCGGGATTTTGCAGGGCTCATCGCCCTATCCATGGAATGTCCGGCGGGTCTGAGGGCGCGAATTGCTGCGCCTGCGAAGCTGGGGCCTCGCAGGCCAGCGCACAAAGCGGCATGATGGGGCTGGTTTGAGGAGTGGTGACTAGGATGGATGACGCGAAGAAAACGCCGGTTGAGGATACGCGCACGGCGCGCGTCACCGCCGAGGAAGCGCTGGCAATGCACCGGGAAGGGCGGCCAGGCAAGCTTGAAATCCGCCTGACCAAGCCCTTGATCACGGCGCGGGATTTGAGCCTGGCCTATTCGCCAGGGGTGGCGGAACCCTGCCTGCATATCCATCGGGACCCGAGCCTTGCCTATGATTACACAGCCAAGGGCAATTTCGTCGCCGTGATTTCCAATGGTACGGCGGTGCTGGGGCTTGGCAATTTGGGCGCGCTGGCGTCGAAGCCCGTGATGGAAGGCAAGGCGGCGCTATTCAAGCGCTTTGCCGATGTGGATTCGATGGATCTTTGTGTTGATACCGAAGACCCGGACGCTTTCATCAATGCCGTGCGCTATCTGGGCCCGACTTTTGGTGGCATCAATCTGGAAGATATCAAGGCGCCGGAATGCTTCGTCATTGAACAGCGCTTGCGCGAATTGATGGATATTCCGGTATTTCATGATGATCAGCATGGCACAGCCATTGTCGCCGCCGCCGGCTTGATCAATGCCTGCCATTTGACCGGGCGCGATTTGAAGACGACGAAGCTTGTCATCAATGGTGCGGGTGCGGCTTCCATCGCCTGTGCCGAGTTGGTGAAGGCGATGGGCATGCGGCCCGAAAACGTGATCCTATGCGACACCAAGGGCGTGATTTGGCGTGGTCGTCAGGAAGGCATGAATCAGTGGAAATCCGCCCATGCGGTGACCACTTCCGCGCGCACGCTCACGCAAGCCTTGGATGGTGCGGATGTTTTCTTCGGCCTTTCGGTGAAGGGCGCGCTGACGCCCGAGATGATCAGGGCCATGGCGCCGAAGCCGATCATTTTCGCCATGGCCAATCCCGATCCTGAAATTACGCCGGATGAGGCGCGCGCCGCGCGGCCCGATTGCATCATCGCAACCGGGCGTTCAGATTACCCGAACCAGGTCAATAATGTTCTGGGCTTTCCCTTCATTTTCCGTGGTGCGCTTGATGTGCGCGCTTCCACCATTAATGACGCGATGAAAATCGCCGCCGCTGAATCCTTGGCCATGTTGGCGCGCGAAGATGTGCCGGAAGAAGTCTCTGGCGCGGGGGCGGGCAAGGCGCTGCGCTTTGGGCCGGAATACATCATCCCCAATGCTTTTGATCCTCGGTTGATTTCACGGGTTTCGCCCGCTGTTGCCAAGGCGGCGATGGATAGTGGCGTGGCGCGCAAGCCCTTGGCGGATTTGCAACGTTATGCGCGGGATTTGGCGAATAGGCTGGATGCCACCGTGGGCGCCTTGGAAGCCATTGCCGAGAGCGTCCGGCAGAACCCGAAGCGCGTGGTTTTCGCCGAGGGCGAAGAAGAAAAGGTGATCCGCGCCGCCATTGGCTTCCGCAATGCGGGCTACGGCACGCCCATCCTGGTTGGGCGCGAAGATCGTATCACTGCCGTCGCCAATGCCATCGGCATTCCCTTGCCCGATGGCATTGAAATCCAGAATGCTCGGCTTTCGGATTCTACGCGGCGCTACGCAGAATTTTTATATGAAAAGCGCCAACGTGATGGCTTTTTGCAGCGCGATTGCCAGCGCCTGGTCAATCAGGATCGCAATGTCTTTGCCGCCTGCATGGTCGCAACCGGTGAGGCGGATGCGGTGGTGACCGGCACCACGCGTTCCTATTCCGCCGCGCTTGAGGGCATCAGCATGGCGATAGACCCGGTGCCAGGGCGCGTGGCTTTTGGTGTTTCCATCATCATTTCGCGGCAAGCCGGCACGGTGCTGGTGGCCGATACCGCCATTCATGAAAGACCGGATGCGGCCACACTCGCCGGTATTGCGCGCGGTTCGGCAGCCGCCGCGCGGCGTTTGGGGATGGAACCGCGCGTGGCGTTTCTTTCCTTCTCAACCTTCGGCGATCCGCGCGGCACCATCCCGGGCAGCATTCGTGAAGCGGTGAAGCTGCTGGCTGAACGCGGCGCGGATTTTGAATTCGATGGCGAAATGGCCGCCGATGTGGCGCTGGACCCGAAGCTGCGCGCTTCGCTCTATCCCTTCTGCCGCCTGAGTGGCCCGGCGAATGTGCTGATCATGCCTGGCATTCACGCGGCGCATATCCTGACGCGCGCTGTGCCGCAATTGACCAGCAGCACGGTAATTGGGCCCTTGCTGACCGGGCTTTCGCATTCCGCGCAAATCGTGCCGATGCAGGCGGGCGTCAATCAGATTGTGGATGTGGCGTGCCTTGCCGCGCATGCCGCCGTGACGCGCGGATAGGGGTGCCTTCGCTTTTTTCTTGACCTTGGCCCGGATTCGGGCAGCCTTTCCCTGAACCTGTGGCGAAAAGACCGCAGACTTATGGGAGAAAGCCAATGTTCAAGACTCATCTTCCGCGCCGCGCAGTACTGGCTGGCGCAAGCCTGCTGGCGATGCCAGGCATTGCCCGCGCACAAGCGGGCGATTGGCCGCGCCGGTCTGTGCGCTACATCAACCCCTTCCCGGCGGGCGGTTCGACCGATGTGCTTTCGCGCATCTATTGCGCGCGCATGTCGGAAATCACGGGGCAGAGCTTTGTTGTGGAAAATCGTGCCGGCGCAGGCGGCAATGTCGGTGTGGATGCCATCGCAAAATCAGCGCCTGATGGCTATACTATCGGGATGGGGGGCATCGCCTCCCACGCGATTGCGCCAACGCTGTATAGCAGCCTGAATTTCGATCCTGAGAAGGATTTCACCTTCATCACCGGGCTTTGGCAATTACCCAATCTGCTTGGTGTCAATCTCGATCTCCCGGCGCGCAACGTGCCGGAGTTGATTACGCTACTGAAGGCCAATCCGGGCAGGTATTCCTTTGGCTCCGCCGGGTCGGGCACCACGCTCCATCTTTCCGGTGAGATGTTCAAGCAATTGGCGGGCGTGAACATGGAACATGTGCCCTATCGCGGCGCGGCACCGGGCCTTGTGGATTTGATGGCCGGGCGCATTCACATGATGTTCGACAATATGCCTTCCATGCTCGCGCTTGCACGCCAGGGCAGGGTGCGCGCCTTGGCGGTGACCAGCGAAAAGCGCAGCCCGATTGAGCCCGACTTGCCGGCCATTGCCGAATTCCTGCCGGGATTTGATGTGATTTCCTGGACCTGCCTTTGCGCCCCAGCGGGGCTACCCAAGGATGTGGGGGATCGGATGTCGCATTTCAGCAAGCAGGCATTGGAACATCCTGATCTGGTGAGATCCTTCCGAGAGCAAGGTGCGACGGCCTGGTTCACGACTATGGCTGAAATCAGCGCTTTTCGCACAGCACAGCAAGCGAAGCTTGCGCCGGTGATCCGTGCATCGGGGGCGCGGGTGGATTGAAGCGCGGCCCTTGCGGGCGGCGTCGCTGATCTGCGACAAGGGCTTCTTGTTTGGCAAGCGCCCTTGTTGGAAGTGAAATGACCTTTGCCTCGCCTGAGAATACGGACGCGCCAGAAGGTGCGGAACGGCTTGACCACTTCATGGCGCGCGCCGCGGCTGCCTATTACGCCGCGCGTGACCCGTTTCAGGATTTCGCGACATCGCCGGAAATATCTCAGGCTTTTGGTGAGTGCCTGGGGCTTTGGGCGGCAGTCACCTGGCAGGCCATGGGTCGGCCTGATCCGGTGCTGCTGGTGGAATGCGGGCCTGGGCGCGGTAGCCTGATGGCGGATGCACTACGCGCCATTGCCGAAATGATGCCGGATTTTCGTGTGGCCTTGCAGGTGCATTTAGTGGAAACATCGCCGCGTTTGCGGGAAGCACAGGCGGCGAAGCTGGGTGCTGCCGGTGTCACCTGGCATGAGGATGTGGGCACGCTGCCTGAAGCGCCCATGATTCTATTGGCGAATGAGTTTCTGGATGCGCTGCCCATTCGCCAATTCATCCGTGGCGCCGATGGCTGGCGCGAACGCCATGTGCTGGCCGGCCGTTTTGTTGAATTGAACAGCGATGTCGCTTTGCCCGCAGATGCACCCGAAGGCGCCGTGTGCGAAGTGAATCAGGCGGCGCTAGGCTTCGCGGCATGGCTCGGCGTGCGGGTTGCCCGCCATGGCGGCGCGGGTTTGTTGATTGATTACGGCCCAGCGGAGGGCGGTTTTGGCGATAGCCTGCAAGCCATGCGCGCGGGCCAGCCGGTTGATCCGCTCAGCGCAGCGGGTGAGGTGGATATCACCGCGCATGTGGATTTCGCAGCCGTTGCCGCCGCCGCGCGCGCCGCCGGCGCCGTGGCGCATGGCCCCTTGCCGCAAGGTGTTTTCCTGCAACGCCTGGGCTTCATGACACGGGCCGCGATGCTCGCACGGCTTGATCCCGCCCGCGCACAAGCCCAGCTTGCGGCTGCGCATCGGCTGACGGCGCCAGAAGCCATGGGCAGGCTGTTCAAGGCCTTGGTGCTATGCGATTCAAGCCTGCCAATACCCGCTGGATTCGAAACCGCATGAGCGCTGAATTCCTGACCGCCGATCCCTTGCAGCTACCGGGCATGAAGCACGGTTTTTTTACGCGCAATGGCGGCGTTTCAACGGGGGCTTTTGCTTCGCTGAATTGCTCGCTTTCCGGCAAGGATGACGCTGCGGCGGTGCGGGAAAATCGTACCCGTGCGGCGGCGGCGCTTGGCCTGCCGCATCGCGCGCTGTGCGGGCTGACGCAGGTCCATGGCAAGCGCGTTGTGGTGGTGGAAGATGCTTGGCTGGAAGATCAACGCCCCGAAGCCGATGGTGTGGTGACACGGCGCGCGGGTCTTGTCCTTGGCATCATCACCGGCGATTGCGCGCCAGTGCTTTTCGCGGATCATGCCGCCGGCGTGATTGGTGGCGCCCATGCCGGCTGGCGCGGCGCGGTTGCCGGCGTGTTGGAAGAAACTGTTTTCGCGATGGAAGCGCTTGGTGCCACGCGGCGCGATGTGATCGCTGTGGTTGGCCCCTGTATTCATCAGCCTTCCTATGAGGTAGCGGCGGATTTACGCGATGCGGTGCTGGCGCGTGATCCTGCCGATGCGCGGTTCTTCGCAACCGGCAACCGCGAAGGGCGCTGGCAATTCGATCTGCCCGGCTATTGCACCGCACGGCTGGCGGCACTTGGTGTCGCGGTCAGTATCCTGGCACATGATACGCTGGCGGATGAGGCGCGCTTCTTCAGCCATCGGCGCAATACGCTCGCCGGTGGAGGGCCGATTGGGCATCAGCTTTCGGCAATTGCGATGAGCGATTAACGGCGCTGGCGGCACGGAGCAAAACCCATGGATCAAGCCTTCATCCCCGCTATCTTCATGCGCGGCGGTTCCAGCAAGGGCGTGTTTTTCCACGCACGCGATCTGCCGGCGGATCGTGCGGCTCGGGACGCGATTTTCCTGAGCGTATTGGGCAGCCCCGATCCCTATGGCAGGCAATTGGATGGCATGGGGGGTGGTATTTCTTCACTGTCCAAGGCGGTGATCATTGGCCCGCCAACGCATCCCGATGCGGATGTAGATTATCTTTTCGCGCAAGTGGCGGTGGATAAACCGGTGGTGGATTGGTCCGGCAATTGCGGCAATCTTTCCTCCGCCGTTGGTCCATTTGCAGTGGATGAGGGGTTGGTGCGCGTGGCGGATGGGGAAGCGCTGGTGCGCATCCATCAGGTGAACACGAAGCGCATCATCCATGCGCGCTTTCCAGTGCAGGGCGGCAAGGCAGTGACCGCCGGGGATTTCACCATGGCCGGCGTTTCAGGTTCTGGCGCACGCATCAGGCTTGATTTTCTGGCCCCCGGCGGTGGCGCGACAGGGCGGTTGCTGCCCACAGGAAATGCGCAAGATACGCTGCATCACGAAGGGCGCGCTTATGCCGTGAGCCTGATAGATGCCGCCAATGCCTGCGTCTTCCTGGATGCGCGCGACTTGGGTCTGATCGGCACCGAAAGCCCTGATGTGATGGAAGCAGACCCTGCGCGCATGGCATTGCTTGATGCGCTGCGCCGCCAGGCGGGCGTGATGATGGGGCTTGCCGCAACGCCAGAAAGGGTTGGCCTTGCCTTGCCGAAAATTGCCGTGGTGGCGCCGCCTGCGGCCTATCGCGCCCTGGATGGCGCAAGCCTTGGCGCTGAAACCCATGATATCGCGGTGCGCATGATTTCCATGGAACGCGCCCATCGCGCCGTGCCGCTGACCGGTGCCATGTGCCTTGGTGTGGCCAGCCGTATTCCGGGCAGCCTGCCACATCAATTGGCCGGGCCACCGGCGCGGGCGGATGAAACGCGGGTTGCGAATCCTTCGGGCATCCTCTCGGTAGGTGCAGAGGTGCGTGAGGCTGCCGCAGGCTGGCATGCGGAAAGTGCTGTGGTTTATCGCAGCGCGCGGCGCCTGATGCAGGGTGCGGTTGCCGCGCCGGCGGGTCTGGTTTGACCTTCACATTTGCCATGCAATGCTGGGGTGAGGCAGCCTGAGAGGCAGATCGGATAATGGTGACGATGATGCGCAAACCTGCCTTTGTTTTGCCGCGCGGCGCTTGCGATACGCATGTGCATATCTGGGGGCCTTTTGATCGCTTCCCTCTGGCCAAGGGTGCTCCCTATACGCCGCCGGAACGAACCTGCGATGATCTGATGGCCCTGCATCAAGGGCTTGGCGTGGACCGCGCGGTGATTGTGCAAACCACCGTCTATAAGGCTGATAATCGTGCCATGCTGGATGGCATTGCGCGGAGTAATGGGCGCTGGCGCGGGGTGGCCCTGATTGATGAACGCTTCGACGATGCCGCGTTTCGCGCCTTGCATGAAGGCGGCGTGCGTGGGGTGCGCTTTGGCTTTGTGAAGCATTTGGGCGGCGTGCCGGATTTGGCCCTGGTGCGGCGCACCGCGGCGCGTATCGCGCCCATGGGCTGGCATCTGGTGCTGCATCTGGATGCCGGGAATATCCCGGAGTTTCTCGATTTTTTCGGCGAATTCTCGCTACCCGTGGTGGTGGACCATATGGGGCGCGTGCCGGTTCGCGATGGGCTGGACCAGAAACCATTTCACCTTTTGCTGAATTTGCTGACGCGCCCGAATTGGTGGGTGAAGGTATCCGGGGCGGAACGTATCTCTGAATCCGGCCCGCCCTTTGCAGATGCCATTCCCTTCGCGCAACGCCTGATCGCAGCGGCGCCGGACCGTGTGCTGTGGGGCACGGATTGGCCGCACCCCAATGTGCGTTGGGAACCTGATGAGGCAGATTTGGTGGATTTGCTGCCGTACTTTGCCGATGCTGCGGCCTTGCAACGGGTTCTGGTCGACAACCCGGCCAGGCTTTACGGATTTTAGCGAGGATAGTTTCATGACTGGCCCACTTGCAGGACTTCGCGTGCTTGATCTTTCCTCGGTTGTCGTCGGCCCGGTTTGCACCGGCGTTCTCGCGGAACATGGTGCGGAAGTGATCAAGCTTGAGAGCCCTGGCGGCGATTTGTTGCGCCAGCTTGCCGGTAAGGGGCGTTCGCCTGGCATGAATGGCAAATTCCTCAATTTCAATCGCGGCAAGAAATCCATCGCCCTTGATTTGAAAGCACCTGCGGGGCTTGCCGCACTGCATCGCCTGGCCGCGACCGTGGATGTTTTTGTCAGCAATATCCGCCCCGATGCGCAAGCGCGGCTTGGTGTGGATGCCGCAAGCCTGCACGCCATTGCTCCCCGCTTGATCCATTGCGCCATCACGGGTTTTGGCTCAGGCGGGCCTTATGCCGGTAGGCCGGCCTATGACACGGTGATCCAAGGTGCCGCTGGTGTGGCCGGCTGTTTTGAAGCTTCTACCGGCGAGCCGCGCTACGTGCCGATGCTGGTGGCTGATCACACGGTTGGGTTGATTGCCGCACAGATGATTGGCTTCGCTCTCTATCGCCGCGAGAAGACTGGCGTGGGTGAGGCGATTGAGGTGCCGATGTTCGAAAACATGGCCGCCTATGTGATGATGGAACACCTCGGCGCCATGTCCTTTCGCCCTGCGATAGGCCCGCCTGGTGATCACCGCGTCCTCAGCCCTGATGCGCGGCCTTTGCCGACTTCTGATGGCTATATCTGTATCTCCGCCAATACGGATGCGCAGGCGCATACGTTTTTTGACGCGATTGGCCGGCCTGAATTGAAAACCGATCCGCGTTTCGCCACCATCGCCGGGCGCACTTCAAATACACGTGATTATTTTGCCATTCGCGCGGGTGGGCTGAAGGGCAAGACCTCCGCGGAATGGCTAGAAATTTTTGACAGGCTTGATGTGCCGGCCTCACCCTACAATACCATCGCGGGCTTGCTGGATGATCCGCATCTGCGCGATGTCGGCATGGTGCGGGAAGAAGAACACCCGACCGAAGGTGCCACTTACGCCATTGGCCAGCCCAATCGCTTTTCTGGTGGCAATGCAGCGCTTGGTCGGCCAGCGCCTCGGCTTGGGCAGGATGGCGCGGCGCTATTGGCTGCTTCCGGCATGACCCAGGATGACATCGCCGCACTCAAACGCGATGGTGTGCTGCTTGAATGGCCACAATGACACATTGAGGAAACACTCATGACCCGCCCTTTTGAAGGCATTCGCATCATTGACGCGACTCATGTTCTGGCTGGCCCCTTCGCGGCCTATCAGCTGGGCCTGCTTGGCGCGGATGTGATCAAGATTGAGCATCCAGATGATCAGGACCAAAGCCGCGTCAATGGCAGTGATATGTCATTGAATGAAGCCGGTATGGGCTGCCAATATCTGACGCAGGGATCAAACAAGCGCAGCCTGACGCTTGACCTGAAGCAGGAAGCCGCGCGGGAGATTCTTCGCAAGCTGATCGCGGGCGCTGATGTTCTCGTGGAGAATTTCCGCCCCGGCGCCTTCGCGGCTTTGGGCCTGGGCTATGCGGATTTGCTGAAGATCAATCCGCGCCTGATCTATTGTTCGATCTCGGCCTTTGGTCATGGTGGCCCGCGCGGTAAACAGACCGCCTATGATCACGTGATCCAGGCGACATCAGGCATCATGGCCTGCACCGGCACGCCGGAAGTGAACCCAATCAAATTCGGCGCGCCCGCGATTGATTACGCCGCTGGCACCATGGGCGCCTTCGCCTTGTCAGCGGCCCTGTTCCAGCGCGAAAGAACCGGGCGCGGCCAGCATATTGATCTCGCCATGATGGATGTTGCGATGATGATGATGGCAAGCCATGTCACTTCCTACGGGCGTAGCGGCAAGCCTGCGCGCCCGCGCGGCAATGATCATGAATATTCGACCAATAGCTGCTACCAAACTGCCGATGGCTTGGTCATGATCGGTGCGAGCAACCTCCGCCAGCAGCGCCGACTTTGGCAGGCACTTGGCCGGCCCGATATGGCGAAGGACAGCAATGAAGCGCGCCATGCTGATCGCGCGCATGAAGCAGCAACGCTGGCAGGGCTGTTGAAGGCCAAGACAGCGGCGGAATGGGAAAGCTATTTGCAGGCGCGTCATGTGCCAGCGGCGCGGGTACGCAATTTGGCGGAATCGCTGGCTGATCCGCAGATCACGGGGCGCGGCGTGGTGCATCACTTTGAAGCAGCACCTGGCGTGACAGGGCCATTTTCTGTCCCCGTCGCCGCTTTTGGCTTTGCGCATGGTGGGCCGCGCGTGGATACGCCGCCACCGCAGCTTGGCCGCGACAATGATACCATATTGGCCGAGCTTGGCTATGATGATGCCGCGCGTGCGAAACTCCGCGCCGCTGGCACGATTTGAAACAAGGGAAAGACCATGACCCAATTCACCTTCGACCATATTCACCTGCGCAGCCCCGATCCAGAGGCGACAGCGGTTTTCTATGAGCGCATGTTCGGCGCCGAGGTGCTGCGTTCCTCCCAGCAGGGCGAACCGCGCGTGGATATCCGGCTTGGCGGGCAGATCATTTTCATCGCACCCATCAAGGGCGACAATACGGCGCCGCCGCCCAGCATGCCCTATCGCGGGCTGGAACATATCGGCCTTGCGGTCACCGGGATTGACCAGGTGGTGGCGGAACTAAAGGCCAAGGGCGCTGAATTCACCATGGAACCGACCGCGATCCGCCCTGGCATTCGTATTTGCTTTGTGCGTGGGCCGGAGAATGTCGCGATTGAATTGCTGGAACGCAGCGCCTGAGCGTTCTTATCATTGGCGCCGGCCCAGCCGGCTTGATGGCGGCGGAAGCCGCGGCGCAATCCGGCGCCGCGGTGCTGGTGGCCGATCACATGCCATCGCCCGCGCGCAAGCTGTTGATTGCCGGGCGCGGCGGGCTGAATTTGACGCATTCCGAAGCGCTGCCGACATTCCTGAAGCATTATGGTTCGGCTGAACCACATCTCACGCCGCATATCCAGGCCTTCCCGCCGGAGGCGTTGATCGCCTGGGCTGAGGGGTTGGGCCAGCCCTGCTTTATTGGCTCCTCTGGCAGGGTTTTTCCGCGCGCCATGAAGGCATCGCCATTGCTGCGCGCCTGGCTGGCGCGGCTTGATGCGCTTGGCGTGCGCTTGCTGGCGCGGCATCGCTGGCTTGGGTTCACGCCTGATGGTGCAGCGCGTTTCGCCACACTGAATGGGGAGCAGCAGATCAAAGCGAATGCCACCATTCTGGCACTTGGCGGCGCTTCCTGGCCGCGGCTTGGGTCGGATGGCACGTGGCCCGCGCTGCTGCCGGGCATCGCCACGCGCCCTTTCGCCGCATCCAATATGGGCTTTGCCATTCCCTGGTCTGATCATCTGCGGCAGCGTTTCGCCGGTACGCCGTTGAAGCGCATCGCGCTATCCTTTGGCGGCATCACGCAGCGTGGTGAGGCAATGATCACGGAGGCAGGGATTGAAGGTGGCGCAGTTTACGCACTGAGTGCCGCCTTGCGCGATGCGCTGGCAGGAAAGCATGGCGCCACACTGCATCTTGATCTCAGGCCCGATCTTTGCCTTACCGATCTAGCTGCGCGGCTTGCGGGCCGGCAGGGCAGCCTTTCGCTCGCCAATCATTTGCGGCGCAATGCAGGGCTTGCGCCGGTTGGGATTGCCCTGGTGCAGGAAGCGCTAAAGGCTGGGGCGCAACAAAGCGATCTGGCAGCCTTAATCAAGGCTTTGCCGCTGCACGTGACGGGCTGTTTCCCCATTGCGCGCGCCATTTCCTCAGCCGGCGGGCTTTCCTGGGCGGAGGTAGATGAGGCCTTGATGCTACGCCGCTTGCCTGGCGTTTTTGCCTGTGGCGAAATGCTGGATTGGGAAGCACCAACGGGTGGCTATTTGCTGCAGGCCTGTTTCAGCACAGGCCGCGCGGCGGGCTTGGCGGCGGCACGGCACGCTGCAAAGGCTTGATTCAAACGGTAGCCTATCGCTTGCTGTTTATGGGGTGCGTTTCAACAACAGGGGATGACCATGGCGGAATTTGACCTTGTAGTGCGTGGCGGAGAGGTTGCGACCGGCTTCGGCACAACGCGGTGCGATGTGGGCGTGAAGGATGGGCGCATTGTCGCCCTCGGCGAAAAGCTGGCCGATGGCGTGCGCGTGGTGGATGCCGCCGGCACGCTGGTGCTGCCTGGCGGCGTGGATAGCCATTGCCATATCGAAGAACCCTCTCGTGGTGGTTATGCCAGCACTGGTCTGGCTGAACCGCCGATTACGGTGAATGAGGAAAGCTTTGCCACAGCCTCCACCGCTGCTTTTGCAGGCGGCACCACTTCCGTTGTCTGCTTCATCCCGCAATGGAAAGGCTATGGCGTCTGGGAACGCTATACCGATTACCGCGCCCGCGCCGCCCGCGGCATGATTGATCATTCCTTCCATCAGATCATCAGCGATCCGACCGATGCGGTGATGGATCAGGAAGTGCCGCGGCTTGTGGCGGAAGGTGTGCGCAGCCTGAAGGTGTTTCTGACCTACGAACCTTTGCATTTGAATGATGCGCAATATCTGCGCGTCCTCACCAAGGCGCGCACGCTTGGCTGCCTGGTGACGGTGCATTGTGAGAATTACGAGGCGATCAATTGGCGCACCCACGAATTGCTGAAGCATGGCATGACAGCGCCGAAGTATCACGCCTGGGCGCGGCCGCCTGTGGTGGAACGTGAAGCGACCCACCGCGCCATCGCACTTGCTGAATTGGTGGATCAGCCGATCCAGATCTTCCATGTTTCTTGCGAAGAAGCAGCCGAAGAAATCGCCCGCGCCCAGGCGCGTGGTGTGAAGGTATGGGGCGAAACCTGCCCGCAATATCTCAGCCTGACCGCATCCGACATGGACCGCCCCGGCTTTGAGGGTGCGAAATTCATGTGCAGCCCGGCACCCCGCAGCCGCGCGGAACATGAACGCGTGTGGGAGATGATACGGCGCGGCACCTTGGATGTGATTTCATCCGATCACTGCGCCTTTTCCTTCGATGGTGATCGCGGCAAGCGCCAGAATGGTTCGGATGCGGTGTTCCGCGATATCCCGAATGGCATTCCAGGCTTCACCGCGCGCCTGCCGATCATTTTCAGCGAAGGTGTCTCAAAGGGCCGCATCAGCCTGGATGAATTCGTGCGGCTCACCAGCACCAACCCTGCGCGGCTGATGGGGTTGGCGCCGCGCAAGGGCGCCATTGCGGTCGGCGCGGATGCGGATTTGGCGCTGTGGGATCCGAAGAAAAAAGTTACCATCACCAATGCGCTGATGCAGCACGCGATTGATTATACACCCTATGAGGGGATGGAGGTCACTGGCTGGCCGGTGATGACCATTCGGCGCGGTGAGGTGGTGATGCGCGATGGCAAGGTACAGGCGGAACCCGGCACCGGGCGCTTCCTGCCGCGCGGGCCCTACGCCATGATCAGGCCGCGCGGTGTCACGCCTGATGGGTTTGATCCTGCGCCGCCGCCTGCGGGCTAACGCCTGAAGCATTTTCAAGCCGCGTGGCTGCACCCGGCTTGAAAATGCATCAATCCACAATGAACAGCCTGGCCCCGATGGCGGTGCGCGACATATGCGCTTCTGCCCCATCTGCGACTTGATAAGACATGCCAGGCTTCAGCAGAAACACGCGCCCATCCGCGAGCGTGGTTTCCAATTCGCCTTCCAGCACCAGCAGCACATGGCCCTTCTGGCACCAATGATCCGCGACATACCCCGGCGAATATTCCACCATGCGCACGCGGATCGGGTTTTCCGCCGGGCCGACATGGCGGGTACGCCAAAGCGCCTCACCGGTAACGCCTGCATGGCGTGTGGGCTCGACACCCGCCCAATCGGTGGTTTCAAAGGGGATGGCGGCAATTTGCATGTTTCAAAAACCCTTACGCATGCCCGGCAGCCGAAGACAGCCACGCCGGATGCACTTTCAGCTTTGCCAGCGCTGCGTGCCAGGCTGTGCTGGCATCCTCATGGAATAGCAGCGCCTCATCCGCTGGCACGCTCAACCAGGAATTGCGCTGGATTTCTTCATCCAATTGGCCGGGCGCCCAGCCAGCATAGCCAAGTGCCAGCAACCCCTGCCTTGGGCCGCCGCCGCCGGCGATCGCACTCAAGATATCAACGCTCGCGGTCAAGGCGAGGCCAGCGCCAAAGGCCAGGCTGCCCTCGGCGGACCAATCATCGGTATGGAGCACAAAGCCGCGCCCGGCTTCCACCGGCCCGCCGGATACCATACGGATTTGGCGCTGGGACGGTACGGGCTTCAGCCCAAGCTGCTTCAGCAATTTGTCAAAGCCCAAGCCTTCGATCGGGCGATTAAGCATCAGCCCCATCGCCCCCTCGGCGGAATGGTTGCATAGGCAGACAACGCTTTGCGCAAAGCGTGGGTCTTCCATGCCCGGCATCGCAATCAGCAAATGCCCGGTCAGATAATCGCCACCCTTGGCGGCGGCTTTGCCCTTTCTAGCCATTGGGGAAATGTGGCGCTGTCCGCGCCATGCTGCAAGCCTTGCCATTCGGGGCTTGACCGAGGGATCATTCCGGCGCATCGCGCTTTCGTGTGAAGAGCCAGCCTTGGCCTCATGCCCCGCAACCACAAATCCCGTTGAGGACCCTTGCTCGCTCTTCGTGTCATTCCCTGCCTGGATGTTAAGGATGGTCGCGTCGTCAAAGGCGTGAACTTCGTGGAACTGCGCGACGCCGGGGACCCGGTGGAACAGGCGCGCAATTATGACCGCGAAGGTGCGGATGAAATCACCTTCCTTGACATCACAGCATCCGCCGAAAACCGGGACACGATCCTGGATGTGGTTTCCCGCACGGCGGCCGAGGTTTTCATCCCGCTGACCGTCGGTGGCGGCGTGCGCAGCGTGGAAGATGCGCGCCGGCTTTTGCTGGCCGGCGCGGATAAGGTTTCCATCAATTCCGCCGCCGTCGCGGACCCCGATCTGGTGCGCCGCGCGGCTGAGGCTTTCGGCAGCCAGGCCATCGTTGTCGCGATTGATGCGCGTCGGCGCGATGTTGGTGGCGGTTGGGAGGTTTTCACCCATGGCGGGCGGCGCGGCACCGGCATTGATGCCATTGCCTGGGCCAAGCGGGTTGAAGCCCTCGGCGCGGGTGAAATCCTACTCACTTCCATGGATCGTGATGGCACCAAGCAGGGCTTTGACCTTGAACTGACCGCGGCGGTGCGGGCCGCCACGCGCTTGCCGATTGTGGCGTCCGGCGGTGTGGGTGAATTGAGCCATTTCGTTGAAGGCGCGCGCGCCGGTGCTACGGGCCTGCTCGCCGCCAGTGTTTTTCATTACGGGGTCTTCCGGATTGCTGAAGCCAAGGCCGCGCTCGCGGCGGCGGGTCTTCCCATCCGCCCCGTCCCGCATCGGCAGGAGGCCGCGTGAATGGCTAAAGTCACAAAGCCCGCCAAGGTAAAGGCGGCGGATAGGATCAAGCCCGTTGGCAAGGCCAAGAAAACGCCTGGCGCCAAGCTGAAAGTCGCAAAGGCCGCGAAGAAAAAGGTGGCGCTGCCGATGCCCGGCGGGCCTAAGGTGAAAACTGCGAAACCGCCCAAACGCATCCGCAAGATGGAAGCGCGGGTGCTGCGGCCGCTCATTGTTGCACCAACAGGCGCCAATGCCATGGTCCTGGATCAGCTTTGGCAAACGGTGGAACAGCGGCGCCTTGCGGGCGATGTGGCTTCGTCCCATTCCGCGCGGTTGATGGCGCGCGGCACCGCCAAGGTCGCGCAGAAATTCGGCGAAGAAGCGGTGGAATGCGTCATTGAAGCCACCATTGGCAATCGCGACGCGACAGTGCTGGAATCAGCCGATGTGCTCTATCACCTCATGGTGATCTGGGTGGATGCCGGCATCCGGCCCGAGGAAGTCTGGGCCGAATTGGCGCGGCGCCAGGGCATCAGTGGTATTGTCGAGAAGGCGAGCCGAACCCGGGGCATTATCCGCGCAGCGGGCACCACCAAGCTGGCTTGATACAGTTTCGCTTCGCGGGATTATCCGCGAAGCCGCATATCACCCAAGGGTCTTGGCTGCGGCCAGCACCTCGGCGGCATGGGCTTCGGGCTTCACCTTGCGCCAGATTTTCACGATCTTGCCATCGGCACCAACCAGAAAGCTCGATCGCTCCATGCCCATATATTTCTTGCCATACATGGATTTTTCTACCCACACGCCATAGGCCTCGGCGGTCTTGTGTTCGGGGTCGGAGGCGAGCGGAAATTCCAGCCCGTATTTCTTGGCAAATTTTTCAATCGGCGGCATGGCATCGGGCGATACGCCAATCACGGTGAGGCCAAGCTTGCCAAGCTGGGGCAGCGCTTCCTGCACACCGCAAGCCTGCTTGGTGCAGCCCGGCGTATCCGCCTTGGGGTAGAAATAGAGCAAATAGGGCTTGCCCTTAAGGCCGGCTGAGGACACTTCCCGCCCGCCGCTTGCTGCCATTTTGAAGGCGGGTGCCTTTTTGCCTTCGGCCAATTCGCTCATGACTGTTTCCCCTGATCCAGCCGGCCAAGCCGGGCTTCGAAAACCTTGCGCACCAAGGCTGCGCTTTCTTCCATCTGAGCGCGCAGGCCCGGAAGGTCAACGGGCGGCGTTGCGCAAAGCGGGCCCGCCACACGCAGCACGGTGGAAGCGGCGGGTTCGGGCAGCATATCCGCGCGCCATGGGCCAAGGCTGAGGCGCAGAATGCCGCTGATGCCGCGCCAGAGCCGTTCGGCGGCAATCAGCGCCTCGGCTTCCGTCGCATCCAGCGCGCCGATTTTGGCCAGATTAGCGATGGCGATGTGTGTCGTGGTGGCCAGCACTTCCGGGTGGCGCGGGGCGTGGTGCAATTGCAAAGCCTGGGCGATGAATTCCACCTCCACCAACCCGCCCAGGGAAAGCTTCACATCCCATGGCCCATCGCCCGGCAATTCGCGCAGCATGCGCGCACGCATCGCAAGCGCATCGGCAATGGCGGTCTTGGCCTTTTCGGGGTTGGAAAGTGCCGCGCAAATGGCCGCAGCAATGCGCCGTGCCAGCGCCGGCGGCCCGGCCACCACGCGGGCGCGCGTCAGCGCCATGCGTTCCCAGCTCCAGGCATCTTCCGCCTGATAGCGCTGGAATGCGCCAAGCGAGACCGCTACCGGCCCCTTCGAACCTGAAGGGCGGAGCCGCATATCCACTTCGTATAGCTTGCCCTCGGCGCCAGGCGCTGTAATGGCGCCAACCATTTGATGCGCAAGGCGCGTGAAATACTGACTGGTTGGCAAGGGGCGGATTGGCGGCGCGCCGCGCTTGGCCTTGGCTTCGCTGGCCTCCGCTTCGGCGGCGTGATCATAAACCAGGATCAGATCAAGGTCTGATCCGGGCAGCATTTCCCGCCCGCCAAGCTTGCCCAAAGCCACCACGGCAAGCTGCCCGCCCTTCACCACGCCATGCCGCGCCGCAAATTCAGCCGTCACATGCGGCAGCAGCGCCGCAATCGCAGCATCTGCCAGCGCGCTGCGTGCCTCGCCCGCCGCATCGGGGTCTATGGCGCCTTCAAGGGTTGCCGCATCAATGTCGAATTTGCCTTCTTGGACCAGGCGGCGGGAAGCTTCCATCGCTTCTTCGAAATAGCGCGCTTCCTTCACCAAAGCCGGCAAGGCAGAGGCAGCGCTGCCAATACCGCCGCCCGCCCCCACCAACAGCCCTTCAAGCGCTGCGGTGTGATGCGCCAAATGATCCGCCAATTGCGGCGCCGCCCCCAGAATGCCGGCCAGGCGTTCCAGCATCGGCGGGTTGCGATGCAATAGGCTGAGCACCTGCACACCGGTGGTCAGCCGCCCGAAAAGCGCATCAAGGCGCATCAGCGCCGCATCCGGGTCCCGCTGCTTGGCGAAGGCAGCAAGCAGGCTTGGCATCAGCGCCGTCAGCAATTCGCGCGCGCGTTCGCTGCGAATGGCGCGCGCATGGCCATGATGCCAGCCGCGCACGCTGGCGGCGATGCTGCCCGGATTGGCGTAGCCCATGGCACGCAGTGTGGCGATGGTGGCGGGATCATCCTCCACCCCGGTGAAGACCAGATCGCCCTGCACCGCATCGGCGGCCAGTGTTGGTTCAGCTTCAAACATCCGCCCGTAATGCTGTTCCACCCGGCGCAGATGAAATGCGAAATCCTCGGCAAAACTGGCGCTATCTGCGTAGCCCAGGAAGGATGCGATGCGCGCTATCCCTTCCGCATCTTCCGGCAGGCGATGCGTCTGCCGATCGGCCACCATTTGCAGCCGATGTTCCAGCCGCCGCAGGAAGCCATAGGCATCCGCCAGGTCAGCAGCGGCGCGGCGTTCTATCTTGCCCGCGCCAGCAAGGGCGGAAAGCGCGCCAAGCGTGGTGGGGTCTCGCAAAGCGGGATCGCGCCCGCCCCAGATCAATTGCAGCACCTGCGCGGTGAATTCAATCTCGCGAATCCCGCCCCGGCCAAGCTTCACATCATGCCCGGCCAATTGCACCGTATCATGCGCGCCCTTCGCCCCCTTATGGGCGTGGATCTGCCGCTTGATGGAATGAATATCCGCAACCGCTGCGAAATCCAGATAGCGCCGCCAGACAAAGGGGCGAATTTCGCGCAAGAATGCCTCGCCCGCCGCGCGATCCGCCGCGACAGGCCGCGCCTTGATCATGGCAGCACGTTCCCAATTCTGGCCCATGCTTTCATAATAGGTGATGGCCGCGGGGATGGAGACGGCCAAGGGTGTCGCGGCGGGATCAGGCCGCAGCCGCAAATCCGTGCGAAACACATAGCCATCGGCGGTGCGTTCTTCCATCAGCCGCACCAGTTCGCGCGCGATACGCACATAAATCGCCTGAGCGCGATCCGGGTCCTGCGCCGCCGCCGGATCGTAAAGCACCATCAGATCCACATCGGATGAGTAATTCAATTCCCGCGCGCCAAGCTTGCCCATGCCAAGAATGACCAGCCCGGATTGGCGGCCGATGGATTTCGCATCTGTCTTGCCACCGCCGGTATGGCGCAAATCACCCCGCGCCGCGGCATCGCGCAGCAAATGGGCGCAGGCGGTATCAATGCTCAGTTCCGCCAATTCGGACAGCGCGCCGGTCACGCGGTCCAACCCCCAAAGCCCGAGAATATCGGCGAGTGCAGCCACCAGCGCCCCCTGGCGCTTGGCCTGGCGCAGTAGGGCAGCTAAGGCGGGCCGGGGTGTTGCGGGGTCAAGCCGCGTCAGCGGGTCCATCGCGCGGGCGAAAGCGTCATCCGGGCCACGTTCGGCCATAAAAAGCAGGGTGGCTCCCTCCCGCACCGCTAAATCGGCTAGGTAGGGGCTATGACCACCCAGCGCTTCCAGTATCGCCGCGCCTTCCGCGCTTTCGGCAAAGCGACGCTCCGCTTCCCCCTTATCGGCGAAATGCGCCTGGGTGAGGGCGGCGGCGGTCTTGTCGAATCCGCGTGGCAGGGCAAAAGCTGCTGGAGCAAAGGTCATTGGAGTCTAGGGAAAGAGTGAGACGGGTCGCAGGTCAAGCGGGGCGAGGGTTGAAACTGCTGGCAAGGGCCTGCCTGACCCTGTCGCTGGTGGTGGGTCTTGCCCTGGCCGGGCTGGTTTGGCGGCTGGAACAGGGCCCGATCAGCCTGCCTTGGCTGGCCCGCCAGGCGGAGGACGCCGCCAATCAGGCGCTGGCTGGCCAGAAGGTCGCCATCGCCGAAGCCGCGATTTCCTGGGCGGGCTGGTGGGAAGGGCATCGTTCACCCATTGCGGTGCGCTTTTCCGAAATCAGGCTGGTTGACAAGCATGATGGGCTGATTGCGGTTTTGCCGCAGGTGGATGCTTCCCTGTCACTGGGCGGCTTGCTGCGCGGGCATATCGGCTTGCGCGCGTTGGAATTGCGCGGCCTCAGCCTGCTGGCAAATCGTGATAAGGCGGGGGCGCTTTCGCTTGGGCTGGCAGCTTCTGCTCAGGCCGAAGCCACGGAAGCACCAGGCACCGCGCTTGATGCCTTGGCCGAGATCATCACCGCCTGGCTTGAGCCCCCCAATGAGGAAACGGCGCTTTCTGCGATCAGGCGCATCGCCTTGCTGGATGCCAGGCTTGTGCTTGCCGATGAAGCTTCTGGCCGTGTGCTGCGCGCGAACCTTGCCGAGCTTAGTCTGCAACGCCGCAGCGCGGGTGGGTTGGATTTGGCCGGGCAGGCGCTGCTGGAAGTGGCCGATCAGCGCATTCCCGTGGAAATCGCCGGCAGGCTTGAACGCGCGCTCTGGCGCGGAGAGGCTTCCTTCACCGCGCATGGCATTCGCCCTGCGGCGCTTGCCAAGATCAGCCCTGAATTGGCGCCTTTGGCCGCGCTGGATGCGGAAGCGGAAATCGGCCTGATCGCGCGCTTTACCGGCGCGCCGCAGCCGGATGTGCTGATGGCGCGGATACGCACCGGCGCTGGCGTGCTGCATGTTCCGGATAAAGGCGGGGATTTAACCTTTGCGGCCATCGCGCTTGATGCGACCCTGGCCGAAGATGTGGTGCGCGTGGAACGCTTGGCGTTTTCGCCCCAGCCATCGCCGCGCCCAGGCGCCAGCCCGCCGCCAGTGGTTGGCGCGTCAGGGGAGGCGCGCCTGAAGGATGGCGCCTGGCAAGCAGCGGCTGATGTCAGCATGAGCGGTTTGGACATTGCCGATCTGACGCATTACTGGCCGCCGAGCATTGCACCCAAGCAACGCGAATGGCTGGCTGAAAACCTGACTGCCGGCATGCTACGCGAAGGCGCCTGGCGGCTTGAAGCGCGGATCGGTGCGGATGGCAGTGCCGCGGAAATCACGGGCCTGAGCGGGATAGCGCGGGCGGATGGCGTGACCGTTCACTGGCTGCGACCCATTCCGCCCTTTCAGGGTGCCAATGGCGAGGCACGTTTTTCGCTCGACAAGATCGAAATCTCAGCGACCAGCGGTCAGCAATCCGGCACCGGGATTGTGACGGATGGCGCGACGGTTTCGATCAGCTTCGCGACCAATCCTGAAATCGCACGCATTGAGGCGAAGCTGCGCGGCCCGCTGGCAGAGGCTTGGAGTATTGTGCGCCATCCGCGGCTGAAAATTTTCGAGAGGCGCCCGCCGCCGATCAATGACCCAACCGGCACGCTTGATGCCGCGACGCTGAAGCTGAGCTTCCCGCTCATCAAGGCTTTGGATATCGAACAGATTGACATCCAGGCCGAGCTTGAGGTGCGGGATTTGCGCATCCCGCGCATTGCCTTTGACCGCGACCTGGAACGCGGTGTCGCCAAGGTTTCGGTCACCAATAATGGCCTGTCCGCCACAGGCACTGGCGTGCTTGGCGATATCGAAGCCCGCATCCAGCAGGAGACGGATTTCCGCAACGGTGCGCCCACGGATATTGTGGCGCGTGAAATCATCTCAGCGCGCGCCGATGCCAGGCAATTGGCAGCGCTTGGCTTGGATGGCAGGCCACTACTTGAAGGCCCGGTGCAGCTGGATCTTCGCAATGAAACCCGCCGCAATGGGCAAGCGCGGCTTTCGGTGCGGGCTGATTTACGCGCTGCTACACTCAATGTGGAACCTTTGGCCTGGAGCAAGCCACCGGGGGTCGCCGGCAATGCGGAGGCGATGGTGCTGATGCAGGGCGGCGCGGTGACGCTGATCGAAAGTTTTCGTATTGAAACGCCCGATGCGCAGGTGCGGGGCCGCGCCAGTGAGCTTCGCCAGAACGTCCCGCAACGCATAGACCTGACCAGCGCAAACATCGGGCGTTCGCGCTTCAGCGGGCTGTTGCGCCCGCCGGCGCAGCGCGGCACAGGCCAATGGATCATTTCCTTGACGGGGCCGGTGCTTGATTTGGCCCCCGTCCTCGCACGGCATGAGTTGCCAGAAGCCAATCCGGAAGAAAGCGCGGCAGCCCAATTGGTGGCGCGGTTTGAAAGGGTTCTGTTGCCGCATCAGCGCGAAATCACTGCGCTTGAAGCGCAATTATTGGTCAATAGGCTTGGTGTCATGCAGCAAGCGCGCATCAATGGACGCTTGTCCGAACGCGGCGGCTTCACCGTCACGATCACGCCCAATGGCCAGCGCCGCGCTGTAACGGTGTCAAGCGACAATGGCGGCGAATTGCTGCGCGCCTTTGATGTGCTGAAAACCATCCAAGGCGGCAAGCTTTCGGTGACCGCTGCTTATGATCACTCCCGCCCCGGCGCCACGCTGAGCGGAGATGCGGTGCTGGAGGATTTCGCCGTGCGCGATGCGCCTGGGCTCGGCAAGCTGTTGCAAGCCATGACCCTTTATGGGCTGGTGGATGCGCTCAGTGGCACGGGGCTCAATTTCACCCGCGCGACAATCCCCTTCAGCCTGAGCCCTGATGCTCTGGTGTTGCAGGATGTGCGCGCCTTTTCATCTTCCCTTGGTCTCACCGCCAAAGGGCGCATTGATCGCCAGAGTGATACGCTTGACCTGGAGGGCACCATTGTGCCGGCCTATATCTTCAACACGCTGTTGGGGCGTATTCCGATTTTCGGTCGGCTATTCAGCCCGGAAGAAGGTGGCGGGCTATTCGCGATTTCCTATCGCATGCGTGGGCCGCTGAATGATCCGCAGACCAGCATCAACCCGCTGGCGGCGCTCACACCTGGTTTCCTGCGCGGTATCTTCGGGATTGGTCAGGAACCGGCTGGGCAGACTCCGCGGCAGTGACCTTGCCTTGCGGCTGGAAAAAGCCAGTGATCATCTCGCCGCGAGAACGGCCTTGATTCTCTCCCCTTCCCAGGCGTAACCAGGGCACGGGCCACGCCCCCCCACCGGGGCGCATTCGCTTCTGGAAGGGAGCCACATCATGGCAAGCGCCACCAAGCCGGGGATCCGCCCGGCCAATCCTCGTTTTTCCTCTGGTCCCTGCGCCAAGCGTCCCGGCTGGTCGCTTGCGGCTTTGGAAGGCGCGCTGCTTGGCCGCAGCCATCGCGCCGCGACGCCGAAGGCGAAGCTCGCGGAAGTGATTACGCTGTCCAAATTCATCCTGGGCATGCCTTCAGATTGGCGGCTGGGCATTGTGCCGGCGTCCGACACGGGTGCTGTGGAAATGGCGCTGTGGTCCATGCTCGGCGCGCGGGGTGTGGATGTTCTGGTGTGGGAATCCTTCTCCAAGGATTGGGCCACTGATGTACTCAAGCAATTGAAGCTCGCTGATGCGCGCGTGCTTGATGCGCCCTATGGCAAGCTGCCCGATCTTGGCGCGGTTGATCCGGCGCGGGATACGGTTTTTGTCTGGAATGGCACCACCAGCGGCGTGCGCCTGACCAACGCCGATTTCATCAGCGCCGATCGTGAAGGGCTTGCGATTTGTGACGCGACCAGCGCGGCCTTTGCGATGGATTTGCCCTGGGCGAAGTTGGATGTGGTTACCTGGTCCTGGCAGAAGGTGCTGGGCGGGGAAGCGGCGCATGGCATGTTGGCGCTGTCCCCGCGCGCCGTGGCGCGGCTTGAATCCTATTCTCCGCCCTGGCCCATGCCGAAGATTTTTCGCCTCAGCAGCGGCGGCAAACTGAGTGAGGGTGTCTTCAAGGGCGAGACAATCAACACGCCGTCTATGCTATGCGTTGAGGATGCTTTGGATGGGCTGCGCTGGGCGGAAAGCATTGGCGGGCTGAAGGGCTTGATTGCGCGCAGTGAAGCCAATCTTGCCGCGGTTGCGGATTGGGTTGCAGCGGGCAGTGGCTATAGTTTCCTCGCGCAGGATGCGGCGACGCGGTCTTGCACCTCCATCTGCCTGACCATCACGGCACCTTGGTTCTCAGCACTTGGTGATGAAGCGAAGGCCGCGGCGGCGAAGAAGGTTGCCTCCTTGCTGGAAAAGGAAGGCGTCGCGTTGGATGCCGGCGCCTATCGTGATGCGCCACCGGGCCTGCGCATCTGGGGTGGTGCGACGGTTGAAACCGCTGACATCAAGGCGCTGCTGCCTTGGCTGGATTGGGCGCTTGCATCCGTGCAAGCCGAAACGGCGGGGGCGTGAGGCCCATGCCGCGCGTTCTAATTTCCGACAAACTCAGCCCCGCCGCGGTCGCGATTTTTCGCGAACGCCGCATTGAAGCCGATGTCAAAACCGGCCTTTCGCCCGCTGAACTCCGCGCCATCATCGGTGAGTATGATGGCTTGGCGGTGCGTTCCGCCACCAAGGTCACACGCGAAGTTTTGGAAGCCGCACCGCGCCTGAAAGTGGTGGGGCGTGCCGGCATTGGCGTTGACAATGTGGATGTCACCTGCGCCACAGCGCGCGGTGTTGTTGTGATGAACACGCCCTTCGGCAATGCGATTACCACCGCCGAACACGCCATTGCGATGATGTTCGCGCTGGCGCGGCAATTGCCGGAAGCCTCGGCCTCCACCAAGGCGGGCAAATGGGAAAAGAACCGCTTCATGGGGGTGGAGCTTTTCGCCAAAACCCTGGGCCTGATCGGTTGCGGCAATATCGGCGGCATTGTTGCTGATCGTGCCAATGGATTGAAGATGAAGGTGATCGCCTTCGATCCTTTCCTTTCCGAAAAACGCGCCGTTGAAATCGGTGTGGAGAAGGTGGAACTGCCCGAATTGCTGGCGCGCGCTGATTTCATCACGCTCCATGCGCCCATGACGGAACAGACGCGCAATATCCTCTCGCGCGAGAATATCGCGCGCATGAAAAAGGGTGCGCGGCTGATCAACTGCGCGCGCGGCGGCCTGGTGGATGAGGTAGCGCTGGCTGAGGCACTGCAATCGGGCCATTTGGCCGGCGCTGCCTTGGATGTGTTCGAGGTCGAACCCGCCACCGACAGCCCGCTTTTCGCCTTGGAAAACGTGGTTTGCACCCCGCATCTGGGTGCGGCGACGAATGAGGCTCAGGAGAATGTGGCCCTGCAAGTCGCCGAACAAATGTCGGATTTCCTGCTGACCGGCGCGGTTTCCAACGCCATCAATATGCCAAGCGTGACTGCGGAAGAGGCGCCGCGGTTAAAACCCTATATGGAATTGGCGCGTTTGCTGGGTTCCATGGCGGGGCAGCTTTCGGCTGGGCAGGATGATGCGATCAAGGCGATCAGCATTGAATATGAAGGCCATGCGGCGGAGCTTAATCGCCGCCCGCTGACGGCCGCCGCTTTGGCCGGTGTGCTGACGCCGCAAATGGGTGCGGTGAATATGGTGAATGCGCCGGTGCTGGCGAAGGAACGCGGCATTGACGTGGCGGAAACCATCATGGAACGGCGGGGCGAATATCAAACCCTGCTCACCATCACCGTCACCACCAATCAGGGGCAACGTTCCATCGCGGGCACTTTACTTGCGGAAAACAAGCCGCGTCTGGTGGCCATCAAGGGCATTGCGGTGGAAGCCGATTTCGCGCCGCATATGCTTTATGTGACCAACCAAGATAAGCCGGGCTTTATCGGGCGTTTCGGCACGGCGCTGGCGGAAGCGGGCATCAATATCGGCACGCTGCATCTGGGCCGCGCGGCGCCCGGAGGCGATGCTATCTGCCTGGTTGGGCTGGATGGCCCAATGCCGGAAGCGGTCCTGGCCGAAGTGCGGCGCCTGCCCTTGGTGGTGCGCGCGACGCCGCTTAGCTTTTGACGCTTAACTGCCAAAAACGCGCGCGAAAATGGTCTCCACATGGCCAAAATCGCGCGCGGGATCCATGGCGCGATCAAGCGCTGCGCCATCCATCAGCGCAGCCACGCCGGCATCTTCAAGTAAATTGGTGCGGAAATCCTTCGCACCCGCGCTGCCCAAGGCCTGCCAGGTTGCCATGGCGCAGCGCTGTACGGTGGCATAGGCGTCTTCGCGGCTCATGCCCGCCTGGGTCAGCGCCAGCAGCACCTTCTGGCTATGCACGACGCCGCCCAGGCTTTCCAGATTGGCCTGCATCCGCGCCGGATAGATGGTGAGCTTTTCCATCATGCCGGTCAGGCGCATCAGCGCGAAATCCAGCGCAATCGTCGCATCCGGGCCAATCACGCGCTCTACCGATGAATGGCTGATATCGCGTTCATGCCAAAGCGCCACATTCTCCAAGGCTGGCACGACATAACCACGCACCAGCCGCGCCAGACCGGTCAGGTTTTCACTGAGCACAGGGTTACGCTTATGCGGCATGGCAGAAGAACCCTTCTGCCCGGCATGGAAAAATTCCTCAGCTTCGCGCACCTCGCTTCTTTGCAGATGGCGCACTTCGGTCGCCAGCCGTTCAATGCCCGTCGCCACCACTGCCAGCGCCGCAAAGAAGGCCGCGTGACGGTCACGCGGGATGACTTGCGTTGAAACCGGTTCTACCGAAAGGCCAAGCTTTCCCGCAACAAAGGCTTCGACGCGCGGATCAACACTGGCAAACGTACCGACAGGGCCGGAAATGGCGCAGGTCGCGACCTCGGCACGCGCCGCCAACAACCGCGCGCGGTTCCGGGCAAACTCCGCATGATAACCAGCCAGCTTCAGGCCGAAGGTGGTGGGCTCAGCATGGATGGCGTGGCTGCGGCCAATAGTGGGGGTGAATTTATGCTCCATCGCCCGCGCCTTCAGCGCGGCCAGCAGCGCATCAACATCCGCAATCAGCAAATCCGCCGCCTGGGTCATTTGCACGGCCAGGCAGGTATCCAGCACATCGGAAGAAGTCATGCCCTGATGCATGAAGCGCGCTTCCGGCCCGATGCCTTCCCCCATCCAGGTCAGGAAGGCGATCACATCATGGCGCGTGACGCTTTCAATCTCATCAATCCGGGCGATATCGGCATCAGTGATGCCCGCAGCGCGCGGCGCGCCCTTATCGCGGATGATGCGCGCGGCCTCAGCCGGGATGGTGCCGATGCGGCCCATTTCCTCAGCCGCCAGGGCCTCAATCTCGAACCAGATGCGGTAGCGATTGGCGGGGGCCCAGATGGCTTCCATTTGCGGGCGGGAATAGCGCGGGACCATGGGGGAGGCTCCAAAACGGCTATGTCCTTCTGGCGCTTTGGAAGCCTAATGGCAAGCTTTGGACCTTCTACCCGCTTGCGGGGCGGCACCGGGCTGGCTAAAGAAAACGTAATGTCAAACGCTCAAACTGGAATTCCCTAAAAATGTTGGAATCACTCCCTGACTGGGTGCAGCCACTTCTCATGGTTCTGTTCATTGACGTTGTGCTCGCTGGCGATAACGCCATCGTGGTGGGCATGGCGGCGGCGGGGTTACCGCCGGAACAGCGGAAAAAGGCTATTTTCTGGGGTATTATCGCAGCCACGCTGATGCGTATCGGCTTTGCGTCCATCACCGTGCAATTGCTGCAAATCGTTGGAATTGTTTTGGCGGGTGGCGTTTTGCTGCTTTGGGTCTGCTGGAAAATGTATCGCGAATTGCGTGATGGCGGCAGCCATGGCGACGCTTCGGTCACCGATCAGCATGAAGGGGTGGAAGCGCTGGAAAACGGCGCTGCAACAGGGGCGCCGAAAAAGACGCTGCGTCAGGCCATCACCCAGATCCTGGTCGCCGATGTTTCCATGTCGCTTGATAACGTACTGGCGGTGGCCGGGGCGGCCAAGGACCACCCCTATATTCTAATCATCGGGCTTGCGGTTTCCGTGGTGCTGATGGGGGTTGCGGCCACTTTCATCGCGCGCTTGCTTGATAAGTACCGCTGGATTGCCTGGGTAGGCCTGTTCATCATCCTGTATGTTGCGGGCATGATGATTTTTGAGGGAACCCAACAGGTTACCCAGCAGGTGGCTGAGGCTTATGCTTACCTGTTCCTGCCGCTTGGCTTCCTGGCCTTGCCAGGGGTCTTCCCGGTCTGGCTGTGGGTGGGTGTCACTTTCCTGCAACTGGTCGTCTATACGGGCATCGCTGCCTTCGTGTCCGATGTGGTGCGGCAAGCGCGGCGCGGTTCAACTGCCGCCCATGGCTGACCTGCGGGGCTTCACGCCCCGCCTTTAACCCGTTACGGTTATCGCCGCCGGGACAGGCCAGAGCGACGCATAATGTTTATGCGTGCCTTCGGGCTTGCTTACCCGGAGCGTCGTTATGGATTTTTCGACCATTCTGGAGAACTTCAATCTGGCCACCTTTGGCCAGATCATGTTCGCCAATGTTGTATTGTCTGGTGACAATGCGGTGCTGATTGGCCTGGCGGCGGCCGGCCTGCCCGCCGCGCAGCGTTCCCGCGCCATTTTGTTCGGCATGATCTTCGCCACCGTGCTGCGCGTGATCTTCTCGGTTTTCGCGGTCTATTTGCTGGAAGTGCCGGGGCTATTGCTGATTGGCGGGCTTCTGCTGCTGTGGATCGCCTATGGCTTCTTCAAGGAATTGCGCGACGAAAAGCATGAAGAAGAAAACCCCGAGGGCCATGAGGATGGCGCCGGCGGCAAATCCATGATGCAGGCGCTGAAGCAGATTGTGATCGCCGATGTTTCCATGTCCCTTGATAACGTTCTGGCGATTGCGGGCATTGCGCGCGGCAATCTGCCCATGCTGATCCTGGGGCTTGGCGTTTCCATCATCCTGATGGGGGTCGCGGCTTCGATCATCGCCCGGCTGCTGGCCCGGTTTCGCTGGATTGCCTATGCCGGCGTTGCGCTGATTGCCTGGATCGGCATTGAAATGACCTATGAGGGCGCGCATCAGCTTTACGCCTATCTGACCGGCACCGGCCATGGGCATGCGGAAATGCTGAGCCCCGGTCGAGCGGGTGATTTCACCCGATCAGGCTGAGGGTGACGGCAGGGCTTGCCGAGCCGCGCCACCCCTGCCAAACCCTGCCCTCGCCCATGACCGAAGAACTGCCCAATCCCGCCCTGCTGCCCGCCGGCTTTGCCGATCTGCTGCCGCCTGATGCCGCGCGGGAAGCGGCCTTGGTGGAAGCCATGATGGCCGCCTTCGCTCAGCATGGCTATGAACGCGTCAAGCCGCCGCTGCTGGAATTTGAAGACAGCCTGCTGACGGGCTCTGGCGCCGCGGTGGCGGATCAGACCTTCCGCCTGATGGACCCGGTCAGCCAGCGCATGATGGGGCTGCGCGCCGATACCACGCCGCAAGTGGCGCGCATTGCCGCAACGCGGCTTGCCGCCGAACCGCGCCCCTTGCGGCTTTGTTATGCGGGTCAGGTGCTGCGCGTGCGCGGTACGCAATTGGCGCCAGAACGCCAGCTTCCCCAGGCCGGGATTGAAGTGATTGGCAGCGATGCGATTGAAGCCGATGCGGAAGTGGCGATTGTGGCGGTGGAAGCATTGGCCGCGATTGGCGTCGCCCCCGTCAGCCTGGATGTGATGCTGCCCAGCCTGACACCCGCTTTGCTGGATGCGGCGACGCTGTCGCCGGCTTTGCGCGTCAGTCTGGCCCGCGCCTTGGACCGCAAGGATAGTGCGGCGGTTGAAGCGTTCGTGCGTGACTCGGGTGCAACCATTTTGCAGGCTTTACCGGCACTGATGGCGGCTTCCGGCCCGGCGCCCGCTGCGCTTGCCGCCTTGCAAAAGGCGGAATTGCCCTCTGGCGCGCGCGCCTTGGCGCGGGATGCGGCGGCCGTGATCACCGCCATTGCGCGCCGCGCGCCGGGGCTGCGTATCACACTTGATCCCGTCGAGTTTCGCGGCCTTCGCTATCATACCGGCGTTGCCTTCACGCTTTATGGGCCGGGGCTTGGCGGGGAATTGGCGCGTGGTGGGCGTTATATCTCCCACAATGGCGAACCGGCCACGGGGATGACGCTTTACCCGGATGCCGTGCTGCGCGCGGCACCGCGCAGCGCCGCACCAGCGCGGCTTTTCATCCCGCTCGGCGCCGAGGGCGCGGCTTGGCGCGCGGAAGGTTTTGTTACTGTTGCGGCGCTTTCGGCGGAAGATACGGCCGAAAGCCTGCGTTGTTCTCATGTGCTTCAGGAAGGGCGCGCTGTGGCGCTGCCTCGGAAAGGTTGAAACCATGGCCAATGTCGCCGTGATCGGTGCCCAATGGGGCGATGAAGGCAAGGGCAAGGTTGTTGATTGGCTTGCCTCCCGCGCTGATATCGTGGTGCGCTTCCAGGGCGGGCATAATGCCGGGCATACGCTGGTGGTGGGCGATCAGACCTACAAGCTTTCGTTGCTCCCTTCGGGCGTGGTGCGGGGCAAGCTTGGCATTATCGGCAATGGCGTGGTGCTGGACCCGGAAGCGCTGCTTTCCGAAATCGCCAAAGTGACGGCGCAGGGGCTTTCCGTGACGCCTGAGAATCTGCGCATAGCCGATAATGTGCCGCTGATCCTGCCGCTGCATCCGGCACTGGACAAGGCACGCGAAGCGGCGCGGGGCGATGCGAAAATCGGCACCACCGGGCGCGGCATTGGCCCCGCTTATGAAGACAAGGTAGCGCGGCGCGCGATTCGTTTGTGTGATTTGGCGGAACCCGAAACGCTGTCCGACAAGCTGGATGAATTGCTCCGCCATCACAATACGCTGCTGCGCGGCCTGGGGGCGCCGGAATTCGAAAAGCAGGCGCTGCTGGATAGCCTGCTGGCCCTGGCGCCAAAGCTGCTGCCTTTTTCGGAAGCAATCTGGGAACGCCTGGATGAGGCCCGCACCAGCGGCAAGCGCGTCCTGTTCGAAGGCGCGCAGGCCGTGATGCTGGATGTGGATCACGGCACCTACCCCTATGTCACCAGCAGCAATACCGTCGCCGGCAATGCCGCCGCCGGGGCGGGCATTGGGCCCGATGCAATTGGCTTCGTGCTTGGCATTGCCAAGGCTTACACAACCCGCGTCGGTTCCGGCCCTTTCCCGAGCGAATTGCATGATGAGATCGGCAAGCGCCTGGGCGAACGCGGCCATGAATTCGGCACCGTCACCGGGCGCCCGCGCCGCTGCGGTTGGTTTGATGCCTGCATGGTGCGGCAGGCGGTGAAGGTGGGCGGCGTGCAGGGCCTGGTGCTGACCAAGCTTGATGTGCTGGATGGCCTTACCGAATTGAAGATCTGCACTGGCTACTCGGTGAATGGCCAAATCATGAAGCGCCTGCCCACGGGGCAACGCGCGCAAGCGGCAGCGCAACCCATTTTCGAGGTCATGCCGGGCTGGCCCGGTTCCACCCGCGGTGCGCGTTCCTATGGCGAATTGCCGGCCGAGGCGGTGAAATATATCCGCCGGATCGAGGAATTGGTGGAAGCCCCCGTCGTGCTGCTTTCCACCAGCCCCGAGCGTGACGACACCATCATGATGCGCGACCCCTTTGCGGGGTAGCTGATGGCCGCACCCCCGCTTTTGATCCTGCAGGATATCCGCCTGGGCTTTGGCACCACGCGGCTTTTGGATGGCGCCTCGCTTTCCGTGGCGCCTGGCGAAAGGCTGGCGCTGGTCGGGCGTAATGGATCGGGCAAGTCAACATTGTTGAAGATCGCCGCCGGGCTGATTGAAGCGGAAGGCGGCACACGCTTTCTACAGCCAGGCGCCACGCTGCGCGTTTTGGATCAGGAACCTGATCTTTCCGGCTATTCCGATGTGATTTCCTATGTCGAAGCGGGGCTTGGCCCGGCGGATGATGCGTATCGCGCGCGCTATCTGCTGGAAAGCCTGGGGATGAGTGGCGCGGAAGCGCCCGCCGCGCTTTCGGGTGGTGAAGCACGGCGTGCGGCGCTGGCCCGCGCCTTGGCGCCAGAACCTGACATTCTTTTGCTGGATGAACCGACCAATCACCTCGACCTGCCGGTGATTGAATGGCTGGAAGCCGAACTGGCCGCGAGTGCATCGGCGCTGGTCCTGATCAGCCATGATCGGCGCTTTCTGGAAGGGCTTTCCCGCGCCATGGTCTGGCTGGATCGCGGCACCACGCGCCGCCTGGAACAGGGCTTTGGCGCCTTTGAGGGCTGGCGCGATCAGGTGCTGGAAGAAGAAGAACGCGATGCGCATAAGCTTGCGCGCAAGATCGTGCGGGAAGAACATTGGCTGCGCTATGGCGTAACCGCGCGGCGCAAGCGCAACGTAAGGCGCCTGGAAAACCTGCAAACCTTGCGTACCAAGCGCCGAGAGCGCAGCACCGCGCCCGGGCGTGTGAGCATGGCCGCGACCGAGGCTGGCGGGTCCGGCAATCTGGTGGTCGCCGCTGACAATATCAGCAAATCCTTTGGTGAGCGCCCGATCGTGCAGGGGTTTTCGACGCGCATCATGCGCGGTGATCGCGTGGGTATTCTGGGGCCGAATGGTGCGGGCAAGACGACGCTGTTGAATATGCTGATCGGTACGCTGGCGCCGGATGCGGGGCGGGTCTTGCTCGGCGCCGGGATTGAAATGGTGGGGCTGGATCAGCGCCGCGCGGCGCTTGATCCCGCAGTGACGCTGGCGCAAGCGCTGACCGAAGGGCGCGGCGATATGGTGCATGTCGGCGGCGCGCCGCGGCATGTGCTTGGCTATATGAAGGATTTTCTGTTCACGCCGGAACAGGCGCGCACGCCGCTTGGCGCGCTATCCGGCGGAGAACGCGGCCGGCTGATGCTGGCGCGCGCCTTCGCCAAGCCATCCAATCTTCTGGTGCTGGATGAACCGACAAATGATCTGGACCTTGAAACGCTTGATCTATTGCAGGAGCTGATCGCGGATTACGCCGGCACGGTGCTGTTGGTGAGCCATGACCGCGATTTCCTCGACCGCTGCGTCACCAGCGTGATTGCCTTTGAAGAAGCCGGGCGCTGGCAGGAATATGCCGGCGGCTATAGCGATATGGTGGCGCAGCGCGGCCATGGCGTGCGGGCGCGTGCGGTTGAAAAGCAGGCGGCGGCCCCGAAACGGGAGGGGGCAGTTTCAGCAAAGCCAGCCCCACGCAAGAAGGGCCTGGGCGCGGTGGAGCAGCATGAATTGAAAACCCTGCCGGCGCGGATGGAAAAGTTTTCGGCGGAAATCGCCGCACTTGAAAAGCGTATCGCCGATCCGGCGTTTTACGCGCGCGATGCCGCTGGCTTTGCCAAGGCGACCAGTGCCTTGGGTATGGCGCAGGCGGCCTTGCAGCAGGCGGAGTCGCGCTGGCTGGAACTGGAAATCCTGCGCGAGGAAAGCGGTGGGTAGGCCCCCCTTGCTGCCAGAAAATGCCTTTTGCCATGCAAGTATCCCAATCGAACGTCAGCGACGTTTCATTATTTTTTTACTGAAACAGTTTACATCAAATTCAGATTGTTGGTGTCCTGATTTGATGTTTTTGTCGTTAAGGCGCAGATTGTGTTGCACGTCAATTGACGCGATTGGGCGGAATCGGCGATGGAGAATTTGATGGCAGAAGCCAAACCCGCGAAAGGCATCGCGTCCCTTCCCTTGCACGCTGTGATCGCGGCTGATGTGCCGACTTTTCTCGCCGGGCTGCCGGATGCAACCGCCGCGTTTTTGCGCGCTTCCGGCTTTGCGGCAAAGCCCGGAGAAATTGCGCTGCTGCCACATGAAAATGGATTGGCAGGCGCTGCAATTGGTCTCGGACATGAAACTTCACCCTGGCATTTCGGTAGCGCCGCTTGGGCGCTGCCGGCCGGAAGCCGCTGGCACCTTGCGGGCCGCCTGCCTGATCCTGCTCAGGCTGTTCTGGGTTGGCATTTGGGTGCCTATCGCTGGTTGCGTCATAAGCACCAAGATCGCCTTCCGGCTGAATTGGTGCTGCCGAGCGGCTGTGAGGAATCAGCGATGATTGCCCAAGCCATCTGCGCGGCACGCGACCTGATCAATATGCCGGCAGCCGAATTGGGCCCGCAGCAATTGGCGGAAGCCGCGGCAGGACTGGCGCAACGCCATGGTGGGCGCGCGGAAATCATCGCGGATCAGGCCTTGTCAGAAGGATTTCCATGCATGGCAGCAGTTGGTGCGGGAAGTCCGCGCAAACCGCATTTGGCCATGCTGCGTTGGGAAGGTGTCGCGGCTGGTCCCCTGATTGTGCTTTGCGGCAAGGGCGTTTGCTTTGACACGGGCGGGGTGGATATCAAGCCATCTTCCGCCATGCTGCGCATGAAGAAAGACATGGGCGGTGCGGCGGTGATGCTGGCCGTAGCTGAAATGGTGATGCGTGCGCGGCTGCCGATCCGCCTTCTGGTCCTGATTGGCGCGGTGGAGAATGCCGTCTCGGGTCATGCGATGCGCCCCATGGATGTTTTGCGCACGCGCAAGGGGCTGCGCGTTGAAATCGGCAATACTGACGCCGAAGGAAGGTTGGTGCTGTGTGATTTGCTGCAATTTGCGACAGAGCAGAAACCCGCGATGATCCTTGATGCTGCCACACTCACCGGCGCGGCGCGCGTTGCGCTTGGCCCTGATTTACCTGCGCTTTTCAGCAATGATGATGCGCTGTCGGAAGGGCTTTTGCGCGCCGGTCTGGCAGTGCGGGACCCGCTATGGCGCCTGCCCTTGCATGATGGCTATGATGTCTGGCTAGATAGCCCCTTCGCTGATATGTCCAATGTTTCGCAAAAACCCATGGCAGGTGCCGTAACAGCGGCTTTGTTTCTGCGTCGCTTTGTACCGGAAGGGCAACCCTGGGCACATCTTGATGTCTATGCCTGGAACGACGCCGCGCGCCCAGGCCGGCCCGAAGGCGGTGAGGCGCAATCCGCGCGCGCCATCTTCGAAATGTTGCAAAACTTTACCGGAGGAAAAGTAATGTGACACATTCTTGACATTGATCAGTGGAAAACACATTTCCATCCCAAGGAAATTCATTCAGAAATGCCGGCCAATCAATGGACCGGGTCAGTTACGCGAAAAGGAAAACCAACATGGCCAGCAACAATAACGGATCAGAGCATCTGATCAAGGCTCTTCAGGAAACGATCGTTGCCCTTGTGCGACGTGATGCGTATGATCTTTCTTCGCGCCAGCTCGGCGTGATGCTCATCAGCTATCTCTCGGATGGCCCGCATACGGTGCGCGGTCTGGCTGCGAAGCTGAATGTATCCAAGCCCGCGATCACCCGCGCCCTTGATCGTTTGGGTGATCATGATCTTGCGCGCCGCAAGCCTGATCCATCCGATCGGCGGTCGGTATTGGTGCAGCGCACGCCGAAGGGCAATGCCTTCATGCGGGAATTGCGCAATACCATCCTGGCCGCCGAGCAGCGGGTAAATGAAGCGGCCAAGGCCGAGGGTAGCCGCAAGTAGCCTCAGCAATGGCGCCGGGCCTGCCTGTGTCCGGCCCGGCTTCGCTTGACAGGCCCAATCGGCGCTGCTTTGCGGCTGCTGACGCCGCTTGGGCCCCTTCATGACCGATATCGCCTATATAGTTTCAAAAATCCTGTGGTTCCCGGCGCGGCCAGGGCACTTTGCCCTGCTCGTCGGCGCCATTGGTCTTGCGATGGTCTGGCGCGGGCGGCGCTTTGGCCGCTGGCTGATCTTGGCATGCCTTGCCTTTTTCTTCGTGTTGATCGCAACCCCCATCAGCCAATTCATCCTGCTGCCCCTGGAAGATCGCTTTCCGCGTCCCGCCGAGGCGCCTCAGCATGTTGACGGCATCGTGGTGCTGGGCGGCGCGGTGGACCAGAACATCACGGATGAACGGGGCATCCCCGCCATCAATGGCGCGGCTGAACGCATGACAGAAGCCGTGGCACTCGCGCGGCGCTTTCCCGAAGCGCGTATCGTCTTCACCGGCGGCCAGGGATCGCTGATACATGGTGGAATGACCGAAGCCGATGTAGCCCGACAATTCTTTGAACGTCTCGGCCTGTCAGGCCCGCGCGTGATATATGAAACCGCCGCGCGCAATACGCATCAGAATGCGGTCCTGTCACATGCTTTGGTGCAGCCAAAACCGGATGAGGTTTGGCTGCTTGTCACCTCGGCCAGTCATATGCCGCGCGCCATGGGGGTATTCCGAAAGGCGGGCTGGCAGGGGATTATCGCCTGGCCGGTGAATTATCGCACAGGGCATAGCCTGGCTGTGCTTTATGATGCGCCCTTTCCGGAACGGCTTGGGCAATTCGAATGGGGTTTTCGGGAATGGCTTGGCTTGATTGCCTATCGCCTCATGGGCCGAACCGATGCCCTGTTACCGGCACCGTGACCGGCGTGTTTTTGCCTTTATCACGCCATGGAAGCGTGGTGTAAAACCCTTCGTTCAAGCAACCAGAAAGGGTCGCCATTCTGCCAGGAACTTGTCGTTGATCCTGATCATTGCTCCCATGACCCCTTGAAACAGGAGACATTCCAATGCTTCGTCGCCTATCCGCGTTCCTGCTGCTGTTCGGCCTTGCCGCCTGCGCGCCGCAGACGAACTCAACTGTTGACCGCAACGCGCTCGGCATCCAGGGCACCGTCGAACGCGGCACCATCATCGCCATGCGCCCTGTTGCCGTTAGCGGCACGCGCAGCGGCATCGGCGCCACGGCCGGTGCCGTTGGGGGTGGTTTCCTTGGCAATACCATTGGGGGTGATTGGCGCGCACGCACCGTGGGGGGCGTGGTTGGCGCGCTCGCCGGCGGCGTTGCAGGCGCGGCGATTGAAGAAAGCGCCACCCGTGGCGAGGCAATGGAATTCATCATCCGCCGTGATGTGGGCGGTGAGCGTGTTGTTACCCAAACCAATGAGCTTGGCCTGCAAGTGGGTGAACGAGTCATGGTGACCGAAACCGATCGCGCCCGCCTTTCGCGTGAGGTGCCAGGCACCGCGCCGTCACCGCGCTGATGCCTATATTGGCCTAAACCACCATTTTGGGTTTAGGCTTCCCTCCGAAGGCGCAAGCACGCGCCAAGCGGGGATATTGCCATGGATTTGGTGATCAAAGGCAATTGCATCGTCACACCGCACGCCATCGGCCCAGCCGAGATCGGCATTGCGGGGGAAAAGATCGTCGCCATTGCAGCACCGGGCAGCCTGCCCATGCCGCCCGGTGCGCGCGTGGTGGAAGCGGGCGACAGTATTGTGATGCCCGGCGGCATTGACCCGCACACGCATTGCCTTTGGCCGATTCCCGGGCCGGATGGAAATCTGGATCAGACCCAGGGCGCTTCCGTGGTGGGCCGCGCTGCGCTTTATGGCGGTACCACCAGCATTCTGGATTTCGTGCGCTGGACCCATGGCAAAACCATCGAAGGCGCCATTGCGGAACGTGAAGCGGCTTGGAAGGCTGATGGCTGCCCCTGCGATTACGCCTATCACATCATGGTGGAAGGCGATTTGCCGCCCGATATTCCCGCCCAGTTGGGTGAGGCGATTGAAGCTGGCCACGCCACCACGAAAATTTTCACGACGGATATCACGCCTTCCCGCAAGGGCCGCATGGTGGATTTTGGCGATATCTGGGAAGTGTTCCAGGTGCTGTCGCGCAAGGGCGGGCTTGGCGTGATCCACGCCGAAGATAATGACATTGTCATGCATATGTACGCCAAGGTCTTCCGCGAAAACCGTGCGGGCTTCGAGAATATGGCGGAGGTGCATAATACACTTTCGGAAGACCTTTCCTTCCGCCGCGTCATGCGCTTGGCAGAACATGTGCCAGGGACCGCGCTTTATATGATGCATGTCTCCGCCGGCAATGGCGTGCGCGCCATTCGCGATGCGCGCGCCAAGGGCCTACCGATTTATGGTGAATCGCTGCATCAATACATGCTCTACACCAGCGAGGATTACAAGCGCCCGAATGGGCAAATGTATCACACCTACCCATCGCTGAAATCTCAGGCGGATCAGGATGAGTTGTGGGCCGGCGCGCGTGATGGGTCCATTTCCTGCGTCGCGACCGATGAACTTTGCTGTTCCTTGGCGGTAAAAACGCAAGGCAAGCGCGTGGATGATACAACAGGCGGCAATTCCGGCGTGGAGCCTCGTGTGGCGGTCATGTATACGGAAATGGTCGGCAAGCGAGGCTTTACGCTTCGGCAATTCGTGGATGCGGTTTCCACCAATGCGGCGAAGATCATGGGCATGTACCCGCGCAAAGGGGCGATTGCTGCGGGGGCGGATGCGGATATCTGCATCCTTGATCCCAAGCTAAAGCGCATGGTGCGCGCCGAAGCGCTGCATGAAAGCGATTATACGCCCTGGGAAGGGCGCCAGGTGGATGCCTGGCCCGCCATGACCATTCTGCGCGGCAAGATCATGGTGGAAAATGATCATTGGGTGGGTGATGCCGCCGGCGGCAAATGGCTGCCGCGGCGCATTGCGCAGGAAATCCGCACCGCGCCTGCCGTATGAACCCACCCGCGCTGCGCGCCCTGATCGCCGATAGCCTGACGCTTTGGGGTGTGGCTGGGCGCGTGGATATTGCTGATGTGGGCGTAAGAATCACTGCCGGTGATCAGGTGCTGCATGTCGCGCCAGCCTTGCCGGAAGAATCGCCGATGCGCTGGTGGCTGATCAGCGAAGCGCGGCGGCGCCCCGCGGCTTCGATGCTGGGGCTGCTGCGCAGCCTGCGTTATGCGCTGAATGCAACAAGCGCGGAACCGGCACGCGCGCGGGTTGCGGCGCCGCTGTGATTCCCGTTTCGGTCATCACCGGCTTTCTCGGCAGCGGCAAGACCACGCTGTTGCGTTCCGTACTGCGCGATCCGGCCTATGCCGGCAGCGCGGTGATTGTGAATGAATGGGGCGATATCGGGCTTGATCATGAATTGCTGGAAACATCGGAAGAGAATCTGCTGGGCCTTGCCAATGGGTGCCTCTGCTGCACCACACGCGGCGATTTGGCGCGCACGCTGATAGACCTTGCGGCGCGACGCAGATCAGGCGCTGTCACCTATCATCGCGTGCTGATCGAAACTTCTGGCCTGGCTGATCCTGCGCCCATTTTGCACACGCTTTTGGTGGACCCGACCATTGCGGAGAGCCATCGAGTTGAGGCGGTGGTGACGGTTGTGGATGCGCTACTGGGGGCGGAGACCATTGCGCGCCATCCGGAAGCCACGCAGCAAGCCATGCTCGCGGATCGGTTGCTGCTTAGTAAAACTGATCTAGCGCCCGATACCTCATCCCTGGAGGCGCAGCTTGCGACCCTCAATCCCGGCGCGCCGATCTTGCGCTCGGTGCAGGGCGCCATTCCGCCCGATGTGCTGTTTGCTTCCGCCGCCCGACCGGAAGCCTTGCGGCATTGGCTGGACGCGACCGCCACGCCCAGCGCGCGCCACAGCGCGGGCGTGGAAACAATCTCCATTCTACGCGAAGACCCCCTACCCGGCGTGGTGCTGCCGCTTTTCCTGGAAGCCTTGGCCGAACATGCCGGCGAGAAACTGCTGCGCATGAAAGGGATCATCCGCGTTGCGGAAGCGCCAGAAAAACCCGCAGTGCTGCATGGCGTGCGCCATGTGCTGCACCCAATCGAATGGCTGGAAGATTGGCCCTCGGCGGATCGGCGCTCTCGCCTCGTGCTGATCGGCCAGGGTATTCCGCAATGGTGGCCGGCGCGGCTGCTGGAAGCCTTGGAAGAAGAAGCGCGCGGCTAACCCGCAGCGCGGATCGCCGCCCAAATACGTTCCGGTGAGGCCGGCATTTCAATATGCGTGATGCCAAGCGGGCGCAGCGCATCCACCACGGCATTGATCAGCACAGGCAAAGCGCCAACCGTGCCAGCTTCACCAGCGCCCTTCACGCCAAGCGGATTGGTCTTGGTTGGCACGGGGTTGCTCTTCACCACCATATCCGGGAAGTCTGCCGCGCGCGGCATCAAATAATCCATGAAGCTTGCAGTCAAAAGCTGGCCATTGGCGTCGTAGCGAATATCCTCACCGAACACTTGCCCAAGCCCCTGCGCGATGCCGCCATGAATCTGGCCCTTCAGCAACAACGGGTTGATCACCGTGCCGACATCATCCACCACGGTATAGGCAACGGTCTGCGCTTCGCCCGTTTCGGGGTCAATTTCCACTTCCGCGATATGGCAGCCATTCGGGAAGGTTGCGTCACCGGGGCGCCTGATGAGCAAAGCGGAAAGCCCAAGCTCATCCTGCAATGGCAATTGGCCGGGGATATAGCTGCGGCGCGCGAGCGCTTCGATACCAATGCCGCGATCCGTCCCCGCGATGCGGAATTGCCCTTCGCTGAATTCAATATCGGCTTCCGCCGCTTCCAGAAAATGCGCGGCGAGTTTTTTGCCGCGTGCGATAATGCGTTCAGCCGCGCCTACCAAGGCACCACCCGCCGCCATCATGGAACGAGACCCGATGGTGCCGCGCCCATGCGTGACAATATCGGTGTCGCCATTGATGAAGCGGATACGTTCAGCCGGAATCCCGAGGCGTTCAGAGGCAACCTGGCGAAACACCGTCTCATGCCCCTGACCGTGATTATGGCTGCCCATCAGCAAGGTCATGCTGCCGCCGGAATCAAAGCGGATTTCAGCCGCTTCTTCCATTGGCCCACGATGCGGCCCGCCGGCGCTTTCAATGGCATTGGCAATGCCAATCCCACGCAGCTTGCCGCGCGCCTTGGCTTCCGCACGACGCGCCTCAAAACCCGCCCAATCCGCGGCCTTCAGTGCCAGCGCCATATTCTTCGGGAAATCACCGCTATCATAGGTGTAATCAAGCCCGGTGCGAAACGGTATCGCTTCGGGCGGGATCAGGTTTTTTTCGCGGAGCGCAATCCGATCCATGCCCATTTCATCAGCAGCCAAATCAATGATGCGTTCAATAGCATAAATCGCCTCTGGCCGCCCGGCACCGCGATAGGGTGCTGTCGGCTGCGTATGCGTGAAAATACAGCGCACTTCGGTGAAGATATGCGGCGTGCGATAAACGCCCGCGAGCCCACCAACATTATTCGTGGCGGAAACCGGCCCCTGCCAGGCCAAATACGCGCCGACATTGCACAGCGTATGCACGCGAAAGCCCAGAAATGTACCATCGGCTGCCAGCGCCAATTCAGCCGTTGATACGTTGTCGCGGGCATGTGTGTCAGCCAAAAAACTTTCGGTGCGCGTCGCTGTCCAACGCACCGGGCGGCCCAAAAGCTTCGCACCATGCAGCGCCAGCACATATTCCTGAAATGGGCTTTCCTTCATGCCAAAGCCGCCACCAACATCGGGTGAGATGATGCGCAACCTATTGGTTGGTATCTTCAGCGCGAATTCAGCGATTTCATTGCGCATCACATGCGGCAATTGCGTGCCAGTGGTCAGCGTATAGCGTTCTTCCACCGGATCATAACTCGCCAGCGCATTGCGCGGTTCCATGGGGTTGGCGGAAACCCGCGTGATGCGGAAATCAAAGCGCGTGACATGCGCCGCGCGGGCAAAAGCAGCGTCCACCGCTGCCCTATCGCCCAGGCGGAACAGCACGCTTTCATTGGCTTGCGCCAGTTCCGGCCAAACCTGCGGCGCTTTAGGCTTGATCGCCTCTGCCACATCCGTCACCGCCGGTAAGGGTTCATAGTCAACAATAATCGCTTCCGCCGCATCCTGCGCCGCCGCCCGTGATGTCGCGATCACCGCCGCCACCGCATCGCCCACATAGCGCACTTGCCCCATTGCCAGCATGCGCCAGGGCGTTTGTGCCAGAGGTGATCCATTCCTTTGCAGCCGCGGCGTGACGCAGCGGAGCACGCCAAGTTCTTCGATATCCTCCGGCGTCAGTACCAACAGCACGCCAGGCATGCCGCGCGCCTTGCTGGCATCAAGCCGCGTGATGCGCGCCGATGCATGGGGGGAACGCAGCATCACCAGCTGCGCGGCATCAGTGCCGCCCAGATCATCCACATAACGCCCTTGCCCGCGCAGGAAGCGCATATCCTCAATCCGGCGCACGGGTGCGCCGATGCCGGTTCCTCTCATGGTGGCGGGGATATGGTTCATGGCCTGGACTCTCCTTGAAGTGTAAGCTCATAGGTGCCGCGGCGCTTCGTCAATCCCAAGGTTTTCTTGACGCACGGGCAAGCATTCTCCCTAATGAGCCACACGCGCAAACCACCGGGGGTCATCATGCAGCGGCGCCATATCTTGCTTGGCCTCACCAGCGCGGCTTTGGCGAGCCCCGCCATCGCCCAAGGCGCCTGGCCCAATCGCCCCTTGCGCATGATTGTGCCGTTCACGCCAGGTGCGGCGACCGATGCCATGGCGCGGCTTGCCGCCACCAAGCTGGCCGATGCGCTGGGCGTCACCGTGGTGGTGGAAAATCGCGCCGGTGCGAATGGCGCGGTCGGCAGCCAGGCCGTGCTGCAAGCCGCGGCAGATGGCTATACGCTGCTTGGTTCCGCTTCCATTCATCCCATGGCGCGGCAGGTGATGAAGAACGCGCCTTATGATCCCGTGCAGGATTTCGTCGCGGTCGCCCGCACCGCGCGCGGCCCCTTGGTGCTGGTGATGAACCCACGCCTGCCGCAAACCACCATCCCGGCAGTGGTGGAAGCCGCGAAGCGTGAGCCCGCCAAATGGTCCTTCGCAACATCCTCCCTTGGGGCGGCGGGACATTTGGGCAGTATTGAATTCAATCGGCTTACCGGCGCGAATATCGAAATTGTGGGCTATCGCGGCTCCGCCCCGGCGCTCACGGATGTCGCTGCCGGCAATGCGCAGCTGATGTTCGATCCGGTGCTGGCGACACTGCCCATGGTGCGCGCGGGGCAATTGCGCGGCCTTGGCGTTGCGACCGCCGCGCGCACGCCTTTGGCGCCGGATCTGCCCACACTCGCGGAAGCCGGGCTGCCGGGTTTTGAATTCTATTCCTGGTATGGCGTTTGGGCGCCGCGCGGCGTGCCGGCGGAAATCCTGCAGCGGCTCAATCGCATTCTGGTGGATGGCATGCGCGAAACCGCCACGGTGCAGCGGCTGAGCGGGCTTGGCTTTGAACCCGTCGCGGAAACAGTGGAAGAAGCCGAAGCCTTTATCCGCGCCGATGTCGCCCGCAATGCAGCATTGCTGCGCCTTGCGAATTTCCAGCCGGAGTAACGGGCGCGCAGCCATATGCCGCTTGCGGCGCGGGCGGGCTCACGCCATTGTGGGGGTGCATTCTTACCGGGCATCACTTCATGGATAGCTATAATCGCCGGTCTCTTTTGGCGCTGAGCGCCGGGCTTGCCGCAAGCCCTGGCACCCTTCGCGCGCAGGCCGCTTGGCCGGATCGGCCGGTGCGGATCATTTGCGCTTTTCCGGGTGGGTCCACGCCGGACCTCGCGGCGCGGGCGATTGCGCCGCATTTGCAGCAGGTGCTGGGCCAGCCGGTGATTGTGGAAAACCGCGCTGGCGGCGGCGGGCATATCGGCACGGAAGCCGTGGCGCGCGCGACCGATGGCCATACACTCGGCGTCACCATTGGCGGGCCGGGCAGCACGGCGAAAATCCTGAACCCGGCGCTTGGCTATGATCCAGCGACCGATCTAGCGCCGATCAGCCTTTTGGCGCGGCTGCCCTTTGTGCTGGTCGTGCATCCTTCCGTGCCGGCGCGCAACGCGGCGGAGTTTGTGGCCTTCGCCAAGGCCAATCCGGGCAAGATCAGCTATGCCTCCACCGGGCCTGGCACGCTTTCCCATCTGGTGATGGAAGACCTTGCGGCGTCTCAGGGTTTTGAAGCCGTGCACGTGCCCTATCGCGCGGTCGGTCAGGCGGTACTGGATTTGGTTGCGGGGCGCATTCAGGCGTTTTTCGCTGCAACTGGCGGCGTGCTTGGCCAGGTGCGTGATGGTTCCGTGCGTGCGTTGGCGGTGACGAGCGCGGAGCGTTTCCCTGCTTTGCCCGATGTGCCGACCATGGCGGAAGCCGGCGTGCCTTCCGATCCGGCTGTTGCCTGGATTGGGCTTTTCGCGCCGGCGGGCTTCCCCGCGGATCGCATCGCGCGGCTGGCGGAGGAAACCGGCAAGGCGCTGGCTGTGCCCGATCAGCGCCGCGCGCTTGAAACCGCCGGCTTCACCGTGGTGGGGAGTGATACGGAGAGTTTCCGCGCGCTGCTCGCTTCCGATATCGCGCGCTGGGGCGGGCTGATTCGCCGGCTTGGGCTGAAGCCGGAGAGCTGAGTCAGAAAATTCCAGCGGCAAGCCCGGCAGCGAAAGCAGCGCCGAGTTCGTCGCAGCGTGCAAGGTCTGCCGCACCGATAATCTTTGGCGCGGCAATCGCTTCGGGGGTTTGCGCACCGGTGATGATGATCAGCGGTTCCGCAATGGGCTTCAGCCGCCAACCGGTCGCGATACGCGCAATTTGCCGCGCGGCGCCCGTGCCGTCAGACCCCGCGCAGATCATGGTCGCGTAAGGGCGGCCTTGGATCTGATCCAGCAGCGGGTAATAGCAGCGATCGAAGAAATCCTTCATCACGCCGGCCATGCTGGCCAGGTTTTCAGGTGTGGCGAAGATATAGCCATCCGCTGCCAGCAAATCCTCCGCGCCGGTTTCAGCGGCATGCATGCCCGCGACGGCGATATTGCTTTCCCCCATGGCGCCTTCAAGCGCTGCTTGCGCCATCTGCCGCGCGCCATCCGTCATGGAATGGTGAATGACCAGAAGTGTCTTCATGCGGATTTAGCGTAAGCACCGCGCCCTTCGGGCAGCAATAGCGTGATGGCCCAACATAGCCCGAGCATCACCGCAGCACCCGCCAATGCGCCCATGATGCCGGCCATTTGATAGAGCAAGCCCGACAGCAGCGTGCCGGCAAAGCGCCCGGCAGCATTGGCGGCGTAGTAAAACCCCACATCCTCGGCGGCTTTTTTGGAGCCAGCATAAGCCAGGATCAGATAGGAATGGAGCGAGGAATTCACCGCAAAGGCAAAGCCAAACACCAAAAGCCCCGCCACCAGCACCAGATCAGCGCGGCCTGCGTCAAACCATAGTGCCACCATCAACGCGGGCGGCAGCAACGCTAGGCCAAGGCACCATAGCCGCGCAGCGGGCACCTCCGCGCTCAGCCCATCGGCGCTGCGTTGAATGAGTGATGGTGCTGCTGCCTGCACCAGCCCATAGCCGATGGTCCAAATGGCGAGGAAACCACCCACTGCCGCAAAGCTCCAACCCGAGGAATAGAGAAACACCGGAAGCGCCACCACAAACCAGACATCGCGTGCGCCGAAAAGCAAAACGCGCGCCGCCGCCAGCAGATTGACACCGCGATCCCGCGCCATGAATTCGCGCATGGAGCTTGACGCCTTGGCCCTGCCCATCATCGGCGGCAGGGAGGCCACGACGCCAAGCAACACCAGCCCAAGCAGTGCGGCCATCAGCCAAAGTGCGCCCTCAAAACCAAGCGCTTCCAGCAACACGCCGCCCAGGAAAAACCCGACGCCCTTCATGGCGTTCTTGCTGCCGGTGAACCAGGCGACCCAGCGAAACAAGCGGCCAGAGGCATCGCCTGCCGTCAGCTTGATGGCGGATTTGGAGGCGGTTTTGGTGATGTCCTTCGCGATACCGCAAACGCCCTGCGCGAGCACCACCCAAGCCAGCGCCATGGCTGGCACCCAGCCTGGCGATAGCGCTGACAGCATCAGGAAACCTGCGATTTGCGCGGCCAGCCCCACCGCCAACATGCGCGCAATACCAAAGCGTGTGGCGAGCCAGCCGCCGACAAGATTGGCGCCAATCCCCGCTGCCTCATACAGCAAGAACAGGAAAGCCAGCGCAAAGGGCGAATAGCCAAGCTTGTGGAAATGCAGCAGCACCAGCATGCGCAAGGCGCCATCGGTCAGCGTAAAGCCCCAATAGGCGGCGGTGACGATGGCGTAGTTGCGCATCTCAGATGCCGCGCGCTTCCATGATGCAGGCCAGATCCACCATGCGGCAGGCATAGCCCATTTCATTGTCATACCAGGCATAGATTTTTGCCATGGTGCCATCTGTCACCAAAGTGGATAGCGCATCAATGATGGAACTTCGCGTATCGCGCGCGTAATCGGCAGAAACCAAAGGCCGCTCCTCATAGCCCAGAATACCGGCCAGCGAGCCTTCGGCTGCGGCGCGGAACAGCGCGTTCAATTCCTCGGCGGTTGTGGCGCGCTGCAATTCAAACACGCAATCCGTGAGGGACGCATTCAGCACCGGGGCGCGCACCGCATGGCCATTCAGCTTGCCTTTCAATTCCGGATAGATCAGCGCGATTGCCGTCGCACTGCCCGTGGTGGTGGGCTGCAAGGACAGCATGGCGGAACGCGCGCGGCGCAAATCCTTATGGGGCGCATCCACGACCACATTAGTATTGGTGGGGTCATGGATTGTGGTAATCTGGCCATGCCTGATCCCAATCGTCTCATGCACCACTTTTACCACGGGGGCGAGGCAATTGGTGGTGCAGGATGCGGCGGTGACAATCGGGTGCCACGCGGGATCATACAGCGCATCATTCACGCCAACCACGATATTCAGCACCGATGCTTCCTTGACCGGTGCCGCGACAATCACGCGCTTCGCCCCACGATCGAGATGCCCGCGCAGAGTGGCTTCGGTCAGGAATTTGCCGCTGCATTCCAACACCAATTCAACACCAAGATCACCCCAGGGAATCGCTGCCGGTGTCGCGTGTTCCGTGAAACCGATGCGCTTCTCACCAACGCGCAACCCATCCGCACCTTCCGCCGCGATAGGCGCACGCCAGCGGCCCTGCACGGAATCAAAAGCGAGCAAATGCGCCGTTGCCGCCGCACCGCCCTTCACTTCATTCACATGCACAATGTCCAGCCGATTGGCGCGGCGTGGATCATCCTCACCGCGCTCCGCCGCGCCGAAAGCCGCGCGAAACGCCAGGCGGCCAATGCGGCCCATGCCATTAATGCCGACCCTCATGCGTTTGCCCCTGTCATTGGATTGCCCAAGGCTTCAACCCGTGCCTGCAGCGCCATACGATCCAGGGTGGTGAAGGGTAGGCTGATGAAGATTTCCAGCCGGCGCCGCAGCGCCGCGTAAAGTTCGTTCAATAGCGTCGCGCGTTCGGCGCCGGCGCCCGAGAATTTCGCAGGGTCCGGCAAGGGCCAGGCAGCGCTGGTGATGGTATCGCCAAAATCCGGGCAGCGCTGGCCTTCCAGCGTATCGCAAAGGGCGATGATGAAATCGAAACGCGACGCACCGGGTGCGGCGAGTTCTTCCCAGGATTTGGACCTCAGCGGCGCGACGTCATGCCCAAGCGCCTGAAGCTGCGCGAGCACTTCCGGCAGCGGCCCATCCGGCGCTGGTTCGGAACCCGCGGAATAGGCGCGAAAACGCCCAACACCGATGCGGTTCAGAATGGCTTCCGCCATGATGGAGCGCGCGGAGTTGCGCGTACACAAGAACAGCACCTGCATGGCGCGGCCAGGCGCGGTGATGGGTGCCGTTGCCCCACCCAGAAACCCGACCAAAGCGGCGAAGGTCGCCGGGGCGCTGGCATAGAGCACCTGGCGCCCTTGGCGTTGCGGCGTAATCAGCCCGGCATCTTCCAGCGCGCGTAGATGGAAGGAAAGCGTGGAAGGCGGCACGCCTAGCGCCTCAGCAATTTCCCCCGCTGGCAGGCCCTCAGGTCCCGCGCTTTGCAGGTTCTGGATCAGGGCCAGCCGGGTGGGCTGGCCCAAGGCGGCAAAAGCCGTGGCGGCGGATTCCGTTTCCATGTTTCCAGCATAATGGAAACGATGCGCAAAGCATGTGAAATTTTCATGACAGGGCTTAGGGCCTACCAGCCATTCACCCTGTCCCAAACAGCAATCACCTCATCCCCGCCATCCACAACGTAGTACCGGTCATGCGCGGCTACGGTCAGGCAGGTATGGTTTGGCGCCACGCGCACCAGCGCACCGACAGGAAGTTCCGCGAAAGGCAAAGGTCCATCGCCGCGCACTTCGCCATGTTCCTGATGGGTGCGCGCGACAATCGCCTCCCCAAAACGCCATTTGCCGTGGCGATCCAGCATGACGCCGAAGCCAAGATCCTTCGGTGCGGCTTGTGTGCTGCGATCCTTGGAAAGCGCAATCCCGCCCGCATCAATCAGCACCGCATTGCGATCCAGCTTGCGGGAGGTCACGGCAGAAAGCACCGTCACCGCGATATCTTCCATGCCATGCGTACCGATCTGCCCCTGGAACAAATCGCCGAACATATAAACGCCGGCGCGGATATCCGTGATGCCCGCCATGGATTGCCCGTAAAGCGCGGTGGGCGAGGACCCGGCCGAGACAACGCGCGGCGTGATGCCCATGCCGCGCAGCCTTTCGGCCGCCAGCACTGCGCCGGCGCGTTCCGCCTCCGCCACCTTGCGCATGCCTTCTTCGCTGCGTTCCGCGTAGGAATGCCCGGCATGGGTCATGATGCCGGCGCAGCGTGCCCCCAGACGTTGAGCGATTTCCGCGAGTGCGGCTGAATCCGGCGCAATGCCGCCACGACCTTCGCCGCAATCAACCTCGATCAATGTTGGCAAAGTGCCCGGATGGGCGGCGATGGCACTGGCGACATCCGGATCATCAGTGATGATCTTCACGTCATTACCCTGCGCATTGATCGCCGCGATGGCATCCAGCTTTTGTGGCGTAATGCCCACCGCATAAATCTGGTCCCGATAGCCGCCACCGGCGAAATACCGCGCCTCAGCAATGGTGCTGACGGTGATCGGCCCATGATCCGGCGCGGCCAGTGCCGCAACCGCCAGGCTTTTTGCGGTTTTCATATGCGGGCGGAGCTTCAGGCCGGGATGCCGCGCGACAGCATCCGCCATGCGCGCCAGATTGCGCTTCAGAATGCCAAGTTCCAGTATCAGGCAAGGGGTGGGCAGATCTTCCAGCTTCATGGCCAGTGCGCTTCCTTATCAATCGGCAAAACAGGTCTTGGCATATGCTTCCAATCAAAGCGCGTCAGGATCGGGGAAGTAAGGCCGGGGCAATCCACCTCCACAATCTGTTCATGCTTGAAGAATTCATCGAAGCCGCCGCGGAAATGCCCTCGCGATTTCACCACTACAGCGCGTGCCTTCCCCACATCCAGCCCCAGATGTTCGAAGAAGGCGGGATCGGCGCATTGCGTGCGAATGGAAATCACCACCACGGTCATGCCACCGATCTTCAAGGCCGCAGTGGCGCCAAGGGTCATGGCCGTGCCGGCGAAAATGCCGCGCCGGCCAGTCACGCGCCCATCGGAAAGCGCCACCACTTCGGCTTCCGCGCTGAAGGGTTTGCTGAAGGGATCATCAGCCGCAACATCGCGATTGAAATGCGCGGTGAAGCGCGCTCCCTTGCCAAGACTATGCGCTTCCGCCGCCAAGGCAGGATCATGGATGACGCCCACAAGGCAATCCTGCACACCGGCGCGATGGAAGGCTTCCAAAATCCACATGGTATTGCCGCGCCCACCGCCGCCGGGATTATCGGCGACATCAGCGAACGCCAGCGGCACGGGGCTATGCAGTGCCTTTTGCGTCGCGTCTTCAAGCGCCGTCAGATTGGCGATGAAACGCCCGCGCCTTTCCCAGGCCGCCGCCGCTAGCCGATCCGCCAGCGCCTCCGCCGCCACCTGATCGGTCGCGGTGATGATCACCGCCATGCCGTTGAAAGGCGTGTCACCATAGGCGAAGCCACCCATGATGGAGACATTGGCAATGCGCTGATCCTGCGCTGCCCATTCCTGGCCGAGGTTGATCACCTCCGCATAAGGCCCTTGCGCTGTCAGCATGGAAACCGTGGGCGCCACAATCGGCAAGCGGCGGAAGGCACGATGGAAACGCTCACCGGCCAAAAGGCGGCGCATCAGCCCGGCACTTTCCGCGCCGCGTTCGCGCATATCCAAATGCGGGTTGGTACGATAGCCAACAAAGGCATCAGTCAGCGCCACCATGCGGTCTGAAACATTCGCGTGCAGATCGTAGGAACACACCAGGGGCACATCGCCCAAGATTTCGCGAATCAGCGCTTGCAAGCTGCCTTCCGGGTCAAGATCAGCGGTGGCGAGCCCCGCGCCATGCAGCACGCAGTAAACGCCATCCACGCGGCCTTTCAGCGCTATCAGCCCTTCGCGCCATTGCCGCATGAAGCCATCGAAAACGGATTGCTCCACCGGGCCATTCGGTTCCGCCATGGCCAGTAGAATGGGGCAGGGTTCCCAAGCGCCGCTGGCATCCATCGCCGTGACAAAGCCAGGCATTTCACCCAAAGCGGCGGGGGCGGCCGAACGCGCATCCGCCACAATGGTATCGCCGGCGATCAGACAGCGCGTTTCAAAATCCCGCAATGTTGCCGGTGGGGCAAAGCGGTTGCATTCGATGGAAAAGCCCAAAAGGGCAATGCGTGGCCCGGCCATTAGATGGCTACTCCCAAAAGTTCAGCGATACGTGGGGTAGATTTCAGGCCCGTGCCGGTTAGCACCACCACGGTGGTTTCATCGGTGCGAATGGTGCCCGCTTCCAGTAATTTCACGAAAGCTGCCGCCGCCTGGGCGCAAGTCGGTTCCACGTAAATGCCGGTACGCGCCAAATCCAGCGTCGCGGTGGCAATCTCAGCCTCACTCAACATCACCGCACCACCTTGGCTTTCGTGCAAAACGGCCAGCACTTCCGGCGTGCGGATGGGCTGCGCAATCGCGGTGCCTTCCGCAATGGTCGGCACAGCGGCCACGGCGGGCTGCTTCAGGAAGGCGCGCGCAATCGGCGCACAATTTTCCGGCTGAGCGGCGAAAATGCGTGGCAGTTTCTTGATTTCCCCCGCACGCTGCAATTCGGCAAAGCCGATTCCGCAGCCCAGCACATTGGACCCGGCGCCGCAGGGCACAATCACATTATCGGGCGCGACAAAACCCAAATCCTCCCATAATTCATAGGCAAGGGTTTTCGTGCCATGCAGGAAGAAGGGGTGCCAATTATGGCTCGCGTAGAAGATATCAGCAGCCTGGCGCAACGCTTCATCCGCGCAATCCTGTCGGCTGCCTGGCACCAATTCAATCTCAGCGCCTGACGCACGCGATTGCACGGTTTTCGCCGGAGACGTTGAAGCCGGCACCAAAATCTTCGCCCGCATCCCCCCCGCGGCGGCATAGGCCGCCACCGCCGCACCGCCATTGCCGGATGAATCTTCCAAGACATGCGCCACACCCTGCGCGCGCAGCAGGGATAGCATCACAGAAGCCCCACGATCCTTGAAGGACCCGGTCGGCATGAACCATTCGCATTTTAGCAAGGCCGATGCACCGCCAATCACACGCGGCACCAAGGGCGAACAGCCTTCCCCCATGGTGATCGGGTCATCCGGCAGGAAGGGCAGCGCAGCGCCATAGCGCCAAAGCGAACGATCCTCGGCGCGGATCGCCGCGCGGGTAATGCCGGGCAGCGGCGTCAGCATCAGGGGGGCTTGGCCGTCACCACACCAGCGCGGCGTGGCGAGCGGATAGGTGGCCCCGCTGCGGGGGTCCAGATAGGATACTTCAACCATAACCCTACCCTCGCTTGCCCTGCGCCACGCCGCAAGGGATGCTGGGGCCATGAGCAATGACGCCGAAGCCGTAACCCGCCTGGCCGCCGATCTGGTGGCGATTGATAGCCGTTCCTCGGTCTCCAACCTGCCTGTGGCGGATAGGATCGAAGCCGAATTGGCGGGGTTTGAGATCGAACGCCTGGACTACACAGACCCGCAAGGCGTGGCGAAGCGCGCCCTGGTTGCGCATCGCGGCCCGCGTGGCGGTCATGCTTTGTCCGGCCATATGGATACGGTGCCGGAAACAAGCTGGACAGACCCGCCCTGGACGCCGCGCATTCTGGATGGCGTGCTGCATGGCTTGGGCAGTGTGGATATGAAGGGGCCGGTCGCGGCTTGCATCATCGCGGCGCGCGGCCTGCCCGCCCATGTGCCGGCAACGCTGCTGCTGACGGCGGATGAGGAAACCAGCAAGCAGGGCGCGCGCATCATCACCGCGCGATCAAAGCTTGCGGCATCGCTTGGCTTGCAGGGGATTGTAGTGGCGGAACCAACGGCGCTGGCGCCGGTACGTGGGCATCGCAGCCATATCGAATACACGGCCATCGCGCGGGGTGAGCAGGCGCATTCTTCCACCGGTAAAGGGCTGAATGCGAATTGGGCGCTGATTCCCTTCATGGTTGAAATGAAAGCCATTTACGAAAAACTGCGCTTTGACCCTGCCTATCATGATGCGGCTTACGACCCGCCCTTCTCGGATTTCAACATGGTGATTGATAATCACGGCACGGCGGTGAATGTGACGGTGGCGCAGGCGACGGTGCGGATAAAGTTCCGCCGCAGTCGGCGCATTGATGTGAGTGGCATTGAAGCCGCCGTACAGGCAGCGGCAACGCGCGCCGGGTTGGAATTGACCGAAAGGCGCGAAGGCACGCCGCCGGAATTGCCGCTCGATCATCCGTTGATTCAATTGGCGGTCAGCATCGCCGGCAAGCCCGCCGCCACCGCGCCCTATGGCACCGATGCCAGCGAATTGCAGGATATCGCGCCCTGTGTGATTTTGGGCCCCGGCACCATCGCCACCGCCCATACGCCGCGCGAATGCGTCGCCTTGGCTGATCTGGCGGCGGCGGTACCGGTCTTCCGGCGGCTTCTTTCTGCCGGCCTTGCTTGAAGGAGCATCAGCCATGTTGCGCAGCATTCTTCTGGCCCTTGATGACACCCCCGGCGCAATTGCCGCACGGGATTATGCGCTCGCGCTCGCGCGCCATACGGGTGCGGCGATGACGGCAGCGGTCATTCTTGATCGCCGTGATTTAACTGACGCGCATGAAGCCGTGCCCCCTGGCGCCGGCGCCTTCAAGGAAAGGCGCGATGCTGCACTGCTGCGCCAGACGCAGGAAGCCGGCGCAGCGGCAGTGGCCGGGCTACGCGAAGCCGCAGGGGATTTTCCCTTCACCGTTCAGGAATTGGCCGCAGCCCCTGCCCCCGCTTTGCTCGCCGCGGCTGGCGCGCATGATTTATTGATCGTTGGCCGCGATTCCTCGCTTGGGCGCGAAGCGGCGGAGGATGGCCTGGCGCCGGTGATCGAGGCGCTATTGCACGACCGCACGCGCCCCTTGCTGGTGGTCCCGCCCGGCGCGCGCTTTGATCCGGCGGCGAGCGCGCTGGTTGCGTATGATGGCTCACCAGGGGCGATGCGCGCCGTGCAGCTTTTCGCGCTGTTGGGTCTGGGGCGCTACGGCGCCACCGTGTTGAGTGTCGCTGAGGATGAGGAAGAAGCCGCCGCACTTGCCGGCACGGCCGCGGGTTTTCTGCAGTGCCATGATGTGCCGGCGAAGGCGCTGCCCGTGATTGGCACCCATCCGGTGGAAGCGCTTTTGGCGGAAGCCGCCGCCATGCCGGCGGGCATGCTGGTGATGGGCGCCTATGAACATACGGGGCTACGCGCCCTATTCACCGGTTCCGCGACCAAACATCTATTGCGCCGCGCGCCTTGCGCGATTTTCGCGGCGCATTAGTTGCCGTGTATTTCCTCAGGCAGCGCGCAAATTCGCTGCCTGACCAGCCAGGCAGAAAAGCGCGGATTGGCTGTCAGCATCGCGAAGGGAATGACGCCAAGCAGGCTGATCAGGACTGGTGCCGCAATCAGTAGCGCGGTGAGGGACACCGCCGCGAATACAAAGCTCAGCGCCAATCCTGCCAGCGTCGGCGCCCAGAATTGCTTGAGCGCATCCGCAAAGCTGATACCGCGCTCGCTGCGATTTTGCGGCGCCCAGCCCATGCGCATGCCAAAGGGCAGCACCAGCAGGAACAGGCATTGGCTCATCAACCGCGCGGGTTCCATGAAGGCGGTGAAGATCATTTCGGCCAAAGCGCCGCGCAGGAATTGCGCGCGCCCGCCGTAGCGCGCGGCAAGATCGGGTTTCAGTAAAACCTCGGCATAGCCGGCAAGCTTCGCGCCGTAATGGCAGCACCAGCCGGCGAAAAGCAGCGCAAGCAAGGCGCCAATCGGTGTGAAATCGCCGCCGCCTGTCAGCCCGTTAACAGCAGCCAGCAACAGGATAGCGACGTAAAAGGGCGCGCTCAGGAACAGCAGAATCGCCTGGATCAATTGCCAGCGCGCCATCGGGGTCAGGCCCGGCAGGCGGAGCAGCGCCAGATACTGCATATTCCCCGCAGCCCAACGCAGATCGCGCGTGATGAAATCGCTATAGCTTGGCGGATTGCCTTCGCTACTGCCGGCATCATCGGGCAGCACGCGCACCTTCCAGCCGGCGGCATGCAGGCGCGTTGCCTCTACCTGGTCATGAGACAGGATATGCGACCCATCAGGTAGGGTTTCCAACCGCGCATGGGTGCGAAAAGGCGCGATGCGGATGACGGCGTTATGGCCCCAATAGGGCCCCTCATCACCCTGCCACCAGGCCTGGCCAGTGGCCCAGCTCCGCATGCCGTGGCGCATGCCGAATTGAAAGAGCCGCGGAAAACCTGCCGTGGTTGGCCGGCCATGAATAAGCTGCTGCAGAATCGCAAGCTTCGGGTCTGCCTCCATGCAAGCCACAAGGCGCAGCACCGCATCAGCGGTCATCTCCGAATCCGCATCCAGACACAGCATGAATTCATGCCCGCCCGCGTGATGGTCCAGAAATTCCATCACATTGCCGGATTTGAAGCCGGTGTTTTGCGCGCGGCGCCGGTAATGCGTCGCGATGGGCTGCGCGGCAGCAAAGGCGCGGCAGGCTTCTTCTTCGGCGCTGGCTTCGGTGCCTTCTGGCGTGTCAGATAGGAACCAGAGCGAAAAGCGATCCGCCGCGCCGGCACCCGCCAATCCCGCCAGCAAACGTGCAAGTGGCGGCAGGACCAGCGCCATATCCTCGCGCCGGATACAAATGGCAATCGCGGTGCGGGCTTGCGGCAAGCCAGGGCGCGCGGTGGCCAGCGCCGGCAGCACGGCAGCGGCGGGGTCGCGCGCCAACAGCAATATGCCAAGCCCGATCAGCGCATTGCCGGCCGACAGCGCCGCCCAAGGCAAAGTCCCCGCGATGCAGACCAGAATCAGGATTTCCGCCACCGTCCAGCCGCCTGGCGCAAGCGTGGCCCAGGCAAGCCAGAACAGCCCCCCCATAATGGCGAAGGCCAGAACAAGAAAGGCGATGCGTCGCGGCAGGATGGGCGCTTTGGTCACGGTGCTGGCTTATGCCGTGACCAAAGCGGCTTGGCGATACGTCGCGGGCGTCAGTCTATCTGCGCCCCGGAAGCGCGCACCACCGGCGCCCAAATCTCAACCTCTCTGCGCATGAAGGCGTCGTATTCCGCAGGGCCAAGTGGCCAGGGCTCCGCGCCGTAATCGCGCACGCGCTGGGCGATGGCGGGATCATTAAGTGCCGCGACAATCTCTGCCCCCAGCCTTTCGCGGATCGCAGCCGGTACGGCGGCGGGCGCGACAATGCCATACCAGGAAGCAACATCGAAATTCGGCACCCCCTGTTCTTCCAGGCTTGGCACTTCCGGCATGGTGCTGGAATGCTTCGCGGTCGAAACGCCAAGCGCCTTCAACAGGCCGCCCAAAACCTGCTGGCGTGATGCCGGCGCGTTATCAATCGCGAAGAGCGTTTCACCATTCATCACCGCCGCCATGGAAGGCGCGGTGCCACGATAAGGCACATGCGTCACCTCAATCCCCATGCGCATGCCAAACAGCAGCCCGGAAAGATGCGAAGACGTGCCCGACCCGGCCGAGGAAAAATTCGCCCGCGCCGGATTGGCCTTGCAGAAAGCCACCAATTCCGCGACGGATTTGATTGGGCTATCGCCCTTGATGATCAGCACATTCGGCATGGCGGCGATGCGCGCCACCCCCGGCAAATCCTTGAGCGGATCAAAGGAAAGCCGCCGATAGAGCGTCGGCCCAATCCCGTGAGACGCGATGTGATTGACGTAAAAGGTATAGCCATCCGGCGCCGCACGCGCCGCGACTTCCGCCCCCACCATGCCGCCCGCCCCTGGGCGTGGGTCTATGATCATGGGCTGGCCCAGCCTTTCACGCAGCCGGTTTTCCATCATGCGCAGAAAAATATCAGAAACCCCGCCCGCCGCGCCGCCAATCACGAAGCGCAGCGGCTTATCCGGCCAGGTGCCCTGCGCCTTCACTGCCGGTGCCGCCAAAAGCACCGCCCCAGCCGCAATCATGCTTCTGCGTGTGATCATGATTTATCCCCCCTTGTTACGCTTGGTTTGACCCAAGCCTAACATGAAAGCCCCGGCTGGGAAGGAAAATCACGCCGCCGGCAGCAGCACCATGAAGCGCGCACCGGTCACGGTGCCGCTGGCATCGCGGATATTCTCCGCCGAAATGCGCCCGCGCAGCCCTTCGACAATCTGCCGGCTGATGGAAAGCCCAAGGCCAGAATGCTGGCCGAAGCGCTCTCCGCTTGGGCGTTCGGAATAGAAACGCTCAAAAATGCTTTCAAGCTTATGTTCGGGAATGCCGGGGCCTTGGTCTTCCACCACAACCTCTATCATCGCGCCGGCATGGCGCGCAGTGACCTTCACCGTGCCATGCGATGGGCTGAAGGAAAGCGCATTGCCGAGCAGGTTGCGGAACACCTGCACAATGCGCCCTTCCACGCCACGCACCACAAGCGGCCCGGCCTCGGCTTCCAGCAGAACCACCGGGTCATCATCATCATCGCGCGTCGCGGCGTGCAGATCAGAAAGCGCCGCCAGGATGGGCGCGATATCCACGGGCGTTGAGATGGTGCGCGACAATTCCGCATCCACGCGCGATGAATCGCTGATATCGCCAATCAGCCGATCCATCCGCACCGCATCATCGGCAATGATCGCGAGTAAGCGGTTGCGGCTGGCCGGGTCTTCCACACGGCGCAGCGTTTCAATGGCGCTGCGCACACTCGTCAACGGATTGCGCAATTCATGCGCCACATCGGCGGCAAAGCGTTCATTGGCGTCAATCCGCGCCCAAAGCGCGCGGGCGGAATTCTGCAAATCCCGCGCCAATACACCGATTTCATCATTGCGTTTCAGCAGCGCATCCGGCACGGATTGCGCGCGGCCTTCACCTTCGCGGATGCGTTGCGTGGCACGCGCCAGATCGAGCATTGGTGTTGCGATGGTGCGCGAAAGATAAAGCGAAAGCGCCACCGTCAGGATCAAAGCGGTAGCAAACAGCAGCAGCACGGAAGCGCGGATTTCAAAGAGCCGCCGATCCACTTCACGCGCTTCACGCGTCAGCAGCACAATGCCGACACTTTGCGTGCCGCGCCGCGCAGGTTCCGCGACACTCACCAGCAGGCGGCCATCGGCGCTGCGGCGGATATAGGGGGTGACGCCGCCTTCCAGCGCCATGCGCAATTCTTCCCGCCGATCGGGGCCAAGATCGGGCTGCCAATCGAAATCCGGCGCATCGGGCGCGCTATCCACCACCATGCCGGGGCCGCCGCGCCCGCGCAGCAGGGCCGGGAAAAGGCCGACCATTCTTTCGTAAATACCGGCCACGGTGGAAGTCAGCGCGCCGCGCGGTTCCGGCGGCGGCAGCGGTTCCGCAATCACCGCGCCGCCCACCCCATCACGGATGCGGCTATCGGCGACCAACAGGCCGGCAGTGTCTAGAAGCCGAGCTTGGGTATTGGGCGAAGGGTCCACCAGGCGCCGCAGCAAGGGTCGCGCCGCTTCCAATTGCAGCACGTAGCGTTCGCCTTCGGGCCGCACCGCGGCTTCGGCGATGGCACCGGCATAGATGCGCGCCTGGGTGCGCATGGCCTCAACCTCTGCGCCCAAAAGCGCGTTCTGATATTGGTCGAGGTACAGCAGAGATGCCGCGAGCAAGGCCGGCGGCAGCGCATTCAGCAGCAGAATGCGCCGAAGCAAGGGCGAAAAGCCGCGTTTGCCCTGTTCCGGCGCAGCCTCAGCTTCCGAAAGGCGATCGAGCGGCGGGGAGGTATCGGGCACGGCGCGGGTTTAACGCGGAACGCGCGCCAAGGAAATCTCGCCCTGCTGATCAACCCCTACGAATAGGCGGCACGCTGCCCCCACCCTGAGGCGGCGGCGCGCCCCACCCCCCGGAAGGTGGCGGCGGAGGTCCTTGCGGCTGCCATCCCCCCGGCGCTTGCTGCGGATAGGGTGGCTGATAGCCCCCGCCATAGCCACCGGGAGGAAGCTCCGGCGCCAGCGGGTCAGGGCCAAAGCGATTATCGCCAGGCGTGCCGCGCAGAAAGCCCGCGACGATGAAGGCCCAGAGCCAGCCGATCAGAGGGATGAAATTCACCAGCACCCACCAGCCGGATTTGTCACGGTCATGCCAACGCTTGGCCTGCCCGGCGAGGCCGATCCAAAGCCCAACCAGGCCCGCGATGATGGAAAACATGCCCATATTGACATCACCCATGCCGGATTTATCGGGCAGGGCATTTCGCGGGGTGCCAAATTGCGTATCCAGCACACCGGCGGCGAAATTGATGGCAATCGGGATCAGAAAATAGAAGATCCACCAGGTCTTGCGGCTGATGCGGCCATTGAAGCTGAACCATTGAGCCAAGGTCATGGGCTTTTTCCCTTGCGACGTACAGAAAGATTAGCCTTTCTTGCAGCCCAAGGGAATCACCGCTCAGCCCCCCAACAACAACCCCGGCAAAGCCGCCATATCCGCAAAAGGCTCCGCCCCATGCGCCGCCAGCACACCAGCAGGGCTTTCATGGCAGAAGCCCATCACGCGGCAACCAGCCGCTCGCCCCGCGCGCACGCCGGGCGCGCTATCCTCAATCACCACGCAATCCTGCGGCGCCGCACCACAGGCGGCGGCGGCGGCCAGGTACATATCCGGCCAGGGCTTGGGGCGCGGCACATCCTCATAGGAAAACACCCGCCCGGCGAAAATTTGCGCCAGCCCCAGGCTCCGCATCTTCGCGGCCAATTCAAAGCGCGCGGAATTGGAAGCCACCGCCACCGGCACACCTGCGGCAGCAAAGGCACGCACCGCTTCCACCGCACCTGGAATGGCCAGCGTTTCTTCCGCCATGCGCCGCGCGATCAGCGTCGAGATTTCCTGCCCCCATTCGGGCGGCAGCAGCCCGACGCGCGCTTCAATGCGGGGCAGCATATCGGGCAGCGCCAGCCCCAGAAATGTCTCCCGCGCTTCGGCTGCCGTCATGGGCCAGCCGCGCAGAGTCATTTCCTCGGCGACAATGCTATTCACCACCAATTCGGAATCAGCGAGCACACCATCGCAATCAAACAGGATGGCGGCGGGGCGCTTCATGCCTCGGCTTTGGCGCGCGCCACATTTTCGACGCGCAGCTTCTCATGCGGGCAATCGCGATGCTGCTTCGGGCATTGCCGCCCGCCCGCGAAGGAACACAGGCTGCGCCCTGATTGCAGCGCACCGCGCACCAGCCCCGCCAAGGATGCAATGAAGGCCGGATCGCTATTCTGCGCCGGCACGCGGAAATAGCCGGGGATGCCCAGATGTTCGGCCTCCTCCCGGTATTCCACATCCAATTCCACCAGGGTTTCGGAATGCTCCGACACAAAGGCGATGGGGCAGATCAGGATCGCGGTTTTTTCTTTCGCCGCGCGTTCAATCTCGCCTTCCGTGGAAGGCCCGATCCAGACCTGCGGCGTCACGCGGGATTGATAGCAGACAATGTGGTCAAGTTCCAGCATCGCCAGTTCAGCAACCACGGCGGCGACGGTTTGCTCGACCTGCCATTGATAGGGATCACCCGCCTTCACAATGGATTCCGGCAGGCCATGGGCGGAAAACAACACGCGGAGCGGCACTTCCGCCGGCAATTCCGCGCGCGCCTTGGCATAGGCTTCACGTACCAGCCGCGCGGTGGCCGCCGCAAAACCCTGATCCGAATGCCAGCAACACAGCGCCGTGGTCGGCACATCCATCCCGATGTTGCGCGTAGCTTCCTGCCAGGCAACCAGGCTTGATCCCGTGGTGGTGGTGGAGAATTGTGGATAAAGCGGCACCAGCAGCACGCGATCCGGCGCCCAGTCCTTCACGGCGCGGGCGCATTCATCACTCATCGGGTGCCAATAGCGCATGGCCACAAAGCAACGGGTTTCCGTGCCCGGTTCATTAGCCAGGGCAGCTTCCAGGCTGCTCGCCTGTTCTTCCGTCAATTCCCGCAGTGGCGAACGCCCACCCAGCACGGCATAGTTTTCCTGCGCCGGCTTGGTGCGGCGCCAGGCGATCAGCCGGCCCAGCCAGGGGCGCACAAAGCCCGGCACGCGCAGAATGGCGGGGTCAGTGAAAAGATTGACCAGAAATGGTCGCACGCTTTCCGGCGCATCGGGGCCGCCGAGGTTGAACAGCACAATAGCCAGGCGCTGGCGGCGCGGCGTTGCGGGCATCATCTGATCCATGCGCCCGCACATGACATGCGCGGGCCGGGGGTCAAGGGTTCAAATCGCCCGAGGGCGCGTTTTTTCGCCCCCAAGCGGCAGATTCAGGCATTTCCTTGGGCAGGGGCGGCAGCAACCTGCTGCTGCGCGCGGCGATTCTGCCAAAGAGCGACGAAATCAATCGGTGCCAGCATCACGGGCGGGAAGCCGCCATCGCGGGTCACCTCGGCCAGGATATTGCGCGCGAAGGGGAACAGCAGCCGCGGGCATTCCACCAGCAGCACGGGTTCCATCATCTCCGGCGCGATGCCGTTCAGGGTGAAAATGCCGCAATAGACCAGTTCGGCGATGAAGGCCGTGGTTTCGGTGCCGATCTTGGCTTCGCAGCGGATTTGCAGCGTGACCTCAAAATTCTCCTGGCCTTCCTGCAGGCGCCGGGCCTGGACATCCAGCGCAATATCCACCTTCGGCGCTTCGCGGAGGTTGATGAAGATTTGCGGCGCGCCCGGCACTTCGAAGGACAAATCCTTGGTGTATTGCAGATTGAGCGTGATCGGGCTCGGCGCCATGGCGCCGGGCGGTTTCGCGGGCGTGGCAGAGGATTGTTCAGACATGGCAAAGCCTTTCGAAGCGGCTGGAAGCGACGGTTATTGGCGGGGGCGGTAGCACGCGGGGGCCGGGGCGGCAAACCGCCCTTGCTTACCTGCCCCCCGACCAACCCGGCTCAAAAAACTGCGGATGGTTGAATTGGAACATGCGCGCATTCAGCGCCAGCCCGGTTTCAATCTGCGTCAGCGTCACGCGGGTTTCCCGCCCCTGCGCATCCAAAACCGCCCATTGGCGCAATTCCAGCGGTTCCGGCTGGAACACCAGAGTCAAGGAGCCTTCGCGCGGGTCGCTGGTGCGGAACAGGGTAATGCGCAGAAACCCGCCATCGCGCTGGATGCGGCTGATGGTGACATCCCCGGAAAGCCGGATTTCCGGGCGCAGCAGCATCCCAAGCGGGGTGGCGCTGGTGGGTAGCGTGGTGGGCGCCTTCAATTCCCGGTCATAGAGCAGGAATTGGTTGCCATCCGCCACCAGCAGCAGCGGTTCCGGCGGGTCGTAATCGAACCGCATCCGCCCAGGGCGGGAGATATAGGCCCAGCCCTGGGCCGAGGCACCATTATGCGCGATTTGCAGAAACCGCGCGCGGAGCGTGTTCAGCCGGTTCAAATAGGCCTCAACAGCCGCGATATCGCGGCGGTCGCGTTCGGAAAGCGCCGCCCCCTGGGCCAGGGCGGGGAGCGGCAGCAAAAGCGGGGTAGCAAGCAGGGCGCGGCGAAACATGTGCCTCATGTGGACTGCCTGGGCGCAGAGGGGAAGGCCCCTGGCGCTTGCCTGATCCCTGGGGGGCGTTAGCTTGCCCCCGCATTGAGGGGGTGGGCCATGACAGAACGCGAGGAGCTGAACCGGCTGGGCAGGGCTGAGCGCGCTGAGATTTTCGGCGCCGGCGATGCTGCCTTGGCCAATGATGCGCTTGGCTTTGGCGATCTGATGGCCGAGCTTGTCTATGGCCAAATCTGGAACCGCCCCGGCCTGTCCCGTCAGGAACGCATGGCGGTGACGCTTGCTGTGCTCTGTTCCGTGCAAAACCAGGCGCAGCTTCGCCGCCATGTCGCGGCTGCGCTGAAGCTTGGCCTGACGCCCCGCGCCATTGTGGAAATCCTGATCCAGATCGGCATTTATCGCGGCTTCGCCGCATCCGAAACCGCGCTCGAAACCGCATGCGCAGTTTTTGCCGAACAGGGGATTGCACTGGAAATTGACCCACCACGGGCAGATTCGCTGGAAGTGCTGATGGGTCGCGGGCGGGAATTGCAGGGCGCGCTGCATGCGGAACGCCGCAATGAAGGCCATGCCGCGCCAGATAACCCCGTCACGGGCAGCATCTATCCGCTGGTGGTGCAGTATTGCTATGGCGAGATTTGGGATCGCCCAGGGCTTGATCGGCGGGTGCGCGCGCTTTGCGCCGTGGCATCCTTCGCTGCGCTGGATCATGATATTCTGCTGCGGAAGTTCATCCTCTCCGCGCTCAATATCGGTGCCAGCAGAACCGATATCACCGAAGCGCTGATCCAGGGCGGGCCCTATAACGGCTTCGCCTTCATGCTGAAGGCGCTGAATATCGCGCAGGAAGCCTTTGCTTCGCTGGATAAGGCTTGAACGCAAGCATGCTGAAGGCTCGGCTTTATCTCGCATTGCTGCTGACGGTGTTGCTTGCGGCCTGCGCCGTGGCGCCGCCGGCCCCACGGGAAGCGCCGCTTTCCTACCCGCCGCTGGCGCGCGAACGCATGCTCCGCATCGCCATCGCGGAATGGGAAGAATGGGGGCGCCAGGTCTCAGACCGGGAGCCTGGCCCAGCGCAGGAATCGGACCCCACCGGCTTCCCGCGCCTGCAAGCCTATTGGCGGGCGGTGCCTGAAGGGGGCGACATCATCACGCGCAATCGCGCGCTTTTCCGCGCGGGGTATGAAGGGCAGTGGCAGCAGGATGCCTGGTCCGCCGCCTTCATTTCTTTTGTGATGCAGACAGCCGGGGTTGATGCGCGGGAATTCCGGCCTTCCGCCGCGCATGGCACCAGCATTGATGGCATGGTCGCCGATGCGCGGGATTTTCCGCATCAGGCACCCTTCATCCCGCATCGGGTGCGGGACCGCGTTGCTCAGCCGGGGGATTTGCTCTGCGCCGATCGTTCACGCGCGCCGCTGGCCCATTGGCAGGACCGCGCCGGGGATCAGGGGCGGTTTCGGCCCATGCATTGCGATATTGTCATCCGCAACCATCACGGCATGGTTGAAGCCATTGGCGGCAATATCCGCGATGCGGTGACCAAGGCCCGCTTCCCAACCGATAGGCGCGGCATTTTGCTGCCCGCCCCCCCTGGCGCGCCGCAATGGTTCGCCATATTCGAAAACCGACTTGGGCGGCTGCCGCCCTGGACCGCCCTGCCCAACCCGGAGGCTTCACGCCCGTGACCGATCTGTTTTCCCCCCTGACGCTGCGCGGCGTTACCTTTTCCAACCGCATCGGCGTGGCGCCCATGTGCCAGTATTCCTGCCATGATGATGGCATTCCAACCGAATGGCATTTGGTGCATCTGGGCGCCCGCGCTTCCGGGGGCGCGGGCATGGTGATGGTGGAAGCCACCGCCGTGACGGCGGAAGGGCGGATCAGCCCTGGCGATGTCGGCATTTGGTCTGACGCGCATCTGCCGAGCCACACGCAATTGGCCCAGGCGCTCGCGGCGCTTGGCACGGTGCCGGCCATTCAATTGGCCCATGCCGGCCGCAAGGCATCGCGCAAGCAGGCCTGGCTGCCTGGCCCCGCCGAGCCTTCCTGGGAGACCCTTGGCCCTTCCGGGGATGCCTTTGGTGATTTCATCCCGCCGCGCGCCATGACGGAAGCGGATATCGCCGCCACCATCGAAGCCTTTGTCGCCGCCACCAAGCGCTCCATCAAGGCGGGTTACCGGCTGATCGAATTGCATGCCGCGCATGGCTATCTGCTGCATCAATTCCTGAGCCCGCTTTCCAATAAGCGCAATGACCGTTGGGGTGGGGATTTTGAAGGCCGCGCGCGGCTGCCACTGGAAATCGCCGCCGCCATGCGCGCCGCCATGCCATCCGATGCCGTGCTGGGTGTGCGTGTTTCCCACACGGATTGGGTCGCGGGTGGCTGGACCACGGAAGAAACCGTGGAGCTTTCGCGCCGCTTCAAGGCGATTGGCGTGGATTTCATGGATGTGTCTTCCGGCGGCAATGATCCGCGCCAGCAAATCCCGCTTGGGCCTGGCTATCAGGTGCCGGGCGCGGCGGAGGTGAAGAAAGGTGCCGGCATCGTCACCGCCGCGGTCGGGCTGATTACGGAAGCCAAGCAGGCGCAGGCCATTCTGGATGAAGGCCATGCGGATTGGATCTATCTGGCGCGCGTGCTGCTGCGCGACCCGTATTGGCCCTTGCATGCGGCAGCGGAACTTGGCCGCACGGAAGCGGTGCCCACGCCCCCGCAATATGATCGTGGCTGGAATGCGCTCGGCAAGACGAAAATGGCCATGCCCATCGCCAACCCAATGCCGCGCTTGGGATGAGCACGCGCTTTTCCTTCGACAATAGCTATGCCCGCCTGCCGGAACGTTTCTACATCCGGCAGGCACCCATTGCTGTGGCGGCGCCTCGGCTGGTGTTTTTCAACGCGCCGCTTGCGGAAGCGCTTGGCCTTGATCCGGCGGCGCTTGCAGGCGCCGAGGGGGCTGCGATTTTCGCCGGCAATCTCGTGCCGGAGGGTGCCGAGCCCTTGGCCATGGCCTATGCCGGCCATCAATTCGGCGGCTTCAGTCCGCGCTTGGGAGATGGCCGCGCGCTACTACTAGGCGAGGTGATTGGCCGTGATGGGCAACGCCGCGATATCCATCTGAAAGGTAGCGGGCGCACGTTGTTTTCGCGCGGTGGCGATGGCCGCGCCGTGCTGGGGCCGATGCTGCGCGAAGCCATCATCAGCGAAGCCATGGCAGCGCTTGGCGTGCCGACGACGCGCGCGCTGGCGGTGGCGATGACGGGTGAGGCGGTGCTGCGCGAAAAATTGCAACCGGGCGCCGTGCTGACGCGCGTGGCGGCCAGCCATATTCGTGTCGGCAGCTTTCAATATTTCGCCGCGCAGGAAGATCAGGAAGCGCTGAAGCTGCTCGCGGATTTCGCCATTGCACGGCATGATCCGGCGGCGGCTGAGGCAGAAAACCCCTATGTTGCGCTGCTGTCAGGCGTGATTGCGCGCCAGGCAAAGCTGATCGCGCAATGGCTCCATATCGGCTTCATCCATGGCGTGATGAATACCGACAATATGGCGATCAGCGGTGAGACGATTGATTACGGCCCCTGCGCCTTCATGGATGCCTATGATCCCGCGACGGTATTGAGTTCGATTGATCATGGCGGGCGCTATGCCTATGCCAATCAGCCGCGCATGGCGCAGTGGAATCTGGCGCGCCTGGCCGAAGCACTTTTGCCGCTTTTGGCAGAACAGGAAGAAGCCGCGCTGGAGATGGCGCAAACCGCGCTTGGCGCCTTCGCCCCCGCCTTTGAAGCCGCCTATTTCGACGGCTTTGCGCGCAAGATCGGCATTGCGCAGCGCATGCCGGAAGATACCGCGCTGATCGAGGATTTGCTCCGCCGCATGGCGGAACAGGGCGCTGATTTCACCCTGACGTTCCGCGCCTTGGCGGATGCGGCTTCGGGCGATGCGGCGCCAGCCCGCGCGCAATTCTCCGACCAGGCCGCGTTTGATTCCTGGGCGGAGGGTTGGCGCGCAAGGTTGGCAGAAGAAGCTGACCCAGCGCGCCTGATGCGCGCCAGCAACCCGGCCTTCATCCCGCGCAATCATTTGGTGGAGGCTGCCATCCGCGCCGCCGAGGACCGCGATGATTTCCGCCCCTTCGAAGCGCTGATGGCAGTCCTGGCGCGGCCCTTTGAAGATCAGCCAGAACACGCAGCATTCGCCAGCCCGCCCAAGCCCGAAGAACGCGTGCTCGCCACCTTCTGCGGGACCTGAGATCACGCCCCACCTGTTGCCTTTCGGGGGAAAAAGGACCACATAGGTCCGGAAACCGCCTCCTACCCAAAGGGCCAAGCCATGTTCATCGAAACCGAAGCCACCCCGAACCCCGCCACGCTGAAATTCCTGCCAGGCCGGGAAGTGCTGGGTGATCGCGGCACGGCGGATTTCACCAGCGTCGAGGAAGCCTCGGGCCGCTCCCCCCTTGCTGAGCGGCTTTTCGGCCTTGGCGATGTCGCGCGGGTCTTTTTTGGCTCGGATTTCGTGACCGTGACCAAGATGCTGGATGCCGATTGGCAGATGCTGCGCCCGCAGGTGCTGGGCGCCATCATGGAACATTATCTGGCCGGCATGCCCATTCTGGAAGGCGCCGCGGCCGAAGAACATGCCGAGGATTTTGAGGCAGCCGATCAGGAAATCGTCGCCCAAATCAAGGAATTGCTGGATACCCGCGTGCGCCCGGCGGTGGCGAGTGATGGTGGCGATATCGTGTTTCGTGGCTTCCGGGATGGCATTGTGCGGCTGCGCATGCAGGGTGCCTGTTCCGGCTGCCCATCGTCCCGCGCCACCTTGAAGCATGGCGTGGAAAACATGCTGCGTCATTACGTGCCGGAAGTGGTGGCGGTGGAGCAGGTGGAAGCCTGACGCTATAGCCTTTTTTCCTGCCGCCTTTACGGAGCCAAATCATGTCCGAAACTGCCTCGCCCCTTGATGACCTTGCGCTAGACCAGCTTTTTCGTGCCGCCCGCACCCAGAACAAGTGGCAGGACCGGCCCGTGCCGGATGCCAAGCTGCATGAGCTTTATGATCTGCTGAAATGGGGCCCGACTTCGGCCAATTCTTCCCCCGCGCGCTTTGTCTTTGTGCGCACGGCGGAAGGCAAGGCGAAGCTGAAGGAAGCGCTTTCGGCGGGCAATACCGAGAAAACCATGACCGCGCCGGTCACGGCGATTGTTTGCTACGACAGCTATTTCTACGACAAGCTTGGCCAGCTTTTCCCGCATGCGGATGCCAAGCCCTGGTTCACCTCCAGCCCTGAATTCGCGGAAAAGACCGCGTTTCGCAATGGCTCGCTTCAGGGCGCTTATCTGATGCTGGCGGCGCGCGCCATCGGGCTTGATGTCGGCGCCATGAGCGGCTTTGACAATGCCAAGGTGGATGAGCTGTTCCTGTTCGGCACCGGCTGGAAGTCCAATTTCCTGGTCAATCTGGGCTATGGTGACCCCGCTGGCCTGTTCCCGCGCAGCCCTCGGCTTTCCTTTGATGAGGCGGCGCGGCTGGAATAGGCGCGCTGCGCCCGTCGGGTTTGACCCCGGCGGGTTCTGGACTAAACAGGCAGCGAAACCAGCAATTTGAGAGACTGCCTTGAACAAGCCGCTGCCCAATTCCTTCCGCCAGGGGCCTGATGCCCGTGGCCGCTTCGGCCCTTATGGCGGGCGTTTCGTCGCCGAAACCCTGATGCCGCTAATCCTCGAGGTTGAAAAAGCCTATGAGGAAGCGAAGCGCGACCCTGCCTTCATGAATGAATGGCGCCGGCTGCTGACCCATTATGTGGGCCGGCCCAGCCCGCTTTGGTTGGCCGAACGCCTGACGCAAAAGCTCGGTGGTGCGAAAATCTATTTCAAGCGTGATGAGCTGAACCATACCGGCGCGCATAAGATCAATGCGGTGCTGGGGCAGATTATGCTGGCCAAGCGCATGGGCAAAACGCGCATTATTGCGGAAACCGGCGCCGGCCAGCATGGCGTTGCCACCGCGACTGCCTGTGCGCTGTTCGACCTGCCCTGCACCGTGTTCATGGGTGCCACCGATGTGGAACGCCAGCAGCCGAACGTGTTCCGCATGAAGCTGTTGGGGGCAGAGGTTGTGCCCGTGACCTCCGGCGCTGCGACGCTGAAGGATGCGATGAATGAAGGGCTGCGTGATTGGGTCGCCAATGTGCGCGATACCTATTACTGCATCGGCACGGTTGCCGGCCCGCATCCCTTCCCCATGATGGTGCGCGATTTCCAATCCGTGATTGGCACGGAAGCGCGCGAGCAAATGATGGCCGCCGAAGGGCGCCTGCCGGATTTGTTGGTGGCGGCGATTGGCGGTGGTTCCAATGCCATGGGGCTGTTCTACCCCTTCCTGGATGACGCCAGCGTTGCGATGCATGGCGTGGAGGCCGCCGGCAAGGGCGTGGATACGGAAGAACACGCGGCGTCACTCACCAAGGGCCGCCCCGGCGTTTTGCATGGCAATCGCACCTATCTGTTGCAGGATGAATTCGGCCAGATTCTGGAAGCGCATTCGATCAGCGCTGGCCTGGATTATCCCGGTGTTGGCCCCGAACATGCCTGGCTGCATGACATAAAGCGCGTGGAATACATGAGTGCGACGGATGATGAGGCGCTTGCCGCCTTCCAGTTATGCTCCAAAATGGAAGGCATCATCCCTGCTTTGGAACCGGCGCATGCGCTGGCGCATGTCATCAAGATCGCGCCCAGCATGCCAAAGGATAAGCTGATCATTATGAATATGTGCGGGCGTGGCGATAAGGATATCTTCACCGTGGCGCGCGCCCTTGGCGTATCGATGTGAGTGTCATGACCCAAACCTCCCGCATCGCCGCGCGCTTCGCGGCCCTGCGCGCCGAAGGGCGCGGCGCCTTGATCCCATTTCTGGACGCTTTCGATCCTGACCGTGCCACTTCCATGGAGATCCTGCGTGGCTTTCCAGGCGCCGGCGCGGATTTGATTGAAATCGGCTGCCCCTTCACGGACCCCATGGCCGATGGCCCAACCGTGCAGCGCGCCGGTCAGCGCGGGCTGAAGGCGGGCGCGACGCTTGCCGGCACGCTGCAAATGGTGCGCGACTTTCGTGCCGGAGATGCTGCAACGCCGATCATTCTGATGGGCTATTACAATCCCATCCTGTCCTATGGCGCCAATTTCTGCGCCGATGCGGCAGCAGCGGGCGTGGATGGGCTGATCATTGTGGACGTGCCGCCGGAAGAAGCGGATGAGATTGAACCCCAGGCGCGCGCTGCCGGGCTTGATATGATCCGCCTGATTGCGCCGACCACAGATGATGCGCGCATGATCAAGGTTTTGGCCGCGACATCCGGCTTCATCTATTATGTTGCCATCACCGGCATCACCGGCACACGCAGCGCGACTGGCGCCGAATTGGCCGAGGCTATTCCGCGCATCCGCAAACACACCAAGCTGCCAATCGCGATTGGCTTTGGCGTGCGCACACCTGAACAAGCGGCTGAGGCCGCGCGGATTGCCGATGGTGCGGTGGTGGCGTCCGCACTCATTGATGTGCTGGCCGCCGATCTGGACGCAGAAGGCCGCGCCAAACCAGGCACGGCGCAGAAGGTGCTGGATCAGGTTGCGGCGCTGGCATCAGCGGTGCGGAGCGTGAAGAAGGGCGCGTGAAGGCGCTGGATAAGTTGCTGAGAGGATAAGCGTGATGACTACCCCTATTGGTCCGCTGACCGGACTTCGTGTGCTTGACCTGACGCGCGTTCTGGCCGGCCCCACCTGCACGCAGATGCTGGGCGATTTGGGCGCCGAAGTGATCAAGATTGAGCGCCCGGAAGCGGGTGATGATACGCGCGGCTTCGCGCCGCCCTTCGTGCCGAATACGAAGGAAAGCGCCTATTTCGTCGGCGTCAATCGCAACAAGAAATCCGTGACACTGGATATCGCGAAGCCCGAGGGCCAGGCGATTATCCATAAGCTGCTGGAACATTGCGATATTCTGGTTGAGAACTTCAAGGTTGGCGCCTTGGCGAAATACGGCCTCGGCTATGAGCAATTGGCCAAGACCCATCCGCGGCTGATCTATTGTTCCATCACTGGCTTTGGGCAGACCGGGCCTTACGCGCCGCGCCCTGGTTATGATGCGCTGATCCAGGCCATGGGTGGTGTCATGTCGCTGACCGGTGAACCCAATGGCTCACCGCAAAAGGTTGGCGTGCCGGTCGCTGATCTTTTCGCGGGGCTTTATGGCTGCATTGGCATTCTGGCGGCGGTGAACCACCGCAACAGCACGGACCAAGGCCAGCAGATTGATATCGGGATGCTGGACACGCATGTGGCGTGGCTCGCCAATCAGGGCATGAATTATCTGGCGACGGGCGAAAACCCGCCGCGCCTTGGCAATCAGCACCCGAATATCGCGCCCTATCAGGAATTCCCGACCAAGGATGGCTATATCATCCTGGCGGTTGGCAATGACCCGACTTTTGAGCGCTTCTGCAAGGCTTTCGGCCAGGAAGCGCTGCTGGCCGATCCGCGCTTCGCCACCAACCCGATCCGTGTGCAAAACCGCCAACTGGTGACGGATACACTCACACCCGTGATGAAATCCAAAACCACGGCGGAATGGATTGATGCGCTGGAAGCGCTCAAGATCGGGTGTGGCCCCATCAATACGCTGGAACAGGTTTTCGCCGATCCGCATGTGCAGGCGCGCGAAATGGTCGTGGAAATGGCCCATGGCAGTGGGGAGACGGTGAAGGTCATCGCAAACCCGGTGAAGCTTTCCGCGACTCCGCCAAGCTATCGCAGTGCGCCGCCCGTGCTTGGCGAACACACCAATGCCGTGCTGAGCGATGTGCTGAAAATGAGTGCGGCGGAAATTGCCGCACTCAAGGACAAAGGCATTTTGTGATGGCGCTGCCCGCGGGTGCCCGTGCCGGCGCTTTGCGCTGGCTTTCGCCTGCGGGTTTCTTCACGCTGCGCTGGTTGGAATGGGGACCGCTTGATGGCGCGCCCGTGATTTGCGTGCATGGGCTGACGCGGAGTGGGCGGGATTTTGATGCTCTCGCCGCCGCACTTGCCGCTGCCGGTCGGCGCGTTTTCTGCCCGGATTTGCCAGGGCGCGGTGCATCCGATTGGTTGCCCAACCCTGCGCTCTATCAGCCACCGATCTATTCCCAGGCTTTGGCGCATCTTTTGGCGCGCATGGATGGGCCGGTGGATTGGGTCGGTACATCTTTGGGCGGCATTTGCGGCATGGGCATTGCCGCCACACCCGGTAATGTGATCCGGCGCATGGTGCTGAATGATGTTGGCGCCATCATCCCCGCCGCAGCGCTAGCCCGCATTCGCGATTACATCAATCAGCCCGCGCAAGCCTTTCGCGATATCGCTGCGCTGGAGGCGCATTTGCGCAACGTGCATGCGCCCTTTGGTCCGCTGACAGATGCCGAATGGCGGCATTTGGCGGAAACCTCTGCCCGGCGCGATGCAGAAGGCGCGCTGCAATTGCATTACGATCCTGCGATCACGCATGCTTTCAGCGCGGGCGAGATTGCGGATATTGATCTTACGCCCTTCTGGACGACCATTGTCATTCCGGTGCTGATTCTGCGCGGTGTCACCAGCGATATCTTGCCCGTGGAAGTCGCAGCGGAAATGGCGCGCAAGCCAAACGCGCGGCTGCTTGAAATTGCCGATGCCGGCCATGCGCCGGCACTGATGGCTGCGGACCAAATCAGCGCCATTCAGGATTTCCTGAACGCATCATGAGCGACGAAACCCCAGCATCGCCGCGCAAGGAAGGGATGTTGGGCTTTATCGTTGCGCTATGGGATGGGCTTTACAGCTTTGTTTTTCGCGTTGTGCCGCTGTTATTGGCGGCAGCCTTTGTCCTGCTGTTGCTGCGCGAAATGCGGCGAGAGGATATTGAAATCGCGCCCATCCAAGTACCCACCAGGCTTGCCGAGGCCGGGCTTTCGCCGGATGTGGTGGCGCTACGCCTGCTTGATCAGGTCATCCTTGTCCAGAATACCGTCACCGCTGAAAGGCTAGGCCAGCAGCGCCTGGAACTGGCCGGCGATCAACCGGATTTCAACGTGCCCATCGCCGGGCTTTCGTTGCGCGCCTTGGCAACCCTGCTGCGCAGTGTTTTCGGCACACCCAGCAAGCGCATCACGGGCGAGATTGTGCTGGAAAGGGACCAGCTCAAGCTCCGCCTGCGTTTGGCCGGGCATGGGCTGATTGCCGATATTGATGGCGTGCCAAGCGATGCGGTGGATCGGCTTCTGGCGCTGGCGGCGCCTGAAATCTGGCGCGTCATTCAGCCAAGGCTTTACGCTTGGCATGTCGCGCAAACGGAACCGGATCAGGCGGTCGTGCGTGACAAGCTGCGCGCGCTGATGCGCGGTGCAGGCGGAGATGTCGCAGCAGAAAACACCGCGCGCGGGCTGCTGGGGCGCAGCTATTTGCGTGAAGGTCGCGCGCGAGACGCTTTTGAAGTGGCCGAAATCGTGATCCAGAACAACCCCGCGTTAGGCGCTGCCTGGTATCTGCGCGGTGTCGCGCAATTCCGTCTGGGCCGGATCGAAGCCGCGCTTGAAGATTATCGCCGTGCGCAACAACTCGACCCGCGCGGTGTCTGGGTGCATGTGGCAGTCGCGGAAGCCTATGCGCAATCCGGGCGCTTGGAAGAAGCGCTCATGGAAATCCGCAAGGCGCTGGCCGAACAGCCGCGTGACCCTTGGGCCTTGCAGCATGAAGGCAGTATTCTTCTGGCGATGAACCGCGTGCGGGAAGCCATGCTCGCCACACGGCGCGGCCTGGATCAGGACCCGAATAGCGCTGATCTGCGCCTTTTGCTTGGGCGTGTGCTGCTACGCCTAGGCAATCAGGCGGAAGCGGCGACTGCTTTCGAAACCGCGGCGCGGCTGGCGCCCGCCATGGCGGAACCGGCGCTTGATCTGGCAGAGCTTTCGCTCAACATGGGCAAGCGGGATGAAGCGCGCGCGGTCCTGACCAGATTACTGGCGCGCGAGGATTTGGCGGAAGCACCGCGCGCAAAAGCAGCTGCGCTATTGGCCAGTCTTGGTGAATAACTTGGCGCCGCCAATCGGGCCTGCTTCACTGCTTGCATGATTTGGTCGAGGTATGCCGAATGTATGATGTGATCGTGGTGGGTGCAGGTTCATCGGGCGCGGCTTTGGCAGCACGGCTTTCTGAAGATTCGCATCGGCGCGTCCTGCTGCTTGAAGCGGGGCGCGATTGGCGCGCAGCGGAAGCGCCGCCCGAACTCCGCAGCCCGAATATCGTGCCCTTCATGCATGACCCGAAGCACCAGGCCACCTGGCAATGGCCAGGGCTGATGACGCGGCGCACCCGCACCCAGGCATCGAAATTCTATTGGCGCGGCAGGGCACTTGGCGGTTCTTCCGCCGTCAATGCGCAAATCGCCATTCGCGGCGTGCCAGCCGCTTTCGATGCCTGGGCGGAAGCCGGGTGTGAGGGTTGGTCCGCCGCCGAGGTCATGCCAATTTTCGATGTTATTGAAGATGATGCAAATTACGGCACACCCGGCAAACGCCAAGGCGGCCCAATTCCCGTGTGGCGCATGCCGGAAGAAAACTGGGGCGCGGTTGATTGCGCGCTGCGCGATGCCGCGCGACTTGCAGGTTATCCCGTGAAGCCTGATCTGAATGCCCCGGACGGCGAGGGGCTTTCCTGCAACCCGATCAATCTGCGGCATGGCCAGCGCGTGACGACCAATGATGGCTATCTGGAACCAGCGCGCGGGCGTGCGAACCTCACCATTCGCGGCGATGCTTTGGTGGATCGCGTGATCTTCGAAGGGCGCCGCGCTGCCGGTGTGCGGGTGCGTTTCGGCGCGGGTGCTTTTGAAGACATCAAGGCGCGCGAAGTGGTGCTTTGCGCCGGCGCCATCCATAGCCCCTGCATTTTGATGCGCAGCGGCATCGGTTCCGCCACGGCCTTGCAAGCCTTGGGCATTACCATTCTGTATGATGCGCCTGCTGTCGGGCAGCATTTCATGGATCACCCGATCCTGCGCGCAAGCCTTGCCTTGAAACATCACTTTCGCGCTGAAGGTGCCGATGCGCGCCATACCAATTGCTGCCTCACTTACAGCAGCAAGCTCGGCGGCGGGGGTGAGCGTGACATGATCATCATCGCTTATAATCATCGTGGCCTGGCCGAAGGCGGCGTGGCACCCAATGGCGGCATTGGCGTGGCACTTTATGATGCGCTGTCGCGTGGTGAAGTGCGTTTGGCTTCCGCCGATCCTGATGTACAGCCGGTGGTGGAAGAAAATATGCTGGACCATCCGGCGGACCGGCTGCGGATGCGTGCTGGCGTGCGACGCCTTGCGAAGCTTTGCGCCTTAGCGCCGGTAGCTGATATCGCGGACGCCATCACCTTTGGCGAAACCGCGCTTACCATGGCGGAAGCCGCCGCGCTTTCGGATGATGCGCTGGATCAGATCATGCTTGATCAGGCAGGCGATATCCAGCACGCCGCCGGCACTTGCCGCATGACCGCGCATGAGGACCCGCGCGGTGTGGTTGACCCTGATCTGAAGGTGCGCGGTGTGGAAGGGCTCCGCATCGCAGATGCTTCCATCATGCCAAGTGATTGCCGCGCCAATCTGCATTTCACCTGTGTGATGATTGGTGAAGCGGCGGCGCGGCGGATGCGCGCGGTTTGAAAATGCACTGAAAAAGACCCTCAATGAAAAAAGCGCTCAGCCCCGCGCCTTCTCAATAAGCTGTCCTTCTTCCACGCGCAAAATACGGTCATGGAAGCGTGCCACTGCCGGGCGATGCGCAATGGAAACCATGGTCAGCCCAGGCAGTGCGCGCTTCAGCCTTTCATACATGGCTTCCTCCGCTTCCGGGTCCAGGCTTGCGGTGGCTTCATCCAGGAAAAGCCAATCCGGGCGCTGCAAAAAAGCGCGGGCGAAGGAAAGCCGTTGCTGTTCGCCGCCCGAAAGTCTTTGGCCCCAGCTATCAGCTTCATCCAAGCGCGCCGCGAAATGGCCAAGCCCCGCTTCATTGAGCGCGGCAAGAACTTCAGCATCGCTGAAGCGCACCTCATCCTCCGGGTAGCAAACGGCGCGCTTAAAGGTACCAAGCGGCAGATAAGGGCGTTGCGGCAGAAACAGAACGCGCGCATTCTGTGGCAGTGAAATACTGCCGCTGCCAAAGGGCCAAATGCCGGCAATGGCGCGAAACAGCGTGGATTTGCCTGAACCCGAAGGGCCAGTGATCAGCACCGCTTCGCCTGGCGTGCCCGTCATCTGTGCGCCGCTCAGCAACACGCGCCCATCAGGCAGTGAGAGTGTAATATCTCTCAACGTAAGCTCGTTCGCTGTAGCCTTGCCTGAACGCGGCCCGCCATCCGCTTCACGTGCCTTGGCGACGGCCTGGGTAAAGCCGGAAAGCCGTTCAACTGTGGCGCGCCATTCGGTCAGACGCGCGTAATTCTCAACAAACCAGGAAAGCGCGCCTTGCACCTGGCCAAAGGCGCTGCTGGTTTGAATCAAGCCACCAAGCGGCATACGCCCCGCGAAATAAGCCGGCGCCGCAACCACAATCGGGAAGATGGACGCCACCTGCCCATAGCCCGCGGTGAAGAAAGTCAGGCGCTTGGTGGCGCGCATGATGTCCCACCAATTCAGCATCAACTTGCTAAAGCGCTGCGTGAGGCCGCGTTTCTCATCAGCCTCCCCACCATAGAGCGCGACACCTTCGGTATTCTCGCGAAAGCGCACCAAGGCATAGCGGAAATCCGCTTCCAACCGCTGCTGGTTGAAATTGAGCGTGATCAGCGGCCGCCCAATCAAATGCGCAAGCCAAGTGCCCAGCAGCGCATAGACCAGCGCGACCCAGACCATATAGCCAGGAATTTCGACGCCAAACACAGTGATGGATCCGGAAAGGGACCATAACACCAGAATGAAGGACCCAAGTGTCACGATGGAATTGATCAAGCCAATGCCGAGCGAAAGTGTGTCTTCAACAAAAAGCCTTGTATCATCGGCGATGCGCTGATCCGGATTATCCGTATAGGGATCGGTCAAGGCCATCCGGTAATAGGCGCGATCAGAAAGCCATTCGGTCAGATACACATCCGTCAGCCAGCGCCGCCAACGCATTTGCAGGGCCTGGCGCAGATAAAGCTGATACACTGCGATCAGAATATAAAGTGCCGCTACAAGCACAAAGCCCGGCAGTAGCCCCTCAGCTTCTGTGCGATGCCAGCTGAAAAGCAGCGCGATGAAGCCATCCCAATCCTTATTCTCCAGTGTATTGTAGAAGGCGCGCTGCCAGAAAGTGAGCAGCACTGTCATGCCCACCAGTGAAAGATTGAGCGTGATCACCACCGCCAGCAGCAAGCGCGCGCGCCAGCGCTCCTCACTCCGCCAAAAGGGGGCGATTAGCGCCCAGGCTTCGGCAATGAAGGTGACAATCCAGCGCATGGCGCGGCGCCTAGCCCGCGCGCAGCGCTGCTTCCAGCGCTTCAAGCCAAGCCATGACGCGCGCGCGATTGACGCCCATATCCGACCAGCCAATCAGGCTGCGCGAATAGAGCCAAAGCCCGGTGCCGCCCGCAACGGGTGCTGCTTCTGCCACAACAATATCCGGGTAATTCATCAGCGCGCTGCGCACCACCCATTGCGCCTGGTTGCGCGCCGGAAAGCGCGCGAGGGGAAAGGTGCGCGGCATGCTGGCCGCAACACGATCCAAAGCCGCCATCACCGCTTCCGGTGAAGCGGGTAGCGGGTCTCGGTGCAGATGCCCCTGACCAGGTGCGACACTTGGCGTCAGCAGGCAGGTATTGGGCGAGGGGGGCAATTGCAGAGTGGCGAAATCAAGCGGCGTCGGTGCTGGAACGCCTTCGGCACCACGCGAAAACAGGCTGGAGATCATGATGTGGCCCTCAAGCGAATGACGCCCCGCATGTCCTCGGGGTTGATGGGTTTGCCCTTGCGCAGGATTTCAATCTTGCCCTGGCGCGCCAAATCAGCGGCGACCTTGCGCACCGGCCCCAGCAAGGGTCGCCAATTCTCAGCGGAAACAGCGCGCGCCACATCGGTGGGACACATGCTTTTCTCCGGACCGCGTTCAGCGGCAATCCGCAGCATGGCAGCGGTGATGGCTTCGATATTCATGGCGCGATCCAATCGGCGGTAAGCTTGCCCGCCTCATCCCAGATGAAGCGCGCGCGTTGATGCCCAGCGGCAGCCAGCCACAGCCATTCCAGTCGGTGAAAGCCAATCACCACCGCAGCGAAATGAGGGCGGCCGATATCGCTATCCTGCGGCGCGGCGGGCGGTGCGGCAACAACGGCACTAGGCGCATCGGGGGCGGCATAGCACATACGACTGCTGGATCGGCTGGCGGCCCAGGCGGCATCAGCCACCGCATCATCCAGATGCAATGCCGCGCGGCCCGCGACGCGAATCTGGATATGCAAGGCAGCATCATAGAAATGCATCATCACGCGTGGGTCTTGTGCAATGCCGCGCGCCTTGTCGCTGCGGCGGTCAGTATGGAAGCGCAGGCTGCGCGCATCCACATCAAAGCCGCGCAGCACCACGGTACGCAGGCTTGGCGCGCCCGCATCATCCAGGCTTGCAAGCGTTGGGGTGTGCAGGGGGCTGCGCCGATCCGACACGGCATTGGCCAGCAGCCGAAAGGCTTCTTGCAGGCTGGCCGAAAGATCATCAGCGAAGGCAGGCCGAGGTGGCTTCATGCAAGCACCTCGGCGGCCAGCGCCGCGCCGCTATCCCAAGCCGCCTCCGCGCGCCCGCCAATGCAGCCATCACTGGCATAGCCAATGCGTGCTGTTGCGTCCCAAAGGCATGGCTCACCCAGGGGTGCTTCCAGCAGCGAATAGCGCCAGCGATGCGCCATCGCCATGAAGGGTGCGGGCAAGGGTGTTGCGCTGAAGCCCGCCAGCGCCGCCAGCAAGGGTTGCGCGATGGCGTTCGCAGGCAATTCCAGATGCGCGCGAGTCCAGGCGGGGCCGGCCTGGATCACCCAATTTTCTTGGCCCGCATCGCGCCCAGGCTTGGCGGAATCCCGCGCCGCCCAACCAATGGCATGCGCTTCGGGGCGCAGCGTATCCGGCAAGGCCAGCGGCGCATTGAAGGCGGCCATCACGGTCCAGCACGGCGCGTAGCGAATGGTGGCGAGTGCTTCATGCCAACCAGGCGCGGTATGGCCCAAAACCTCTCGCGCTTGCGTGGCCGGCATGGTCAGCAGCACTGCGGCAAAGGGGCCGGCTTCTTCCGGCGCGACATCAGGCATGGGCTGACCCGGGCGCACCAGCCGCGCATCCCAATGGCGCAGCATCCAGGCGCCGGGGCTGCCCGTGATTTGCCCGACATGGCGGGAAGCCATGCAGGGAATGGCACGCAGCAAGGCGCGCGGCACGGCGGACATGGAAGGCACGCCAACGCGCCGCGCCGCATCCGGCCAGGGTGCGGTTCCAGCTTCAGCCAAGGCATTGGCGAAATCCGCACCCTCGGCACGCAGATATTGCGCGCCATGATCGAATTGCAGCTTGCGCCCTTCAGCTTCAATGCGCCGCGTTGCCAAGCGCCCGCCCGGGCCGCGGCCCTTGTCGAAAATCGTGACAGCATGGCCCTGCGCCATCAATGCGCGCGCTGCGGAAATGCCGGCCAGACCAGCGCCGATAATGGCAATCGGCAGCGCCACTAGAAGCCACCCCCCGCGTCAAGCCAGGCCTGTTCCGCCGGCGAGGAAACCCGCCCCAGCGCAGCATTGCGATGCGGAAAGCGTCCGAATCGCTGAATCACCGCGCGATGCCGCCAAGCATAGTCAATCGCGCCATTTTCCCGCGCATGATGCGGAATATCCCGCAAACCTTCGAATAGCGCGACTGACAAATCCTGATCCGCGAGCGATTCACTATGCTCAAAGGGCAGATAGACAAAAGGCTTCTCGAAAGAACCAAGCTTGAGGTCAAAGCGCTTTTCCAGCACGGCGACGCGCGCAATGGCGCGGGCATGCGCATCACTCGCGAAGGCCTCGGCACTGCCGCGTAAGACATTGCGCGGGAATTGATCCAGCAGGATCAGCAGCGCCAAAGCGCCTTCGGGCGTTTCAGCCCAGGCATCGAAAGCGCCTTCACGCGCTGGGCGGATCAGCGCGCCGAAACGCTCGCGGATTTCCGCATCGAAAGCGTCATTCTTCTGGAACCAGTTCGGGCGATACGTATCTCGGCCTTCGGCATACCAGAAGGCGAGAATGGCGTCAGCGTCGCTCATGACAAGGCGCGGTCCAAAAGCCGCACGGAATGAATTGCTTCTCGCCCGCCAAGATCGCCGATTTGGTGTCGGCAGGACGTGCCATCGGCGATGATGAAATCTTCTGCCCCCGCCGTACGCACCGCCGGCAACAGGGAAAGTTCCGCCATCGCCTTGGATGCTTCCTGGCTTTCTGCCTGATAACCAAAAGCCCCCGCCATGCCGCAGCAGGAAGATGTGATGGGCTTCACCGTAACACCCGGAATGCGCTTCAGCAGCGCCACCGCGGCAGGAAAGGCGCCGAAAGCCTTTTGGTGGCAATGGCCATGGATATGCACGGTAACCTCCATTTGCTTGAAAGGCAGCGCCGGCTTGTCGCGTTCCAGCAATTCGCTCAGCAACACGGCGCGCGCGGCCAAGGCACGGCTTTCCTCGCCAGGCAGCAGCACCAGGAATTCATCGCGCAAGGTCGTCAGCGATGAAGGTTCAATACCGACCACTGGTGCCACGAAAGGCGCCAGCACTGCAATCACCCGACGAGCCTCAGCGCGCGCTTCATCCACCATGCCGGCAGCCAGCAGGGTGCGGCCTTCATCCAGCGGGCGCATGCCACGCGGCGGGCGGGCCACGGCGGGGTCATAACCGGCGGCGCGCAAAACACGGATCGCGGCGCGCAGATTCTCTGGCTCAAAATAGCGGTTGAAGGCATCGGGCAGCAGGATCACCTCACTCGCCCTGCCATCGGGTGCCCGCACTTCCCAATCATGGAAGGCATCTCCACGAAAACGTGGCAGGGGCCTATCCGCCGCGAGGCCCAGAAGGCTTTGCGTCAGCGCCGGCAGGCCAGGAATCATATCGCGCAGATTGAACAGCAAGGGCGCCATGGAAGCGAAGCGCGCGATGCGCGGCAAGCGCGCAATCAGGCGTTCGCGCAGGGGCACGCCATGGCGCTTCGCGCGCGCGGCCAAAGCCTCGATCTTCATGCGCGCCATATCCACGCCGGTTGGGCATTCGCGCTTGCAGCCCTTGCAGGAAACACATAGCGCCATGGCCGCCGCGACTTCGTCGCCCGCCAGCGCATCCGGCCCCAATTGACCCGTGAGTGCCAGGCGCAACGTATTCGCCCGCCCGCGCGTCAAGTGCTGTTCGTCGCGCGTGGCGCGATAGGATGGGCACATCACATTCGCATCAAACTTCCGGCAGGTACCGTTGTTGTTGCACATCTCAACCGCGCTCAGCAGGCCGCCAAGCGGACCGGGATAGTCAGACCAATCCAGCGCAGGCGTTATCGCCGCATCGGCGGCGTAACCCGACCCGTAGCGAAACAGCGAACGATCATCCATGCGCGGCGGGCGCGTGATGCGATTGGGGTTCAGCAAGCCGCGCGGGTCAAACGCGTCCTTCACTTCCTCAAAAGCAGTGACGATGCGATCACCAAACATGGGCCGATGGAATTCAGACCGCACAATGCCATCCCCATGTTCGCCGGAATGGCTGCCCTTATATTCGCGCACCAGCGCGAAGCATTCCTCGGCTATGGCGCGCATTTTTGCAACTTCCGCGCCATCCTTCATGTTCAGCACAGGCCGCACATGCAGACAGCCGACAGAAGCATGCGCATACCAGGTGCCCTTGGTGCCATGCTTGGCGAAAACCTCATTCAGTCTTTCGGTGTAATCGGCCAGATCATCCAGCCCCACCGCGCAATCTTCAATGAAGGAAACCGGTTTCCCATCCCCCTTCATGGACATCATGATATTGAGGCCCGCTTCGCGCACTTCCGCAATCGCGGCCTGGAAGCCCGCATCCGTCGCGCGCACCACCTGGCCGGGATGGCCCAGATCCGCCATCATTTCGTCAAGCCGCGCCAAATCACGCATCAGCGGGCCATCTTCCTGGCCGTGGAATTCCACGATCAGCAGGCTATCCGGTTCGCCGATCAGCATTTTGTCAATCGTTGCGCGATAGATCGGGATGGAACGCCCCAGATCAATCATGGTGCGGTCCACCAATTCCACCGCCTCCGGCATCAGCGAAACAAGATGCTTCGATGCTTCCATCGCCTTGCGGAAGCTCGGGAATTGGCAAATGCCCAAAACCTTGCGCGGCTTGATCGGCCAAAGCTTCAACTCCAGCGCCGCCGAAAAGGCCAAAGTGCCCTCAGACCCCACCAGCAGCCGCGCCAGGCTGCCACGCCCTGCCGCCCGCGCCGCCGGCGTCAGCGCTTCGATGTTATAGCCCCCCACGCGGCGGAGTTGTTCGGGAAAGCGCGCGGCGATTTCCTCAGCCTCCCGCGCACCAAGCGCGCGCAGGCGCTGGATCAGATCGGCAATGCCGCCCGGCACTTCCGAGCCCAGATTATCCGGCAGATCGCCAAAGCGGAACCGAGACCCATCCGCCAGCAGCGCATCAATCGCCAGCACATTATCCGCCATCAGCCCGTAGCGGATGGATTTGGACCCGCAGGAATTATTCCCTGCCATGCCGCCAATGGTGCAGCGCTGCCAGGTGGAAGGGTCAACCGGGTAGAAAACGCCATGCGCCTTCAGCGCGTCATTCAAGGCGCCCAAGGTAATGCCTGGTTCCACCCGCGCGACACCTGCCTTGGCGTCCACTTCCAGCACGCGCCTGAGGTATTTGGTGCAATCCAGCACCAGGGCGCGATTGACGGTCTGCCCGCATTGGCTGGTGCCGCCGCCCCTTGGCAGGATCGGCGCGTCTTCTTCCCGGCAAATCGCCAAAGCCGCTTCCACATCGGCAAGCGAACGCGGAACAATCACCCCAATCGGTTCCTGCTGATAGATCGAAGCATCGGTTGCATAGCGCCCACGATCGGCTGGGCCGAACAGAACCTCAGCCTGCGTCTCACGCCGCAGCCGAGCAGCCAAGCGGGGGTCTCCGGGGACAATACGGCCAGGGGGCAGGGCATTCATGCGGGGTGGTCCTGAAGCATCTTAGGCAGGGGTGGGCTTGGCATGGATGGGGGGTTTCGCCCATGTAGGGGCCACAAACAAGGATTCCATCATGGCTTATTTCCAATCCAAGCCCACCGCCGGGCGCCATTTCCTGCAAATTCCGGGGCCGAGCAATGTGCCTGACCGCGTGCTGCGCGCGATAGACAACCCCACAATGGACCATCGCGGCCCAGATTTTGGCATCTTCGGCAAGGCTTTGCTGGAAAAAGTCCGCCATGTCTTCAAGACCCAGGGCCCGGTGGTGATCTACCCCGCCAGCGGCACCGGCGCCTGGGAAGCCGCGCTTGCCAATACGCTTTCGCCCGGCGACCGCGTGCTGATGTGCGAAACTGGCTGGTTCGCGCATCTTTGGGATGAAATGGCGACGCGCCTTGGGATCGTGACGGATTTCGTGAAGACCGATTGGCGCCGCGGCGCCGATGTGGAAGCGATTGAAGCGCGGCTCCGCGAAGACAAGGCGCATACCATCAAGGCCGTCGCCGTGGTGCATAATGAAACCAGCACCGGCGCCACATCGCGCATTGGCGAAGTGCGCCGTGCGATGGATGCGGTGGGGCATCCGGCGCTTTTGCTGGTGGATACCATTTCCTCACTCGGGTCCATGGATTACCGGCATGATGAATGGGGCGTGGATGTTACCGTATCGGGCTCGCAAAAGGGGCTGATGCTGCCGCCGGGGCTTTCCTTCAACGCCGTCAGCGCCAAGGCGCTCAAGGCCAGCGATACCGCCAAGCTGCCGCGTAGCTTCTGGGATTGGAAGCCGATGCTCGCTTCCAACGCGACGGGCTATTTCCCGTATACGCCGGCCACCAATCTTTTGTACGGGCTGGATGCAGCGGTGGATATGCTGTTGGAAGAAGGGCTGGATAACGTGTTTGCCAGGCATGATAGGCACGCAGAAGCCGCGCGCCGCGCCGTGCGCCATTGGGGCTTTGAGATCCAATGCGCCGATCCGCGCCATTACTCATCCGTGCTGACCGCCGTGCGCCTGCCAGAAGGCCATAGCGCCAATGCGCTGCGCGCCACCATCCTGGAACGCTTCAACATGAGCCTGGGTAATGGCCTTGGCCAATTGAATGATCGCGTCTTCCGCATTGGCCATCTTGGCGATTTCGGCGATCTGCAATTGACCGGCACGCTGAGCGGCGTGGAGATGGGGCTGCGTGCCGCAGGCGTGCCGCACCAATCCGGCGGCGTGCAAGCGGCGATGGATTATTTGAGCGGGAATGCGTGAGGGAGCTTGGGAGGGCAGTGACATGGAGTTTCATTTGTACAGGATAAAAGTGGAAAAACCTGCATTTTTACCACTATTCCCTGACAATTCCGTCGTACCCTCTCCCCGCAGCCTTATCTTGAGCGCTATTGACGAAAAACCAGCCCGGGACATACGCCGAGGAGAATCTTGGCGCCTGGGCAATATCGAAAAATTGTCAGGTCATGAAATTTTCTTCGCATTAGGAAAGATAACAGACGCAAAGCTCGACTTGTACGATGAAGCCAGCGGCGATTTTATGCAAAAATCATTGGAGGAAGCGCCGCACACCTATGTTGCTATTGATTTAAAATATCAAATTTGTGCTATCGCAAAGAAAACAAGGATGGCCTCCAACGTCGACGGTATCGCAAAAAGCCTTAGTGAACTATTGAGTTCCACAAAAATCGCGGATCTAACGGGCATCAAATTCGTTCTACCAAAAATTTATGACCCGCAGGAGTTTCTATCTATAGTAAGAAACGCAGAACGTATTTCTAGGTTTACTATGTCCTTCAGTCCTCCTAACCCTTGGGACGTAGAAAAGGACTTTCATGGGCCGATGGAACATTTGCTCAGAGAGTCATCCGCGGAAGTGGGCAAGACAACTATCCAAGGAGAATCCCTCAGACGGACTGTGGTAGAAGAACTTGCAAGATCCGCGGCTTCGACAGGGAATAAAGCGTCTGCGAAACTAGTTCCTTCAGAAGGTGGGCGTCTCGTCACGAAGTATATAGGCCGCAACCCTGCTCTCGTCGACGTTAACGAGATACAGTCTAGCAAGTCACGGAGAGAACTCTTCGAAGGGATGATCCAGATTTACCGTCGTATACGCGAACCTGGGTGAAAACCATGCAATGGAGATTTTGGGAATGGTTTTTTATCGGGCTGAATGATAAGCCCGGTTATCGAAAATTGCTGGATCGCTGGATGTTTTTCCATTTGATTATCGGTTTTGGCTTGGGCTTTGGAGGGCAGATTGAGGCCAAAGACGCTGCATCGACAATACTGCTTCCTCTCGCCGGAATCTTCGTGGGGCTTTCGTTTGCATGGATTGGTAACACTCAGGCAATACTCAAAGAAAATGAAATTGAAGAGCTGATGTACCGGCATCAGGATGGCATAGAAGCCTACGTTTACACCTACCAGCTCGCGATATTAGTTATTCTGACAACCCTCATAGCATGGGGGGTGGCTGGCCTGGGTATTTCTCGAATTTCAAGCGGAGTTTGTCTGATCAGTGTTTTGGGTGTCGATAGTTTTTTTTGCAAATTGGCTACAGCGACTTTATTTGCTCTTGCCAGCGCAACGGTTCGCGAGTGCTGGCATATCGTACTCTCGAGCCAAATGTTCATCTTATCGCGTTTTAAAATACGCAATCATAAACAACGCGGCTCAAGTGTAGAACAGCGCTCCGAGAAACGTGAGCAGTGAAACCCAAAAAGCCGTACCCCCTGCCTCCAGATCAAATCTCCCGCAACGTCGGTACGCAGCATCATGAGTATTGGATGATCTTTCCATTAAGAAATAACGATGAATTCTGATGACACCGATGTATTGGTGGTCGGCGCCGGCGTCGCCGGCATTGCCGCCGCCCGCGCTTTGCGGGCACGTGGGCTGTCCTGCCTGGTGCTGGAAGCGAAGGATCGCATCGGTGGCCGCGCCTACACCGATGCGACAGGCTTCGACCACGGCGCTTCCTGGCTGCACCAGGCCAATGACAATCCGCTGACCGCTTTCGCCGAAGCGCTTGGCTTCGAAACAGTGGACCATGATAGGCTCCGCCAGCGCCTGCTATTCACCGAAGGCCGCTTGGCCAGTCCCGCCGAACGGAGGGCCTTCTCCGCTGCCGAGGATCGCTTCTGGCGCGTGATTGAAGCCGCCGCCGCGGATGGAGCACCGGATTGCCCGGCGTCTGACGCGGCACCACAGGGCGGGCGCTTCGATGCCTTGGTGGCGCATTGGGAAGGCGCCCAGATTTGCGCGGCGGAACTTTCGCGCATGAGCCTGCATGATTTCGCGGCCACCGCCCTCGATGGCCCGAATTTGCTGCTGCGGCGCGGCCTAGGCACTTTGGTCGGCGCCTTGGCTGAAGGGTTGCCGATCCAACTGAATGCCCCCGTGGCGCAGCTTGATTGGGGCGGCAAAGGCGTTGAAGCCAGCGGGCCTTTCGGGCGCATCCGTGCGCGGGCCGCGATCATCACCGTTTCAACCGGCGTGCTGGCGCAAGGCAGCATTGCCTTCACGCCTGACTTGCCAGCGCAAACAAAGGGCGCCATCACCGCCCTGCCGCTGGGTTTGCTGACTAAGCTGTCTTTCCCCATCCCGCCCAGCGCGCTGCCGGAATTCGGACCCTTCGCGAGCCTCAGGCGCGATATCGCGGCGCCAGGTGATCGGCCCATTTCCTGGATCGCGCGGCCCTTTGGCGCGCCGGTGATGCTGGCCTTCATCGGTGGGTCTTTGGCCTGGGAACTCTCGCGCGCCGGCAAACACGCGGCGGAAGCTCATGCCCGTGCCGAATTCGCGCATGTTTTTGGCGCTGAAGCGGCAAAGGCGCTTGGCCCGCCCATCATTACTGATTGGGGCGAAGACGCTGCCTTTTGCGGCAGCTATAGCCACGCCATCCCAGGCGCGCAGGCAGCGCGGCAGGCCTTGGCGGAACCGCTTGCTGATGGCCGGCTGATCTTCGCCGGCGAAGCCTGCCATCCGCGCTTCGCCGCCACTGTTGCCGGCGCCTGGCTAAGCGGAGAAGACGCGGCGCGGCTCATTTTGCGCTAATGCCGCGCCCAATCCGTCATTGCTTGCGGCGCTGGCAGGGATTTTCTTGGACAAGCCAGCATCTTCGGGCGTAAGCCTGCGCCTTGCGCCCATTGACAAACACATTGCGCATCCTTGGGGAGAAATATCATGACCATTCATTTCGCGCGCCGTGGCTTTCTGGCGGCTGGTCTTGCCACGGCAAGCATTTTTGCCTCAGCCCGACGCCCCATTCTCGCGCAGACAGCAGAGGGTCCCTTCACCCTTGCGCCGCTACCCTATGCGGCCAATGCCAATGAGGCAGCGATTGATGCCATGACCATGGAACTGCACCATGGTCGGCACCATGCTGCTGCGGTTGCCGCACTCAACAATATCGCGCGCGACTATCCGGCCCTTGCCACCATGCAGATTGACGATGTGCTCATGCGCCTTTCCCAGGCGCCGGATGCCGTGCGCACCGCGCTCCGCAACAATGCCGGCAGTCATGCGAATCACAGCATGTTCTGGGAGATCATGGGCGGGCAGGGCGGCGAGCCCAGCGGTGATCTGAAAGCCGCGATTGACCGAGACCTGGGCGGCTTCGCCAAGATGCAAACGGATTTCAACGCGGCTGGCATGCGCGTATTCGGCTCAGGCTGGGCGTTTGTGGTCGTGACGCCGGCGGGTGGGCTTTCCATTGTCACCAGGCCCAATCAGGATAATCCTTTGATGGATGGCCAGCGCGTACTGATGGGCAATGATGTTTGGGAACACGCCTATTACCTGCGCTACCAGAATCGCCGGGCGGAGTATTTGGCGAATTGGTGGAAGGTGCTGAATTGGGAAAAGATCGCTGCGCGCTATGATGCGGCACGCAATGGCACCTTGCGGATATGAGGAAAAGCTTCGCCCCCCAGCCTCAACAAGCCGCAGGCGGGCGCGGCGCGGTGGCGAAGCGTAAAAGACACGCCCCGTAACGATCATTGAAGGGCGTCGTGGCGCCGGCGCTATGGCCGGTCATGCCCTCTGGCCGGTCAATCAGCAAAAAAGCCCCGAAGCGTTCGCGTTGCCGTCGCAGCGCCTCGGCGCGTTTGTCGGGCTCCGCCATGAAGGGATCATCGCGAAAATCCGCAAGCGCAAGCCGCGTGCGGCGTGCGCCAGCGGCCTCGGTCAATAGCGCTTCCAATTCCACGATCTGCGCATGCAGGCGGTTATTCTCATCACTCGGCCTGCCATGCGCGGCGGCGGCAATCGCAATCGCCACATCGGCAAGGCCAGCGCGGTTCAGTACCATCAGCGCATTCCACCCGCCGCGCGATTGCCCCGCCACAATCACCTGCCGATAGCCACGCCCACGGAGTTCCGCCAAATCATCGCGCAACCAGGCCGCCGCGCGCCGCGCGCTATCGGCATTGGGCTCACGGTCAAAGCGCCACACATCAAAGCCGGCATTGTTGAAATGCCGAGTCCAGCTTTGGGGTTGCCGACCGCGCAGATCGGTCACCACTTCCTTGCCATGGGCGAATACCAGCACACCGCGCGCCCGTTCCGGCCCCCACCAGATGAAGCGTTCATCCGGCAGCGTTGCGTGATGGGCGGAGGTAATGGCGACATCTGCGGGCGGAGGGCTAGGCGCCCATTCCTGCCCGAGCTTCACAATCGAAAGGTCACGCAGCGCGATGGAGCAGGCGCCAGGCCCCGCGCGTCTTTCGCAATTGGTCAGCGCGGTTTGTTCGACAAAGGCCGCATCGCCCCCGCCGGCCTGCCAGCCGAAAGTGCCATTAGGGCCAAAGGCCAGCACCCGCGGCGTATTCAGGTTCAGAAAGCGCCGGACACTCGGATGGCTCGCCTCCGGCAGGCCCAGAATGGTCGGCGCTTCCAGAATCGGCGCCGCCGGCGCCTGGGCATGGCTGATCGAGGCCAGGGCCAGTCCAACAATCCCGGCAAGCGTCGCGACAAGACCCCTCCAAGCCGCCATAGACAATTCCCCGTCAATAGGCCGGCATTTTCCCCGGGCTGTGCTGCCGCCGCAAGCCCCGCTTGCCCTCATGGCGCGCGGGGGGCATATCGCCCCCCTATCTTGCAGTTTTCAAGGGAAAGATCATGCGCGTCAAAGATGTGAAGAAGGTCGTGCTCGCCTATTCCGGCGGCTTGGATACCAGCGTCATCCTGAAATGGCTGCAGACGACGTATAAATGTGAGGTCATTACCTTCACCGCCGATCTGGGTCAGGGTGAGGAATTGGGCCCGGCGCGCGACAAGGCTTTGCTGCTTGGCATCAAGCCGGAAAACATCTTCATGGATGATCTCAGGGAAGAATTCAGCCGCGATTTCGTCTTCCCCATGTTTCGCGCCAATGCGCTGTATGAAGGCATGTATCTGCTCGGCACCTCCATCGCGCGCCCGCTGATCGCCAAGCGCCAGATTGAAATCGCCGAAGCCATGGGCGCCGATGCCGTGGCCCATGGCGCGACCGGCAAGGGCAATGACCAGGTGCGGTTTGAACTCAGCTATTACGCGCTGAAGCCGGATGTGAAGGTGATTGCCCCCTGGCGCGAATGGGATCTGACCAGCCGCACGCGCCTGATCCAATTCGCCGAAGAACACCAAATCCCGATCGCCAAGGACAAGCGCGGTGAAGCGCCCTTCAGCGTGGATGCCAATCTGTTGCATAGCAGCAGCGAAGGCAAAATCCTGGAAGAACCCTGGGACGCGCCGGATGAAATGGTCTGGCAACGCACCATCAGCCCGATGGATGCGCCAGACCGCGCGACCGATATCACCATCGAATTCGAACGCGGTGATGCGGTTGGCATCAATGGCGAACGTCTGTCGCCCGCCACCTTGCTCACGCGCTTGAATGCGCTGGGCAAGGAAAACGGCATTGGCCGGCTGGATTTGGTGGAAAACCGCTTTGTCGGCATGAAGTCCCGCGGCTGCTACGAAACGCCAGGCGGCACCATCCTTTATGTCGCGCATCGCGCCATGGAAAGCATCACGCTGGACCGCGAAGCGGCGCATCTGAAAGACAGCCTAATGCCGCGCTATGCGGAGCTGATCTATAATGGCTTCTGGTTCGCGCCTGAGCGGCGCATGCTGCAAGCGTTGATTGATGAAAGCCAGCACAGCGTCTCAGGCACGGTGCGTCTCAAGCTCTATAAGGGCAATACCATCGTCACCGGGCGGCAATCGCCCAATAGCCTCTATTCCATGAAGCATGTGACGTTTGAAGATGACCAGGGCGCCTATGACCAATTCGATGCCCAGGGCTTCATCAAATTGAACGCGTTGCGCCTGCGTCTTGGCGCCATGGCTGGCCGCAAGGGCGGGGCGCTCTGACATAGAAAAAGCCCAGGAGGCATTGCCTCCTGGGCTTTTCTATTTGGGCGGCAGCGCCGCCCAAATAAGCTTAGCTTTGCGCCAGCATCGCAAGCAGCAGCAGCGCCACGATATTGGTGATCTTGATCATCGGGTTCACCGCCGGGCCCGCCGTATCCTTATACGGGTCGCCAACAGTATCGCCCGTCACAGCAGCCTTATGGGCCTCAGAGCCCTTGCCGCCATGATGACCATCTTCGATATACTTCTTCGCATTATCCCAAGCGCCACCACCGGTGGTCATGGAAACCGCGACGAAGAAGCCGGTGACAATCACACCCAGCAGCATCGCCCCCAGCGCTTCGAAGGCCGCGGCCTTACCTGCGATGGCATTGATGCCGAAATACACCACCAGCGGCGACAGCACCGGCAGCAAGGACGGGATGATCATTTCCTTGATCGCCGATTTGGTCAGCATATCCACCGCACGGCCATAATCCGGCTTGTCGGTGCCCTGCATGATGCCCGGCTTTTCCTTGAACTGGCGACGCACTTCTTCCACCACGCTCATCGCCGCGCGACCAACCGCCGTCATTGCCATGCCGCCGAACAGATAAGGCAGCAAGCCGCCGAACAGCAGACCAACCACAACGTATGGGCTGGAGAGAGAGAAGGTCAGCGTGCCAACACCCTGGAAATACGGATACTGCGCCGCATTCTGCACGAAGTAGTTCAGATCCTGCGTGTATGCGGCAAACAGCACCAGCGCGCCAAGACCGGCTGAACCAATGGCATAGCCCTTGGTGACGGCCTTGGTCGTATTGCCAACCGCATCCAGCGCATCGGTGGTCTGGCGGATTTCCTTGGGCAGGCCGGCCATTTCGGCAATGCCACCCGCGTTATCCGTGACAGGACCGAAAGCGTCCAAGGCCACCACAAAGCCGGCCAGGGCCAGCATGGTCGTGACCGCAATGGCAATGCCGTAAAGCCCTGCCAGCCCATAGGTAATCAGCACGCCCGCAATGATGATCAGCGCGGGAATGGCCGTGCTTTCCATCGAAACCGCAAGCCCGCGGATCACGTTGGTGCCATGGCCCGTGACCGAGCTTTCGGCAATCGCCCGCACCGGGCGGAAGCCCGTGCCGGTATAGTATTCCGTGATCCAGACAATCAGCCCCGTCACCGCCAGCCCGACCACGCCACACAGGAACAGATCGAAGGAATTGAAGCTGGTGCCCGCCGCCGTCATGGTACCGAAGCCAAAGACCAGGTAGGTCAGCGGCAGCAAGACCACCAAGGAAAGCAGGCCAGTCACGATGAAGCCGCGATACATGGCGCCCATGATGGAATTATTCGCCGGCAGCTTTACGAAATACGTGCCGATGATGGAAGTCACCACGCAAACCGCACCGATGGCCAGCGGATAAATCATGCCGCGCACCATATTGGCGGGATCAGCGAAGGCAATCGCCGCCAGCACCATGGTGGCGACCATCGTCACCGCATAGGTTTCAAACAAGTCAGCGGCCATGCCGGCGCAGTCACCAACATTGTCGCCGACATTATCAGCGATGGTGGCGGGGTTGCGGGGGTCATCCTCAGGGATGCCGGCTTCCACCTTGCCCACCATATCGCCGCCAACATCCGCACCCTTGGTGAAGATGCCGCCGCCCAAGCGCGCGAAGATCGAAATAAGCGAAGCGCCGAAGCCAAGCGCCACCATCGCATCAATCACCGTGCGGCTATTGGGCGCGAAGCCGCCAATCACGCTCAGGATGAAGAAATAGACAGCCACGCCCAGCAGCGCGAGGCCCGCCACCAGCATCCCCGTAATGGCGCCCGATTTGAAGGCAACATCCAGCCCGGCGGAGAGCGATTGCATCGCCGCCTGCGCCGTACGCAGATTGGCGCGCACCGAAACATTCATGCCGATGAAGCCGGCCACGCCAGACAGCACGGCGCCAATGGCAAAGCCAATGGCAACGGCAATGCCAAGCCGCCAGGCGACCAGGGCGAAAAGCACCACGCCCACAATGGCGATGGTGCCATATTGCCGCTTCAGATAGGCCGAAGCCCCTTCCTGAATGGCCAGAGCAATTTCCTGCATCCGCGGCGAACCTGGGTCGCGCGAAAGCACATCCTTGGACGTGATCACACCATAGGCGATGGAAAGCGCCCCAAGCGCGATCACAAGGATCAGCGATAAGGTCAACAAAGCTTTAGACTCCCCCTTCGTGGCGCGGAATGGGCCGCCGCGCGCCGGCATGGGGCCGGTGCGGAGTCTCCCCCGCATCGGCCCAGAACGCCAAACTCCTTAAAAGGGGAGTGGCATGGGCGCAACGGGGGGCAGGGCTTTCCAGCGGAAAACCCTGCTTTTTTAAGGGTAAATCAGGCGGTTTTGGCCCGTTCAATCGCTTCCCGGATCAGGCGCCGCGCTTCCTCCGCACCGCCCCAGCCGATGAATTTCACCCATTTACCAGGTTCCAGGTCTTTGTAGTGCTCAAAGAAATGCTGGATCTGCTCAATGGTGATACGCGGCAAATCCGTGTGTTCATGCACATGGACATAGCGCTGGGTGAGCTTGGGTGACGGCACGGCGATGATCTTTTCATCGCCACCGCCATCATCTTCCATCTTCATCACGCCAACAGGGCGCACATTCAAAACGGCGCCAGGCACGATGGGGCGCGTATTGGCCACCAGCACGTCAATCGGGTCGCCATCCTCGGAAAGCGTATGCGGCACAAAGCCGTAATTCCCCGGATAGCGCATGGGCGTGTGCAGGAAGCGGTCCACGAATAGCGTGCCGGCGGCCTTGTCCATCTCATACTTGATGGGCTCGCCACCAATCGGGACTTCAATGATCACATTCACATCATTCGGCGGGTCCTTGCCGATGGGAATGGCATCTATGCGCATGGGGTCTCTCCAGAGGCGGCGGGGCGGCCACTGCGGCAGCCCGAATGCCCTTCCGGGGCCGATATGCCCGTATGCGCCAGGATTACAAGCCGCTTCCCGCTTGCAAGCGCCCGCGCAGCCCCGCAGGGTAGCGTCATGAATGCCATCGCCCGCGCCGATTTCGCCGCCGCCGCCGCCCGCGAAGCCGCCGACATGCTGGGCGGCTTGCTGCGCCAGCCCGTGGCCGTGAATATGCGCGTCGGCGGTTCCGATGCGCGCTGGTTCCGCATGGCGGGGCTGCCCACCGTGGTCTATGGCCCCACACCCCATAATATGGGCGGCGCCGATGAATGGGTTTCGGTCGCTGAATTGGAAGCCATCGCGAAGGTGCATGCCCTGGCCGGCTTTGATTTCCTTAATGGGGAGAACGGCGCGCCATGATCATTCTAGCCGAAATCCTGGCCTTCAGCCTGATTGCCTTCTGGCTGCTATTGTTTGCGGTGCAATGGGTGGCCCAGGCCCTTGGCGCCTGGCTTGGCCGCCGCCATTCGGCGCGCGGTGCGGCCCCGGCAGAGGGTGTTGGCGTGGTGGTGGGCGGCATGCTCGGCCTGCTCGCCTTCGTGCTGGCATTGACGCTTTCCTTCGCCACCACACGCTTTGAAGAACGCCGCGAAGGCACGCTGATGGAAGCCAATGCGCTGGGCACCGCCTGGCTCCGCGCCAAGGCCATCGGCCATCCGCGCGGTGAGGAATTAGCCAAACTGTTTGAGGAATACACGAAGCTCCGCGCCGATTTCATCACGGCGCCGCCGGAACGCGAGATTGTGCGCGCCATCAATGACCAAACATCGGCGCTGCAAACCCGCATTTGGGAACATGTCACTGTCATTGTGCGCGAAAAGCCGGACCCCATTTCGTCTTCCCTGATGGCCGCGACCAATGAGGTGTTTGACCGTTCAACGGCTGAGCGCTTGGCCTTTGGCCAAAGCATGCCACCACAAATGGTCTGGCTGCTGATGGGCATTGCGGTGCTGAGCATTGGCGCGCTTGGTTATCAATTGGGCCTGCGCGGGCTGTCGCTGCCGATCCTTTCCTTGCTGCTGATCGGCATGTGGACATCGGTGATCGTCATCATCCTGGATTTGAGCGCGCCGCGCATCGGCAGCCTACGTTCCAGCGCGGCGGTCTATTACTGGACGCTGGAGGGCTTTGGTCCCGGCGTGGTGCCCCCGCGAAGATAGGGTGCGGCGCCTCGCCCCAGGCCAGCGCCTGTGATAGGGGGCTTCAGGATGTCCAGCGCCGCCACTGAAACCCCTGCCGCCATGCCGACAAGGCGCCGCAGCCCTGCCTGGGCCTGGGGGTCCTTGCTGGTGGCTTTGGCCATGGCGACACCGATTCTGGCCGTGCTGGCAACCGCCGCCGCGCCGGGGGGCGAGGTCTGGCGGCATATCGTGGCCACCACCTTGCCCGAAATGCTGGCCAATTCCGCGCTGCTGGCCCTGCTGGTGGCGCTGATGGCGGGCAGCGCGGGGGCTATCGCGGCCTGGCTGGTGGTGGCCTGCGAATTCCGTGGGCGGCGCTTTCTGGAAGTGGCGCTGCTGCTGCCTATCGCCATGCCCGCTTACCTCTGCGGCTATGTCTATACTTGGCTGCTGGATGTATCCGGGCCGGTGCAGACCGCGCTTCGCAGCGCAACCGGGCTTTCCTTCGGGCAATATTGGTTCCCGGAAATCCGCAGCCTGCCCGGCGCAGCGCTGGTACTTTCAATGGTGCTTTACCCTTATGTGTACATGCTCTGCCGCGCCGCGTTCCTGCAGCAAAGCGTTTGTCTGATCGAGGCATCCCGCACGCTGGGCCATGGACTGGCGCGGAGTTTTCTGCATGTTGCTTTGCCGCTTGCGCGCCCTGCCTTGGCGGCCGGCATTGCGCTGGCGCTGATGGAAACGCTGGCTGATTTCGGCACGGTGCAGCATTTTGCGGTCCGTACCTTCACCACCGGCATTTATGAGGCTTGGTTCGGCATGGATAACCGCCCGGCAGCGGCGCAGCTTGCGCTGGCTTTGCTTGGCTGTGTCGGGCTGCTTCTGGCTTTGGAGCGTTTCTCGCGCGGCGGGCGGCGCTTTCACCCGACCACAACACGCCACCCGGCCTTGCGCCCCGTGCGGCTTACCGGCTGGCGGGAAGGGGTAGTGCTGTTTGCTTGCGCGATACCGCTGCTGATCGGCTTTGTCATTCCGGCGGGTGCTTTGCTGTGGCTGATGGTGCAGGCGGGCGACCCGTTCAGCCCTGCGCGCTATCTGCCCTATGCGCGCAATTCCCTGGTGTTGTCTGGCGTGACCGCCGTGCTGGCGGTGCTATTGGCCGCCGGCATGGCCTGGGCGGCGCGGCTATATCCTTCCCCGGCGCGGAGCATCGCCAATCGGGTAGCATCGCTCGGCTATGCGCTACCGGGTTCAGTGATTGCGGTGGGTGTGCTGGTGCCTTTTGGGCTGTTCGACAATGCGCTCGATTCCTGGCTGCGGGCGCGGTTTGGCGTTTCATCCGGACTATTATTGTCGGGCACCATGGTGGCCTTGGTGTTTGCCTATTTGGTGCGCTTTCTGGCGGTTGCCTTGTCTACGGTGGAATCGGGGCTGGCGCGGCTCAAGCCATCCTATACGGATGCGGCGCGCGTTTTGGGCCGGCGGCCCGGGCAGGCAGTGCGCGAAGTGGAGGTACCGCTGGCGCGCGGCGCGCTGCTGACCGCGGGGCTTTTGGTGTTTGTGGATACCATGAAGGAATTGCCGGCGACGCTGATCGTGCGGCCCTTTGACCTCGATACGCTCGCGGTGCGCGTCTATAATCTGGCGTCGGACGAAAGACTGGCCGAGGCATCAACCGCCGCCGTGCTGATTGTGCTGGTGGGGCTTTTGCCTGTCGCCGCACTTACGCGGATGATGCGGCGGGAATAATCAGTATAGCTTGAGCGCGGCGGCCGCATCAGGCGCTTCGTGAAGCGCATCTATCGCTTGCATCAGCGCATCGGCCCTGCCTTCCGGCAGAATACCCGCGAAACAGGCGCGTAGCTTCGCGATTTGCGCCGCGCGAGGCAGCGGGTTTTCTGGACTGCCCAAGGCGGCATCCACGCGCTGATCCAGTTTTGTCCCGTCGCGTAATTCAATTTCTACACGTTGCGGCACCACCGCGTTTTCATCCCCGTTGCCATCGCCGAGCAAAGCAACCCGCGCGGCCAAAGCATGCGTCGCGGGATCGCGCAGCAAAGCATCCGAAAAATCGCCAAGCCCGACACTGCCGGAAAGCAGCGTGCGCGCCACCACATAGGGCAGGCACAGCCGCGCGTAATTGCCCGTCAGGTCCGGCTTGATCGGCCTGCCGACCAGGCGCATCGCCAGCGGCGGCAGAAAAAGCCGCACGGCGCTGACATGTTCGGCGCGCACGCCATGCGCCGCGATCAGGCGTTGCACACCATCAATGGCGGGATGCGTCAGCCGGCCAGAGGGGAAGGGTTTGTGTGCAAGCCGCGTTACCTGCCAAAGGCTGACCAGCGCCGCGAGGCCGGGTGTCAGATCGTGTTCCGGCTCCGTCAGTTTCAAGAAACCAAATGGCCCGGTCAGCCATTGCGCCGGCCCCGCAGCGCCCGCCGCCGCCAAATCCGCGGCGCGCAAACCCGCCATGGCGGCGAAGCCCATTTGTACGGGTAGCGCCATGGAACCTTCGCTATGCGCCTGCATGGTGCCGGGAAGCTGACCAAGCAACAGCCCCGCGCCCGCCGATGCTGTGGCCAGATCAAACCCACGCAGCCGTGCGACCGCACCATAAGCGCCGAACATCCCCGCCGTCGCCGGGCGAAAGAACCGCATCGGCCCCCGCGCCGCAGCGCCTATGGTGCAGGCCAGATCAAGGCCCAAAATCACCGCTGCCATGAAGCGTGCGCCGGACACCAGGCGGCCTTGGCGACTTAGTCTTTCCGCCTCGGCCATTGCGGCGGAGACCGTCGGCGTCATGGCATGCACCACGGCGGCTTCGTGGATGGCGTCGAATTCCAGCGCATGGGCCTGGAAGGCATTCATGAAGGCAGCCTGGGAAGCGGGCAGCGCTGCGCCATCACCCCAAAGCCTGGCTTCTTCGCCCACACCCCAGCCGCGCGCCGCGGCAAGCAAACCCGCTCGCGCCGAGTGCTTCATGCCGGCCACACCAACCGCCAGCCCATCGAGTAGAAACACCCGCGCAGCCGCCCGCGCTGTTTCGGGAATAGCGGCCTCAGGCGTTTCCAGTACGTGGCGGAGCAGGATGGTTTCAGCGGTGTCTGTCATGGCGCCCATGCTGCCTGTGCGCCGCTTGGCGTCAAGCACCATGGCGCGTTTCATCGCTTCGTGCTGCCATGACCCTTAACGGAGGAACCAGCATGGCCAATATCAAAGGCATCGTCGTTTGCCCACAACCACGCGCTGCGGATGTGGGGGCGGAAATTCTGCGCCGTGGCGGAAATGCCTTTGACGCCGCGGTGGCCACCGCTTTCTGCCAAATGGTGCAGGACCCTTTCATGTGCGGCATTGGCGGCATGGGAACTTTGCAATTCCGCGATGCCAAAACCGGCCGCCAGGGCATGATTGATTTCCACGCCCGCGCTGGCGCCAAGGTGAGCGATGATATGTGGGCCGCCGATAGCAAGGGCAAGTCCGAAATCTCCGGCTATGCGCTGTTTGAGGATCACCGGGCGGAGCTTGGCTATACCGCCATCATGACGCCCGGCACGGTGGCGGGCTTTGCGCATTTTCACGCGCAATTCTGCACCATGGATTGGGCGGATTTGCTCGCCCCCGCCATCGCCATGGCGCGGGATGGCATATTGGTGACCCCCTTCTTCCGCGATTTTCTGGAACGTAAACCGCAGCCCGGCCTGCCGAGCGGCATGCAGCGTGTGACGAAAACCAAAGCCTGCGCCGCGCTTTATTTGAACCAAGCCGGGCAATTGCATGACGTCGGCGAAAAGCTGGTGCATGCTGAGATGGCCCGCACGCTGGAACGCATCGGCGCCAAGGGCGCGCAGGATTTTTACACGGGCGAGATTGCCGAACAGATCGTCAGCGATTTCGCGCAACACGGCGCCTTCATCACCGCCGATGATCTGCGCAGTTACCGCGTGCGCGAAAGCGCGCCCGTGATTGGCACCTATCGGGGCTATAAGATATCCTCCAACCCGCCGCCGGGATCGGGCGCGGTGCTGATTGCCATGTTGAATATCCTGGAAAACTTCGATCTCGGGTCGCTGCCCGCCGGCAGTGCCGGGCATTATGATCTGGTCGCGCGCGCTATGGCGGCAGCGCACCACGACCGGGATGAGGCGCTGGGCGATCCGGATTTCGTGCTGGTGCCAACCGAATCCCTGATGTCGAAATCCCGCGCTGCGGAATGGGCCAAGCGCATCTGGGATGGCTGGCTGCCAGGCGGGCGGATCGGAGAACCACCTTCCTGCACCACGCATCTTTCTGTTTGGGATGCAGCCGGCAATTGCGTTTCCGTCACGCATACGCTTGGCACCGGTGCCGGCGTGGTGACACCCGGGCTTGGCTTCAATTGGAACAATGCCATGAAGCTGTTTGATATGCGCCCGGGCCGCGCCAATAGCATCGCACCCGGCAAGGCGCGCACCACCGGCATGGTGCCAACCATTGTCACTAAGGATGATGAGCCCTGGCTGATTGTTGGCGCGCCTGGCGGCAGCGTGATCATCTCTGCCGTGCTGACCACCATCATCAATGCGATTGATTTCGGCATGTCGGCGGTGGAAGCGGTTTCCTTCCCGCGCATTCACTGTGAAGGCGGGCCGGTTTTCTGCGAAGCGCGGGTGCAAGGCGACGTGGTGGCGGCACTTAAAGCCCTGGGGCATGAGGTGCGCCATTCCCCCATTTCCTATGACCCGACCATGAGCCGCGCCCATGCCATTCTGCTGCGCGATGGCAAGCCCACTGGCGGCGCTGATCCGCGCGGCGGTGGCGGCGTTGCGGTCGCCTGGTAGGCGCCTTGCCCGATCACGCAACCCCCCTATAGAATCAAGCAAACCTGCGCATGAAAGAAACGGAAATGACCACGCAACGCAAAACCGCTTTGATCACCGGCGCTGGCCGCAATATTGGCCGCGCCATTGCGCTTGATCTGGCGGGCATGGGTTTCAATGTTGTCATCAATGGCTCGCGCAATCGCGACGCCTGCGAAAACGTCGCCGCCGAAGCCCGCGCCTTGGGCGTAGAGGCTTTGGTTGCCATGGCCGATGTTGGCGTGGCCGATGAATGCACACGCATCGCGCGGGATGCCATTGCCAGCTTCGGCGCGGTGGATGTGCTGGTGAATAACGCAGCCCTTCGCCCCGATGGTCGTTTCCTGGAAATGAGCGATGCGGATTGGCGCCGCGTGATTTCGGTTGATCTCGATTCCAGCGTGTGGCTGGCGCGTGCCTGCCTGCCGGGGATGCTTGAGCGCGGCTGGGGGCGGATTGTGAATCTGCTCGGGATGAATGCCATCCATGGCTACAATGGCCGCGCGGCGGTTTCGGTTTCCAAGCACGGGCTTTGGGGGCTGACCAAGGCTTTGGCGAAGGAATTCGGCGCCAAGGGCATCACGACCAATGCCGTCTCACCTGGCCCCATCGCCGGCGAACGCGATGATGAAGCCGCGCATCACCACATCGCCAGCATGTTGTCGCGCGTGCCGGTCGGCAGGCTTGGTCAGCCGCATGAAGTCGCCGCCGTGGTCGGTATGCTCGTCTCCGATGGCGGTGCCTTCGTGAATGGCCAGATGATCCAGGTGAATGGCGGCGCGGAGACGTGATAAAATTTGGATAGGTTGCGGATCGCGCGCAATCCGCCCTCAGACACCGGCTGGCATCTGGGTCAATGAACAGCGAAGGTCATCGCTCCTGAAGGCCCGGCGGCGGCAGCGCCGTGCCGCGCGGGCCGAAGGCGCTTTGGTTTTCGCTTTTCTCGCAAGCGGCCAAGGCCAGCGCCAGTATCAGGATCACACGGGCCATAAGGCGCGCCTTTCATTGTTCCGCCGCAGATTAGCATCAAAGTCGCGTCTGCGCTAAACGGCCGCACCCTGCCCCTGATGGAATGCCTGCCATGACCACGACCGAACCCAGCATCCAACCCATGATCGGCCTGATCGGTGGTTCGGGGCTTTACGACATGGAAGGGCTGGAAGACCGCCGCTGGGTCAAGGTTCGCACCCCATGGGGTGATCCTTCGGATGAAATCCTGACTGGGCGGCTTTACGGTGTGCCTTGCGCCTTTCTGCCCCGCCATGGGCGCGGCCATCCCATCCCGCCCTCCGCACTCAATTACCGCGCCAATATTGATGCGCTGAAGCGGATTGGCTGCACGGAAATCATCTCGCTTTCCGCCGTGGGATCGCTGCGGGAGGATTTGCCCCCCGGCCATTTCGTGATTGTGGACCAATTCATTGACCGAAGTTTTGCGCGCGAGAAATCCTTCTTCGGCACAGGTTGCGTCGCGCATGTTTCAGTCGCGCATCCGGTCTGCCCCAGGCTTGGCGATGCGCTGGAAGCCGCCGCGCGCAAGCTGGCGTTGCCCGTGACACGCGGCGGCACTTACCTGGTCATGGAGGGCCCACAATTCAGCACCAAGGCGGAGAGTGAGCTTTATCGCGCCTGGGGCTGTAGCGTGATTGGCATGACCAATATGCCCGAAGCGAAACTCGCCCGCGAAGCGGAGCTTTGCTACGCGACGGTTGCCATGGTGACGGATTTTGATTGCTGGCACCCTGACCATGATGCGGTGACGGTGGATCAGGTGGTGAAGGTGCTGTTTTCCAATGCCGATAAGGCGCGCGGCTTGGTGCAGCATGTGGTGCCCAGCCTTGGCGCGCCGCGTGGCCCCTGCCCCGCCGGCTGCGACCGCGCCTTGGAATATGCGCTGATCACAGCCCCCGAAAAGCGCGACCCCGATCTGCTCGCGAAGCTGGATGTCGTGGCGAAGCGCGTCTTGGGATGAGGCGCTGTTCAGCCAACCTCCATCGGCAGGCTGTCATCCTTCGCCCATTCATTCATGGAAGCATCATAAACCGCGATATTCTCATGCCCCAATTGATGCAGAAGAAAGGCATCCAAGGTCGCGGCAATGCCTCCGCCGCAGTAGATCAGCTTCTGCTTGGCCTTATCCGCGCCAATCGCCGCAAAAGCAGCGGCCACCTGATCGGGCGCCTTCAGCTTGAAGCTGCCCGCTTCAAACAATGATGCCGCCGGCAGATTGACGCTGCCCGGAATGCGCCCGGGTCTGCCATAGCGAGGGTTCTCGCCGCTATGCAGGTCAGGCGCCAGCGCATTGATGGAACAAGCGCTGGCATCACCAATCGCCGCCAGCATTTCATCGCGCCCCACAAAAAGCCCAGGGCGCGGGCGGGCTTTCAGCGTGGCGGGCGGGTGGCTTGCCTCATCCGTTGAAAGCGGGCGGCCTTCCGCTACCCAGGTATCAATGCCGCCATCCAGAATGGCCACATCATCAAAGCCAATGGCGCGCATCATCCACCAAACCCGCGTCGCCCATTGCGGAGTCTTGCGGGAATACAGCACCACGCGCGTGCCATCCCCAATGCCGCGTGCTGCCAAGCGCGCCGCCAAATCATCCGGCGCTGGCATGGTGAAGTTGAAGCGGCCCGCGTGGTCCGAAAGTTCCCCCTGCACATCCAGAAACGCCGCGCCCGGAATATGCCCGGCATCATGATCTTCCCGCCCGCTTTTGATGCTGTAAGGCCGGCCCGTGCCGGTTTCATATAAAAGATAGGTGCTGCAATCGAAGATGCGGAGCTTTGGATCGCCCAGATTGGCCGCGAGCCATTCGGTGCTGACAATCGCTTCGGGATGGGCATAGGCGGCCATGGGTTCCTCCTGTTTTTTCAACCACAGCCTGCACCAGCGCCAACCGGCGCCGCAAGACGGTGAATGGTGACCTCTCGGCTGTCGCGATCTTCCAATTCGCGGGTCGTCGGCACGCTATAGCGCGCAATCGGCGCCAGCCCCGCCTTCGGCAAATAGGCGCGGCCCGGATCGGCGATCAGCACCTCTGCCCCCGCCGCGACAAGGGCACGCAACCAGGGCAGAATATGCGCGGTCATGGGCGCCTCGTAACAGACATCACCGGCGAAAATCACATCCCAGCGGCAGGGCGCGCCCACCACATCACCGGGCGGGGTGGCTACCGAAACGCCATTCAGCGCGGCGTTCAAGCGCACGGCGGCCAGTGCGAGGGGGTCAATTTCGGCAGCTTCGACCATCACCGCGCCGGCTTGCGCGGCGGCAATGGCGGCAATGCCACAGCCGGCGGCGAAATCCAGCACGCGCTTGCCGGCCACCAGTTTGGGATCATCCAGCACCGCCCGCGCCAAGGCCTGCCCTCCCGGCCAGGCGAAGGCCCAGAAGGGCGGTTCGATGTTCTGTTCGGCCAACCAGGCTTCGGTCGCTTGCCAGATCGGCGTGATTTCACTCGCCAAATGCAGCGCGACCTCCGGCACCAAGGGCGCGCGTGCAATCACCGTTTGGGAGGCGACGAATTCCTCCGGCGTCACAGCCGGCCCAGCAGAAAGGCCGCGGCAATGGCAAGCCCGACATCTCGATTGGCCTTGAACAGGCGAAGGCACAGCGCGGGGTCGCTGATATCAAGCTGGATCACCTGCCGCGCCAACATCGCGCCCGGAAGCGCGAGCCCGAGCAAATACCAAGGCGCCAGCCCGGCCAGCCACCCGGCCAGCGCCAGCAAGCCCATCGTCAGCCCATAGCAAAGCACCAGGAAGGGCCGGGTTTTCTCTCCAAGCCGCAATGCGGAGGAACGAATGCCCACCAGCGCATCATCTTCCCGGTCCTGATGCGCGTAGATCGTGTCATAGCCCAAAATCCAGAAAAACCCTGCGGCCCACAGCGCCAAGGCCGCGCCATCCAGCCCGCCGGTCACCGCCACATAGCCCATGGGCGCGGCCCAAGAAAAAATCACCCCAAGGACCGCTTGCGGCCAATCCGTGACACGCTTCGCCAAAGGGTAAAGCACCACCGGTACCAGCGATGCCACGCCAAGCACCTGCGCTGCGCCGTTCAATTGCAACAGGATCAGCAAAGCCGCCGCCAGCACGAGCGATAGAAACACCAGCGCATGGCGCGCCCGCAAGGCGCCGGACGCAAGCGGCCGCCCCGCCGTGCGTTCCACCTGACGGTCCAAATCACGGTCCCACAGGTCATTCAAAACGCAGCCCGCGCCGCGCATCAGCACCGCGCCCAGGCCGAATAGCGCGGTCAGCCATAGCCCCTGCTGCCAATCCGGCGCCACCATGGCAAAGGCCCAAAGCCCCGGCAGGAAAAGCAACCAGGACCCGATGGGCCGATCCAGGCGCATCAGCAGCGCATAGGGGCGCCAAGCCTGCGGCAGGCGCGCCACCCAGCCGCCACTACGGATATCGGTATGGCCACTCATGCGGCTATAAGGGGCATGGAAACCCGCCATGTCCACCCCGCGCCTTTATCTTGAAACCCAACTCGCCGCCGGCCTTGAGATCGAGGCTGATGCCGGACAGGCGCATCATCTGGGCGCCGTGCTGCGCCGGGGACCCGGTGATGCCGTTGCAGTCTTCAATGCCCAGCATGGCGAATGGGCTGGGCGGATCACCGCACTTCGCAAGGATCGCTGCCGCATCGCGCTGGAAGCCCAAAGCCGCGCGCCCCAGCCGGACCCTGATCTCCGCCTGATGGTGGCCGCGCTGAAGCGCGATGCCATGGAATGGTTGGTGGAAAAAGCGACCGAACTTGGTGTCGCTGCCATTCACCCCGTCCTCACCCGCCGGTCTGTCGCGGATCGGGTGAACCAGGCGCGGCTTGCCGCCATTGCGCGCGGCGCCACCGAGCAATGCGAAAGGCTCAGCCTGCCCGTGATCCACGCAGCCATGCCCCTGCATGCCGCGCTGGCCGCCTGGGATGGCGTGCCGCTGTTCATGGCCGCTGAGCGCGCCGGCGCGCCCGCCCTGCCGCAAGCGCTATCTGGGCAGCGCCTGCCGCTTGGCCTATTAATCGGCCCGGAAGGTGGCTTTGACCGCGCCGAACTTGACGCCGCCGCTCTGTATCCCTTTGTTACACCCATCGGCCTTGGCCCCCGCATCCTGCGGGCGGAAACGGCGGCGGTTGCGGGGCTTTCGGTCCTCGCCGCCCTGGCGGGTGACTGGTCCTGATTATGTTTTGCGTCGTCCCGGCGGCGCCCCTGGAAGGTTTTGATGTCCAATCCCGGCGAGTCCGATCCCACGCCCATCACCTCCACCCGCCAAATGGCGGAATGGTTCGCTGCCGGCTGCAAGCCGAAATCCGCCTGGCGCATCGGCACCGAGCATGAAAAATTCGGCTTCCGGCTGAACGATTTCTCCCCACCGCCCTACGAACCCCAGGGCATCCGCGCCATGCTGGAAGGGCTGATGGCGAAGGGTTGGGAGCCGATACTCGATCGCGGCAACCCGATTGGCCTGAAGCGCGGCGCCGCTTCCGTCAGCCTGGAACCTGGCGGGCAGTTTGAATTATCCGGCGCGCCGCTGGCCACGCTGCATGAAGTGGCCGCCGAGCTTTTCGAACATTTGGACGATGTGCGCGAAGTGGCCGCGCCTTTGGGCCTTGGCTTTGCGCCGATTGGCTTTCATCCTTTGGCGAAGCGCGAAGATATGCCCTGGATGCCGAAGGGCCGCTATGCGATCATGCGCCAATACATGCCGCGCGTCGGCGCCATGGGCCTTGATATGATGCTGCGGACCTGCACGGTGCAGGTGAACCTCGATTTCGGCGATGAAGCGGATATGGTGGAAAAGCTGCGCGTCTCGCTCGCGCTGCAACCGTTGGCGACCGCGCTATTTGGCAATTCACCGATTTCTGAGGGCAAAAAGAACGGCTATCGGAGCCTCCGCGCCCGAGTCTGGACAGATACGGACCCTGACCGCACCGGCATCCCCGCCGTGGTGTTTGAAGATGGCTTCGGCTTTGAACGCTTCGCCGATTGGGTACTGGATGTGCCCATGTATTTCATCATGCGCGATGGCCAATGGCTGGATGCAGCGGGGCAGAGCTTCCGCGCCTTCCTGAATGGCAAGGCGGAAAAACTCGCGGCTCAATCCGCCACCATGGGCGATTGGGCGGATCATGTGACAACGGTTTTCACCGATGTGCGGCTAAAGCGCTTTCTGGAAATGCGCGGCGCGGATGCGGGGGCGCCTTCCATGCTGAATGCGCTACCGGCCTTTTGGGTGGGCTTGATCTATGATGACGCCGCACAAAAGGCCGCGCGCGCGCTGACGAAGGGTTGGAGTGTCGCGGAAATCCGCGCGCTTCGTGAAGCCGTGCCACGTGAGGGTCTTACGGCCACCATCCAGGGCCGGTCGCTCCGCGATGTAGGCCGCGATGTGTTGGAGATTGCGCGTGATGGCTTGAATGCACGCGGGCTGGATGAAGCGCTGTTTCTTGACCCGCTTGATGCAATTTTAGCCACAGGTGAAACCCAGGCGGATCGTTGGCTTCAACGATTTGATAAGATTTGGCATGGCGATGCGCGCATGATGCTGCGGGAAGCGGCGATATAGCGACAAACGGCGCCTCATTCACGGTATCGGCGTCCCGCCTTTCCTAGTGGGTAGGCATGCCAGCCTCGATCACGCGCCTCACGTAAATCCACCCAGCACCAGCAATTTCCGCATCACACTCGGAAGGGCATGCGCCGCTTCCGCCGGCGCCAGCCATTCGCCCTCAGGCCGCTTGGCCCGCGCTGACAACCGCGCGCGGTAAAGCCCCATTGTCAGCGCGAAATGGGTGAAGACATGCCGCGCCTCACCGGCCACGGGCTGCCAGGCAAGCGCGATGGGTGCCTCAGCCAGCGCCTCGGCTGCGGTCCAGGTAGTCTCCCGCCAAGAAGTGCCGGGGATTTCCAGCATGCCGCCCAAAAGCCCACGAGGCGGGCGGCGCCTTAGCCAAACCTGGCCTTCCGCATCCGTCAGCAGAAAATGCACGCCATGGCGTGTGGGACGCTCGGGCTTTGGCGCCTTGCGCGGTAAGGTCTCGGCCAATCCGAGCTTTTGCGCCTTGCAGGCTTTCTGCCAGGGGCAAAGCGCACAGGCGGGCTTGCGCGGCGTGCAAATCCCCGCCCCCAGATCAAACAAAGCCTGGGTGAAATCGCCCGGCCGGGCATGGGCGGCCTGATCGGTCAGAAAACCCTGCGCCAGGGCATCAAGTCTCGGCTTGGCGCCGGGCAGCGCTTCCTCCACCGCGAAAATCCGCGCCGTGACGCGTTCCACATTGCCATCCAGCGGCACCACGGGCGCATTGAAGGCAATGGCGGCAATGGCAGCGGCGGTATAGGGGCCAATGCCGGGCAGGGCGGCCAAGCCCTCTCGCGTTTCTGGAAAGCCGCCCAAAGTCAGGATTTGCCGAGCCGCCGCATGCAGGTTGCGCGCCCGCGCATAATAGCCAAGCCCGGCCCATTCCGCCGCCACATCCTCCCACGGCGCCTCCGCCAAGGCGGGCAGATCGGGGAAGCGCGCCAGAAAACGCGCGAATCGCGGCCCCACTGTTGCCACGGTTGTCTGTTGCAGCATGATTTCCGAAAGCCAGACGTGATAGGGTTCTGCCCGCTCCCCAGGCGGGGCGCGCCATGGCAGGATGCGGCGGTGCCTGTCATACCAGTGCAGCAGATCGGTGGCGGAAGGGGGTTTCACGGCATGTCCCGGAATGAGGAAGAAAGGCGGTTCTTTGGGGGGCCTAGACCCCTCGGCGCCCTGATTCCAGCCCTGACGCGCCCCGCCTTCAAACGCAAGAGCCCTGCGGCGGCGCAGATCATGGCGGATTGGCCCGCTTTGGTCGGCCCGGCGCTTGCCGCCGTGACCCAACCGCTGCGGCTGACCGCTGGCAGCCTGACCATCGCCTGTTCCGGCCCGATTGCCCTGGAACTCAGCCATTTGGCGCCGGAATTTATGGCCCGGATCAATGGCGGGCTTGGCCGGGTGGCGGTGGAAAGGCTGCGCTTCGTGCAGACCAATCAGCCGGCCCGGGCCGGGGCCAAACCCGCCCTGCCGCCCCGCCCCGTGGCGCTGCCAAAGCGCGTTACCAGCGCCTTGGAAGGGTTACCCACAGGGGATTTGCGCGAGGCGCTGGAAAGATTGGCGCGCGGCGTCTATCGAAAACAAGGCTAAGGGGGCCGAGTCGCCCCCCAAGGCCAAATCGGCCCGCGCGCTTTCCCCCCGAAAAGGCGCGCCGGTTCCGGAGGAGAGAAATTGATGCTCGACCGTCGTACACTATTCCTGTTGCCCCCCGCCCTGCTTCTGGCTGCGCCCGCATTGCATGCGCAATCCGATGACCCAAGGCTTGCTGAACGCAGCCTTGGCCGCGCCGATGCGCCCGTGACGGCGATTGAGTATTTCTCCCTCACCTGCAGCCATTGCGGTGCCTTTCATCGGGATACCTGGCCGCGCGTGAAGCGCGAATTGGTGGAAACCGGGCGCGTGCGCATGGTGTTCCGGGATTTCCCGCTGGATCAGATATCGTTGCGTGCTCATGCTGTCGCGCGCAGCTTTCCGCCGGAACGCTATGAACCTTTCATCTCCGCGCTATTCGCCACGCAGGATCGCTGGGCCTTTGCGCGCGGCGTGGATCACAAGGCGGAAATCGGCAAAATCGCCGCCATGGCCGGCATGAGCACCGATACCTTCAACGCCGCCTGGGCAGATGATGATTTGGCCCGCGCCATCCTGGAAGCGCGCCAGAAGGGGGAGGCCGAGCATCAGGTCAGCGCCACCCCCACCTTCATCATCGGCACGCAAAAACTGCCCGGCGCGATTTCCTTTGAGCGCTTTGAAGCCGCAGTGCGGGAAGCGACCCCCCGGTAATGGAAGAAGCGATCCCCCCCGCCCCAACCGAGACGGAAGCGGAAATCAGCACGCCCGAAGCGGAAGCAGCGCGCAGCGAAGACCAGGCGCGCGCCTCACATAACGCAAAGCTTTCCCGCATCCGCATCGCCGGCTTCAAATCTTTCGCGGAAGCGACAACGGTTGAGGTTCTACCAGGGCTGACGGGCATTGTCGGCCCCAATGGCTGCGGCAAATCCAATGTTGTTGAAGCGCTGCGCTGGGCCATGGGTGAAACCTCGCCCAAGGCGATGCGCGGCGGCGAAATGGATGATGTGATTTTCGCCGGCACCGCAACCCGCGCCGGGCGCAATGTTGCGGAAGTGATGCTGTTTTTGGAAGATGCGGCGGGGCTGGCGCCAGCACCCAATAATGATATCGCCGAATTGGAAGTGACGCGCCGGATTTCGCGGGGCGAGGGCAGCAATTTCCGCGTCAATGGCAAGGAATTGCGCGCACGCGATGTGCAGACCATGTTCGCCGATATCGGTTCCGGCGCGCGGTCCTCAGCGCTGGTCAGCCAAGGCCGGGTTGCTGCGCTGATCCAGGCCAAGCCCGATGACCGGCGCGGCGTTTTGGAAGAAGCCGCCGGCATTGCCGGGCTGCGCACGCGCCGCCATGAAGCGGAGCTCAAGCTGCGTCAGGCGGAAACCAATCTGTCGCGCGCGGAAGATTTGCTCGGCCAATTGGATGGGCAGCGCCAGGGGCTGCAACGCCAGGCGCGCCAGGCCAATCGCTATCGCAATATCTCGGGCCTGGTGCGGCAGGCGGAAGGCGAATGGCTGGCACTTTTGGCCGCCCGCGCCGATACCGCGCTTTCCACCGCCGCAAGCGCGCTGGCAGCTGCGCGCAGCGCGACAAGCGCGGCAGAACAGGAAGCGGAAGCCGCGGCCATTGCGCTGCATGAAGCCGAACAAGGGCTTGCCACACCGCGCACCGATGAAGCCGCTGCGCGCACCGCTTTGGAACGCCGCCGCGTTGAAGCGGAAGGCATGGAAGCCGAGGAAAGCCGCGCCCGTGCCGCACTTGAAGCCGCCGAAGCGCGCTTGGCCGAACTCCGCCAGGATCTGTCGCATGCTGAGGCTCTGGCGCAGGATGCCGATGCCGCACGCGCGCGCATCACGGAGGAAGACGCGGGGCTGGTTGAACGCGAAGCCGCCCTGCCCGCGCGGCGTGACGCAGCCGCCACCGCGCTTGCGGAGGCAAGTGAAGCGGTGCGGGATGCTGAACGCGCTGCCAATCAGGCAACAGAAGCCGCTGCCGCAGGTGCAGCGCAATTGCAGGCCGCGGAAGGCGAATTGGCCGCGGCTGAAATACGGCTGCGGCGCGCGCGCGAAGCCCATGCGGCGCTGAGTGCGGATCGCGACGCCGCAGAGGCGCGCGCGGTGACCGACGCAGAAAAACAAGCCGCCGTGCAGCATGTTGCCGAAGCTGAAGCAGCTTTCGCTGCGGCGCGTGAGGCTTTGGAACAGGCAGAAGCAACGCGTGCCGAAGCCGTCGCCAGCCACGCCGAAGCGCGCCGTGCCGCCGAGGAAGCCAGCGCCGAAGCCACGCGCCGCGAAGCCGCTTTGCAGGCCGCCGACGACCGCCACCGGCGCATTGTCGCGCAATATGCGGCGCTGTCGGCGGAACGTGACGCTGCACTCGCGGAACGCATCCCCGAGGTCGCACGCGATGCGGCGGTGTCCTCGGCGCGGCTTGCGGAAGCGACGCTGATTGAAAGCGCGGCGCGGTTGACGGAAGCGGAGGCGGCGCGCGCGGCGGCATCAGAAGCCTTGGTGCAAGCGCGGCGCAGTGCCGCCGAAGCTGGCGCGGTGCGCGCACGCGTTGCGGCGGAAGTGGCGGCGCTGACGGAAGTATTGGAAGCGCGCGGCACGGCCTCCGCCCAACCCATTCTGGATCAGGTGCGTGTGCCACCAGGGCTTGAAGCAGCCCTTGGCGCTGCTTTGGGTGAGGCTTTGGAAAGCCCTGCCGATGCCTCTGCCGCGCGGCATTGGCGTAGCCTGCCACCGTTGATGGTGGCGCAAGCTTTGCCCGATGGCGCGGTGCCGCTTTCGCGCCTGGTGGAAGCGCCGGCCGCCTTGGCGCGTGCGCTTTCTCAGGTGGGTTTGCTGGCGCGCGGGATGGATGGCGCGGCGCTGCAAGCGGGGCTGCGGCCCGGTCAGGCTTTGGTGACGGAAGAAGGCGCGGTTTGGCGCTGGGATGGGCATACGCATCACGCCGGTGCGCCCACGCCGGGTGCCGTGCGGCTTGCCCAGCGCAATGCGCTGCGCGCTGCTGAGGCGCGTTTGGATCAGGCCGAAGTCACCGCAGCGGAAACGGAGGCCGCGCGCATCGCCGCCGAAACTGCCGAAGCGGAAGCCGCCAGCGCCGAAGCCGCTGCCCGCAATGCCCGCAGCGCCGCTGAAGTCGCAGCATCCGCCGCACGCCGCGCTGAAGGTGAATTGGCCGCGCGTGATGCGCGCGCCGAAAGCCGGATCGCCGCGCTTGAACCGCAGCTTGCCCGCCTTGCCGAAGAACGCTCGGAAGCCGATGCCGCGCGCCTGGAAGCCGAGGCGCTTTTCACCGCGCGCCCCGATGTTGCCTTGCTGCGTCAGGCCGAACAAACCGCCGCCCGCGCCGAAGCCGAAGCGCGCAATGCCGAGGCGAATGCACGGGAAGCGCGTCGGCGTGTTGAGGCGGCGCTGGCGGATTCTCGCCAGCGTCAGGCAACCTTGCTGAACCGCGCGTCAGAGGTGGAAAATCGCCTTGCCGCGCTTGCCCCGCAATTGGAACGCATCGGCGCTGAATTGGCGGAAGCAGAGGCCGCGCGTGGTGGCGCGCAGCAAGCGCGCGAAGCCGCGCCCGATTTTGCGCAGCTGCGCGAAACGGTTGAGGCAGCGCGCACAAACCTTGCGGAACAACGCGCGCTTGAAGCTGCTCAGCGTGACGCGCAAGGCGCCCTGGCGGCTGAGGCCGGTTCCATCGCCGCACGTCGCGCAAGCCTTGCCAATGAAGCAAGCCTTTGGGCCGCACGCGCCGAAGATGCTGCGGCGCGCCTTGCCGATCTGCGCCGCCGCGATGCGGAAGCGGAAGCAGAGCGTGATGCGCTGGCTGCGGCACCCGAAGCCGCTGCTCTCCGCCGCGCCGAAGCCGCGCGCTTGCTGGAACAGGCCAGCGAAGCCCATGCCACCGCGGCCACTGCGCTGCTGGCTGCCGAACGGCGCGTGAGTGAAGGCAGCCAAGGGCGCCGCAGCGCCGATACAGCCTTTGCGCTGGCGCGCGAGGATCAGGTGCGCGCCCAGGCCGCGACGGAAGCGGCGGAAACTGCCTCGGCCGCTGTGGCCGCGCGCATTGCCGAAAGACTTGGTGAGGGCGCTGAACTGCCGCCAGCGCCCGAAGAACTTTCCGATGTTGCGGAAGACAAGGCGCGGCGCAAGGTGGAACGCCTGATCCGCGAACGCGTTGAGATGGGCCCGGTCAATCTGCGCGCCGAGATCGAGATCACCGAAATCGAGGAACGCATCGGCCAGATCACGCATGACCGTGATGAGGTGATGAATGCCATCGCCAAGCTGCGCGGTTCCATCGGCCATTTGAACCGCGAAGGCCGTGAGCGTCTGCGTGATGTGTTTGACCGCGTGGATGGCGAATTCCGCAGCCTGTTCACGCGGCTATTCGGCGGTGGCCGCGCGCATCTGGCCCTGGTTGGTTCCGATGATCCGCTGGAGGCAGGGCTTGAGATTTATGCCGAACCACCGGGCAAGAAGCTTTCCACCCTGTCGCTGCTATCGGGTGGCGAACAGGCGCTGACCGCGCTTTCGCTGATTTTTGCTGTCTTCCGCTGCCACCCCGCACCGGTTTGCGTATTGGACGAAGTGGATGCGCCACTGGATGATGCGAATGTGGAACGTCTTTGCGATTTGCTGGACGCCATGGCCGCCGAAAGCGGCACGCGCTTTTTGATCGTGACGCACCACCCGCTGACCATGGGGCGGATGCACAGGCTGTATGGCGTGACCATGCAGGAACGCGGCGTGTCGCGGCTGCTGAGTGTTGACCTTGGCCGCGCGATTGAATTGGCGGAGACGTCGTTGTTGTAGCGGATTCGGAAAAGGGGCGTTTATCGCCAGGACGCCCTCATAAGGAATTTGTCACGAGACTTTTCCGCCCGCAGTAGCGCGACCAACGCCGTAATTGTTCCAACTTGCTGGGCATCAGCTTCTTGAATCAAGGGCCGTTTCTTTATGCCCGCGCTGGCTGCCGATCCGTTTTCGTGGGCCAAATATGATTCGGGGCGGCAAGCATTGCGGACTCAATATGTCGGGGGGATTTCTGTGTGACTGAGTTCGAAACTTCGGAGGATCGCTGACGCACTCAGTGGGTTGGGAATACGCCGGAAGCAGCCGACTTTTGGGGCTGGCTGATTGCGCTGCCACGCCTGAACATGCCCCCTGGGCACCGGGGCAGTGAGGATTGCGGAAGCCCAGTCCGGGCGGAAGGAGCTGGACCGTGCGCTTGTGAGGCACGATGCATGAATTTTTCTGGTGGTTCGGCACTGACAACCTCGCAAGGTCGGCACATGCGACCTGTGCTGATATCTTGGCTCTTTTCAATGTTGGCCGGCCCTTTAGGGTAGCAAGTTGCAGCCGATCCGCGCCCCTGACCTGACCGCCTGACCGGCGTCCAGCCGGCGAAGTTTCCCTCCATACCCGGCACATAATGTGCCGCGACAGGAAGCAGCGGATCACGCAATGCAAGGGCACGATGCACGAGGCACTTCTGAGGAGCCCGCGAAAGCAGGTTGTTCCTTTGAACCTCGATCCGATCTAAAAGCCCCGCCATGAAGATCAACGGCATCCCCTATCGCAGCATTCGCCTTGATGAGGCGGATGGCTGGTCCATCCGCATCCTCGATCAAACCAGGCTGCCCTGGCAGGTGGAGTGGCTGCGCCTGACCGATGAGAACCAAGTGGCGCACGCCATACGTTCCATGCAGGTGCGTGGCGCGCCGCTGATTGGTGCGGTTGCGGCCTATGGCCTGGCGCTGGCGATGCGGCGCAATCCCGAAGCGCTCGAACCCGTGGCTGCGATGCTTGGTGAAACCCGCCCCACCGCGATCAATCTGCGCTGGGCGCTTGAGAAAATGCTGGGCGTACTGCGCCCTCTGCCGGCCTCTGCGCGCGAAGCGGCAGCCTATGCCGAAGCCGCCGCGATTTGCGATGATGATGCCGCAACCTGTGAAGCCATTGGCCGCCACGGCCTGCCGCTGTTGCAGGATATCGCCGCACGCAAGCCAGGCCAGCGCGTGAATATCCTGACCCATTGCAATGCCGGCTGGATCGCGACGGTGGATTGGGGCACTGCCCTTGCGCCGATCTACATGGCGCATGATGCCGGCATTCCTGTGCATGTCTGGGTGGATGAAACCCGACCGCGCAATCAAGGGGCAGCACTCACTGCCTGGGAATTGGGCGCGCATGGCGTGCCGCATACGGTGATTGCCGATAATGCCGGCGGGCATCTGATGCAGCATGGCGAAGTGGATATCGTGATTGTCGGCACGGATCGCGTCACGCGCTGCGGTGATGTTGCGAATAAGATCGGCACCTATCTGAAGGCGCTTGCCGCGCAGGATAATGGCGTGCCGTTTTGGGTCGCGCTGCCGCATTCCACGCTGGATATGCGCGTGGCGGATGGGGTGCGGGAAATCCCCATCGAAGAACGCGCGCCTGAGGAAGTGACCGACATCACCGGCCAGGATAGCGAAGGGCGCATCACACGCATTCGCGTGGCGGCCGCTGGCAGCCCCGCCGCCAATCCGGCCTTTGATGTCACGCCGGCGCGGCTGGTCACGGGCTTGATCACGGAACGCGGGCGGGTTGCGGCGACAGAAGCGGCACTCGCCGCGCTCTATCCGGAAAAAGTCGCAAGTTAGCCGCCATGTGCGGGCGCTATTTCCAGCATCGTTCCAGCGGGGAAATCGCGCGCCATGCCCACGCGGTGAATGCGCCGCCCAATCTGGTGCCCTCCTTCAACCGCGCACCAACGCAAGATGGCTTGGTGCTGCGCCGCCACCCCGAAACTGGTGCGCGGCATCTGGATGCCTTGCGCTGGGGCTTGATCCCGCGCTGGGCGGATGATTCTTCCATTGGCAGCCGCATGATGAATGCGTGGTCTGAATCCATCGCCGAAAAACCATCTTTTCGCGATGCCTTTGCCAAGCGCCGTGCCATTGCCTTTGCCGATGGCTTCTATGAATGGCAGCGCCTGGGCGAAGGGCCGAAAGCGCCCAAGCAAGCCTTCGCTGTCGCCATGGCCGATGGCGCGCCCATGCCGCTCGCGGCACTTTGGGAAGGCTGGCGCGGGAAGGAAGGTGAGGTCATCCGCAGCTACACCATCATCACCACCAATGCCGCGCCGGAATTGTCGCCGCTGCATGACCGCATGCCCGTGATCCTGCCGCCCGAGGATTGGGATGAATGGTTGGGGGAAACCCCCTCTGAGCCCGCGCGACTTCAGGCGCTGCTACGCCCCTTCCCCCGTGCTGGGCTTGCGGTTTGGCCCGTCTCCGCACGCGTCAATAAAGTCGCCGAAGATGATGCGGCGCTATTGGAACGGGATCCCTTGGCCCAGCCGCCGCCCGGGTTGGATGATCCGCCGCCTTGGTAGGCATCGGGCACTCAACTTTCTTTTGGGATCGAGCTCTTTGGGGTCAAATGCCACGTCCTAACGGGACATTCGTGATCCCGAGCTGGGACGGTGATCACAAATTGCTTTTCCCAAGATTGCAGGGCTGACAGAGAGTTCGCAAATTTCCTTCTGTCGTGTCTCCGCCACGACTCCAAGGTACGATATGATCCACATCTATTCGAAGTCCTGGCTGTAAGGACGGACTTGCCCCGCAAGCTTTGCATACAAAGTTATCTCGTTGCAAAACTTGCCAGCGTAACCGCAGCGATGGGTCGCGTGCCGTCTTCCGACTCGAGGTAGTTTCCTTGCGATCTGGCACTGCAATTTCGGTCGCATTCGCGAAATCGACAAATGCAGCCAGGGCATCCGTCCATGACCGAAATCTGCGATTGTATGCAGACTGAGAAAACTTTGAAGGATAGCTAGCCAACTCCGCCCTGCGTGGTTGCCTGCCATAATGAGTCCACAGAAGCATCAGATTTTCAAATAAGCGATCATCAGAGATATCGACCTCATTTGCGACCTTTAATCCTGCCGTAAGCACCGCCTCATTCCATGAACCGAATTTCCTGATTGCGGTGCTCGGATCAAAAGCACCCAAATCCTTGTAAAGTCTTTGAGAAATCATGTCCGTCCCGGCCTTCTTTGCCACGAGTCTAAGGTCGGATAGTATTGCCTCCGGCGTCACAAGGACCCCTCTTACCCGCTCCAGCCTGAATTTTTGGTCGTTCATCACGAATTCCCGCCGCGAACACTTTACGGATGCTCCGAAACGTTTGATTTGGCTTTTTTGGAACGGCACCCTGACATGCCTTCATTAGCACGCCTCACTTAAATCAAGAAAGGCACTTATGCGGCCCTTCCCGCGCAAGGGGCTGGCGGTTTGGCCCGTCTCCGCACGCGTCAATAAAGTCGCGGAAGATGATGCGGCGCTATTGGAGCGCGATCCGCTGGCCCAGCCACCGCCCGGGCTGGATGATCCGCCGCCTTGGTGAGGGTCTGGCGCGCCTCTCCCTTGCGTGATTAGCTTCACCCAACAGAATTGGGGGAAGAAAATGCGCGAGAAATTGCTCGCTGCCTTGCTGGCTTTTGGCTGCCTATGCGGCTTCACCAGTGCGGCCAAAGCACAAAGCGCGGACACCAATTGGCCAACGCGGCCCATCACCATGGTGGTCGCCTATCCGCCCGGCGCCATTACCGACACAGTCGGGCGCCGTGTGGCGGAAAGGCTTTCCCAGGCGCTCAACGTACAAGTGGTGGTGGAAAACCGCGCCGGCGCTGGTGGCAATGTCGCGGCGGCCTTTGTCTCTCGTGCGCAGCCGGATGGCTATACGCTGCTATTCACCTCCTACGGCAATTTGATCATCGCCGCCGCCGCTGATCTGAATGTCGGCTTTCACCCGTGGCGAGACCTGGCGCCGGTTGGCATGATTGGCCCCATGACGGTGGTGCTGCTGGTGCGCCCCGGCCTACAAGCGAACACCTTGCAGGATTTCGTCCGCCACATCGCCGCCAATCCGGGCCGCGTGAATTTCGCGAGTGTCGGCGTCGGCAGTTCCTATCACCTGCTGATCGAACAGATGATGGTCTATGGCAAGCTCAATATGACCCATGTGCCCTATCGCGGCGGCGCCGCGGCCATGACGGATTTCCTGGCCGGGCGCGTGGATGCCACCCTCGCCACTTTGCTATTCGCGCGACCTTATATGCAGGATAACCGCGGCATCGGCGTGGCGGTTGGCAATGCCGAACGCTCCCCCGTGCTGCCCAATGTGCCCGCAGTGCAGGAGGTGATTCCGGGTGCCAAACTGACCGATGGGGTGGCCGTGCTGGCGCCTGCCGCGACACCAGCGCCGATCATCGCGCGGGCCAATCGCGCGCTTCAGGACGTGTTGAACCAACCTGCCATGCGCGAATGGCTGACGAATGAGGGCGTGCCGCCGCGCCCCGGCCCGCCGGAAGCCTTCATGGCGGAAATGACGCCGGCCACCGAGGAGCTCCGCAAATTGCTGCGCGATGCCTCCATCAAGGTGGAGTGACCATTCCATAATGCTTCCCGGGCCTGGGTCTTCCGCGCTATGCACGCCTCATGTCGGATCATGACCGGGATGCTGCCCTTCGCCTGACGCTCAAGCGCCATCGCGCCTTTGCGACTGGTTTGCTGGTGGCGATGGCGGGGCTCATTCTGTTCAGCTATCGCCTGCCGCCTGGCTATTGGACTGATCTGTTGCAGGCCTCCGCCAAGGCCGGGCTGGTTGGCGGGATCGCGGATTGGTTTGCGGTCACCGCGCTGTTTCGTCGCCCGCTTGGCCTGCCAATTCCGCACACCGCGATCATCCCCAATCAGAAGGATAGGTTGGGCCGCGGGCTTGGGCGCTTCATCGCAGGCCATGTCTTCACCGAAGGCGAAGTGCGCCGCGTGCTGGCGAAGCTCGATCTGGCGCGTATTCTGGAAGGTTTTCTCCGCGACCCCGAGGCTTCGCGCCGCGCCGCCATGGCGCTTTCCGAAAGCCTACCCCGCATCCTGGCGAGCCTTGAAGATGGCCGCGCGCGGCGCCTGCTGGCAAGGCTCCTGCCAAGGATTGTCTCCGGCCCCGCCGGCGCGCGGTTGCTCGCACGCATCCTGCGCGCCGCCGTTGCCTCCGGCCAGCATCAGGAAGTCTTCAGCCTGGCGATCGGGCAATTGAAAGTACTGCTGGCCGCGCGTGAGGAAAACCTGCGCGGCGCCATTGAAGCGCGCGTGCGGGCCGAAGGTGGCGCGCTGGTTGGCTGGTTTGCCGGCGCTGCGATTGCGCGGCGCATCCTGAATGCGATCAATACCGAATTGGAAAAAATCGGCCCCGATGATTCCGATTTGCGCGCCGCCTTCGCCGAATGGCTGGCACGTGAGATCGAAAGGCTGGAAACCGACCCCGAACGCGCCGCCGCCATTGGCCGGCTAATGCGCGAAGCACTTGCGCATCCCTCCGTCGCTGCCTGGCTCATGGATGTCTGGGACAGGCTGAAAATCGCCCTGGCTGCCGATGCCGCGCGGCCTGATGGGCGGAGTGTCGCCCTGCTATCCGGCATTTTTGCGAATGCCGGCACCTTGCTCGCGGAAGATCAAGGCGCGCGGGAAAGGCTTAATCGCGCCGCCGAGGGCGTGCTGATGACGCTGTTGCCCTCAGCCCAGGCGCAGCTTTCTGATTTCATCGCCGGCGTGGTGACCAATTGGGATGCGGCGACGGTGACTGAGAAGATCGAGCTTCGTGTTGGGCGCGATCTGCAATATGTCCGCATCAATGGCACGCTGGTGGGCTTTCTGGCGGGCGGGGTGCTGTTTGCGGTGTTGTCCGCGCTGTTTGGGCGGGTTGCACACTAAAACTCAATACGGCACCTTATCCGGCTTGGCCTGCCACAACTGAAAAGCGGCAAGCGCTTCTTCCGCCAAAACACGCTGCAACGGCAGGCTGCGCGCTTCCGGCGGGGCCGCGACCTCAGCGTAAATCGCCGCATCATCAAAACCAATCGCCGCCGCATCTGCCCGGTCATTGCCATAGACCACCAGGCCAATACGCGACCACCAAATGGCGCCGAGGCACATTGGGCAGGGCTCACAGGAAGAAACAATTACAGCGCCCGCCAGATCATGCGTGCCAAGCGCGGCGCAGGCGGCGCGAATCGCCACAATCTCGGCATGGGCGGTGGGGTCGGCGCTGGGCACCACGCGGTTCATGCCCTCACCGATAATCTGCCCATCCTTCACCACCACAGCGCCGAAGGGGCCACCGCCGGCCTCAACCCCCTGGCAGGAAAGGGCAATGGCGCGGCGCATGAAGCTTTCATACATGGGCTTTTGTCCTTGGCGCGGTTTGCGGTAGGCTATGTGGCATGTCCAGCTTCATCCTTTCCGTCCTTGATCAATCCTCGGTCGCCTCTGGCCGCAGCCCGGCGGCGGCGGTGCAGGAAACCCTGGCCCTCGCCCGTCATGTGGAGGCGTTGGGCTTCAACCGCTACTGGTGCGCGGAACATCACAATAGCGCATCCCACGCCGGCAGCGCGCCGGAAATCCTGCTGGCCGCCATTGGCGCCACCACCAGCCGCATCCGCATCGGTTCCGCCGGCATCATGCTACCGCATTACAGCGCGCTGAAAGTGGCCGAGCAATTCCGCATGCTGGAAGCCATCGCGCCAGGCCGGGTTGATCTTGGCGTGGGTCGCGCGCCGGGGTCTGATGGCCGCACCGCCTTCGCGCTCAACCCCGATGCGGCGCGGGCGGCGGAACGCTTCCCCAATCAGATCATGGAAATTCTCGGCTGGCATGGCGATGGCCTGCCGGAAGGCCACCCCTTCGCCAGCATCATCGCCCAACCTGTGACCACCACGCGCCCGCAAATGTGGGTGCTTGGCAGTTCGGATTACGGCGCGCAGGTCGCGGGCTATTTCGGCCTGCCCTATTGCTTCGCGCATTTCTTTTCCGATGGCGGCGGCAGCGAACAGGTGATCGACATCTATCGCCAAAGCTTCCAGCCCAAGCCCGATCTGCCCGCGCGCCTGACCGCGCCTTATCCCGCGCTTGGCGTGTTCTGCTTGGTGGCGGATACGGAAGCCGAGGCACGGCGCCTATTCCGTTCCCGCGAATTATGGCGCCTCAAGCGCGACCGCGGCATGTTCCTGCCCCTGCCAAGTGTCGAGGAAGCCGAGGCCTATCCCTATTCCGATCTGGAATTGGCGCGGCTTGATCAAATCCGCACCCAGGCCATGGTGGGCACGCCGGAACAGGTACGCGCCAAGCTGGAAGCGCTTTCAGCGGCGCATGGCGGTATTTCTGAATTCGCTGTGATCACCCATTGCCATGATGCGGCGGCGCGCCAGCGTTCCTATACGCTGCTGGCGGAAGTATTTGGCATGAAGGGCGAAGTGGCGCCGGCGCTCGCGGCGGAATAGCTTTCCAGTCCGCGTCCCATTCACATCCGTTCGTTGGAAACGCTGCAGCTTATTGTCTGATCGCATTTTCCGAGCCGCCAAGCAAAGCCGCTTGGCTTGAAAATGCTCTGTTTGGTCGCATTTTCCGAGCCGCCAAGCAAAGCCGCTTGG
>JADCGA010000012.1 GCA_020249265.1 Roseomonas sp.
CCATTCGAGCCTTGACCGGCAGACGCCGGACGAGGCCTATTTCAACGTGCGGCCATCAATCCCGATGGCGGCCTAACCAAGGCAGGAAGCCACTTAGGAAACGCCCAGGAAATGTTCAAATAAACCGAGCCAGTTCTGGCTATGTTGCGGTGGGCCCCATTGAGCCCGCCTTCTTCGCGGAAATGCTTGAGCGTTTAGGCCTTGATGCGTCTGATTTCGACAATCGCATGGACCCCGCAATTTGGCCTACCCATAAGGCAAGATTGGCCGAAGCATTCCTCAGCCGAACTCGTGATGCATGGGCAGCGATCTTTGCCGATAGCGATGGCTGCGTCACACCCATCCTTTCCATGGCAGAGGCACCTTCGCATCCCCATGTCGCCGCGCGAGAGACCTTCGTCACGGCGCATGGCGCGGTGCAACCGGCCCCGGCGCCGCGCTTTTCCCGCACGCCATCAGCCATTGGCGCTGCGCCACCATTGCGTGGGGAGCATGGCGCAGAAATCCTGGCTGAATTCGCGTTCTCGGCAGAGGAGATTGAAAGCCTTACCACTGCTTCGAAACCGCAATGATTGAAGCATTGCGGAGGCTAATCACCGTTGCCGCGAGGATGCAGAAACACATCCCTTAGCGGAAGCGCTCCTTCAATACGCGGCGCAACAGCTTACCCGCTTCACTGCGTGGCAATTCTTCAAGAAAATCCACCGCCACCGGAATCTTGAGCCCACCGAGATGCGCGCGGCAATGGGCGATAAGGGCCTCAGCCAGTGCAGCATTTCCCGTAATATTCCGCGGCACCACCAAGGCGCGTGGGCGTTCGCCTAATTCAGCATCTGGCACCCCAACCACTGCAGCTTCCGACACTGCCGGATGTATGCCGAGCACCGCCTCGATCTCCGCAGGATAGATATTGACGCCACCTGAAAGAATCAGATCAGCCCGGCGGTCTGAAAGAAATAGAAAACCTTCTCCATCCAGCCAGCCAAGATCATGCAGGGTGGCCCAGCCGCGATCATTGTAAGCGGTAGCCGTTTTTTCAGGATCATTGTGATAGGCGAAGCGTGCGCCGCCTTCGAACCAGATGCGCCCGATTTCTCCCGGCGGGAGCCTCCGTCCTTCCTCATCCAGGATATGCACGGCGCCATAGGCGGGGCGGCCAACACTGACAGGCTTGCGAAGCCAAGTGTGACTGTCAATAAAGCAAACGCCGATGCCTTCACTGCCAGCATAGTATTCGCGAATAATTGGCCCCCACCAATCGATCATTGCCCGCTTCACCGGAACGGGGCAGGGGGCTGCCGCATGGATGGCACAGCGATGGCTTGAAAGATCGAAGGTTTTTCGCATTGAAACCGGCAAGGCAAGCAGGCGTACGAACATGGTGGGCACCCATTGGCTATGGGTCACACGAAATTTCTCGATCAGCGCCAAACACGCAGCCGCATCGAATCTTCGCGTGATCACCGCTGTGCCGCCACCGTCAATCGTGCGCTGGACATAGCGATTGGGCGCTGCGTGATAGAGCGGGGCCGGCGAAAGATAGACCGTATCCGCATCAAATCCATAGAAGCCCTTCCAGCTCATGTCGAATTCGGGCTTATGGCAATCTGCAAAAGGAATGAGCGGACGGCGAATACCTTTTGGCAGGCCAGTGGTGCCTGAAGAATAAAGGAACTCCCGGCCGATCGGTCTTTCGCCATCCGGCCAAGTCGTGGGGCGGCCTTCCATGAGGGACCGCAGCGGCGCAAACCCCGGAATGGCTCCGCCCACGCTGAAACGATGGGGTAGGTTCTGCAGATCCAGCGCATCGGCCAAGGTGCTGAGCGAGGCCTCAGCGGCCAGCAATACTGCAGCGGAATCGCGCAGCACATGCGCCACTTCATGCGCGCGCGAATGAATGGAAAGCGGCGTCACCATCAAGCCAGCGCGCTTCGCCCCATAGGTCAGGATCAGGAATTCTGGCGTATTTTCCAATAACAAGGCGATGCCCTGCCCCGGGCTCAGCCCCAAGGAGACCAAGCCCTGCGCGATTTGGTTCGCCGCCTCATCCAATGCGCAAAAACTCAGGCTAGCACCGCTATCAGGGAAGATCGCCGCGGGCTTATCGGGCGTTTCGCGCGCCAATCTGGCGAGGTGCGGCATGAGCTGTCCTTGTCGCTTTATTTTTTCTATTCATGAAATTCCATGCGCCAGAGGGACGCGCGCTGAGCCTCAACCCAATTCCATGATCAACCCTTCGCGACGGATGACGTCGCGCCATTTCGCTACCTCGCGTCCGACGAATGCGGTGAATTCTCCGGGCGTTGTCATATGGGGTATGGACCCGGTCTGAGCGAATCGTGCTGCGGTTTCCGGGGTACTCAAAGCGGCGCGCACTTCGGCATTGATCGCTGCAATGGCTTCAGGCGGCGCGGCGGCATGGGCAAAAAGGCCCACCCAGGTGGAAACATCATAACCGGCCATCTCTGGCGCGGTTTCGCGCAGTGCAGGCACATCGGGAAGCAGCGGGCTCCGCTCGGCTGCGGTGACGGCCAGCGCCCTAAGCCGACCCGCCTGAACATGCTGACTGGCGGCAATGAGATTCTCAAACATGAATTGCACATTCCCGGCCAGCAATTCGACCAAAGCTGGCGCAGAACCACGGAAAGGCACATGTGTCGCTTCCGCCTGCGCCAATTGCAGAAACCAAACGCCGGCAAGATGCGGCGATTGGCCAATTCCCGAAGAAGCATAGTTCAATTCGCGTGGGCGCCGCCGCAGCAATGCAATAAATTCCGCCACAGTCGTCGCCGGTACTGAAGGATGCACCACCAGAATATTGGGGCCGCGGATAAGGCCGGATACGGGTGCAAAGGCTGAAGCTTCATACGGCAAGCCGCGGAAAAGCGAATAAGCAATGGCCTGTGGACCGATATTTCCAACAAGCAATATATGCCCATCTGCCGGCGCACGAAGGAATTCCACGGTACCTGTTACACCCCCACCACCGGAACGATTTTCCACGACCACCGGCTGGCCCCAGGCTGCCTGTAGTTGTGCGGCTACAGTACGCCCACCAATATCGGTAATGCCTCCCGGCGGAGCGGGAACGATGATCCGCATTTGCCGTGTTGGACGCCAGGTGGAGGCAGTAGCGGCAGAGGCAAGGTTGGCCGCGGCAAGGGCCAGCACAAGACGGCGTTGCAAAAGGGGCATTTGGCGTCCTCCTTTTCCTATGGGATTATGGTTTCGGAAATGCGGCGGGCAGCACGAAGCTCAGCCTTGCGGATCTTCCCTGTCGGGCTTCTCGGCAGAGCTTCCTTGAGAAACTCAATCGTTTTCGGGCATTTGTATCCGGCGATTCGCGCGCGACAATGTAGAAGAAGCTGATCTTCCGTAGGTGTCGCTTCAGGACGCAGCACGGTAATGGCATGCACCGCCTCTCCCCAACGGGGATGAGGGATGGCAATCACCGCACATTCCATCACATCAGGATGTTCGAGAATGGCGAGTTCGACCTCTGCCGAATAGATGTTCTCACCGCCGCTGATGATCATATCCTTCAGCCGATCCACCAAATAAAGAAAGCCATCTTCGTCGAGATAGCCGGCATCACCGGTATGCATCCAACCAGCGCGCAGCGCTGCAGCGGTTTCTTCAGGCCGGTTCCAGTATTCCTTCATGACAGTAGGACCACGAACCTGTACTTCGCCAATCACACCTGTTGGCAAGGGCCGATCTTCCGCATCTGCGATACGCAGTTCCACATTGGGCACGGCCTGACCAACGGACCGAAGGCGCGGTGAGTGAAGGCGATGCTCTTCGGGTGGCAACATGGTGGCCACGGGTGAAAGTTCCGTCTGGCCATAGGATTGCAGCAGTTCAACGCCCGGCAAGCGTTCCATCAATGCCGCAATAAGCGGTTGGGGCATCGGCGCCGCGCCATAGCTGAGCATGCGTAGTCTTGAGAGGTCATGCTGGCCAAGATCTGGATGATCCAGCAGTGCTGTCACCATGGCAGGGACCGTGACGGCATGAGTCACGCCTTCCGCGGCCATGGTACGGATGACATCACCTGCATCGAAGCGCGGCATAACAACGTGGCACCCGCCATGCAGACTGGTGGAAAATACCCGTGCACCAGCACCCATATGGAACAGCGGGCCGCAATGCAAATGCACCATCGCTGGGTTCATGCGCAAAAGCGCTGTGGTGTTCAATGCATTCAGGATCAAACCCTGATGCGTCAGCGCCACACCTTTTGCCCGACCCGTTGTGCCGCCGGTGTAGAAAAGACAGGCAATATCCTCCCCGCCGCGCCCGGCATCTTCCACCGGTTCTTGCGTTTTGATCAGCGCCTCGGCCGCTTCAACGTCGAGAATATGGGGCGGGTTCTCCAGCGACCTGGCAAGATCACGCGCTATCCCGGCATGCGTAGTGTCTGCTAGCAAGACGCGTGGGCTGGAATCCGCCAATATTTCCAGCATTTCGGGCCAAGCTAAGCGGCTATTCACCGGGGCGAGGATGGCGCCGGCCCAGGGCACAGCATGATAGGCTTCGATGTAGAAATGGCTTCCATCGGCAAGGATCGCCACGCGCTCGCCAAAAGTTGCTCCAAGAGATTGAAGACAGCCGGCCAGGCGCGCCACACGCTCTGCGTGCTCTCGCCAGGTGAAGCGCTGGGTGCCGTCAACCACGGCACAGAATGCACCACGATCCCTTGCCGCGCGGCGCACAGAAGACGTCACGGAAATGCCGGGAATGCTCACGCGTGCCTCAGCCTTGCCGCCTGCCATGCTTTAGTGGCGTGAATTTCCTCCATGCGCTGAGGCTAGGGCAAGTGGATGGCCAAATTCAAGAACCGTTTCCCGCGCGGCCGAGGTAATGGGCGCCGCAATCCGTGGATGTCCTTTTCCTGGACAGCGCGCCCAGGCATCATCACAATCCCCTAGTAGTAACGTCACCAAAACCCCATGAGGCGTCGCATGATTCCCCGTACCGTCTTTTCCGCAGCCCATGAACAGTTTCGCGAACAGGTGCGCCGCTTCGTCGCGCGCGAAATCCTGCCCCATCACGGCGCCTGGGAAGAAGCGGGGGTGGTGCCGCGCGAAGCCTGGCGTAAGGCGGGCGAGGCCGGGCTGTTGCTCTGTAATGTTCCGGAAGAATTTGGTGGCATGGGGGGCGATTTCCTGCATAGCGCCATTGTCATTGAAGAAATGTCCCGCGCCGGCGCCACTGGTCCTGCGTTTTCGCTCCATTCCGATATCGTGGCGCCGTATCTTCTGCACTACGGCACAGAAGCGCAAAAGCGCCGTTGGTTACCGGCCATGGCGCGTGGAGAGGCATTGGCTGCCGTTGCAATGACAGAACCGCAAGGCGGTAGCGACCTTCAGGCCATCCGCACCACCGCGATTCGTGATGGTGACAGCTATGTTATCAGCGGTCAGAAAATCTATATCACCAATGCGCAAGGGGCGGATGTGATTGTCGTCGCCGCCAAGACCGACCCAACAGCGCGCGGACGCGGCGTTAGCCTGATCCTGGTCGAGACTGATCGGCCTGGCTTCGCACGCGGCAAGCCACTCAAGAAGGTCGGCTGCAAGGCGATGGATACGTCTGAGCTATTCATGGATCAGGTGCGTGTGCCTGTCTCGAATTTATTGGGTGAGGAAGGACGCGGCTTCGTACAGCTTATGACAGAGCTTGCCCAGGAACGCCTGGTGCAGGCGGTGCGCGCAGTGGCGTCGGCGGAGGCTGCGCTGGAACAGACGATTGCATATGTCACCACACGCCCGGCCTTTGGCCAGACGGTGGCGGATTTCCAGAATACGCAGTTCCGCCTTGCGGAGATGCGCGCAGAAATCGCGGTTTTGCGCGTTTATGTGGACCGCTGCCTTGAGGTGCATCTGACCGGAGGCTTGGATGCGGTGGATGCTGCCATCGCCAAAATGCAGGCAACCGAAATGCAGGGTCGCGTAATGGATCAATGCGTCCAACTGCATGGTGGCGCGGGTTACATGTGGGAATACCCCATCGCTCGTGCCTGGGCCGATGCGCGCATGGCGCGCATTGCTGGCGGTTCAATCGAAGTCATGAAGCAGATCATCGCGCGTTCGCTATTGCCGAAGCAGGAAAAACGCCATGGACGGGCTGCAGCTGAATAAGCTTTTCGGTAAACGACTGTGATGGTGATTTGATGGCGCGCCAGGAAGCGCTTACGCTACCAAGGCGCGCCAGCAATATGAAGGCTAGACTGGACTTGTTTCCGGAAATTGGGGCTTGGTCTTGCCCTTGATGGCCGCGATACCCGTGGGTAATTCAGGGCCGGTAAAACCCAGGAACTCCATGGCGACCGCAGCCTCGAAAATTGGACGGGCCTGTTGGAGCCACAGATTCATACTGTGCTTGGTCCAGCGCAAGGCGCTTTGCGGCCCTTCTGCCAGGCGGACGGCGGTCTCAAGCGCTTTTGCCTGTAATTCGTCATCCGGTACCGCCAGCGAGACAAGGCCAATGCGCTCCGCTTCCTTTCCATCCAGCGGCTCACAGGTCAGCAGATAGTATTTGCTTTTCGCCATGCCACAAAGCAATGGCCAGATGATGGGCGCATGATCACCCGCCGCGACGCCAAGTTTCGTGTGCCCATCTATCAACTTGGCCGAATATCCTGCGATGGAGATATCCGCCATAATCGCAAGCACAATTCCTGCACCAACCGCAGGACCATTGATGGCGGAAATGATTGGCTTGGAACAGCCAATCATGTTGTACACCATATCGCGCGCTTCTTTCCAAACCTGAATGCGCGTTGGAAAATCTTCGATCATCCGGCTGACGAGATCGAGATCGCCGCCAGCCGAAAATCCCCGCCCTGCACCAGTGATGATGACTACTGAGACGGCCGGATCGGCATCAATCTCCCGCCACACTTCGGTAAGCACGCGATGCATCTCGGGCGTCAGGCTATTCAGCGCATCGGGGCGGTTGAGTGTCAGGCGCAGCACGCGTGGATGCGGCCAATCAGCCAGGATATGGGGAAGATTATCGTAGCTCACGCTTGTTTCTCCATTGAATCGGCATGCAGAATATCCTTGACGAGGCGATGGCGCTGAATCTTGCCTGTAGGTGTGAAGGGCAGTTCCTTCATCACAACAAGACGCTCCGGAAGCTTATAGGTCGCAAAACCATCACCAAGGAATGCGAGAATCTGTTCAAGCCTTGGCGCCGCCTGTCCTTCGCGTGGCACGACGCATAAGCAGGAACGTTCACCAAGGCGGCTATCGGGCAACCCAACAATGGCGCAGTACAGGATGGCAGGATGGCCGTAGAGCACCTCCTCAACCTCGCGCGGAAAATATTTCATGCCGCCGCGGTTGATCATCTCCTTAACGCGGCCACTGATACGGAGATTCCCGAGTTTATCAATAAAACCAAGGTCACCAGTGCGGAACCAGCCATTGGCTGTAAATGCATCAGCATTGGCCTGAAGATTGGCGTGATAGCCAAGATGAACCGAAGGTCCTTCGGCACAGATTTCACCTTCCTGTCCCGCCGGCATGTCGCGCCCTTCAGGGTCGAGAAGCCGCAATCCCATATGGCTTGCAACACGCCCCACCGAACCAGCAACGGCTTCAGGATCATCGCCCGGGCGCGTATAGGTCTGATAGCCATCCTCCAGCATGCCATAGAGTTCAAGGAAATGCCCCGGGGCCACTGCTCGCCAGGCGCGGATTGTCTCAACCGGGGCTGAAGCGCCACCTGAAACAACAAGCCGGAGCGCTGAAAGATCCACTTGCCTGATTTCAGGCAAAGCCAGAAGGGCAGTCAGCGAAGCGGGCGCGGTCGGTACATAGGTGCAGCCTTCGCGTGCAAGTAGTGCCAAGGCGGGCGCAGCCGAAAAGCGTTCCAGCAGCACCGCAGTGGCACCTGCAATGATGGATTGCACCAGCGTCAGATAACCCCAGTTCAGCCCAAGCGGCAGCCAGATCATCATGCGATCCGCAGCACCGAGGCCAATATCACCATTAAGGATACGTGCAGCCGCAAGTGTTGTATTGTGGCTATGCATAACGCCTTTGGGATTGCCCGTGGTGCCAGACGTAAAGGCCATGCGCATGACGGCATCAGGCGATTGGCAATAGGGTGTAAAATCCGCAGGCCCCGACCGCTCGATGATGATATCATCCAAAGGTGTAACACCCGGGCGAGACGAAGCGCGAAAACTGCCAATCAGGTTCAAGCCTGGCAAATGGGGTTTCAGTTCAAGCGCCATGCCCAGATGATCGAAACCACGGTATTCACCAGTACTAACAATACCTTTTGCCTCACTGAAGCGCAGGATAAATTCAAGTTCTCGCGCGCGAAAATCTGTTGACACCGTAACCGCGACAGCGCCGATACGTTCAAGGGCAAAAAAGGCAGGCGCGAATTCCAGCCAATTGGGTAACTGCAACACAACAACGTCATCGGCGCCAATGCCAAGGGCACGATACCGCGCTGCCATGCGATCAATCATGTCTCGCAACGCCTGATAGGTCACGCTATGCGTACCGTCTGTAATCGCGATCTTGTCCGGCGCCGTGGCGGCGTTGGATGAAAGCAATTCAAACAGCGTCTCATCCTTCCATTGGCCAGAGGCGCGCCAGCGGGCCGCGCGTTCCGGATCATGCCTGATGTCAAAGCGCATGCTCTGCTCTCCGTCAGAGTGTCAGCCAGCGATGGCGAAGTGCGTCCTCCGCCGCGCGAAAGGCGGCGGCCGTATCGTCATGCACAATTTGCCCACGTGCCATGATGGCGATGCGGTCTGCAACGGCCTCCGTAAGTCGGAGATTTTGCTCAACAAGCAACACTGCCACACCTTCCTGCGCCAATTGTCGCAATACGCGCGCAAGCTCTCGGACTACCATTGGCGCCAGGCCCTGGCTTGGTTCATCCAGCACCAGAACACGCGGATCGGTGACCAGGGCTCGGCCGATGGCCAGCATCTGCTGCTCACCCCCCGAAAGCGCGCGCCCCGCATTGCGCCTGCGTTCCTTCAAATTGGGCAGCAAGGTAAAGAGCCGGTCCTCGGGCCAGAGACGCGAAGGTTTTCTCTGTGCTACCGCAAGATTTTCCATAACTGTCAGTTCAGGAAAAACCTGCCGCCCTTCTGGAACATAACCAATGCCAGCCCGCGCCACATGATGACTGGCGAGCCCTGACAGCACTGTATCATTAAGCAGGATACGGCCATCCAGCCGCGGCAGCATGCCCATCAGCCCACGCAGCAGGGTGGTTTTACCAACGCCATTACGCCCGATGATTGCCGTAATCTCAGCCGCTCGCGCGGTGAAACTGACGCCTTGAAGCACCTGTGCAGCCGCGTAACCGCCTGAAACCTCGGAGAAGGAGAGCATCAGTCAAGCTCCCCAAGATAGGCCTGCTGTACCTGTGTATCCGCACGCACAATATCCGCCGGGCCATCGGCAATCTTGCGACCGCGATGGAGCACAACAATACGCGGCGCCAAGGCAAAGACAACCTCCATATCATGTTCAACCAGCAGGACTGCTGTGTTGGTATCACTGATCACACGCCGCAACAGGTCAACCGTACGCCGTGTTTCCTCGATCGACATCCCTTGCGTAGGTTCATCCAGGATCAGCAGCCTGGGCTCCTGCGCAAGGGCCACTGCAACTTCCAGCAATCGCTGATCGCCATGAGAAAGCTCACCGGCGAGAATCCCAGCCGTGCCAGTGAGACCCAGCTGATCCAACCATGCCATGGCGCGCTCTTCGCCGCGCCGCAGCGCGGCAGCGCCACCAAAGGGCCGCCAACGGATAGGGTCGCGGGCTTGTACACCCAGCCGAACATTTTCTAGCGCTGTCAGCCCCGGGCAGATCGCTGTTACCTGAAAGGAACGCGCCATCCCACGCGCTGCAAGCACGGGTGCGGTGAGTTTGGTGACATCTTCTCCCGCAAAGCGCACCGAGCCCGAGGTTTTCGCAAGATTACCGGCGATCATGGCAAAAAGGGTAGATTTGCCGGCGCCATTCGGGCCGATTACGGCACAGATTTCCCGTTCTGCCACATCAAGATTAACCTCCGAAACGGCAAAAAACGCGCCCCAGGCACGGCTCAATCCACGGCATTCCAGCAATGCCGTCATGTGCGACGCAAGCCTTGCAGCACGCCCATCAGGCCGCGCGGCGCGAATATCACGACAAAGATGAACATGATGCCAAGCGCGAGCCCCCAGCTTTCGGTCAGTGCAGAAAGCTCATGCTCCACGTAGAAGAAAGCAAGCGCGCCAAGCATCGGGCCAACCAATGTGCCGGCGCCACCAAGGACCACCATGACAAGAATATGGCCGGAAACTGTCCAGAAGAAGAGCTCAGGCGATACATAGCGCGCGAAACCTGCATAAAGCGCACCCGCAACGCCTGCCAGAAAATAGGAGAGTACAAAGACAATAAGGCGAATACGGCGCGGGTCATGGCCGAGTGCTTCTGCACGCTGCTCATTCTCCCGCACGGCGGCAACAACGCGCCCGAGGGGCGAATGCACGAATGCCCAGGCCAGCACATAGGCGGCCGCCAAAACGACTGTGACAAGAAGGTGATAGCCTTCACGGCTTGCCATGAAGTCGCTAAGGCCTGCACGCGGAATACCAGGCAACCCATCAGAACCACCGGTAACCGCATTCCATTTGAAAACCACAGCATAGCCAAGCTGCGCAAAAGCCAGTGACAGCATCGCAAAAGTGACGCCACCGGTCCGGACGCAAAGCCATCCGACCGGGATCGCAAGCAGTGCCGTGACCAGCCCTGCCGCCAGCACCGCCAGCGGCAAAGGAACCTGCCAAGCCAGCATCATGCCCGCTGCCATGTAAGCGCCAAAACCCCAAGGCCCCGCATGACCGAATGAGGTGAGGCGCGCATGCCCAACCAGCAAGTCAAGACTAAGCGCAAAAAGGCAAAGGATCAGTGCTTCGGTCAGCAATGTCGTTGCGTGATTGGGCAAAACAAATCCAAGCACACCGCCAAAAGCGATAAAGGCAAGAACAAATCGTGGATTGGCCGCGTTCATTCGGATCTTCCGAAAAGTCCACCAGGGCGCAGCACCAGTACCGCGATCATCACCGCATAGGTCATGCCAAGCGAAAGCTCAGGCAAATAGAAATTCCCAAAAGTCTGCGCAAAACCCAGCAGAAGGCTACCAGCGGCCGTGCCGATGAAACTGCCCATGCCACCGATCATGACAATGACGAAAGCGTCAATGATGACATTGGATCCAAGCCCGAGTGAAGCGGAAAGAAGTGGCGCAGCCAGCGCACCACCCAATGCCGCCAGCGCGCAGGCAAGCGCAAAGACCAACGCCCTGATGCGGGCAACATCATTGCCAAGTGCAGCAGTCATGCCGGCATTCTGTGATGCTGCCCGAAGCAGAAGACCAATCCGCGTACGCTGCAGCCCTGCCCAGCATGCAAGCGCACACATGACGCCAGCCCCAATCAAAAACAGGCGATAGACAGGAAACGGTTCATCCATCACGAAGATGATGCCGGCAAGAAAAACAGGAAGTTCTGCCTGCCGTGCATCTGCGCCCCAAATCAGACGAATTGCCTCAGTAAGCGCAAGCGCGAGACCAAAGGTGACCAAAAGAAAAGCCGAATGTTCCCGCGCATAGAGCCGAGACAAGGCGCTTCGTTCAAAAGCAATCCCCAGAAGGCCGGCTGCAAGTGGCGCTGCCACAAGAGAAAATATGAAGGACCCGCTTAGAGTCTGCGCTACCACACCAACATAGGCGCCAAACATGAACAAGGCACCATGGGCGAAATTAACCACCCGCATGATACCAAAAATCAGCGTGAGCCCAACTGCCAGGAAGAAAAACAATGCCGAAAGCGAAAGGGCATTGAGCAATTGCAGGGCGAATAGCGCGAGCGGGTCCATTCGTTCCTCAGGCGAAATTGGCAGCGCGGCAGGCTGGCGTCACCTCAGACGGTGCATAGGTTGCGATGACTTCCGGCACCGGATGCGGCATGCCGTCACGGCGATCGACGCGCACCACCAGACCCGCCTGTTCCGCCTGACCATCACAGGCGCGGATCTTGAGCGGTCCTTTGATAGAGCTCATTTCCAGGTCGCGTAGCGCAGCCACCACCGCTTCTGTATCGGTGCGTCTGGCTTTGCGAACCGCCGTCGCCAGAACCTCACAGGCCTGCCACTGCTCACCGTCATAAGTATCGGGCAATTCATTGAGCTCACTGCGAAAGCGCTGAACGAAGGCGGCATTGGCCGGGTTATTGAGCGTGAAGGTATAGCGGCTACCACCGACCAGGCCGATCGCGGCATCACCTGCCGGGCGTGTGAACAGCATGTCTACTGTTTCCGTCACAACCGGCATCCGTTCAAAAAGCCGGAACTGCGCTGCCTGACGGAGGAAGGCAGTACCATCATCGCCGGTCAGGGCAATATAAAGTGCCTGCGGATTGGCCTGCCGAATGCGCGTGATGAAGGAGGAATAGTCGCGCGTACCGACCGGCGCGAAAACACTTCCTATTGATCTTTTACCGATGCCACGGAGCAAACCCTCAAAGGTCTCAACCGACGAACGTCCCCAGGCATAGTCAAGCGACAATGAGAAAAATTCCGTCTGCGGTGCAGCCCGCAGCCATAATGCCAAGGCCCGCGCCCCCATGGGGCCAGAGGTATTGGCGCGGAACGCATTCGGCACCCAGTGTTCTGCGGTGATGGATCCAGCACCATTCACTGAGGAGATGAACAGCGCATTCCATTCCGCGAGCTTCGGCATGACCGCAAGCGCTTCGGAAGATGCCATCAGGCCGAGCAGGATATTCACGCGGTCCCGCTCCACCATTTCTTGTGCCTTGCGCAGACAATTTGCCGGCACGCCTTGCGTATCTTCAAAGAGAAATTCGACAGGTCGACCGAGCAGGCCGCCTTCGGCATTCACTGTGCGTGCCCAAAGGCGGCAGGTACGAACAACCTGCGCGCCTAGCACTGCCCAGGTGCCGGTCATGGCGGTTGGTACACCAATGCGGATTGGGCCGCTTTGTGCAGCCGCTGGGCGGATCAATGCAGGTGCTGCCAGCAAACCAAGAGCCGTACGACGGCCCATCGTCAAATTACGCATTATCGTTTTCCTCCCGTATTGTGCCGCGGCGTCGCGGCCGGTTTCAACCAGAGATGATTTGACCCCCATCGAGTTGCAGCACCTTGCCAGTGAGGTAACTGCATTCCTTGCTAAGCATGAAGCAGGCAACGCCCGCTACTTCCTTAGGGGTTGCGATGCGGCCAAGCGGTATTCCCTTGACGATGCGCGCAGAAGTCTCAGGTCCCCAGGCATCGAATGCGGTCTGCGCCATATCCGTCGCGGTGAGACCGATGGCGAGCGCATTGGCACGAATGCCATGGCGCGCTTCTTCCTTGGCGGTCACCCTTATCAGTGCTTCGACACCTGCCTTTGCCGCGGCGCCTTGCGCGTTACGCGCTTGGCACATTTGCGCCGCGATGGACGAAATGGCGAGGATCGCACCTCCGCCGGCTTTTCTCACATGCGGAATCGCTGCGCTCAAGGCGAAAAAACATCCATTCAGATCGACAGAGATATATCGCTGCCACTCAGCATCTTGCATCTCCGCAACGCTCGCCCATTGGCCCATCGCGCCTGCCGCGTGGGCCAGAAGCGAAATGCCACCGAGTGCCTCCGCCGCGGCGTTCACGGCGCTACGCGTTTGCACGGGGTCAGCAAGATCGGCACGGACACCACAAGCGTTTCTGCCCTCCGCACGGATGGCGGTCAGAACGGCTTCAGCTTCCTCCATGCGACTGCGATAGAGAATCGCTACGTCTGCGCCCCGTTTGGCGCCTTCAATGGCGATGGCACGCCCGACGCCGCGGCTTCCGCCAATCACCAAAAGTCGTTCGCCATTAAACTGCATCAATCACCCCCAAACCGCGCAGAAGAAACTGCACGACCTCCGCCTCGGCCTCCTCACCAGGCATGCTGTCCTTCAGGCGCCATCTGCGTAGGGCCAACATAATGGGCAGAAAGGTCACTATATCGCCGGCTAATTTGCCTGCGCCGGGCAACTCCATACCGGCAGCACGCGCTTCGTCGATGAGACCAGAGAAGAATTGAATAAATTGCTCCGTCTGCGCCAGAACCGCGCGGCGCGACTCCGGACCCAGCGCATGCGTTTCCTGATAAATTAGCGCAATATCGCCGCTCCGCCGACGCATCGCACGTGTGAAGGCGGCAACCGCAGCACGAAACCTTTTGCGGGGCTCGTGCACAGTGGCAATCGCGGCCTCAACCTCACGCGTGTAGCCTTCAGTCAGATCCTTGTGCACAAGATAAAGAATATCATCCTTTGTGCGCACATAATTATAGAGGCTGCCTTGGGAAAGTCCCGCCTCGATCGCGACATCACGGATGGTTGCGCCGTGGAAGCCCTTGGCGCGAAAGACACGCGCCGCTGCACGAACGATATGCGCGCGTCGTTCAGACACGAGGTCGGCATCTTTAACCTGCGTCGCGATGTGTCGCGTTTGCGACATGGACTATTTCTCCCTAAAGGCAGCCTCCTCTGTTCGAAATGGCTTTGTCAAGGAAAAAATGAGTGAGGGCTCATTCAGGCAAGCAAGAAGGTTTAACTAGGCCGTGAAGTCATAAACGGGATTGCCAAGGGCGCCTGCTTCTCATTCAAGGCTTCCGGAAGGAGTGTCTTGTATGAGCCGTTATGATCTGACCGAATTCGAGTGGCGAGTGATTTCGCCCCTGTTACCGAACAAGCCATGTGGTCTCGCGCTAGTGGCTGACCGGCGCGTAGTGAGTGGTATTTTCTAAGTATTGCGTTTAGGCTCACGATGACGAGATTTGCCGGAACGCTACGGCCCTTACAACACCCGCTACAGTCGCTTCCGTAGCTGGACCAAAGCGGGCCTATGGGATCGGATTATAGATGCGATTAAAGATGCTTATGGCGGCGCTGTGCGGATGATCGAATGCACAAGTGTGCGTGTCCACCATGCTGCCGCCATTTAAAAAACGTATGGCCCGCTCCGTTTGCAAGTGAGATTTTGAGGTGCCTTGATCAGACTGCGTCAACGTATACAGTTTTGTGCGGGAAGCTACGGCCACGATGGACATTTGCGCGCCCGGAGTCACAATAAAGCGATCGGCAGCGAGTGCCATTTGTTTTGATCGGGCTTTCCAGACGCCGATCGACTGTCAGGCCATCTCTACGATCCTTTGCGGAAATACTTGTGGCGCATGCAAGCAGGTGCATGCAGCTGATCCGGCTATGCCGTGACGACATGGCCGCGCACATGTTCACGCGTGCGGCCTTCATTCGCCGCCGATGCCGGGAGGGTCGAAGCGATCTGAAGCCTCCGTCAGAAGCTCATTGATGTGCTGCTGCAGGATGGTTTGCAGCAGATGGGGCTCGACATTCAGTTCGGCGGCAATGACGCCCGCCACGCGCGCGGGCCAATTCAGCAGCGCGTCGCGCATAGTGCTGGCGATTTCATCAATCGTCGCATTGGCGGTCGCGACATCGAGCAGGCGGCCCTTGCTTTCATCCAGTGCGAGGCGCTGGGCTTCGACCTTCAGGGCAAGCTGCGCGACCTTGAGCCGGGCGAAAGGGGTGCCCTCGGCATTAGTGCTGCCGTTGAGCGAGGACCGCTGCGGGTCTGCGGTGTCCAGCAGCCGAGCGCGTGTCTTGGTGATATCCCATTGGCCATCCGGTTCGCGCGTAATGCGCCCGGAGCGTTCGGCCTTGTGCATGGTGGTGTCGCTGACGCCAAGGCGTCGCGCGGCTTCGCGGGTGGAGGGTGTCAGTTCAGCCATGGCGGCGACCTCCCGCCGCGCGTTGGTGAGGGTTCAGAAGCGTCAGTGAGTGGCGCGCTGCCGCGCTGCGTGGAATGCGGCGACGGCGGCTTGCCAGTCGGCTTCATGTTCGGCGCCGATGCTCTGGAGGGGTTCGAGCGTCACTTTCCGCCGGCTGTAGTAGTCGCCCTGCATGCGTGCCAACCAACCGGAAAGCCCCTGCGCGGCAAGGGCGTCGCTGGCGGCGGTGATTTCCGCCTCGCTGGGTTCGGTGCGTCCAAGTGAAATATGCCGACCATCTGCGCCAAGCAATATCCATCTGGTTTCAGTTTCTGCGTGCATCGTCACTCTCCGTCTTGCGTGACGGACGCTTCGCGCTGTGTTGCGCGCGAGCCAAGGCAATAATGCGCCAGGGATCGCGATGATCCCTGGCTGATGCAATCATTCATACCGCTGTGGCTGCGAAGCTTCATTCCGCTACGCGGTAGACGGTGTAGGAGCCTTTTGCGCCCTGCTTGTTTGGCCCCACTTGCCGAATGCGCTCGGCAATCTCCACCGTGATGCCCTGGCGCTTTTTCAGCCCGGCGAAAAACCCGCGCACCGTATGCTGCGCCCAGCCGGTGGCCTCGGCAATTTGCGCCACCGTCGCGCCCTCAGGGCGGCGGAGCATTGCAAGCACCACTTCTTGCTTCGTGCCCTCGCGTGGCTTGCGTGGCGCGCCCGTGGCGCGCGTGCTGCGGCGTGAGAGCGCGTTGCGCAGCATGTCCATCGCGCGCGTGATCGGGTCTTTATCCGCGTTGGCCGGTGGCGTTTCTTCCCAAGCAGCCAGCAAGCGCTCGGCGGCTTCGCGCAGGTTCACGCTTCCCATGTTGGGCGCCTCGGGCGCGGCCTGGGCGGGTTGTTCCGCCACCGCGTCGTCCTGCTGCGGTGTCTTGTTGTCTCCGCCCTGTGGCGCCGTGTCTGGCGCCGCGCGGCCCTCATTCGGGTCAATGCCAATCGCGCGCAGCCCTTCATCCGTCACCTGGATCAGGATCGGCGTGCCATCGCCATCCTTGCGCCACACCATCGCCAATTGATCGCGCGGCGCAGCCACCTCAATCAGCAGGCGGCTTTTGATCAGGCTGTTGACCACCGCGCGGCAGGCAGCGACTGGCAAATGCTTCGGCGCAATCGCCAGCAATTGCGGGTGCTGCGCGCCATGGCTCAATACAATCCGCTGCGTGTCAGAAAGCTTCATCGTCTTCGTCTCCGGTTGCGGGCGCCGACCATCGGCCCCTACTGCCGGGAGCCCCGCGGGCGGACCCTGCGGGGCAGTGCGGCGCCGCCTCGCGGCGTGCTGCGCTTCAATCCTGCGCTTCGGCGGCGATGCCTTCGTTGATCACGAAGCCCGTCAGGTAGGGCAGACCGGCGGGGATGCCCGTCTCGCGGCTGGTGCGCTGCGTAATGCGCCAGCCCATCCATTCCGCGGTGGTCTTCGCAATGGCGTCCGCGAGGCTCGCGCCGTGATGCATCTGGCTATTCACGCCATCCGCGAAGTGGCGCCCGTAGCGGCTGTCGAGAAAGGCGCGCACCGATGCGGGATCCGTGCTTGTCGCGTTGTGGATCGCGGTGAAGGCAATCGGCCAAGCTTGCTGCGCGTGTTCGCGCATGGTGCCCCAGAAACCCCAGTCTTGGTTTTCGGTGGGAAGGATCGTGGTCATCTGTTTTTCTCCGTCATCGGCGGGGGAAATCCCCTGCGCGTGACAGACCATTCGCGCTGTGATGGGGGCTGAGCCAAGCGAAATAGAGCGTTATTTCATTGCTATGATTCAGGCGTTTTGATCATGATGTGAGGGCCAAATGGCAGCACCATTCGGCCCTCGCATTCTCTTATCGACTGCGCTTTGCGATTTCGAGGCAAAGCTGATCTGTTGGCCTCGACCACCCTTCAAGCCATTCAGACAGGGCAGTGTGGCCGGAGATGCCTGGCTATCGCGCCAACCTGGTGCCGATATCGCCAAAAGGTGATAAGGTTCCTTGCGTTTAGCCCCTCCAATATGCTGGAAATTCTCAGTCATTGAAGCGACTGGGGCCTCGCCGCGAGCCTCCAACGGGCGGTGCTCAGACGTGGCAATTTGCCGAGTGATGAGGCAGCCATAAAGCAGTAATATTTACCTGCAACAGAGCGACAGAAGAACGATGAAAGCTGCCTCGCGCCTTGTGCGAGGCCAAAATCCGATTTGCTATCCTGTTCGACGATAAGACATGGTTTAAGGGGCGAAACCGACCGGCACACAAAGTTTCCGATACCTCCCTTGACGCGTAACGCTTTACCAGTTTAGCTTTTGATTTGAATTTTGCCGTCTGGTCATCAGGAATCGCTCTGCGTAATTCTTTGTTCGTCTGTTTCAGTCCAGCGAGCGATTTCACTTGGCTTTTAAAATGAACCAATCAAGAACACCGGATAATCCGGCCACGCATGGGAGAAGAAACACATGGATCGCTTTACTCGACGCAACCTGTTTGTCGCCTCTGGCGCTGGGCTTGCCGCCGGCCTAGCCGCGCCCGCGTTCGCGCAAGCGCGTTATCCCAGCCGCCCAGTCCAGATGATTGTGCCCTGGGGCGCTGGTGGCGGTACGGATGCCACCGCCCGCATCGTTGCCAGCCTGCTTGAACGCGACCTTGGGCAACCCTTCAATGTCGTCAACCGTACCGGTGGCTCTGGCGTGGTGGGGCATAGCGCCATCGCGACCGGGGCGGCTGATGGCTATACCATCGGCATGATCACGGTTGAGATCACCATGATGCATTGGCAGGGCCTGACCGACCTCAAGCCGACCAGCTATACGCCGCTTGCGCTGATGAACTCTGACCCGCCCGGCGTGACTGTTGCGCAGAACGCCCCCTTCGCCGATATCCGTGCCTTGGCTGAGGCAATCCGTTCGCGTCCGCCCGGGAGTTTCCGCGCCTCTGGCACGGGCCAGGGCGGCATCTGGCATTTGGCGCTGGTTGGCTGGCTGCAGGCCATGGGCCTGCGCGGTGATCATGTTCGTTGGGTACCTTCGAACGGTGCGGCGCCAGCCATGCAGGAACTCGCCGCTGGCGGGGTGGATATCGTCACCTGCTCAATCCCCGAAGCGCGCGCGATGATTGATGCGAACCGCGCCCGCGCACTCGCCATCATGGCGCCGGCGCGGAACCCGATGTTCGCGCAAGTGCCCACACTGAATGAAACACTCGGCATCAATTATTCGGTTGGTGCCTGGCGCGGCATTGCCGGGCCGCGCAATATGCCGGCCGAAATCGCGAATACGCTCGGTGCCGCACTGAAGCGCGCCTTTGACAATCGCGAATTCCAGGATTTCATGGCCTCACGCGGCTTTGGCACAGTCTGGGGTGATGCGGCGCAATTCGCTGCCTTCATGGCGCAGAGCGATACCTCCATGGGCGAGGCGATGCGGGGCGCCGGCCTGGCGCGTGGCTGATCGCTGACCTGGGGAGCGATGCGTTGCGTCTGAACGATGCGCTCCTTGGCGCTCTCCTGATTGGCTTTGCCGGCTGGGTCTGGTGGCTGACGGGGTTTTTTCCGCGCTTTCCCGGCCAGGATTACGGGCCGAATCTCTTTCCACGTATTCTTGCGGCGGGGATCGGTCTTTGTGGCTTGGCGCTGGTGTTACGCGGCCTGCGCGCGCGCGGGCCGCTGATCAGCCTTGAAGATTGGGTGCGCGATCCCGCCCGCCTATTATCCTTCCTGCTTATGCCGGGCGCGATCTTGTTCTATATTTTCGTCTCGGGCTGGCTTGGCTTCATCCCGACCGCTTTTGTGCTGCTTTTCGCGTTGTTCCTGTGGTTTCGCGCGCGACCGGTAGTGGCGCTGCCGGTTGCGGCGGGAATGACGCTGCTGATGCATTGGCTATTCGCTGGGCTGATGCGTGTGCCGCTGCCGCGCGGCCTGATGGAAAGCTTCTTGTGAGGTCCCTTCCATGGAACCGCTGATCCAGGCCTTCGGTCTTGTTTTTGATCCCTTTGTCCTGGCGGTGATTGCTGTCTCGGCGGTATTCGGCGTGTTTGTCGGCGCGATGCCAGGGCTCACCGCCACCATGGCGACAGCATTGCTGGTGCCGGTGACCTTCTTCATGCCACCAGTGCCCGCGCTTGGCGCGATTGTCACTGCGACGACCATGGCGATTTTCGCCGGCGATATTCCAGCGGCGATGCTTCGCATGCCGGGCACGCCAGCCTCAGCCGCCTATACCGATGAATCCTACGCCATGACCCAAAAGGGCCAGTTGAACCTGAATATGGGGGTCAATCTGGTCTTCTCGGTAGCGGGTGGCTTGATTGGCGTTGCAGTGCTGATCGCAGCCGCGCCGGCGCTCGCGGAAGTCGCACTGAATTTTTCGTCCTTCGAGTATTTCTGGCTTGCCTGCCTGGGCCTGACCTGCGCGGTGTTTCTCACCAATGCCGATCCGGTGAAGGGCTTCCTCAGTCTTTTCATCGGCCTGTTGCTGGCGACCATCGGCATTGATCCTTCCGCAGGTTTTCCGCGCTTCACCTTTGGCGAGGTGGAGCTGATGCAGGGTGTGAATTTCATCGCGACGATGATCGGCGTATTTGCAGTGAGCGAATTGCTGCGCGGCGCTACCTCCCTGCGCGATACGGGTCAGGTTATTGTGCAGCAGGTCGGCAATATGTTCCGTGGCCTGGGTGAGGTTGCGCGGCGCTACTGGTTCAATTTCCTGCGTGGGAGTGCAATTGGCACGGTGATTGGCGCGCTGCCAGGCGCGGGTGCCGATATCGCGGCCTGGATCAGCTATGCTGTTTCCAAGCGCTTTTCGAAGGAGCCGGAGAAATTCGGCACCGGCCATGTTGAGGGGATTGTGGACAGTACCTCGGCGAATAATTCGGCGCTTGGCGGTGCCTGGATACCGGCCCTTGTCTTTGGCATTCCCGGAGATTCCATCACGGCCATTGTCATTGGCGTGCTTTACATGAAGGGTATGAACCCAGGCCCGACGGTATTCACCGAAAACCCACAGCTGATCTACGCCGTCTTCCTGATTTTCATCCTGGCCAATCTGATCATGCTGCCGCTTGGCTGGGCCGCGATCAAAAGCGCGCGCCAGGTGCTGCGCACGCCGCGCAATATCCTGCTGCCGGTCATTCTATTGTTCTGCATCGTGGGCAGCTTCGCTATGACGAACAGCCTTTATGGCGTTGCGATCATGCTGGTGATGGGGCTGTTTGGCTGGTTCCTGGAAAGCCACGGCATCCCTGTAGCGCCGCTGATCCTGGGCCTGGTGCTTGGCGAAATGCTGGAACAGACTTTTGTGCAGAACATGATCAAGACAGATGGTGATTTCATCGCCTTCTTTGGTCGGCCCATTGGGGGGGCGCTTGGCATTGCGACGGTGCTGATCTGGGCGATCATGATCCTGCGCGTGCTGCGCCCGACGCGGCGGGGCGCCATGCGTGGCTAAGGTGGAGTGATCGCGCGGAGTTGGATCCGCTCGGCCATCCAGGGAAGCGTCATTGGGGATATCCGGGAAGGGTTGGACGGGGATGCGCGGCGCGATGCGCTGAGGTTTGCACCTAAGCTGCTGAAATCACGCTGAAAGGGTGCAAACCATGCGAGGGTTGGGTGCAAACCAGGTGCAAACCTGAGGGCCCTGGGTTTGCACCTAAGTCATTGAATTCACGTCGCTATGGTGCAAACTGCAACCCATATTTTTATTCTGACGCTAGAGAGGTCGGGCGCGAATGCCCCCCGCATACAAATTGCGCAGGAAGGAACCATGAGCTCAAAAGCCACAGTGGCTGATCATCTGCTGATTGGCTGACGACCCACTAAGCTCGACGCGCCTTCTCGACGTGTCACCGTCATGGCAAACTCGATTTGCGCGCCGCAATGGGGAGAATTGTAACAGAGCATCAGCATGACAATTCACCCCATTGCGTAGCACTTCAGGCCGCGCGTGAACTTGGCTGCAAGCCGAAGTGACTCGCCAAGATTGCAAGCGCAGCAATGAGAATTCCGCCTGCGAAAGGCTGTGACACGGGCCTGCCACTCCAACCGCTACGCGCTGACCATTCGCGCACCGACATCTCAAGCCCCACAACAAACCAGATGCAGGAGCCTGGCGGGCTATCGTCTCCACCCAGCGCATCCATGGCAGCAAACACGCGGCGACGCGCGTCAAGCTGACGGTTGGATAGACGATCAGCGGTTGATCCTGGGAGACGGATCAGCTGAGAGGTTGACATGCTATCGAGCGCAGCACTGCGAAATAGCGTGCGGAAAATGCAGCCTGCCTCGTGCATCTCTGGCGTGACGGTTCCGTTGGACAGCATCATGCCGAGTGTATCCACGGCGCGGCGGTGCCGGACCGGAGTGCCCGTCTCGGGATCTGCGTCGCGGATTGGTGCGCTGACATCGCCATGCTGCAGGCGCCATTTCGATGGCGCTGACAAATCCTCACGCGGCTTGGTGGGACGTTTGTCCTTGCGCTTAGCGGCCATGATTATTTCCTCCATTGCGCCGCCCCCAGCGGCGATTGGCTTCGTTGGTGATGGCTTGGCGCAGCCATGGATCGGTGATGTCATCCACCACGATGCTGGCCACGCCATGCCTGTGCCATGCAGCCGCGCGCATGGCGTTCAATTCCGCTTCGTTGGTCGTACTGCGGAGGCGCGTGATCAGGTTCTGCGCAAGCATTGGTGCGCCGTGCAGGCTCATGCCCGGCCTCCCTCTGCGTCTGTCGCCCAGAGCAGCAGGGCCAGCGCGTCAGCTTCGTTGTCATCCGCCGGGGCAAAGCCGCGTGCCCGCATGGCAGCGATCATGGCCGCCTTATCCGCATTGCCCTTGCCGGTGGCGTAGCGCTTGATGGTGCCGACCGGGACGCCCTCATAGGCGATGGATTTCTGTTCGCACCAGGCTGACAGAATGGCGAGCCATCCGCCGTAAGCGTGCGAGGCATCGGTGCCGGCATGTCGGCGCACCTGCTCATACACGATCATGTCGAGGCCACCGGCGAGGTCAGTCACCTCGTCCAGCCAGCGCCGAAAGCGGAGAAACCGCATGCCGCCGCCCTGCCAGCGGTCATTGCGGAAAACCACGGTACCACTTGTGATCACACTGTTGTGGCATTTCGCCGCCCATCCCATTGTTGTTCCGAGGTCCAAAGCTAGGCGGATCATTGATTGTTCTCCTTGAGCGCGGTTGCTAGCACCTTGAAAATGGTTTGCTTGTGCACACCAAAGGCCGCTGCAATAAGCGGGCGCGACAATCCAAGAGATTTCATTTGGTGGATTGCTATCCGATCTATCTCGTCCAGCTTCGCTGCTGGGTTGGCTGATCCGCAAAGCGCAGTGCCATGCTTACGGCGGTCCGCCAGGTTTTCGCGCTGGGTTGCCCAGCGAAGATTGTCAGTATGATTGTTTGTTCGCACGCCGTCGTTGTGTGCAACCAAGTGAGCTGCCGAGGGTTGGGGACCGTGGAACGCGAGTGCGACAAGGCGGTGAATGTCAACACGAGTCGGCCGCCCGTGATGGCATAGAACGACGGCCACGTAACCGGTCTTCTTGTTCGGTAGCGGCTTCAGTAATCGTCCAACCACCGCTCCAAAAGCGGGGCGGATACGGCGCACCTGCCCGAAACGGGAAACCTCGTATTCGGGCCAACCGGGGACTATGCGCCAATCGCCGCTATGGCTTGACGGGGCGGAGGTTGGCGGCCTGCTTGCCAGCGCCGCGGACATGGGGAGAGTCGAGAGAGCCATGATTGTCTCCTGATGGGGATGGTTGTGGTGAGGGCGGCGGCGGTGGGGTTCTTGGCGGAGCACACCGTCGCCGCCCGGCTTTGGGGTTCGGCCCGCGTGTGGCGGTCCAGTGCTGTTCGGGCGGCCCGTCACGGCACGCCTTCCAGCCAAGGGGGGTCTATGGGGGTCTGTGGGGGTCTCTCTTTTGAAGACCCCCATCCGTAACTCACTGAATTTTCTACGCTTTGGGGGTCTTGGGGGTCTTGGGGGTCTTTTTCGACTTCTCTTTTATTCATACGCGTGTGCGCGCGCGTGTAGGGTATGGAACAAGACCCCCAAGACCCCCAAGACCCGTCAAACCCGCGGATTTCCTGGGATCCAG
>JADCGA010000013.1 GCA_020249265.1 Roseomonas sp.
ACTGCCGCGGGTCCTTGAGCGCAGAAAAATGATCGAGGAGCGATACAGAAGACATGGGGGAACCTCAGAGAATCGAGGTAGTCCATGAATCACCGTACGATGAACTTGGGAATCCCTGCTACTTTCAAGCGATTGCCCTGGTGGCGCCCTGGCCGGGGGCAAGCTAAATTCGCAGGATAGATGTCGGGGAGACATTGCAATGACCAAAAGGCGAGCACTTCTGGGCGGCAGTTTGGCCGCGGCCTTTGCTGGCGCAGCGCCGGGGCTGTTACGCGGCGCGGCGGCACAGCCCGCCGCGCCGCCCGGTGCCGCAACGCGGCCCAATATCATCATGATCATGGCTGATGATGTCGGCTATTGGAATGTTGGTCCCTATAGCCGCGGCATGATGGTGCCAACACCCAATTTGGATCGTCTGGCGCAGGAAGGGATGCTGTTCACCGATCATTACGGGGAGCCCACCTGCACGCCGGGTCGTGCGGCCTTCATCACCGGGCAATTGCCGATCCGGACGGGGCTGACCACGGTGGGTCTGCCTGGTTCCCCCATTGGCCTTGATCAACGCGACCCAACCCTTGCAACCGTGCTGCGTGCTGAAGGCTATCGGACCGCGCAGATCGGCAAGAATCACCTGGGCGATCTGAACCGCCATTTGCCGACCGTGCATGGCTTCGACATGTTTTTCGGCAATCTCTATCACCTCAATTCGGAAGATGAGCCGGAAGACCCGGATTGGCCGACCGATCCTGGCTTCAATGCGCGCTATCGCCCGCGTGGTGTTTTGGATTGCGTGGCTTTGGGTTCAGACAATCCGGCGCCCGTGACGGATGCGCGCTTTGGCCCTTGGGGGGCGCAAAGCTGCACGGATACCGGGCCGCTGACGCGCAGCCGCATGGAAAGGGTGGATGATGAATTCATAGACCGTTCATTGCGGTTCATGGAGGAAAGTGTACGCGCCCGCCAGCCCTTTTTTCTGTGGCATAACCCGACGCGCATGCATATTTATACGCGGCTTCGCCCGGAAAACCGGTTGCTCGCGCAGCCCCATTCATCGGGCGACGATGTTTACGGCGCGGGCATCATGGAATTGGATGCGCAAGTGGGGCGCATCATGGACCGCGTTGATCAACTGGGCATTCGCGACAATACCATCATCGCCTTTACATCGGATAATGGCGCCATGGCCGCCTGGTGGCCCGATGGCGGCACAACACCCTTCAGGAGTGAGAAGGCGACAACTTGGGAAGGCGGCGTGCGTGTGCCGATGCTGATGCGCTGGCCCGCGCATATTCGGGCGGGTTCCGTTTCAAACGGCATTCAAAGCCATATGGATCTGTTCACCACCTTTGCTGCTGCTGCGGGCGTGCCCGATGTGGCGGCACGGCTGCGCGCCAGCCATAATGTGCATATTGATGGCGTGAATAATCTGGCGCATTGGACCGTCGGCGCGGCAAGCGCCCGGCAGTTTCAGCTCATGTATAATGAATCCCGCCTGACCGCGCTTCGCTTTGGCCCTTGGAAGGCACATTTCCAGACTCGCGACGGTTTTTTTGACGCCTTCAGCGAAAGCGCCCTGTTCTTCAATTTGCGCATGGACCCCTTTGAACAGCGCGACGGGCATCGTTCCAATCTGCTTTCGATGCGCAAGGCCTTTCTGGGCGGTCGCATCATTGACATTCTGGCGGAGCATCAGGAAACACTGCGCGCCTTCCCGCCACGTCAGGCCGGCGGATCGCTGCGGCCACGCTGAGCGGCACTTTCGCCCAAGCGGCGTGATCCGCATGCAGGGATCACGCCCGAAGCTGCTCAGGGATAGAACCAGCCACTCGCCGCATAAAGCAGCGGCATATTGATCAGCAGGTTGAAGGGGAAGGTGATGCCGAGCGAGGCGGTCAGGTAAATCCCTGGGCTCGCTTCGGGCAGCGCCGCCCGGCAGGCGGCGGGAGCGTCAATGTAGGATGCGCTGGCGCAAATGGCGGCAAAGACAAAGGCGCCGCCTTGCGAGAGGCCGACCAGCCAGCCCACGCCAAGCCCCACAAGGCCAAAGCAGATCGGCGCGAGGATGGCGAAACCTGTCATGAAGCGGCCAACCCCGGCGAAGGCCCGGATTTGCCGCGCCGCAGTCATGCCCATCTCAAGCAGGAACAGCATCAGGAAGCCGCGGAACAGGTGTTCATAGAAGGGGGCAATGCGCTGCCACTCGGCCTCGGTCGCCAAATAACCAATCAGAATGCCGCCAGTCAGCAGCAGAATGCCCCGCCCCCGCAAGGTATCCAGCAGCAACTCGCCAAGCTGGAAATTGCCCGTATTGGCTTGGTTGCCCCAGCGCCCGATGGCGAGCGAGATAATGACCGCGAATTCCATCACGGCGACAATCGCGGTCAGATAGCCCTCAGCCGGGGTTTCCATGGCGCGCGCAAAGGCAATGGCGGCGAAGAAGGTGACGCTGGAAACCGAGCCATAATGCGCCGCGACCGCCGCCGCATTGGAAACATCAAAGCCACCAAGCCGGCGCAGCACCGCATAGCAGGTGATGGGGATGGCGATGGTCATCGCAACGGCAACGGCAATCAGCGTTGATACATCACTGAAGGATACCTGCGCGAGTTCACGCCCGCCCGTGAGGCCGATCGAAAATAGCAGATAGATCGAAATCAGCTTCAGCACGGCTTCCGGCAATTCAAGCTCTGAACGGATGAAGCCGGCGACGGCGCCGAGCGCGAAGGCGAGGACGATGGGCGAGAGAAGATTGGTGAGCAGTAGGTCAAATCCCGGCATGGTGCGGCTCCGTCAAGATCAGGGGACTTGCCGCCTAGCCCCTTGGCTCACATAAATAAAATACATTGTATCTATTTTTTCGTTCGATAAAATCGAATCATGAACCGCCTGAACCTTCGCCATCTTGGCTATTTCCGCGCTGTCGCGCATGAGGGAAACCTGACGCGTGCGGCGGAAAAGCTTGGCCTGTCGCAATCGGCATTGTCAGTGCAGATACGCGCCTTGGAAGAAAGGCTTGGGCATCCGTTGTTTGAACGCACGAAGCGGAAGCTTGTTCTGACCGAAGCCGGGCGGATCGCGCTTGATCATGCGGATGCCATTGCCGCGACCGGTGAGGAATTGCTCGCGACGCTCAAGGGCGACAATCCTGCGCAAGCGGTCTTGCGCATCGGCGCGCTGGCCACACTGTCGCGCAATTTTCAGTTGGCCTTTTTGCAGCCTTTGCTGGATCGGGCAGATCTGCATCTGGTGTTGAGATCAGGCGGCGCGGCGGAGCTTTTGGCGGAATTGCGCGCGCTCAATCTTGATGTTGTGTTGATGGATCGGCTGCCGGCGGCGGGGCCAGGCCCGGCCTTGGTCGGGCATCGTGTGGCGCGGCAGCGCGTTGAGCTTTTCGGCACGCCGAAGCGGCTACGCGAAGGCGGCAGCCTGCCCGAATTGCTGGCGCGGCATCCCGTTATTCTGCCCGGCCCGGAAAGCGGTGTGCGTGCCGAATTCGAAGCGCTTTCGAATAGGCTGCGCGTCACGCCGCGCATCGCGGCGGAGGTGGATGACATGGCGATGATGCGCCTGCTGGCGCGCCAGGATGTCGGCCTCGCTGTCATGCCTGCGATTGTGGTGAGGGATGAGCTCCGCGCCGGTACACTGATGCGCGCCACGCCGCTTTCGGGCCTGGTTGAGACCTTCTACGCCGTGACCATCGCGCGGTCCTTCCCCAATCCGCTGCTGCGGCCCTTGCTCAAGGCCCGTTCTGCCGTGCTGGAGGACTGACATTGTCGCCAGTGGCGCATTTTCTTCTTTACCGAAGCGCCGCCATTTCGTGCTAAGGAAACCTAATGCTGCCTGATTTCCACGCCACCGCCGCTGCCCTGGGCGCCCTGCCGCGCGAACGGGTTTATGGGCGCGTCAATGCCATTACCGGGCTGACCATTACGCTGGAAGGCTTCGGCCCGCTTGCCGCGATTGGGGACCGGGTCGCGATCACCGCGCCCAATGGCGCGCCAGTTATGGCGGAAATCGCGGGCTTTCGGGATGGCAAGGCGCAGGCGATTGCCCTTGGGCCACTCACGGGCCTCACTTCCGGTATGCGGGCCACGCTGGCGCCGCGCCCGGCCCTGCCGGTTTCCGATGCCTGGCTGGGGCGCGTGCTGGACCCGATGGGCAGGCCGCTTGATGGCGGACCCATGCCGGCACCGGGCGCCATTCAGCGCCCAACCCACGCGCCGGCGCCGGCAGCCGGCCAACGCTCCCGCCTTGGGGTGCGGCTGCCTTTGGGGGTGCGGGTGCTTGATCTGTTCACCCCAGTCAGGCGCGGGCAAAGGCTTGGGCTTTTCGCGGCTTCCGGCGTGGGAAAATCAACGCTCATGTCCATGCTGGCGGGCGGGCTGGCGGCGGATGTGATTGTCTTTGCGCTCGTCGGTGAACGCGGGCGCGAATTGCGCGAATTCATCGAAGATGATCTGGGGCCCGAGAAGCTTGCCCGCAGTGTGGTAATCTGCGCCACATCGGATAGCGCGGCACCGCTCAGGCGCGAAGCGGCCTATGCTGCCACGACGGTGGCAGAACATTTTCGTGATCAGGGCCTGCAAGTGTTGCTGCTGATGGATAGTGTGACGCGCTTTGCCTTGGCGCTGCGCGAAATTGGTCTGGCGGTGGGCGAACCCCCGGCCACGCGCGGTTACCCGCCTTCGGTCTTCACGGAATTGCCTCGGCTTTTGGAGCGCGCCGGGCCGGGGCCAGATAATTCGCCAGGTGCCATCACCGCGCTTTTCACCGTGCTGGTGGAAGGCGATGATCATGATGAACCTGTGGCCGATGCGGTGCGCGGCATTCTGGATGGGCATGTGGTGCTGGACCGCGCGATTGCGGAAGCGGGGCGGTATCCGCCAGTGGATGTGCTGCGCTCAGTATCGCGCAGCATGCCGGGGGTTTTGGAAGAAGATGAATGGCAATTGGTGTCGGAAGCCAAGCGCCTGCTGTCCACCTATGGCGAGATCAAGGATCTGGTGCGCCTTGGCGCCTATCGCGCCGGGCATGACCCGGAAGCGGATGCAGCGGTGAAGCTGGCGCCGCGCATTGAAGCGGTGCTGCGCCAGCGCAAGGGCGAGATTTCGCCGGTTGAGCAATCTTTCGCGGCACTCGCTGAGGCGATAGACGGGGCTTGAGGCTAAGCGAGGCGGAGGAAACGCCCGCTCATTTCTCGCAGCGAATAAACACCGTGCTTGCATGCGCGCGTTCGCCCACCTCGGCCGCGCTCAATTCAGTGGGCGCGCTTTCGCGGAGTGTGGGCTCCACCCCGGCGCGGCGCAGGAAACCCAAGGCTTCCGTGCCCTTCACGGCGAAATTCACATTCTGCGGAATATCGCCAGTGCGCTGCGCGATGCGCTGCGCATTCAGCTTGGACACAATCACGCCCATCACATGGCCCTGACGGTCAAGCAAAGGCCCGCCGGAATTGCCCTGCTGCACGGGCGCGCTGATCTGGAAATGCTGTTCATTATTGGCGAGCCCCGCAAGCGCGCTGACTTCCCCCGTGGTCAGGGTAGGCCCTGCGGCCAATAGTCCCGCAAGCGGGAAGCCATAGGTCACCACACTTTCGCCGCGCCGCACGGGATTGGCGCGAAATGGTAGGATCGGCCCTGGGTCATTCGGCACCACAAGCAGCGCCAGGTCACGCTGCACATCAACGCGCGCGGGCATGGTGGTGGGCAGGGTGCGGCCATCAGCGCTGCGCACGGTAATCGCGTTGCAGCCATCAATGACGTGATGATTGGTGAGCACGCGGTCGCGCGCCACAACAAAGCCGGTGCCAGTGGAAGCACGCCCACGGCCTGCCTGCGGCGGCGTACCGGGGGAAGGGGCAGGGGCTGTGGCACTAGGCGGGCGGGGCAGGGGCGATTGCATGGAAACGACCTTTTCCGCGCAAATATCCATGCTTCGGTTGATGATTTCCCGCCCGTCGCTTAGCACCATGCGCAAATCAAAGCGGCAGCCGGCATTCTCGCTAGGGCGTATATTGATCCCGGCACCTGGCGCCAGCGCGCCGCGCGTCAACATATTTGCCCCCCAATCCTGCCGCCCCGAGCGCACGGCAAAAAGCGAATGGGCCGATTGTTCGGTCTGATTGAGCACCCTGAAGGGCTCCGTCTGCGAAAGCGCAGGGACGGGGGCCAGGAGCAGGGCGAATAGGGCGAGGATCAGGACAGACATGACGCATTTTATTTCGGCATGGATGACGCCTTCGTCAATCGCATTGGGCTTGACCTTCCCATAATTGGAAGCGCCACATAGGCCCGATCATGCCGGATGCCGCCGCCCCCCTGCCGCGCCTTTCCCTGCCCATCGAAGGCATGACCTGCGCTGCCTGCGCCGGGCGGGTGGAACGCGCTTTGCGCAAGGTGCCAGGCGTGGCGGAGGTGCAGGTGAACCCCGCCACGGATCGCGCGGAAGTGCAGGGCAGCGCCAGCGTCGCTGCCCTGAAACAGGCGGTTGAGGGCGCCGGCTATGGCGTGGCAGCCGCGCGCTTTGATCTTGCCATTGGCGGGATGACCTGCGCGACCTGCGCGGCGCGGGTTGAGAAAGCTCTGCGCGCCGTGCCGGGCGTACTGGAAGCCAGCGTCAATGCCGCATCTGAACAGGCGCATGTGCTGGCAATTGGCGGCGTTTCGGAAGCGGCATTGCGCGTGGCGGTGGAAGCGGCCGGCTATGAATTGCGCGGCAGCACGGCTGATGCAGGGGAAGAAGCCGCCGCCCGGGCGCTGGCGGGTGAACGGCGCGATGTGGTGCTGGCCGGGATATTCTCCGCACCTTTTCTGATTGGCATGATCGGCATGGGCTTCGGCCAGGATTGGATGCCGAGCGGCTGGGCGCAATTCGGCTTGGCGAGTTTCGTTGAGTTCTGGCTCGGCGCGCGGTTTTGGCGCGCAGGCTTCAAGGCTTTGCGTGCGGGTACGGCCAATATGGATGTGTTGGTCGCCCTTGGTACCGGCGCGGCCTGGGCGCTTTCCACCTGGCTATTGCTGACCGCGCCGGCGCATCACGGCACGCCGCATCTTTACTTCGAAGCTGCGGCGGTGGTGATTTTCTTCGTGCTGTTCGGCAAATATCTGGAAGCGCGCGCCAAGCGCGCCACCGGGGCCGCGATCCGCGCTCTGCTTGATCTCAGCCCACGTCAGGCGCGGCGGTTGGAAGCGGGTGAGGAGCATGAGGTGCCGGCCGCCTTGCTTTCCATCGGCGATCTGGTGGTGGTCCGCCCCGGTGAGCGTATTCCGGTGGATGGGCTGGTGCGGCAGGGCCGCGCCGGCGTGGATGAAAGCGCGCTGACCGGCGAAAGCCGCGCGGTGGAAAAGGAAGAAGGCGCGCGCGTTTCAACCGGCACCATGGCGTTGGATGGGCGGCTGGTGATCGAAGCAGTTGCAGTGGGGGGCGATACCACGCTTGCGCGTGTGGCGCAGTTGGTCGCGGCGGCGCAGGCGTCTCGGGCGCCGGTGCAAAAGCTGGTGGACCGGGTGAGTGCGGTCTTTGTTCCCGTGGTGCTTGGGCTCGCGCTAGCAACCTTGATCGGTTGGTTGCTCTCCGGTGCGGGGTTTGAGGCCGCGCTGATCCATGCCGTTTCCGTGCTGGTGATTGCCTGCCCCTGCGCGCTTGGCCTCGCGACGCCCGCGGCCATCATGGCGGGCACCGGGGCGGCGGCGCGTGCGGGCATATTGCTGCGCGATGCGGAGGCGATTGAACGCGCCGGGCACATCACCCTGGTTGCCTTTGACAAGACCGGCACGCTGACGGAAGGGCGACCCAGGCTGGCGGCATTGGATACGGCACCAGGGATGACGCGGGCGGAGGCGCTTTCGATTGCCGCCGCCTTGCAAGCGGGCAGTGAGCATCCTTTGGCGCGCGCGGTTTTGGCCGAAGCGGGTGCCACCCCGCCCGCCGAGGATTTTCGCGCCTTGCCCGGCCGAGGTGTTCAAGGTGTTGTCGGTGGGCGGCGTTATGCCCTTGGTTCTTCCAGGCTGTTGCAGGAAGCCGGCGCGGTACAGGGCGCCTTGGCCGATGCGGCGGCGGCGGGCGAGGCGGCGGGGCAAAGCCTGTCTTGGCTGATCGAAGGCAACGAAGCCCGCGCGCTGTTTCGGTTTGAAGATGCGCCGCGTGCGGGTGCGGCAGCGGCGGTCGCTGGGCTGGCCGCGCTTGGCGTGAAGCCCGCCATGATCAGCGGAGATGCCCGCGCTGCTGCCCTTGCTGTCGCGACGCCGCTTGGCATTACCGATGTTGCCGCCGAGGTTTTGCCCGATGGCAAGGCCGCGCGCATTAGCGCCTGGCAACAGGCGGGTGAGGTTGTGGCGATGGTGGGTGATGGCGTGAATGATGCCCCCGCGCTTGCCCAGGCCGATCTTGGCATTGCCATGGGAACGGGCACCGATGTGGCCATTCAATCCGCGGGTGTGACGCTGCTGCGCGGTGATCCCGCGCTGGTGCCGGCGACTCTGGAGATCACGCGGCTGACCTTGCGCAAGATCAGGCAGAATCTGTTTTGGGCCTTTGGCTATAATCTGCTTGGTGTGCCGCTGGCAGCATTTGGCTTGCTGTCTCCGCCCATTGCCGGCGCTGCGATGGCGGCTTCAAGTGTCAGCGTGCTGACGAATGCGCTATTGCTTTCCCGCTGGCGGCCTCAGTCATGAATATCGGCGAAGCCGCCCGGGCGTCTGGCATCTCGGCCAAGATGATCCGTCATTATGAGGCGATTGGCTTGATCGCTGCCGGGCGCGGCGCCAATCACTATCGTGTGTATTCACAGGCGGATGTCGTGGAATTACGCTTCATTCGCCATGCGCGTGATCTTGGCTTTCCGTTGCAGAATGTGAAGCGCCTGCTTGATCTGTGGCGCAATCGCGCAAGGGCGAGTGGTGAAGTGAAGCGTCTTGCGCTGGATCATGTCGCGGCCCTTGAAGCCAAGGCTAAATCGCTCAGTGCCATGGCGGAAAGCCTGCGCCATTTGGCCGAGCATTGCCATGGTGACGCGCGGCCGGATTGCCCGATTTTGGAAGAATTGGCTGGAAAGGAACGTTGAAATGGCTGAACCCATCACGCTGCAAGTGGAAGGCATGAGTTGCGGCCATTGCATCCGCGCCGTGACCAATGCCATTCAGGCGCTGGATCAGGCAGCGAAAGTGAATGTGGATTTGGCCTCCAAACGCGTGGTCGCCGCAACTTCCCTGCCGCGTGCTGAACTGGTGCGCGCTGTGGAAGACGAAGGTTTTTGTGTGAAGGGCTGAAGGCGTTAGTCGGGGCGCGCGCCGGAAGCGCGCACCACGGGCGCCCAGCGTGCGGTTTCCCGCCGCAGGAATTCCGCCAGCGCCTCAGGGGTGGAAGCTTCCAGCACCAGCCGGCGCGCGGCCATGGCAGCGACCAATTCCGGTTCCTTCAAGACACTTTGCATTGCGCCATTGAGCTTCGCCAGGATTGGTGCTGGCAGGTTGGGCGGGGCCATCATCGCGGCCCAATCCACGCCATCAAAACCAGGCAGGCCGCTTTCCGCGATGGTGGGAATATCGGGTAGCAACGGCACGCGCTTGCCATTGGGCACGCCGAGAATACGGAGCTTCCCTGCCTCCGCTTGCGGAATCCCATTGAGCGCCGTGGTGAAAGCATAGTCCACGCGCCCCGCGACCAATTCCGGCAAAAGCGCGCCACCGCCGCGATAGGGCACATGGGTGGTGCGAATACCGGCCATCAGATTGAGTTGTTCGGCGGCCAAATGCCCCGCTGAGCCAATGCCGGAGGAGCCAAAATTCAACGCCTCGGGCCGTGCTTTGGCGGCGGCGATGATATCCGCAACGCTGCGAAAGGGCCGATCCACCGGCACGGCCAGCACATTGGGCACCTCGCCGATCAGCGAAACTGGCGTCAGATCCTTCAAGGGATCGAAGGGCAGATTGCCGTAAAGCGTGGGGTTGATGGCAAGCGGCCCGATGGTGCCGAGCAGCAGCGTATAGCCATCCGGCGCGCTACGCGCGGTCGCTTCAGTTGCGATATTGCCGCCCGCACCTGGACGGTTTTCGATCACGACAGGCTGGCCGAGCAATGCCTGCATGCGTGGCGCAATGGCGCGCGCAAAGACATCGGTGGAGCCGCCTGCGGCGAAGCCCACCAGCAGGCGAATGGGGCGAGAGGGGTATTCCTGCGCCAGTGCGGGCGCTGCCAAAGGCAGCAAAGCCAAACCGGCAAGCAAGTCGCGTTTTTTGATCATGGTCCCGGCCTTTTTTCTTGATCAGTTCAGGCGGATTCTGATGCTCCGCCCATGAGCTTGCAGCCCTTCAGCTTCCGCCAAAGCCACTGCTGCCGGGCCGATCTGCGCGAGTGCCGCGCCATCCGCTTCCACCCAGCTTGTGCGCTTCAGGAAATCGAAACTCGAAAGCCCGGAGGCAAAGCGCGCGGTGCGGCCTGTGGGCAGCACATGGTTCGGGCCTGCGATGTAATCGCCAACGGCTTCCGGGCAAAAGCGGCCCAGAAACGCCGCGCCAACATGGCGGATCTGTGCCAGCAAACCGCGCGGATCATCCACCATCAATTGCAGATGCTCGGGCGCGAGACGATTGGTGAGCGCCGCCGCTTCTGCAAGATCGCGCACCAGAATAACCGCACCATGCCGCGCCCAGCTTTCCCCGGCAATCGCAGCGCGCGGCAGGGTTTTCAGCGCATGTTCCACTGCCTGCGCCACAGCATCGGCCAGCGCCGCATCGGGCGTGATCAGGATGGATTGCGCGCTTTCATCATGTTCGGCCTGGGCCAGCAAATCCATCGCCACATGGGCGGGATCATTGGCGGCATCGGCAATCACCACCACTTCCGAAGGCCCGGCGATGGAATCAATACCAACGCGGCCAAAGACCTGGCGCTTGGCTTCCGCGACATAGGCATTGCCGGGGCCCACAATCCGATCCACCGGCGCGATGCTGCCCGTGCCCCAGGCCAGCGCTGCGACGGCTTGGGCCCCGCCAATGCGGTAAATCTCCGTCACGCCGGCGCGTTTCGCCGCGGCGAGCACCAAGGGATTGAGCGCGCCATCGGGTGTTGGCACCGCCATGGCGATGCGCGGCACGCCGGCGGCGCGTGCCGGCAGCGCATTCATCAGCACGGAAGACGGATAAGCCGCCTTGCCGCCGGGGACGTAAATGCCCACCGCATCCACCGGTCCCCAGCGCAGCCCAAGCGTCAGCCCCGCCGCATCGCGCATCACCAAATCCTGCGGCAATTGCGCGCGGTGGAAGGTTTCAATGCGTTCCGCCGCCAGGTTGAGCGCAGCGCGGAGATCTGGAGCGATGGTCGCATCCGCCGCTTCAATTTCGGCGGGCGTGACGCGCAGCGCGGCAGCATTGGCGGGCTGCCAACGGTCAAAGCGGGAAGTGTAATCAACCAAGGCCGCATCACCGCGCGCGCGGATATCGGCGATGATGCCGGCTACCACGCCATCAACCTTTTGCGTGGTTTCGCGGGTGTCATCCAATAGTGCGGTGAAGGCGGCTTCAAAGCCTGCGTCGCGCGTATCAAGGCGCTTCATGCCGTGGCTTCCAAAGCAGCACGGAAGCGCGCAATCCAGGCGCCAATCGCCTCGGGCTGGGTTTTCAAGGCGGTGCGGTTGACGATGAGTTTGGAGGTGACATGGGCAATCACCTCAGCTTCCTTCAGGCCATTGGCCTTCAGGGTGGAACCCGTTTGCACCAGATCCACAATCAGCTTGGCGAGCCCCATGGAAGGCGCCAGTTCCATCGCGCCATTCAGATGCACGATTTCCGCCTGCACGCCGCGCGCGGCGAAATGGCGCTGCGCGATATTCGGGTATTTGGTGGCGACCGTGATGCGTGACCAGCGGCGCGGATCATCCGGCGCGGCATTCACCGGTTCGGCAATCGAAACCCGGCAGCGGCCAATGCCCAAATCAAGCGGGGCATAGATTTCCGGATAATCGAATTCCATCAGCACATCGGCGCCGCAAACGCCAATCGCCGCTGCGCGATGCGCCACGAAAGTCGCGACATCGAAGGGGCGCACGCGAATGACATCCACTGTGGGGTCATTGGTCGGGAATCTCAGCCGCCGGCTATCCTCATCCGCGTAATCCTCGGCTGGGATCAGGCCGGCGCGGGCAAGAACAGGATGGAGTTCTTTCAGGATGCGCCCCTTGGGAAGCGCAATCACCAGCGGCGCTTCGGTTTCAGCCGGTGCGCCATTCCGCGCATTGGGGATCGGGATATCCATGACTACCTGCCCGCCAGTCTTTCAATATCGGCGCCAACCGCCGCGAGTTTCGCTTCCACCCGTTCATAGCCGCGATCGAGGTGATAGACGCGGTTGACGATAGTTTCACCCTCGGCGGCAAGGCCCGCAAGGATAAGGGAGACCGAGGCCCGTAAATCAGTCGCCATCACCGGCGCGCCGGAGAGCTTTTCCACGCCGCGCACAATGGCGGAAGCGCCGTGGAAATTGATACGCGCGCCCATGCGCGAGAGTTCCGGCACATGCATGAAGCGGTTTTCGAAAATGGTTTCCGTGATCATGGAAGCGCCTTCGGCCACGCACATCAGCGCCATGAATTGCGCCTGCATATCCGTGGCAAAGCCTGGGAAGGGTTCAGTCATCACATCCGCGCCGCGCAGGCCATTGCTGCGTGTGACGCGAAGCCCGCCTTCTTCTTCCGCGACATCCACGCCGGCTTCACGCAGCGTGCGCGTGACCGCGCCCAAATGATCCAAGCGCGCCCCTTGCAGCAGCAAGGACCCGCCAGTGATGGCGGCGGCACAAGCAAAGGTGCCGGCTTCGATCCTATCCGCGATGATGGGATGCGTCGCGGCGCCAAGGCTTGCCACCCCTTCCACCAGCAGGCGATCCGTGCCGATGCCTTCAATCCGCGCCCCCATACGCATCAGGCAGGCGGCGAGGTCAGTGATTTCAGGCTCTCGTGCCGCGTTCAAAATCTCGCTCTGCCCGCTTGCCAAAGCCGCCGCCATCAGGATGTTTTCCGTGGCGCCAACTGAAACCTGCGGGAAGATGATGCGCGCACCCTTCAGACCACCTGGCGCGCGGGCTTCAATATAGCCGGCGGTAATCTCAATCTCCGCCCCCATCTGCTCAAGGGCTTTGAGGTGTAGATCAACCGGGCGCGTGCCGATGGCGCAGCCGCCGGGCAGGCTAACGCGCGCGCGGCTGTGGCGCGCGAGCAAGGGGCCAAGCACAAGGACCGAAGCGCGCATCTTGCGCACCAAATCGTAAGGCGCTTCCAAATCGGTGGCGGTGCCGGTGATGGTGATGCTGCGCGCGTTTGTGTCACGTGAAACAGTTAGCCCGTGATGGCCGAGCAGCCCGGCCATGGTAGCGACATCCGCCAGATCAGGCGCATTGGTGAGCGTGAGCGGGCCATCAGAAAGCAAGCCCGCCGCCATCAGGGGCAGGGCAGCATTCTTGGCGCCGGAGATGGGGATGCTGCCTGAGAGCACCCGCCCGCCGCGGATGAGAATACGGTCCATCAGAGTTTCGGCAGCGCGACGCCACGCTGGCCCATATATTTGCCGCGACGGTCTGCGTAGCTGACCTCGGGCGGGGTATCGCCCTTCAGGAACAGGAATTGGCAGACGCCTTCATTGGCATAGACCTTGGCCGGCAGGGGCGTGGTATTGCTGATTTCGATGGTGACCTGGCCTTCCCATTCGGGTTCCAGCGGTGTGACATTCACAATCAGCCCGCAGCGCGCATAGGTGGATTTGCCAAGGCAGATCACCAGAATATCGCGCGGGATGCGGAAGTATTCGACCGTATGGGTCAGCACGAAGGAATTGGGCGGGATAATGCAAACCGGCCCCTTGCGGGTGACAAAGCCATCTTCGGAAAACGCCTTGGGGTCCACAATGGCATTGTCAACATTGGTGAAAATCTTGAATTCATCCGCCGCGCGGGCGTCATAGCCATAGGATGACAGGCCGTAGGAAATCACCCCTTCCCGGCGCTGCGCTTCCACGAAGGGTTCGATCATGCCGTGTTCTGCCGCCATGGTGCGGATCCAGCTATCGGGCATGATGGGCATGGTGTTCGGGCCTGGCTCAAGAAAGGGCGCGGCAGAGCGCCGGGGAGCGGTGGCTTAGCCCAGCCGGAGCAGAGGGACAACCAGGCGGGCAAAACGGGGTGGAGAATCGGTACAAAGTGTGGTTTCATATATCCATGCCTGATGGTTTGACCCCTCCCCCAGCGCAGGACGCTAGCGCAGAGCTTCGACGGTTTCTGGGGGGGCGAAAATTCGCCACCATTCTTGCTGATCCCCCGTGGCAGTTCCAGAACGCGACCGGGAAGGTCGCCCCTGGCCACAGGCGGCTTAATCGCTATGCCACGATGAACCTTGGCGATATCTGTGCTTTACCTGTCGCGGAAGCGGCTGCCGAGACTGCGCATCTTTATCTCTGGGTTCCCAACGCCTTATTGCCTGAAGGCCTGATGGTGATGAAGGCCTGGGGTTTCTCCTACAAGTCCAATATCATTTGGCACAAGTTGCGTAAGGATGGTGGCAGTGATGGCCGAGGGGTCGGCTTTTATTTCCGTAACGTGACCGAAATTCTGCTGTTTGGTGTTCGGGGGAAAAATGCCCGAACCCTCGCGCCTGGCCGAAAGCAGGTCAATTACTTGGGTACACGTAAGCGGGAACACTCGCGTAAGCCTGATGAGATTTTCCCCGTCATGGAGGCTTGTTCACCGGGACCGCGCCTTGAGCTCTTTGCCCGAGGTGGGCGAGACGGCTGGGTAAGCTGGGGCGATCAGGCGGCCGCCTATGAGCCTTCGTGGCCTACTTACCAACATAACAGCGCATCGGAACAACTACGCCTGCGCCTTCCTTGATCTTGTTCATTCACCGGGTCGCATGAACCCGTTTCTACTTGTCATTGATTACAAGGCTTCTCAGCGTCCCTCTTCCTCATCATCAACTGCGCCCGGCAAGCCTTTCCTACGGGCCTCAGCCTGCGCCGCCTTAGCCTTGGAAACGGCTTCATCCCCATCGTCAACATAAAGCGCCGGAGTGATGGCAAATGTCAGGACAGGGCAACCGCCCCCGCCGCCACCTTCAATTTTTGGCCAGAGTTTTTCATGATGCGTCGTGGCTGCGCCGTAGGACGCTCCTTTTCCCAATTTTTTAAATATGTTCTGCAATTCCGCCGCGCGCGTAATGATGATGCCCACATCAATCGCGCGCAATTCGAAAAGCAGCCTGAAATTGTTCAAGTCACGGTCGAAGAAGGGGTCCTTGTTATTCCATTCCACTTCCAGCGCCACCCCGTCGCGGAAGCAATCCACGGCGTGCGTTGGGCTTTGGATCTCGCGTTGGTCAATCACAAAGGCGGTCTTGAAATCCTTTTCCACCCATCCTTTGCCATAAAAGGCGCCATCTATCCGGCGTGAAATCAACGAGCGATTGCCCCCCGACACTTCGATTTCGCTTCGCAGCAGCGTGAAGCCGCGAAGGACCTCGATGATGTCTTGCCATGGGCCAGGATGCGCGGTGGTCAATATGCCCGTCGCGTTACGCCATTCCTTTACGTAATAGCGTGAGCGCAAATCTTCGGGGACCAGATGAATCGTGGACATGGTAGATCATTTCATTTGCACTCGAGTCGGATCCAGTCCAAATCTGGCTTAGCAACCCTTACGCCGCCGCCGTCTTCATCGGCCGCGTGATCCAATTGGCCACCGCAGCAATCACGCCCACCACCAGCATCACCGGCCAGAACGCGGCATAGCTGCCCGTAGCGTCCACCACCCAGGCGCCGGCCCCCGCCCCCAGAAAGCCGCCCAGTTGGTGAGAGAAGAAGCAAATGCCGTAAAGCGCGCCCAGATCGGCCACGCCAAAACGCCGCGCAATCGCGGCCGAGGTCAAGGGAACGGTGCCGAGCCAGATGAAACCCATCACGGCCGCAAAAACCAGCGTTCCCCATTCGGTGGGCGTAACATTGGCGAAGATCGCAATCGCAATCGTGCGGACCATGTAGATCCCGCCCAGAGCCACTTCCGGGCGGATGCTATTGCCGATCCGCCCGCAGAGCCATGATCCCGGGATATTGAACAGCCCCACCAGCATCAGCGCCGTCACGCCAAGCCCCGCCGGCAGGCCGCAAAGCGCAAGATGCGCCGGCAGATGCGTCGTCAAAAACGCCAATTGAAAGCCGCAGGCGAAGAAGCCAAGCGTCAGCAGCGCGAAATCCCGCTCGGCCAAGGCGCGCTTCGCCAGCGCCGGCAAGCCAGCAAGCCCGGTCGGGCGCCCGGTGCTGGGGCCGGGCGGCGCCCATTCCAGCCGGGGGGCGACAAAGATCATCAACGCCATGGTTGCCGCCAGCATCAGAAAAGCGCCGGAGGTGCCGTGATCCGTAATCCCCCATTGCACGAAGGGGATCATGGCCGCCTGGCCAATGGACCCGCCGGCAGAGGCCAGCCCCAAAGCATCGCCCCGGCGGTTTTCCGGTACGGCGCGGGCGACCGCGCCCAGCACGGTGCCAGACCCCGCCGCCGCCACGCCAAGCGCGGTGCAAACGCCAATCCCGATGATCAGGCTTGTTGTGCTGGGCCAGATCGCGGGCAGGATCAGCCCAATGGCGTAAATGACCGCACCCCCCAAAGCCACGCGGCCCGCGCCGCTCTTATCCGCCAAAGCCCCGGCCAGCGGCTGCCCCACGCCCCAAAGCAAGTTATGCAGCGCCACAGCCGCGCCATAGGCAAAGGCGGGGATGGCGTGTTCCGCCCCCAGCGGGAGCAAGAATAGCCCAAAAGTCTGCCGCGCCCCAAGCGCTAAGGAGACCGAGGCAGCGGCGGCGATGACGACAATCCAGGCTTGAGCGGGCATGCCCCTTTATGGGCATAGCCCGTATAAAAGACCAGATGGAAACCCGCTTGACGCGCCCGCGCACACCCCCTAAACGCCCCCTTCCGCTGCGTGGCCCCGGGAGCAATCCAGGGGCTGTTTGGCGTTTTGGGGAACGCGGGAGACCTTTTTCGGGTCGCATGCACCGCGGGCCTCTCGGTTTTACGAGAGAGGATTTAGACAGTGGCGAAGAAGATCGCAGGCTATATCAAGCTGCAGATCCCGGCTGGCAAGGCGAATCCCTCGCCGCCCGTGGGTCCCGCGCTTGGTCAGCGTGGCCTGAACATCATGCAATTCGTGAAGGAATTCAACGCGGCGACGCAGCAGATGGAACCGGGCACGCCGACGCCCGTGGTCATCACTGCCTATTCGGACCGCACCTTTTCCTTCATCACCAAGACGCCCCCCAATACCTACTTCCTGCTGAAGGCCGCGAAGCTCGACAAGGGCTCAACCGCGCCGGGCAAGGCCGCGCCGATTGGCCGCGTGACCAAGTCTCAGCTTGTCGAAATCGCCAAGGTGAAGATGCAGCACATGAACGCCAATGACGTTGACGCTGCCGTGCGCATGCTTGCGGGTTCCGCCCGTGCCATGGGCCTAACCGTGGTGGAGGGCTAAGATCATGGCACAGCGCGGTAAGCGCCTGAAGGCGGCCTATACGGGTTTTGACCGTGAAAAGACCTATGCGCTGGCTGAGGCGGTAAAGCTCGCCCGCGGCGCCGCCAAGGCGAAATTTGACGAAACCATCGAAATTTCGATGAATCTTGGCATTGACCCCCGCCATGCGGACCAGATGGTGCGCGGCGTGGTGGGCCTGCCCCATGGCACCGGCAAGACCGTGCGTATTGGTGTCTTTGCCCGTGGTGCTAAGGCTGATGAAGCCAAGGCCGCCGGCGCGGATGTGGTGGGTGCAGACGACCTGGCTGCCCTGGTGCAGGAAGGCAAGATCGAGTTTGATCGCTGCATCGCGACGCCTGACATGATGGGCCTTGTGGGCAAGCTTGGTAAGGTGCTTGGCCCCCGCGGCCTGATGCCGAACCCGAAGCTTGGCACTGTGACCATGGATGTTAAGGGTGCGGTTACTGCTGCCAAGGCTGGTCAGGTGGAATTCCGTGCCGAGAAGGCCGGGATTGTGCATGCCGGCATCGGCAAGGCTTCCTTCGGAGAGGCGCAACTGGTTGAAAATGCCCGCGCCTTCGTGGAAGCGATCCAGCGCGCCCGCCCGACCGGCGCCAAGGGGACCTATGTGAAGAAGGTGGCGGTTTCCTCCACCATGGGCCCCGGCGTGAAGGTGGATGTGACCAGCCTTTCGGCTTCGGCCAATTAAGGTTTTTGCGCGGCCCTTGGCCGTGCATTGAATTCGCTTGGTCCTTTCAGGGCCAAGCGGGCAGGGGATGGCCTTTGGCCATTTCCGAACCTGTCGGAGACCTCCTGTTGTTCTTCGGGACAATAAAGGGCCCTCGGGCTCGCAGGGGATAGACGGGGTGCTCAAGCAGAGACCTCCCAGGGTAAGTCCCTGGTTTGGCTTGGTTTGGCGTTCCGGACTGACAGGCGAACCGGGGTTGGTGCCATACCGGTGCTGGCCCCCGAGTGAACCCGGCTGGAGCCCTTCCAAAAGGCCCTAGTCACCGACGGAGACGTAGAGTGGAAAGATCGGAGAAGCGCGAATTCGTCGAATCCCTCGCCACGATCTTCGCCGAGACCTCCTTCGTGCTGGTTGCCCGCAATGACGGGCTGACTGTCACGGCTGTGAGTGAACTCAGGCGTAAGATGCGCGCGGCTGGGGCTTCGTATAAGGTCGCGAAGAACCGCTTGGCCACCCGCGCCCTCGAAGGCACCCGCTTCCAAGGCATCTCGCCATTGCTGAAGGGTCCGACCGCGCTTGCGTGGTCAGTAGACCCTGTGGCTGTCGCGAAAACCGCCGTGGAGTTCGCCAAAACAAACGATAAGTTTGTTGTCCTGGGCGGTGCTCTTGGAACCCAGACGCTGAGCGCCGATGGCGTGAAGGCTCTGGCCGAGCTGCCGTCCCTGGAGACGCTGCGCGCGCAGCTTGTGGGTCTTATCCAGACCCCGGCGACGCGGATTGCGGGCGTGCTTCAGGCCCCTGGTGGGCAGGTGGCGCGAGTGTTGGCGGCATACGCCAAGAAGGACGCGGCCTGAGGCCCGGATTAGCCCCCGGAGGCATGCCGCCCTGGGGGAGTTGCAAGAACCAAACCAAGATACTAGATCAAGGAGTACAAAGACATGGCTGATCTCGCGAAGCTGGTGGACGAGCTGTCCGCCCTGACCGTTCTGGAAGCTGCCGAGCTTTCCAAGATGCTTGAAGAAAAGTGGGGCGTTTCCGCCGCCGCGCCGGTGGCCGTGGCCGCTGCGCCGGCTGCTGCCGCTGCCCCGGCTGCTGAAGCGCAGACGGAATTCACGGTCATTCTGGCCGCCGGTGGCGACAAGAAGATCAATGTCATCAAGGAAATTCGCACCATTACGGGCCTTGGCCTGAAGGAAGCGAAGGACCTGGTTGAAGGCGCGCCGAAGACTGTGAAGGAAGGCGTGTCGAAGGACGAAGCTGACAAGATCAAGAAGGTGCTGGAAGAAAACGGCGCCACGGTCGAAGTGAAGTAAGACTTCGGGCCGGCCCTGGGCATCCGCTGCCGGGGCCGGACGAAAAACATTGGGCGCGGGTGGAACCTCCCTGAAAAGGGGTCAGGTTCCGCCCGTGCCCGCGTTTCTCCGGTCCCGGACCGGGGAGGCGTTCAGCGGGTAACCCGGGCCGGCAGGGTAGGCCGGCAGGATAAATAGAGAAGAGCAGGACAGGCATGAACGCGATCACCCAGTCTTTCACCGGGCGTAAGCGGATCCGCAAGAGCTTCGGGCGTTTGCCAGAAGTGGCGCCGATGCCGAACCTTATTGATGTGCAGCGCGCATCCTATGAAAGCTTCCTGCAAATGGAAGTGCTTCCGGATTCGCGCACCGTCACGGGTTTGCAGGAAGTATTCCGTTCGGTCTTTCCGATTGATGATTTCGCCGGGCGTGGCCGCCTGGAGTTCGTGCAATACGAACTCGAAGATCCGAAATATGATGTTGAGGAATGCATCCAGCGCGGGCTGAATTACGCTGCGCCGCTCAAGGTGCGGCTGCGCTTGATCGTTTGGGATGTGGATGAGGAAACCGGCAGCCGCACGGTGCGCGACATCAAGGAACAGGATGTCTATATGGGCGATATGCCGCTCATGACCGATAACGGCACCTTCATCATCAATGGTACGGAACGTGTCATTGTATCGCAAATGCATCGCAGCCCGGGCGTGTTTTTTGACCATGACCGCGGCAAGACGCATTCCAGTGGCAAGTATCTGTTTGCCGCACGGGTGATCCCTTATCGTGGTTCCTGGCTTGATTTTGAATTCGACGCCAAGGACATTTGCTATGTCCGCATTGACCGCAAGCGCAAGCTGCCGGTCACCACGCTGCTTTACGCGCTGGATAGCGCGACGACTGAAATGAAGCGCGCTGGCAGCGAAACGCCGCTGGAACTGCACGAAATCCGCGGCATGGATGCCGAGGAAATCCTGAATTCCTTCTATGGTCAGGTGGTTTTTGCGCGCGGCCTCAAGGGCTGGTCGCGCACTTTTGATCCCGATTCCTTCCGTGGCGTGAAGCTTGCGGAAGCGCTCGTGGATGCGCGCACCGGCGAAGTGGTCGCCGAAAAGGATGCGAAGCTGACGCCGCGCCTGGCGCGCAAAATCGCCGAAGCGGGCACGACGGAAGTACTCGTCAGCCGCGCTGAATTGCTCGGCCGCTTTGTGGCGGAAGACCTGGTGAATATGGAAACCGGGGAAATCTGGGCCGAAGCCGGTGAGGAATTGACTGAGCCGAAGCTCAACCTGATCGAGGAAATCGGGCTTAATCGCCTGCCGACACTCTCCATTGATCAGGCGGTCGGCCCCTGGATGCGCAATACGCTGGCGGTGGACAAGAATTCCAACCGCGACGAAGCGCTGATGGATATCTATCGCGTGATGCGTCCGGGCGAACCGCCGACGCCTGAGACGGCTGAGGCGCTATTCCGCGGCCTGTTCTTCGACATGGAACGCTATGATCTTTCCACGGTCGGGCGCGTGAAGATGAATATGCGCCTGGGCTTTTCGCTGGAAGAAGTGCCGGATTATGTGCGTATTCTGCGTAAGCAGGATATTGTGGCGACGCTGCGCGTGCTGCTCGACCTGAAGGATGGGCGCGGGCAGATTGATGATATTGACAACCTCGGCAATCGCCGCGTGCGGTCGGTTGGCGAGTTGATGGAAAATCAATATCGCGTTGGCTTGCTGCGCATGGAACGCGCGATCAAGGAACGCATGGGGTCGGTGGATATTGACACCGTCATGCCGCATGACCTGATCAATGCGAAGCCGGCGGCTGCGGCGGTACGGGAATTCTTTGGTTCGTCGCAGCTTTCGCAGTTCATGGACCAGACCAACCCGCTTTCCGAGGTGACGCATAAGCGCCGCCTTTCGGCGCTTGGCCCGGGTGGTCTGACGCGTGAACGTGCCGGCTTTGAAGTGCGCGACGTTCACCCGACGCATTACGGACGCATCTGCCCGATTGAAACGCCGGAAGGGCCGAATATCGGCCTGATCAATTCACTCGCGACCTTTGCCAAGGTGAATAAATACGGCTTCATCGAAACGCCGTATCGCCTGGTGAAGGATGGGCAGATTGTGGGTGATTCCCGCTATCTGTCCGCGATGGAAGAAGAACGGCTGATCGTCGCGCAGGCCGATGCCAATGTGGATACGGATGGCCGCTTCAAGGATGAATTGGTCTCGGTCCGTCAGGGTGGCGATTTCCGCCTGGTGAAGCCGGAAGAAGTGACGGCGATTGACGTCTCGCCCAAGCAGCTTGTCTCGGTTGCGGCGGCGCTGATCCCCTTCCTTGAAAACGATGACGCGAACCGCGCGCTGATGGGTTCCAACATGCAGCGTCAGGCGGTGCCGCTGATCCGCGCCGATGCGCCGCTTGTTGGCACTGGCATGGAAGCCGCGGTGGCGCGGGATTCAGGTGCGACGATTGTTGCGCGCCGCGATGGTGTGGTGGATTCGATTGACGGTGCGCGCATTGTGGTGCGCGCTACTTCGGCCGATGGCACCACCAGCGGCGTTGATATCTATCGGCTGCGCAAATACATGCGGTCCAACCAATCCACCTGTATCAACCAGCGCCCGCTGGTGAAGGTTGGTGATGCGGTGAAGGTGGGCGACATCATCGCCGATGGACCTTCGACCGAGCTTGGCGAATTGGCGCTGGGGCGCAATGTGTTGTGCGCCTTCATGCCCTGGAATGGCTATAATTTCGAAGATTCGATCCTGATCAGCGAACGCATCGCGCGCGATGATGTGTTCACCTCGATCCATATCGAAGAATTTGAGGTGATGGCGCGCGACACGAAGCTCGGCCAGGAAGAAATCACCCGCGATATTCCGAATGTGGGCGAAGAAGCGCTGCGCAATTTGGATGAAGCCGGCATTGTCTACATCGGTGCCGAGGTGAATCCGGGCGATATTCTGGTGGGCAAGGTGACGCCCAAGGGCGAAAGCCCGATGACGCCGGAAGAAAAGCTGCTGCGCGCCATTTTTGGCGAAAAGGCTTCCGATGTGCGTGACACATCGCTGAAGCTGCCGCCCGGCGTGGCTGGGACCATTGTTGATGTCCGCGTCTTCTCCCGCCGGGGGATCGACAAGGATGAGCGCGCCATGGCGATTGATCGTTCAGAAATTGAACGCTTGGCCAAGGACCGCGACGATGAAAAGGCGATCCAGGAGCGTTCTTTCTATTCACGCTTGCGTGAACGCCTGCTGAACCGCAAGGCGACCGGCGGTTTCAAGCCAATCAAGTCCGGCACCGTCATCACTGATGAAGTGCTGGATGAATTTGCCAAGGCGACATGGCGGCAAATCTCGGTGGCGGATGATGCCGCGATGGCCGAAATTGAAGCCATGAAGCGCGAATTCGATGCCGCGATTGAAAGGCTGCAAAAGCGTTTCGAAAGCAAGGTCGAAAAAGTGCAGCGCGGTGACGAATTGCCGCCGGGCGTGATGAAGATGGTGAAGGTCTTCATCGCGGTGAAGCGCAAGCTTCAGCCGGGTGATAAGATGGCCGGCCGCCATGGCAATAAGGGTGTGGTCAGCCGTGTTGTGCCGGTTGAAGACATGCCCTTCCTGGAAGATGGTACCTCGGTTGATCTGGTGCTGAACCCGCTGGGCGTGCCTTCGCGCATGAATGTGGGGCAGATCCTGGAAACCCATTTGGGTTGGGCCTGCGCCAATCTCGGCCGTCAGGTCGGCGAATTGGTGGATGAATATCGCCATCGCAGCGCGCGCCGCAGCGAATTGGAAGCGAAGCTTAAGGATATCTATGGTGAGGAAGTCTTCACCCGCGATATCGCGCCCATGGCCGATGATCAGTTGGTGGAGCTTTGCGAGAACCTGAAGAAGGGTATTCCGATTGCGACGCCGGTGTTCGATGGCGCGCGCATGGCCGATATTGAAGGCATGCTGGAAAAGGCCGGGCTTGATACCTCTGGCCAGGTTTGGCTGCATGATGGCCGTTCGGGCGAGCGTTTTGAACGCAAGGTGACGGTTGGCTACATTTATATGCTGAAGCTGCACCACCTGGTGGATGACAAAATCCACGCGCGTTCCATTGGGCCTTACAGCCTGGTCACCCAGCAGCCGCTGGGTGGTAAGGCGCAGTTCGGCGGCCAGCGCTTCGGCGAAATGGAAGTCTGGGCGCTGGAAGCCTATGGCGCTGCCTATACGCTGCAGGAAATGCTCACCGTCAAATCGGACGATGTTTCGGGCCGCACCAAGGTCTATGAAGCCATCGTGCGCGATCAGGACAGTTTTGAGGCTGGCATTCCGGAATCCTTCAACGTGTTGGTGAAGGAACTGAAATCGCTTGGTCTCAATGTTGATCTGGAAAACCGCCCGGTCTGATGGATCAGCTTAGTCTTATTCTCTCACCGCTCAGCCGCCACGAAGCCTTCGTGGCGGCGGCCCCGCTCAAGAGGTTGGCCGCATGAACGAGCTTATGAAAATCCTGGGTCAGACGGGTCAGGCCGTCACTTTTGACCAGATCAAGATCACCATGGCGAGCCCGGAGCAAATCCGGTCCTGGTCCTATGGCGAGATCAAGAAGCCGGAAACCATCAATTACCGCACCTTCAAGCCGGAGCGGGATGGGCTTTTCTGCGCGCGGATCTTTGGCCCGATCAAGGATTATGAGTGCCTTTGCGGCAAGTATAAGCGGATGAAGTTCCGCGGTATCATTTGCGAAAAATGCGGCGTGGAAGTGACGCTGGCCAAGGTGCGGCGCGAACGCATGGGCCATATCGAACTGGCGAGTCCTGTGGCGCATATCTGGTTCTTGAAGTCCTTGCCGTCGCGCGTTGGGCTGATGGTGGATATGACGCTGAAGGAGCTGGAGAAGGTTTTGTACTTCGAAAGCTATGTGGTGCTGGAACCGGGCCTCACGGACCTCAAGCTGCGTCAGTTGCTGAATGAAGATCAGTATCAGGCGAAGCTGGATGAATTCGGTGAGGATTCCTTCAGTGTCGGCATTGGCGCGGAAGCCGTGAAGCAGATGCTGGGCGGGATCGAGCTTCAGAAGGAAGCCGTGACCCTGCGGGCTGATCTGAAGGAAGCGACCTCGGAAGCCAAGCGCAAGAAGCTGGTGAAGCGGCTGAAGCTGATGGAAGCCTTTGGCGAATCAGGCGCGCATCCGCAATGGATGATCCTGGATGTGGTGCCGGTCATTCCGCCTGAACTCCGACCGCTGGTGCCGCTGGATGGTGGGCGCTTTGCGACTTCCGATCTGAATGATCTTTATCGTCGCGTCATCAACCGCAATAACCGTCTGAAGCGGCTGATCGAATTGCGCGCGCCCGATATCATCGTGCGCAATGAAAAGCGCATGCTGCAGGAATCGGTGGATGCGCTGTTCGACAATGGTCGGCGTGGCCGTGCCATCACGGGGGCGAATAAGCGCCCGCTGAAGTCGCTTTCCGATATGCTGAAGGGCAAGCAAGGGCGCTTCCGCCAGAACCTTCTTGGTAAGCGCGTGGATTATTCGGGCCGTTCGGTGATTGTGGTGGGGCCGGAATTGAAGCTCCATCAATGCGGCCTGCCGAAGAAGATGGCGTTGGAACTGTTCAAGCCCTTCATCTATTCGAAGCTGGAGAAATACGGTCACGCCACCACCATCAAGGCCGCGAAGCGGATGGTGGAAAAGGAACGTCCCGAAGTGTGGGATATTCTGGAAGAAGTGATCCGCGAACACCCGGTGTTGCTGAACCGCGCGCCGACGCTTCACCGCTTGGGCATTCAGGCGTTTGAACCGGTGCTGATTGAAGGCAAGGCGATCCAGCTTCACCCGCTGGTTTGCACCGCCTTCAATGCGGATTTCGATGGCGACCAGATGGCGGTGCATGTGCCGCTCAGCCTGGAAGCGCAGTTGGAAGCGCGCGTCCTGATGATGTCCACCAACAACATCTTGAGCCCGGCGAATGGCAAGCCCATCATCGTGCCGAGCCAGGATATTGTGTTGGGGCTCTATTACCTGAGCTTGGAAACGCCCGAATTCCGCGCTGTGCAAAAGCGCGTGGAGGAAGTGCGCGCGCTGATCGACAGCGCCGGCGCCAAGGGCGGCCAGAACCTGACCGCGGAGGAAACCGAGGCGCTGAAATTCCGTCCGCAGATTTTCCGTGGCCTGCGTGAGGTTGAACAGGCGCTGGCCAATGGGCTGATCGCGCCACATTCCGCGGTGCATGCGCGGGTTGATATCGCGACCGAAAATGGCGGCCCGGCGACGGTGCTGACCACGCCTGGGCGGATGATGATTGCGGATTTGCTGCCAAGCCATCCACAATTGCCTTATGCGCTGGTGAACCGTCAGCTTACGAAGAAGAATATTTCTGACGTGATGGATGCCGTGTATCGCCATTGCGGCCAGAAGGAGAGTGTGATTTTCGCCGACCGTCTGATGGGGCTTGGCTTCCGTCACGCTGCGCGCGCGGGGATTTCCTTCGGCAAGAATGACATGGTGGTGCCCGACGACAAGAAGGGCATGATCGAACGCACCAAGACCGAGATCAAGGAATTCGAGCAGCAATATCTGGATGGTCTGATCACCGCCGGCGAACGCTACAACAAGGTGGTTGATGCCTGGTCGCGCTGCACGGATGAAGTGGCCGGCGCGATGATGAAGGAAATTCAGCGTCAGGAAGTCGGCAAGCCGACCAATAGTGTTTGGATGATGAGCCATTCCGGTGCGCGTGGTTCGCCCGCGCAGATGCGCCAGCTTGCCGGGATGCGCGGGCTGATGGCGAAGCCTTCGGGCGAAATCATCGAACAGCCCATCATCGCCAACTTCAAGGAAGGGCTCTCGGTGCTGGAGTATTTCAACTCCACCCACGGTGCGCGTAAGGGCCTTGCGGATACCGCGCTCAAGACCGCCAATTCGGGCTATCTGACGCGCCGCCTGGTAGATGTCGCGCAGGATTGCATCATTGTGGAACCGGATTGCGGCACGGAGCGCGGGCTTTCCGTGCGTGCGGCGATGGATGGCGCGGAAGTGGTGTCGTCCCTGTCCGAACGCATCCTGGGCCGTACCGCGCAGGAAGATGTGGCTGATCCGGAAACGGGTGAGATCATCGTCACGCGCAATAGCCTGATTGACGAAGTGCAGGCGGAGCGCATCGAAAAATCGGGCGTTGAGCAGGTGAAGATCCGCTCTGTGCTGACCTGCGATGCGCGGCAGGGCGTTTGCGGCTTCTGTTATGGCCGCGACTTGGCGCGTGGCACGCCGGTGAATATCGGTGAGGCGGTCGGCGTGATCGCCGCGCAATCCATCGGTGAACCCGGCACGCAGCTGACGATGCGCACCTTCCATATCGGTGGTGCCGCGCAGCGTGGTGCGGAACAAAGCGCGGTGGAAGCCGCTTCCGAAGGTTCCATCAAGATCCTCAATCGCGTGGTGGTGACCAATAGTCAAAACCAGCCGATTGTGATGAGCCGCAATTGCGAAATTGCGCTGTATGACGCGCAGGGTCGTGAAAGGTCACGCCAGCGCGTGCCTTATGGTGCGCGTTTGATTGCGGAAGATGGGGTGCAGGTGACACGCGGGCAGAAGCTTGCTGAATGGGACCCCTTCACCCTGCCGATCATCACGGAACGTAATGGCCGCGTTGAATGCGCCGACCTGATCGAAAACGTGACGCAGGTTGACCGTGTGGACGAAGTGACGGGCCTGTCATTCCGCGAAGTCGTGGAATACAAGGCGCCCGGCAAGGCCGTTGATCTCCGCCCCCGCCTGATCCTGCGTGATGAGGCCGGCAATGTGGTGAAGCGCGAAAACGGCACGGAAGCAATTTACTTTCTGACGCCGGGCACGATTCTCTCGGTGGAAAACAACGCCACCGTCGCCGCGGGTGACGTGCTGGCGCGCCTGCCGCGTGAAAGCTCCAAGACGCGCGACATTACGGGTGGTCTGCCGCGCGTGGCGGAATTGTTCGAAGCGCGCCGGCCGAAGGATCATGCGATCATCAGCGAAATTGATGGCCGCGTGGAATTCGGTAAGGACTACAAGGCGAAGCGCCGCATCCTGGTGGTGCCGGAACAGGTGGGTGATGAACCGCCGGTGCCGCGCGAATACCTGGTGCCCAAGGGCAAGCACGTCTCGGTCCAGGAAGGCGACTACGTGAAGCAGGGTGACCCGCTGGTGGATGGCCCCCGCGTCCCGCATGACATTCTGCGGGTGCTGGGCGTCGAGAAGCTGGCCGATTACCTGGTGGACCAGATTCAGGAGGTCTACCGGCTTCAGGGCGTGAAGATCAACGACAAGCATATTGAAGTGATCGTCCGCCAGATGTTGCAGAAGGTGGAGGTGACCGATCCGGGCGACACCACCTATCTGATCGGTGAACAGGTGGACCGCATCGAATTCGAAATCGAGAATGAGAAGCGGATCGCTGCCAAGGAACGCCCGGCGGTGGCCGAACCGGTGCTCCAGGGCATTACCAAGGCCTCCTTGCAGACGGAGTCCTTCATCTCGGCCGCGTCCTTCCAGGAAACGACCAGGGTGCTGACGGAAGCGGCCACGGCGGGGAAGGTGGATTACCTGGCCGGCCTCAAGGAAAACGTGATTGTCGGGCGCTTGATCCCGGCGGGCACGGGTTCCGTGATGAACCGCCTGCGGGCGCTGGCAGCGCAGCGCGATCGTGGTCGCCTGGCGGCTGCTTCGCCGGCTTTGCCGGAGCCAAAGGCGGCCGAATAAGGATGCTTTGGGCCGGCCGTGACGTTGGAATGGGTGAAGTTCCCTGTGGAAACAGGACGAATTATCCCCTTCCAAGAGGTGAACGGCGCTTGACTTGAACTGGGGTGGGACGTAAAAGGCCCCTCCTTAAGCGAGTCCCCGATCGGGGCTCGACGTTTTTGGACCAAAAGCTGCGCCGCCGGCGCCGTCCCCATTGGGGACTGAGGCCGGCAGCCGATTGGTAGCCCGGGGGGTGCGTTTTAACGCGCCATACCGGGCAATACCTTTTGGCGGGGCTGAAGGTCATTTGGATGGTTACGAAGGGGCGTCATGCCGACGATCAACCAACTCATCGCCCAAGGGCGTGAGACGAAGCCAGACCGGAACAAGGTTCCGGCCCTGAAAGGCAGCCCGCAGAAGCGCGGCGTCTGCACGCGCGTCTACACGACCACGCCGAAGAAGCCGAACTCCGCGCTCCGCAAGGTTGCGAAGGTGCGCCTGACGAATGGCTTTGAAGTCGTGAGCTATATTCCCGGCGAAGGTCACAATCTGCAGGAACACTCGGTGGTTCTCATCCGCGGTGGCCGCGTGAAGGATCTTCCGGGCGTTCGCTACCACATCCTGCGCGGCGTGCTCGATACCCAGGGCATTGCCAAGCGCCGCAAGCGCCGTTCGCTCTACGGCGCGAAGCGTCCGAAGTGAGGGGCTGAACCATGTCTCGTCGTCACCGCGCTGAAAAGCGCGAGGTTCTGCCGGATCCGAAATTCGGTGATATCGTTCTCAGCCGTTTCATGAATGTCCTCATGTATGACGGGAAAAAGAGCGTTGCCGAATCCATCGTCTATGCGGCGATGGATACGCTGAAGAAGAAGGGTGGGCCCAATAGCGACCCGCTGCGCCTGTTCCACGAAGCGATGGATAATGTGAAGCCCGCCGTGGAAGTGCGCAGCCGCCGCGTTGGTGGTGCCACCTATCAGGTTCCCGTTGAAGTCCGTGCGGAACGCCGCCAGGCGCTGGCGATCCGCTGGCTGATCGAAAGCGCGCGCAAGCGTGGCGAGAATACGATGGAAGAGCGTCTGTCGGCTGAGCTGATGGATGCGGCGAATAATCGCGGCTCTGCCGTGAAGAAGCGCGAAGACACGCACCGGATGGCTGAAGCCAACAAGGCCTTCAGTCACTACCGCTGGTAAGCAACCCCCGATCTGGAATCACGAACATGGCCAAAGCGAAATTTGAGCGGAACAAGCCGCATTGCAACATCGGGACGATCGGGCATGTGGACCATGGCAAGACGTCGCTGACAGCGGCGATCACCAAGATCCTGGCGAAGGCGGGTGGGGCGACCTTCACGGCCTA
>JADCGA010000014.1 GCA_020249265.1 Roseomonas sp.
CACATGGCCTTGAACATGATCCGCAACGCAGAGGACACACACAGCCTAAAGGTCAGAAGAAAGAAAGCCGCCCTGAATAACGAGTATCTGGCATCACTGCTGCTCAGGATGCAGGCTTCATGATTTCAAGCGATTGCCCTGCCCTTGTGGCGGGGCAGATCATCCGGCAAGCACGGTCTGCATGGGCGAAAGCCCGAACGTCTTGAGGGAGGCCCTGGCCCATGAAGGCGACCCGCTTCGCCCTGATGCTGTTCCTGGCGCTGAGCCTGCCGGCAGAAGCCGCCGGGGTTTCGGGTGCTGGGATGAGCCTGGCATGGGGTCTGCCCTTTGCGGGGCTGCTGCTTTCCATCGCGCTGATGCCGCTGCTGGCGGGGCCGATCTGGCATCATCATTACGGCAAGATCGCCGCTGGTTGGGCTTTGCTGCTGGTGCTGCCCTTTGCCGTGGTGTTCGGGCTTGGCGTTGCGGCCTCAGAGGTTTGGCATATCCTGTTGCAGGAATACATCCCCTTCATCGCCCTGCTGCTGGCGCTTTATGTGACAGGCGGCGGTGTGCTGCTGAAGGGCACGCTGATCGGCACGCCGGCCACCAATACCGCTTTGCTCGCCTTCGGCACTGTGATCGCGAGTGTGATGGGCACCACCGGCGCTTCCATGCTGCTGATCCGCCCGGTGCTGCGTGCGAATGCCTTCCGTCAGCGCAAGACCCATACCTTTGTGTTTTTCATTTTTCTGGTCAGCAATATTGGCGGATCGCTGACACCTTTGGGCGACCCTCCGCTTTATCTGGGCTTTCTGAAGGGCGTTTCCTTCTTCTGGACCACGACGCATCTTTTCAGTGAATTCCTGTTCTGTGCGGTGCTTCTGCTCGCGGTTTATTATGTGCTGGATAGCTGGGCCTGGGCGCGCGAAAAGCCGACACCACCCGCCATCGAAAAGCGCGAGAGGTTTTCCATCGAAGGCTATGCCAACCTTTGGCTGATTGGCGCGGTGGTGCTGATGGTGCTGGCGCAGGGCTATTGGCGCCCGGGCGATGTGGCGCTGTTTGGCGAAAAGATCGGTCTCGAACGGCTGGTCGGTGTGGCTGTGTTTGTTGGCATTGCCGCTATTTCCATGTGGGTCACGCCGCGGCAATTGCGTGATGATAATGGCTTCGCCTGGGGCGCCATTGCTGAAGTTGCCAAGCTTTTCGCCGCCATTTTCGTGACCATGGCGCCGGTGCTGGCCATTCTGCGCGCGGGCACTGCGGGCGCTGCGGCACCGCTTGTGGCGCTGACTTCCGGCGCGGATGGGGAGCCCATACCTTGGGTCTATTTCTGGCTTTCCGGGGCGCTTTCCTCCTTCCTGGATAATGCGCCGACCTATCTGGTGTTCTTCAACCTGGCCGGCGGCGATCCTGCCTTTCTCATGACCCAGGGCGCGTTGACGCTGGCGGCGATTTCCTGTGGCGCCGTCTTCATGGGGGCCAATTCCTATATCGGGAATGCGCCGAATTTCATGGTCAAGGCGATTGTGGAAGAACAGGGGGAACGCATGCCCTCCTTCTTCGGCTATTGCGGCTGGGCCGTGGTGTTTCTGATCCCGCTTTTCATTCTGGTCACCTTCATTTTCTTCTGAGGAACAAGCTATGCCCTATGTGATCGCCGATGATCTGCCCGATGAACCCGCAGGTGTGCGCTTCCGCCGCCTGCTGGACCGCCCGCAAATTCTGCAAATGCCGGGCGCGCATCTGGGCATTGCCGCCTTGCTCGCGAAAAAGGCGGGGTTTGAGGCGTTGTATATGTCGGGCGCTGCCATGTCGGCCACCATGGGCCTGCCCGATCTTGGCATGATCACCGTGGATGATGTTTCTTGGCATGTGCGCCAGGTGGTGCGCGCTTCCGGCCTGCCGGTGCTGGTGGATGGCGATACTGGCTATGGTGAGGCTTTGAATGTCATGCACATGGTGCGCTGCTTTGAAGAAGCGGGGGCCGGTGCGGTGCATTTGGAAGACCAGTTGCTGCCCAAGAAATGCGGCCATTTGAACGACAAGAAACTGGCCCCGGTGGATGAAATGTCGGCCAAGGTCGCGGCTGCACGCAAGGCGCGGCGCAATCTGGTGATCATCGCGCGCACCGATGCGGTCGCGAATGAAGGCATGGATGCCGCCGTTGCCCGCGCCAAGCGCTATCTGGAAGCAGGTGCGGATGCGATTTTCCCCGAAGCCTTGACCACGGCTGAAATGTTCCGCGAATTCGCAGCCCGCATGCCGGGCGTGAAGCTGCTGGCGAATATGACCGAATTTGGCCGCACGCCTTTCTTTACTGCCACTGAATTCCAGCAAATGGGCTACGCCATGGTGATCTGGCCGGTCAGCCATCTGCGCATCGCGGCCCGCGCCATGGAAGATTTATACAGCGCGATCAAGACCGATGGCGGCACCCATAACATGGCCGGGCGGATGCAAACCCGTGCCCAGCTTTATGAGACGATTGGCTACCACGCCTATGAATCGCTCGATGCCAGCCTGGTGCGCACCATTGTGCCGGAAGGCATGCCGCAGAATTGAAGCGGCAAGGCGCGGTGGTGCCTTACCCCCCGCGCCCGGAAAAGGCGTTGAAGGTTTGCAGCGTATAGGTGTCCTTCACGCCGGGCACGGTTTGGATGGTTTCCACCACGAAAAGCCCGATATCGCGATCCGCTTCCAAGTAGAACTTCCCGAGCAGATCATATTGGCCGGAAATGGAATGCATTTCCGAAAGCTCTGGAATGCCATCGGCCATTTCCCGCGCCACGCGATATGCTTGGCCCATCTCGCATTTGATCATGACAAATATGGCGCGCATGGGATCTGCCCTCCTGAAGAAGGTGCATGGTAACGCGGAACCCAGCCGCCAGGAAACGTGGCATCCAGTCGGGCCAAGTTAATTTGCAAAGCGAATGGCATTATGACTAAGTTTTGGGCGAAAAATCGCCCAAACGCCGGTCGGGTGCCCTCTCCAGGCGGCATAGGGTTTGCTTATCGAGGATCATGGTAATGCCCCCTCCTGCCCCAGATCGCGGCGGCGCCGCTCAGCCTCTGCTCGAAACCCGAGGCCTCGTGAAGCATTTTCCCATCCGGGGCGGCCTGTTTGGCCGCCAGATGGGGGAGGTTCGCGCGGTGGACGGTGTCTCTCTCAGCGTGCGCAAGGGTGAAACCTTGGGCATTGTGGGCGAAAGCGGCTGCGGCAAATCCACCACCGCCCGACTGCTGATGCGCCTGCTGGACCCCGGCGCGGGCGAGATGATCTTTGATGGTGAACCCGTTGGGCGCGATGATCTCGGCGGCGGGATTTCTCTGAAGGACTACCGCCGACAGGTTCAGATGGTGTTTCAGGATTCCTATGCCTCCTTGAATCCCCGCTTGCCGATTGAAGACAGCATCGCCTTTGCCCCTCAGGTTCATGGTGTGCCGGCTGCGGAAGCACGCGAAAGGGCGCGGGAATTGCTGGCCGCGGTTGGCCTGGCCCCGGCGCAATTCGCCCGGCGCTACCCGCATGAATTATCCGGCGGCCAGCGCCAGCGGGTGAATATCGCCCGTGCCTTGGCCCTCCGCCCGCGGCTTGTCATTCTGGATGAACCGGTCTCGGCGCTTGATAAAAGCGTGGAGGCGCAGGTCTTGAACCTGCTCGTGGACCTCAAGGAAAGCTTCGGCCTGACCTATGTGTTCATCAGCCATGATCTGAATGTGGTGCAATATATCAGTGACCGCGTGCTGGTGATGTATCTGGGGCAGGTCGCGGAAGAAGGCCCGGTTGATGAGATTTATGCCCGCCCGGCGCATCCCTATACCCGCGCGCTTTTGGCATCGCGCCCTTCGATGGACCCGTCCCAGCGCCGCACGGAACCGCCGCTGACGGGCGACCCGCCCAATCCCGTGAACCCGCCTTCCGGCTGCCGTTTCCGCACCCGCTGCCCGCATGCCGAGGCGATTTGCGCAGAACGCGCACCGGTGGCCGCCCCTTTGAGCCCCGGGCATCAAGCCGCCTGCCACATGGCTTTGCCCGGAAGTGGCCATAGCCAAGCCGGGGGGATCGCGGCATGAGCGCGGCGTTGAAACCAAGCCCTGAGGCACCGCTGATTCGGCTGCGCGATCTTCATGTAAAGTTCGAATCGCGTGATCGCACCGTGAATGCCGTCAATGGCGTTGATCTGGACCTCGCGGCTGGGGAGGTGCTGTGCATCCTGGGCGAATCAGGCTCAGGCAAATCGGTGACGCTCCGCGCGCTGATGAAGCTTTTGCCGAAGACCGCGAAGGTGACCGGCGAAATCCAGGTTGCCGGGCGTGACGTGCAGGCCATGAGCGAAAGTCAGCTCGCCGATTTCCGTGGCGGCGATGTGGCCATGATCTTCCAAGAACCCATGACGGCGCTGGACCCGGTCTTCACCATCGGTCGGCAAATCGCCGAAACCGTGCAGCGCCATGAAGGCGCCAGCCGCAGCGCGGCCGATGCCAGGGCGCTCGAATTGCTGGAATTGGTGCAAATCCCCTCGGCCAAGCGGCGACTTTCGGCTTACCCGCATGAATTATCGGGCGGCCTCAGGCAGCGCGCGATGATTGCCGTGGCGCTGGCCTGCCGGCCCAAGCTGTTGCTGGCCGATGAACCGACCACGGCGCTGGATGCCACGGTGCAAATCCAGGTGCTGCTGCTGCTGCGTTCCTTGCAGGAACAGCTTGGCATGGGGGTGGTGTTCGTGACCCATGACCTTGGCGTTGCAGGGGAAATCGCTGACCGGGTGGCGGTGATGTATGCCGGCAAGGTGGTGGAAGAAGGCCCTGTCGGCGCGCTCATGGCCGGCCCCTTGCACCCCTATGCCAAGGGTTTGCTGGGCGCAACAGTGCATGCCGGCATGCGCGGCAAGCGCCTGACCACCATCCCCGGCGCACCGCCCATGCTGGACAAGGTGCCCACGGGTTGCGCCTTCGCGCCCCGCTGTGCCGAGGTGATTGAGGGTTGCCAGAACGGGGTGCCGCCGCTCCGCCAGATTGTCCCTGGCCGACAGGCGCGCTGCATCAGGGTAGCGCCCGGCGATGGTCAACCCCATATCTAAAGAAAGTTAAACTTGCCGTGACCTTTGGGGCGCGGCAGAAGCTTCTCCGAGCTTGGCGATCTCGTCCGGCTCTTTCCTGCAGTGCTGGGCCGCTATTGCGGTCGCGCTCTGCCATGGTGCCGGTCCTGCGGGGGCGGTTTGGGTTGAAATGATATGCGCACCATTACGCAGCTAGGCCTTTTGGCCCTGATCGCAGGCGCCGGCGCGGCTTGGCACTTCAAGGGCGAGGAATATGGCCTGCCTAAGCCTTTGGAATTGGTTGGGCTGCAATCCGGCCCCAGCCAGGCGCCCGCGCGCGGTGGGCCATCCGGCCCGATTGGCGTGGTGGTCCAGCCGGTGCGCAGCGGCATGGTGGTGGATAAGGTCGAAAGTGTCGGCACGGTGCGCGCGCGCGAAGCTGTCACCATCACCGGCAAGATTGTTGGCATTGTCACCCATATCCGCTTCACCGAAGGCCAGAAGGTGCAGGCGGGTGAAACCCTGGTAGAACTCGATTCCGGCGCGGTTTCGGCGGAGCTTGATCAGGCCCGCGCGCTTTTGGACGATGCGCGCAATCAGTTGCAGCGTGCGCGCGGCTTGCAAGCTGGCCAGACCATCGCTGCGCAGCGGCTGGATACGCTGGAAGCGGTAGCGCGCCAGGCGGAAGGCCGTGTGCGGCAATCCGAAGCAAAGCTTGAAGAATTGCGCGTGACCGCCCCCTTCAGCGGGCGTGTTGGCTTGCGGCAAGTAAGCCTGGGCGCGCTGATCCAGCCCGGCACGGCGATTACGACACTCGATGATGTTTCCCGTGTGCGCGTGGAGTTTTCTGTCCCGGAAGTCTATCTGGCGCGGGTACAATTGGGGCGTCAGGTCACCGCGCGCAGCACTGCTTACGGTGATCGTCGTTTCAATGGGCAGGTCGCCATCATTGATACGCGCATTGACCCCGCGACCCGCAGCGTGCGCGTGATCAGCGAATTTGACAATTCGGATGAAGCGTTGCGCCCGGGCCTGTTCCTGAATGTGGAAATGGTGCTGGAAGAACGGCCAAGCGCGTTGCTGATCCCGGAAGAAGCGATAGACCCGGTGGGGGATCGCGCCTTTGTCTATGTGATCCGTGATGGGCGCGCGAGGCGTCAGGAAATCAAGCTGGGGCTGCGCTTGCCTGGTGAGGTAGAAATCCGCGAAGGGCTCGCGGCGGGTGAGCCTGTTGTGGTACGCGGCATCCAACGCTTGCGCCCGGATGCGCCGGTGCGCATTATTGAAACCATCACGCGTCCGACAAGCTGAGCAGGGCTGAACCCATGGTCCTTTCCGATATCTCGATCAAGCGGCCGGTTTTCGCAACCGTGATCAGCATGATGTTGATCGTGCTTGGCATTGCTGCCCTCTATAAAATGCCGATCCGGGAATACCCGAAGATCGATCCACCAATCATCCAGATTGTCACTACCTATCGTGGTGCTTCGGCGCCGGTGGTGGATAATCAGATTACGGAAATCCTGGAAGGCGCCGTTGCGGGGATTGAGGGGATCAAAAACATCCAATCCCAATCGCGCGATGAACGCAGCCAGATCACGTTGGAATTTCGCCTGACGCGCGATGTGGATAGTGCTGCCAATGACGTGCGCGACCGTGTGGCGCGTGCTTTGGCGCGCCTGCCGGAACAGGCCGATACGCCCATTGTGCAAAAGGTGGATGGTGATAGCCGGCCCATTTTGTGGATTGCATTGAATTCCGAAACCCTCTCACCGCTTGACCTGACCGATATCGCGCGCCGGCGCATTGTGGATCGCCTCGCGATTGTGGAGGGTGTCGCGCAGGTGCTGGTGCTGGGGGAGCGGCGCTTTTCCATGCGCATCTGGCTGGACCGGCAGGCCTTGGCCGCGCGTGGCCTGACCGTGCAGGATGTGGAAGACGCGATCCGGCGGGAAAATGTGGAATTGCCCGGTGGCCGGCTGGAAAGTTCGGCCCGGGAATTGACGGTGCGCACCGACACGCGGATGAGCTCGCCCGAGCAATTCCGCCAGGTCGTGGTGGCGCGTGGCGCGGGTGGCGCGCAGGTATTGCTTGGCGAAGTGGCGCGGGTTGAGGTTGGCGCCGAAGATACCCGCGGCGGCTATCGCATCAATGGCCGGCCTTCCATCGGCCTTGGCATTCTGCGCCAATCCACCGCCAATACGCTTGCGGTAGCTGATGGCGTGAAGGAGGAACTGGAACGCATCAGGCCGACGCTGCCGCCCGGCGTGGATGCCACCATAGGCTATGATGAAAGCCTGTTCATCGCGCAATCCATCTATGAGGTCGAACACGCGCTGATGATTGCGCTGGCCCTGGTGGTTGGCGTGATCTTCCTGTTCCTGAGATCGGTGCGCGCCACCATCATTCCCGCTGTCGCGATCCCGGTTTCCATTGTGGCGTCCTTCATCCCGATGGCGGTTTTCGGTTTTTCGGTGAATGTGCTGACGCTTTTGGGCCTGGTACTGGCCATCGGCCTTGTCGTGGATGATGCCATTGTGGTGTTGGAAAACATCCATCGCCGCATAGAGCTTGGCGAGGATCCCTTGCTTGCATCCCTGCTTGGCTCACGCGAAATCGCCTTTGCCGTGATTGCGACAACCCTGGTGCTTGTTTCCGTTTTCCTGCCGCTATCCTTTATGGGCGGCAATACGGGGCGGCTGTTCACTGAATTCGGTATCGCTCTTGCTGCATCGGTCTTGTTCTCGGGGCTGATCGCGCTGACCCTCACACCCATGATGTGTTCCAAGCTGCTTCGCCCGCATGAAGGCGAAAGCCTGCTGGTGCGGATGACCGAGCCGTTTTTCGTTGCGATGAATGACGCCCTGCGCTGGACTTTGGATAAGGCACTGCGCGCACCGCTTCTTGTGATGGGCGCATCGGCGGCGATGTCCCTTTTCGCCGTTGTGCTGTTCAATGCGCTGCCCAAGGAATTTGCGCCCACTGAAGATCGTGGCGTGGTGATTATCCCGACCACAGGGCCGGAAGGGGCTTCCTTCCCCTATACCGTTGATCACGTCATTCAATTGGAAAGGCTGCTGCAACGCTATATTGATAGCGGCGAAGCCTATGCGGTTTTCGCGACCGTTGGCGGTTTCCAAAGGCCCGCTATTGGCAATGTGGCGAATGTTTTTGTGCGCTTGGCGCCTTGGGCCGAGCGTGATCGTAAGCAACAAGCCATTGCCGCTGAAATCTTCCCGCTGGTTGCAAGCATCCCGGGCATTCGGGGCTTCGCGCTCAATCCACCATCGCTGGGCCAGCGCGGCTTTCAGCCGCCGGTGCAATTCGTCATTGGCGGGCCGGATTATGATACGCTGATCGCCTGGCGTGACGCCTTTCTGGAAAGGGCGCGCACCAATCCGCGCTTGCTCAACCTTGATCACAACTTCAAGGAAACCAAGCCGGAAGTGCGCGTGGATATTGATCGGCGCAAGGCCGCTGATCTGGGCATTTCTATCGCCGCCGTGGGGCGTACCATTGAAACCATGATGGGATCGCGCGAAGTCACCACCTATGTTGTGGGTGGGCAAGAATACAAGGTGATGTTGCAGGCGCCTGATTCCGCGCGGCTTTCCCCTTATGATTTGCAGAATGTGTTTGTGCGTACGGGCACTGGCGGGCTGGTGCCGCTTTCCAATGTGGTGACGCTTTCGGAACGCGCACGCGCGCAAACCCTCTCTCGGCAGGACCGCGTGCGCGCCATCACCATCACAGCCTCCCTCGCGCCTGGCTATTCTTTGGGTGAGGCTTTGGACTTCCTCGATCGCACCGCCAAGGAAGTGCTGCCGCAGGAAGCGCGTATTTCCTATCTGGGTCAGAGCCTTGAATTCCGCGAAAGCTCCGGCGCGCTTTATGTGACCTTCGCGCTGGCGCTGTTGGTGGTGTTCCTGGTGCTGGCGGCGCAGTTCGAAAGCTTCATCCACCCCTTCGTCATTCTGCTGTCCACGCCGCTTGCGGTGACGGGTGGGCTGCTGGCGCTATGGGTGACGGGGCAGACGCTGAATGTGTTCAGCCAGATCGGGATGGTATTGCTGATTGGCCTCATGGCGAAGAACGGCATTCTGGTGGTGGAATTCGCCAACCAGCTTCGTGATCGCGGCATGAGCATTCGTGATGCGGTGCTGGAAGCATCCGTTGTGCGGCTGCGCCCGATCCTGATGACCTCCATCGCGACGGTGCTGGGCGCTGTGCCGCTTGCCATGGCAACCGGGGCCGGGGCGGAAAGCCGGCAGGCCTTGGGGGTGGTGATTGTGGGCGGCATCACGCTTTCCACGATTGTCACGCTTTATGCGGTGCCGGCGCTTTACCTGCTGCTCGCACCCTATACCAAGCCAATCGGCGCCATCGCCGCCAAATTGGCCAATCTGCAATCAAGGCCCGCCACGGGCCATGGGCATCAGGCGGCGGAATAACACGCCGCCGCTTGCGCCAGGGTGATTTCACACCCGGATTTTCTGCGCTAGCTTCTCCCCTGAATTCGAATCATTGGGGAAGCGGTTATGGCTGAAGCGAAAACAGGACGGACAGGCGGCAAGCTTTTGGCCGATGCGCTGGTGGCCCAAGGTGTCACCCACGCGTTTTGTGTGCCGGGTGAGAGCTATCTTGATCTGCTCGATGGGCTTTATGCCGTGCGCAACCAGTTGCAATTGGTAACCTGCCGCTTTGAAGCTGGTGCCATTCATATGGCCGAAGCCTATGGCAAGCTCACCGGCAAGCCAGGTGTCGCTATTGTCACGCGCGGCCCGGGCGCCTGCCATGCGGCCATTGGCGTGCATGTGGCGCAGCAGGATTCAACGCCGCTGGTACTGCTGGTTGGCCAAATCCCGGTCGAGGAGACAGACCGCGAAACCTTCCAGGAAGTTGATTATCGCCGCATGTTCAGCCCCATCGCCAAATGGGTGACGCAGATTGATGATGAAAAGCGCATCCCCGAATTGATGGCGCATGCCTTTGATGTTGCGGTGTCTGGCCGCCCTGGCCCGGTGGTGATTGCGATCAGTGAAGAAATGCAAAAGCGCATGGCAGCCGTGCCGGATATCGGCCCCGCCAATGTGCTACCGCCGCACCCCGCACCCGATGCCGTTGCACGCATGATGGCAATGCTGGGTAAGGCGAAGCGCCCGCTGGCGGTGCTGGGTGGGTCACGCTGGTCCGATCAAGGCAAGGCCGATATCCGGGACTTCCTGCTGGCGAATGATCTGCCCGTAGCGGTTGGCTTCCGTCGCCAGGGGATATTCGATGGCAATTCTGAAAACTATGTGGGTGATCTTGGCGTTGGTGCCGATCCGGGTCTGGTTGCCCATGCCAAGGATGCGGATTTGATCATCGCCATTGGATCGCGCCTCGGTGAGACCTTCAGCCAGGGCTATACGCTGTTGGATATGGCGGGGGCGACGCCGATTGTGCATGTCTATCCCGAGCAATCCGAAATCGGGCGCGTCTATCGCCCCGCACTTGGCATCACCGCGGACCTGAATGCCTTTGCCGCGGCGGCCAAGGCGGCAGCGCCCATCAAGAAGCCCGCCTGGGCCAGCTGGACGCGGGATTTGCGCGCCACGCGCATGAAGCAGGCGGAAGCGCCGAGTTATGAAGGCCCGCTTAATCTGGCGAAGGCCCTGCAGGATTTGGAAAAGGCTTTGCCGGCCAATACGATCTACACGACCGATGCAGGCAATTTCGCAACTTGGCCGACGCGCTTCATGCATGTGGGGCCAGGCCAGGATTTCCTTGGCCCCACCAATGGCGCCATGGGTTATGCGGTGCCGTCTGCGATTGGTGCGAAAATTGTCCATCCGGAACGGACGGTGATTGGCTTTGTCGGCGATGGCGGTTTTCTGATGACGGGGCAGGAAATCGCGACCGCGTTTCATCATTCCGTCAATCCAGTCATTCTAGTGTTCAACAACCAGATGTATGGCACCATCCGCATGTATCAGGAACGCACCTATCCGCATCGTGTCTCTGGCACCGCGCTCACCAATCCGGATTTCGCGCGCTTCATTGAAGCCTTTGGTGGCCATGGTGAGGTGGTGGAAAAGACGGAGGAGATGGTGCCCGCAGTCCAGCGCGCGCTGGCTTCCGGCAAGCCCGCCATTGTGGAAATCCGCATGAACCCGGAACAGGTGACCAACCGCGCCACCATTGCCGATTTGCGCGCGCAATCCGGTAAGGCAGCACCCGCCGCGCTGCCGGCCGCCGCCAAGCGCGGCCCCGCACCGCGTCGCAGCGGCCCGCGCCCGCGCTGAATTCAGCTTGGCCGGGGCGCAGGCGATGGGCGCCCCGGCAAATTCATGCCGGAAAAGCGCGTATCCAGATGCTCGATCTCAAGCCAGCCCCTATCGCGGCCAAAGGGCTTATAGATCGGGAAGGTTTTCAGAATGCCGAGTGTTGCCGCGCTTTCCAGCGGTGAGATGAAGCTGCAATCCTGATCGCCGAATTGCGGTTGCGCCATCCAATGCGTCAATTGCTCGGCGGTAATCGCGAAGAACCCGCAATGCGGATTGGTCGCACGCTGGAAGGTGAGCGGCCTTGCCCCTTGTTGGCCCTTCAGGAAACGCTCATCCGGTAGCGCCGCTTCAAAAGGGGCGAGCAAGCCCGGGCGCAGCATGCCATCAATATAGGTCTTGAGCGCCGGGCCACGCGGATTCCATTCAAAGCGATTGGGAAATAAAACGCGCCGCCAGCCGTAATCATCCTGAAACGCCAGGATGCGCGGGATCATATCGCCACCGGTTGGGCGCAGATCATCTTCTGAGAAAGCGAAAACATCATAGACATTGCGGGCATCGGCAAAAAGCTTATGCGCCGTGAAGCCCAGCATGCGCGGATTATCAAGCTTCGCATCATAAAGTCGCACACCACGCGCGCGGCAGTAATCCGCATCCAGCAAATGATTCTCGCCATTCACCAGCACAATGATGTTAAGCTGATCCGCAACGCCGATCATGGGTTCGAATCTCTTGTGCCAGACATTGATATTGAATAGCGGCCCGTAATGTCCACGCCAGGCATCTATCACGCTGCGGATGGCCGCCGCTCGCTGATCTCGGCGATGCGAATCGGTGGAGCTGTGGTTTGATCCTTCCTCGGCACGAAAGAAATGCGCGATGGTGAGCAGGATACGCATGCTCAGGCGTTTCCTCTCGTCAATAGCCGATCGAAATAGGCAATGGTATGCACCAGGCCCTGTTCAAGGGGGATAGTGGGCGCCCAGCCAAGCTTGCCGCGCGCCTTGGTGATATCGGGCTGGCGCTGGCGCGGGTCATCCACCGGGGCGGGGCGGAACACCATGGGTGACGTGGAACCCGTCAGCCGGATCACCGCTTCGGCCAATTCGATCATGGTAAACTCACCAGGATTGCCAAGATTGATCGGCCCCGTTGTGTCTTCCGGTGAATCCATCAGGCGGCGCAAACCCTCGACCAGATCTGAGACAAAGCAGAAGGACCGCGTCTGCTTCCCATCGCCATAAATCGTGATGGGATCACCGCGCAAAGCCTGGACAATGAAGTTTGACACAACGCGCCCATCATTCGGGTGCATGCGCGGGCCATAGGTGTTGAAGATGCGCGCAACCTTGATGTTCAGCCCATATTGCCGATGGTAGTCGAAGAACAGCGTCTCCGCACAGCGCTTTCCTTCATCATAACAAGAACGCGGCCCGATTGGGTTCACATTGCCCCAATATTCCTCGGGCTGCGGATGCACATTGGGGTCGCCGTAAACCTCACTGGTGGAAGCTTGCAGGATGCGCGCCTTCAAGCGTTTGGCGAGGCCCAGCATATTAATCGCGCCATGCACGCTGGTCTTCAGCGTCTGCACCGGGTCATGCTGGTAATGGATGGGCGATGCCGGGCAGGCAAGATTGTAGATCTCATCAACCTCCACATAAAGCGGGAAGGTCACGTCATGGCGGATCAGTTCGAAGTAAGGGTGATCCAGCAGGCTTTCGATATTGGCCTTGTTGCCGGTGAAGAAATTATCGGCGCAAAGCACCTCATGCCCTGCGGCCAAAAGTGCTTCGCATAAATGGCTGCCGACAAAGCCGGCGCCACCTGTGACCAGGATGCGCTTGCGCGCGTGGTATTCCCGTTTTGCCTCGCCCGCTAATTCCATCACCGCCCCACTGCGTAACCTTGCATGCCGCGCGGATTGGCGCCGGCACGGATTGTGCCATCGGCTTCAAGCCGCGCGCCAGTCAGCCGCCCTTCGGTCCAATCGCCACCCGCTTCCGCCTGATGCCCGCGCGCTTTCAGCGTGGCCAGCACTTCCGGCGAATAGCGCCCTTCAATCACCAGCTTGCCGGGCTTGGCACCACGTGGCCAGAAACTACTGATCCAATGTTCCGAATGGAAGGAAGGCACATCAATCGCCTCCTGAATATTCATGCCATGATGCAGCATGCGCAGCAGCATGATGGATTGCCATTGATCCTGCTGCTCTCCGCCTGGCGTGCCGAAGCTCATCCAGGGCTTGCCTTCGCGCAGCACCAGCGCGGGCGAAAGCGTGGTGCGCGGGCGTTTGCCGGGTTGCAGGCCATTGGGCAGGGTTTCATCCAGCCAGAACATCTGGCAACGCGTGCCAAGGCAGAAGCCAAGCTCCGGTATGGCCGGCGAGGATTGCAGCCACCCCGCCGATGGCGTGGCACTCACCATATTCCCGGCGGCATCTATCACATCCACATGGCAGGTATCGCCGCCTGCGGCACCAAGGCGGGACAAGGTGGGCTCTCCACTACCGGCAGCCGCGGCCATTTCCTGCGCGCGGCGGATCGCGGCGGCGTAATCTGTACGTGGGGCGCGGCCATCGGGGAAGCCAGGGCGAAATTCCATGCTGGCGGGATCGCCAATCAAAGCCCGGCGCGCGGCGTTATAGGCGGGCGACAGCAGTGTCGCCATTGGCACATCAATGAAATTCGGGTCGCCGTAAAAGGCTTCACGATCGGCGAAGGCAAGCTTCATCGCTTCCGCCACCAGATGGATGAAATCAGCGCCCATCGGGTCCATCGCGGCAATGTCATCGCCCGCGATCAAGGCGAGGGTTTGCAGCATGGCCGGCCCTTGGCTCCAGGGGCCGCATTTCAGCACGCGATGGCCGTGGTAATCCAAGCCGAGCGGCGCTTCGATAGACGCAGACCAGCCGGCCAAATCCTGCCCATTCAGCACTGCACGATGGCGCTGGCCGGAAGTATCCATGGCTTCGGTTGTGCGGCAGAAACGATCAATCGCTTCCGCCACAAAACCCCGATACCAGGCACGCCGCGTCGCTTCGATTTGCGCGACGCGATCCCCGCCCGCGGCCTCAGCCTCTCGCACCACACGTTCATAGGTATCGGCGAGCGTCGGGTTAGCATAAAGCCCGCCCGGTGCCGGCCCGCCATTCCGCAGCCAGAGTGCGGCAGAGGTTTTCCATTCCGCCTCAAACAAGGGGCGCACCGAATCAATCGTGGCGCGCACGCGCGGCACCATGGGCGCGCCATGCCGCGCATAGCCAATGGCATAGGCCAGGATATCGCGCGGCTTCCAGGTGCCGTAGTCGCGCAACATCAGCATCCAGGCGTCAAAGGCGCCGGGGATAGGGGCGGCCAGCATGCCGGTGCCGGGCATGATTTCATGGCCGAGGTTCTTCATGAGCGCGACATTCAAGCCGGCCGGCGCCGGGCCTTGGCCGCAAATGGCCTGCTGCTGGCCAGTGCGAGCACTATGGAGCAAAATGGGGCAATCGCCGCCCGGCCCGTTCAAATGCGGCTCCACAATTTGCAGTGTGAAGCCGGCGGCAGCCGCGGCATCAAAAGCATTGCCGCCGCGTTCCAGCACCGCCATCCCCACTTGGGAAGCGATCCAATGGGTGGACGCCACCGCCCCGAAAGTGCCGATGATTTCAGGCCGCGTGGTGAAGCCACGTGCCCCTTCCTTCGCCGGGAAGCCGATGGATGCGAGTGTTGTTTGGTACATGGTCGAGGCTTTCCATCTTCCATCGGGCAGGAAGTTGCCCCCAGCCCGATGGTTTTTAAGCGAAATGGTCAGAAAGACAAAGCCAATGCCTCAGCCAACCCCCACCGGGTTCGGCGCGCATTTCCGTGAAGGCGCCCTCTCCCACGGTGCGGTGAGCCAGTCAGCCCTCCTCGCGCCGTGCCGCGCGTTCACTCATCAGGCAGGCAAGAACAACGATGGCAGCGCCCGCCAGGGTCCATGCGCCAGGCCAAAGCTGCCAGATGGTGGCATCCAGGATCAGCGCGAAAACCAGCGCCGTGAACTCCAGCGGCGCCAATCGCGCGGCACGATCAATGCTGAAGGCAATCGCGAGCGCGAGCGTCGCACCCCCGGCAAAGAGCCCATTGGCGATCAGCGCCGCCCAATCATAGGCATTGGGCGGAACCCAATCGGCGATGGCAAAGGGTAGGATGGCCAGGAAAAGCGGGCCGGATGACCAGAAGATCAATCGCGCCGCGTTCTGTTCCGCGCGCAATACGCGGCTGATCGTCAGAAACCCGGCATAGGTCAGGGTGCCAAGAAGTGCCCAGGCATAAGCATGCCAAGGGACCGCCACGGAAGAAGTTGAAGCCATCAGCGCCGGCAACATCGCGACCATGACGCCCAGAAACCCGATCGCGGACCAGAACCAGACAGCGCGGCCATTCCTTTCGCCCAAAACAAGTGCAGCCAAAAGCAGGGTGAAGAAGGGCGCGGTGAAATAGACTAGGTAGCCTTCAGCCAGGGGGATGTCTCGAAACGCCAGAAAGAAGCCATAGGCGGAACCCGCCATGCACAAGGCACGCAGCAGATGCAGCCCAGGGCGAGGGGTTGTGATCGGCCCGCCGGCGCCGTGCCGCAGAAGTCGCAGCACCCCAAGCAGAAGAAGCAGCGTTCCATAGCGAATGATCAGCACCTGATCGGCGCCATAGCGCCCGGCCAGCAGCTTCGAATTGGCATCGAGCAGCGCGAAAAGCGCCATGGCCCCTACCAGCAGCAGCGGCCCCTTAAAGCTTGTCATGTGGTCCCGGACTGGCGAGGCGCCGAAAGGGCTTCGGCAGAGGGCTTCTCGCCCCGCGATCAGGGGGCGTCAAGCGGCTGGCTGATGGTCAGCCCCAAGACGCAAACAGGGCCGTTATATCGGCAAGTTGGGTACCGCCCAGCAGAATGACATCATCGCCATCGCCACTGTCGAAAAAATCACCAAACCCATCGGCGATCAGAAGGTCATTGCCAGCGCCAGCGTGAATGATGTCCTCACCACCCCCGGCAATAAGCGTATCATTACCCCCGTTGCCCATAAACATGTTATCACCGGCATCGCCGATGAAGCTATCGGCGCCCTGCCCACCAACGGCGCCTTCAAGGCTGATCAGCACATCCAGCCCGACATCAACGCCTGACGCCGTACCAGACAAAAGATCAAGGATTACGCCTTCGCTTGCCGCGTGATAATCCGCAATATCAAACCCCTCGCCGCCGATTAGCCGATCATCACCGGCGCTGCCATTAAGGCTATCATTGCCCGTACCACCATCCAGCGTATCCGCGCCGGTATTGCCGGCAAGAACATTCCCATTCGAATTGCCAAACAGGCTATCCGCACCATTGCCGCCAATCGCGCCTTCGAGGATCACGCCACGGGCAATGGCTATACTGTTGCTGAAGCCGCCGATGGAAGAAAACGCTTCGGCGTTCAGATTGATGATCTGGTTCACGCCATAGCCTGAAGCATCCAGCGTATCAGCCCCGCCCGTGTCATAGATGGTGAAGGCTGGCGCGTTGGTGTAATTCGCGAAATCATAAAGCGAACCGGCAGTCGCATTCCGGCCATAAACATTATCGCCCGAATTGAATGCCGTATTCGCACCATAAAGATTATGCACTGCGACGATATCGGCCAGGCTTGGCCCCATAACCACACGATAGCTGCCGAATTGCGCATCTGCCTGGTCGAAATACGACATGATCGTATAGGACCAGATATCGTTCTGATAAAGATTATCAACGCCATAAGTTGCCGTTGAATTATAGGCCCCGCCATGCCCTAGCCCCAGCGCGTGGCCGATTTCATGCACCTAGGTCTAGAAGGAATAGCTATCTAAGGCGGTTCCGAATCTGTTGAGCCAGTCAAGACCGATATTGATCCCTGCGGAGCTGATGAAGCCATTGCTGACTGAAGAAAACGCAAAAGCCCCAGACTGATTATCGTCAAGGGTGATATTGCCGCCCGAGGTGACTTCCTCAAGCATCAGATTGGTGACATTGGCCCAGCTTGCAAAGGCAGCACGCGCCAGCGTTTGGCCAGCGGGGGTGAGCCCTGTCAGATTATAAGTGATGATATTGTCAGTGCTTATGTCCCAACGGCGACCGCCATCGCCCCAGAAGCCGATAGTCAGGAAATTCGCGATTTCATCAAGCGTATAGGTCGGCGGTATGAATTCAATGATGGAAAGCTGATAGCCGCCCACGAATCTCTCATCCCAGGCGCCGGCATCTAGGAAGTATCGCCCGGTTTCGGGCGCAGTCCAATTCAGGCGCGAATTGCGCAAGACGCCATTGCGGATATCGTCATTCTGCGCAATCAGGCCCCCGCTGGCGTTACGCAGATAAAGATAAGGGTCTTCCAGCGCGCCATACCCATCAACTGCAACACCATTCAGCGTGATCTGGTATCGCGTGCCCGCCACCAGATCCACCGCATACCAATCATGATCGCCATTCACCTCAAGCACGCCGGAAATCGGTGTGCCTATGGTCAGGGAAATCGTGGTTGTGGGATCGCCGGGCCCATCGGTCGCGCCAGTGGCGGGCGAAGGGGCAGGACCACCCAGCATCGCCGTTCCAAAGGCATCCTGGCAGCCAGCGCATTAGCAGCCAGATTGGGTGTCCTGTTCCGCGCGGATGTTGGTGCAAACGAAACCCGGCATACGCCTACCAAACTCCTCAAGCACTCGGAATTTCTAGCATCGTGTTCGCGTTTGAAGCAATAAAGCTCGGCTGTATTTTTGTGTCTACCTGGCTGGCTTAGTAACGGCAGTCACCTTCTTGCAGTAGGGTGCGATGAAGGCGGAGCACAACGCCCATGGAAGCGTCTCGCCTTGCGCCAAAAATGCCTCTGCGGTTACCTTACCTGTTACAGTGACGCGGAATACGGCCTGCCTAACCTGTGGATGAGAAAAGCATCAGGATCTCGGACAACGAGGTGCTGCCAAGCAGAATGACATCATCGCCATCACCACCGTTGAGATAATCCCCAGAGCCATCAGCGATTAACATGTCATTGCCCGCGTCGCCGTAAAGATTATCGCTTCCAGCACCGCCATCCAGCGTATCCGCACCCGCATTGCCGGATAGCAAATTGTTGCCCGCATTGCCGAGCACGCTGTCTGCGCCACTACCGCCAACCGCCCCTTCAATATCAACTAAGGTATCGGTCCCGATACCGCTGCCCGTGGCTGTGCCCGAGGCAAGATTGAAGGAAATGGCGCCGCTGAACCGACTATAATCAATGATATCCGTACCAGAGCCACCGATCAGGCGATCATCACCCGCGCCACCATCCAGACTGTCATTGCCGGCGCCACCATCCAGCGTATCCGCGCCCGCATTGCCGAATAGCAAATTGTTGCCGGCATTGCCGAGCACGCTGTCTGCGCCATTACCGCCAACCGCGCCTTCAATGATCACGCCCCGCGCGATGGAAATATTGTTGGTGAGGCCACCGATGGACGAAAAGGCTTCGGCATTCAGATTAATGGTCTGATTCATGCTGAATCCCGAAGCATCCAATGTATCCGAACCGCCGGTATCGTAAATGCTAAAGGCCGGTGTGGTTGCGTAAGCCGCGAAATCATAGAGAGAACTGGCGGTTGCATTCCTGCCATAAACACTATTGCCGGAATTGAATGTCGTATTGGCCCCATAGATACGGTGCATGGCCACGATATCGGCCAGGCTTGGCCCCATCACGAAACGATAGCTGCCGAAACCGGCATCTGATTGGTCAAAGTAAGACATGATGGAATAGGACCAATTATCGTTCTGGTAATGATTATCCACCCCATAGGTCGCCCAGCCATTATAATCCCCACCATGCCCAAGGCCTAGCGCATGGCCGATTTCATGCACATAGGTCTGGAAGGAATAGCTATCCAGCGTGGTGCCGGAGTCCACAAGCCATTGGGTACTGACATTCACCCGCATGGAGGTGATGCGGCCTGACCAATCCCAATTGCCATCGGCAAAGGCGCCGGATTCATTATCGTCAAACAGGATATCACCGCCAAGGGAGACTTCCTGAAATACCAGATTGGCCACATTGGCCCAGGTCTGAAAGGCGGCGCGCGCCAGTGTCTGCCCTTCTGCTGTCAGCGCGGTCAAGTTATAGGTGATGATGTTGTCGCTGGCCGTGGACCAACGATGCGCGCCATTGTAGGACCAATAGCCAGTGATCAGAAAATCGGCGATCTGATCCAAGGTGTAGGTGGGCGTGGAAGGCGGGGGCGGGGGTGTCGAAACTTCACTGATGGCAAGGCGATAACCGCCCGAACCGCCATCATCAAACGCACCAACATCAAGATAGCATCGCCCGGTGGCCGATGCGGTGAAGGTGAGGAGGGAATTGTTATCTGGCCCGCCATCATCATTTTCCGCCACCAGAGTACCGCTGGCGTTCCACAGGCGGAGATAGGGGTCGGATAGCGCGCCATAGCGGCCATAGGCGGCACCATCCAGGGAAATGCTGTAGCGCTGCCCCGCCACCAGATCTACGACATACCAGTCCCGATCACCTAAGGAACCTACGGCGCCATTCAACGCGGCGCCGATGGCCAAGGTCACGGTTGTCGACGCATCACCCGGCACCGTATCCACAATTCCCTGTTCGGGCGGCAGCGCGGGCTCGCCAATGGTGGGCCCCTTCACGGCGTCCTGGCAGCCAGCGCAGCGGCAACCGGTAAAGACGCGTGTATCTTCTTGGGCGATGTTGCAACTGAAACGCGACATGGAACCCCAAAAAATCGACCAGATTTATGAACTGGTTTGATTTTAACTTGACAGTAATATGCATAAAGAGCCCGATCAAGTCCGAACTGGCATCGGCGCTTTTCTTCCACCATGCGCATCACCGGCAGGCCTAGGCTTCGGGCCTTTCCCCGAATCCCAGTCCAGGGCAGAAGGGCGCCATGACACCCGCCATTGCCTCTGCCGTCATGCCGCTCATGCGTGGCATGGATGCCGAAACCGCCCATGGTATTGCGCTGCGAGCCCTTTCCCTTGGCCTTGCCGGCCAGAATCGCGGCGCTGACCATCCAAGTCTGGCGACTGAGGTCGCGGGCCTTCGCTTCCGCAATCCACTCGGCCTGGCTGCCGGGTTTGATAAGAATGCCGAAGCCGTACTGCCGCTGCTGCGCCTGGGCTTCGGTTTCATGGAAGCCGGCACGGTCACCCCGCGCCCACAAATCGGCAATCCGCGGCCTCGGATTTTCCGCCTTACCGAAGACCGCGCGGTGATCAATCGGCTTGGCTTCAATAATGCCGGGCTGGACGCTTACCTGTCGCGGTTGAAGGCGCTGCCGCGGCCGCTTCCCGGCATTTTCGGCGCCAATATCGGCATCAACAAGGAAGGCGCCGATCCGGAACGCGACTACCCGACGCTTTATGAGGTCCTGGCCCCTTACGCCGATTACGTGACCGTCAATGTCTCCTCCCCCAATACGCCGGGCCTGCGGGATTTACAGGGGGAAGAGCGCTTGGCCTCGATCCTGGCAGCCATCAATGCGCGGCGCGCAGCATTGCCGAAGCGCCCGCCGCTTTTTGTGAAAATCGCGCCCGATCTGGCCGATGATGCGCTTGGCCCCATTGTGGAAGCCTGTGTCGCGCAAGATATCGCCGGGCTGATCATCTCCAACACCACCATCACGCGCCCGGCTTCGCTGCAATCAGCCCTGAAGGACCAGGCGGGTGGGCTTTCTGGTGCGCCGCTTTTCGCGCTTTCCACTGCAATGCTGCGCCGCTGCCACCACATCGCCGACCGGCGGATTGCGCTTATTGGTGTCGGCGGCATTGCCAGCGCCGAACAAGCCTATGCCAAAATCCGCGCCGGCGCCGCGCTGGTGCAGCTTTATTCCGGCTTCGCCTATGCCGGGCCGGTTTTGGTGCGGCAGATTCTCGATGGCCTTGCCGCGCTTCTCGCCCGTGATGGCTTTACCTCAGTCGCCGATGCTGTCGGCAAGGATGCGTGATGCAAATTCTTGAAGGTATTGCTGATATTGCTGACCGTTACGACGGCTATGTGCTGGATCTTTGGGGTGTGGTGCATGATGGGCGCAAACCCTATCCCGGCGTGCCGGAAGCGCTGGCGGCATTGAAGGCGCGCGGCAAGCGCATTGTGTTCCTGACGAATGCGCCGCGCCGCGCCTGGTTTGTGCAGGGCATGCTGGACCGCATGGGGCTCGATCGCGGGCTTTATGATGGCATCATGTCCTCGGGCGAGGCTTCCTGGCGGTTGATGAAGGACCGCAAGCACCCCTGGTTCGCGCGGCTTGGGCAGCGCGTGATGCATATTGGGCCGGAACGAGACCTTTCCGTGATCGAAGAAGACGCCGCCGAGATTGTGACAGACCCGACCAAGGCGGATTTCCTGCTGAATACCGGCCCGGATGCGGATGGCGGCTCGAAAAGCGCGGAACCTTATCGCGCGGCCTTGCGCGCCTGTTTCGATGCCGGTCTGCCGATGCTCTGCGTCAATCCTGATCGGCATGTGATGGTGGCAGGTGAGAAGGTGATCTGCGCCGGCGCCTTGGCGGATGTGTATCGCGAATTCGGCGGCGATGTGCTGGAAATCGGCAAGCCTGACCCGGCGATTTACGAACCGGTGATGGAATTGCTGGGGCCGATCCCCAAAGCCCGCGTGCTGGCCATTGGCGATAGCCCGCATACGGATTTGGCCGGCGCGCAGGCGGTCGGCATTGACGCGCTTTGGGCGCTGACGGGCCTGGCCGGCGAAGCCCATGGTGCGGACCCAAGCGGCGAAGCTCTCGCCGCCGTTGCGGTAGCGGAAAAAGTGGCGCCGCTTGCGGCGTTGCGCAGTCTGCGCTGGTAGTGGCCTACCCCCGCCGCGCCAAAGCCGCTTCCAGCGTGTTTTCCAACAAGCAGGCAATGGTCATGGGGCCAACGCCGCCCGGCACGGGCGTGATGGCGCCCGCATGGCCCAAAGCCTCGGCATAGGCGACATCACCCACCAGCTTGCCATCGGGTAGGCGATTGATGCCGACATCAATCACCACCGCGCCGGGGGCAATCCAATCCCCCCGCACCATCCTTGCCCGGCCAGCCGCCGCGATAAGGATTTCCGCCCGACGGCATTCCGCCGGCAGATCCCGCGTGCGGGAATGGGCAATGGTCACCGTGCAATCCGCCCCCAAGAGCAATTGCGCCATGGGCCGCCCAACAATTTGCGAACGCCCGAGCACCAAGGCCCGCGCGCCACGCAGCGCAACGCCCGCTTCCGCCAGCAGATGCATCACGCCGCGCGGTGTGCAGGGCACCAGGCCGGGCTCCCCCGCCGCCAGCCGCCCGGCGTTCAGCGGGTGGAAGCCATCCACATCCTTCGCCGGGTCTACCGCGGCAATCGCGGCTTCGGCGCGGATATGGGCGGGCAAGGGTAGCTGCACCAGAATGCCATCCACGGCAGGGTCGGCGTTCAGCCGTGCGATTTCCGCAAGCAGCGCTGCCTCGGTCGTGCTTTCCGGCAAATGGAGGGTGGCGTTGTCAAATCCCGCTTCCGCTGCGGCGCGATCCTTGTTGCGGACATAAACGCCGCTAGCGGGGTCGTCACCCACGCGCACTACGCGGAGGCCGGGCTTGAAAGGAAGTGTGGCGATACGCGTGGCAAGGCCGGCGCGCAGCCTTGCCCCCAGCGCCTTGCCATCAAGAATACGTGCGGTCATGCCAAAGCCTGGATCCTGGGAATGAGAAGCGCAGTTGCGCCTGGAATGCCGAGCGTCTTTTCCAGCGCTGCGGCGCCATTATCGCCCAAAGCCGCTGCCCAAAAGCCCGTATTGAATTTCGTCGAGCAGAATGCGCGCTGCCTGCAACAACAGGATCAGCACCACAGGCGAGATATCAATCCCGCCCAGATTGGGGATAAAGCGTCGGATGGGCCTGAGCGCTGGTTCTGTCAGCCGATGGAAAAAATCCGCAATCGCCCAAACGGCGCGGTTGCGCGTATCCAGCACATTGAAGGCGATCAGCAGCGAGACCACCGCCCCGATAATGAGCGCCCAGACGAAAAGACTAAGCGCTGTGTCAATCAACCAGAATAACGCGTGCATGATGCCTCCTGCCCCCTTCCAGGCGCCGCATAGGCTCGCGGCGCGGAAGGATTAGCCCCTATATCTTGAAGAAGGGTTCAGGCTGCAAGGCCTCTGTTGCGGAGTGATTTGCAAGGGTGATCCAGCGCTTTCGGGCCGCCTTGACTTTGCCTTCAGCCTGGGGCACTCACCGCCGCCTTGGTGCGGGGCTGTAGCTCAGTTGGGAGAGCGCGTCGTTCGCAATGACGAGGTCAGCGGTTCGATCCCGCTCAGCTCCACCACGGCTTTTGCTCCATTCAGGGCTTGACGCAGGCGCTGCAGCGTCTCAAGAGATTTATGCTGTCGGGGTCTTTAGAGATTTGACGAGTGAAGGGAGGCCGTCGTTGAGCGCGCCAAGTTTTTTCAAGAGGCTACCATGACCTCTATCCGTAAATTGGCTCGTCGCCTTTCCCGCGCTCTATACGCTTGTCGCCATGGCTACCAACATACCGGAGAGCGCGTCAACCCAGATTTCGCCGACGAAAATTTCAGAAATCATTTACGTTTCTATCAGTTCGCCTCGCAATTCGTCAGAGGAAAGGAAGTTCTGGATTGTGGATGCGGCACAGGTTACGGTTCAGCTATGAACCGCTCCGGGTTTGTCGGAGGCTCCAACTTCCAAATAGGATGGAGCCGTTATGAGCAAGACGACGAACAAGTTTTCCCCTGAAGTCCGTGCCCGCGCGGTGCGGATGGTAATGGATCACGAGGGGGAACACCCC
>JADCGA010000015.1 GCA_020249265.1 Roseomonas sp.
CCTGCGAAAGGCCGCAGAACGATCCGTCGAAACAACATGGCGCCGCATCGGTACATTGCTCAATGCATTCCCACCACATGAATGCGCCAACTACCTCAGAAATTCAGGCTATGGCGCAACGTAATGTCATCACACTCTAAAGATATATCCGAGGATGGTCTCTTTAAGATGGTTATAATGACACACAATTTCGATTTTTTCCGAACCGTCGCGAGCCGATTTGTGAAGTATCCGTTTTGTCTCATGGCCTCGCGCACAAGTGTTGGGATAAAGCTTGAGCAAGCATCGGGCATAAAAAATGTCTTCGCAAACGACTGGAAGGATGGTTTCTTCATTGATAAGCGCAAAAAAATAGCTTCGATCCCATTTCTTCGAAATCTTATCGAGATGACCGTCGGCGAAACAGCGGCCGATTATGGCAAGCTAACTGCGATGCTGCATTGGAAGAAGGCGACGCCCTCAATCACAGTCGCGGATTTAGACATGATTTTCAATCGGCTTTGCCAGGAAGATAAGCAATCCAACAATCAGGACGCGTTAGTATGCGACCTTATCTTCGATGAGGCTACCGCTTGTTCGGCAAACTCAGAGCCAGGGCTGGCAAATAAGATTGTTCTAGCTATCGCCATTCGCCTGTTATCAGAGAAGTTTATGATTGAACGTATCGCCGATCCTGATTTCGTCGCATCGATACAGGCAAATCAGACATCAAAACTAATTAATAAGTTCAAGAAAAAATTTCCGAGTGAAGTAGATACGATCGGTACCTTGGGAAAAGTGGAGTTGATGACGCCAGAAAATATACATGTAAATTCATTTATGTACGAGCCAATCATCGATATGTCAGACGATAGCCTGCGGCGGCTTCATGATCGCGTTAAGGAGCTGACCTGAAGAGAAAGAGCGAAGAGCATTATAACGCGAACGAAGTGACTCGACGCCGCGATTCGGTAATTCTGTATACTTGCGATATTCACCTGACAGTGGCCGCCTTTGAAGCACGCCGTCTATCCGTGCGGCCAAAACGGATTTTCGCCTACCCTCCGGCAGGGCGCCGATGCCGAAGAGGAGTTCGGCGATCGTGATACTGGGCAGGAACAAGGTCTCGGCAGCTTGCGCATCAAGCCAGGCGCGGACCGTTGGGTGGGAGTCAGGCTTTATCGCCTCAGAGATGACATTGGTGTCCAGCAAGATCATCCGCGGCGTCCCGTCATTCGAAGGTCATGGGCTCGGCGGGGCGTCGGTCACGGACCTGTTCAAGGGTTTGCTCAAGGGCTTCGATATCGGCATTGGTGAGACCCATCTCTCGGCTGGCAGCCGACAAGGCGGTGCCGAGGCGGAGCCGGCCCTCGGGGCGCACCGCTGCCTCAAGGATGGCGCGCATTTCGGCTTCCGTGCTGCGATTGTGCTGGGCGGCGCGCAGCTTGAGCGCGCGGTGCGTTTCCGCCGAGAGGTTGCGAATGGTGACAGCGGCCATGATGGCACCTCCCCAAAAACGACAGCGATGCTATCAGAATTGGACAAGTGATAGCATTTTTCAAGCCTGCGGATGGCTATCAAGCGCCGCCAAAGAAAAACCCCGGGGCGTTACCCCCCCGGGGTCGGTAGGCTTCCAAAAGTGACCCAGGAATTATTCTTCCCCGGTCATTTCCCGGCGGCGACGGATCGCCGCGCCCAGAATATCGCCGAGCGAGGCGCCGGAATCGGCGGAGCCATATTCGCGCATGGCTTCGCGTTCTTCTTCCACTTCCTTGCCCTTGATGGTGAGCGTGAGGCGACGCGCCGCACGATCCACCGCGGTGACCTTCGCATCCACCTTTTCGCCAATGGCGAATTTGTCGGGGCGCTGGTCGCCACGGTCACGGGCCAATTCAGCGCGACGGATGAAGCCGGTCAGCACTTCATCCACCTTCACTTCAATGCCGTTCTGCTCAACCTTGGTGACGATGCAGGTGACAACATCACCCTTACGCACGCGGTCCAGCACTTCAGCGGCGGGGTCGGCCTGAAGCTGCTTGATGCCAAGCGAGATGCGTTCCTTTTCCACATCCACATCCAGCACCTTCGCCTTGACCATCTGGCCCTTGCTGTAATGCTGCATCGCCGCTTCGCCGGCTTCTTCCCAGGAAATGTCGGACATGTGCACCATGCCATCAATTTCCGCGCCAACGCCGATGAACAGGCCGAATTCGGTAATGTTGCGAATTTCACCTTCGATGGTGGAGCCCACCGGATGCGCTTCCACGAACAGCTCCCACGGATTGCCCTGCGCCTGCTTCAGGCCCAAGGAAATGCGGCGCTTCGGTTCATCCACATCCAGGATGATCACATCCACCTGTTCCGAGGTGGAGACGATCTTGCCCGGATGCGCGTTCTTCTTGGTCCAGGACATTTCAGAGACATGGACCAGGCCTTCAACACCGGCTTCAAGCTCCACGAAGGCACCGTAATCGGTGATGTTGGTGACACGGCCAGAGAATTTCGCGCCGACCGGATATTTGAGCGCCACGCCATCCCACGGATCGGACATCAGCTGCTTCATGCCAAGGCTGATCCGCTGCGTATCCTGGTTGAAGCGGATCACCTGCACCTTGACAGGCATGCCAATGGTGAGCGCTTCGGAAGGATGATTGATGCGCCGCCAGGCGATGTCGGTGACATGCAGCAGGCCATCCACGCCGCCAAGGTCCACGAAGGCGCCGTAATCGGTGATGTTCTTCACGACCCCATCCAGGATCATGCCTTCCTTGAGGCCCTGGATCAGTTCGCTGCGCTGTTCGGCGCGGGTTTCTTCCAGAACGGCGCGGCGGGAGACAACGATATTGCCCCGCGCGCGATCCATTTTAAGGATCTGGAAGGGCTGGGCCTGGCCCATCAGCGGCATCACATCACGCACCGGGCGGATATCCACCTGAGAGCCCGGCAGGAAGGCAACCGCCCCGCCAAGGTCCACGGTGAAGCCACCCTTCACGCGGCCAAAGATCACGCCATTGACGCGCACGCCCGCCTGATGCGCCTTTTCAAGCGTGGTCCAGGCTTCTTCGCGCCGCGCCTTTTCGCGTGACAGCACAATGGAGCCATCGCGGTCTTCATAGCGTTCAACGAAAAGCTCGATAACGTCGCCGGCCTTGACTTCGGGCTTCTGGCCCGGTGCAGCGAATTCCTTGAGCGGGACGCGGCCTTCGCTTTTGAGCCCGACATCAACAACGGCGAAATCGCCGTCCACGCGAATAACGCGGCCGGTCACGACCGAGCCGGCAAAACCCGTATCCGGGCCAAGCGTGGCATCGAGAAGTGCGGCAAAATCCTCCACGCCAGCATTGGCGAGGCTGGTGGCAGTAGCCATGAAATCTATGTGTCCTGTATGGGCCGCAAGGCGGCCATTTGGGTCTGCGCCCTTCCACCCGCAGGGGAAGCACGGCTTGGCCCCGGCGCTTGGCGCTGGCAGGCCCAGATGTGGCGGGCGGGATAACGGTCCGCCCTTTGCCGGCCCAACAAAGAGCCCCACGCAAGGTTTTCCCGGCGCGGTCGAAAGGTCTTTAGGCGCTGACAGCTTGGTGCGTCAAGCGGAAGCGAGTTTTCTCCTGATAAAAGCAAGCGCCGCGTGGAAGGTTTCCTCAGCATTCAGCGCGGTTGTGTCTATTTCAAGAGCATCAGGGGCGCGCCGGGTGGGGGCCACGGGGCGATTGGCGTCCTGCGCGTCCCGGTCGCGGATTTCGGCTTCCACCTGGGCGGGGTCTGCGGCGACACCGCGCGCGGCGAGTTCCAGGAAGCGCCGGCGGGCGCGTTCCGCCACACTCGCGGTGATGAATAGCTTCACCTGCGCATCGGGGAAGACCACCGTCCCGATATCCCGCCCATCCAGCACGGCCCCTTGCGCCGCGCCGAAGCGGCGCTGGAAATCCAGCAAGGCAGCGCGCACGGCGGGGATGGCGGCGACCTTGCTGGCCGCCATATCCGCGAGCGAGCCGCGCAAATCGTCGCGCGCAAGGTCTTCCGGGGTCAGGGCACGGGCCTCGGCTTCGGCCACGCGGGCATCCTGCGGGTTAACCCCGCGATCCAGCACGCGCCGGCCAACGGCGCGATAAAGCAGGCCAGTATCCAAGTAAGGCAGGCCAAGCTCGGCAGCCAAGCGGCGGGCCAGCGTGCCCTTGCCCGCCGCCGCAGGGCCATCGACTGCGATCACCGTGCCGGCCGGCAGTTTCATGCGGCGCGGATCGCGTCTGACCCGGCCAGGCGGTTCATCAGCGCGGCAAAGCCAGGGAAGGAGGTATCAATGAAGCTGGCGTCATCCACCGTGACAGGGTTTTGCGTGGCGAAGCCCATCACCAGGGCGGCCATGGCGATGCGGTGATCCATATGCGTGGTCACCAGCCCGCCGCCAGCAGGCGGGGCGCCCGTCCCATGGACCAGCAAATCATCACCTTCAATGCTGACCTTGGCGCCATTGGCTTCCAGCAGCGCGGCGGTGGCGGCCAGCCGGTCACTTTCCTTCACGCGCAATTCCGCTAGGCCGCGCATGCGCGTGGTGCCCCGTGCGAAGGAAGCCGCCACGGCCAGGATGGGGTATTCGTCAATCATGGAAGGGGCTCGCCCGGGCGGCACATCCACGGCCTTCAGTGCGGTGTATTCCCCGATGATATCGCCGACAGGCTCCCCGCCTTCGATCCGGGCGTTTTCGATCTTGAGCGCGGCACCCATTTCCCTGAGCGTCGCGAAAAGCCCGGTGCGCAGCGGGTTGAGCCCGATTTGCGTCAGGCTGATGCGTGACCCGGGCACCAACAGTGCTGCCACTAGCGGGAAGGAAGCTGAGGATGGATCGCCCGGCACGCTGATGGGGGCTGCCTTCAATTCCGGCTGACCCTCCAGCCGAATGACGCGGCCTGCTGATGTGTCTTCCACCGCGACTGTTGCGCCGAAATGGCGCAGCATGTTTTCAGTGTGGTCGCGCGTTGGTTCCGGTTCCACCACGCGGGTGATGCCTGGCGCACAAAGCCCAGCCAGCAGGCAGGCGCTTTTCACCTGGGCCGAGGCCACAGGCAGGCGGTAATCAAGCGGCAGCGGGTCCTGCGCGCCGCGCACAGCCAGCGGGAGGCGCCCGCCCTCACGGGTCCAGAACTGTGCACCAGTGGCCGAAAGCGGGTCTGTCACCCGCTTCATGGGCCGGCGCCGGAGCGAGGCATCGCCCGTCATCACCGCGAACAACGGATGGCCGGAGAGCAGGCCAAGCAGCAGGCGGGCCGCCGTGCCGGAATTGCCCATATCCAGCACATCGGCGGGTTCGGTCAGGCCGCCCACGCCGCGGCCAGAAACCCGCCATTGGCCGGGGGCAAGCTGTTCCACCTCGGCGCCAAGGGCGCGCATGGCGGCTGCGGTGCGCAGCACATCCTCGCCTTCCAGCAGGCCGGAAATCTCGGTTGTGCCCACCGCCAGCGCGCCAAACATGAGCGCACGGTGGCTGATGGATTTATCGCCCGCCACGCCGGCTTGGCCGGAGAGCGGGGCGGTTGGTTTGCTGGCGCGGAAGGGGCGGGGGACGGCGGTGGACATTCGGGCCGTTTGACATGGCAGGGCCGGGCGTGGCAATGCGCGCCACCCTATTTTCCGGGTCGCGACGCGGATTGACTGATTCTATCTGTCTACCCGTGGCGTGCCCAAACCATATACCGCGCCCTGCGGTCTTCATGAGGCGTTTCCATGGCAAAGCCCGAACTCGGCTTGAAGCGGACCTGCGTAGGTTGCGGCGCGAAGTTCTACGACATGACCCGCGCTCCGGCGGTCTGCCCGAAATGCGGCACTGAACAGCCGGTGGAACAGCCGCGCATGCGCCGCAATGGCCAGAACCCACTGGATGAACGGCTGAAGAAAGCGCCCGGCACGCCAGCGGCGGAGACTGATGATATCGAAGTGGAAGATATCGAAGGTGATGAGGCGATAGAGGACGCGGAAGAGCTTGAAGATGATGCCGAGGATATCGGCGAGGATATCGAAGTCGGCACTGACCGCGACGAAGAACAATAGGATCGCGCGGGCGGTTTCAGCCGCCCCGCTTTTTTTGGTGGTGCCCGCGCCAATTGCCTGAGGCGATGATCGGCGCGCCCGCCAGGTTTTCCGGTGCCATGACATAGGCCCAGGCGCGGCGGTGCTGCCCTGCGCGATCCGTCACCGTGATGATGGTGCGGCGATACATGCCGGAAGCGGCGCCATCTGGCGCGGCATCTTCAATTTCATCCAGAACGGGCAAGGCTTTGGCGATATCCTGAAAGGTCAGGATTTCGCCCTGGATCGGCGTGGGCTCGCCCAGGGTGAGGGCCGGGTAATCGCCAAGATCGAATAGCGTGCCGGCGGCCTGCCCTGGCGTGATGGCGGCGATGCCGGCCTGCGCCGCCGGGCCGTGCCAGAAGCCGCCCTGCATCAGCGTGCCATAGACGAATACGTCGGCCAGGTGGTGACAGCCTTCCTCACCACGCGCAGCGGCTTCCAGCGGGTGGGGGTGCAGGCCATGGGCGGCGAAGCCTCGGCGCACGGCATTCAGGTATGCCGAAGGTGGGGCGACGTGACCCTGCTGGCGTTCAGGGATGACCTGATAGGCAATGGCTTCAAGCACCTGGCCATCCGGCAAGATGATGTGGCGTTGCCGGCGCTGATAGGCGTTGGGCGCGCCTTCCTTCTGATCCAGCGCCCGCCAGCCGGCTTCGGAGACTTCCAAGACAACGCCTTCAACATAGCCGCCAAGGCGCGGCTGGAAATTCAGCACGCCACCGCCCCGACCCTTGCCAAAGAAATCAAAGGCGAGCCGCGCATCGGGCAGAATGCCAATGCCGATGGGCCTGAGCGCCGCCGGATCATGGCCGGTGCGCGCGCACCAGGCGCGCCAATCTGCGGCATCGGTGTTGGAGCCATAGGCGAAGCTGTAGCGCGGGGCCATTGGGCGGATCAGCGGATGGCGAGCACGATCAGCATGAGCGTGCCAAGCGCGATGCGGTAATAGCCAAAGGGCGTGAAGCCGATGCGCCCAATCAGCGCCAGCACCGCGCGTACGGTGATGAAGGCGACGATGAAGGCGGCGATGAAGCCGACGGCGATTTGGCCGAAAGCGCCCGGGTCAATCTCAGCGCGGACTTTCCAAAGGCTGTAGAAACTGGCGGCAAACATGGTGGGGATGGCGAGCATGAAGGAAAATTCCGCCGCGGTGCGGCGTTCCACGCCAATCAGTAGCGCGGTGATGATGGTGGCACCGGAACGCGATGTGCCTGGGATCATGGCGAGCGCCTGGCCAAGCCCGACCAGCACGGCGGCGAGTGGGCCGATTTCCGGCACGCTATGGATGCTGGGCGCGGGCCGCAGCTTTTCGATGGCGATGATGGCAATGCCGCCAACAATAAGCGCGATGGAGACAACCCAAGGATTGAACAGCAGCGTTGTAATGGTCTTGTGGAACAGGACGCCGATGAGCGCCGCCGGCAGGAAGGCGAGCATGAGGTTGATGACATAATAGCGTTCTCGCCCTGGGCGCCACATGCCGCGCAATAGGTCCAGGATCAGGCCGCGATAAATCCAGCACACCGCGAGGATCGCACCAAGTTGAATGGAGATTTCAAAAACCTTGCCGGGCGGGCCTTCAAAGCCGATCAATTCGCCGAGCAGAATTAAATGCCCGGTCGAGGAAATGGGCAGGAATTCAGTGAAGCCTTCGACGATGCCCATCAGCAGGGCGGAGAACAGGGCGCTCAGGTCCATGCGCGTGATCCATGCGGGGCGCGGGCGGGCTGCCCGATTCGCCTATCATGCGCTCTTGCGCCGGGGCATGGCGCATGTCCAGACCCCGGCGAATGGCTTTTCAGTAACTCAGTAACGGTATTGTTCGGCCTTGAAGGGGCCTTGCGTCTCCACGCCGATATAGCCGGCCTGCTGCGCGGTAAGCGTGGTCAGCGTCGCGCCCACCTTAGCCAAATGCAGCGCCGCCACCTTCTCATCCAAATGCTTCGGCAGGGTATAGACCTTGCGCTCATACTTGGCGGTATTGGTCCAGAGTTCGATCTGCGCGAGCGTTTGATTGGTGAAGGAAGCCGACATCACGAAGGAAGGATGCCCCGTGGCATTGCCCAGATTCACCAGCCGGCCTTCAGACAGAAGAATGATGCGCTTTTGGTCGGGGAATTCGATTTCATCCACCTGCGGCTTCACATTATCCCACTTCATGTTGCGCAGACCCGCCACCTGAATTTCGGAATCGAAATGGCCGATATTGCAAACAATGGCGCGGTGCTTCATGGCGCGCATGTGATCAACCGTGATCACATCCACATTGCCCGTAGCGGTGACGAAGATATCGGCCATCGGCGCGGCCTGTTCCATGGTGACGACCTGGTAGCCTTCCATGGCGGCTTGCAGGGCGCAGATCGGGTCCACTTCGCTCACCATAACGCGGCAGCCGGCATTGCGGAGAGAGGCGGCAGAACCCTTGCCCACATCACCAAAGCCGCAAACCATGGCGACCTTGCCGGCCATCATCACATCCGTGCCGCGACGGATCGCATCCACCAGTGATTCGCGGCAACCATAGAGATTGTCGAATTTCGACTTCGTCACGCTGTCATTCACATTGATCGCCGGGAAAAGCAGGCGCCCTTCCTTGGCCATCACGTAAAGCCGATGCACGCCCGTGGTGGTTTCTTCCGAAACGCCCTTGATGGCAGCGGCAAGCTTGGCGAACCAGCCGGGCTTGGTCTGCAGGCATTTCTTGATGAGGGCGAAGAAGACTTCTTCTTCCTCATTCGTTGCCTTGTCCAGGAACGCGGTATCGCCCTGTTCGGCGCGCAGCCCGTAATGCACCAGCAGCGTCATGTCGCCGCCGTCATCGAGCAACACATTGGGTTCGCCGCCATTGGCCCATTCCAGGGTGCGCTGCACATATTCCCAGTATTCCGGGAGCGTTTCGCCCTTCACGGCGAAAACCGGCGTGCCGGTCGCGGCAATGGCGGCAGCGGCGTGATCCTGGGTCGAGAAGATATTGCAGGAAGACCAGCGCACATCGGCGCCAAGGTGCTTCAGGGTTTCAATCAGCACCGCCGTTTGAATGGTCATGTGCAGGCAGCCCGCGATGCGCGCCCCCTTGAGCGGCTGGGATGCGCCATATTCGGCGCGCACCGCCATCAGGCCGGGCATTTCATCCTCGGCCATTGAGATTTCCTTCCGCCCCCAGGCGGCGAGCGAAAGGTCTTTGATCACGTAGTCTTGGGCGGCCATGGCGAAAACTCCTTGAATCTGGCGCGGCGGGTAACACGGGGCGCGGCGTGGGGAAAGAGGGAAAGAAGAATATAAAGATACTTTTATGTCTTTTTCTGGACTATTCCCAATCCTGCGCCGCGCTAAGCTTGCCGGGTGAACCCCGAAGGAGGCGCTTATGACCACAGAAAGCTTAGGCATTCTTGAACAGCGGCGGATCGAAGCCGCCTTTGCCAAGGGTATTTATGAGGAAATGAAGGCGCAAATCGGGGAGGATAAGGCGAAAGCCATTATGTCCTCCGCCATCATCAAGCTGGCCAAGGAAACCGCCGCCGAGATGGCCAAGCAGGGGCCGGAGGGGAAGCCATCGCTCGAGCATTTCATCTCCCTCCAGCCGCTATGGACCAAGGGGGATGCGCTGCACATTGAGACGATCCGCAAGGATGCCAAGCATTATGATTTCAACGTGACGCGCTGCCGCTATGCCGAGATGTATCGCGCCATGGGGCTGGCGGAGCTTGGCGCCATCCTGTCCTGCAATCGTGATGGTGCGTTTTGTGAGGGCTATGATCCCAAGCTGAAACTGGAACGCACGCAAACCATCATGGGCGGGGCGAGCCATTGCAACTTCCGCTACAAGTATGAGGATTAGGCGCGACGCCCGGCTACGCCGAGACCAATGGCGCGGCTTATGAACGCAGCATGGGCAGGTGGTCTCGTAAGCTGACGGATGCCATGCTGGATGCGCTTGCCTTGCCGCCCGGTTTGGCGGTGCTGGATGCGGGGTGTGGCACGGGTGCGCTTTCCGATGCGCTGGCTGCGCGCGATGCTGCGGCGCGCATCACTGGCATTGATATCAGCCCAGCGTTCTTGGCAGCAGCGCGCGCCCGCGTGCCTTATGGCGATTTCCGCCAGGGGGATTTGACCGCGCTTGATGTGCCTGATGCGGCTTTCGATGCGGCGCTTTCGCTGCTGGTGCTGCAATTCGTGCCGGATCGCGCCAAGGCGGTGGCCGAAATGGCCCGGTTGACCAAGCCAGGCGGCCTGGTGGCGGCGGCGATGTGGGATTTCACTGGCGGTTTTTCCTTCCTGCGCGCCTTTGCCGATAGTGTTGCCATCACGGAACCGGAAGGCGAGGCCTTTCGCGCCCGCTATTGGGCGGACCCAGTCGGCGCGCCGGGGCGCATGGCGGCGCTGTTTGAAGCGGCGGGCATCGGGCAGGTGACGGAATGCGACATCGCCATCCGCCAGGATTTCTCGGATTTCGAGGATTGGTGGGACCCCTGGGCGGCGGGCGGGCAGGGCATCGCTGGCGCCTTCATCGCGGCACTGCCACCGGAACGCATTCCGCCCATCAAGGACATCGCGCGCCGGGCCTATCTTGCAGGTGGCGCGGATGGGCCACGTTCTTTTGTGGCGGTGGCGCGCTTGGCGGCAGGGCGGAAGCCTATTCGCCCTTGATGCCGGTTATCCGGGCAAACGCGCTTCGCTGTTCAAAGTCCCCGCGCAAAGGTGCTTGTTAAGATAGCCTAACCACATATTCTAGCAAGTCAAACCCTCAGCTTCGGCTCAATGAACCACCAGAACCATCGTCATTCTCCTTAAACCCAACAATCTCGTAGAAGTTAAAAAATTCCCGCATCAGCATGTGCACCATCTTCCAGTTGTAGATATTCTCGGAAGGGCCTGCTCGCTCGAGAAACTCCCACGCTTTCTGGAAACGACGAAACGCGTTGCGCCCGTTACTGGGTCGTGGGCCACTAAGCGCTCGATAAGTATCAACAGCAAGCTCGTAGAACCAGGGCATCTCGTCACGCACTAAGCTTGCCACGAAAAGTATGATGATAGGGTCACCCGGCCCATCAACCATTAGGGATAACCCTTTGTGCATAAAATCTGGGCGAACTTGAGGGTGTCTACGAGTCCTTACAGGGGTGTCCCCATCCATCGCATCGCGAACTCTCATTTCAACATTTCGAACACTTGATACCAGCTCCTCCAGTATCTCACCTTGCTGACGATGCTGTCTTGTTGGCGCAGCGCCTTTTGGGATTGCTCCTATTTGCTTTTGCAAGTCTGACCAAAGTGCGGAGAATAGCTTATCGATTTGTCCGTCAGCTACCGGATTGGCAAAAGCTTTATTAAAACTCGTCACCAGCTCCTTAATTCCTATCTCATCGATTTTTTTGGCCTGAAACTGCGCCAATGGTCCGGAAATCTCTTTGAAATCAAGGTCGAGCAAGAGAGGAATTACGCGCCCATCCTCCATAGATTTTGCGAGGGCGCCCGCCTCAAAAAGAATCCAAGGCGTATTCAAATTTTCGCGGGTAACACAAATAATGCCGAATTTCGAATGCTCCAACTCCTTGGCGATCTGGACACTCCAGCGCTCGCCGGGTTGTATATCTGACTGCGAAAGCCAAGGCTCTACAAAATGAAGAACAAGCGGGAGCCACTCGCGAAGCGCCTTTGCCAACGCTTCACTTCTCTCCCCACTCCAACTGATGAAGAGCTTCATGGGCTACGCTCCAACGATGTTTACCATGTGCATTTAGCAATAACTCAGAAGATTTCCAAGGGTTCGTGGTAAATGCGCGGCGGTTTTGATCTTAGGAAAGATTTTTTTGTGCTTAGCATAGCCTTACATGCGGAGGCTTGACTGCCAAAATAAACCCGAAAAAGGACGCGGGCTTTGAAAAATGACAAAGATCTTCGCTCAGGGCTCAGACTGTGGAAGCCGCTTGCACCTCTGTCCTAGGCCCCTCTGTGGCGGTGACGCCGCTGCCGGTAAGGTGGACGGCTGGCTAAGGCTTCGGCAGCCCTGGTCACTGCACGTAAATGGGTGAAGACTGTCTTTCTGAATATGTGGGAAAGGCAGCGCCATGGAAATGGAACGCATCGGTTTTCTGGGTTTGGGCGCCATGGGTGGCCCGATTGCAACGCGCATGGCGGATTGGGCGCAGCGCAATCCGGGCAAGCGCATGCTGGTCTTTGATCCGCGCGCCGAAGCCATGCAGCGCGCGACCGAAGCGGGGGCAGAGGCGATGGGTTCGGTCGCCGCAGTCGCTGCGCAATGCAGCGTGGTGTTCGCCTGCCTGCCGAGTGCGGAGACATCCGAGCGCGTGGCTTTGGGCGCCGAGGGCATTGCGGGAATGCCGGGCGCGGTCCGCACCTATATCGAAATGTCCACCATTGGCAGCGCGGCCATGCAGCGCATTGCGGCGGGGCTTGCTGAAAAAGGCGTCGCGCTGATTGATTCACCCATTAGCGGCGGCGTGCCGGGGGCTGAGACCGGCGCGCTTGCGGTGATTGCTTCTGGCTCACCAGATGCGCTCAGCGAAGTGATGCCGCTATTGCAGGTGGTGGGGCGCACGGTCTTCACCATTGGTGAGACGCCGGGGCTCAGCCAAACCATGAAGCTTGCGAATAATCTGCTTTCCCTGGCGGGCATGGTGTTGACGTCTGAGGCATTTGCGCTTGGCGCCAAGGCCGGCATTGATACGGCGCTGATGTGCGATGTGATCAATGCGAGCACGGGGCGGAATAGCTCTACGGTGACCAAGTTCCCGCGCGCCGTTTTGACGGGGAAGTTTTCGGGGGGTGCGAGCAATGCCATCGTCTCCAAGGATTTGTCCCTGGCGGTGGCGGAATTTGCCGCCTTCGGGCTTTCCGCACCCATGGCGGCCTTGGCGCGCGAAATGCTGAGTATCGCAAAAAACCGCTTTGGCCCGGACGCGGATATGACTTCGGTCGCGCAGCTTTATGAGGAATGGGCAGGGGTGAAGATGCAATCGCCAAACCCAGTGAAAAGCGCGGGTTAGGTTTGGCCGCCAGTCTTTTTGGCTTTGATTCCGGCGCAGCCTTGGCCACCGTGGTTGGCGTGTTGGTGGAAGTGCCAATCATGTTTTCGGTGGTGGCAATCGTGATGCGAAGCAAGGCCTGGTATCAACGGGCATAAGAAATGGAAGGGAATGGAAATGCGGTTGAAGGATAAGGTTGCGATCATCACCGGCGGCGCGCATGGCATGGGCGAAGCCGAAGCGCGGCTATTCGCCAAGGAAGGCGCCATTGTGATCATCGCCGATCGTCGCGCTGATTTGGGAGAGGCGCTGGCGGCGGATATCACCGCTGGTCAAGGGCGCGCGAGCTTCATCACCATGGATGTGGCCGAGGAAGCGGATTGGAAGCGGCTGATTGAAAGCACGCTTTCGCTTTATGGGCGGATTGATATTCTGGTGAATAATGCCGGCATCAGCGGCAGCGCGGTTGGCGATATGCTTTCCTTGGAAGGCTGGAACCAGCTCATGTCCATCAATGCCACGGGCGTGTTTTTGGGCACGACCTTGGTGGGGCAGGTGATGGCAGGGCAGGGGAAGGGCTCCATTGTCAATATCTCCTCCATCATGGGTTTCGTGAGCAGTGCGGAAGGGCATCCGGGTTATTCCGCTTCCAAGGGTGCGGTGCGGTTGCTGACCAAAAACGCGGCGGTGCGCTGGGGGCCGCAGGGGGTGCGCGTCAATTCCGTGCATCCCGGTTATCTGCCGCCGATGCTGGGGGGCACGAATGGGCCGGGGCGGTCCGCGAAGATTCCGTTGACACCGCTGCGCCGGCTGGGAGAACCAATTGAGGTTGCCTATGGTGTACTGTTCCTTGCGTCCGATGAGGCATCCTTCATCACGGGGACGGAATTGGTGATTGATGGCGGGTTCATCGCGCAATGATGGGGTGCGTTGCATGAAGATTGTGGATGCGCAGATTCATATCTGGTCCAAGGGCACGCCTTCCGGTCTGCATCGGAAAGTGTCTTCCTTCACGGCAGAGGAAGCCTTGCACGAAATGGATGAGGCCGGCGTGCAGGCGGCCGTGATCCATCCGCCAGCAAACTGGGATCCGGATTCCAATGCCATGGCGGTGGAAGCGGCGCGGCGCCATCCGGACCGCTTCGCAGTGATGGGGCAATTCCCGCCCACCCGGCCGGAATCGCGGCATTTGATTCATGGCTGGAAAAATCAGCCGGGAATGCTCGGGCTGCGTTGGTCCTTGTTGCATCCTGATGAGCAGATCTGGCTGCGCGATGGTACGCTGGACTGGATTTGGCCAGCCGCGGAGAAGGAAGGCCTGCCGGTTGCGTGCATGGGTGGGCTGTTCCTCGGGGAATTTCGCCAGATCGCGGAAGCGCATCCGAATCTCAAGATGATCCTGGATCATTGCGGCCTGGTGCGCACCGGCCAGGATGAAGCGGCCTTCGCCAAGCTGGATGAATTGGTGGCCTTGGCGAAGTTGCCCAATGTTGCGGTGAAGGCAACCGGCGCGCCGCATTATTCAACGCAGGGTTATCCTTATCGCAATATCCATGATGGCTTGCAGAGGATTTTCGATGCCTTCGGGCCGAAGCGCTTTTTCTGGGGCACCGATATAACGCGCATGCCGTGCAGCTATCGCCAATGCGTGACCTTCTTCACCGAGGAATTGCCCTGGCTGACGGGCAATGACCTGGAATGGGTGATGGGCCGCGCGGTATGTGAGTGGCTCGGGTGGGAATTGCGCTTCGATTGAAGCGTTAAGGAAAGAAGGGGAAGCGCCATGAAAGCTGATTACGTAATCGTTGGTGGTGGTTCGGCTGGTTGCGTGCTGGCCAATCGCCTGTCGGAAGACCCAGGCAATCAGGTGCTGCTGATTGAAGCCGGTGGCAAGGATTGGAATCCGCTGATCCATATTCCCGCCGGCTATATGAAATTGCTCGATCACCCAACGCTGACTTGGGGCTTCAAGGCGGATCGCAATTCTGGTCTGAATGGGCGTGAAATCAACTACCCGCGCGGGCGCGTTTTGGGTGGTTCAAGTTCGATCAATGGCATGATCTATATCCGGTCTCAGCCGGAAGATTATGATCACTGGGCGCAGCTTGGAAATCGCGGCTGGTCCTCTGGTGATGTTCTACCTTACTTCAACAAATCCGAAAAATGGCAAGGGCCGGATAAGGCGGCGCATGGCAAGGATGGTTTTCTCTATACCTCGCCATCACGCGACCAGCCTGAGCTTTGCCAGGCGGCGATTGAAGCGGGCCAGCAAATGGGTTGGGATTACCGCGATGATTTGAATGATCTGCCGCATGGGCTTGGCGATCATATTGGCTGGGTGCAGCAGACGCGCGGCGGGCGGTTCCGGGCGAGTGCCGCGCGTTCCTATCTGCGCCCGGCCATGGGGCGGCCCAATCTGCGTGTTGTGACCAATGCGTTGGTGCATCGCGTGATCTTCGAAGGCAAGCGCGCGGTCGGCGTAGAGTTTTCACGCGGTGGTGTTGCTGAACGCGCGGATGCGGCGGTGGAGGTTATTCTCTCCGCCGGTGCGATTGGTTCGCCGCATATCCTGCAACTTTCCGGTGTGGGGGATGCTGAGCATTTGGCGAGGCTTGGCATTCCTGTGCTGCATGAATTGCGCGGCGTGGGGCGGCATTTTCAGGATCATTTCCTGGTGCGTGTGCAGGCCGTGGTGAAGGATGTGGCGACGTTGAATGAACGCACGCGCGGCCTGCGCCTTGCCGGCGAGGTGCTGAAATTCGCTGTCTTGGGGCGCGGCGTATTGACCTATGCGGCATCCCTTCTCGCGGCTTCCTTCAAGGCTTTGCCGGAAAGTGCGACGCCCGATATGCAGGCGCTGTTCGCTTCCGCGAGTTATGCGCCGGGGGCAACGCGCGTTCTGGATACGAAGCCTGGCATGACCGCCGGCGTTTGGCAGATGCGCCCGGAAAGCCGCGGCTTCATTGCAGCCCGCAGCGCAGACCCGCGCGAACAGCCAACCATCAACCCAAATTACCTGGCGGAAGACCGCGACCAGCGCAGCATTGTCGCGGGGCTACGCGCGATGCGCGATTGGTTCAGCAAGCCCGCGCTGCAGCGCTTCATGGTGGCGGAATCCATGCCTGGGCCGGAAGTACAAACCGATGAGGAATGGCTGCATTACGCGAGGCAGGTGGGCAGCACGGTGTTCCATGCCTCCTGTTCCTGCCGCATGGGGCCGGATGTGATGTCGGTGGTGGATGACAGACTCCGCGTGCATGGGCTTCAAGGGCTGCGCGTGATTGATGCTTCCGTGATGCCCGCCGTGACCTCCACCAATACCAATGCGCCCACCATCATGATCGCGGAAAAGGGCGCGGATATGCTGCGCGCGGATGCGCGGGCGCGGCTGGCGGCGTGAAATTGTCGGCATTTCCCGCATTTCAGACCCCGTTCGCGTGGCCTCTGATCCTGATCAAATCACGGCCTGTCCATTTGGGCAGACTTATCACTCTTTGGTTTTTTGCGTATCTGCGTAAATATGGTGGCTAAGGGGTCAGTCTGATCCGGAAGAAGGGTAGGAAATTTCGACATGAGCGCAGTGATGGAAGCGACAAGGGCTGCGGCCAGCGACCAGGGGCTCGATTACGATGCCATTGTCATTGGTGCGGGCATGTCCGGGCTTTATCAGCTGATCCGGCTGCGCCAATTGGGCATGAAGGCGCGCGTTTTTGAAGCCGGCACAGGCGTGGGGGGCACCTGGTATTGGAACCGCTATCCGGGCTGCCGCTTCGATTCGGAAAGCTATTCCTATGGCTATTCCTTCGACACGGAATTGCTCAAGGAATGGCACTGGACCGAACATTTCGCCCCGCAGCCGGAAACCGAACGCTATCTGAACCTGGTCGCGGACAAATATGATCTGCGCCGCGATATCCAATTCCAGGCGCGCGTGAAGGCGGCGCGCTGGGATGAAAAGACGCGCAGCTGGACCGTGACTTTGGAAGATGGCACCACGCATAAAAGCCGCTTTTTGATCACCGCTATTGGCGCTCTTTCTGCACCAACGATGCCGCAATTTCCCGGCATTGCCGATTTCAAAGGGCAATCTTTCCATACGGGTCTTTGGCCCAAGGAAAAGGTGGATTTCACCGGCAAGCGCGTGGCGGTGATTGGCACTGGCGCATCCGGCGTGCAGACCATTCAGGAAGTCGCCAAGACCGCGAAAGAATTGGTGGTGTTCCAACGCACGCCCAATTGGTGCGCGCCCTTGCATAACGGTAAGATCAGTGCTGAGGAAATGGCAGAAATCCGCAGTCGCTATGATCAGATTTTCAAGCGCTGCCAGGAAACCTTTTCATGCTTCCTGCACACGCCCGATCCGCGCAATACCTTTGATGTCTCGGCCGCGGAACGCGAAGCCTTTCTGGAAAAGCTCTATTCTGAAAAGGGTTTTGGCATTTGGGTCGGCAATTTCAAGGATTTGCTGACCAATCGCGCCGCGAATGAGGAAGTGTCGCGCTTTGTGGCGAACAAGATCCGCCAGCGCGTGAAGGACCCGAAAGTGGCGGAAATGCTGATACCGAAGAATCACGGCTTCGGCACGCGCCGCGTACCGTTGGAAACCTTCTATTTCGAATGCTACAATCAGCCGAACGTGACGTTGGTGGACAGCAAGGCAACCCCGGTCGAGCGCATTACGCCAACCGGCATCAAGACCAGCGAAGCCGAATATGAATTCGATATCATCGTCTATGCTACTGGCTTTGACGCCTTGCGCGGCGCCTTTGACCGGATTGAATTCCAGGGCGCGGATGGCGTGACGCTTAAGGAAGTATGGCAGGATGGCGCGACATCGCTGGTTGGCATGATGCAAAAGGGCATGCCGAATATGTTCATGCTGCTGGGCCCCCATACCGCGCTTGGCAATATTCCGCGTTCCATTGAATTCAACGTGGAATGGGTGAGCGATCTGCTGGGCTACGCGCAAGCCAAGCACATTACGCGCGTGGAAGCGACTGAAGCGGCGATGGAAAAATGGATGGATCACGTCATGGAATTGGCCAAGGGCCTGCTTTCCATGGAGGTGGATTCCTGGATGACCGGCGTCAATCTGAATGTCGCGGGCAAGCAGAAGCGCATCGTCGCGCGCTATACCGGTAGTGCGCCAAGCTATCGCGCCTGGGCGAATGATATGGCGACGCAGGGCTATGCCGGGATTACGCTGGAATAAGCGTCACGTCAGGCATTGAAGGCAACGGTGCCAAGCGCCGCAAGATCATAACCGCCAAGCCTTGCGGCGCGGGTGGCGAAGACCTCGGTTCGCGTGAAGGTCAATAGTTTCTGCACGGCGTCGCTGAAATAATGGCGCCGTTCCATCACAAGGTCAAAACGCTCTCGGAATAGCGGCAGGAAGGTAAGGCCGCGCGCCGCGGCCTCGGCCCGAATGCCAAAGCCGACATCGGCACGGCCTTCGGCGATGCTTGCCGCGACCTCATCTTCCGAAAGGGCGGGGCTTGGCAGGAAGCCGATCTGATCAAGGCGCAAGCCGGCTTCTGAAAGCAAATGCGTCAGCAGCACATGGCTGCCGGCGCGCGGCTGGCGCCCCGCCACGCGCAGGCCTGGCCGCGCCAGATCCGCGATGCCTGCCAGCACGCCAGGGTTGCCTTGCGGCAGGATCAAGCCTTGCTCTCGCCAGGCCCAGGTAATGCCGACAAAGGCACGCCCGGCCAGGAACTCCCGCGCCGCGGGTTCGTTGAAGCTGTTACTGTCAGGGTCGAGCAAATGGCTGGCGGCGACCAATGCCTCGCCCTCGGCCAACGCCATCAGCCCATCCAGGCTGCCGCCGCCGCGCAGTGCCAGCCCACAGCCGGATTGCCGCGCGGCCCAATCGAGCAAAGGGTCATGGCTGCCGGCCAGGATAGAGGGCGGGTCCAGGCGTTGCGCCGCGCCGGCATCGGCCTGGGCCGCCAGCCAGCGTTCAAGCTGCCGCCTCGGGAAAAGCCATTTGCCGCCAAGCTGCGCCGCTGGCAGCCTTTGTGCGCGCGCAAGCTCATAAAGCGATCGTTCGGAAAGGCGGAGGAAGCGCGCGGCTTCCTTAAGCGTCAGAACATCCGGCATTTGCTGGTGAATTTCGGCAAAAACCGGCATTCGGTCAAGCCCCATCGCGAATTGACGCAGGTTTCACCCATCCGCATTTAAGCAAGATACCGGGAGGATGGGGTGCAGGATCTTGCCAGCGCATTCACAACTGCTTTTGGCCTGATCCTTTCCCTGGACCCGGCAGTGCTGGCCATTGTGGCGCTGTCTTTGCGCGTGAGCCTCTCGGCCTTGGTGCTGGCGGCGCTGATTGGTCTGCCGCTCGGGGCGCTTTTGGCGGTGGCGCGGTTTCCGGGTCGCGGTGGTGTGATCACGCTGACCAACGCGCTGATGGGGCTGCCGCCGGTAGTGGTGGGGCTACTGATTTATCTGTTGCTGTCGCGGTCTGGGCCGCTCGGTTCCTTCGGGCTGCTGTTCACGCCAACAGCTATGATCATCGCTCAGGCGGTGCTGATCACGCCCATTCTGGCGGCGCTGACGCGCCAAGTGCTGGAAGGCATGTGGGAAGAATATGCGGAACAGCTGCGGTCTTTTGGTGCGGGGCCGTGGCGCGCGGTGCCGACGTTGTTGTGGGATGGGCGCTTTCTGCTGCTGACGGTGCTGCTGGCAGGGTTTGGTCGGGCAGCGGCGGAGGTAGGCGCGGTGATGGTGGTGGGCGGCAATATTGAAGGCTTCACCCGCGTGATGACCACCGCGATTGCGCTTGAAACCAGCAAGGGAGATTTGCCGCTGGCGCTGGCGCTCGGGATTGTGCTGATGGCGATTGTGCTGGGGGTGAATGCGCTGGCGCAGGGGGTGCGCGGCATTGCCGCGCGCTGGGCTGGCTGAGATGCGCGCGCCCGATTCCATTCTGCCGCTAAGCGCCGAAGGCTTGGGCTTCAGCGCGGGCGGTGTGGAAATTCTGCGCGATGTTTCGCTGAAGATTACCGCCGGCGCGCCGACGCTGCTGATTGGCGCGAATGGTGCGGGGAAAAGCGTGTTGCTGCGGCTGCTGCATGGCTTGCTGAAGCCCTCGGCTGGGCGGGTTTTCTGGGCGATGCCAACCGACCATGCCGCGCGGCGCCAGGCGATGGTGTTTCAGCGCCCGGTGCTCCTGCGGCGTTCGGTGTTGGCCAATACGCTTTATCCCATGGCTTTGGCCGGTGTGGCGCGGGAGGACCGTGACGCGCGTGCCGAGGCAGCGCTGGCGCTGGTTGGGCTTGCTGATCGCGCGGCTGATCCAGCGCGCAAGCTTTCCGTGGGCCAGCAGCAGCGCTTGGCGTTGGCGCGCGCCGCTGCGCTCCAGCCGGAATTGTTGTTTTTGGATGAGCCTTCCGCAAGCCTGGACCCCGCCGCGACGCGCGCAGTGGAGGAGATTGTGCTGAAGCTGGCGCAGCGCCGCACCAAGATTGTCATGACCACGCATGATCTGGCGCAGGCGCGGCGGCTGGCGGGAGATGTGGTGTTTCTGCATCGCGGCAGCGTGCTGGAACAGGCGCCGGCTGATGCGTTTTTCCAGCAGCCAGCTTCAACCACGGCGCGCGCTTTTCTGCGCGGCGAATTGGTTTGGTGACGGTTTCGAGAAAAGGGAGAGAAACATGATCAGTATGTTCCGACGTGGCATTTTGCCGATGTTGTTCGCGGCTGTTGCATTGCCTGCCTTCGCGCAGGAACGGAGCATTACCGTTGCTTCCACCACCAGCACGGAACAATCCGGGCTGTTTGGCCATATCCTGCCGATCTTTACCCGCGAAAGCGGCATTGCCGTGCGCGTGGTGGCTTTGGGCACTGGCCAGGCCTTGGATGTAGGCCGGCGCGGGGATGCGGATGTTGTCTTTGTGCATGATCGCGCCGCGGAAGAACGCTTTGTCGCGGAAGGTTTCGGCGGGCCGCGACGGCATGTGATGTTCAATGATTTCGTGATTACCGGCCCCGCGGCAGACCCCGCGCGCATTGCCGGGCTTGGTGATACGGCGGAAGCGCTGCGCCGCATCGCCGCCGCCCGCGCACCCTTCATCAGCCGAGGGGATCGCAGCGGTACGCATGCGGCGGAGCTTCGCTTGTGGCAACAGGCCGGCATTGATCCCGCAACCGGGCGCGGCCAATGGTATCGGGAAGTGGGGCAAGGCATGGGGCCGGCGCTGAATACCGCCGCCGCGCAGGGTGCCTATATTCTGGCCGATCGCGGCACCTGGCTGAGCTTCCGCAATCGGCAGGATCAACGCATTCTGATCGAAGGTGATACCCGGCTGTTCAATCAATACGGCGTCATGCTGGTGAACGCGCAGCGCCATCCGCATGTGAAGGCGGCGGACGGGCAGCGGTTCATTGATTGGCTGCTCTCAGCCGCCGGCCAGGCCGCGATTGCTTCCTATCGCATCAATGGGGAACAGCTTTTCTTCCCCAATGCGGATAAGCCCGAGCCGGTTTCGTGAAACCGCATTAGGCGACCGCCACGCGCGCTTCGGTGCGGGCTTGGCGGCCCTTTTCATCTGTCCAGATGAATTCGAAATGGCTCGGCTTTTCAATCCGCACGAAAAACACGTGATAGGGGTTGGTCGCGGTGCCGTTCTGGAAATCGGCGCTGAACAGTGCCTCACCATTCAGCCGCACCATTAGCCGCGTCAGCATATCGCGCGGCAGGGCGCGGCCGGCTTCGTGGCGCAATCCCGTTTCCATCGGGTGTTCAATCAGGGTACGGATTTCAATCACCTCACCGGCGCGGGCGCTGCGCGGGATGCGAATGCGGGGTTGGGATGGCAGCGCGCTCATGAAAGGCACCCCCCGGCACCAACGCGCAATTCCGCGCTGGTACGCATGACGCGGCCAGTGCTGGTTTCCGCCAGCACGATCAGCCGCTGATCTTCCGCCAGGCGAATGCGCGTTTGCACTTCAGCGCGGGCGAGCAACGGTGTCAGGCGGAAGGTTGCGACCCCGGGTGTTGGGTTGCGGGAGGCAAAGACATGAATGGCGGTGATGTGATCCTGCGCTGTCATCGGGCTTTCCACCACAATGCCGAGTGGCACCTGGCCGCCATTTTCGGCGAGGGTGGGCACGCGCAACAAAATGCCGCCATCGGTCACGGGCTTGTCGCCGATGGTTTCACGCATGGCTGTGGATAGCGCATCATCGGCCCGCGCCGGGACGGCGAAGGGCAGCGCGAGAAGCGCGAGGCAGGTTCTGCGAGCGATCATCAACACCTCCATGCTGGGCCGTGGAATAAAGGGGGCGCAGCAAGAAATTCTCCAGCTTTGGGCGATTTATGCCCCGGTTGTCACTTGATATGGCGGCTGAACTTTCCAGGTGCAAGCGGAAATTTTTAATGCTATCAGCGGATTAGATGGGATAAAGGGCTTGCTGCCCAGCCGGTGAAATTTGGAAATTCTTTCTCAGTGATCCAGGCGGAATAGCGGGCGCAACCGCAGCCCCAGCCAATTGCCGGCGAGGCCCGGCAGGATCCAAAGCCAGCCATGCAGGCTGCCGGAAGCGATCCCCGCCACATAGGCGCTGATGTTGCAGCCCGATGCCATGACGGCGCCATAGCCGAGCAAGATACCCCCGATCACGGAAGCGCAACAATGCCGCCAGGGCAATCGCCATTCCGGCTTGAAGCGCGCCGCAAGGGCAGCAGCGAAAAACGCACCAAGCATGAGGCCAAAATTCATCACGCTGCTGCGTTCGGAAAGTATTGGGCGGAGAAAGGCTTCCGTACGTGTCGGGTCTTCCCAAAACATCCAGAAGGCGGGTTCATCCCAGCCCAACTCAGCGACGATGCGTGAACCCCAGAGTGGGAAGGATGCCGTGATCACCCATGGTCGTCCCGCTGCCCAAAGCGTGATGATGTTGAGAACGGCGAGGATGATGGCGGCCATGGCCCAGGACCAACGCCGCGGTGATGCTGCTGATGGCGCGCTGAAGATCGGTTCAACGCGACCATGGCGGTGTTGTTCGATTACGCGCGATCCTAGTGCCACCAACAGGAAAATCGTAAGGCTGCCAAGCAGCGCGGGCCAAAGCCCAATCAGCTCCGGCAGGGTTGTGGCGGAAAGCGCAGGCAGATCGGTCCATCTTTCGGAATCATAGGCCGCGATGGTGGCTCCGATGATGAAAAAAATCAGCGTCAGTAGCATGCGCGTATTGCCGCCACCTGCGGTATAGAGCGTGCCGGAAGCGCAGCCGCCGCCCAATTGCATGCCGATGCCGAAGATGAAGGCGCCGATGACAACCGCGACACCCGCAGGAAACACAATGCCACGCACCGGCGCGCCCGCCAGCATACCTGCATGAATGGCGGGCAGCATCACAGTTACCAGAATGGCGAGCATGAGCATTTGCGCGCGCAACCCCGCGCTGTGCCCATCCGCCAGCGCCTGGCGAAAGCCGCCGGCAAAGCTGAAGGCGCCGCGATACAGCGTATAGCCCAGCGCCGCGCCAAGCCCCCAAAGCAGCGCGTGATTGCCGCCGTATTGCTGCGCAAGCCCAAGCGCGCCCAGCAGCAAAAGCAAGGCTGCGATGATGGCTGGCAGGGCTTGGGGCAAAGGGTTGGGCCTTCCGCGCTAGAGAATGAATATGGGAATGAGTGAGGCCGCTAATGCCAAGGCCATACCATAGTTGAAAAGCCGAAAAGCGCGATCGGAGGTGAGCAGCCTGCCAATCGCGACCCCAAAACCGCACCAGAGCACTGAGGAGATAATGCCAGAAAACACAAAAGCCCCTGCCACGCGCGCTGCCTCAGACCAGACAGGTGCCTCGGGCACGGTATAGGCGGCGAGTGCGCCGACCCCCATGATCCAGGCTTTGGGATTGACCCATTGAAAGCCCGCCGCTTCGAAAAAACTGATGGGCTTGGCGGCGGCTGCACCCTTGCCGCGCTCGGCTGTGGCGATGCGCCAGGCCAGATAGAGCATATAGGCAGCGCCGATATACTTCAGGGCCAGATGCAGCCAAGGCAGGGCGGCGAAAACCGCGCCAAGACCAAGCCCAATCGCAAGCACCATGGCCGGAAAGCCAAGAATAATGCCAAGCATATGCGGCACGGCACGGCGAAAGCCAAAATTGGCGCCGGAAGCCGTAAGCATGGCGTTGTTCGGGCCGGGCGTGACGCTTGTGGCAAAGGCAAAACCAAGCAGCGCCCAGAAAAGCGGATCATGCACAGCGGTTTTCCCCAAGGTTGGAAAGCCAGAAAGCGCGCCTCCTAAGCGGATTGTGACGCGATGGCAATGGCGCGCTTAAGGCGCGGTCTGGACGCGCGCGCCAAGCTGTATCACGCTGCGCAAATCACGCGCCTGATCGGAGACGCCCATGGGTTCCCTGCTTTTCTCGCCACTTACCATTCGCAGTATGACGATCCCGAACCGCGTGGTGATGCCGCCACTTTGCCAGTATTCGGCGATCGAAGGTTTGGCGAATGATTGGCATATGGTGCAGCTTGGTCGCTTCGCCGTGGGCGGCTTTGGGCTGATTTTCACCGAGGTGACTTCCGTGATGCGGGAAGGGCGCATTACCCATGGCGATCTCGGCCTTTGGTCTGATGCGCATATTGAACCGGTGCAGCGGCTTGCGCGTTTCATCAAGGCGCAGGGCGCGGTGCCGGCGATGCAGCTCGGCCATGCAGGGCGCAAGGGTTCCTCGCAGCGTGCCTTTGAAGGAAATGGACCGCTTGGCGCGCCGGAAATAGCGATTGGCGAAAAGCCCTGGCCGCTGGTAGGGCCGACCGCAAATGCGATTGGTGAAGGCCATGTGCAGCCAGAGGCACTGACCAAGGAAGGCATGGCGGATATTCGCGAAGCCTTCGCAACCGCTGCGCGTCGTGCGCTTGCCGCCGGCTATGAGGCGATTGAGGTGCATTGCGCGCATGGCTATCTGCTGCATCAGTTCCTTTCACCGCTCTGCAATACGCGCAATGATGAATATGGCGGTGATCTGGCCGGGAGAATGCTCTTCCCGCTTGAGATTGTGCGTGCCGTGCGGGGAGCCTGGCCGGAAAACCTGCCACTTTTCGTGCGTATTTCCGCAGTGGATGGCGCTGATGGTGGCTGGGAAATGGAAGATAGCGTTGCCTATGCGCGCGAATGCCAGAAGCTTGGCGTTGATGTGATGGATTGTTCATCAGGCGGTATTGGTGGCAGTGCCACCGGCAGCAAGCGCGTGCCGCGCGGCTATGGTTTCCAAATTCCCTATGCCGCGCAAATCCGCCGAGAGCTTGGCATGAAATCCATGGCGGTTGGCCTGATTATTGGCCCGCATCAGGCCGAAGCGGCTTTGGCCGCGGGTGATGCTGACCTGATCGCGATTGGGCGCGAAGGCATGAACAACCCGAATTGGCCCTTGCATGCGCGCGCCGTGCTGGAACCCGGCACAACCGAAGAAGTCTTCGGTTGCTGGCCGCCGCAACATGGCTGGTGGATGGAAAAGCGCGGCGCGGTGATGAATGCACTCGGCACCCCGCCGGCGTAAACTTTGAAGCTGAAGGAAGGAAACCTGGCATGAAACTCGCCTATTCACCCAATAGCCCCTATGTACGGAAATGCGTTGTGCTTGCGATTCAACGCGACATTGACAAGCAGATGGAACTTTGGACGGTTGGTACCACTGATCCCGCGCTGGTGCAGGTCAATCCACTTTCCAAGGTGCCGACCCTGGTGCTGGATGATGGCACCGCTCTGTATGATAGCCCGGTGATTTGCGAATATCTGGACAGTATCGGTGATGGGCCGAAGATGTTCCCGCCCGCCGGTCCGGCGCGTTGGAAGGCGTTGCGTCAGGAAGCTTTGGGCGATGGCATTCTGGATGCAACCCAGCCGCGTCGGCGCGAAATTGCGCTGCCGCAGGATGAAGGGCGGCAGACCTACATCGCACTTCAGCAAGGCAAGGTGAAAGCGGCGCTGGCAGTGTTGGAAGCGGAAGCCGAAAGCCTTGGCATGCTGATAAATATTGGCGAAATCACCATTGCCTGCGCGCTTGGCTATATGGATTTCCGTTATCCGAATGAACCCTGGCGGCCTGGCCATCCCAAGCTGGAAGCCTGGTATGCGAAGGTTGCAGCCATGCCGGCCATGACACGCACGGTCCCGCCCGGTTGAGGTACCACGCTTGGCGCGCAGCGGCCTGCGTTCACGCCCGGGTGGCAGCGCGCCAGACTTCCGCGATATCCATGCGCCGCGCTACCCAGACCTGATCGCCTAATTCGGCAAGCCGGGCCAGCACTTTTTCAAAGGCGGGGAAGCGCGCGGGCCGTCCCGCGATACGCAAATGATAGCCGATATTGAGCAAGCGCGGCTTGCCCTGCTTGGCTTCCGTAAGCAACACATCAAGCGCATCATTCACATATTCAACCATTTCCGCGGCCCGTACAAAGCCATTCGGATGGAAGAATTTCATATCATTGGTATCAAGCGCATAGGGCAGCACTGAAAGCCCAGGATGCGCCGGGTCTTCATAGGGCAAGTCATCATCGAAAGCATTGGATACCCAGGTAAAGCCGCGTTCTTGCAGCAACCCGCGCGTCCAGATGCTTTCCGACCCGCGACAGAAAAACCCCTGAGGTGCTTCGCCACAAGCTTTGGCGATGGCAGCAATGCAGCGATCGAGATCGGCGGCTTCCGCTTCACGAGACGTGTAATCCGATTGCGGACGCCACAGCCAGCCATGGACGGCAGCTTCATGGCCGCGCCTTGTAGCCTCCGCAGCAAGGGCAGGTGCCCTTACGACAGCGCGGCCACACATAAGGAAGGTGGCGGGTATGGCGTGGCGGTCCAGCGCATCCAGCATCCGCCAGAAACCTGCGCGCGTGCCATAGGCGAAAATCTGTTCCTGCCCCATATCGCGCACACCAGGGGCGACGACGCTGATCACCTCACCCATGCGTTCGCATTGTGGGTCTCCGTCACCCACTTGCTGTTCCGCGCCTTCTTCGAAATTGACGGCGATGGAAACGGCAAGCCGCGCGCCATTCGGCCAGCGCATATCCGGCCATTTGCCACCATAGCCGACCATGTCGCGCGTCATGTGAAATCTCCCCTGCGAGCATGGCGCCCGAACCAGCATAGCGCCGCGCCCGCAAGCGGCAGCGTCGCTAGGACCGCGAAAGCATAGCGATAGCCATGCAATTCCTGACCCAGCAGCGCAATCAATGGCGGCCCAAGCACGGCGCCAGCGAAGCTGAGCGAAATCACCGCACCCGATGCAGGACCCGCCGCCCCGGCGGGCGCAAGGCGCACGCTTTCCGCTACCAATACGCCATTCCATCCGGCGGTGCTGGCGCCGATGGCGATGAACAGCAGCACGAGCAGAATGGTCTGGCTGCCTGCAACCAATGGCAGCATCATCAGGAAAATTCCTGATAGCGCGCCGATCAGCATCAGGGCGCGCTGACCGCCGATGCGCGTATCGGCAACCAAGGCCCAGCCAATACGCGAAAGCCCACCCACCACCTGACACAGGCCAACCAGCGCGCCAGCCGAAACGGAATCCCAGCCGTAATCACCGATCAACATCGCGACCATGTGTGCGCCAAGGCCAATCTGGACCAAAGCGTAACAGGCAGCCGCCAAGCCAATCACGCCAAGCGCGGGTGATTTCAACAGCAGCAATGGCCCTGCTTGCAAGGCGGGCGCACCACGATCTTGGTCCCAATCCGCGCGCTTGAATTGAAGGCCGACCACCATCATCAGCAACATCGCAGCCGCCAGCAGCATGGCGTTGCGCCAGCCAAGGATTTCTGCCGTACCAGGCAGCATCAGCCCTGCGAGAGCGACACCAAAAGGCACGCCCATTTGCTTCAGGCCAAAGACCATATTGCGGCGGGATGCCGGCGCAAGCTTGCCAAGCAATTGTGACGCAGCCGGGTTGGTCAGCCCATAGGCAAGCCCGATCAGAATCGTCGCTGGCACGGCGATGGAAAGCTCCGCGAAACTCAGCATGGCAACACCCAGCGCCGCGGCGAGAAGCGCAATTTGTGTGGTGCGCGCCGGCCCCCATATTGCCAGCCAGCGCGGTCCATAAGCGGAAGCGAAAACCGCGCAGAGATAAACAAGGCCCACCTGATAGCCGATATTGGCGCGCGCCATGCCGAACTCCGGCGCGGCATAGGCGACCAATACGGGCAGCGCATAAACCGCCATGGTCGCCAAGGTTTGCGCGCCCGCCAGCAGAAGAAGCGCGAGTGTGAGGCCGTGAGGGTTACTCATGCCGCCGTCCTGATCACGCCTGATGCAGGCCCCGCCGATAGGTGGAAGGTTCCATATCCTTCACCGATTTTGCGCGTTTTTCGAGCCAATAGCTCTGCGCCGGCGGCATGGCATCGAAGGCTGTTTCGACACCTAATTTACGCGCCGCATCGGTGGGCCAATTCGGGTTGTAGAGAATCTCTCGCCCGATCGCGACTAAATCGGCATCACCGGCTTGCAGAATCGCCTCTGCCTGGTCCGCGTGCACAATCAGCCCTACCGCCATGGTGGCGATATGCGCTTCATGGCGAAGGCGCCGCGCATAGGGCACTTGATAGCCATAGCCGGGCCGCGCAGCTTTGGGCGGGCCGCCCGTGATGCCACCCGATGAACAATCCACAACATCAACGCCGGCAGCACCAACAAGTTGTGCCAGGAGAATACTCTGTTCCACGTCCCAACCTGAATCATCTTCCACCGAAAAGCGCATGAACAAAGGCTTATGCGCCGGCCAGATTGCGCGTACCGCTTCCACCACTTCAAGCGCGAAACGCATGCGATTGCGTTCCGTTCCGCCATAATCATCATTGCGCCGATTGGCGGATGGTGAGAGGAATTGATGGATCAGATAACCATGCGCTGCGTGGATTTCGAGTACATCAAAACCCGCAGCATCCGCGCGCCGCGCGGCATCCGCCCAATGCTGTACCACTTGTGGGATTTCATCGCGCGTGAGCGCACGCGGCATGGGGTCCCCGGCATCGCCGATCTCGGCACTGGGCGCGACAAGTTCCCAAGCCTCCCAATCCGTTATCGCGGCGCTTTGCACCAGCGGCGTGCCACCTTCCCAAGGACGGAAGCGCCGTGCCTTGCGGCCGGAATGGCCAATCTGAATCGCCGGCACCGAACCATTTGCGCGAATCAAATCTGCCACACGTTTCATGCCGGGAATGAAGGCATCATCCCAAAGTCCGGTATCGCCGAGCGTACCGCAGCCGCGCCGTTCCACCTTGGTGCTTTCCACCATCACCATGCCGGCACCACCCGCGGCAAAGCGCCCGGCATTCATCAAATGCCAATCGGTGATGAAGCCGCGATCCGCCGCATATTGATGCATGGGTGCGACGACAACGCGGTTCTTCAACGTCACACCGCGATGCGTCCAGGGTGTGAAAAGCAGCGGTAGGGTCATGGCGTTATCCTCCTCCGCGAAGGCTAGGCCAAGAAACCCGCGCCGCACAGAGGGGCTTCAGCCCTTCACATATCCCAGCGCCTGATCCGCCTTGCGCTGTGCCTCCGGGCGTTGTGCGGGATCACCGAAGCCGCCACCGCCGGAAGTCTCCAGCCGTACAATATCACCCTTCAGCAAACGCACCGCATCGCTTTTTGGCGCGATGGGTGTTTCCTGCCCATCACGGATACGCATCAAGCGCCCAAGGCTGGCAGGCTTGCCGCCAGCCAGGCCATAGGGCGGGAAGCGGAAGCGATCCATATTCGCGGTGAAAATCCCGGCAGGGCTATCCACGCGCCATTCGCGAATAAGGCCAAGCCCGCCGCGATATTGCCCATCACCGCCGGAATCAGGTTTCAACCCGTAATGGGTGATGGTCAGCGGCATTTGGCTTTCGATCATTTCAATCGGGATATTGCTGTTATTATGCATGCCGAAAGACCAGGCATTCACGCCATCCTTGGCTGGGCTGGCGCCAGTGCCGCCGATTTCGATTTCCACCAGTACTTCACGCCCGCCATCCGCCGCTTCGGTCTGGAAGGTGGCAACGTAAGAACCGCCGTAATAGGCAGCCGGCATGCGGTCCGGCAGCGCCTGATGCAGGCAGCCAAACATGACATTGGCCAGCCGATGGCAAACCGCGACACGATGCGCAACGGATGCCGGCGCGCGGCAGGATGTGACGCTACCTTCCCGGTGGCGAATACGAATGGGGCGATAACAGCCCGCATTGGCCGGCATGGCGCCATCAGTCGCTGCGATAATGCTGTAATAGACAGCACAATTGGACATTGCTGGCGTGCAATTGATTGGGCCACGCTGCTGATCCGCACAGGCGGTCAGATCAACTTCAATCTCATCGCCCTTGATGGTGATGCTGGCATGGAGCCGCACGGGCTCTCCGGAGACACCATCATCATCCAAGAAATCTTCGAAGCTATAAGTGCCATCAGGCATGGCGCGAATGGCAGCGCGCATCGCGGCTTCACTCTGATCCAGGATGTGGCCTGTGGCTTCAATCAGTGTCACGGCACCATAGCGCGCGGCGATACGGCGGATGGAAGCGGCGCCGACCTCAAGGCTTGCCAATTGGGATTGCAAATCACCCAGCATCAGCGCGGGCTTGCGCACATTCTGCCCGATCATGGCGTAGATCGCTTTATTCAGCACGCCGCCTTCAATCAGCTTCAGCGGCGGAATGCGAAGCCCTTCCTGAAAGACTTCTGTTGCTGTTGCGGCATAGGAACCTGGCGCCATGCCGCCCATATCTATGTGATGGCACAGCGCGCCCACGTAAGCCACGCGTTTGCCATCCTGGAAAACCGGCTTGAACACCAATATGTCGTTCAGGTGTTGCGCGCCGCAATAGGGATCATTGGTGGCAACAACATCATCTTCGCGCCAATCCGCTGCATCAACGAAGCGATCCAGCAATATGCGCAGCGCCGCGCCCATGGAATTCAGATGCTGCGGTATGCGCGCGGATTGCGCGACATTATTGCCATCAGCATCGAAGACCGCCGTGGAATAATCCAGCAATTCGCGCACCGTGGTGCTGCGGCTGGTGCGCCAGATGGTGATATCCATCTCGGCCGCCGCCGCAGTCAGCGCATTGCGGATGACTTCGATTTCGATGGGGCCGAGGCTCATGGCGCGATCTTCTTTGCAATCAGGGCGCCGCCGGCGGCAAGCCTTGCTTGCCAGGCGCGAGAAATCCAATGGGTGGCAAAGGCTTCTTCAATGATAGCGGGGCCTTCGATCAGGTCTTCGGCGCCAAGCGCCTCACGGTCCCAGACGGTCACGTCGCACCGTTGCTGGCCATCAAAGGCGCGGCGCTTTGCCTTGCGCGCGGGGCGGGAAGCTGGGGTTGGTTCGCGCAAAACAGGCTTGGCAAGCTTGCCTTTAGCAATGGCGCGGAAGGTGACGATTTCCACGGCTTCATCCTGATTGGAATAGGAAAAGCGCTGCTTATGCGTGGCATGAAAGCGCTGGATCAGGTCAGCCAAGGCAGTCTCATCCGGTGTCTGCACCGCGCCCCATGGGACAAGCAGTTCAAAGGCCTGGCCATGATAGCGCATATCAGCGGCAATCGTGATTTCACGTTGATCAGCTGGAATGCCGTCTTGTGCCAGTCGCGCATCCGCGGCCTGGCGCAATTCAGCGATGATGTCGCGCATCTGTGGCAGACCGGCGGGTTGAGCGCGCGTCAGCCTTGTGCGCGCCAAATCCTGCACCAGATCGGAAAACAGGATGCCATAGGCAGAAAGCGTGCCGGGTTCGCGCGGGAAGATTACTTCCGTGATGCCCATTTCCTCGGCCACTTCGATGGCGTGCAATCCACCAGCGCCGCCGAAGGACAGCAGTGCGAAGTCGCGCGGATCAAGCCCTTTTTCAAACAACGAAAGCCGCACCGCGGCGCCGAGATTGGCGTTGGTCACGGTCAGCATACCCGCTGCCGCCTGTTCGAGTGACAAGTGCAACGGCGCGCCGATGCGTGTTTCAATCGCGGCGCGCGTGGCCGGCATATCAAGCTTGATGGCGCCACCGAGGAAGAAATCAGGATCAAGGCGGCCGAGTGCCAGATTGGCATCTGTGACTGTCGGCTCCGCCCCGCCGCGCCCATAGGCAACCGGCCCCGGTCGCGCGCCGGCGCTGCGTGGGCCGACCGTCAGCCGCCCGGCAGCGTCAACGGAGCCGATGGAACCGCCGCCGGCGCCGATGGTGCGCATTTCCACCATGGGCAGGCGCACCGGCAGGCGATCAATCTCGCCCTGCGTAATCACGGAAACGCGCCCGCCTTGCACGACCGAAACATCATAGGATGTGCCGCCCATATCAACCGCCACCAGATTGGGGCGCGCGAGCATTTCTGAAATGCGTCCGGCAGCCAGGGCGCCACCTGATGGGCCAGAGAGCAATAGCCGCGCCGGTTGTTCAGCCGCCATGCGCAGGCTGCACACGCCGCCATTGGATTGCACCAGGAAGACAAGCGGCAAAAATCCGTCTTCCCCCAGACGCTTTTCAAGCCGGTCTAGATAGGCTTTCACGACCGGCATCAGAAGCGCGTTCAGTACAGTAGTGGAGCATCGCTCATACTCGCGGATTTCCGGCGAAATATCGGCAGAAAGTGAAATGGGTAGATCGGGGCGCGCAGCCTGGATCAGCGCGGCCAGGCGCTTTTCATGGGCGGAATTAGCATAGGCGTGCAGCAGCGAAATCGCGATGGTTTCGGCGCCAAGATGTTGGATGCGATCCAGCAGTGCTGGTAATTGCGTTTCATCCAGGGGTATTTCAGCGCTACCATCTGCGCGCAAACGTTCCCGCACCCCAAGCCGGCGGTCGCGCGGGATCAGCGTAGGGAATGGTTCTTGCGCCAGGCCGTAGATATCGCGCCGGACATGGCGGTTGATTTCCAGCACATCCTCAAAGCCTGCTGTGGTCAACAAGACGCCGCGGGCGAGCTTTCTTTCCAGTACCGCATTGGTGGCGATAGTGGTGCCATGCAGCAAAAGCCCGACATCGGACAGCGCGAAACCGAAGCGTCCCGCGGCTTCCTTGACGCCCGTCAAAAGACCGATTGAGGGGTCTTCCGGCGTTGTCGGCGTTTTCCATGCCTGCGCTACGGCAAGGCGCGAATCCAGGATTTGCAGGTCAGTAAATGTACCGCCGATATCTACAGCGATGCGAATGGGGCGCGAGGATGTTTCGGTGCTCAAGGTTTGGATCCGTCGAGAAAAGGTCAGCTCATGAAACCTGATAGCCACAGCGCCAAATCGGGGAATTCAATAAGAAGCGCTGTGGCCAAAAGATACATGACAAGACGGCGTAGGCCGCGATATGCCTTCTCACTTCGCCGGATGCACCGCCATCCAATGGCGGGCGATATCGACGCGGCGCGTAATCCAGACGTCGTGCTTTTCCGACATATAATCGAGCAGCCTTTGCAGCGCGACGGCACGGGCGGGATGGCCGATCAGGCGCATATGCAGCCCAACCGACATCATCTTCGGCTGGCCCTTGCGGCCTTCTTCATAGAGCATGTCGAAAGCGTCGCGGATATAGGAAAACCACTGATCGGATGTGCCCATCCAGCCGGCAAATTTGCCGTCATTATTCGTCAGAGAATACGGCACTACCAGATGCGGCTTGTCATTCACGCGTGTCCAGATTGGCAATTCATCGCCGTAATAGTCGCTATCGTACAGAAATCCGCCTTCTTCCACAACCAGCCGGCGCGTGTTGACGGAAGGTCCATAGCGGCAATACCAGCCATCCGGACGATGCCCGACAGTCTTCTGCTGGCTGTCAATCGCCTTGCGGATGTGGTCGCGTTCTTCTTCTTCCGATAATTCGAAATGCTTCACCCAGCGCCAGCCATGGGAACAGACATCATAGCCCGCGGCCTTGATGGCGGCGGCCGCTTCCGGATTATGTTCCAGCGCCAGCGCGCAACCGAAAATCGTGACGGGCAGATTGCGTTCCTGGAATAGGCGATGCAGGCGCCAGAAACCAACGCGGCTCCCGTATTCAAACATGCCCTCAGCCGCCAAATCGCGGCCTGATTTCACTTGGTTCAGGCCATGCGCTTCGGTCAGACCATTTTCCGTGAAGCCATCGCCGAGTTCAAAGGAAGGCTCACTGCCTTCCTCATAATTGATGACGAAGTTAACGGCGAGTTTCGCGCCGCCTGGCCATTGCGGATCGGGCGGATTGGCGCCGTAGCCGATGAAATCTCGCGTGACTTGATAGGTCATGGCGTCAATTCCTTTCAGGGAGAGGCGGCGTTCTGCAAGGCACGCCAAATCTTCTCAGGTGTCGCGGGCATATCGGGGACCGAAGCGCCACGCAGCGCAAGCGCATCGGCAATGGCGTTCATCACTGTTTGCGGCGCGGCAATGGCCCCCGCCTGACCAGAACCTTTCACACCAAGCGGATTGGCGGTGGTTGATGTACCTTCCAATATCACTTCAATCGCGGGCACATCATCGGCGCGCGGCAATGCGTAATCCATCAAGGAACCACTCAGCAATTGGCCTGACTCACGATCATAAATGATGTCTTCCAGCATGGCCTGACCAATGCCCTGCACCAGTCCGCCCTGCACCTGGCCTTGCGTCAGGCGTGGATTCACCAAGCGCCCGTAATCATCAACCGCGACATAGCGCGTCAGGCGGGCATGGCCGGTATCAGGGTCAATCTCCACCTCCGCAGCCTGGCAGCCATTGGGGAAGGTCACAAGGTCGGAGGTATTGTGACCAGATGCGGAAAGCCCGGGCGTCATGCCTTCAGGCAGGCTGGCGGAATCCTCAGCAGCACGCGCTATTTCGGCTAGGGTGATGAAGCGCTCACCTTCCGACAAGGCGAAGCGCCCATCGGCGAAACTTAGCGCAGCGGGATCGGCTTGCAGCAAATGCGCTGCAATGTGGCGTGACTTTTCCAGGAGCGTATCAAGCGCGAGAACCAGCGCGCCACCGCCCAAATGCAGTGAACGCGCACCGCCATGGCCGTTGCCATTCGGCAGCAAATCCGTATCGGCCTGCTGTATGCGTACTTCTGCCGGCGTCAGTCCAAGCCGGTCTGCGACAATCTGCGCATAGCTGGTTTCATGTCCCTGGCCATTGCTTTGCGTACCGATGGCAGCAATGGCATGTCCCGAAGCATTCATGGAAACGGATGCCCATTCACCCGGAGCGCCACGTGCGGTTTCAAGAAAACAGCCAATGCCGCGGCCCAGCAACATACCACGTTGTGCTGCTTGTTCGCGCCGAGCAGAAAAACCTGCCGCGTCAGAAACTTTGTCCAGGACTGCAAGATTTGCGGCAAAGCGCCCGCCATCCACGGCCATGCCCATGGCGGTGCGATGCGGCGCATTGGGCAGCATATTCATCGCGCGCAAAAGGGTAGGATCGCGGCCTAAACCGCGCGCTGCGGCATCCACCAGCCTTTCGATGATGTAATTCGCCTCTGGCTTGCCGGCACCGCGATAGGCATCCACTGGCAGGCTATTGGTGAAGGCGCCGCGTACTTCCAGGTGCATGGCCGGAATCGCAAAAACGCCGCCCATGGCGGTGGAGAAAGCATTGGTCGGGCAATGGGGCCCGACGGCGGAAAGATAGGCGCCCATATCGGCAATGCTGCTGATCTCGAGGCCCAGAAAGCGGCCATCATCCGCAAGTGCCAGCCTTGCCTTCGCGCGTAGATCGCGGCCATGCACGGCGGCGGCGAATTCCTCGCTGGGTTCCGCCTGCCAGGCGATGCTACGCTGAAGCCGGCGCGCGGCCCAAAGCGCCAATACATATTCCGGAAACAGAAAGTTTTTGGCGCCAAAGCCGCCGCCCACATCTGGGCAGACAAGATGAAAGGCGTCTTCCGGCAGGCGAAACACCGTCGCAAGCTGCCGGCGAATGCCATGCACGCCCATGCCGGTGAAGATCAGGTCAAACCGACTGCCATCAAAATGCGCCAGCGCCGCGCGCGGTTCAATCGGCACGGCATGGACGCGGTTATTGAATAGATCGAGGCTGATCACGTGATCCGCCTGCGCGAAAGCCGCATCTGTGGCGGCGCGGTCACCCTTGAGGAAACGAAACGCCTCATTCCCTGGTGCTTGCGGCCAGATTTGTGGTGCCTCCGCGCCCAGGGCGCTCGCGCCATCAATGACTGCGGGCAGGGGATCGTAGAGGACTTCAATCGCCTCCGCCGCATCGCGCGCAGCGGCGGCGCTGGTTGCAATGATAAAAGCAACCGCCTCGCCCAAATGCCGCACGCGACCCGTGGCGAGTACCGGGCGCGGCGGCACCACCATGGGCGAGACACTCGCCACCACCGCCGTGCAGGGCAGCGGCGCCAGGTTATCCGCCGCAAGATCAGCGACAGTGAAAACACCCAACACGCCGGACATGGCGCGCGCGGTATCCGCGTTGATCTCGCCTAATGTCGCATGGGCATGCGGCGAACGCAGCACAACGGCATGCAGTGCATCGGCGGGAATGATATCCGCGACATAACGCCCGCGCCCGGTCAGAAACCGCGCATCTTCCAGTCTTGCGATGGATTTTCCGCTGAACATCAAGCGCCTTTGCTGAGGCGCTTGGCGACGAAGTCAAGCCGATCCTGGCCCCAGAACATATCCTCACCAATCACATAGCACGGCGCACCGAAGACACCGCGTTCCAGCGCGGCGGCGGTATCGGCCTTGCGCTGTTCAAGCCAGCGCGGGTCTTCCGCCAGACGCAGCAGCGCAACCGCATCCAGGCCGCAATCACGAATCAGCGCGGCCAAGGTAGTGGCATCACCGGTATCCTGCTCTTCCTCCCAAAGCGCCTTCAGGATGCGATGCGCCAAGCGAATTGCCGGCGCATGGCCTTGGGTTTCGCGCAGCGCAATAACACACGCCGCACCAGGCAATTCATTGGCGGGAGAATGCTTTGGTTGGATATTGATGGGAATGCCAAGCGCATCCCGCCAGCGCTGCAATTCCTGCAAGCGATAGGCTTGGCGCTGCGGTGAGCGCTTCGGCAAGGGAAGCCCGCCGGAGCCCGCGAAGATTGTGCCGAAATCAACCGGCCAGATATGCAGCGCCGCGCCATGCTGCGCCGCCAAGGCTTCAATCCGCGCCGCGCCCAGATGGGTCCAGGGCGAATTGAGCGAAACGTAATAGTCAATCAGCAAAGCCATGATTTTTCCTCACGCGATGATAGGGCAGGCGGTGGCGGCGCGCACATCTTCCAGCGTTACGCCGGGGGCAAGATCACGCAAAGCGAAGCCCTCCCCCAAAGGCGCGAAAAGACCAAGATCGGTCACCACCAGCGTCACTACAGCAGCGGCGGTAATCGGCAGGCTACAACGCGGTAGCAATCGGGAAGCGCCATCGCGCGTGCGATGTTCCAGCATGATAAAGACGCGCTGTGCGGAGGCCGCCAAATCCATCGCGCCGCCAATACCGCCGCCCTTGGCGCCCTTCAGCTTCCAATTGGCGAAATCCCCATTGGCTGCGACTTCATAGGCGCCCATGACGGTCACATCCATGCGCCCACCACGGATCAGTGCGAAGCTATCCGCATGATGCACAATTGAAGCGCCCGGGTTGAGCATGACATTCTGCCCGCCGGCATTCACCAGGTTCAAATCCTCGGTCCCCGGCGCGCAGACGGCGCCATAGCCGATCACGCCGTTTTCCGCATGGAAGATGATATCACGATCACCCATGGGCACATCGGCAATCATGGTCGGCATGCCAACACCAAGATTGACCACCCAGCCATCCTGAAATTCGCGCACCAGCCTTTCGGCCATTTGCATGCGTGTCCAGCTCATCGTGCGGCCTCCCGCTTGCGGGTCCAGAGTCCCATGGGTGGTGGCGGCACGCGGATCAGCCGATGCACCACAAGGCCCATTGTATGCACATCATCGGCGTCTATCGCGCCGGCGGGCAGGATATCTTCTTCCACCTCCACGATGGTGATTTTCGCCGCCATCGCCATCAAGGGATTGAAATTGCGCTGGCTGCGATGGAAGCGCAGATTGCCAGCGGCGTCCGCCCGCGCGGCGCGAATAAATGCGTAATCCACCGGCAGCGCATATTCCAGCAAATAGCGCCTGCCATTGATCTCCCGCGTTTCGCGCCCTTCGGCCAATTCGGTGCCAACCGCGGTTGGCGTATAGAAGGCGGGAATACCCGCACCTGCGGCACGCAACCGCTCGGCCAGGGTGCCTTGCGGGACGATTTCGGCTTCTACCTCTCCGGATTCATAATATTTGGTGAAGGGCAGTACATCAGATGCGCGGGTCGCGGCCGTGAAGGAGCATATCACCTTCGCGACCTGGCCGTTTTCCACCAGCATGCCGATATCTGGCATGCGTGGCTTATGGGCACCACCCGTAGTATTGGCGATGCAGGTCAGGCGCTTGGCGCCGCGTCGCGCCAGGGCGGCGATAAGGTTATAGGGTGTGCCCGGCCCGGCGAAGCCGCCAATGGCAATCACGGCGCCGTCCGGAATATCCGCGACCGCCGCATCGAAATCCGGAAAGGTCTTGTTGCGTGCCATGGGCCGCCCCCTGCATGTGCCGCGTTATGCTTCGCCGAAGTGGCGCCGATGGCAAGGGGGGCGGCTCATGCCTTGCGTGTCCGCGTTTCGCTGATGGCAATGTAAAGCCCAGCGCCGATGATGATGCCGGCCCCAAGCCAGGTCCATTGATCCGGCCAAAGCCCGGTAATGGCATAGCCAACCGCGATGGCGCCGATCATTTGCCAATACTGAAACGGCGCGATCACATTGGCCGCGCCATAGGTCATGGCCTTGGCCACGCACCAATGCCCGCCAGCCCCAAGGACGCCCAGCGACAGCAGCCAAAAAACATCGGACCAATTATGGATCGGCACCCAAAAAAAGGGGATCACGGCGCACATCACCAAGGCGCCAAAAAGCCCACTATACATCACCGATGTTTCGGGCCGATCCAGCCCGGCTACCTGGCGCGTCAATATCTGGTAGATCGCATAACAAAAGGCGCTGGCCACAATGCCAAGTGCTGCGGGCTGGAATACCTCTGACCCCGGGCGGATCACCACCAGCACACCCAAGAAGCCCACCGTCACTGCGGCCAAGCGCTTCCAGCCGATCTGCTCACCCAGCATGGGCAGCGCGAGCAGGGTCACGAAGAATGGCGACATGAAGGAAATGGAAGATGCCTTGGCCAGCGGCACATCCTTCACCGAGAAAAAGAAAAAGGTTGTGGACGCCAGCAACAGCAAGGATCGCGAAATCTGCACCCAGGGCTTGCGGCTTTGCAGCACGCCCAAGCCGTAGCGCGGGACAATCAATGCCAGCACAATCAGCAAATGCCCGGTGGTGCGCGCCCAGATGATCTGTTCCGAGGGGTAGGTGCGGCTCAATACCTGCACGATACCGTTCATGATCGGGAACAATGTGCAGGCCGCACACATGAAGAAAATGCCAAGCAGCAAGGATGTCTGACGCGGCGGCACCGCGGTGGTGGTCATGAGGCTTGCGCCCTCCCGGAGGCTGCTTGCGAAGCGACGATAGTCCATAAGCCGCGACAGGGGAAACCTAGCCTTTGGATGGGCGACTCGGATGGACAGGGACGCTTTGGTGGTTTGAAAACCTGTCAGGTGATCCCTTTGGTGGCGGCCTGTGCACGAAAAACAGGCGATGCCGGGGCGATTCACTCCTAAGGACCGCCTAAAGGATTGGCATATGCCTTGCTGACCCCATCTCCCTGGGGCATGTGACGCCCCACCCCAGCCCCAGCAAGGAGAGAGCCATGAGAACCAGGTATCGGATCGAACGCCGCGCATTGCTCACGGGTGGCAGCGCCCTTGTGCTTTCGGCCGTGGCCGGGGCGCGGGTGCCGCTGGCGCAGACGCTGGAAAAACTCTCCTTCCAGACGAATTGGCGCGCCCAGGCGGAACATGGCGGCTATTATCTGGCGCTGGCCAATGGGCTTTACCGCCGCGCCGGCATTGACTGCGAAATCCGCATGGGTGGGCCGCAGCAGAACCCGGCGCAGCTGCTGCTGGCGGGGCGGGTGGATATGATCATGTCATCCGGCTTTCAGGCGCTGAATTATGTGCGCGAAAACATCCCTTTCATGGCGATTGGCGCCATCATGCAAAAGGATCCGCAGGGCTTCATGTTCCATGCGGAAGCGGGCTTCACCAGCTTTGAGCAGATGCGTGGCCGGCCCATTCTGGTGGGTGCCGGCGGGCGCGTGACCTATTGGCCCTTCCTGCGCCGGCGCTTCGGCTTCACCGATAGCCAAATCCGCCCCTATACCTTCAATATTCAGCCCTTCCTGGCGGATAAGCAGGCCATTCAGCAATGCTTTGTCTCGTCAGAACCCTTCGCGGCGCGGCTGGGTGGCGCTGATCCGCGCGTGCTGCTGTTTGCTGATGCGGGCTTCCCGAATTATCAGACGACCATTGATATTTCGCGCAAGCTGGTTGAGGAAAAGCCGGATCTGATCCAGCGCTTTGTAGATGCCACCATGCAGGGTTGGACACAGTATTTGCGCGGGCAGGATGTGGCGGCGGCGAATACGCTCATCATGCGCGACAATCAGGAAATGACGCAGGAGAAGATTGATTACGCCGTCCGCGCCCTGAATGAACGCGGCATTGTGTTTTCGGGCGATGCGGAACGGCTTGGCATTGGCGCCATGACGGATGAGCGCTGGGAAGCCTTCTATACTGCCATGCGCGATGCGGAAGTGATGTCCCCTGGGCTTGATGTGAAGCGCGCCTATTCGCTGCGCTTCGTCAATCGAAGGGCTGGCTTGGCTTGAGCCCTCGGCGCCCACTGCTCTCGCTCACCGGGGTTTCCAAGCGTTACGCAACGGGAACCCTGGCATTGGATGGTATTGATCTGACGATCATGCCGGGGGATTTCATTGCCTTGCTCGGCCCTTCGGGCTGCGGCAAATCCACGCTGCTGCGCCTGATTGCGGGGCTTACCGCGCCAAGCGGCGGGACTATGGAATGGCCGATGGCCATGCATGATGCGGCGGGTGATGTGGAACGCGATATCGGCTTCGTGTTTCAGGAACCAACGCTGATGCCTTGGGCCAGCGTGATCCGCAACGTCGCGCTGCCCCTGGAATTGGCCGGCATGAAACGGCGGGAAGCCGAAGAACGCGCCGCCGAATGGATTGCGCGCGTTGATCTGAAGGGTTTTGAGAAAGCCTATCCGCGCGCGCTATCAGGTGGCATGCGGATGCGTGTTTCCATCGCGCGTGCGCTGGTGACGCGCCCGCGCATTCTGCTGATGGATGAACCCTTCGCGGCCTTGGATGAAATCACGCGCTTTCGGCTGAACAATGATCTGGTGCAGCTTTGGGCGCAGGAACGTTTTACGGTGATTTTCGTGACCCATTCGGTTTTTGAGAGCGTCTATCTGGCTGAACGTATTGTGGTGATGGCCCCGCGCCCAGGCCGGATCGCTGAGGAAGTGCGCATCACCGCCCCGACCGCAAGAGGCGAAGAATTCCGCACATCCCCCGAATATGCCGCGCAATGCCGCACGGTATCGCATGCGCTTTCTTCTGCCATGGGAGGTACGCATGAGTGAGAGCACGGAAGCGGCACCGGCCGCGGGCGGTTTTGTGGAAGGCACCTGGCTCCGCATTCTGGCGCCGACACTGCTTGCGCTGCTGTTCCTGGGCGGGTGGGAGATGATGGTGCGGGTGCGTGAGATACCGCCCTATATCCTGCCCGGACCGATTGCCATTTGGCAGACGTTGTTGCGCGATTGGGCTTCGCTTTCCGTATCGCTGCTGATCACGCTGAAGATTACCTTCATGGCGCTATCGGTCGCGGCGATTTTGGGGCTGGCGTTGGCGATACTCTTTGCGCAATCGCGTATCATTGAATTGTCGCTGTTTCCTTTCGCGGTGATCCTGCAAGTCACCCCGATTGTCGCGATTGCGCCGCTGATCATCATTTGGGTGGATGATATCGCAATATCGCTGCTGATCTGCGCCTGGATCGTTGCCTTCTTTCCGATCCTATCGAATACGACGGTTGGGCTGAATTCGGCGGATCATAACTTGAAAGATTTGTTCAAGCTTTATCGCGCATCGCGCTGGCAGGTGCTGACGCGGTTGCTACTGCCCTCAGCGCTTCCCTACTTCCTGGCGGGTTTGCGGATTTCCGGTGGGCTTGCGCTGATTGGCGCCATTGTCGCGGAGTTTGTCGCGGGCACAGGCGGCAGTTCATCGGGGCTTGCGTATCGTATTCTGGAAGCGGGGTATCAGTTGCAAATTCCGCGCATGTTCGCGGCACTTGTGTTGGTTTCCACAACCGGCATTGCCATTTTCCTGGCGCTAAGTCTGCTCACGCATTTGCTGTTGCGCCATTGGCATGAAAGCGCGATGGGCCGGGGGGATCGGCGATGAGCAGCGCCATGGCAAAGACCCGCGCGGCTTTGGCCGGCGCGGGCAGCAATTTCTGGCTGCGTGACGTGCGCGCCCCGGGCGCGGTGCTGGAAGGGGCCGCAGCGCTGCCCTTGGACCGCGATGGCATCGCGCGGCTTGATCTGCGGATTGAACAGGGGCGCATCGCCGCCATTGCGCCGCTCGGCTCTGCGCCGGATGGGGTTTCTTTGGATGGCGGGCAGATTTGGCCCGGTATGCTTGATGCGCACACCCATCTGGATAAGGGCCATATCTGGCAACGCGCCCCCAATCCCGATGGCAGTTTCTTCGGCGCCGTCACCACGGTTATGGCTGACCGCGATGTGAATTGGTCTGAAGCCGATATGCGTGCGCGCGCTGAATTCGCGCTGCGCGCGGCTTACGCCCATGGCACGGTTGCCGTGCGCACGCATTTGGATAGCTACATGCCGCATGCGCCCAAGGCCTGGCGCATGTTTCGTCAGCTGCGCGATGATTGGGAAGGGCGGATTACCCTGCAGGCTTCCTCCATCGCGCCGCTTGATCGCTTTGCGGGGGATGAGGGTGCGGAACTTGCTGATATTGTCGCAGAATCAGGCGGCGTATTGGGCATGGTCACGCGGCTTTCGGGTGTTATCCATGATGACATTCCGCCCGAATTCCACGCCATGCTGGATCATTTTTTTGCGCTTGCAGAAGCGCGCGGCCTTGATCTTGATTTGCATGTGGATGAAAGCGGGGAAACTGGTGCGCGCGCCTTGCGCGAGATTGCGCTGACCGCTATGCGCCGCGGCTTCAAGGGGCGCATTCAATGCGGGCATTGCTGTTCACTCTCTCGTCAAACAGATGAATTTGCGCTGGAAACCATCAAGGCCTGCGCCGATGCCGGGGTTGCGATTGTGGTGCTGCCCATGTGCAACATGTATTTGCAGGATCGCGAGCCGGGGCGCACGCCGCGCTGGCGTGGCGTGACGCTTGTGCATGAAATGCAGGCGGGCGGCGTTTCCGTCTCCCTCGCTTCCGACAATACGCGCGATCCTTTCTACGCCTATGGCGATTTGGACATGGTGGAGGTGATGCGTGAAGCGACGCGCATCCTGCATCTGGATCATCCCTATGGCGATTGGGCGCGATCCGTCAGCGCGCGGCCGGCGGCGGTGATGGGGCTGCAAGGGGTGGGCATGATCGGCGTCGGCGCGCCGGCTGATCTTATCCTGTTCCGCGCACGGCACATGACTGAATTTCTGTCGCGTCCGCAATCAGATCGGATTGTGCTGCGTAATGGGAAGTTGCTGGATGCGGAAGTGCCGGATTGGCGGGAATTGGATCACATAATCCCGGCTACCACCGGCTGAGCCGCGCCTTCACCTTCGCCAGAAACGCCGCGCGTTCTGGCGCCGTGCGCTGATCCATCCGGGTCAGCATCAGCCATTCCACCCGGCAGTCACGCGCGCATAGCCGCCTGAGGCCGCGATTGATGAGTTTCTTGTCCGGCCAGCCAATCACCCACAATAACCACAGCGGTGAGCCATAGGTCGTGACCACGCCGATGCGCTTGATATTGGTCAGCAGCGGCTCAATGGCGCCATCACCAAGCTTGAAGACAACACCCGGCGCCCAGATGCGGTCAAACCAGCCCTTCAGCATGGCCGGTAGCCCATACCACCAGGTGGGATAGACCAGCAGCAGGGCATCAGCGCGCTGCAAGGAAGCGACATGATCCGCAACATCCGGCGGATGGCTTGCGGGGTCCAGATAGTCGCGATGTTCAGTCGCATTCAAGGCGGGCGAGAAGCCTTCCGCGTAAAGATCACGGCATTCCACCTGATGCCCGGCGGCTTCCAGCGCTTGCCGCGCAGTATCTCGGAGTGCCGCCGAAAAACTCTCCGCCCGCGGATGGCAATGGATCAGCAGCACCCGCATGATGCGTGCCTAATCCAGCCTTTCTTCAATTTCGGGCGCATCCGGGTCGCCATACATGTAATGCGTGCGCGGGCGATCGGGCGACCATTCCGGGTCATCCCAGGCAAGCATCTTGCCGGGATTGAGCAGGCCGAGCGGATCAGCTTCCTTCTTGAAGGCCAATTGCCGCGCATCCACGCGCTTCATGCCACCTTCTTCCAGCGAAAACGCATGCGGGTTGAAGACCGGGCAGCCATTGGCTTCGTGAATGCGAATAATCTCGGCCAGGCGTTCTTCGCTGGTATAGCGCACCAATTGCAGGCCGAAGCAGGTAACATGCCCGCCGAAGCGCACGAATTCCAGATGCATCGGCACTTCATCACCGAACAGCGCTTCCATCTTTTCCACCAAAGCCATGTGGCCCGGCGGTGGGAATAGCGTTTGCAAATAGGTAATGCCGCGATCAATCTTCAGCGCTTGCAGCGTGGTGTGGTTCCAGGAATGTTCGTAAAGCGGCACCGCCGCTTCTTCCGTGGGGCAGCGATAGATTTCTGCCTGCGTCGCGCCATGCTTGGCCTTCAGCGCTTCAAAAGCTTCCAGGAAGGGGGCTGCGATCATCAGTAGCGCAACACTCATGCCCGAAGGAATGCGGCCTTCGAAATGGCGGAAATATTGCTGCGGCGCGGGCGAGGCGACTACGGTGGCAAGCTTTTTCACAATGCCATCGGCCAAAGTCACGGCCTCAGCAAAGCGCGCGGCTTCCATGAAGCTTGGGAAGGCCATCATCACATCCACCCAATCATAGGCGGGGGCAAGCGGCATCTCTACTTCGGTGATGATGCCATTCGTGCCATAGGCGTGATTGGCTTTTTCAATCTCCCCGCCACGCAATTCTAGAATGCGTGGCGTTGCTTCCATGGTGATCACGCGCAAGCCCAGCACATTGCCTGGTTCGCGGAAGGAACCCCACATGCAGGAACCGGCGCCTGCCGAACCGCCGGCCACAAAGCCGCCAATGGTCGCGGTGCGCTTCGTTGAAGGATGAAAGCGCAATTCGCCGCCCACTTGCTGGCGCGTTTGTTCGTCTAACGCAATCAGTTTCGCGCCGGCCTGCGCGCGCATGATGCCGGGCTTCGCCCAAAGCAGCTTATCCAAAGCGGAGACATCCAAAACCACGCCGCCATGCAGCGGCATGGCCTGGCCGTAATTGCCGGTGCCCGCACCACGCGGCGTGACCGGAATGCGCCGCGCATGGCAGGCGGCCAGAATGCGCACTACATCAGCCTCATCACGCGCTTCGGCCACCACATCCGCGCTCACGCCATTCAACTGGCGTTTCAGCACCGGGCTATACCAGAAGAAATCGCGGCTGCGTTGGCGTACCAGCGCGGCATCCGTCACCCAGCGAATATCAGGCAGCGCGGCCATCAGGCCAGCAACATCATGCGTCATGCGGCGTCACTTTCTGGTTCATCGAAGCTTTTCATCTTGCCGGGATTGAACAGGCCCAGCGGGTCAACGCGGCGCTTGAAGCCAAGCTGATCCCCCGGCACGCGGCGATAGCCAGAGCCTTCTTCAATGGTGAAGACATGCGGATTGGCAATGCCCGCCCCTGCCGCTTCAAAACCGGCCATGATTTCAGCAAGCCGCGCATCATCCTTCCAGCGAATGACGGGCAGGGCGGTCATGGTGGTGCGCCCGCCAAAGCGAACGCATTCCGTATGCATCCAAACCTCATCCGGGAAGGCAGCGCGCACTTTTTCGACCGATTCCAAAGTGCCTTCAAAAGGAAAGCGACATTGCAGATAGGTCACGCCACGATCGCGCTTCAGCACCTGCAACGTGGTGTGGTTCCAGCAATATTCATAGAAAGGCGTTGCTTCTGGATCGCGTTCTGCAGCGACGGTATCCTGATCCGCGACAATCCGCCCGCCATGTTCGCGCGCCATGTCGCGCAAGGCGACAAGGCCCGAGGGTGCCACCATCACCAAAGCCAGCGCATGATCCGCCGGCACCACATCCGCAATGGCACGGAAGAAGGGCGGCAGGCGCGCGTCAAACACGGCGCACATTTTCTTGGGGATGCCATCAGCGAAAGCGAGCGCAAGCGCAAAACGTCCAGCCGCGGCAAAGTCAGAAAACACCACCGCAATATCGCGCCAATCCTGCGCCGGCGTCAGCGGCAGTCGCACCCGTGTAATCACGCCCGTGGTGCCATAGGTGCGATTGACTGGATTGGCCTCATCACCTTCCAGATCAAGCAGCGCTGGCGGGTCCTGCAGTGTCGCCACACGCACACCGAGCAAATTGCCGCGTTCGCGCATGGTGCCGTGGCTGATGCCGCCAACGCCCGCACCACCACCTGCGACAAACCCGGCAATGGTCGCGGTGCGCTTGGTGCTGGGCCAAAGCCGTAATTCCCAACCGCGTTCGCGCGCCCAAAGATCCAGATCAATCATCCGGGCACCGGCTTCGGCTTCCAGCACGCCATCCTTCAGCGCGATGGGTGCTGTCATGGCCGTAGTGTCCAATACCGCGCCGGCATTCAGCGGCACGCATTGGCCGTAATTGCCTGTCGCACCGCCGCGCACCGTGATCGGCACGCCATGGCGGCGCGCGGCATTCAGGATGTGCATCACCTCATCTTCCGAATGCGGGCGCAGCCAGATATCGGCGCGCTTGTCATCCAATTGCCGCTTCAGAATGGGGCTATACCAATAGAAGTCTCGGCTTTTCTGGCGCAGCAGCGCCGCATCGGTGGATTGTTCAAGCCCAGCCAATTCGGCGGTGAAAGCAGCGATATCAGGCATCGGGATTGGGCTCCCCATCTAGCCAAGTGGAAACATCCATGCCGGCAACTTGCTGCCAAAGTGCGGCCATGCGTTGCGCGGCGTGGTCCAATAGCGCTTCACCAATCTCAACCGTCGCGGCGGCAGCATTACCCACCGCGCCCGCACCACCAAGATCCTGCGCTTGCCAGGCCGGCGGCGCGCCAGCATCCGGCGCCATGCTTGGGGTATCGGCGGATACCGCCTGCCAGCGGCTGACGAAGTTCCGCGCCTTGTCCATCCGTACCAGATCAGGCCGCAGCGCCAACATCACCGCGGTTTCATCGCGCCCGGCATGAATGCCAAAGCGCGCTTCCACCGGATCGCGCAATGCTTCCGGCTTGCCCATCCGCGCCCACATGGCATTCACCACGAAAAGCCCATGCTGAATGCGCAGCCGCCGTGCGGCGATATCAAGTGCTGATACATTGCCGCCATGGCTGTTCAAAAACACCAAGCGCTTCACGCCAGCGCGCGCAACCGAAGCGCCGATATCGCAGATCAGCGCGATCAGCGTCTCAGCACTGGTGGTGATGGTGCCGGGATAGCGCAAATGTTCAACGGAAAGCGCCACCGCCTGAGTTGGCAACACCAGCACGGGCAGATCATCCGGAATGACGTTCAGCGTGCGCGCAACAATGCCCTGATTGATCGCGGTATCCACCGCCACCGGCAAATGCGGCCCATGCTGTTCAATGGCACCCACCGGCAATACCGCAACGGTATTGGCCGGCAGTGAACGGAATTCTGGCCAGGAAAGATCCTGCCAGAAGCGACTGGGAAGAGGCATGCGGTTATGGCCTACGGTTACTCTACGAAGGCAGGTATCGCGGAACCCCAAGCAGAGTCCAGGCGGTGGTGGGGGGCTCAGGGCTGGCCCAAAATCTCTCCATTATGCTGGCCCAGGCGCGGTGCTGCCCGCCGAGAGGCAGGCCGGCGCCGATTGAAGGAAATTGGCAGCCCCACCACCCGCGGGCCACCTTCGGGTAGGGATTGGACAATATCCACAGCGGCCAATTGCTCGGTCGCGGCCAATTCGGCGATGTCATTCACCGGGCCACTTGGCACCCCAGCGGCTTCAAGGGCGGTCAGCCATTGTTCCCGCGTGCCATGGCGCAACGCCTCAGCAACCAAGGGCAGCAGGATTGTCTTGTTGCGTACGCGTTCCGGGCCGGTGGCGAAGCGCGGGTCTTGGCCCCATTCGGGATGGCCCAATACCTTGGCGCAGCGCGCCCATAGCCGGTCATTGCCCGCCGCCAGGCAAATCGGCCGATCGGCGGTCTCGAACACTTGATAGGGCACAATCACCGCCGCGCCGGCGCCATGGCGCTTGGGCACATCGCCGCTGGCCAAATAATTGTTCACATGGCCTTCCACCCAATGCACCGATGTTTCAAAGAGCGATGTATCAACCAGGCAGCCTTGCCCTGTACGGTCCCGCTGACGCAGCGCGGCCAGCGCGCCAATCACGCAGAACATGCCGGTTGCCTTGTCATTGATGGAGGCACCACAAAAAGTCGGTGGGTCTTCCGGGCGGCCCGTGACTGACATCATGGCACCATAGGCTTGCAGCAGCGGATCAAAACCAGGTTTTAAGCGCATCGGGCCTTGATAGCCAAAGGCCCAGATGGAGCAATAAACCAGCCGAGGATGGCGCTTCAGCATGGCTTCCGGACCAATGCCAATTTCATCCACCACGCCGGGGCGCAGATTCTGGATCAGCACATCGGCGGTCTCGACAAGCTTGTGCAGCGCTTCAATATCCTCGGGCTTTTTCAGATCAAGCGTGATGGAGCGCTTGTTGCGATTCTGGCTATGAAAATAGAGCGATGTTTCACCATCCGGCCCGAAGGGAGGCCCCCAGGCGCGCGCATCATCGCCGCCATCAGGCTTTTCCACCTTGATTACATCGGCGCCCATATCGGCCAGGATCACGCCAGCAAGCGGGCCGGCGAGCGCTTGCCCCACTTCAATCACGCGCATGCCGTGCAGCGGCAATTCCATTGTTTTTCTCCGAACTCTATAACATGGGTTCCAGCGGTGGGCGACCACGGATGAAATCCGATGCTCTTTCCGCAATCATCATGGTGGTGGCGTAGGTATTGGCCGAGGTCATATTGGGCATCACGGAAGCATCCACCACGCGCAAGCCTTCCAGCCCATGCACGCTTAGCCGATCATCCACCACCGCTGTCGGGTCCGTATTCGGGCCCATGCGCGCCGTGCCGATCAAATGATAGGTCGTCGAGCCATTACGCCGCGCGAAATCCAGCAACTCATCATCGGATTCCAGATGCGGACCGGGCAGGGTTTCGTCTGACAGAAAGGGCTTCAATTCCGGCGCATGCAGCAGGCGTCGGATCAGGCGAATACCGCCCAGATGCACGCGCCGATCCATTGGGTCTGACAAGTAGTTCGGCTGAATTTCGGGATCATCAAACACATCAGCGCTCTTCGCGCGCACCCAGCCGATGCTTTCTGGCCGATGCTGCCAGGCGCCCGCGGTCACCCCCGGATAATCATCCAGCACATAGACTTTGCCTTCCGCATAAGACCCTGGCGTGAAGACGCATTGCAGATCGGGCTGATCCAAGCCTTCAAAGGATTTCCAGAAAACATAGACATGCGATGGCACGGTAGCGAGGATGGAAGGCCGCCCCATGGCCCAGCGCGCCACTTGCCCAACCAGATTCACGCCACGCGCCAATTCATTCAGCGTGGTGACACCTGGCTTGGCGCGCATGACAACGCGCGTTGCGTAATGGTCCCGAAAATTCTCGCCCACGCCGCGCAAATCATGCAGCACCGGCACGCCAAGCTTTTGCAAAAGCCAGCCGGGACCAATGCCTGAAACCTGCAACAGCCGCGCGGTATTCGCGGTGCCGGCGGAAATAATCACTTCCCGCCGCGCCCGCACTTCACGCGGTGTGCTGCCGCGCTGGTTCAGATAGCGCACGCCAACCGCACGCTTGCCTTCCAGAATAATCCCGCAGGCGCGCGCATTGGTGCGCACATCAAGTGTCTTGCGCGCCATGGCGGGATGCAGAAAGCCGCGCGCGGCGGAAACACGTCGGCCACGATGAATGGCGCGCTGGAAATAGCCAACACCGGCCTGATTGCCGTTATTGTAATCGGGGTTGCGCGGAATGCCGGCAGCCACGCAACCAGCGATGAAGGCTTCCGAAAGCGGGTTAAACCAATCCATATCCGTCACGGGAATACCGCCATCGCGCCCGCGCCGTTCCTCGCCAAAGCCAAGCCGGCGTTCGGTGCGCATGTAATAGGGTAGGCAATCCGCGTAGCCCCAGCCGCGATTGCCGCGCTGCGCCCAGCTATCCTGATCCCCGGGCTGGCCGCGATTATAGATCATGCCATTGATGGAGGATGATCCGCCAAGTGTGCGCCCCTGCACCGTTTTTACGCGTCGTCCGCCGGTATTCTCCGTGGGTTCGGTACTGAATTGCCAGGTGATATCGGGGTTCACCAAGGCCTTGATGAAACCAGCGGGGATATGAATGAAGGGGTTGGTATCTGGCGGGCCGGCTTCCAAGACGCAGACGGTGGTTTCCGGGTCTTCCGTCAGCCGCGCGGCAAGGATGGATCCCGCCGCCCCGGCACCCACAATCACGTAATCGAAAGTATCGGCATCCGCTTGCGCCATGGTTGCTTCCCAATCCTAAACGTGTCGAATCCTAGCAAGCTTTGGCCGCGGCGCCAGCCCAAGACAGGCCGAGCGTTTTGGCCCATGATGTCGGGCAAGCCTTGGGGAGCAGACCGCCATGACCAACCCAGCAGAGTTTACCGCCCCACCGCGCCGCGCCGGCTGGATAGAACGGCCCGATGCGCGCATTCGCTATGAAGTCACCGGCGAAGGCCCGGCGATTGTCTTCGCGCATGGGCTGGGTGGCAATCTGATTTCCTGGTGGCAGCAGGTGGCGCATTTCGCGCCGCGCTATACTTGCGTGGCCTTTTCCCATCGCGGCTTTTTCCCTTCCACGGCGCCAGCGGAAGGGCCGGACCCCGCTGCCTATGCCGCTGATCTGGCGGCGCTGGTGGATGAGCTTGGCCTTGGCGATATCCGCATCATTTGCCAATCCATGGGCGGCTGGACCGGCGTTGAATATGCGCTGCTGCGCCCGGGGCGCGTGAAGGCGCTGGTGCTGGGGGCCACCACAGGATCGCTCGATCCCCATCAGATGCGAGAACCGGAAAGATCGCGCCTCAAAACCTGGCAGGAAGAAAGTGCTGCGGCGCGTGAAGCGGGGCTTAAGCGCAACATCAACCCGGCAGCGGGGGCGCGCATGGCGGCGGAACAGCCCGCACTTTATCACCTCTATAATCATGTCTATGGCCTGACTGCCGGCTTGGACCGTGAAGCGGTACGCGCGCGCCTGCAAGCAGGGCGCAACCGCGCGCCGGAATCCTTCGCTGCCGCGCAATGCCCGCTGCTGTTCATTCCAAGTGAGGAAGATATCGTGCTGCCACCCTTTGCGGCCCGTGCCATGGCCAGTGCCATCCCAGGCGCACGTTACGCGCTGCTGCATAAGGCCGGCCATTCCGGCCATTTTGAACGCGCTTCTGCCTTCAACGCCTTGGTGGATGCTTTCTTTGAGGAGATTGGCGCATGAACGCCGCCACACTTTCCATTTGCGTGGATGATTATCCGCATACCATGGCTTTGCATCGCGGAGAGACCGCAAGTGCAACGCTTAACCTTGCCATGCAGGTCGTGAAGCCCATCAGCAAGGCTTTCGCCCCCATGGTGCGCGAAGGGCGTTTTGATATCAGCGAAATGGCGATTGCGACCTTTCTGATGGCGAAAGCCGCGGGCCGAGATTTGGTGCTGCTGCCGCTGGTGGTCGCGGAACGTTTTCAGGAAACGGCGATGTTCTGCCGTGCCGGCAAGGGTATCGAAAACCCTGCCGATTTGGCGGGCAAGCGCATTGGTGTGCGCGCCTATAGCCAAACCACCGGCATGTGGATCAGGGGTGTTTTGCAGGAAAGTTTTGGGCTCCGCGCGGATGCCATGCAGTGGGTGACGTTTGAAGACGCGCATGAACCAAGCTTCCGCGACCCTCCCTGGGTGCAGCGCGCGAGCGCCGGCGAGACCTTGAACGGCATGTTTGAAAGCGGCGCGCTTGATGCCGCCATCATGGGCTTTGAACTGCCCGAGGGTGATGATGTGCGCACGGTTTTCCCAGACCCTGTTGCAGCGGGTGCGGCGTTTCAGGCGCGCTACGGCTTTAAGCCAGTGAACCATCTTGTGGTGATGAAGGGTGCGCATGCGCGCGATGCCGCGCTGGTGGCTGAGGTGCTGCGCCAATTCAACGCTGCCGGCACAGCGCCGCGTAGCCGCGCGGCGCTTAACCCAGCGCTGGAATTGGCATCACGCTGGTGCGCCGATCAGGGGCTGATGGCGCGCCCGCTCAGCCTTGATGAAATCTGGGCAGGCTTGCCGGCAGCGGTGGCGTGACGGCCTAAGCCGCCTTCGCGCCCCGCACCAGGCGCCCGGGTAGCGCCCTGGTGGCTTCCCCGTCGCGATATACCGGCGTGCCGGCAACGATGGTCGCGACATAGCCCTCGGCTTTTTGGATCAGGCGCTTGCCGCCAGCGGGCAGATCGTAATGCATTTTGGGCATCTCAAGCGCCAGCCGGCCGAAATCAATCACATTGATATCGGCCTTCTTGCCCACCGCCAACACGCCGCGATCCTTGAGCCCAAGCGCATACGCATTGTCACGAGAAATGCGCTTCACCACGAATTCCAGCGGCAGGCGCGGTCCGCGCGCGCGATCCCGCGCCCAATGCACCAGCATATGAGTCATGCAGGAAGCGTCGCAGATATAGCCGACATGCGCGCCGCCATCGCCAAGCCCCATCAGGGTGTGCGGATGCGTCACCATATTGCGGATCGCGGTCAAATCTCCATCGGCATAGTTCAGGATGGGGCGGTTCAGAATGGCGCGGCCTTCCTGCTCCAGCATCAAATCATAGCAAAGCGCCGCCGGGTCCATGCCGCGCGCAGCCGCCATGGCGGCCACTGATTTTTCGGGCGGAGGCTCATAATCTGGCGGATCGCCCAGCGGGAAGATTTTTTCCCAGTTATTCAAACGCACCTTCAGCGCAGGGTCTTCCGTAGGTTCCGCAATGATGCGCGCGCGCAAAGCAGGGTCACGCAAAGCGGCGATGCGTTGTTCAAAAGGAAGATGCGCGATGGCCTGATAGGAAGCGCGCATCAGGAAGGGATGCTGCGAAAGCTCAAAGCCAAACATCAGGCCAACAGGCCGGCCCATCACCTGGCCATACATGGGCACACCGGCCTCATGCGCGGCTTCCACCTTATCCAGCAGCCAGCGCCACAGCCCCGGCTTCGATTCCCTTTGCAATAAAGAGAATGTCATGGGCCGCCCGGAAGCCGCCGCAATACGTTGCAGACGCGCAAATTCATCTTCCGGATCGTCAAAATCCGAAATCACCTGCATCCAGCCGGAACCTTGCGCGCGGATGGCGCGCGCGATGGTCTCCAACTCCGCTTCTGGTGTGCCGAGGGTTGGAATATGCCGCCCATCCAAGGTGCGATGCGCAATGGCGCGCGATGTTGAAAAGCCAAGCGCGCCAGCGGCCAGGCCTTCTGCGGTCAGCCGAGCCATCTCAGCGCATTGTTCCGGTGTGGCCACCGCATGGGCTTCCGCGGCTTCACCCATGACATGTACGCGCAAAGGCGCATGCGTCACCATGGCGGCGACATCCATGTCATAGGGCCGCGCATCCAAAGCATCCAGATATTCGGGGAAGCTTTCCCAATTCCAGGGCAGGCCTTCGGTCAGTACAACCTCCGGCAAATCCTCCACGCCTTCCATCAGCTTCACCAGCATATCGCGCCGATCAGGCCGGCACGGCGCGAAGCCCACGCCGCAATTGCCAAGCAACGCCGTGGTCACGCCATTGATGGAAGAAGAAAGCAGCCGGCTGCTCCAGGTGGCCTGAGCATCATAATGCGTGTGAATATCCACAAAGCCAGGCGTGACGATCAGCCCCTTGGCGTCAATCTCCTCCGCCGCGCGAGCGGAGATTTTGCCAATCTCCAGAATGCGGCCATCGCCAATGGCGATATCGGCTTCATAAGGGGCGCCGCCGGTGCCATCCACCAGCGTGCCTCCACGAATGATCAGGCTTGCTTCGCGTGCCATGGCCGTTCCCTTCAGGTTTTCAGGATGATTTTGCCAAGATGTGCATTGGCCTTCATATGCGCCAAGGCTTCCACCGCTTCATCAAGCGCGAATACACGGTCAATGGGCAAATGGAATACGCCTTCATCCACGCCCTTGCGCAAATCCCGCCGCGCCACGCGTTCTTCCTCGCGGATTTCGGCGACGCTCCGCGTGCGATGCGTGACACCAATATAGGCAATGCGGCGTGTGGCGTGCAGATCAAAATCGAAATCGCCATGCGCGCCGCCAAGGCGCCCGACATTCACAATGCGGCCCAGAATCGCCGTGGCGCGCATGGCGGCATTGATGGTGCCGCCGGAGACCTGGTCAATCACCACCTCAACGCCGCGCCCATTGGTCAGCGCCAGCACCTGATCCGCCCAATCCGCATCATTGGTATTGATGGCGTGATCAGCGCCGAAGTCTTTCAGCCGCCCACGTCGTTCAGCATTGGTGGAAGTGCCAATCACCATCCCCGCGCCCATGTATTTCGCAATCTGCATGCCCATCAGCCCAACGCCGCTGGAGGCACCCAAAATCATGACCGCTTCACCCTTGGCCATCCGGCCATTGGAAATCAGCGCATCATGCATGGTGGCCAGTGCCACCGGCAAAGTCGCCGCTTCTTCCCAGGACATATTGCGATCCGGCACGGGCTGCACGCGGCCCATATCGGCAATGGCATATTCGGCATAACCGCCGGAACCCGCGCACATCACGCGATCGCCTGGCTTGATGCCGGCAACACCCGCGCCCACCGCCGCGACCTCTCCGGCAAATTCCAGGCCAAGGATGGTGCCCGCACCCCCCATGCGGCCATGCGCATGGCCCGCCGCCACGCCAAGATCAGCGCGGTTGAGCCCGGCAGCCCGCACGCGCACCAATACCTGCTCTGGTCCCGGAACCGGGCGTGGCGCCTGTTGTACTTTGACGCCATCGGCGGTGACCATGGCGGCCTTCATCATCTCGGTCATGTCGTTATTCCCTTGCGCCTGTCCGGCCCTGAAGATGGAGGATGCCACAGGCTCGGTCAGGCGATAAGTGCCGCAGTTTCAGCGCGGGAGGCCCGGGTTCAATCGCCACATGGTGAAATTGAGCGCCCCGGCAAAGCTGACCCAGGCAAGGTAGGGCACCATGAGCAACGCGGCGCGGGCATCAATCGGCCAAAAGACGATGATGCAGGCCAGGATGGAAAGCCACAGCAGGCATAGCTCGCCAAAGGCCAGATCCATCCGCCGCATGCCAAAGAAAATCCCGGACCAGGCGGCGTTCAGCACCAATTGCAGCGCGTAAAGCGAAAGCGCCAGGGCGCCGCCGGAGAAACCCGCAGCTTCCCAGATCAGCCAGCCGGCAATGGCGATCATCAGGAACAGTACCGCCCAAGCCGGGGCGAAAAGCCAATTGGGCGGGCACCAGCGGGGCTTTTTCAGCGCATCATACCAGGGGCCAGGCATGAAAATGGCGCCCGAGGCAGCCGCCGCGAAGCAGGCACCCAAAAAGCCCAAAAAGCCGCCGATCGAAGAAAATTCCATCCCCTTCATATAGAGCAAGATTGCGGCTTGCCGAGGGGTAGTGGCATGCTGGCCCCATAAGCAAGGGGGAGGGCAGCCATGGCGCAACATGAATCGGATTATGTCATTCTGGGCGGGGGCTCGGCGGGCTGTGTGCTCGCAACCCGGCTGTCGGAAGATCCGGGCACGAGTGTCACCATGCTGGAAGCCGGCCCCTGGGACCGTAACCCCTGGATTCACATCCCCATGGGCTTTGCGCGGCTTTATGTAACTAAGAAATTCGATTGGAACTACCAGACCGAAGCGGAAGGGGAGCTTGGCGGCCGCAGCGTTTATTGGCCGCGTGGGCGCGTGATTGGCGGTTCTGGCAGTGTCAATGGCTTGGTGTTCCTGCGCGGCAGCCCGCGCGATTACGATCGCTGGTCGCAATCCGGCGCGCGGGGCTGGTCCTACGAAGAATGCCTGCCTTACTTCAAGCGCCTGGAAAGCTTTGCCGGACCGGATAGCGAATATCGCGGCAAGGATGGCCCGATGCAGATTGCCGAGGTACCGGAACCATCGCCTGGTTGCCGCGCTTTTGTGGAAACCTGCGAAAAACTCGGCTTCACCCGCAATCGCGATAATAATGGCGAATGGTTTGAAGGTGTGGCGCCTAACCAATTGAATGTGCATCGTGGCCGTCGCTGGAGCCCTGCTGTGGCCTATCTGCGCCCCGCCTTGAAGCGCCCCAATTTGCGCGTGGAAACGGAACGGCTTGGCCAGCGCATCCTGATCGAAAATGGCCGCGCTGTTGGCGTGGTGGTGCGCGGGCCGGCGGGTGAGGAAACCTATCGCGCAAGGCGGGAAGTGATCCTTTCATCGGGTGCCATTGAGAGCCCGAAAATGCTGATGCTGTCAGGCATTGGCGAGGCGAATGCGCTTCAGGAAATGGGCATTCAGGTGCAGGTGAATGCGCCGGAAGTGGGCAAGAATTTGCAGGACCATTTCATGGTGCGCTTTGCCTATCGCACCAAGCCTTGCGGCACGCTGAATGAGATCATGGCCAACCCGATCCGCGCCGCAGGGCTTGGGTTGGAATGGGCGCTGCGCCGCAAGGGGCAAATGGCGGTGGGCGCATCCGAAGCAAGCCTTTTTGCCCGCGTTCTGCCTGGTTCTGAAGAACCGGAAGTGCAATTCCAATTCGTCAATTTCAGCCTGGGGGGCAATCAGGGCACTTCGGCGAATTCTCTGGCCAAGCACCCTGGATTCACCTTCAATTTCTGTGTCTGCCGCCCTGATAGCCGGGGCGATCTGACGCTGCGTTCGCCCAATGTCGCCGATAAGCCGGTGATCCGTGCGAATTACCTGACGGCGCCGTCCGATATTCGCATCATGCTGGAATCCGCCAAGCTCGGCCGGCGCATCGCCGCGACCAACCCTTTTGCAGGATTGATTGAGCGTGAAGAATTCCCCGGCCCCAAGACAGGCGCCGAGGATGAAATGCTGGATTACATCCGCGGCGCCGGCACCACCGTGTATCATCCTTGCGGTACGAACCGGATGGGCACGGATTCACGTTCGGTGGTTGATTCGGAGTTGCGCGTGCGTGGCGTGCAGGGGTTGCGCGTGGTGGATGCTTCGGTCTTTCCGCTGGTGCCTTCTTCCAACATCCATCCGGCGGTGCTGATGCTGGCCGAACGCGCATCCGACCTCATTCGTCGCGCGGCATGAAAGGGCTTATGATGACGCAGTTTAACCCTGGCCGCCGCGCGCTGCTGTCGGCGACGCTGGCGACACCCTTCCTTTCGCTGACCGCGCAAGCGCAGGGTAGCGATTGGCCTAATCGTCCAGTGCGCGTGGTGGTGCCCTGGCCGCCGGGCGGGGGCGCCGACACCACGGCGCGCATGATTTTCCCGAAGCTCGGGCAAAAGCTTGGTCAGCCCTTCGTGATTGAAAACCGACCAGGCGCTTCGGGCAGCATCGGTGCCGCCGAAGTCGCGCGCGCAACGCCCGATGGCTATACGATCTTGCATGACGCAACGCCGCTTGCGATCAATCCCTTTCTGCTGCGTGTTTCTTTCGATGCGCTGGTTGATTTGAAAGCGGTCTTCCTGCCCATGCAGGTGCCGATGCTGCTGGTGATGAACCCGAACCAGGCGCCGAAATCCCTCGCTGAAGTCATTGCGCTGGCCAAGGCGCGGCCTGGGTCGCTTGATTGGGCGTCCTCGGGCAATGGATCGGCGCAGCATTTGGCGCTTGAGTTATTCACGCGCGCCGCCGGTATTACGGTGAACCATGTGCCCTATCGCGGCGGAGGGCCGGCGCTGACTGATGTGGTGGCCGGGCAGGTCGGTTATTTCTTCAGCAATTCGAATGTGTCTCTGCCCTTCGTGCAGGGCGGGCGCGTGCGCGCCGTGGCGCATACCGGGCGCGGACGTATCGCCGCCTTCCCGGACCTGCCCGCCATTGGCGATACACTGGCTGGCTATGAGGCTTATGAGTGGAATTGCATCCTGGCCCCCGCCCGCACGCCCGCTGCCATCACTGAAAAACTGAATGCCGCATTGAATGAAGTGGTGCAGGACCCCGAAATGGCCTCGCGCTACACCCAGCTTGCCATGGTGGTGCAACCCAATTCCACAGCGCAGGCCGAAGCCTTTCTGCGCAGCGAAACCGAAAAATGGGGCCGCGTGATCAGGGAAGCGAATATCAAGCTGGAATAGACGCCTTCTATCCAGCCAAAAACTTCTCTGCCGCGCTGGCAAGGACCTGGCAGCCCAGCGCCAAATCTTCATCCTTTGTGTCTTCCGCCCAATGATGGCTGATGCCGCCAATGGAAGGCACGAAAATCATGGAAGCCGGCATCAGCCGCGCGATATACTGCGCATCATGCCCTGCCCCTGATGGCATTTGCTGCCAAACCCCTGGCGCATGAACCCCCGCGGCATGTTCCAAGGCCGCCATCATGGCCGGGTCGCAAATGGCCGGTGTCGCGCGGCTCATTTGCGTCAGAGTCGCTGGGCATTTTTCGCGCCGATTGCTTTCCTGCACCAAAGCGCGCAGCCCGGCTTCCATCCGTTCCAGCACGGGCACGGAAACATCACGGAATTGGAACAGCACATCCGCGCTGCCGGGAATGATGGAAGGTGCGCCGGGATCAAGGCTGATGCGCCCGGTGGTCCAGGTGCTGCGCGGGCCGCAAATGCGCGGGAATTCCTGATCAATCGCTGCCAGCAGACGCACGGCGGAAAGCCCGGCATCCTTGCGTTCCGCCATGGTGGTGCCGCCGGCATGATCTTGCTGGCCCTGGAATTGAACACGCCATTGCCAAATTGCAACAATACCCGTCACCACACCCACGCGCAGCCCTTGGCTTTCAAGCTGCGTGCCCTGTTCAATATGGATTTCATAGAAACCCTTATGGCGCCCGGGTTCCAATTGCATGCGCGGCTTGCCCGCAAGCCCTGCCGCCGCCAAGGCATCACGCAAGGGCGTGCCATCATTGCGGCTGCGGCTACGATCAATTTCTTCTTCGGTCAGATCACCAATGATGGACCGGCTGCCGAGGAAGCCGCCTTCGAAATGCCCTTCCTCATCCGCGAAAGCCGCGACATCCACGGGCAATCCGGCGCGCGCCAACGCAACGCCGGCCATGACGCCAAGCGCGCCATCCAGCCAGCCCGCGTAATTTTGGCTTTCGATATGGCTGCCCACCAGCAAATGCGGCCCAGGCCCCTTATGGCGGCCATAGACATTACCAATGCCGTCAATGCTGGCATCCAGCCCGCATTCCCTCAGCCTTTCCATCAGCCAATGGCGGCTTTCCATATCCTGCGGCGAAAAGGTCGGGCGATGCACGCCGGTCTTATAGGCGCCGATTTTGCGGAGTTCATGAAGATCGGCAAGGAAACGCTCGGCATTGATCTGCACCATGGCGGGAACCCTCGGTTGAGAAATTTTACTTTTGATTAATACCAAAAAATTCTTAGCAGAAAAATCACTCGGAAACCAATCCCGTTAACTGTTCAACAACCAGGAATGGGCTTTTCTTAAGCGCGTCACAACAAGCGTGACTCCAAGGAGCGAAAAATCCATGCAAACCAACCGTCGCGTTGAAATATCCGAAGCCGCTTTCACCTGTGTTGCGCTGCTGGAAACCAGCTTCGGCGCTGAACTCCATATGCGCGACGAACAAGGCAGATTTTTCCGCCTGCCATTGCGCGATGCGGATCAGGGAAGCCATTTGGCCATGCTGGCCGCTTTCAGTGGCCCACCCAGCCCAAGGCGGCAGCGTGGGCGGCGCCATTAAGCTGCCGTTACAGGGTGAGCCCACCATCCACCACAATGGTCTGCCCGGTCACCATGGCTGCGCCGGCCAGCAGAAATACCATTACCTCGGCCAAATCTGCCGTGGTGCACCGCCGCTTCAGCAGCGCCTTTTCAATGCTGCCGCGGCGCTGTTCTTCGGTCCATTCAATCATCCAAGTCGAATCAACCGCACCTGGTGCAACCGCATTCACCCGCACTTCCGGCGCCAGCCCGCGCGCGAGGTTCTTGGTCAGGCTCACCACCCCCGCCTTGGTTGCGCCATAGGCCATGGAAGACCCGGCATGATTAAGCCCAGCGATGGAAGCCACACTCACCACCGCGCCACCGGCGGCGCGCAAGGCGGGCGCTGCCGCCTTGGTGCAGCGAAACACGCCAAGCAGATTAACCTGCAAGACCGTGTCCCATAATTCTTCCGTCAGCCGGTCAAATTCATTGGGCGCGATGGAGGTTTTGGTGCCAGGCGTGCCGGCATTATTCACCAAATAATCCAAACGGCCGAGATCAGCGACCGCCTGTTCAACCATGCGTTTGCAATCCGCCGCATCACCAACATTACCCGGTGCGGCAATCACATCCCGCCCCATGGCGCGCAGCCGCGCCACTTCAGCCGCACCACGCTCATCCCCCGCCAAATGATTGATCGCCACCTTGCAGCCATTGACGGCGAGCATCTCAACAGTGGCAAGGCCAATGCCGGAAGCACCCCCCGTCACCAGCGCGGTCTTGCCCTTCAGATCATAGCTTGCGGTCATTGGTCACGCTCCATTCCTGCCAGGGTTCCAATTTCGCGCAACGCCCTGCGCAGCGCGAGTAGGCGGCGGTCCCGATCCTCGAACAATTTCGCGGGATCCTTGCCGCCCCAATCATAAAATCCAGCGCCTGACATCACGCCGGTTTTGCCTTCGGTAATCAGCTTGTCGAGCGATTCGCTATGCCTGCGCGGCGGTGGCGGTTCATACATGCGGTTCTTCAGTGCCAATTGCATCATTGGCAAGCCGGTGAAATCCGCCTTGGCGAGTACTCCCAAAATCGGCAGGCGCAGCGCAATGCCATGGATGATGGAAGCATCAATTTCAGCCGCATCCGCCACACCCTCATCCAGCAATTTCTGCACTTCAAGCCCAATCGCGGATTGGATGCGATTCGCGATATAGCCGGGGATGAATTTGCGCATCACAATCGGCTTCTTGCCCATATCGGCACAAAGCTTCCGCAGCATTTCCACCACTGCCGGGTCCGTTTCCGGCCCGGCGACGATATCCACCAGATCCACCAGATAGGGCGGCGTATACCAATGCGCGATCAGCGTCTTGTTCTGCCGCGCCGCTGGCATCAGCGGAAAAATATCAAGATAGGACGTATTGGAAGCAATGATCGCATCGCGCGGCGCCAGCCTGTCCAATTCCGCGTAAAGCGTTTTTTTCACCTCGGGGTTTTCCACCACCGCTTCCACAATCAGCTCTGCCCCATCCACGCATTCGGCCAGGTTTTCATGGCGCGTGATGGCTTGCGCCAAATGGGCGGAAGTCCAACCCTCTGGCGCCTCACCCGCCTCGGCCAGGGTGGCCAAGGCTTTTTCCATCAGACCTTGCGCGCGCCGCAGGGTTTCGGGGTTATTGTCAGTCAGGCGAACCTGGTGCCTGCCAAGGGCAAAAACCAGCGCCAATGCATGGCCCATGGTGCCGGCGCCTAGAACCGCAACTCTGGTCATCCTCATGCTCCTTCCGGCGCCCAGGGGGCGGGCGCGCGTGCTTCAATATCCGTCACCACATCCACCACCACAGTCTCAGGCGATGCCATGGCTTCACGCAAGGCAGGGCCGATATCCTCTGGCCGTTCCACGCGAATGCCATTCAACCCGAAGGAACGCGCGACGGCGGTGAAATCCGTTGGCCCGAAACGGAGGATTTCTTCGGCTGCGCCAGGGCGATTGCCGGCGCTGCGCTTGAAATTGGGCCAGCCCTGGCCGAAGCCGGAATTATTGTTCACCACCAGCGTCACCGCGATGCCGCGCCGCCGCGCCGTTTCCAATTCCGCCAAATGATAATAAAGCGCACCATCGCCGGACCAGCAGACAACCTTCCGATCAGGTGCGGCGCATTTCGCCCCCAGCGCCGCCGGGAAGGACCAGCCGAGCGATCCTGCCGCGCGCAAATAACTCTGCCGCGGTTCCAAATCCACCATGGTTGCGGTCCAAATGCCGGAATAGCCGGTATCCGCCACCAGAATGCCATCATCGGGCAGGGCGGCAGTGATTTCCGCCGCAAGCCGCGCGGGATCAATTGGCTTGGCATCGCTTGCCATGCGCGGCGCCATTTCCGCGCGCCATGCTGCCATTTGCGCCTGCGCTGCTGCCAGATAATCGCCATCGCGCTTTGGCTTGCCAAGCGCCGCCACCAACGCGCCAAGTGCGGCGCGCGGATCACCCTGCACTGCGACCGCTGCGGGGTAGGAACGGTCAAACTCATGCGGGTCCGCATCAATCTGCACTACCGTTGCACCAGCGACAGGGGTGCGCCAGTAATTCGTCAGCATATCGCCGGTGTCAGCGCCCACGAATAGAATCAAATCCGCATCATGCAGAATGCGATTGGCCGGCGGCGCGGCGTAAGCGCCGGCCACGCCGATATGCAGCGGATGGCGCGTTGAAATCAGCCCGCGCGCCCCAAGGGCAGTTGCAATCGGCGCGGCAAGCGCTTCCGCCACCATCAGCAATTCGGGCGCACAGCCCGAAAGTGCTGCCGCATCGCCCGCCACGATCGCAACCTTGGGTGCGGCCAGCAGCGCGCGTGCTGCCGCTTCAATCGCGGCCATATCCGGGCCGGGCCGATGCATCGGCATACGGAAGGCGGAAAGATCAGCAAGCGGTGCGGCGACTTTGCCGTTTTCAATCACTTCGGCCTGCAAACCAAACAGATCAAGATGCACCGGGCGCGGCGGCAGCGCGACGGATGCGGCAAAGGCCTGGCGCAGCACGCGCGGTAAATCCGCCGCATCCGCGACATCCGTCTGCATCTTCGTCACGGCTGAGAAAAGCGGCGCGTGATCCACTTCCTGATAAGCGTTGCGATGCTGATGTGCCGGCACCTTGCGCCCCGTCAGCGCAATGATCGGCGCGCGCGACAAATAGGCATCCTGCAATCCAGCCGCGAGGTTCGCCGCACCCACGGATTGCGCCGCGACTATCCCCGGCCTGCCGGAAACCCGCGCATAGCCATCCGCCATATAGACTGCGGCTTTTTCGGTATGTGCCAGCACGGGTGCCACCCCGGCATCACCCAGCGCCAATAAGGTCCGCCGCAAGACAGCGTCCACGAAAAAAACATGTGTCTGGCCCGAAGCGGCGATGCTGCTGGCAAGCCATTGCGCCCCGGTCATGGTCTGATGCATGGCGCTTCCCTTCCCTTGCTTTCCGGGATTAACCTGCCTGCATCAGCCCGCGCCGACAAGCGGGAAGGAGGAAACGAATGAAGAGATATATCATCGCGCTTGCCGCGATCCTGGCTGCGTGGCCGCTACCGGCAAGGGCCCAGATTTCCATGGTGGTGAATTTTTCTGCCGGCGGGCCATCGGATATCGTTGCGCGGCTCATGCAGAATGACATGGCGGCAGCACTTGGCCAGCCTGTTGTGGTGCGCAATGTGGTTGGCGCTGGCGGTACCATTGGCGCGGCAGAGGTAGCGCGCGCACGGCCCGATGGGCAGACCATTCTGCTTTCCCCCATCGGCCCCATCGCCATCCAGCCGCATTTCCGCAGCAACTTGTCCTATAAGCTGGAAAACCTCGCCGCCATTTGTCAGGTCGCCGATAGCCCGGTGATCATGATGACGCCGAAAAATTCCGGCCTCAGGCGTGTGGCTGATGTGATTGCGCGTGCACGGGCTGAGAATGGCGGCATGCCCTTTGCCTCCACCGGGGCGGGCAGCATTCCGCATATTTCCATGGTGGCGTTGATGCGTGCGGCGAATATCCAAATGAACCACGTGCCTTTTCGTGGCTCGGGCGAGGTGATGCTGGCCTTCCAACAGGGGCAATTGCAGCTTTTCACGGACCAGACCTTGCTGATCCGCCAATATGATCTGCACCCGATCGCCTTTCTGACCGAACGCCGCAATCCGGACTTCCCTGATGTGCCGACCATGCGCGAAGAAGGCCATGACCTTGTCTATACGATCTGGAGCGGGCTTTACGCCCCCGCCGGCACGCCGGAACCGGTCATGGCGCGGCTGGAAGCGGCCTGCGAAAGGGCGGTGAAGGCGGAAAGCTTCATTGAAGGCATGAAGCGCGTGGCCCAGCCTATCCTGTTTCGTAACCGTGCCGATTTCGCCGCTTTTTCGCGTTCTGAGAGCGAAAAATTCCGCAGCCTGATTGAAGCAACCGGCCTGCGTTCAGCGGAATAGCGACCCAACCACCGGGGCTGGCCGGTTGCGCCCCGGGCGGCTTCGCGCTACCGCGCCCCCGTGTTGGATCAACAAGCCCCTTTGCGGCTGGATGATTATGATTTCATCCTGCCTGAAAACCTGATCGCGCAGGCGCCCATCCGCCCGCGCGATGCTGCGCGCATGCTTGTGGTAGGCGCGGGCGGCTTGGAAGATCGCGGCGTGCGGGATTTGCCCGCGCTGCTTGGCCCCGGCGATGTCATGGTGGTGAATGATACGCGCGTGATCCCCGCACGGCTTCATGCCAGGCGCGGCCAGGCGCGGGTTGAAATCATGCTGAACCGGCATGAGGAAGCTGGCATTTGGCATGCGCTGATCCGCAATGCGCGCCGGCTCAAGGCCGGGGATGAATTGCAGGTTGAAGGCGCTGAGGATTGCACCGCGCGCGTGCTGGATAACCCCGAAGGCGGCACCGCGCGGCTTGATTTCGGCCCGGATCAGGCGCGGCTCGCAGCCGCACTTGAAAAGGCCGGGGAGATCCCTCTGCCGCCCTATATCACCCGCCCCGATGGGCCAACGGCTGAGGATGCCGGCGATTACCAAACGATTTTCGCCCGCCGTCCCGGCGCTGTCGCCGCACCAACCGCGAGCCTGCATTTCACTGAAGCGCTGCTGCAAGCGCTTGAGGCGCGTGGTGTGACGCGCGTGACTATCACGCTGCATGTGGGCGCCGGCACCTTCCTGCCGGTGCGCAGCGACGATGCGCGGGCGCATAAACTGCATGAGGAATGGGGCGAAATCACCCCGGAAGCCGCGGTGCAATTGAACGCCGTGCGCGCGGCGGGCGGGCGCATCATCGCCATCGGCACCACCGCCTTGCGCCTTTTGGAAAGTGTGGCGCAACCGGATGGCAGCATCATGCCCTTTCGCGGCCTGACGGATTTGTATCTGCTGCCGGGGCACGCGTTTCGCAGCGCCGATGCGCTGATGACGAATTTCCATCTGCCGCGCAGCACGCTCTTCATGCTGGTCTGCGCCTTTGCCGGTGATCAGCGCATGCGCAACGCATATAACCACGCCATCGCGCAAAGCTATCGCTTCTATTCCTATGGCGATTCATCGCTATTGTTTCGCGCGAGTGATACGCCATGACGCTTTCCTGGCAGCATGAAGCACAAGATGGCGCGGCGCGCGCAGGTGTTTTGCACACGGCCCATGGTGAAGTGCCAACGCCCGTCTTCATGCCGGTGGGCACCGCCGGCACGGTGAAGGCCATGACGGCGGGTGCCGTGCGCGCCACCGGTGCGCGCATGGTGCTCGGCAATACCTATCACCTCATGCTGCGTCCTGGCGCTGAACGCATTGCGCGGCTTGGCGGCCTGCATCGTTTCATGGATTGGGATGGACCAATCCTGACGGATTCCGGCGGCTTCCAGGTGATGTCGCTTTCTGGTCTGCGCAAGATGGATGCGGATGGCGTCACCTTCCAAAGCCATGTGGATGGTTCACGCCATCGCCTGACGCCGGAACGTAGTGTGGAAATCCAGCATCTGCTCGGCGCTGATGTCACCATGTGCTTTGATGAATGCACGCCCTTTCCCGCCACGCATGAACAGGCCGCGACTTCCATGCGCCTTTCCATGCGCTGGGCGGCGCGCAGCCGTGAAGCCTTTGTGCCGCGCGCTGGCCATGGCTTGTTTGGCATTGTGCAGGGCAGCGTTTTCCCTGATCTCCGCGCGGAAAGTGTCGCCGCACTCACCGGCATTGGCTTCGAAGGCTATGCGGTGGGCGGGCTTGCGGTGGGTGAGGGGCAAGACGCCATGTTCACCACACTGGAATGCACCACGCCGCTGCTACCCGCCGAGAGGCCGCGTTATCTGATGGGTGTTGGCACGCCTTCTGATCTGATCGGCGCCGTGCGGCGCGGCATTGATATGTTCGATTGCGTCATGCCCACGCGTTCTGGCCGCACGGGCCGCGCCTATACACGGGGCGGCGTGATCAATATCCGCAATGCCCGCCATGCCGAGGATAACCGCCCGCTTGATCCCAACTGCGTCTGCCCCGCTTGTAGAGGCCATTCGCGCGCCTATCTGCATCATCTATTCAAAGCCAATGAAATGCTGGGGCCCATGCTGCTGACGTGGCACAATATCCAGTACTACCAGGATCTGATGGCGGAACTGCGCGCCGGTATTCTGGCGGGTGATCTCGCCGGCACCGCCGCGCGGATTGAAGCCGGCTGGCAGGCGGAAAAGGAGAATGCGGCATGAGTGATCTTTCGCAACTGACGCAGCTTGGCCAGGCGGCCGTCCAACCGCAAAACCCGGAACAGGCAGTACTGGAACGCGTGGGCAATCCGCATCCCGGTCTGCGTTATTGCATCCGTTTCACCGCGCCTGAATTTACCTCACTCTGCCCACTCACAGGCCAGCCGGATTTCGCACATCTGGTGATTGATTACGTACCGGATGCCTGGATTGTGGAGAGCAAATCGCTCAAGCTTTACCTGGCGTCCTTCCGCAATCACGGCGCCTTCCATGAAGCCTGTACCTTGGATATCGCTCAGCGCCTGATGGGCTTGCTGTCGCCGCATTGGTTGCGCATCGGTGGCTATTGGTATCCGCGCGGCGGCATTCCCATTGATGTCTTCTGGCAAAGCGGCGCACCGCCCGAAGCGGTGTGGATTCCGGCGCAGGAAGTGCAGCCCTATCGTGGGCGCGGCTGACGCCATCAGGGCTGAGGCCACGCGCCTCGGCTTCGACGCCATTGGCTTTGCGCCAGCGCGCCTCGGGCCGGAAGTACGCGAACGCCTTCAGGAATTCCTCGCCGCCGGCATGCATGGCGGTATGGGCTGGATGGAAGCCCGCGCTGATCAACGCGCCGACCCGCGCGCATTATGGCCGGAAGCGCGGAGTGTGATTGCCCTTGGCCTTTCCTACGCGCCCGAAACTGACCCTCTGGAAAGCCTGGCGTGGCAGGACCGCGCCACCATCAGCGTTTATGCACGGAACCGCGATTATCATGATGTGGTCAAGAAACGCCTGAAGGCGCTGGCGCGTTGGATCGTGGCGGAATTTGCCGAAGCTGGCGTGAAGGTATTTGTGGATACCGCGCCGGTGATGGAAAAGCCGCTCGCGCAGCGGGCAGGTTTGGGTTGGCAGGGCAAGCATACTAATCTTGTCTCTCGTGCGCATGGGTCCTGGTTATTTTTGGGTGAGATTTACACGACGCTCGATCTCAGCCCCGATGCGCCAGAGATTGATCATTGCGGAACCTGCACGCGTTGCCTGGATACCTGCCCGACCAAGGCCTTCCCCGCGCCGTATCGGCTGGATGCGCGGCGCTGCATTTCTTATCTGACGATTGAACATCACGGCCCGATCCCAGAGGAATTTCGCAAGCCCATGGGCAATCGCATCTATGGCTGTGATGATTGCCTGGTGGTCTGCCCCTGGAACAAATTTGCGGCCACACATCAGGAACCGGCCTTTGCGCCGCGCGCCGAACTCACCGCGCCGAAGTTGGCCGCATTGGCCGCGCTGGATGATGCTGCCTTTCGCGCGTTGTTTTCGGGCAGTCCCATCAAGCGCATCGGGCGCAATCGCTTCATTCGCAATGTGCTGATTGCCATTGGCAATTCCGCCGATTCCAGCCTGCACGAAACTGCGCGCGCGCTTTGCGCGGATGCAGACCCCGTGGTCGCGGAAGCCGCTTCCTGGGCTGTAGCGCAATTGGATCAAGCCGCATGATGCAAGAAAAAGCGCTCGTCCTGTTTAGCGGCGGGCAGGATTCCGCAACCTGCCTTGCCTGGGCTTTGGATCGTTTTGCGCAGGTGGAAACCATCGGTTTTGATTACGGCCAGCGCCACAAGATCGAACTTGAAGTCCGCGACGCCTTTCGCACTGCCTTGCTTGCAGCCCGCCCTGAATGGGGCGCAAAACTTGGCACAGACCATCTGATCCGCCTGGATGCCTTGGGGCAGGTTTCTGATACGGCGCTCACCTCGGAAGCCACTATCGCCTTCAACGCCGATGGCCTGCCCAATACTTTCGTGCCCGGGCGCAACATCATTTTCCTGAGCTTCGCCGCCGCCATCGCCTATCGCCGCGGCATCAAGCATATTGTGGGCGGCATGTGTGAGACGGATTATTCCGGCTACCCCGATTGCCGTGATGATACGATCAAGGCGCTGCAAGTGGCGCTGAACCTTGGCTTGGATCGGCGCTTTGTATTGGAAACGCCGCTGATGTGGCTGGACAAGGCCGCGACATGGCGCTTGGCGGAAGGCCTGGGTGGAGCACCCTTGGTGGCAGCGCTGCTGGAACACACCCATAGCTGTTATTTGGGGGATCGCAGCGAGCGCCATGAATGGGGCTATGGCTGCGGCACCTGCCCGGCTTGCGACTTGCGCGCCAAGGGCTGGGCGGCCTATGCAGCGGCAGAAACGCCATGAACCTCTCCCCCCGCATCCAAGGCTTCGCCTTCCTGATCGGCTTCGCGCTGTGCATTCCAGCAGCGAATTGGATGATCGGGAACCTCGGCAGCTTCTGCGTCCCGAATGGCCCCTGCCTGATCCCAGTGGCGCCCGGCATCATGGCGCCATCTGGTGTGCTGATGATCGGCTTGGCGCTGGTGCTCAGGGATTTGGTGCAGCGCCGGCTTGGCCTTGCCTGGGCCTTCGCCGCCATTGCGGCGGGCGTCGTGCTTTCCGCGCTACTGGCGCCGCCCGCTTTGGTGTTGGCCTCGGCTGTCGCCTTCCTGCTGAGTGAAACCGCTGACCTTGCCGTCTATACGCCATTGCAAAGGCGTGGCCTGATGCTGGCAGTGGCTGCCAGCGGTGCCGTGGGCCTGGTGGTGGATAGCGTGGTCTTCTTGTTTCTCGCCTTTGGCAGCCTGGATTTCCTGGCCGGGCAAATCATCGGCAAGGCCTGGATGGTGCTGCTGGCCTTGCCCTTCATTCACTGGCTGCGCCGGCATGATGCGCGGCGCGGCATTCTGCCCGCCTGATCAATCCGGCTTTGCGCTGAATTCGCGCACCACCGCGCCGCACGGGTCTTGGGTCAGTCCGCGATCCACCCGGGGGAGGGCAGGGCGCGATAGGCTTCGCGCAGGCTATCGGACCAGCGCTGGCTGACCTGCCGGAAATAGGCATCTTCTTCCGTGATGCGCCGGCTGAGCGAGACCTTTTGTTCACCTTCACGATAAACCATCAAATCAATCGGCAGCCCAACGGAAAGATTGGAACGGAGCGTGCTGTCCATGCTGATCAGCACCAGCTTCACGCCATCGGCAAGCGATGTATCGCTTTTCACCACGCGGTCCAGAATGGGCTTGCCGTATTTATGCTCGCCTATTTGCAGAAAGGGCGTATCGGCGGTGGCTTCAATGAAATTGCCAGCCGCATAAATCAGAAAAAGCCGCATTGGCCCGCCGGCAATCTGCCCGCCGAGCAGGAAGGAAGCGTCAAAGGCAACGCCCTGCGCCTTCATGCCCGGGCCGTCATTTTCAAAAACATCGCGCACCGCCGCACCCACCAATTGCGCGGCGCGGAACATGCTGGGCACATCGCGCAGTGTGTGGATTTCCTTGCCCAGCGGGAAACCCTCCTGCACGCGATTCCATACCGCCTGAGTGATCGCCAGATTGCCGGCGGTCAGCAGCGCCAGCATGCGTTCCCCGGGCTGTTCCACGACATGCATTTTGGAAAAGCTGGAAATATGATCCAGCCCCGCATTGGTGCGCGTATCGGAAAGTAGAACAAGCCCATCCTTCAGGAACAGGCCGACGCAATAGGTCATGGCAAGCGCTCCGCGCCCTATCAGTTATGCAGATAAAACTCGGCGATCTGGCCGCCGAGATCAATATTGCGCGCCATCATCTCATTCAGGAAGCCCTCAAGCCCCGCCGCGAAGATATCTTCAACCCGGCCAAAGCGCAGCCTGGCGTGCATTTCCCCGGCGCGGCGATGGCATTCCCCGCGCCGCCCGCCATGGGCCGTCGAGATTTCATCCAGCACGCCCTCAATCCGTGCATGGCAGGCAATCATGGAACGCGGCAATTCCCCGCGCAGAATGAGTAATTCCGCAATCCGCCGCGGTTCAATCCGGCCGTGATAAACCCATTGATAGGCGCGCAAGGCGGTGAAGCTCCGCAAAATGACCTGCCAATTCAGGTAGTCCTCCGCCGTGCCGGGGCCCATAATGCTCAGCGCCGCCGCATGGGCATGCAGCACCCGCGCGGTATTGTCGGCGCGTTCCAGCATGGTGCCAAGGCGCACGAAGCGCCAGGCTTCATCGCGCAGCATCGTGCCATCATAAGCGCCATTGAACAGGATGGTCTGGCGCTTCACCCAATCCAGAAAACCCGGCAGGTCATCCGCACTCGGCATGGCATTTTCCATGCGCCGCATCTGCCCCCAAGTGTCATTCACGGATTCCCACATATCCACCGTGAGCGCCGTGCGCACCTGGCGTGCATTCTGCCGCGAAGCCTCGATACAGGATTGGATGGAAGAATCATTCGCGCGATCCATCACCAGATGCTGGATGATCTGCGCTGCATCGGGTGCGGCGCCAAAACCCTGCAACAGGCCGATATCGCCGCTGGTCAGCAGCAAGGGGCGCCAGGTTTGGCGTTGCGCTGGCCGCCCGCCACCCATGCCCGCTTCGCGCAGCGCCACTTGCAGCGCGCGCGCCGTATTGCCGGCGCGTTCCATATAGCGCCCTAACCAATAGAGGCTATCTGCCGTGCGGCTCAGCATGGCGCATCCGGGGCCAATACCCAGGTATCCTTGGTGCCGCCGCCTTGCGATGAATTCACGACAAGCGATCCTTCGCGCAAGGCAACGCGCGTGAGCCCGCCTGGCACAATGCGTGTCTCAGCGCCCGAAAGCACGAAGGGCCGCAAATCCACATGGCGCGGCGCGGTGCCGCTGCCGGTGAAGGTTGGCACGGTGGAAAGCGCGAGTGTTGGCTGCGCAATATAATCCGTTGGATTGGCGCGGATGCGTGCGGCAAATTCAGCGCGTTGCTCGGCGGTGCTATGCGGCCCGACAAGCATGCCATAGCCGCCCGAACCCTTGGTGAGTTTCACCACCAATTCATGCAAATGTTCCAGCACATAGGCGCAATCATCCGGTCTTTCGCATAGATAGGTCGGCACATTGGCCAGGATGGGTTCTTCGCCCAGGTAGAACCGCACCATTTCCGGCACGTAAGGATAAACCGCCTTGTCATCGGCAATACCGCCGCCCGGTGCATTGGCAAGTGCGACATTGCCAGCGCGATAGGCTTCCATCAGCCCGCGCATGCCCAGCATTGAATCGGCGCGAAACACCTCCGGGTCCAGATAATCATCATCAATGCGGCGATAGATCACATCCACACGCTGCGGCCCCGCAGTGGTGCGCATGAAAACCACGCGGTCTTCAACGAATAAATCCTGGCCCTCCACCACTTCCACGCCCATTTCATCGGCCAGGAAGCAATGTTCGTAATAGGCGCTGTTATAGGCGCCAGGAGTCAACAGCACCACGCGCGGCAAGCCACGGCAAGCAGCCGGCGCCACTGACATCAGTGTTTCCAGCAAATCGCTCGGGTAATGGCTGACTGGGGCAATGCGATGGGCCGCGCAAAGCCCGGGGAATAGCCGCAGCATGGCTTCGCGGCCTTCCAACATATAGGAAACGCCGGAAGGTGTGCGGCAATTATCTTCCAGCACATGGAATTGCGCCGCATCCGTGCGCACCACATCAATGCCGGCGATATGCACGTAAATCCCGCCAGGTGGCTTAATGCCGCGCATTTCCGGGCGATAGGCTTCATTCTGCAAAATCAGCGCTTCCGGAATGCGTCCGGCCTTCAAAATCTCCCCTGGCCCATAGACATCCGCCAGAAACATATTGAGCGCGCGCACCCGCTGCGTGAGGCCGCGCGACAAATGCTCCCATTCCTGCCAGGCCAGGATGCGCGGGATGATATCAAAGGGGATCAGCCGTTCCGGGTCGCCGCCTTCGCCATAAACGGCAAAGGTCACGCCGATGCGGCGGAACAAAAGCTCGGCTTCCTGGCGCTTGCGTTCCAATTGGGCGATGGGCGTGGCCGCCAGCCAGCGCGCAATTTCGGCATAGGCCGCGCGCGCCGCTGCGGGTTCCCCCATTTCGTCAAAGGCCTTGATGGGTTCCGCCATCTCTGGACCGACCTCCTGTTTCTCGGAAGATCGGGTCAAAGGGGCATAGAGGCAAGCGGCGGATGCCCGAAATATGGGCCAGGCGACGCTTTATTGCCCGCCCGGCACCCGCCCCGCCCAATTCTTGGGCAAGCACCCCCCTTCACAAGGCAGGGTGGCGCTTATGCCAATCCGTCACGCGCTGGAAGGCATCGGCCACCGCCAGCACCCGCGCTTCGGCAAAGGGGCGCGCGGCCAATTGCAGGCCAATTGGCAGGCCGCGATCATCAAAGCCACATGGCACGCTGATGGTCGGCAAGCCCAGATAGTTGAAAGGCCGCGTATTGGCAGAAACCGCCATGAAGCGAGACCAATTCGCCGCATCGGCATCAATATCCGTCTCGGCCAATCTGGGTACGCGGGTGCGCAGCGCCGGGGTCGCAACAATGTGATGCCCTGTCATGGCCTCGGCGCAGAATTGGCGCAGCAGCGGGCCACGCCGCGACAGCGCTTCAATGTAGAGATGCGCCGGAATGGGATAGCCGCCATAAAGCCTGGAAGAGAGATGAATGGAATAATCCGCGGCCCTTTCGCGCATCCATTCCGCATGGATCGCGGCCCCTTCGGCCCGGCTGATCATGGCGGTATAGGCCGCAATGGCGCGGAGCGACGGGCAGGAAAGCCGCGTGATTTTCGCACCACGATCCCGCATGGCATCGAGTGCGGCATCAAACGCCTTCACCACCACATCATCGGCGCCATCAAAGAAATATTCCTGCGGGACGGCAATGGAGATACCGCGCAAATCACCGGTCAAAGCGGCCTCATAATCCGGCACGGCTTCGCGCGCGCTGGTGGCATCGCGCGGATCATGGCCGGAAATAATCCGCATGAAGCGCGCCGCATCGCGCGCCGTTTGCACCAAAGGCCCGACATTATCGGCGGAAAACGAAAGCGGCATAACGCCGGCACGAGAAACGCGTGTCTGCGTGCCCTTAAGGCCCGTCACACCGCAAATCGTGGCCGGCAGGCGGATAGAACCGCCGGTGTCCGACCCAAGCGCGCCATAGAAAAACCGCGCCGCAATACCGGCGCCGGAGCCTGAGGATGACCCGCCCGTGCAATAGCCGTGCTGCCAAGGATTATGGCAATGGCCGAAATGCGCATTATGCCCGGTCGGGTTCTGGGCAAATTCCGCCATATTCAGCGTGCCCATATCAATCGCGCCCGCGGCATCCAGCTTCTCAAGCACGGTTGCCGTCACCTTGGGCACGAAATCACGCCGGATTTTTGAGCCGCAGGTCGAAACCTTGCCGGCGCGGTAATACATATCCTTATGCATCATGGGCACACCGCCGAGCGGCCCAAGCGCCTTGCCCGCCTTGCGCGCCGCATCCACCGCGGCGGCCTGTTCCAAGGCGCTGTCGCGATCAAGCCGGATCACGCTATTCACCTTGCCATCATGCGCGGCAATGCGCGCGAGGCAGCCTTCGGTGAGCGCGGTTGCGGTCACCTCACCACGCGCCACCGCATCGGCGGCTTCCGTCATGGAAAGTTCATGCAAAGCGCTCATGCTTCCTTCTCCTGCTCGGCGCGGAGTGCCGCTTCAAAGCTGGAAGGTTCATCTTCAAATTCCATGGTGCCGCGCAAAGCCTCCAATTCCTTGAGCAGGCCGATATGATCAGCCAGGCCAAGCCGCGCGGCCTCATTCGGGCAGGCGACCCCGCTCCATAGGCGGATGGCTTCCATGCTGGGGGGGATAGGGTCGGGTTTCATGCCAGTCTCTCCTGCGGTCACTCATGCTGCGACGGGTGATCAGGCTTTGCAAATGCCCTGCCACGGTGGCAGGCTTGGGCACGAGAGATCAGGAGTAACGCCGCATGAAGATCGTGGACATCAAGGCTTTCCCCACCTCCTTCCCGCTGCCGGCCAATTCTGGGCCTCGGCTTGGGATTGGTCAGGCGGTGAAGCGCGATGCGGTGATGGTGAAAATCGTCACGGAAGATGGCATTGTCGGTTGGGGCGAAAGCCATCATGGCCGCGCGCATACCGCCATTGCGAAATTGCTTGAAACCACACTCAAGCAATTGGTGCTGGGGATGGATGCCTTTGACACCACCGGCATCTGGGCGCGCATCTACAAGTATCAATTGGCGAGCCACGGCATGGGCGCCGGCACGGCCATGGCCATGTCCGGTCTCGACATGGCGTTATGGGATGCCAAGGGCAAGGCGCTGAATCTGCCGCTCTATAAACTGCTGGGTGGTTCGGCGCGTCCGGTGCCGGCCTATGCCGGTGGCGTTGCGCTTGGCTATCAGCCGCCGGCGCAACTGCTTGATGAAGCGGCACCGCATATGGAAGCGGGCTATAAGGCCGTGAAGCTGCGCGTTGGTGATACGGTGCGCGATGACATTGCACGCATGGAAGCGGTGCGCGATGCCTTCGGGCATGAGCTTGAGATCCTGACCGATGCCAATATCGGCTATAACATCGCGCAGGTGCGCCAGGTGCTGCCGGAAATGGATCGGTTGAATATCGGCTGGCTGGAAGAACCCTTCCCCGCGCATGATCACCGTTCCTATGCAGAGGCTCATGGTTTTGGCAGCACGCCGCTTGCCGCCGGTGAAAATCACTTCACGCGCTTTGAGTTCACCCGCGTTCTGGAAGATGATGTGATCCGCATTTGGCAGCCTGATTTATCCAAATGCGGCGGCGTGACGGAGACCATGCGCATCGCCGCCATGGCCTCGGCCTTTAAGATTCCCGTCCACCCGCATTCATCCATGACAGGCGTCAACCAGGCTGCGTCCATCCATCTGCTGGCTGCGATTGATAATGGCGGCTATTTTGAAGCCGATGTCTCACGCGCCAATAAATTCCGCGATGAATTGGGCAGCGAGCCCTGGCGCATCGGCAAGGATGGCTGTGTGCGCCCGCTGGAAGCGCCAGGTATTGGCGTTGAAGTGGATGAGGCGTTTTTGAAAGCACACCCGGCCATAGAAGGGCCGGGTTATGTCTGACCCGGCGCGGTTGCCCGCGGCGGAGCATTTTCAAGCCAAACGGAATCGTTTGGCGACTCGGAAAATGCGACCATCTAATACTTCTGGGGCGTGACCCGCGCGAGCGGATCACGCCATGCGACTTAGATGTAATGTTCCTTCAGCGGCGCAAAGCCGTTGAAGAATTGCGCAGCGTAGGAGGTGACATAGGCCCCCGTCGCCAGCAGCTCTACCCGATCACCACAGGCCAGCTTCAGCGGCATGCGGTAATTGGATTTTTCATACAGCGTATCGGTGCTGTCGCAGGTCGGGCCCGCAATGGTCACGGGACCATCTTCGGCACTATCATGCGGCGTGCGGATTTCGTAGCGAATGGCTTCACCTTCCGTTTCCGCCAGGCCACCAAAGCGCCCGATATCCAGATACACCCAGCGCACCGGATCCGTGGCACCCTTGCGGGAGACCAGAACCACTTCGCTGGACACCAGACCGGCATCGCCCACCATGAAGCGGCCAGGCTCCACCACCATTTCCGGCAGGTCATTGCCGAAATGCTTGGTCATGGCGCCCATGATGGCCATGCCGAAATCGTCAATTTCCGGCACTTCCGCGCGGTAGCGCACAGGATAGCCGCCGCCCAGATTGACCATGCGGAGCTTCACGCCCGCTTCCTTCAAATCGGTGAACAGCATCGCAACCCGAGCGATCGCACCTTCATAGGCGGCGGTCTTGGTCTGCTGGCTGCCGACATGGAAGGAAATGCCATAGGGGTCGAGCCCCATATCGCCAGCCTTCAGCATCAGGTCGCGCGCCATTTCCAATTCGCAGCCGAATTTGCGCGAAAGCGGCCATTCGGCGCCTTCATTCTGCACCAGGATGCGGCAATAAACCCGCGCGCCGGGCGCATGGCGTGCCAGCTTTTCCAATTCCTCGATGCTGTCGAAGGCGAACATGGAGACACCAGCCTTATGGGCGGCAGCGATAGCCGACACCTTCTTGATGGTATTGCCATAGGAAATGACGTCAGGCTGAGCGCCGGCGGCAAGGCAGGCCTGCACTTCTTCCCAAGACGCCGCATCAAAGCTGGAGCCAAGCTTCACCAGCCGCTCCAGAATCGGCGCGCCAGGATTGGCCTTCACGGCATAATAAATGCGCGCCAAGGGCAATGCCGCACGCATGGCGCGGTATTTTTCCTCGACACGATCCACATCCAGCACAAGGCATGGCGTAGCAGGCGCGTTGTCGCGCAAAAAGCGTGCGATCTTCGGTGTCATCGCAGCACCCTCCAGGCTCCAGAAGGGCCACCTGTGAAGGCGGAGGCCCAAGGTTAACGAAACGGTCGAACGAACCAGCGACCAGAGAGGACCGCCCGGACGAATCCGAACGGGGTTGCCAGAACGCTTGACGTCGTTGCGTAAACCCTTTGGCCAGGAGGCCTGGGGCCAGAGGCACGTGCGTACTGCGTCTGAAGCGCTTTTATGCCCCCTGCTTTGCCATTGCAAGAAAAAAATCGTCCTTGACCCGGTTTTTTTCCTCAAGGCCCACCTGAGGCCCGGAATCCTGCCCGAAACCCCGTGAAAGGCCGGGCAATTCCGCCTGCAAGGCTTCGCTTTGGCAGGAAGCTTACCGGAGCAGCTTGGGCGAATCCTGGCCGCGCCCCAACCAGCGCAGTACGGTAAACCCCGCCAGCATGATGAAGGCGACATGCCCGAAGGCGAGGCCCCAGGCCTGCACGCCATCGCCACCCGCTAAATCCAGCACCACGCCGGCCAGCAAAGGCCCGACAAAGCCCCCTGCGTAGCCAAACATGCTATGCAGCCCCATGGTGGCGCCGCGCAAAGCCGGGTCCGCCGCCTGCACCGTGCCGGCGGTAAGCGCCGAACTATCCAGATAAATCGCTGCATTCCAGAGAACGACAAAAAGCAGCACCACCCAAGGTGAGGCGCCGAAGCCAAACCCCGCCACAAGGGAAAGTGCCGCGCCGGACAGCATGGCCAGCGCCACAATCCTATCCCGCCCCAGGCTCTCGGCCAGGCGGTTCCCGATGAGCGAACTCGCAATGCCCACCAACCCCGCAAGTGTGAACAGCACGGTCGGGCCGGGCAGCCATGCCGGCGGTGCGTAGATGGCGAAGCTCGCCGTCAGGAAGGCGACTGCCCAGGCGCGCAGCACGGCCAACTCAAGCGTGTGCACGGTGTAACCGGCAATCCAGGCCATGGCGCGGCGATTGGCAAAAACCGGGCGGAAATCCAACAAGCCACGCCGCGTGGCGCTTTTGGGCGGCGGCGCATCGGGCAGTATCAGCATGGCAATGGCGAAGGCACCGCTGGCGGCCAGCCCCGCTACCAGAAAGGCAAAACTTGGCCCGATAAGCGCATCACAAAGCCCTGCAAGCGCAAAGGAAGCGGCGCCCGCAATCCCCACCCCTGCCGCATGCCAGGCAACAGCGCGCGATTGCGCCACCCCAGTCAGCGGATCAGCGATGGATTTCAGGCCCGGCATATAGGCCCCCGCCCAGCCAATCCCGGCGAGCGCACGAAAGAACAGCCCGCCCCAGAAGCCATCGGCGAAGAAGGCAAAGCCCAGATGCGCCAGCGCCGTGATACCGGTGCCCACCAGATAAATCCGCCGCGCAGGAAAACGATCAGTCAGCGAAAGCAGCACCGGCACCGCGGGCACATAGGCCGCGAAGAAAATGCCAATCAGCCAGCCTGCCTCGGTGGCGGAAAGGGTCCAGCGCGCCATCATCTCCGGCAACAGCGCGGGCAGGGTGAAGGCGCCGATTTGCGTCAGGATTTGCGCCGTGACCATGGCCACAACGAAACCCCGGCTGCCGGGGGACAGGGTCATGGCGGGATTAGGCCGCAAATTACCCCCTCCGCAAAGCCCGGCTTGATCGCTGGCGCGCCGCGCCCGATGTTACGGCGAAGTGATCGTGGGAGGACGCAATGCGTAAGGTCGAAACCCCGGAAGCGCTCAGGGCGCTGATCGGACAGGAATTGGGTGTCAGTGATTGGCTGGAAGTGACGCAGGATCTGATTGATCGCTTTGCGGAAGTGACGGGCGATCATCAATGGATCCATGTGGATGTGGAGCGCGCCAAACGCGACATGCCCGGCGGCAAGACCATCGCGCATGGCTATCTATTGCTGTCACTGCTGCCAAAGCTTGGCGCTGGCATCTACCAGCTTTCCTGGCCCACGCGGTCCATCAACTACGGCAGCGACAAGGTGCGCATCGTCAATCCGGTGAAAGCCGGCGCGCGCATCAGACTGCGCCAAAGCTTGGTTGCGGTGGAAGATGGCGCGCCAGGTGCCCATCGGATCACCGTGCGCCAAACGCTTGAAATCGAAGGCGAGGCGAAGCCCGCCATGATCGCGGATACCATCCGCATGACTTTCACCTGAAACGAAAAGGAACACACAATGAAACTCACCTGGTTCGGCCATTCCGCCTTTCGCCTGGAATTCGGCAAGTCTGTTGTGATGATTGACCCTTTCCTCACCGGCAACCCCGCCTTTGGCGGCGATGCGGAAGCGGCGAGTGCGGGCGCGACCCATGTGCTGCTGACCCATGGCCACGCCGATCACATTGGCGACACGGCTGCCATCTGCAAACGCACCGGTGCCAAGCTTGTCACCAATTATGAACTCGCCATGTGGCTCGGCAAGCAAGGGGTCGAAGCGTTTGATCCCATGAACACGGGCGGCACCACGGATCAGGGAGAATTCACGGTCACGCTGACGCAGGCGTTCCATTCCTCGGTTGAGGTGGATGCCAATGGCGTTTTCCACTGCCTTGGCCTGCCGAATGGCATTGTGGTGACACCAAAGGACAAGCATGAGCCGACCATCTATCACATGGGCGATACGGATATCTTTTCCGACATGGCGCTGATTGATGAGCTTTACGCCCCGACTGTCGCCTTGGTGCCGGTGGGTGATCGCTTCACCATGGGCCCGCGTGCGGCGGCGCTTTCGGTGAAGCGGTATCTCCGCAATGTCACCACCGCCATTCCCTGCCATTACGCGACCTTCGGCATGCTGCTGCCGGACGCCAAGGGTTTTGAGGCCGAGATGGTCGGCGCCAAGGCCAAGGTGGTGATCCCGGAAATGGGCAAGGCGGTCAGCCTGTAAGCGCTGATCCAGGGCGGGCACCGTGATGCGGATCAAGGCGCCCGCCCATCGGTGCTGTCAGATAGGGCGCTTGTTGCACCCTGGGTTTTGATGGAAGGAAATCCCCATGTCCTGTGACAGGCGCCTTGTTTTCCTGGGTCTGCTCGGGCTTGGCGCTTGCGCCGCCACGCCAATAGAAACGGCGTTTTTACCGGAATTCCGCGGCTTTGTTTCGCTAGACCCTGTGCGCCATTCGATTGAGCAGGGGGCCGATATGCTCACCCATCGCAGCCGCTTGGTTGGCCAGCCTTGGGAAACCGCGCGCCTGGTTCAGGCTTTGGAATTCCTTGCCGTGGAAGTGCCGAATGGGCCGCGCTGGAATGTGATGCTGCCCATGGCGCAGCTCGCCATACCGGCCGCGCGGGCCGAATGGCGCCAGGGCTTTGGCATTGCGCCAGAAGCCCGCGCGCAGGAGGTTATTGATAGCCTCACGGAACTGCGCAATGCCTTTGCCGAACAGCGGCCAGCCGCTGCACCTGCCGCCTTGCGCGCGCCACTCTTTTCGCCGGGCGGGCAGGAAACGCTCAATCGTTTTGCTGATCCACCTGCCCTGCCACGCACCACCCGCGCCATGATTGATGCGCGCCAGGAACTGATTTCTCAAAGCTTTGAGCGGCGTTCGGGGCGCAATTTCATCATTCGCTAGTGGTGCGATTCGTATTAACCTTTCCCGATCCAAAACTGCCCGCGCGCACCACTAGCCCTATATTTGGTGGGCCGATTCACGCTGCTGCCCTGAACCGACAGCAGCGATCGGACCACTGGATGGAGGCGCCTTCCAGCCCTAAATGCTGGATTCTGGATCAAGGCGCCCGCTATGCCAAGCCAGAACGGAATTGCGATAAACTTTACGGAATTTGTTGGAAGGACATCACGATGCAGTGCGATAGGCGCGTTTTCCTGCTGGGGCTATTGGGCTTGGGCGCCTGCTCTGGCCCGCCTGAGACAGCAAGCTTGCCTGATTTCAGCAGTTTTCTCACAGGCGATGCGGTGTTCCATTCCATCGAACAGGGCGCCGATATGCTCACCAATCCGCGCCGCTTGACCGGTCAGCCCTGGGAAACGGCGCGCCTGATCCAGGCTTTGGAATTCCTTTCGGTGGAATTGCCGAATGGGCCACGCTGGAACATCATACTGCCCATGGCACAGATCGCGGTGCCTGGGGCACGCAGCGAATGGCGCCAGGCTTTCGGTATTGCGGTAACTGCGCGCGCGCAGGACGTGATTGATAGCCTGTCGGCGGTTCGCAATTCCTTTGCCGCGCGCAGCCTTTCCGGCGCGGTAGATGCCTTACGCCCGCCACTTTTCACGCCCGGCGGGCAAGAAACGCTCAATCGTCTTGGTGATCCGCCGGCTCTGCCGAGAAGCCGTCGCGCCCTGGTGGATGCTCGGCAGGAATTATTTGCGGCCAGAAATGATGGGCGCAGCTGACGCGCAAAGGGCGTTGTGAAGTCCAGGCCGCGATCGGTTCGTGATGATCACGCCTTGGACCACTTGTTTCACCATCAGACTCCCGGCGCTACCAGCGTGCAATTTCCGGCGGAGCGTAGCCTTTGGCAGGTCTGTTCGGCCTGGGCGCGCGTCAGCCCCTTTACCCGCGCCGTGAAGGCAGCGTTATTGCCCTGCGCGACGCGCACCACCTCTGCCTGACCGCTGCCGCCAGCAGAAGACCGCGCCGAAGAAGCCGCGCTACGCGCCAAATTTTCTGAGGCAAAACGCCCAAGGCTCACTGACCAACCATTGCCCCCGCCGCTTGGTGGTGGCGCAGCCCCGGCGCGGCCCAAAGCCGAAGGTGAGGCCGGCGCCGCCTGGGCAGAACCGATCAAGCCAAGCCCACGTGATGGCGCGGCAGCCGGCGCCTGACGCGGTGCGGGCGGCGCCATGGGGGCTGCGGCAAGGGCGGAACGCCCCGTATCAAGCCCGGCACGTCGGCGCTCCGCCGGGGTGAAGGTGCTGCCATCGGGGATCGGGTCCATGCGCACCACATTGCCAAGGCTCGCCACTTGCGTCCCTGCCGGCGCCGCCGGGGCAGGGGCCGCGGCCTGCGCCACTTGCACCGTCGGCGCTGGGCTGCGCTGTTGGTTCAGCGCCACCATCGTTCCGCCATCCATCCGGCGTGGCCCGCGCGGGATGCTCGTGCCGATATCAGCCGCGGCATAAACCTCGGCCGGCGCGCGGCGTGCTGGCGCCGTGCTCGCGATGCGAGGACCGACGCGTGCCACGTAATTGCGTGTTTCATCCGGCAGGCCGCGCCCGCCCCACAAATAATCCTCCAGCCGCCGCGGCCCAGCATTATAGGCCGCCAGGAAGGCGGGCGAGCCGTAAAGCTGGTACATTTCGCGGATATAGGCGGCGCCTGCCTGCAAATTATCGTAAGGGTGATAGGGGTCAGGCCCCAGATTATAGCGCTGCGCCAATTCGCGGTAGGTGCCGGGCATCACCTGCATCAGCCCCATGGCCCCCACGCGCGATGTGGCGCCTGGGCGGCCACCGCTTTCCTGGCGCATGACTTCGCGGATCCAAAGATCGGGCACGTCAAAGCGGCGGGAAGCATCGCGGATCCAAGGCCCCCAAGGATCGCCGGGCGGTCCGGGTGGGGAGGTGCTATCCGGGCGATTATAAAACGGCCCATTAGCGTGGCGCCCTGTGCCATCCGCGCATGCCGAAAGCACCGCCAGCAGCAGTCCCAAAACCAGAAAACGACCATAACCCAGTCGAAACCCGTGCATCCCCTAAACTCCATCGGGTCTGGGATTTGCGCCCCGAAACGGCCCCCCAAGGACCAAGCCAATGCCCCCGCATCGGCGCGGCCCAAGCCATCCCGCTGACCAGGCCCTGGCTGCCTGAAACATCCAGAAACATGATCGCGACATCTTCGCCTATGCCATTTGGTCAGTGCAGGTCAAGCGTAACCTGAAGCCCACATCATGTGGGGTATTTGCCACGGCAATCATGACAAGATTTAGGCAAAGGCTGAGCAGAAAAATAAGACAAATCAAATATTTTCTGCCCGAAACTCAGGCGATACTGTCAGATGCGTGCCCCAAAGGTCACAGGGACACGATCTGCCCCGCACCCACCGCACCCAAAAAACTCGCCACCCCGGCCCGTTCGACGCCGGGCGCGAGGGGGGTAGCGCCCAAATCCTCGGCCTTCAGCCCGGCCTCACAGACCATGCGCTGCACGCCAAGCGCGGCGATGGCGGCAAGCAAAGTGCCAATCCCGGCGACACCGCGGGAAGCCAGATGCGCCTCTCGCGGGTCCTGCAACAAAGGGCAATCGGCCAGCAGCAGGCGGCAGCCGCCATTGGTGGCGAAAAGCACCACATCGCGGCCCAAAGCCGCCGCGCCGCTGGCCATCACCAAAGCGTAATGGGCGCGTTCATGCCCGCCATCCAGCAACAAAATGCCAAGCGGGGGGCGCCTTTCGCTCATGCCCGGCAGGCAGCTTCCGCTGCTTTTTCATGGGCAGAAAGATTGTGGATGGAGGCTTCCGGCCCACACAGCGCACAGGCCGGGTCGCGCTTCAGCCGCACGGTGCGAAACCGTGCATCCAGCGCATCCCACAGCAACAACTTGCCGATCAGCGGTTCGCCAATCCCAAGAATAAGCTTCAACACCTCGGTCGCTTGCAGCGTGCCCATCACGCCCGTCACGGCGCCCAGCACGCCGGCTTCAGAACAGGTTGGCACCAGGCCGGGCGGCGGCGGTTCCGGGTGCAGGCAGCGATGGCAGGGGCTGGCGCCATCATGGCCATGAAACACCGAAAGCTGGCCTTCAAAGCGCAGCACCGCCGCACTCACCAAGGGCTTGCCGAGCAAATGGCAGGCATCACCCAGCAGAAAGCGGGTTTCGAAATTATCCGTCCCGTCGCAAATCACGTCGTAGTGAGGGATCAAATCCCGCGCCGCCGCCGCATCCATCCGCCGCGCATGGATATCCACTGTCACTTCCGGGTTCAGCGCGGCCAGGGTTTCCGCCGCGCTCGCCGCCTTGTTCTCGCCGATCCGCGCGGTGCTATGCGCCACCTGGCGCTGCAAATTGGAAAGCTCCAGCACATCGTGATCCACAATCCCCAGCGTGCCGATCCCGGCGGCGGCCAGATATAGCGCGAGCGGCGAGCCCAAGCCCCCCGCGCCCACAATCAACACCCGCGCCGCGCGCAGCTTGGCCTGGCCGATTGCGCCCACTTCGCGGAGCAGGATATGGCGTGAATAGCGCTGCAATTCCGCGCGGGAGAAAGATAGCGACATCCCCGCCATATGGCCGCGATGGGCGCACCGGCGCAAGCTTTCCGCTTGCGATAGGGCTGCGCTTGGCGCCTTATGCGGCGATGGACGCGGAAGAACTGATACGCCGCCTGGCTGCCGCGCTCGCCATTGGCCTGCTTGTCGGCACCGAGCGCCATTGGCGCGAACGCCAGGAAGCCGCGGGCCGCCGCACCGCCGGCGTGCGGACCTTCGCGCTGACCGGGCTTTTGGGCGGGATCATGGCGGTTCTGGCCGGTAACCTTGGCCAGAGTGGCGGCGCGCTGCTGCTGGGCTTTGGCCTGGCCGCGCTGCTGGCCGCCCAATTGCCCCTTGCTTTGCGCGAAGCCGATGCGGAGAACAAGGTTTCCGCCACCAGCCTGGTCGCGGCGCTTGGCACCTATAGCCTGGGCGCCATGGCGGTGATGGGGAATATGGCGGTGGCGGGTGCCGCCGCCGTGGCCATGACCGCGATCCTGGCCGCGCGGGAATCCCTCCATGGCATGATGACGCGCATCACCTGGGCCGAGCTGCGATCTGCGCTGGTGCTGCTTTCCATGACCTTGCTGGTCATGCCGCTTGTGCCGGATGAGCCCATGGCGATGCTGGGGGGCCTGAATCCGGCCAAGATTTGGCGCTTTGCCATTCTGCTCGCGGCGATATCCTATCTTGGCTATTTGGCGGTTCGGCTGATGGGGCCGGAACGCGGGCTGCTGTTCAGCGGCGCCGCCGGAGGGTTGATTTCTTCCACTGCCGCCACGCTTTCCAATGCGCGCGCGGCAGCGGCTGGCGGCGCGGCCCTGGTGCTGGCGGCGGGGGCGTTGATGGCGGGCGCGGTTTCCTGCCTGCGCACTATTGGCATAGTGGCCTTCATCGCGCCGCAAGTGGCGGTTTTTCTGCTGGCGCCGCTTGGCATCGCGGCTTTGGGCATGGCGCTCGGGGCCTTTGTGCTCTCGCGCCGCGCAGCGGCTGATGGCGCATCCGGCAGCGTGCCAGAAAACCCCTTCGAACTCAGCGCCGTGCTGAAAATTGCGCTGCTATTGGCCGCCGTGGCGCTGATTTCCAAATTAGCGGGCGAGAGGCTGGGGCCAGGGGCCGTGCTGGCCGTGGCCGCGATCACTGGCCTGGCGGATGTGGACGCCGTGGCGCTTTCCGTGCCGCTGCTGGCGCCGGCGACGATTAGCCTGGAATTCGCTGCCCAGGCAGTACTGGCGGCGGTTGGCGTGAATATCTCCGCCAAGGCCGCCTATGCGGTGATGCTGGGCGGCGGGCGCTTTGGGGTGGCCTTTGCCGCGCTGTCGCTGGCCGCTGGCGCGGCGGGGGCGCTGGCTCTCTTCTTTCTTTGAAGACAACCCCTTGCCGCCCGCGCGCGCTGGCGCCACCCTGCGCCGGATTGCAGGAGGAAAACGCGATGCCCGCCGAAGGCGGCCCTTTGAGTGCCGGAGAATCCACAGTGAATTTTGGTGCTTTGGATGCGATGATTCGCCCCCGTTCTGTTGCCGTGATTGGCGCTTCCGATGACGGTACGCGCATTGGCGGGCGGCCCATTGCCTATATGCAAAGCCAGGGTTTTCAGGGCCGGCTTTTGCCCGTGAACCCGAATCGCCCGACCGTACAGGGCCTGCCGGCCTTTGCATCTGTCGCCGCGCTGCCGGAAGTGCCCGATGTCGCCATCATCGCCGTGCCGGGTGAGGCCGCGATCCAGGCCATGGATGATCTGGGCGCGCGGGGCTGCAAATCCGCGATTGTCTTCACCGCGGGCTTTGCCGAGGTGGATGAGGCCGGCGCCGCCATGCAGGAAAGGCTTGTCGCCGCCGCGCGGCGCCATGGCATGCGCATGCTGGGGCCGAATTGCCTTGGCCTGTTCAATGCTGCGATTGGTTTTTATCCCATCTTCTCGCTTTCCTTCGAACAAGGCTGGCCCATTCGCGGCAATATCGGCATTGCGTCCCAATCCGGCGCCTATGGCACGCATGTTTTCGCCGTGGCGCGCCAGCGCGGGCTTGGCACCACCGTCTGCGTGACCACCGGCAATGAAGCCGATGTCTCCTTAGGTGAGGCGATTGGTTGGATGGCGCAGGCGCCGGAAGTGGAAGTGATTTGCGCCTATGCTGAAGGCATTCGCGAAAGTGCTGGCTTTGTCGCAGCCCTTGATCTGGCGCGGCGCAACCGCAAACCCGTGATCATGATGAAGGTGGGGGCGAGCGCTTTGGGGGGTGCTGCGGCGAAATCCCACACTGCCTCCATCGCCGGCGATGATGCGGTGACACAAGCCGTGCTGGATGAATTCGGCGTATTGCGCGCGCACACCACGGAAGAAATGCTGGACATCGCCTATGCGGCATCGCGGCGCATTTATCCGGTGCATAATTCGCTTGGTGTGCTGACCGTGAGTGGTGGTGCCGGCGTGCTGATTTCCGATGCTTCGGAAGCAGTTGGCCTGCCCATGCCGGAAATGCCGCAGGCGTCTCAGGAGAAGCTGCGCGGCCTGATCAGCTTCTGCGCGCCGCGCAACCCGGTGGATTGCACCGCGCAAGCTGTGAATCAGACCGAGCTTTTCGGAGACTTCCTGGAAGCGACGGCGGGTGATGGTGGCTATCCTTCTGTTCTGGTGTTTCTGACGCAGACGGGGGGATCAACCTCCATGGCGCCGAAGCTGCGGCCCTTCATGCGTGATGCCATCGCCAAACGGCGCGACCGGCTTTGGGTGCTTTCAGCGATTTGCTCGCGCGAAAAGGTGCGCGAATATGAAGAAGACGGCTTCCTTGTTTTGGAAGACCCAACCCGCGCCGTGAATGCCATTGCCGCCATGGGCCGCTTCGGTGCTTATTTCGCGCGGCAGGAAGCGGGTGCGGCGGGGGCGCTGCCGAATGTGGTGCTGCCCGCGCAAACGCCAACGGAGGCCGAAGCCAAGCGCCTGCTGGCCGAAGCGGGCCTGCCTGCCGTGCCTGAGCGCGCCTGCGCGAATGTTGAAGAAGCGGTGCGCGTCGCCGATGCCATGGGCTATCCGGTAGTGGCGAAAATCCTCTCGCCCGATATTCTGCATAAAAGCGAAATCGGTGGCGTGATTTTGAATATTGCGGATGCCGTCGCGGTGCGTGAAGCGCATGCCACTTTGCTGGCGCGTGCCGCGCAGCATGCGCCCAAGGCGCACATTGAAGGCGTGTTGATCGCGAAGCAAATCAATGGCGGCGTTGAAATGGCATTGGGGGTGTTGCGCGATCCTGTATTCGGCCCTGTCGCCATGGTCGGGCTTGGGGGCGTGTTTATCGAAATCCTCAAGGATGTCGCCTTCCGTCGTTGCCCCTTCAATGAAACCGAAGCCGAGGCCATGATCCGTTCGCTAAAAGGCTTCCCGTTGTTGGATGGCGCGCGTGGCAAGCCGAAAGCCGATGTGAAAGCGCTGGCGGAGGCGCTTGCCGCGCTGTCGCGCTTCGCCGTGGCGGCGGGGCCGCGTTTGGCATCCGTGGATGTGAACCCCATGCTGGTACTGCCGGCAGGGCAGGGCGCCTTTGCTGCGGATGCGGTGATTGAAATCGAGGAAGCGCAGTGACATGCCAATCATCTACGAAAAGCTGCTGAACTACCCCATCCCGGAAATGCGCCAGCATCTGCGCTGGCAGGATGTAGCGATGTATAACTTCTCTGTTGGGCTCGGCCAGGACCCGATGGATGAACAGCAGCTCGATTTCCTTTATGAACCGCGCCTGAAAGTCATGCCCTCCATGCCCGTGGTGCTCGGCGCGCCTGGCTTTTGGTCGCGTAATCCCGATACCGGCATGGATTGGGTGAAGATTGTGCATGGCGAACAGGGCTTGATCCTGCACAAACCCTTGCCGACAGAAGGCGAAATCATCGGGCGTTCACGCGTGACGGGCCTGGTGGATCGCGGCGAAGGCAAGGGCGCGCTCATGTATTCCGAACGCCAGGTGATTGACGCGAAAACGGGTGATTTGCTGGCCACACTCACCAGCACATCCTTTCTGCGCGGCGATGGTGGTTTTGGCGGGCCGAGCGGGCCGGTGAAGCAACCGCACCCAGAACCGGACCGCGCGCCGGATATCATGCTTGATCTGGCAACGCGGCCGGAACAGGCGCTGATCTATCGGCTGAATACGGATTTGAACCCGCTGCATATAGACCCGAAAATCGCCGCCGCTGCCGGCTTCCCGCGCCCCATTCTGCATGGGCTTTGCACCTTTGGTACGGTCTGCCATGCGCTGTTGAAGACGCTTTGCAATTACGATACGGCGCGCTTCGGGAAGATGGATTTGCGCTTTTCTTCCCCGGTCTATCCCGGTGAGACGATCCGTAGCGAGATTTGGCACGAAGCAGGCGGCGCTGCCTTCCGCGCGCGGGTGGTGGAACGTGACAAGATTGTCGTCAGCAATGGCCTGTTTCGTTTTGCCTGAATGATGATGGGAAAAGACGCATGATCAACAAGATTGTTCAATCCATGGCCGATGCCATGGCCGGCATCAAGGATGGCTCAACCGTTCTGATCGGTGGCTTTGGGGCGGTTGGCCAGCCTGACCAATTGATTGAAGGGCTGATCGAACAGGGGGCAACAGACCTGACCTGCGTTGCCAATAACGCCGGCACCGGGAGGGTTGGGCTCGCGCGCTTGATGGAATTGGGCCGGGTGCGGAAGATCATTTGCTCCTTCCCGCGTTCCGCTGGTTCTGTGGTGTTTGAAGAGCTTTATCGCCAAGGCAAGATCGAATTGGAGATTGTGCCGCAAGGGACCATGGCGGAACGCATGCGCGCGGCCGGTGCTGGCGTGCCGGCGTTTTTCACCGCGACATCGGTTGGCACCATCCTGGCCAATGGCAAGGAACAGCGTGAATTCAATGGCCGTACCTATGTCATGGAACATGCGCTCAAGGCCGATGTGGCTTTGGTGGAAGCCTGGGAAGGGGATCGCTGGGGCAATCTGACCTATCGTTCCAGTGGGCGGAACTTCAATCCGGTAATGGCCATGGCAGCCGATATGACCATCGCGCAGGTCAGCCATATCCGCGAGCTTGGTGAGATTGTGCCGGAGAATGTGCACACACCTGGCATTTTCGTGAAGCGCGTGTTGCATATTGACCGCGGCCCGGCATGGGCTTGAAGGTTCAGGAAAGAAGGGATCAAACCATGACAGGCTTTGACCGTAAGCAAATGGCCGCCCGTGTCGCCGAAGACATTCCGGAAGGCTGGTTCGTCAATCTTGGCATCGGCATTCCGACCATGATCGCGAATTACGTGCCGCTGGAACGCGAGGTGATTCTGCATTCAGAAAACGGCATTCTGGGCATGGGGCCCGCGCCCGCACCCGATAAGGTGGACCCCTGGCTGGTGAATGCCGGCAAGCAGGCGGTCACGCTACGCCCCGGTGGTTCCTATTTCCACCACGCCGATAGCTTTGCCATGATCCGCGGCGGTCATATTGATCTTTGCGTGCTCGGCGCTTTTGAAGTCGCGGCCAATGGCGATATCGCCAATTGGGCGACTAGCGAAAATGATTCAGCCCCTGCCGTTGGTGGCGCGATGGACCTTGGCGCCGGTGCCAAGCGGCTTTGGGTGGTGATGGAACACACCACCAAGGATGGCGGCCATAAAATCGTGGAACGTTGCAGCTACCCGCTGACAACGCCAGGCGCGGTGAGCCGCGTTTATACCAATCTCGGCGTTTTGGATGTGGTGCAGGGCAAGGGTTTTGTGGTGCGCGATCTGGCGCCGGGCGTGACCTTTGACCAAATCCAGGCGGCGAGTGGTGCCAAGCTGCACACGAACTGACGCATGCAAGGAATAAGAACATGAGTGAGGTTTTGGAAGAACGCGCGGAATCCATTCGCATGATCCGCGATAGCGCCGGTGCGGTGGCGCCGCGCGGTGGAGACAGTAAGCGTGTGCGTGCGCTGCGCTTTGTAACACCTGGTTTTGACAAGGGCGTCTTCGGCCAAATGGGTGAATTTGGCTGGATCGGGTTGGCTGTGGCGGAAGCCGCTGGTGGTGCCGGGCTTGGCATGAGTGAAGCCATTGCGCTGACGGAAGAATTAGCCGCTGGCTTGGCGCCAGAACCGCTGATTCCCGCCATGCTTTCCGCGCGCCTGCTGGCGGCCGCAGATGGTCAATCCCTGCTTGGGCCGTTACTCGCTGGCAAGCAAATGGTGCTGACCGCCTGGCAAGAACGCGCTGATACGCTGGCCGCGCCGGGCAATGCCGATGCACCGCGCGTGTTTGTCCCGCAAGCAGGGGGTGCCGATGTGTTTCTGGTTCCGGTGCGTGAAGGCGCGGGGCTTGCGCTCTACGCCGTGCCGGCGGCGGGGGCTGATCTATCCTTGGAAAAAACAATGGATGGCGGCTATTTCGGCACGCTGCGCGCTGATCCTGCGCGGGGCAAACGAATCGCCGCTGATATTGGCGCCGTGCTGGATGCTGCACTTGATGAAGCCGCGCTGATGACGGCGGGCGCCATGGTCGGTCTGATGGAACGCGCCTTTGACATGACGCTTGCCTATCTGAAAACGCGCCAGCAATTCGGCCGCATCATTGGCACTTTCCAAGCCTTGCAGCATAGCGCAGCGGATTTGAAAATTCATCTCTCGCTCACGCGCGCGGCGGTGGAAGCCGCGGCGGCGGCTTTGGATGCCGGGGCGGAAGGCGATGCGCGCAAGGCCGCCGTTTCCAAGGCCAAGGCGCGCGCGGGTGAAAGCGGGTTGATGGTTTTGCGCCAATGCATCCAATTGCATGGCGGCATTGGCTACACCGATGAATATGATGTCGGGCTTTATCTGCGTCGCGGCATGGTGATTGCCAATCAATTCGGCTCGGCCGCCTTGCATCGCCGACGCTTCATGGCGCTGGCGCCGGAGGATGCGGAATGAACGCCGCCGCTGAACCCTTGCGCCAACGCATTCTGGAAGAACGCGATGGCGCGGTGCTGATCGTCACCATTGATTGCCCGTCACGCAAGAACGCCATCGCGCCTGTGCTGCGCGCCGCGATGGAAGACGTGATGGAACGCGCCCATGGCGATGAGACCATCCGCGCCATTGTGGTGACGGGCGCTGAGGGCACTTTCTGCGCCGGCGGCGATATTTCCTCCATGGATATTGATAGCACGCTGGCGGGGCGCGAACGCATGCGCCGTACGCATAAGCTGGTGCGCCTCATGGCCAAGGGCGGCAAGCCGATTGTTGCCGCAGTGGAAGGCTGGGCAGCGGGGGCCGGCATGGCGGTGGCTTGCGCCTGCGATGTGATTGTCGCCGCCGAAGATGCGCGCTTCACGGCGGGTTTCCATAAGATTGGCCTGATGTCCGATATGGGCCTGCCGCATTTCCTGCCAGCGCGCGTTGGCATTGGCCGCGCGCGGCGCATCCTGTTTTTCCATGAAGTGATCGCCGCGCCAGAAGCCGAACGCATCGGCCTGGCGGATTACGTCGCACCCCCCGGCAAGGCTTTGGAAGCCGCCTTGGAAAAAGCGCGCTTCCTGGCCGCTGAGGCACCTGGCCCCATCGCCTTCACCAAGCAAATCTTCGCCGATGGGCTGGATGAGGCTTTGGCGCAGGAACAAACCTATCAGGCTGCGCTGTTCACGACAGAAGATTTCAAGGAAGGCCGCGCGGCGTTCTTCGCCAAGCGCAAGCCGAATTTTACCGGAGGCTGAACAGATGATCGAAGCTCGCGAAACCCAGGACCTCAACTTTCTGGAAGATGAAGCCTTCCGGCTGCATGTGCGTGGCTGGATTGAAGGCAATTACCCAGCCGATTTACGCAATCCGCCAAAGCGCCTGCATTGGGATGAAAACAAGCCCTGGTATTACAAATTGGCCGAGAAAGGCTGGCTCTGCCCTGGCTGGCCGCGCGAATTTGGAGGGCTTGGGCTTTCGCCGGCGAAGCAAATCATTTTCACCGAAGAAATCGAACGCCATGGCTGCGCACGCACCAATGACCATGGCATTGTGATGGTTGGGCCGCTGCTGATCAATCACGGCACGCGCGAACAGCAGCAGCGTTTCCTGCCAAAAATCCTTTCGGGTGAGCATATCTGGTGCCAGGGCTATTCCGAACCCAATGCAGGGTCGGATTTGGCGGCTTTGCGCACGGAAGCGGTGCTCGATGGCGATACCTATGTGGTGAATGGCCAGAAGATTTGGACTACGCTGGCGATGGATGCCAATTGGTGCTTCCTGCTGGTGCGCACGGACAAGAACGCGAAGAAGCAGGAAGGCATTTCCTTCCTGCTGGTGGATATGAATACGCCCGGCATTACCGTGAAGCCCATCATCAATCTGGAATATCACGACGAATTCTGTGAGGTATTCTTCGATAATGTGCGCGTGCCCGCGGCCAATCTGGTCGGCACGCCCAATCGCGGCTGGGATATGGCGAAGGCGCTTCTTTCCTTTGAGCGCATTTATCTGGGATCGCCCAGGCTTTCGGCTTATGCATTTTCGCGCCTCAAGCAGCTCGCGGAACGGATGGGGGTTTGGGAAGATGCGGTGTTTCAGGACACCTACGCCAAGCTGCGGCTTGATCTGGAAGATCTGAAATCGCTCTACGGCGTTTTCGTGGATAAGGTCAGGCGGGGTGAAACGCTGGGCCCCGATGTGTCCATGCTGAAGGTGTTTCAGACTGAGCTGTTTCAGCGCATCACGGATACCATGCTGGAAATCTGTGGGGAGAATGCCGGCTTGCTGGACCCCATGGAAGGCAATCGCAACCTGAACCCGACAGGGCTTTATATTCAGGCGCGGCCTTCGACTATTTATGGCGGCTCGAATGAAATCCAGCGCAATATCATCAGCAAGAATGTCCTCGCGCTGCCGGGTTAAGGCAGTGCACGCATCACAGGAATAAAAATCATGAGCGATCTTTGGCGCCTTACCGCAACCGATCTCGCGGCACGCATTCGGTCCAAGCAAGTCTCCGCCACTGAAGCCGCCAAGGATGCGCTGGCACGGCTTGCCGCGGTGAACCCCAAGATCAATGCCGTGGTGGATCATCGGCCAGAGGAAACGCTCGCGGAGGCCACGCGCATTGATGCCATGATCGCGCGTGGCGAAGATGCCGGGCCGCTTGCTGGCGTGCCTATCACCATCAAGGTGAATGCGGATCAGCAGGGCTTCGCCACCACCAATGGGCTCAGGCTGCAAAAGGATTTGATCGCGACGCAGGACAATCCCGTGGTCGCCAATCTGCGCAAGGCGGGCGCAGTGATTGTTGGGCGCACCAATACGCCGGCCTTTTCGCTCCGCTGGTTCACACGCAATTCTCTGCATGGGCATACGAAGAATCCGCGTGATCCCGGCATTACGCCTGGCGGTTCTTCGGGTGGTGCGGGTGCGGCTACCATGGCCGGTATTGGCGCCATTGGGCATGGCACGGATATTGGCGGTTCCATTCGCTACCCCGCCTATGCCTGCGGCATTCACGGGCTGCGCCCCACGCTTGGGCGCATTCCGGCCTGGAATGCTTCGGGTACGGAACGTCATATTGGCGGGCAGGTCATGGCGGTAAGTGGCCCGCTGGCGCGTAGTATCGCCGATGTGAAGCTTGCTTTCGGTGCCATGTGCGCGCGTGACATTCGTGACCCCTGGTGGGTGGATGCCGCCATGGAAGGCCCACCTGCGCCAAAGCGCGCGGCCCTTTGCCTTTCGCCAGATGGCATGAAGGTTCAGCCCGAAGTCCAGGCCGCGCTCCGCGATGCTGCGAAGCGCCTGGAAGCCGCCGGTTGGACGATTGAGGAGGCGGATACACCACCCTTGCGCGAACCAGCGCAATTGCAGGCGATGTTGTGGCTCGCAGAAAGCCGGCGTGGGCTGAATAGCGCCTTGCATCAGGAAGGTGACCCGGATGCCAGCTTCATCTTCGCGCAGATGGAAGAACTCTGCCCCAATCCCGATCTGAACAGCTTCATGGATGCGCTGCAAAAGCGTTCCTATTTCCTGCGGCTCTGGATGGAGTTTTTTGAACGCTTCCCGGTGGCGATCACGCCAGTTTCCGGCGAATTGCCCTTCCGTGATCAGGAAGATGTCGAAAGCCCCGCTGCCTTCCGCCGCATCATGGAAGCGCAGCTCACGCAAGTGGGCCTGCCGCTGATGGGGCTGCCTGGCCTTACGGTCACCACCGGCACGGTTGGGCGCGTGCCGGTTGGTGTGCAGCTACTCGCTGGCCGTTACCGCGAGGATTTGCTGCTGCAAGCGGGCGCCACCATTGAAGCCGCCGGTGCGCCTATTACGCCAATTGATCCGGTCGGGTAATAACACCCGACCGGCATCACTTCAGGAAACGATGAAAGCCTTGGCCTTGGAATCGTAATCGCCATAGCCAAGCGTATCCCGCAATTCCGCCGAAGGCAGCGCGCTCGCTGCTTCCGAAAGCCCGGCTTGCAACGCGGCAAGGCCCGCCTTCATCCCCGCCGCGGCGGGGGAGAGCATGCCAGTCGGATAGGTGCCGATCTTGAAGCCAAGCACCTTGGCTTCATCACGCGTTGGTGTGGCGCGCGCCCCGCCGGGGGAAAGCACCGCGAAGGAAGGTCGTCCCTTCGCAGCCGCCACCGCGCGATAGATTTCCGTATCATCGGCAGGGCTATCCAGGAAAAGAATATCCGCACCTTCTTCAACAAAAATTTCAATCCGCGCCACGGCCTCATCAATGCCAGCCGTCGGGCGGCAATCGGTGCGTGCCAAAATCAGGATGCCGGATTCCTTCGCGGCCTGCACGGCGGCACGGATTTTCATGCGCGCTTCTTCACGTGGCAGGCAGGGCTTTCCGGCAGCCGTCAGGGCGCGCGGTGTGATCTTGTCTTCAATCAAGATCGCGGCGGCACCGGCGCGGCCATAAGCGCGTACCGTGCGCTGCACATTCATCGCATTGCCATAGCCATGATCGCCATCGGCCAGCACCAGCGTATCGGGCGCCGCACCACGCACCATGTTGAAACTGTCAAACATCTCGGCGAAGGAAATCAGGTCCAGATCCGGTCCGCCCAAGCGGCTGGCGGCGACACATGAACCGGATAGAAAGGCTGTCGGAAACCCTGCCCCGGCGGCGAGCTTGGCGCTCAGCCCATCCCATACGGCAGGCATGACAACGAAATCAGGTTTCGCGAGCAGGGCGCGCATTCTCTCAGGCGGGGTCATGATGTTTCCTCGATCAAGGTGAAGATGCGCCACGCTAGATCGGATTGCGCCCACCACCAAGGGCAGCGCCTTGCCGTAAGGCCTTGCATCGCGATCGGTGGTTGATGCATGGACCTTACTGGGCAGATTCACGCTGCTGCCCTCAACCGACAGCAGCGACCGGACCACCAATGGCTGCCTGCCGCGCGATCAGGTGTCGGCGGTATGGCGGCGCGATGGCAATGGCACGCTGATCCTGACTTAGGTGACGAATCAGGTGCTGTGCGCGATTGGCATTGACCCGAATGAGGGGCGTGCGGCGCCCGAGACAGCGCCAACCGGCAGGGGGGGGCGAAACATCGCAGGCTTAGGCAGCCTTCAGCCCAAGCCGCCCTGGCCGCATTCCAAGCCGCGCGCCACCGCGCTACTCAATCATGGCCTGATGCGCGGCAAAAGGCTCTGTCCCGGGCGGAAAATGCTTGCTTCTGGGCTCGCGTCAGGTGAGCCTCTCGTCAAGCGGCAGTCCATTCGCGGATTGTCGCAGGAAAGAGGGAGAGACAAGTTATGAATAGGATGCGCTTCGGCATCTTCCTTGCGCCATTCCACAAGCCGGGGCTCAACCCGACCTTGGCGTTGGAACAGGATCTGGAATTGGTGCAGTGGCTTGATCGCTGTGATTATGATGAGGTTTGGTTCGGCGAGCACCATTCGGCGGGCTCCGAAATTTCTGCAGACCCGATGCTGATGATCGCGACCGCGTCTCAGCGCACACGGCATATCAAACTCGGCACGGGGGTCGTTTCTGTCAGCTACCATAATCCGCTTTGGGTGGCAGAACGCATCGTGCAGCTTGATCACCTGACGCGTGGGCGGGTGATGCTGGGCGTCGGCCCCGGATCCCTACCCACGGATGCGGCGATGGTGGGCTTGACGCAGGAACACACGCGCCGCCTTCTGGCTGAGGGGCTGGACATCATGACCCGCCTGATCAGATCCGATGATCCGGTGAATTTTCAGAACGATCGCTGGACATTGCAGGATGCGCGCCTGCATCTGCGGCCCTATTCCAACTTCGACATCGCAACCGCCGCCGTTGCCTCTCCCACCGGGGCAAAGCTGGCGGGCCGATACGGTACAGGAATGATCTCCATCGGCGCCACGACGGCGGCGGGATTCGATGCCTTGGCCCTGCACTGGGATGTGGTGGAGACTGAAGCAAGGCATCACGGCCATGTGGCAGACCGCAGCAAGTGGCGACTTGTCGGCCTGTGCCACATTGCTGATACGATGGAGCAAGCCAAACGGGATGTGGAATACGGGATTGAGCATTGGTTCCACTATTTCCAGGAAATCGCCGCCTTCCCACAGATGTCCATGCCGGGCCAAAACGCAAAGGAGATGATTGACTTCATCAACGACAGCGGCTTTGGCGCCATCGGCACGCCCGAAATGTGCCGCGCCCAGATTGAACGTTTGTGGAAGCAATCAAATGGCGGCTTTGGTGCCTATCTGACGCTGGCCCATAATTGGGCGAATTTCGAGGCGACGAAGAAATCCTACGAGCTGATCGCGCGCGAAGTCTTCCCGCATTTCCAGGGTCAGCATCATTCGACGATGCAGGCTGCGATCCGTGCCCAGAAGATGCGCCCCGACCTGGCAGTTGTGCACGCAAAGGCCGTGGAGACGGCGCAGGCCATCTATGATTCAGAAAAGGCCGCCCGCGCCGCGGCTGAGTGACAAGCGCAATACCGTCCACCCGCCCCGTCTTGGCACGACGGGGCGGCAATGGGGCGTTTTGAGTCAATTGGAATCACTTGTGGTCCGATCGCTGCTATCGGTTCAGGGCAGCAGCGTGAATCGGCCCTCCAGATATAGGGCTAGGGGTGCGCGGGGGCAGTTTTGGATCAGGAAAGATCCGCATGAATCGCGCCACTAGTAGCAGACGTTAGCCATGAGACACCTTCATCTGAAAATTCTGCTCACCCCCGCGCCAAATCCCGCCGGAACCAAATATACAACCCAAGCCCTACGCCCAATGCCGCCACGGCAAAGAAAACCGGCGCCGTTGCGCTGCCCGTGATATCGCGCAGCCACCCGGCAAAGGCGGGGCAGCCCGTGCAGCCCGCATAGAACCAAACGAAATAAACACCCAAGCCCCGCGCGCGGCGTTCTGGCGCCACAGCCTCGGCTGCCAGTGCCGAGAAGACGGTGATGGGCAGCGCGTAGCAGAAGCCGTGCAGCAGGCCGAAAAGCGGCGCCCAGGCTACCTCCGCCACTGGCAAGGCAAGGGCGGCCAACATGGCAAGCAGGCTCGCGCTGATCGTCATGGGGCCTGCAATACCTGCGCGGCGCGCAAGCCAGGCGCCTGCCGGCACGGCCAGGATATTGCTCCAGGAAATCAGCGAAACGGCGAAATTCGCCTCCGCCAGGCCAAGCCCGCGCGCCATCAGCATGGGCGGCGCGAAGCTCACCAGCACCATGTAGGCGCCGTTCACCAAGGCCCAGCAGGCGCCGGCCAGGCACATGCGGCGAAACTCATCGCGCGTCAGGGCGCTGCCTGTGCTGGTGTTGATCGGCAGCGCGCGCGGTTCCGGCCCGCGCGCCAGCACAACCGCGGTGAAGGCAATGCCCGCGGCGAAGGCCGCGACCTGATAGGGAAATTGCCAGCCATGATCAGGCACAAAGCCGGGCAGGACGGCCTGCGTCGCGGCGATCCCCAAGGGCCAGCCCAGCACATAGACGGCCATGGCGGGGAAAAGGTCTCGGCCAATGAAACGGTCCTGCACCATTTTTGTCAGCAGCAAAATCACTAGCAGCGTGCCGAGGCCCATGAGCAACCGCCCCGCCACCAGCAACGCGACCTCATCCGCACGCGTCGAAAAAAGCGCCCCCAGGATCAGCAGCAAAAGCCCAAGCAGCACGCCGCGCCTGTCGCCCAAACGTCGTGCCACCAGGCCCAAAGGATAGGCGAGGAATAGCCCCGGCAGCCAAAACAAGCCAACCAGCGTGCCAAACCCCGCCCAATCCAGCGCGAAGGCTTCGACCAGGGCGGGACCGGCGGCACCGGGCGCTTGGAACATCGCGCCCAGCGCAGCGCGCAGGATGAAGACCGCGATCAGAAAAGCAGCAGCGGTTTTCAAAAAACCCATATTAGCCGAGCCCTGCCTCTGCGCCGCAGCGCCACCACCGCGTTCTGTCGAAACAACCTCGCCAGCCGCCTGCCTCGCGTCGCGCTGATGCCGATGAAGCAATGCGCTTCCCACCAGCGCTTGGCGCCTCCCTGACCTTCCACGTAGTGCAAACCCCGCAAGCGTTGCCGCAAGGCCGCATGGCGCTGCGCATTCCAGCCTGCTGGCATGCGCCGGCTGAAGGGATTACCGGCGGCGATGAAAACACCCTCTGCCGCGCGCCAACTTCCTAGCAACGCATCCAAACCCGGTGCGCGTTGTCCTATGCGCGCCGCATGTGCCCCCGCGAAATAACAGGAAGCGCGATAGGCCCGCAAAAGCTGCTCTGCCCGCTTCATCGCAACTGCATCAATATCCCTTTAAGGTAAGCGCTCTCCGGCAACATGGGATGCAGCGGATGATCCGGCCCCGCGCCGCCCATGTGCAGAATGCGCGCTTCCCGCCCAGCGCGCTGCACGCCCCAGGCGACGGCATCGACGAATTCACCAGGTGCGACATGATGGCTGCAGGAGGCGATGAAAAAGAAGCCCCCCTTTTCCACCAAAGTCGCGCCGAGCCGCGCGAGCTTGCCATAAGCGCGCAGTGCCGCCGGTTGATCCTTGCGCGCCTTGGCGAAGGCGGGCGGGTCCGTGATCACCACGCCAAAACGCTTGCCCGCGCCCACCATGCGTTCCAAGGCTTCCAAAGCCTCGGCCTTTTGCGTTTCCACACAATCGGCGACGCCATTGCGCTTCGCCGCTTCAAGGGCGAGTTCCAGCGCTGCCTCACTGCGGTCCAGCAGCGTAACATAGGAAGCCCCGGCGACGGCAGCGGAAATGCCAAAACCGCCCGTATGGCAGAAGGCGTCCAAAACCGTGGTACCCTTGGCCAACCGCGCCACGCGCGCGCGATGTTCGCGCTGATCAAAGAACCAGCCGGTTTTCTGCCCACCCAGCGGATCAACAGCGAAGGTCAGGCCGCTTTCCTCCACTGAGATCATGCCGGCTTCGCCATGCAGCAGCTTGGTTTCCTCGGGCAGGCCCTCCAGGGCGCGCACGGCGCTGTCATTGCGGGCAATCACCATGCGGGGCGCGATCAGCGCATGCAGCGCTTCCAGTATCAAGGGCGTCGCGGCTTCCATGCCCGCAGTATTGGCTTGGATGGTCACTGCATCGCCGTAGCGATCAATTATCAAGCCCGGCAGCCCATCGGCTTCGGCATGGATCAGCCGGTAATGCGGGCGGTCGAAAAGCTTGTCGCGCAAGTTCAGCGCTTCCTGCAGGCGCTGCTTGAACCAGGCCAGATCGCAAGCGGCGTCTGGATTGCTGTCTAGCCGCCGCGCGCCAATCAGCGAATGCGGATTGAAATGCCAAACCCCATGCTTGACGCCATCATCGCCTTCCAGCCGCACAACACTACCCGGGGGCAACGCTTTGGCCGCCGGCGTCATGGCGATTTCATTGGAAAAAGCCCAAGGGTGGCCAGCCTTCAGGCGGCGGTCTCGGCCAGGGAGCAGGCGGATCAGGGGCGGCGGGGCAGTATTCATGTGTAGACCATGGCCCCACACCGCTCGTCCCGCAATGCGAAAGCCAAGACCTTCCTCCGCTCAGTGCCGCTTTTGCGCCGCCCCGCTTGCTGGCAGCGGTCAGGCTCGGTAGCGTGCGCTTGCTTGATGTTACGCCTGCTGTAGGCAGGAAGGCGCAAAGCCCTCAAAACAAGATATCGCTGCGCGCATCCCGCGCAGCCGCGGGAGGATTTGGTTCATGGTCCATCATATCGCACGCCGCCCCTTGCTGGCCGGCCTCGCCGGGCTTGGCCTGACGAGCCCGGCATTTGCGCAAAGCGGCGCCGCGCCGCGCCCCATCACCATCATCGTCCCCTTCGCCCCTGGCGGCAGCACGGATATCGTGAGCCGCCTATTGGCGGAACGCATGACAAGCTTGCTCGGCCAGCCAGTGCAGGTCGAAAACCGCGCCGGCGCCAATACCATTATCGGCGCTGAATTCGTGGCCCGCGCGCGGCCAGATGGCCATACGCTGCTGATGGCCGCCGGCACCACGTTGACAATCAATCCGGTGATTGTGCCCAATCTTCCCTACAAGCTTGAAGATTTCGCGCCGGTGATGCTGGCCACTACCTTTCCCTTCGGCATCATCACACAAATGCGTGGCGGCGCGGTGGATGTGCCGGCCTGGGTTGCGGCGGCGAAGGCGCGGCCGGGGCAGATGACCTATGGCACCAATGGGCCAACAACGCTGACGAATGTCGCGATGCTGATGGTGATGGAACGGCTTGGCATCACCATGCAGGATGTTACCTATCGCGGCGATTCCGCGCAGCTTGCCGCCTTCATGGCGGGTGATCTTGATGTGCTTGTGGTGTCGGGTGGCACGGCGCAGCCCGTGCATCGTGATGGCCGCGGCAGATTAATCGCCTGGACCAGCGGGCGGCGCATCGAATCAACGCCGGATGTGCCCTCCATCGCGGAATTCGCCCCTGGCCTTGATGTCTTGAGCTGGTTTGGTTTGCTCACCCCGGCGCGCACGCCAGTGGAAATGGTTCAACGCGTGAATGCCGCCGCGAATGAGGCGCTGAAAGATCAGCGGATTCGTGAAAGACTGATCACTGAAGGCCAGTTCCTGGCCGGTGGTTCGCCCGAGGATTTTGCTGATTTTCTGCGCCGTTCCGATACGCAATGGCGCCCGATTTTGAGCAAGCTGAACGTGCCGCGCTAACTGAAGCGCTCAGCCGCGCACCGCCAGCACCACGCCCGACAATACCAAGGTCAGCGCGAGGATTTCGCGCAAGCCAAACGCCTCACCAAGGAACAGCGCGGCGCCTACAACGCCCACTACAGGCGTGATGACAGTGCCAAGCGATGCAAGTGACGCCGGCAGCATCTTCAGCGCCGCAAACCAGGAAAGATAGCAAAGCCCAAGCGCGAAAACGCCGCCATAGATCAGCAGCCCGACACCCAGCGCGGAAACATGGCTGAAATCCAGCGGGTCAAAGATAATCGCCGCGATGAAAAGTGGTGCGACACCAATGCCAACCTGCCAGGCAACGGAACTTGATGGCGGCAGACCAAGCGGCATCCGTTTCGTTAGCACCGTCCCAAGTGCGAAAAGTATGGCTGAGCCCAAGCCCAAGGCAACCCCGGGCAGCTTTGCAATCCCAAGATCAAGCCCCTTGCCCAGCACCAGATAAACCAGGCCCGACAGCGCCAGCACCAGCGCCAGGATGCGCGCCAGGCTTGGCTTTTCCCCCAAGATCAACCAGGCGAAAACCGCAGCCCAGACCGGCATGGTGTAGCAAATGATGGTGGCCTCAGACGCCGAAAGCCAAAGCAGCGAAAAGCTCGCGAGCCCCATCCAGGCCGTAACATTCAACAGCGAAATCAGCGTGAGCCTGCCCCAGATGGCGCGCGGCACGACAAGGCTTTGCCTTTGCGCCAGCACCACCCCCAGCAGCACCATAAAGCCAAGCCCGCCGCCAATGGCGCGCGTGGTAAGCGGCGGCAATTCAGCCAGCAGCACCTTCATCGCCGGCCAATTCATGCCCCAGCCGACGGTTGTGATCACCAGCAGAAGCAAGCCGCGCTGGGTGGCGGCAGAATTCAATGCATGAAATCCGGCTCTTCCCGCGTCAGGATGCGCTTGATGCTTTCCAGATGCAGCTTCGCACTTTCACGATCGCCTTCGCGCATTTGCGCATAGGTGCGCGCGGCGATTTCAGGCGTCACGGGCTTCAGCTTGCGCCCCGTGCCCATTGCCAGGCGCTGCGCTTCGGCGGCGCGTTCCAGGTAATAAAGATCATCCCAGGCTTCGGCGATGCTCGCCCCCACCACCATCACGCCATGGTTTTTCATGAAGACGATATCGGCATCGCCGATGGAAGCGGCGATGCGGTCACCCTCACTCTCATCCAAGGCAAGGCCGTTGTAATCCTCATCCACCAGGGTGCGGCCATAGAATTTCAGCGCACTTTGCCCGGCCCAGGCCAAGGGCGGGCCTTCCAGCATGGCAAGCGCGGTGGCGTTCGGCATATGGGTATGAAACGCTGCCTTGGCACGCGGCTTGTTCAAATGCATCCGCGCATGGATGTAAAAGGCGGTCGCTTCCGGCACGCCATCGCCCGCAACCACATTGCCCTTGAAATCGCAAACCAGCAGGCGGGATGCGGTGATTTCCGAAAAGGCCCAGCCATAGGGGTTCACCAGGAACAGATCATCGCGCCCGGGCACCACGTAGGAGAAGTGGTTGCAAATCCCCTCATGCATCCCAAGCCGAGCTGCCATGCGGAAACAGGCCGCCAAATCCACCCGCGCCGCGCGCACGGCCTCGGCATCCAATTCGGAGTTTCGCAGAATGGCAGGGCCAGAACCGTCAAGCGCATGGGCCATGGTGTTTCTCCTGGTGGCAGGCGTGGATTAGGATTGGCCCGTAAGATGCACATGGGGGCCTGGAAGATGCAACGCCCGCTGTCCGGCGCCCCTGCGGCCACTTGACCCCTGGACAGGGGGCGCTTCGCGCGCCAAAGGCAGGGCGAAAGCAAGCCAAGGGATTAGCAAAACATGAGCGGCACAAATCAGCGCATTGATGGCAAGCGGCTTTGGGACAGCCTGATGGCGATGGCCGAGATCGGCGCCACGCCCAAGGGTGGCGTGAAGCGCCTGACGCTGACGGATGTGGACAAGGCCGGGCGGGATCGTTTTCGTGGCTGGTGCGAAGCGCTTGGCCTGACCGTGCGCGTTGATTCCATCGGCAATATGTTCGCCCGCCGCGAAGGCCGTGACCCGAACCGCCTGCCCGTGCTGCTTGGCAGCCATCTGGATAGCCAGCCCACAGGCGGCAAATTCGATGGCGCGCTTGGCGTGATCGCCGGGCTTGAGGTGATGCGCAGCATCCATGACCTGAACATCACCACCGAAGCGCCGATTGAGCTGGTGAATTGGACCGATGAGGAAGGCAGCCGCTTCGGCCATTCCCTGATGGGCAGCGGCGTTTGGGCCGGCATTTATACGCAGGAAAAAGCCTATGGGCTGCGCGATGTGGATGGCGTGAGCGTGGGTGATGCGCTGGATGCCATTGGCTACAAGGGCCCGCATAAGGCGGCACCCTTCCCGGCAGATGCCTATTTCGAATTGCACATTGAACAAGGCCCGATCCTGGAACGCGAAGGCAAGCAGATTGGTGTCGTCACCGGTGCTCAGGCGCAGGTTTGGTATGATGCGGTGATCATCGGCCAGGATAGCCATGCCGGCACCACCCCGCCTTCCGCGCGGCGCGATGCGCTGGTGGCGGCGGCGCGCGTCATTGAACGCGTGGATGCGCTGATGCGCGCGCGCGGCGAAGATGGCCGCGGCACGGTGGGCTTTTTGCAAGTGCTGCCTGCCAGCCGCAATGTGGTGCCTGGCGAAGTGCGCTTCAGCGTTGAATTCCGCCACCCGTCAGATGCTGAAATCCAGGGCCTGGCCGAAAGCTTCCCGGAAGAAGCGAGGAAGCTTGTCGAAGCCAATGGCTGCAAGCTGGAATTGACCGAGCTGTTCCGCATCCCGGCCCAGCCCTTCGATTCTTCCTGCGTTGATCTGGTGCGCCAGGCCGCCAAGCGCCTTGGCTTGCCCTCGCGCGAGATCATCTCGGGCGCCGGCCATGATGCGGTTTATGTCGCGCGTTCGGTGCCAACCGCGATGATCTTCACGCCCTGCAAGGATGGGCTTTCGCATAACGAAGCGGAAAGCATCATGCCGGAAGAAGCCGAAGCCGGTTGCCAGGTGCTGTTTGAAGCGGTGGTGGCGCGCGCTAATCGGGCCTTGTGAGGCGCGCCCTACCCACCCACCAGCTTCGCCACCATATAGGCAACAGCGGCGGCCAGCCCGCCAATCAGCAACGTCTGCACTGCGCCGCGCGCCGCAGGCAGGCCGGTTGCTTTCGCTTTCAGCCAACCAAAGCCTGCCAGTGCCACGCCGGTGATGCCGGCGGAAACCACCAGCGCCTGTTGCGTGCTGTCCAGCAGCATATAGGGCGAAAGCGGCAATAACCCGCCCACCACATAGGCGCCGCCAATGGTCACGGCGGAACGTGCGGCGCGGTCGGGCTGCGGTTCCTTCAAATCCAATTCGAAGCGCATCATGAAATCCACCCAACGCCGCTTATCGGCGCAGATGCTATCCACCGCCATGCGCAAAGCATCGCCGCGCACGCCATAGCGATGCAGGATCGCGGCCACTTCCCAGCGTTCACGATCCGGGTAGATTTCGGTTTCTTCTTCTTCGCGCTTGCGCTCTGCGGCGAAATGCTCGGCATCGGTGCGCGCGGCCAGATACCCACCAAGCCCCATCGCAACACAGCCCGCCGCGATTTCCGCAAGACCCGCCGTGACGATCAACGGATTGGCTGCGACCGCCCCTGACAAGGCCGCCGCTAGCGCGAAGGGCACGGTCAGGCCATCGGCAGTACCGATCACCAGATCACGCACCACCTCATTCTGCGTGAAATGGCGTTCCTCATGCGGCGGGCCAGGCGGCATGGGCCAAAGCCCGTCGCGGCTTGGCGCTTCGGATTCGGTTGGTTGCGTGCTCATGTCAAAAAGGGCTTTAGCGCAGAAGGCACAGGTTTAGCGAGGGGAATGCGACGCGCCATCCTCAGGCCCGGTGAGGCCGGCCAGGGCTTCTTCCTCGGCGGTCAGGTGCAGCGCCAGCAGGGCTTCAAGCGCGAATAGCGTGCGCCGGATGGCGGGCGCTACCTCAGCAAAGCCGCCCGGTGTTTCAGCGAGTGGCAAAAGCGCCGAAAACCGATCCGCCAGCCCCTCAATCTCGGTATGCATGCGGAGCAACACCCCAAGCGGGTCCTGCCCCCCCAGTCTGGCGGCGGCTTCTGGGTAAAGCGCGCTTTCCTCGGCTGCCTGGTGCGGCAGCAATTCATCGCGGAGCCGCCGTTCAAGCGCGCGCAAGGCCGCAAGCTCAGCGGGGCCTTCATGCAGCGTCTCACCCGCGCCGCGCAACGCCTCGGCCAGGTCACGCAGCCCGGCATGTTCGGCGACGCGGTCCGAAAGCCCCGCCTCATGTGTCAGCCGTGCCGCGGCGCCATCATTCCCGGGCAAAAGGGCGCGGAGTGCATAAAGGATGGCGGCGACATCAATCCCTTCCTGCAACAGCGCGCCAGCGAGCGGGCTCAGCCACCCCAAAGCCGCCGCCACCATGGCGATCAGTGATAGCCCCATGCCGAGTAGAATGGCTTGCAGCGCAATTCGCCGCGCGCGGCGTGCAATGGCAATCGCTTCCGGCGCACGGTCCAGCCGATCCGCGAGCAGCACAACATCACCGGCTTCAGCCGCCGCCGCCGTGCCATGCGCGCCCATGGCAATGCCGACATCAGCGGCGGCCAGCACCGGCGCGTCATTGACGCCATCGCCCACCATCGCGACCGGCCCATTGGCGGCTTCGGCGCGCAAGGCGATCAGCTTTCCTTCCGGGTCGCGGTCCGCCAGCATCGCATCCAAGCGCAGCGCCGCCGCGATGGGCGTGGCGGCGGCGGCGCGATCCCCCGTCACCATCAAAATGCGGCGAATGCCAAGCTGGCGCAGCGCCCGCACCGCGCGGGGCGCTTCTTCGCGGAGCCCATCCGCCATGATGAAGGCCGCCGCCGCGCGCCCTTCCACTGCCAACCACGCGACTGAGCCCGCCGCACTCACCAAGGCTGCCGCGAAAAGCCCATTTTCCGGCCCCATGCCGCGACCCAGCAAAAAACCCTCACTGCCGAGTGTGAGCGCCTTGCCATCCACCAGGCCGGAAAGCCCGCCGCCGGGGGTTTCCTCGACGCTTTCGGGCACCGGCAGTTCAAAGCCGCGCGCGCGGGCGGCGGCGACCAGGGCGACCGAGACCGGATGGGTGGAAGCCTGCGCCAAGGCAGCGGCGAGGCGCAGCGCCGCATCGCGGCCAAGGGTGGGGTCAGCTTCAATCCCCGCAAGCCTCGGCCTGCCTGGGGTCAGCGTGCCCGTTTTATCGAAAATCACGGTGCGAATGCGCGCCAGCCGTTCCAGCGCAGCGCCGCCCTTCACCACAATACCGCGCCGTGCCGCGCGACCAATGCCGGCGATCAGCGCAATGGGGGCGGCCAGGATCAGCGGGCAGGGGGTGGCCACCACCAGCACCGCCAGCGCGCGGCGAGGGTCGCCGGAGATCAACCAGGCCGCGCCGGCCAGGCAGCAGGTCAGGATGATGAAGGCAATGGCCCATTGATCAGCAAGCCGCACCAGCGGCGCGCGGGATTGCGACGCGGCTTGGGTCAGCCGGATGATGGCGGCATAGGTGCTGCCCGCCGCCCCGGCGCTGGCGCGCATACGAAAGGCGCCGCCGGCATTGACGGCGCCGCTGCGCAGCCTCGCCCCCTGGTTCAGCGAAACAGGCAGAGGCTCCCCGGTCAGCATGCTTTCATCAAGCGTCGCGCCGGCATCTTCCAAACTGCCATCGGCGGGCACGGTTTCTCCGGGGCGGACCAGCAACAAATCATCCGGCGCAATGGCATCCAGTTTGATTTCGGTGATTTCGCCATTGCTGATGCGCGCTGCGCCGCGCGGGGCGCGCGCCAGAAGTTCGGTCAACGCCCCTTTCGCGCGGCCCTCGGCCCATGATTCCAAAGCCTCGCCACCTGCCACCATCAGCGCGATCACCGCGGCGGCGGCGGCTTCATCCAGCGCCAGCGCGCCCAGGATGGAGAAAAGCGCAATGACATCCACGCCAAGCCGCCCACCCAAAAGGGAGCGGATCACCCCAATCGCGACATGCAGCGCAACCGGGATTGAGGCTGCCGCCCAGGCGATGGTGGCATAGGCGGGATGCCCAGAAACTAGCAGCACAATGCCGGCGGTGAGCCCAAACAGCACCCAGGCCAGCATCAGCCGCGCGCTATTCACGCATGGGCCCCAATTCGGCGTCTCGATGCACATAGGCTGAAAGCAAAAGGCCGAAGCCGATCATCACCGTCAGCATGGCTGAACCGCCATGGCTTATCAGCGGCAGCGGCACCCCGCCCACCGGAATGGCGCCGGTGACCATGGCGACATTCACAAAGACATACAGGAAGAAATTGGTGCCAAGCCCAATCGCCAGCAACCGGCCAAATTGATGGCGCGACCGGAAGGCGACGATGTAGCAGAACACAATTACTGCCAGCAGCATGAACAAGGTGGCGATGGCGCCGGTAAAGCCAAATTCCTCGGCGATCAGGGTGAAGATGAAATCCGTTTGCTTTTCCGGCAGGAAGTTCAAATGCCCCTGCGTGCCTTGCAGAAAGCCCTTGCCCCACATGCCCCCCGACCCAAGCGCGATTTTCGATTGGATGATGTTATAGCCCGCGCCGAGCGGATCGCTCTCCGGATCAAGAAAGGTGGTGATGCGCGCGCGCTGATAATCGCGCAAATGATCATAGGCGATTGGCGCAGCGATGGCCGCGGCGCCTGCCATCAGCGCAAATTTCCACCAGCGCATGCCGGCCGCCCAAAACATGGCAGCGCCGATCATGGCGGTGATCAGCGCTGTGCCCAGATTGGGTTGCTTCAGGATCAAACCAACCGGCACCAGCACCATCAGCGCCGGTGGGATCAGGAAAAGCGGATTGCCCATGCGTTCCCAGGATGCGCGATGGAACCAGGCCGCCAAGCCAAGCGCCAGCATGATTTTCATGAGTTCTGATGGCTGCAATTGCACTGGGCCGATATCCAGCCAACGCTGCGCGCCCTTGCCGACATTGCCATGAAACAGCACCAGAACCAGCAAGCCAAGCGCCAAGGCATAGCCCACCCAGGCGAAGCGCAGGATGATCCTGATATCAATGAAGGCGATGCTCAGCATGATCACCAGGCAGAACCCGAAGCGCAGCGCGTGCTTCTGCGCATAGGCATCCGCATTGCCGCTGCCTGCTGTCCACAGCGCGACATAGCCAATGGCCGCAATACCGCCCAGCAGCAGCACGAAAAGCCAGGGCACGCGCCAAAGCTTGGAAACCAGGCCAGCGCCGCGGCTTTCGGTCAGCAGGCGGCGTTCAAAAATCACCGGCCAAGCTCCGCCACGCGCGGGTCGCGCGGCGTGGGATTGACGGGCAGGCGCTGGAAGGCTTCCACCAGAATATCGCGCGCCAAGGGTGCGGCAGCACCGGAACCGCTGGTGCCGTGTTCCACAATCACGGAAAGCGCGAAGACCGGATTTTCATAGGGCGCATAGGCGACAAACAGCGCATGCGGGCGCCATTCGCGCGGCAGGGTCGCGACATTAAAACCCCTTTCGCGCTGTTCGCGGGACACGCGGCGCACCTGCGTGGTGCCGGTTTTGCCCGCCATGACACCGTATTGGCCGGGCAGCCTTGCCGCGCCCGCTGTGCCGCCGCCATTCACGACTGCCCACATGGATTCGCGCATCACGCGCAAATCGGCTTCCGGTAGGCCAAGGCTTGGCCAATCCTCTGGTCTGCCGCCGCGCACCGGCTGGCCGGCAATGGCGCGTGTCAGATGCGGCTGCACCGCGCGGCCTGTGGCGAGCCGTGCAGTCATCACGGCAAGGGAAAGGGGCGTCAGCTGATAAAAGCCCTGGCCGATGCCATGCACAATGGTATCGCCGATATTCCAGGGGTGGCCCTGCGCCTGCCGCCAGCCGCGTGTTGGCACCAGCCCGCGCCGCGCGCCGGGCAATTCAATGTCCAGATCAACGCCAAGCCCGAAGCGATGCGACATGGCGGCGATACGATCCATCCCTGTCCGGCGCGCCATTTCGTAGAAATAGACATCGCAGCTGAGCGAAATGGCGGTGCGCATGTTCATCCCGCCATGGCCGCTTTGCTTGTGGCAATGGAAGCGCGTATCGCCGAAATCGAAATGCCCTGGGCAATGCACGATATCGCCGGGCCGACAGACCTTGGCTTCCAGCGCCGCAAGCGCCACCACCATCTTGAAGGTGGACCCGGGCGCGTAAAGCCCATTGGTCGCCCGATTGATCAGTGGCGTGGAACGTGATGCGGTCCATTGCCGCCATTGCGCCGCGCTGACACCGGAATTGAAGATATTGGGATCAAAGGAAGGCTTGGTCGCCATGGCCAGAACCTCGCCATTGCGCGCATCCAACAGCACTGCCGTGGTGCCTTCATCAATCTTGTCGCGGATTGCCTTTTGCAGCCCTGTATCCACGGAAATCTGCACATCCTGCCCGGGGATGCCTTCGCGCCGATCCAATTCACGGATCACGCGACCCACGGCATTCACCTCTACCTGGACGGCACCGGCGCGCCCGCGCAGCACGCGGTCATGGAAGCGTTCAAGCCCGGCGCGGCCCACGCGCATGCCGGGCAGATTGACCATCCCCTCATCGCCCGCTTCCTGTTCGGTTGGCGTACCGACATAGCCAAGCACATGAGCCAGATGTTCGGTTTCAGGATAGATGCGGGTTGTGCCCATATCCACGGAAACGCCTGGCAGGTCGGGCGCATTCACCTCAATTGCCGCCATTTCCTCCCAGCTTAGGAATTCGCGCAGAATTACGGGCACGAAGCGGCGATTGCGGCGAATATCGCGTTCGATCCGCGCCTTTTCATGATCCTGCAGGGGCACGATGCGGGAGAAGGTTTCGATCGTGGCCGTTACATCAGTCGTCTGTTCCGCAACCAGAAGGGCCCGCCAATTCAGCCGATTGCCGGCAACCACATCGCCGCGCCGATCCAAAATACGCCCGCGCGGCGGGGCGAAAAGCCTGGCGCTGACACGGTTTTCTTCTGCCAAGGTCGCGTAGCGTCGGCCTTCTTCAATCTGCAAGCGATAAAGCCGATGGCCCAGAAAGCCGAGTGCCCCCAATTGCAGCGTGCCGAGCAGCGCGGCGCGGCGCGTAAAAATCATTCGCCGGCGTTCTTCTTCGCGCTTGATATTGGTATTGGCGCCAAAGCCTGAAGCGCGCCGCCCGGGCCAGAGCTTCATGGCAGATTTTCCGCCCGCCGCATCGCTTCATGCGCGCGCGACAACAGAATGGCGATGGGTGGATAAAGCCCTACCGTCAGCAGCAAGGTATGGAAAATCGGCTGCCAGGGCGGCAAGGTGAGTAGCAGCAGCGCGGTGAAACCCCAGGCCAGCAGCGTCGCCCCCAGGGCACCCACACAAAAGCACAGCCACACCAATAGAAAACCCTGCCGCGCCAACCAGAAGCGTAGCCGCATCGCGGCCCCATGCAGCGCGAGCAACGCGATGATGTGCACGCCAAGCGGCGCCATGGTCAGCAAATCCAGCAAAAGCCCCAGCACAAAGACCATGGGCGGCGCCATGCCGGCGGGGCGAAACACTGTCCAGAAGGCAATCGCCGGCATGGAAAGCGCGAAAGCAAGCGCCGGCAGGCCAGTTGGCGTGGCAGACAGGATCAATACCAGCGCCGTGGAAGCCATCGGAAAGGCCAACCGCAGCAGCGCTTCAAGCCGCCTTGGCAAATCCTGCGGTGGTTCCGGGCGCCCAGGCGGCGGTGCGCGGAGTTTTGGGGCAAGGCTCATGGCCGGGGTTCAGCGCCGCGCCGGCCGCGGTTCCGGGCGCGCCACCGCTTCCGGCGGCAGAATGCCCGAAAGACCGAAATCGAAAAGCCGCACCATTTCAAGATTATCGAGCCGCGCGAAAAGCTCCACTTCCAATGACCCTTGCGCATTGCGCCGCACCGCGCCCACCGGCAGGCCGGCTGGGAAGGCATTGGCCTGCGCGCTGGTCACCACGCGTTCGCCTTCTTGCGGAATGACGCCTTCCGGCCAATGCGCAAGGCGTGGGCGCGCACCATTGGTGCCGGTCATCACCGCGCGCGCGCGGCTGGCTTCAAGCGTTACCGGCACGCGGCTATTCATATCCGTCGCCAGCAGCACGCGGGCAGAGCGTGAGCCCACTTCCGTCACGCGGCCCACAAAGCCACGCTCATCCAGGGCAACTTGGCCTTTGCGAATGGCATGTTGCGGCGGGATCGCCAGCAGCACTGCGCGGGCATAGATGCCGCCACCATCGGCCACCACGCGCGCGGCGTGGAAATTGGGCGCGCCTTCAGGCATGAAGCCTAGCTGGCGGCGCAGCAGCGCATTTTCCGCTTCAAGCCCAAGGGCCGCCGCATGCCAGCGGCGCAGGCGCTCATTCTCCTCACGCAGCCTGGCATTGTCACTGCGCAGTGTCGCGAGGCTCTGGATTTCCTCAATCGCTTCCTCAACCGCGTTCACCGGCTGGGAAATCGCGCCATAAATCGGCGCCAGCGCATCCGAAAGCGTGGTGCGGAGCCGTTCCACCAGCAGCGTATCCGCCTTGCCCAGCAGCATCACCCCGAAGGCCACGGCGATCATGATCGGCAGCGAAAGCCGCGCCAATGCCTGCCGTAGAGGGATACTGAGCCTGATCACGCTGGGCTACCCATTGCTCCCCTTATCAATACATGGATGTCAGCACATGGCGAAGGCGCTTGATATCCTCAAGCGCGCGCCCGGTGCCAAGCGCCACACAGGAAAGCGCATCTTCCGCCGCCACCACAGGCAGGCCCGTGGCATCACGCAGCACCTGATCCAAACGCCCCAGCAGCGCCCCGCCGCCTGTCAGCACTATGCCCTTATCCACGATATCTGCGGCAAGCTCGGGCGGCGTGTTTTCCAGCGCGGTCTTCACCGCATCCACAATCTGTCCCACGGGTTCGGCGAGTGCTTCCGCCACCTGGCGCTGGCTGACAATCACTTCGCGCGGGACGCCATTCATCAAATCACGGCCCTTCACCTCGGCGGTTGGGCCATCCTCACCATCCTCAGGCGGGGCGGCGGCGCCGATTTCAAGCTTAATCCGTTCCGCGGTGCTTTCACCGATCAGCAAATTGAACTGGCGGCGGATATAGGAAATGATCGCCTCATCCAGCTTGTCGCCGCCCACGCGGACGCTGCGCGCATAGACAATGCCGCCCAGGCTGATCACGGCAACTTCCGTGGTGCCGCCGCCAATATCCACCACCATCGAACCCGAAGGTTCTGTCACGGGCAGGCCGGCACCAATCGCCGCCGCCATGGGTTCTTCAATCAGCAGCACCTTGCGCGCCCCGGCACTTTCCGCGCTTTCCTGAATGGCGCGCCGTTCCACCGCAGTGGACCCCGAAGGCACGCAGACGATAATCATGGGGGAGGCAAAGCCGCGCCGATTATGCACCTTGCGGATGAAGTGCTTGATCATTTCTTCCGCCACTTCGAAATCCGCGATCACGCCATCTCGCAGCGGGCGAATGGCCGAGATATTCCCCGGCGTGCGGCCCAGCATGAGCTTCGCTTCTTCACCCACCGCCAGCACCTGCTTGCGGCCACGCTGATCGGAAATGGCGACCACGCTCGGCTCATTCAAAACGATGCCCCGGCCCTTCACATAGACCAGCGTATTCGCGGTGCCGAGGTCAATGGCCATATCGGCGGAAAGGAAGCCGAATAGGCGTCCGAACATGCTGAAACCCTTTGCAAACAGATTAGGCCCCGGCGCCTGAGCGCCGAGGTGGCGGAATGGCTTCCCGGCCAGCCAGAAGGACCAGGGATTTACCCCCCCTGGCCGGGAGTCTCAAGCCGTAATCCCGGGGGGCACGCCCCCCCCGTTTCAGGCGCGGAGCACCGCCGGCGGCGCGGTGCGTTCGCGCTTGACCAGAAGCTTGTTCAAAGCATGCACATAGGCCCGGGCGGAGGCGACAATGGTATCCGTATCCGCCCCCTGGCCATCCACCAGCTTGCCCGCTTCTTCAAGGCGCACCGTGACGCGCGCCTGGGCATCCGTGCCCCCCGTGACCGATTGCACGGCATAGAGCTTCAGGTTCACCTCATGCGGGAAAGCCTGCCTGAGCGCATTGAAGGTGGCATCCACCGCGCCATCGCCAGCCGCCACCCCTTCACGCCTTTCGCCATCCACTTCCAAGGCGATGGAGGCTGTCGGGCGGGTATTCATCCCCGTCGCGACCGTCAGTGCCACCAGCTTCAGACGGTCATTCTGGCGGACCACTTCATCATCCACCAGCGCCACAATATCTTCGTCGTAAACCACCTTCTTGCGGTCCGCGAGGTCCTTGAAGCGGCGGAAGGCGTCGTTCAACTGATTATCGCCAATCTCATAACCCATGGCCTTCAGCTTGTCGCGGAAGGCGGCGCGGCCGGAATGCTTGCCCATCACCAGCGATGATGTGGACCAGCCGACAGATTCCGGGGTCATGATTTCATAGGTGGATTTATCCTTCAGCACGCCATCCTGATGGATGCCCGATTCATGCGCGAAGGCATTGCGGCCCACTATCGCCTTATTGGGCTGCACATCAAAACCCGTAATCGTCGCCAGCAAACGGCTGGTCTTCAGGATATTCTGCGTCACAATCCCATTCGAAACCGGGATCGCATCCGCCCGCGTCCGCAGCGCCATCACCACTTCTTCGATTGAAGCATTGCCGGCGCGTTCACCAATACCATTGATGGTGGCTTCAATCTGCCGCACGCCGGCACGAATGGCGGCCAGCGTATTCGCCACCGCCAAGCCCAAATCATTATGATTATGGGCGGACAGGATCACCTGATCCGCGCCCGGCACCCGTTCACGCACCATGGTGAAAATGCGCGTCATATCCTCAGGCAACGCATAACCGACCGTATCCGGGATATTGATGGTGGTGGCGCCCGCCTTGATGGCCGCTTCCACACAACGGCAGAGGAAATCCGGGTCCGTCCGCGTGCCATCTTCCGCCGACCATTCCACATCATCCGTATGCTGGCGGGCGAGGCCAACACTGCTGGTGACCAATTCCAGCACCTGTTCCGGTTCAAGCCGCAGCTTGACCCGCATATGCAAAGGGCTGGTCGAAACAAAGGTATGGATGCGCTTGCGCGCCGCCGGCTTCACCGCCTCAGCCGCGCGCAGAATATCAGCCGGCGCGGTGCGCGACAGGCCGCAAACCACCGGGCCATCCTTGGAAAAACGCTGCGCAATGGACAGCACACTTTCAAAATCCCCCGGCGAGGCAATGGGGAAGCCCGCTTCCATCACATCAATCCCCAATTCCGCCAGCGCTTCCGCCATGCGGAGCTTTTCCTGGAGGTTCATGGAAAAACCGGGGGATTGTTCACCATCGCGGAGCGTGGTGTCGAACATGATGATGCGGTTATCGGCGAGCTTGCCGAAAGAAGGATGCGTTATGGCCATGATAGGGTTTTCCCTGGGCAATCAATGGGTTGCGTGGTCAAATAAGGCTTCCCCTGAACGATGCCCGCCGCGCACGGCAGGCTTTCACGCCCAGGGGCGAATAAGTCGAAGCCCAAGTAGCGCGCAGGGGCGGGCAGGGGCGGAAACCCCATGATCCAGGCCGAAGCGACGCGAAACTTCACGCATGAGGGCAGAATAGGGGGGGAGGGGGTGGGAAGGCAAGGGGTTTGCTGGGGGTTGGTTGGGTGAGTTCAAGGTCAGAGAGGGCTTTGCCCTTCCTGAAACCCACCCACCAAAGGCCCGAGGCCTTTGGAAACCGGGGGTGGGGCTGTGGCCCAAAACGGACCGACTGGCGTGACGGGGCGCGCAGAAGGCGCCGGCTATGTTTATGCTAAAGGCGGGGCGGGAATCGGGGGGGCGCCGCATGGCCACGCGATGCGCGAACCCGAAGAAGAAGGAAAGGGTGCCAGGTGACGGAACTGAACTTCAAAGGCAAGGAATTTGTCTATAACCATCATCTGGCCGTGCCCTTCCGCCCCCTGATCCCGCATGCCGAAAAGGGCATCGGCCCGGTTTCACTGGATGGCAACCTGATTATCCATGGCGACAATCTGCATGCGCTGAAAGCACTTCTGCCAATCTATGCCGGTAAGGTGGACTGCATTTTCATTGATCCGCCCTACAACACCGGCAATGAAGGCTGGTGCTATAACGACAACGTCAACGCACCCATGATCAAGGAATGGCTAGCCTCAAACCCTATCGGGATTGAGGATGGCCTGCGCCACGACAAATGGTGCGCCATGATGTGGCCGAGGCTTCGCTTGCTGCATGAGTTGTTGGCTGATCATGGCAGTTTGTGGTGCACTATTGACGACAACGAGGGCCACCGCCTCAAACTGATTCTGGATGAAATTTTTGGAAAAGAAAATTTCCTAGCTAATTTCGTTTGGCAATCAAAAGATACGCCGGGGAATAATAGCTCTGGCGTTGCTCAAACGCACAATCACATCGTCGCCTTTAGAAAATCAGCCGATTTTCGTCTGGCTCTTCTAGAGAGAAGTGAAGATCAGATTGCTAATTATACGAACCAGGACAGCGATCTGCGTGGGGATTGGTTGCCTGCCCCCTTAACTAGAGCAGAGTATCGTGAGCGCGATTTTTATTCCTTAACTAATAGGAAGGGACGAAGTATCTTTCCGCCAAAGGGGAGCAGTTGGCGCCGGCCACCCGCCAAAATGAAATGGCTTGAAGATGATAATCGGATTTGGTGGGGCAAGAATGGAGATGCAGATTTTCCAATGGAGAAAAAGTTTCTTAAAGAAGCAAAACCCGGCGTCGTGAATCAGACTTGGTGGCCCTACACTTTTGCAGGAAGCACCCGAAATGCAGGCGCAGAACTCAAGGAAATCTTTGGAGGACAAAAGCCTTTTGAAACTCCGAAGCCGCGCGAACTTATTGATCGCATTTTGCAACTCGCCTGCGAAAGCGACGCTGTTATACTAGATTCCTTCGGGGGCTCAGGGACAACAGGCCACGCGGTTTTGGCGGCTAATAGTAATGATGGGGGCAGTCGCCGATTTATCCTCGTCGAAATGGAGCAGTATGCTGATAAGCTAACCGCCGAGCGCGTGCGTCGTGTCATTAACGGTTATGACTTCACGGGTACTCAAGGTACCGAAATACTACGCGAAAAAATTACTTGGACTAGGTTCAAAAACGCAGAACGCCTTACAGAACAAGTGGAGAAGATCGAAAACCTACATGCCCATGAATACGATCGTATCAAGAAGGAAGTGAAAGACGGCGATCTGATCGTCACTGGCGAAAAAACCATCGCGGAGCGCGCCGAAGGCTTAGGCGGTAGTTTCACCTATTGCACCCTGGGCGCGCCGCTCGAGTTAGATAGCCTATTGCGCGGTGATACTTTGCCACCCTATGCCGGCATTGGCGCGGTGCTGTTCCACATGGCCACCAACCACGCCTTTGACCCTGCCGGCATGCGTGAAGCGGATTTCTACCTGGGGCAAACGGAAGGCCAGCATATCTGGCTTTTCTACAAGCCTGATCTGGATTGGCTGAAATCCCCCGAAGCGGCGCTTACGCTGACACGCGCCAAAGCCATAAGTGAAACAGACCCCGAAAAACGCCATCTGGTTTTTGCCCCGGCGCGCTTCGTCAGCCAGAAAATGCTGACAGAACAAAAAATCCAGGTCGAATTTGTGCCCCTGCCGGATGCGCTATACCGCATAGACCGGAGCTGACGCGATGTTCCGCCAGCTAGATTATCAGGACCGCGTTCTTTCCGCGCTGGATGCCTTTCTGGATCACTTGAAGGAAAAAAAGACACGCGCTGATAGGATCAGCGCGCTGGCAGCGGAATCACCGGACCTTAACTTGCCCATCCCGGATTTCGCCAAGGAAGCCTGGGAAGCGATGCGAACCGCAGGCAAATTGCCCGAATCCCGCAGCCTTACCCCCTTCTCCGAAAGGCGTGATGGCTGCAACCGCCCTGTCCCCAATGCCGTGCTGAAAGTGCCAACCGGTGGCGGCAAAACTTGGTTGGCGGTTGCTGGCGTCTCGCGCGTCATGAACCACTATTTGGGGCGCAATCATGGCTTTGTCTTATGGATTGTGCCGAATGAGGCGATTTACACCCAAACCCTGAAGCGGTTGAAGGACCGCCAACATCCTTATCGCCAAGCCTTGGATCGTGCGGCCGCCGGGCGCGTGCGCATTCTGGAAAAGACGGATCGGCTGGATGCGCGTGATGTGGGCGCCAATCTCTGCGTCATGCTGCTCATGCTGCAATCGTCAAACCGGGAAAACCAGGAAGCACTCAAGATGTTCCAGGATCGGGGGGATGTGCATGGCCTCTTCCCACCCGAAGGCGAACAACAGGCCCATCGCCTTGTGCTGGACCAGACACCCAATCTGAACGCTTATTATGCCGATACGCCTTTTCCGATGATCAAGGATTCACTCGGCAATGCGCTGCGCCTGATCCGCCCGGTTGTTGTGATGGATGAAGGGCATCGGGCGATAGCCGACCTCGCCTTCGCAACCCTTTATGGCTTCAACCCCTGCTTTGTGCTGGAACTGACCGCAACACCCAAGGATGTTGCGCCGACCGGTGGCGCTAAACCAAAGCCTGGGCGCTATGCCAATGTGCTGGTTGAAGTCACGGGCCGTGAATTGGACCAGGAAGGCATGATCAAAATGCCGCTCAATCTGGACCCGCGGCAGGGCAATGATTGGCGCAATACCTTGGCGGTTGCGCTTGAACGGCTGCGCTTGCTGGAAGCGGATGCCGGGAAGCTCCGGGCGGATTCCAACCGTTATATCCGCCCCATTATGCTGGTTCAGGTGGAACGCACCGGCGCGGACCAGCGCGAAGGCGGGCACATCCACGCTGAAGATGTCAGGGAATGGCTTTTGGCGGCTGGGTTTGATGGTGCGGAAATTGCCATCAAGACTGCGCAACAAAATGATTTGAGCGCCCCGGAAAACCAGGATTTGCTTTCCCCCACCAATCGTGTGCGGGCCATTATCACCAAGCAGGCGCTGCAAGAAGGCTGGGATTGTCCCTTTGCCTATGTGCTATGCGCGCTTGCAGCCAGCACACAGCAAAGCGCCATGACGCAGCTTGTGGGCCGTATTCTGCGACAACCCGATGCCATGAAAACCGGCATAACCGCCCTTGATGAATGCTACATCGTCACCCACCACGCCGAAACAGGTCAGGTGGTAGAAGCCATCAAAAACGGTTTAGAACAGGATGGGCTTGGTGATGTTGTCCTGCGCGTTGGGGAAGGGGCCGGTGCGGGTAAGGTCAAAACTGTTCGGAAGATACAGCGTCGCCGCGATTTCACGAAAACCGATGTTTATCTGCCCAAGGTCATGATCCTGGATGGGGAATCTGTCCGAGAACTGGATTATGAAACGGATATCCTCGCTGCAATAGATTGGCGTGGTTACGATCCGAAGGTCATTGCCGAGCGCATCCCGGAAAATGCAGAAGCTGCCGAAAACCAACTCCAACGCATCCGCCTTTCGGATGATGGGAAAGCCTTTTTGGCGCAGGAAAGCGTAGCGGCCAGTGGTGAAATCCTTGCCTTTGATCCCGTTCATGCCGTGCGCATGATTGCCGATTTTGTGCCCAATCGCTTTGTCGGGCGGGAAATTCTGGGCAAGCTTTTGGATCGGCTTCATGCACGCGGGTTTGACGATGAAAAGCTAGGCAAACTTGCGTCTCTTATCGTGGAAGAATTGCGCAAGGGGCTCGACGCCGCCCGAAATGACTTGGCTGAAGCGTTTTTCAAGCAGGAAGTGGAAGCGGGCAGTATTCAGTTCCGTTTGCGCCTGGATGGCCGTAACTGGCGCATGCCCTTTTCAGTGGAAACCATGGCGCAGGAAGGGGAAAGATATCTGGCCGGCAAAACAGGCGCGCCGCTCGAAAAGAGCCTTTTTGCGCCGGTCTATGAGAGTGAACTCAACCCCGATGAGCAGGCGGTCGCACAATACTTGGATGGCGCCCAAACCCTGACCTGGTGGCACCGTAACGTCGCTCGCACCCAATATGGCATTCAGGGCTGGCGCAAACACAAGATTTACCCGGATTTCATCTTCGCGGTCGAAGGCAAGGGGCGGCGCAAGCGCATCACCGTCCTGGAAACCAAGGGCGACCACCTGGATAATCCAGATACCGCCTATAAGCGCGACGTTCTGGATTTCCTGAGCAAAGATTTCACACCAAAGGATGCAAAGCGGGCAGGTGAATTGGAACTTGTGCTGAATGAAGGCGCCTCAATCGAGGGAACCCTCATTCTCATGAGTGAATGGCGTGCTAGACTGCCTAATTATCTTGAGTGAGGCTGTCTCAAACCACCGCCTGCAACCCCTTCCGCGCCATCAGAGTCAGCGATTTCAACGAAGCCCCGCTAGGCTGTTTTTCGCCGCGTTCCCATTGGCTCACCAGCCCTGTCGTCACGCTCAAATGCAGCGCGAATACCGCCTGGGATGCATTTTCCCGCAACCGCAGCGCGCGGATTTCCGTGGGCGAGCATGGCTCCACCCGCGTCAGGCATAGCGCATCAACATCGTGCTGTCCGTCGTCAGCGCCTACGGGGCCAAATTGGCGATTTGGGTTACACAGCATTTCTGGCTCATCGTAACCCCAAGGAAAGTGAACAGGAACCAGCAATCCTCCGCCCCACCCGTCCCTGTACCAGCCGAAAAACTTGTGCGCGACATCCGTCGCGCCACGCGCAAGCACCATTCCGCCGAGGACAAGAGCCGGTTCGGCCAAATAGCGACTGGAGAGGGAAAGGGCACCGAAAAGCCGAAACTCTCTGGCGACAGGTCGCGGAGCAGAGGCCCTCTTTCCTTGCACCTTTTCACATTTCCGGATATATTTCCGGAATGCCAAAACAGCGTCCCCTGCCTCCATCCAAATCTCGGTCAACCTCAAGCGTGGCACTTGCCCAGCATAGGAAACGGTTGCGAAGCCGTGGCCTGCAAAGGCTTGAGGTCCAGGTCCGCGGCGAAGATGCCCCGCTGGTCCGTGCCATCGCCGCTGCCCTGACAGACCCAGGGCAAGCCGCTGAGGCGCGAGCGCTGCTTTTGCGCCAGTTTGCTCCAGCGCCGATCCACAGCCTCAAGGACCTTATCGCGTGCGCGCCGCTTGATGGAATTGATCTTGATCGCTCGCGCGATACAGGACGCGCCGTCGAACTGTGACTTGGCTTGTTGACACGAATATCATTTCAGAGGTCCGGAAAGGGGCACGCTGTCATCTTGCCGTTGCGGCATGGTGGTCCGGCGTCGAGGATCGGGACCTTTTCCTCAGTACGCTCACCATCGGCGAGATCAGAAGGGGCGTCGAAGCTGTTCGGACCCGAGATCTGGATAAGGCGCGCGCGCTTGAAGCGTGGCTGCAAGCAATTATGCAGGCGTTTGGGCCGCGCATACTGGGTATTGACGCTGCCGTGGCAGAAAGCTGGGGCCGGATCTCGGCCATTCGCTCTGTGCACGTGGTGGACGCGCTTCTAGCTGCGACCGCGAGCGTACATGGCTTGGTACTGGTAACGCGCAACGCCACTGAAGTAGCTGGCTTCGGGGTTCGCGTCCTCAACCCCTTTGAGCCATCTGGGGCCTGAGCGGAAATCCAAGCACTGGACGACATGGTGCCCAACACGTCCCGGGTTATGGTGATTCTGACGCGCGATGCGGAACTGCGTTTCTGCTAGGAAGCCCACTCCCGTGCTTTAATCACTTTGCAATCATTCAGTCGTTGCCCTGTCATAGTGCAGTGATAGCGCCCCTTCGGTTCCTTAAAGGGGTTTGAACATGGTTAAGCTGCGCGTTCTTTTTCTCTCTTCCGTCCTTTGCCTATCTGCGCCCGCATTTGCGGATCAGCGCTTTGAGGCAACCCTGACAGGGCACGCAATACTGCCTGCCTTCACAATGGTTGTGCCACCGGCGGATGCGCCACGCGATGCGCTGGTATCCGGTAAGTTCGCAGGCCCGGGCAATATCCGTGTGGATGCGCCCGGTAGCGTCATGGGTGATACGGGCGCGATGCACGGCAATCGGCAGACCGGCATTGCCTTCCCCTTCATTGGTCAACCTGTCCAAGGCTTTTCGGGCATCAAGCCGGTGGCGAATGAGCCTGGCCATTACTGGGTGCTGACGGATAACGGCTTTGGTAATCGCCGCAACAGCCCTGATGCCTTGCTGATGTTAGAACTGGCTCGGTTTATTTGAACATTTCCTGGGCGTTTCCTAAGTGGCTTCCTGCCTTGGTTAGGCCGCCATCGGGATTGATGGCCGCACGTTGAAATAGGCCTCGTCCGGCGTCTGCCGGTCAAGGCTCGAATGGGGC
>JADCGA010000016.1 GCA_020249265.1 Roseomonas sp.
GCTGACAAGACTGACCGTGACTGCCGAAGCCTGTCCAAAATAGTCCACCAAATCTACGCCCAGGCCGCCCATCAGGCTGTCACTGCCCAAGCCGCCGGTCAGCTGATCGTCTCCAGCGCCACCATCAAGAGTATCGTTGCCGCTTCCGCCAACAAGTATGTCGTTACCCGCGCCGCCATTTAGCGTGTCGTTACCGCCAGCACCTGCAAGTATATTGGCCTGCGCATCACCAACAAGCGTATCGCTATTGCTTGTGCCAATCACATCGACGAAATTGAAGATTTCAAATGTTGCAGAACCAACCCGTGGGATATTGTTAATCACCAAACTAGGGTTAGTGGCGCCGAGATCGACAAAGAAGCTCGTCGTCTGTTCACCTGAAACAGTGCCATCAATAACGTTTCTGGCACTAACAGCACCGATAATGCGCTCCATCCCAAAAATCTGATCTTGACCCAAAGTGCCCTTGCTGACGATGCCCTGGGACAGAAGCGAAATAGGCCCGCCTAGCTCCGCATAATTCGCTGTGTCAAAGCCATCGCCACCATTCAGCGTATCACTACCGGTGCCGCCTTGAAGAATATCGTTGCCCGCGCGACCATTCAGTGAATCGTCGCCGCCAGCACCCGAGAGAAGATTAGCCTGCGCATCACCGAGCAACGTATCATTATTGGCTGTCCCAATCACATCAACAAAATTGACAACTTGAAAGCTTGCAGAGCCAAGCCCAGGGATATTGTTGACTATCAAGCTAGGGACAGCGCCGCCGAGATCGACAAAGAAATTTGTCACCTGGCTACCTGAGACAGTGCCATCAATGACATTTCTAAATCCAACGGCTCCGATAATCTTCTCCATGTTCTCAAGACGGTCCGAACCAAAGACGCCCTTATCAACGCGTCCCTGATCGCGAAGCGTGATGGCCGTTCCAAGTCCCGCATAATTTGCCGTGTCGGAGCCAACGCCTCCATCAAAAGTATCGCTACCGGCGCCACCGAACAAAACATCATTCCCGGCAAGGCTCACCAAAGAATCTGCACCTGCCGTACCAAATAGATTGTCGATTGATGATGTTCCGAAAATCGTGGCCATAGGAACTCTCCATTGATGGATTAACTTCTAATTCCACCTATGATTGTATTCATGGCCTGTCAAGAAAAACAAGTGTAATAAAAGTGTGAAATTAGTAGTGCTTCGCGTGTTTTTTTGTCACATTGCGCCAGTGTAGTGAAAGCTCATAGACATTGTTTTTGAGTAATTTTTAGCAAACCCGGTTATCAGCGACCAAAAAACTCACTTCGCCTGCAAAAACGCGAGGCTCTCCCCTTCCAACATCACCGCCGTCAGCCCCCCGCCGGACCAGGCGGCGGTATCAATGCAAATGCGGTTTTCCCGCACCACCGGCATAAACCCCGCCGTATGCCCATGCACCACCACAAAGCCATGATCACGCGGGCTGTTCAGAAAATCATGCCGGATGCGGAGCAAATCCTCGCGCGATTGGTCTGCCAGCGCGATACCTGGGCGAATACCGGCATGGACAAACAGGTAGCCGCCTTCCTCATGCCAAAGCGCCAAATCCCGCAGGAAGCGGCGCTGATGCGCGGCAATCGCCTCGGGCCAGGCATCGCGCGGCGCATCGGGCGCCACACCCCAGGAATCAAGCGTCGCCCTGCCCCCACCCCAAAGCCAATCCGCTGCCGCCGCGCCATCACCCGAAAGCGCACTCAGCATGGTTTCCTCATGATTGCCCATCAGATGCAGCGTGGGCAGGCCGGGAATGGGATCACCGCCAGAAAGGTAATCCACCACGCCACGGGAATCCGGCCCCTTATCTACGTAATCACCCAGATGGATCAGCATGGCGGAAGCCACCGGGCGGCGGCGCAAATCCTCGGCAATTTGCGTGTGCAGATCGCGCAGTTGCGGCAGCGAGCCGTGGATATCGCCAATGGCGTAAATGCGCCGCCCGCGCGGCAAATGCCCAGGCGCGCCGCGTATTTCCATCACTTCCGATCCGCCCTTGGGTCCAGCGCATCGCGCAGCCCATCGCCCACCAAATTGAAAGCCAGCACCACCACGAAAATCGCCAACCCGGGAATGATGGAAAGCCAGGGCGCCTGAGTCAAAAACCGTTGCGCGCTATTCAGCATGGACCCCCAGGAAGGTGCCGGCGGTTGCTGCCCAAGCCCCAGGAAGGAAAGCGATGCTTCGGCGATGATCGCCTCCGCAATGGCAAGGCTTGCCTGCACAAGCAAGGGCGGGATGATATTCGGCAGCACATGAAAAAGCCCGATGCGCCAGGGCGGGTTGCCAAGTGCGCGCGCTGCTTCCACCCAATCGGTTGATTTCGCATCAAGTGCCATGCCGCGCGTGAGCCGCACAAAAACTGGTGACGCGGTGATGGCAATGGCGAGCATGGCATTTTCCAAGGCGGGTCCCAGAAAGGCCGCCAGCGCAATCGCCAGAATCAGAAAGGGCACGGACAGCATGGCATCCGCCACGCGCGATATCAGCCCATCCACCCAGCCGCCAATCAAGCCTGCGAGCAAGCCAAGTGGCACGCCGATGAACAAGGCACCAAGCACGGAAATCACGCCGGCCATCAGCGAAGCCCGGGCACCCCATATCACGCGCGAAAGCACATCGCGGCCGTTTTCATCCGTGCCGAACCAATGCTCGGCGGATGGCGGCTTGCGGATGCGGGTCCAGCTTGTTTGCAGCGGATCATAAGGCGCGATGAAGGGCGCCAGCAGCGCCATCAGCACAAAGGCAATCACCACCACCAGGCCAAACACCGCAAGCTTGTGGCGGAAAAACCGCTTCAGCGCGCGGCGCGTGGGGCTTTCACCCATGCTGATGGCGGCGGCGTTCATGCCTGACGCAGCCTTGGATTGATCGCCATGTAAAGCAAATCAGCCACCAGGGAGAGCAAAACGAAAATCAAGGCGGTCGCCAGCACAACACCCTGCACCACCGGATAGTCACGGTTGAACACCGCATCCACAATCAGCTTGCCGAAGCCAGGAATGGTGAAGACCTGTTCGGTCAACACGGCACCCGCCAGCAGTCGCCCGAATTCAATCGCGCCCAAGGTCACCACCGGGATCAGCGCGTTGCGCAGCGCATGTTTCCAGACAACGACCCTTTCGCGCAGCCCCTTGGCGCGCGCCGTGCGCACGTAATCCTGCGACAGCGCTGTCAGCATCGCAGCACGCGTATGGCGCATCAGTACCGAGGCAACGCCCGAGCCCAGCACGAAAGCCGGCATGATGGTGGTGGCAATGGATTGCCAGAAATCCTCGGTCAGCGGCACATAGCCTGATGGCGGCAACCAACCTAATTCCACACTGAAGAACAAAATCATCATAATGCCGAGCCAGAAATTCGGTGTGGAAATACCAAACAGCGCAACACCATTCGCCACCCAATCCGCGGGCCTATCGCGCTTCATGGCAGAGATAATACCCGCCGGCACGCCGATCAGCACCGCAATGATGAAGGACATGGCGGCAAGCTGCGCGGTGACTGGCAGCTTATCCAGAATAAGTTGGCTGACGGGCATCCTGATGCGCCAGGAAAAGCCGAAATCGCCCGTCAGCACATTGCCGATCCAATAAAGGTATTGTTCGTAGATCGGCCGATCAAGCCTGAGCTCCGCACGGATTTGCGCGAGCACTTGCGGGTCGCCGCGTTCTTCCCCTGCCAGGATCAGCGCCGGATCGCCGGGCATCAATTGCTGCAACCCGAAGATCAGGATGGAGAGGATGAAAAGCGTGGGCAGAACCTGCCCAATCCGCTTGAGAAGCCAGACCCACATGGCGACTACTGCAACCGCACGCCTTGCAGCCGCACCAGGCCATCCGCGATGGGCCGATAACCCGTCAGCCGCGCGCTATGGGCCATGATGTTCTTGCGGTGCCAAAGATAAATGCGGTGGACATCATCGCCATAGGCGATGCGCGCGGCGCGAGCATACAGCGCCTGGCGCTTGGCCAAATCCAATTCCGTGCGTGCTTCATCCAACAGCCGATCCACTTCAGCATTGGAATAGCGGCCATCATTCTGCCCGCCGCCAGTGCGCGTAAAGCTGAAGATATTGCCATCCGGATCGGTGCGACCCGACCAGCCGACCAGATAGGTCTCGAACTCGCCGCGCGCCGCGGCTTGCAGGGATGAGGCAAATTCCATGGCGCGCAGACGCAGATCGAAACCCGCTTCCTTCACCATCGCCTGAATGACTTCGCCCACCTGCCGCAGGTCAGGATTGTTGGGCACGGTCATTTCAATGGTGACTGGCAGCGTGGCACCCGCTTCACGCAGCAGCGCTTGCGCGCGCGCCAGATCGCGCGTGGTGGGCGGGAAATCACGCACGTGAAAGGGGCTCGCCGGCGGGAAGGGCTGGCGGGTTGGCACATACATGCCTTCATAGACAACCTGGTTCACCGCGGCGCGATCAATCGCCAATTCAAAGGCGCGGCGGATGCGCGCATCGCGCCCGAAGGGCGTATTGGCGCGTTCGCCATTGCCGGTATTGATGCTGATACTTTGATAGCCAAGCTCATCCACCGCAACGGCGCGCAGATTACGGCTGCGCTGGATGGGCTTCATGTCATCAGGTTCCATCCGCTCGGCGAATTCCACCGCGCCGGATTGCAAATTGGCCAAGCGCACTGTGTTGTCCGGGATCGGCAGATAGGTGACGCGCGCGATATGGATATTCCGCGCATCCCAATATTCGGGGAAGCGTTCAGCAACAATGCGTTCCTGCGCCACACGCTCCACAAAGCGAAATGGCCCTGTGCAAACCGGGCGCGTGCCGAAATTGCGCCCCAGCGCTTCGGCTGCCTTGGGGCTGACTGGCATGCCGGCGCGGTCCGTGAGCGCCGCGAGGAAGGAAGCCGATGGCCCCTTCAGGCGAATACGGATCGTGAGCGGGTCCACCACTTCCACCGTTTCCATATCGGCGATTTCGCTGCGGCGGAAACTGCCCTGCAAGGTCAAATGTCGCAGCAGGGAATACTTCACAGCCTCTGCATCCATCACTTCATTGTCGTGAAAGCGCACGCCTTCGCGCAGGGTAATGATCAGGTTGCGCGGGTCTTCCCAGCGATGGCCGGTTGCCAATTGCGGCACGATTTCCAGCTTTTCATTGATATCAAAAAGCTTGTCGCACAGCGCTGCATAGACAATGCGCCCGACAAAAGTGCGCGACAAAGTGGGGTCCAGAATATCGGGGTCTTCCTTCAGCGCAATGCGCAAATGCTGTGCGCTTGCGGGTGCTGCGGCGACGGCCAACACACCAAAAGCGGCCAAGGCAGCGCGGATCATGGTTTTCATGCTTGGTCTCCCATCCCGTTGGGTTGCGGGGCATTGCCCCGGAAAAAGGATTGCAGCCTTGCCAGTCTTTCCCCGCCGCCGAGTGCGGCAATGCGCTCAGCGGGCGGCGGCAGGCTTTCGGCAAAATGGCAGGCCACTGCGTGGCCCCCACCTTCAAGTCGCGGCGTTTCAGCGCGGCAATGTTCGGCAGCAAAGGCGCAGCGCGTATGGAACCGACAGCCAGCAGGCGGCGCGATCGGGCTTGGCACATCGCCTTCCAAAGGCGGTGTTTTTGTCTGCGCGCCCGGCATGGCGGCGACCAGGGCGCGCGTATAGGGGTGGCGCGGCGCGCCCAGCACATCCTCTGCCGGGCCTTCTTCGACAATGCGGCCAAGATACATCACCGCAACCCGGTCCGCGACATGGCGCACCACGCCAAGATCATGGCTGACCAGCACAAAGGTCAGGCGCAAATCGCGGATCAGATCACGCAGCAGATTGATCACCTGCGCCTGCACGGAAACATCCAAGGCGCTGACAGGTTCATCGCCAATGATCAGGCGTGGGTTGCTGGCCAGAGCGCGGGCAATGGCGATGCGCTGGCGCTGCCCACCAGAGAATTCATGCGGCCAGCGTCCGGCATTTTCGGGCCGCAAGCCAACGCGCGTCAGCAATTCTGCAACGCGCGCCGCTTCCTGGCCACGCGGCACCAAGCGATGCAACCGTAGTGGCTCAGCAATGGCCTGCGCGACCGTCATGCGGGGATCGAGGCTGCCGAAAGGGTCCTGGAAGATGATCTGCATATCGCGCCTGCGTGCGCGCAAGGCGGATGGCGAAAGGCTGGCGAGGTCCTCATCAGCAAACCGCACCGCACCGCTATCCGGTTCAATCAGGCGCAGCATCACGCGCCCAAGCGTAGATTTACCGCAACCGCTTTCACCGACAATGGCCAGCACCTCACCTTCCGCGACCGAGAGCGAAACGCCATCCACCGCATGCACTGCACCTGCGCGCCGGCCCAAAGCATCACGCACCGGGAAATGCTTGACTACATCGCGCAATTCCAAAAGCGCGGTCATGCCGCCACCCCCAGCATGCCATCGAGCGGCGCGCGCAGGCAGGCGCTGAAATGCCCAGGCGCAACTTCAGCCAGCGGTGGCGCGCCTTCAGCGCAGCGCGCAACGGCAAACGGGCAGCGCGGCGCGAAGCGGCAACCGGGCGGCGGCGCGCGCAAATCCGGCACGGTGCCTTCAATGCTGGCCAGCCTTTCGCCGGGCCTGCCCGCCCCTGGCGCCGCGCCCAGCAACCCGACGGTGTAGGGATGCTCTGGCCGCGCAAATAGCGTTGAAGCTGGCGCCTGTTCCGCCACACGCCCGGCATACATTACCACCACATCATCGGCATGATCCGCCACCACGCCAAGATCATGCGTGATCAGGATAACCGCCGTGCCAGTCTCCCGCTTCAGATCATCCAGCAGCGCCAGGATTTGCGCCTGCACCGTCACATCCAAGGCCGTGGTCGGTTCATCGGCAATCAGCAGCTTGGGCCGGCAGGCGAGTGCAATCGCGATCATCACGCGCTGACGCATGCCGCCTGAAAGCTGATGGGGGTATTGCCGCGCGCGCCGCGCCGCATCGGGTATGCGCACCTTCTCCAGCATCGCGATAGCCGCCTTGAAGGCCGCATCACGGTCCAGGCGCTGATGCAGGCGCAAAGCCTCGGCCACTTGTTCACCGGCAGTAAAGGCAGGGTTCAGGCTGGTCATGGGTTCCTGAAAAATCATCGCCATTTCGGCGCCGCGCAACGCCCGGCGTTCTTCCGTGGACATGCCGAGTAAATCGCGGCCCATCAGCCGCGCGCTGCCAGACACTTCTGCATTCTCTGGCAGCAGCCCCATGATAGCCAGCGATGCCACAGATTTCCCGCAGCCGCTTTCACCCACAATCGCGAGCGTCTTGCCGGCTTCGGCGCGAAAGGAAATGGCGTCCAGAATGTCGAGCATCCGCCCATCCTGGCGAAAGCCAAGACTAAGCCCGGACACGTCCAGAACCGGCGTGCTCACAGGGAAATCCCGATGGCGGAAATGGGTGGCTTCATCACCCGCCTAGAAACCCCCAAAGCGCCGCTTTCGCAAGCCCTGCTGAGACGAGGCGCGCCCCAGAAGCGATACGCCATGCCCAAAAGCAAAGCGCCCCTGCCGCAAACCGCAGCAGAGGCGCCCTGTTTCAGGAAAGCTCAGCCGCTTACAGGCGCACGCGCAGCAGATTGCCGATCTCGCCCACAATGCCGCGCCGGAAGGCCAGCACGCAAGCAATGAAGATCACACCCTGGATCACGGTGACCCAGGCGCCCATTTCCGCCAGGTAGTTCTGCATGGCGACAATCACGGCAGCGCCGATCATGGGGCCGAAAACCGTGCCAAGCCCACCCACCAGGGTCATCAGCAGCACCTCACCCGACATGGACCAATGCACATCAGTCAGTGTCGCAATGCCAAACACCAGCGACTTGGTGCCCCCCGCAACGCCGGCAAGCGTGGCGGAAAGGATGAAGGCCACCAGCTTATAGTCATCCGTCCGGTAACCAAGCGAGGTGGTGCGCGGTTCATTCTCACGAATGGCTTTCAGGACCTGGCCGAAGGGCGAATGCACAATGCGGTGGATCAGCAGGAAGCAGGCGACGAACACAATCGCGACAAACCAATACATCGTCATGTCATTGGCAAGGCTGATCACGCCAAAAAGATGGCCGCGCGGCACTGCCTGGATGCCATCCTCGCCGCCGGTGAAGGGCGCTTGCAGACAGAAGAAGTAGATCATCTGCGCCAGCGCCAGGGTGATCATGGCGAAGTAGATGCCCTGGCGACGAATGGCGATCCAGCCAAAAATCGCCCCCTGAACGCCAGCCAAAAGCGCGCCGACAAGGATGGAAAGCTCCGGCGTCAGCCCCCAAACCTTGGCGCTATGCGCAGCAATATAGCTGCCCATACCGAAATAGGCGGCGTGGCCGAAGGAAGTCAGCCCCACATAGCCAATCAGCAGATTGAAGGCGCACGCAAAAATCGCGAAGCAGAGCAGCTTCATCAAAAAGACGGGGTAAAGGAAGAAGGGAGCCACCACCAGGGCCACGAACATCACGCAAAGCGCGATGAATTGTGCCTTGGTGAAGCCGAAGATTTCTTCCTGCGGTCCCGCAGGCACGCTGCTGCTTGTCATGGATTGACCGGCCATGGATCACGCCCTCCCGAAAAGGCCGGCAGGACGCGCCAGCAAGACAATAACCATGATGATGAAGATGACGGTGGCCGAGGCTTCCGGATAGAAAACCTTGGTCAGACCTTCAATAATGCCAAGCCCGAAGCCGGTCAGCACGGAACCCAGAATGGAGCCCATGCCGCCGATCACCACCACCGCAAACACCACGATGATAAGATTGGTGCCCATTTGCGGATTGACCGAATAAATGGGCGCGGCCAGCACGCCGGCCAGCGCGGCCAGCGCAACACCAGCGCCATAGGTCAGTGTGATCATGCGCGGCACATTCACGCCAAAGGCCTGTACCAGCGGCGCGTTTTCCGTCGCCGCGCGCAGATAGGCGCCGAGTCGGGTCTTTTCGATCACGAGCCAGGTGGTGATGCAGGCAAAAAGCGCAAACACAACGACCCAACCGCGATAGACCGGCATGAACATGAAGCCGAGATCCCAAGCGCCCGAGAGTTCCGGCGGAATGCGATACGGCATACCGGATGAGCCGTATTGATTGCGGAATATACCTTCAAGGATCAGTGATAACCCGAAGGTTAGTAGCATGCCGTACAAATGATCCATCTTGTAAAGTCGACAGATCATTGTTCGTTCCAATATCACCCCCGTGAGCCCCACCAGCAATGGCGAGAGGAGCAGCGCCCACCAATAGCCGATGCCCAGATAATGCAGCAGCATCCATGCCACGAAGGCGCCCATCATGAATTGCGCGCCATGGGTGAAGTTGATGATATTGAGCAGCCCAAAAATCACCGCAAGGCCGAGTGATAGCATCGCGTAGAAGGCGCCATTGATCAATCCGAGCAGAAGCTGTCCAAACAGCAGCGGCGTCGGTATGCCGAATATCTCATCCATGCGGAGAATTTCCCTCAGGGCACCGACGCCCCATGGCGGATGCCATGGGCGGGGCGCGAAGTGGATAGGCCAAGTGTCATGTCAGGCCCGGATCATGGGGCAATTGCCCTCATTCATCGGGCGGAACGCTTCGTCCGCCGGCGTGGTTTGCAGCAGCTTATAGTAATCAAAAGGCCCGCGACTTTCGGAAGGCGCCTTCACCTCAAACAGGTAGGAAGGGCAAAGCTTGCGACCATCGGCGCGGATAGTGCCTGGGCCGAAGGCGTCATCATCGCAGGGGATAGCCTTCATGCGGGCCACAACCTCAGCACCGGATGCCTTGGAAGCAGGCACACCCATATCGGCAATCGCCTTCAGGTAATGCAGCGCGCCGGAGTAATTGGCGATGGACGCCATATTGGGCCGTACATCGCGCAACCTCGGGCGCAGCCTTTCAGAAATGGCGCGCGTGCGGTCATTCAAATCCCAATAGAAGCTTTCTGTCAGGATCAGCCCCTGCGCGGTTTGCAGGCCAAGCGCATGCACATCTGGAAGGAACATCAGCAGCGCCGCAAGCTTCACGCCACGGCGCGTAATACCAAACTCCGCCGCCTGCTTCACGGTATTGATTGTATCCGCCCCGGCATTGGCCATGCCGATCACCTTCGCTCGCGAAGCCTGCGCCTGCACCAGGAAGGATGAGAAATCAGTCGTCGCCGGGAAGGGATAACGCACCTGCCCCATCACACGGCCACCGGCATTCCGCACGAAATTCGCCGTATCGCGTTCCAGAGCATGACCAAAGGCGTAATCGGCGGTGATGAAGAACCAGCTATCGCCACCCGCGCGCACCATGGCGCCACCAGTGGATTTCGCCAGCATATAGGTATCATACATCCAATGCACGGTATTGGGCGTGCAGGCCGGGCCAGTCAGGTCGGATGTCGCGGAACCGGTATTGACGCAGACCTTGTTCTTTTCCCGCGCGATATTGGCTACCGCGAGCCCGACCGAAGATGTCGGCACATCAATGACCATGTCCACGCCCTGATCATACCATTGGCGGGCAATATTCACGCCAACATCAGGACGGTTTTGGTGATCGGCATTGATGATTTCGACATTGAAGCCGCGATTGCCGAACTCCTGAACCGCCTGGCGCGTACACTCCAAACCATAGGGGCCGCTGATGTCGCGGTAAGGCCCGGACATGTCGTTCAGCACGCCGATTCGGATGGTATTCGCGGCCTGCGCGCGGGCAGAGCGCCATGGCAAGCCACCAAGGGCAGCGCCGCCAGCAGCGGCACCCCCGAGAACGCTACGCCTCGTTCTTGTCATGACGCTTCCTCACCTTTTTTTGTTGCACTCAGGAACGGACCAGGGCGCAGCCGCCTTCACCGATCGGGCGGAAGGCTTCCTCGGCCGGCGTGGTTTGCAGAAGCTTGTAGTAATCCCACGGCTTCGTGCTTTCGGCGGGCGTCTTTACCTCAAACAGGTAGGAAGGGATCAGGCGCCGTCCATCCGGACGGATGGTAGCCTTACCGAACAGTTCATCTTCCGAAGGCTGCGCCTTCATCCGGTTCACCAGGTCAAGCCCGGACGCCTTGGCTGCGGGCACGCCCATGGCCGCTACAGTCTTCAGGAAGTGCAGCGTTCCCGAATACACGCCGGCATGGATCATGTTCGGGTAGTTGTTCGGAATGCGGCGCAGCATCCGTTCCGTCCAGGCGCGGGTCTTGTCATTCAGATCCCAATAGAAGCTTTCGGTGCAGACCAGCCCCTGCGCCGTTTGCAGCCCCATGCCATGCACGTCATTCACGAACAGCAGCAAGGAGGCAAGCTTGATGCCGCGCCGCGTCAGGCCGAATTCCGCCGCTTGCTTCACGCAATTCTGCGTATCGGCGCCAGCATTCGCAAGGCCAATGACCTTGGCGCGGGAAGCCTGCGCCTGCAGGAGGAAAGCCGAGAAATCGGTGGTGCCAGGGAAAGGTGTGCGCACCTGACCCAAAATGCGCCCACCAGCGCTACGCACAAAATTCGCCGTATCGCGTTCCAGCGCATGGCCAAAGGCGTAGTCAGCGGTGATGAAGAACCACGTATCCCCACCCGCGCGCACAGTGGCGCCACCGGTTGAGCGTGCCAACATGAAGGTATCATAGGCCCAATGAATAGTATTCGGGCTGCATTGCGCACCGGTCATGTCAGCCGTGGCTGAACCGACATTGATATAGGCCTTGTTCTTTTCCCGCGCGACGCCGGAGACGGCGAGACCCACGGAAGAAGTCGGCACATCAATGATCAGGTCCACGCCCTGGTCATACCATTGCCGCGCCAGATTGACGCCGACATCCGGGCGGTTCTGGTGATCAGCCTCGATGATTTCTATACGGAAACCATGGCTTGCGCCGAATTCGGAAGCGGCTTCGCGCGCGGCAGCAACCGAAGTCGGGCCCGTATTGTCGCGATAGGTGCCTGACATATCAGTCATGACACCAATGCGAATGGTATTCGCCGCCTGCGCGCGGGCGAGAGAGAGCGGCAGCGCACCAGTGGCGGCTGCTCCGGCGAGGATATTCCGACGTGAAACCTGCATTTTCATCTCCCTCAAGCGATGTTGTTATGAGTTCAGCTGCGCACCAGCGGGCAATTGCCTTCAGCCAAAGGCCGGAAGGCTTCATCACCCGGTGTGGTTTGCAAAAGCTTGTAGTAGTCCCAAGGACCGCGGCTTTCCGCCGGTGTCTTCACTTCGAACAGATAGGCCGGGTGCAGCTTGCGGCCATCGGCGCGGATGCTGCCCTTGCCGAAGCAATCATCATCCGTGGGGATCGCCTTCATGCGCGCCACCGCAGCGGCGCCATCGGCCTTGGCTGCGGCCGGCCCCATATCAGCAACCGCCTTCAGGTAATGCAGCGCGCCAGCATAGGTGCCCGCATGGGTCATGGCCGGCATATTGGGCGACATGGCCGAACGCACCCGGTTGGTGAAGCGGCGCGTTGCGTCGTTCAAATCCCAATAGAAGGTTTCGGTCAGCACCAAGCCCTGCGCCGTTGCCAGCCCAAGCGCATGCACATCATTGATGAACATCAGCAGTGAGGCGATCTTGATGCCGCGCCGCGTAATGCCGAATTCAGCGGCCTGTTTCACGCAATTGGTGGTATCGGAACCTGCATTCGCGAGGCCAATCACCTTGGCGCGTGAGGCTTGGGCCTGCACGAGGAAAGATGAGAAATCAGTCGTGCCCGGGAAGGGGGTGCGCACCTGGCCCAGCACGCGCCCGCCAGCGGCACGGATGAAGGTGCCGGTGTCACGTTCCAGCGCATGGCCGAAGGCGTAATCCGCGGTGATGAAAAACCAGCTATCGCCACCCGCGCGCACCATCGCGCCACCGGTGGATTTGGCGAGCATCCAGGTATCATAGGTCCAGTGCACCGTATTGGCGTTGCAGCGCGCGCCGGTCAGGTCGCTGGTGGCGGCGCTGGCGTTGATGTGAACCTTGTTCTTCTCACGGCAAATATCGGAAACCGCCAGCGCCACCGAGGATGTGGTGACATCCAGCAACACATCCACGCCTTCGCGATCAATCCATTGCCGCGCGATATTCACACCGACATCCGCGCGGTTCTGATGGTCAGCCGCCAGCACTTCGATATTGAAGCCGCGGCCCGCGAATTCCTGAACCGCCGCGCGCGCGCAGGCCACCGAACTCATGCCCGAAATATCACGATACATGCCGGACATGTCGTTCAGCACGCCAATCTTGATGGTATTGGCAGCCTGCGCCTTGGCGCTGCGATAAGGGAGGCCACCAAGGGCCGCGGCGCCGGCTGAACCGGCCAGAACATTACGACGTGAAAAGCTCATTTGTTGTCGCCCCTTTTTGTTTGCCGCGCCCGCAAACAGCGCAGTTTGGGTTATACCCCGAGATACTGATGCAACCGATCTAGCGAGGCATTCAGGTCCTCATTCGCAACCATATCCACCACGCGACCATGTTCCATCACGTAATGCCGATCAGCGACCGTCTGCGCGAAACGGAAATTCTGCTCCACCAACAGCACGGTAAAGCCGCGCTTCTTCAATTCGCGGATGGTGCGCCCGATCTGCTGCACAATCACCGGCGCCAGACCTTCTGAGGGCTCATCCAGCAGCAAAAGCCGCGCGCCGGTACGCAGAATGCGCGCAATGGCCAGCATCTGCTGCTCACCACCCGAAAGCTTCGTGCCTTGGCTGCGCGCCCTCTCCTTCAAATTAGGAAACAGGGTGTAGATTTCATCCAAGGGCATCCCACCCGGGCGCACCGTTGGCGGCAGCATCAGATTTTCCGTGACATCGAGCGAGGCAAAAATGCCGCGCTCCTCAGGGCAATAGGCAATGCCGGCACGCGCAATCACATCGGGGCGCGCATTGACGAATTCCTTGCCGTCATACTTCACCGAACCGGTGCGGCGCGGCACCAGCCCCATGATGGAACGCAAGGTGGATGTCTTGCCCGCGCCGTTGCGGCCAAGCAGCGTCACCACTTCGCCTTCGCGGATATCAATATCCACGCCGTGCAATACGTGGCTTTCGCCATACCAGGCCTCAAGCCCGCGAATTTCCATCAGCGCGCCAGTGCTCGCCTTGGCGCCGGCGGGCGCTGTCATCACATCAGCCATGGGCGGCCTCCGTCGGGGCTTCCGAACCAAGATAGGCAGCAATCACATCCGGGTTGCGCGATACGGCGGCGTAGTCGCCTTCCGCCAGCACACTGCCGCGCGCGAGCACGGTGATGGTATCGCAAAGCCCTTGCACGACCCTAAGGTTGTGTTCCACCAGCAGAATGGTGCGGCCCACGGATACACGCTTCACCAGCGCCACCACCCGGTCCACATCATCATGCGCCATGCCCGCCGTTGGTTCATCCAGCAGCATCATGACCGGATCAAGTGCCAGCGTGGTTGCAATTTCCAAGGCGCGCTTGCGCCCATAGGGCAATTCACCCGCGGTCAGATGCATCCATTCGGTCAGGCCCACATCGGCCAGCAATTCCTCAGCCCGCGCATCAAACTTGCGCAAGACCGAATCGGAACGCCAGAAATCGAAAGAACCGCCACGGGCGCGTTGCAAGGAAACGCGCACATTTTCAAGCACGGTCAGATGCGGGAACACGGCGGAGATCTGAAAACTCCGCACCAGGCCAAGCCTGGCCACCTCGGCTGCCTTCATGCCCGTGATGTCGCGACCATCATAACGGATGGCGCCACGCGTCGGCGGCAGGAATTTCGTCAGCATATTGAAGCAAGTGGTCTTCCCGGCGCCATTCGGGCCGATCAAGCCATGGATGGTGCCCCGGCGGACGTTCAGGTTCACGTCGCTGACCGCGACGAAGCCCCGAAATTCCTTGGTAAGCCCTTCCGTTTCAAGGATGGTGTCAGACACCAGAACCACGCCCCCCTTTTTCATGGCGGTTAAAACCGCGACGCCTCTTTGCACCTTACCTATGCGAGGCTTGGCCTTCCTGCAAGCCACCCGCTTCATTTCCCGACAAAAATCGCCAGCGCACCATCTGAACAAAAAAAGGGCAGAGGTTGCCCCCTGCCCTTTTCAGTCTTTCCGGCAGACCGGCTCAGGGTTCCGATAATTCTTCAGGCTTCACCTGGCGTTCGGCAACCTTCGCCAATTCCAGGATGAAATCCACCACCTTTTCTTCAAAAATCGGCGCGCGGAGGTTCTCCATCGCTTCGGGATTCTTGCGGAAGAAATCAATCACCTGTTGTTCCTGGCCACGGTAACGCATGGCTTCCTGACGCAAAGCACCGCTCAGCTCATCCGGTGTGACCTGTATGTTGTTGCTGCGGCCAATCTCGGACAGCAGCAGGCCAAGCCGGATCCGGCGCTGGGCGATGCCGCGATATTCGTCGCGCAGCGTGGCCTCATCCTTGCCGGCATCATCGGAATCCAGCCGCCCGGCCTTCAAATCGGCTTCCACGCGCTGCCAGATCTGGCTGAATTCACCCTCCACCATGCCTTCCGGCACGGGGAAGCTCGCCTGATCGGCAAGCTTGTCCAACAGGGCGCGCTTCAGGCGCATGCGCGACATGGCGTCATATTCGCGCTGCAAGCCTTCTTTCACCTGGGCTTGCAGGGCGGCAAGATCGGCCTGGCCGACAGTCTTCGCCAATTCATCATCAATGGCGCGCGGCACGCGCTGCTGCAGCTTTTTCGCCGTGATAGAGAATAGCGCGCGCTTGCCAGCCAATTCCGCCGAGCCGTAATCCAGCGGGAAGACCACCTGGATATCGCGGCTATCGCCAACGGACATGCCTTCCATCTGTTCGGTGAAGCCCGGGATGAAGCCAGGGCCGCCGACTTCAATCGGCATATCGCTGGCCGACCCACCGGCGAAAGGCGCCAGTGCGGGTTCTTCCGTACCTGCAATCAACCGCGCCGGGCCGATGCGAAGCGTAAATTCCACCGCCGCACCCGCCGGCATGCCATGCAGGTAAATGAAGGGCCTGCAGGCGCCGATTTCAGCGTGGTTGGGGAAGGTGAAGGCAAGCGTGCTGCGCCCGGCCGTCACATCAAAACCCTCACGCTGCATATCGAGGAAATCAACGCTGTCCTGGCCCAAGCTATAGAAATTGAAGCCAAGCTTCCCCTGAATGCCTTCCGGCAGGCTGCCGCCAGCCAGTTTGGTGCTGACCATCAAGCTTTGCGTGGCACCCGGCGCGGCGGCAATGCCCTTCGCACCTTCCAGGAACACCTGCACCCAGCCAGCGTCACTGGTCGTGCCGCTCACGCGAAGATCGAAATAGGGCAAAGCCTCATCCGTTCCGATGGCAGCGATTTCCGACATCAAGCCGCCCGAAAGCCCAATTTCCCAACCGCGCGGCGCCTGGCCCGGAATGCCGGGCACGGCCCCAAGGGCCGGGCCATTGGTCAGCAGATCAGGCACCACGGAGCCGGCGAAATCGCACACCATCACCTCGCCCTTGGTGGCGGGGCGGGCTTCGGTCACGTCAGTCAATTCGCCATTGCGCGTCGCGAGCGTTTCCAGGATTTTGCTCACTTCCTCATCGGAAGGCTCAGCGCGCAGGCGTTCCAGCTCAATGCCGGAAAAATCAGGCATCGGCACATCCGGCAGCACTTCCAATTCCATGCGGAATTCAAGGTCACCGCCATCGGGGAAATTCGTCACCTCTATCTTAGGTTGCAGCGCGGGCTTCAGGCCACGATCGCTGACAACCTTACGGGAGGCATCGCCCACGGATTCTTCCAGCACTTCACCCATCACGGCGGTGCCGTAGCGCTGGCGCACAATGGAAAGCGGCACCTTGCCCGGGCGGAAGCCCGGCAGCGAAACCGTCTTGGCGATTTCGGAAAGGCGCTTTTCGCGGCTTGAGGCGATATCGCCCGCCGGAAGCGTCACGGAATAGGCGCGCTTCAAACCTTCATGCGCGAGCTCATTAACCTGCATCGGAGGATCGTCCATCCCAAGCTAGAGAAACAAAAGGCCGCGGCGGCGCCGGTGGTGCGGGCGAAGGGACTCGAACCCCCAAGGCTTGCGCCACCGGAACCTAAATCCGGCGTGTCTACCAATTCCACCACGCCCGCGCCGAACGGCGCCGCGCCGCGATCGGAGGCAGGGCTTTAGCCCATGCCTTGGCGCTTTCCAAGTGAGGTTATTTCAAAATGACTTCAAGACACCAAAGCCTGGGCGCAGGCATCCAGAATGGCGGCTTCATCCAGCCCATATTCCCGGTAAAGGTCAGGAATATCGCCGGCCTGGCCGAAGCGGTCCACGCCAAGCGGCACCACCTTTTGCCCGCGCACGGAACCAAGCCAGGCATGGGCCGCCGGGTGGCCATCCAGCACTGTCACCATGGCAGCGCCAGGGGCCAGCGGCGCCAGCAGGGTCTCAATCCAGCTTGGCGCCCCGAACCCAGCGCGCGCCTTGCGCCGTGCCGCGAGCCAATCCGTGTGCAGCTTGTCGGGGCTAGTGATGGCCAAAAGCCCGGCTTCGGGGATGTCTTCCTTGATCGTCGCAAAGGCCGCCGCAGCTTCCGGCTCCAGCGCGCCCTGATAGGCCAGCGCAAAACCCGCCCCGGGTGCCGGCGGCACCACCCAATAGGCGCCGGCAATCACCGCTGCCGGGTCCAGAATGCGCTCAGGCTGCTCCAGCCCGCGTGTGGAAAGCCTAAGCCAGACCGCCGAGCCATCGGGCTTTTGCATGTGATGAAAGGCATGGCGCATCAGGATCGCCAATTCATCGGCATGGGCGGGTTCATAGGCAACCAGCCTATCCTGCGCCATCCCAATCAAAGGCGTATTGACGCTTTGGTGCTGGCCGCCTTCTGGTGCCAAGGTCAGGCCCGAAGGCGTTGAAACCAAAAGAAACCGTGCATCCTGATAGCAGGCATAAATCAGCGCATCCAGGCCACGATTGACGAAGGGGTCATAAACCGTCCCCACCGGCAAAAGCCGCGCGCCGTAGAGCCTGTCGGCCAAGCCCAGCCCCGCCAGCAGCAGGAACAGATTTTGTTCCGCAATCCCCAATTCCACATGCTGCCCTTCCGGCGACATGCCCCAGCGCTGGGCCGAGGCCAGCTTGGCATCGCGGAACACGTCATTCTTCATGTGGCGGTCGAAAATCCCGCGCCGGTTCACCCAGGGGCCGAGATTGGTGGAAACCGTCACATCAGGGCTGGTCGTGACGATGCGCTTCGCAAGTTCAGCATTCTCCCCCTGCCCGCGGCCAATCTCGGCCAGGATTTCGCCAAAGGCAGCCTGGGTGGAGTGCTTGCGCCCCGCCGGTACGCGCGGCGTGGGGAAACGGTCCGGCACATGGATGACGGGCGATTGCAGGGCACGGCCCTGGGGGGATAGGGGCTTGGCGAAATCAATGCTGGCCAGGAAGTCGCGCAATTCTTCCTCGGGCACCTCCAACCCTTCGAATTCATCCCATTCATGGCCGGGGCGGATGCGCATGGCGGCGCGGAAGCCTTCCATCTGCTCCTTCGTCATCAGCCCGGCGTGGTTGTCCTTATGCCCGGCAAAGGGCAGGCCCATGCCCTTGATGGTATAGGCAATGAAGCAAGTGGGCTGGTCGCCCGCCGCGTCCTGGGCGCGGAAGGCCTCGGTCAGGGTTTCAATGTCATGCCCGCCCAGATTGGTCATGAGCGCGGAAAGCTCATCATCCGAAAGCGGGTCAATGATGGCGCGAATGCCGGCAACGCGGCCAAGCTCGGCCAGGATCGCCGCACGCCACGCAGCACCACCCTGGAAGGTGAGTGCGGCGTAGAGGCTATTCGGGCAATCATCAATCCAGCGCCGCAATTGATCGCCATCTGGCCGCGCAAAGGCCGCTTCCAGCCTGCGGCCGTATTTGAGCGTGACGACATTCCAGCCCATATCGCGGAACAGGCCCTCGATCCGGCCAAAAAGCCTGTCCGGCACAACGGAATCGAGCGATTGGCGGTTGTAATCCACCACCCACCAGACATTGCGGATATCGTGCTTCCAGCCTTCCAAAAGGGCTTCATAGATATTGCCCTCATCCAATTCCGCATCGCCCACCACGGCCACATGGCGGCCAGGCGGAATACCCTCTGGCGCCATGCGGTGCAGATGAACGTAATCCTGCACGAGCGAGCCAAAAGACGCGAGCGCGACACCAAGCCCGACCGAACCGGTGGAAAAATCCACCTCAGAACCGTCCTTCACGCGCGACGGATAGGGTTGGATACCGCCGAATTGGCGCAGCGTTTCCAGCTTTTCCCGTTGCTGCCGCCCAAGCAGGTAATTGATGGCGTGGAAAACCGGCCCCGCATGCGGCTTCACCGCCACGCGGTCGGCTGGTTTCAGAATGTCAAAGTAAAGCGCAGTCAGGATGGAAATGCAGGAAGCGCAAGACGCCTGATGCCCGCCCACCTTCAGCCCATCCCGATTGGGGCGGATATGATTGGCGTGATGGATCATCCAGGAGGAAAGCCAAAGCAGCTTCCTCTCTAGCGCATGCAGCATTTCCGTCCGCCGGGCGCTACCCGGCAAATGGCGGGCCTTGCCCTTGCCTTGCACTGTCATGATCCATCCCCCCGACAAGTTCGGCTGAATATGGCGGTTTGGTCCTGCCGGCGAAAGAGGGGATTTCAGGCCCGGATCAGCCGCTTCAGCCCGCCCGAGGCCGCGCGCTGGCCATCCCCGACATAGGCTTCGTGGTTGTTTTCGATGGAGGCCGGATCATAGAGGTAATTCACCATCAACCCGCAGGATTGGCGGAGACCATTCTCCGAGACGTCAGCCCGCCAATTCAGCCTTTCGACGCGCGCGCCATTGGAGAGGTGGAAATGCGCCACGGGGTCCAGCGCGCGCCCTGCCCTGCCCGCCGGTGCTTCCTTCAACAGGTATTGCGCGCCAAGCCGGATCAGCATGGGCCCCAAGGCGCGGGAGAGTGCCTCCTGCTTGAGCCAGGCGCGGTCCGCCAAAGCCCGAGCGCAATCCAGCGCCGCGCCGCCATTGGCGGCAGTCAGCACCGCCTCTTCCTCGGCCGTCAGCAGCGCGGTCTTATTGGCCAGGCTTTTGTCGAGCCAGGCGCGAAAGCCCGGCATGGGGGAAAGCGTGCAAAAGGTTTTCAGCTTCGGGAATTCGGCCGCGAGCAATTCCACCACGCGCTTGATCAGGAAATTGCCGAAGGAAATGCCATCCAAGCCGCGCTGGCAGTTATTGATGGAATAAAACACGGCCGTATCCGCCTGGCCGGCATCCTGCAACGGCGCCTTTTCATCAAGCAGCTTTTGCACACTAGCCGCCATGCCGCGTTCAAGGGCGACTTCGACGAAGATCAGTGGCTCATCAGGCATGCGCGGGTGGAAAAACGCGTAGCAGCGCCGGTCTGAATCAAGCCGATTGCGCAAATCGCGCCAGGTGCGGATGCGATGCACTGCTTCATATTGCACCAGCTTTTCCAAAAGCGCGGCAGGCGATTTCCAGTCAATCGCGCGCAATTCCAGAAAGCCAACATCGAACCAGGAAGCGAGCAAGCCCTTGAGGTCAGTCTCCAAAGCCTGCAAGGGCGGTTCATCATCCTTGAGGCGCAGCAATTCCGCGCGCATTTCGACCAGGAATTTCACCCCATCCGGAATGGCGGCAAAGGCCGTCAACAGCTTCAGGCGCGGCGGTTCCAAAGCGCGGCGCAGCCCCGCCAAGGCAATGGCGCGCAAAGCAGCGTCCGTTGCGGCGCTCAGTTTTTCAATGGCGTTGGTCACCGCAGCCGCGTTGGAATCAAAACTGGCCAAGGCGCGGAGGAAATCCAGCTTGCCGGCCTCATCCAAGCCACGATAGCGCATAGCAAGTGCTGCCGCGCGGTTGCGCGCGGAAACCTCGCCACCGCGTGCCTGGAGGCATTCGCGGAATTCTTCAGCAAAATCATTGGGTACTTGCGGGCTGCGCTGCACCACACTGGCCAGATCGCGCCAGAAGGACGCCACGCGCTGCATGGCACGATTCATCAAGCCGGCTTCAATGGCGATATCGGACATGGTGTGCACCGAACCCCTTCTGGGGAAAGCCTATCGAAACATTTGTTAAAAAACAAAGGTTTTGTGGCGCGCTAGATGGGCTTCAGGAAGAAAGATCATGCCGCGCCTTGGCGATCAACGCCGGCAAATCCTCGGCGATCAAACCGGGTGGACCTGAAGCCGCAGCGGCGCCATGCAGCCAGACACCAGCGGCGGCGGCCTCGAAAGGCGCCATGCCTTGCGCCAGCAAGGCTGCGATGGCGCCGGCCAGGATATCGCCCGTGCCGGCGGTGGCGAGGCAGGGCGGCGCATTGTCATTGATGATCACGCGGCCATCCGGCGCGGCGATGATGCTATCCGGGCCTTTAAGCACGACAACCGCACCAAGCCGCGCCGCTGCAATGCGCGTGGCGCTGAGCCTATCCGCGCCCGGCGTGCCGAAAAGCCGGTCGAATTCGCCGGCATGGGGCGTGATCACCGCAGCGCCGCGCAGCAGGTCCGGCGCCTCGGCAGCGGCCATCAAGGCGCCGGCATCCGCCACCAGGATTTTGCCGGCCTCAATCAGGCTGCGGATGGCGGCGCGCGTTGCCTCATGCGGCAAAAGCCCAGGCCCGGCCAGCCAGACCTTGCGCCGCGCATCCGCCAAAAGCGCTTCCAGCGTTGCGTCGCTCACCAATTGGCCGGGCGCATCGGCGCGCAGCATCGCGGCCAGTTCCAGGTTTTCGGCATGCAGCGTGACCAACCCCGCGCCAAGCCGCCGCGCCGCCGCCGCTGCCAGCCGCGCGGCACCGGGCATGCTTGCCCCGGCCAGAATGGTCAGATGGCCGCGCGTGAATTTATGCGCGCTGACCCCAAGTGATGGGAGCGCCCAAAGCGAGGGGTGATTGCGCCAACACTGCGGCGCGATGCCTTCCAACACGGCCTCAGGCAGGCCGATATCGGCGAGCAAGGTCTTCCCGCAAAGCGCGCGGCCCGGCAGCAGCAAATGCCCGGGCTTGAGGCGAAAGAAGCTGATGGTCAGCGCCGCTTGCGGGGCATGACCCAGCACCTGCCCGGTTGCGCCATCAAGCCCTGAGGGCACATCCACCGCGACCAAGGGGGCGCGGTTCGCTTGCAGGATTTGGGTCACTTGCGGCGATAGCGGGCGTGTTAGCCCGGCGCCAAACAGCGCATCCACCACTAGCCCGGCCCGGGCGACCTCGATTTCAGAAAACGGGACCATCAGCCCATGCCAGCGCGCTGCCGCCGCCGCGGCGACCGTGCCAGGGCTGGGGGGAGCCAGCGCCGCAACCGCGACGGGCCAGCCCGCCTGTTCCAGATAGCGGGCGGCGACATAGCCATCCCCGCCATTATTGCCCGGACCCGCCAGCACCAGGGTGCGGCAGGGACGAAACCGGGCGCGGATGGCGCGTGCTACCGCCCGCCCCGCTGCTTCCATCAGGGTTTCGGTCGGCATGCCTGCCACAAGCGCCGCGGCATCAGCGCGCGCCATCTCAGCGGGGGTCAGCAATTCGGTCGGGTAAGGGCGCGGCATGGATGGTCTATAGCCGATCTGCGCGCCGCCCATATGGGCTGGATCAAGTGGCGCCCCAAGCTGCTATAGAAGGGCTTCGAGAACAGGAGTCGTGCATGGCCTTCGTGATCGCCATCGCCCAGCGTAAGGGCGGCGCCGGCAAATCCACCGTGGCGGCCAATCTGGCCACCGCGCTCGCAGAAGCTGGCCATCGCGTCGGGCTTTTGGACATAGACCCGCAGCGCAGCCTGGCGCGTTGGGACCAGCAGCGCGGCGTGAGCAAAAAGGCCCATACGCTGCATTTTGAGGCACCCACCGGCTGGCGCCTGGGCGCGACGCTGGAAAGGCTGAAGCGGGAACAGGATTTTGTGCTGCTGGATACCGCGCCGCATGATGACACGGATGCCAAGCTTGCCATTCGCGGCGCCGATCTGGTGCTGGTGCCCTTGCAGCCCTCGGCGGCTGATCTTTGGTCCATGGACGCCACACTTGATCTGGCCAAGCAGGAAAGGCGACCTTTCCGGCTGCTGCTGAACCGCGCGCCCGCTTCGGGCAGGCTGCGCGAAGATATCGAAGGCCAAATCCGCGACCGTAATTTGCCCATGCTGGATGCGGTACTTGGCAATCGCACCGCCTATGCCCAGGCTTTCATGGCCGGGCTTGGCGTAGTGGAAGCCGCGCCCCGCGGCCCCGCTGCGGCAGAAGTACGCAACCTTGCAGCGGCGCTGGAAGCGATCCGGAAAAAGGGTTTGAAATGATGAGTGATTTATTGCTGGCGCTGCATCTGCTGGGCGCGGTGCTTTGGGTGGGCGGCATGGGCTTCGCGCTTTTGGTGCTGCGCCCCGCCGCGCATGAGGTGCTCCAAGCGCCGGAGCGTCTGGCCCTGGCGCAGGCGGCCTTTAGGCGTTTCTTTCTGATTGTATGGCATGCCATGCCAATCGTGCTGCTGACCGGCTGGGCCTTGTTCTTCTTCTGGCATGGCGGCTTTGGCGGCGCGCGATGGAGCCTGCATCTGATGCATTTGCTGGGGCTAATTATGGCATTGGTCTTTCTTGCGCTATTCTTTGGCCCTTGGGGTGCCATGCGCCGGGCGATGGCGGCGGGCGACAAGCCCAATGCGGCGCGCGCGCTGGAGAGTATCAGAAAGCTGGTATTGGTGAATTTGATCATGGGGTTGGTCGTGGTGGCATTTTCCGGCGTTGGGCGCATCGCGGGATGAGCATTGCGCTGAAGGATGGCATCCAGATTGTTGAGGATGCCGCGCCGGAATTCGAAGCAGTCGCCGCCATCCAGCGCGGGCTGCACAACTTCAACCAGGAAACCGGCGGGCCTTATGACCGGGAGCCTGTGACGCTTCTGGTGCAGGATGCGGATGGCAAGACGCTCGGCGGCTTACTCGGCCTGACCTTCTGGGGCTGGCTGTTCATTGATTGGCTTTACCTGGAACGCGGCATGCGCCGGCGCGGCATTGGTGAGGAATTGCTGCAACGCGCTGAGGCGATTGGCCGCGAACGCGGTTGCACCAATGCCTATACGGATACTTTCAGCTTCCAGGCGCCAGGCTTTTGGAAGCGCAATGGCTATGTGGAATTCGGCAAGCTGGAAGGCATGCCGGCTGGCCATGCGCGGGTGTGGTTGCGGAAGAAGTTGTAGCTTTATTCCACTTTGATCCCGGCCTTCGCCACCACATCGGCCCACATCGCAATTTCTCGCTTCAGCACCGCATCGAATTCGGCCGGGCTTTGCCCGCCGGGTTCGGTGCCCAGTTCCAGGATGCGTTGCGTCAGATCCGGCGCCGCAATGGCCGTTGCAAACGCTTCATATAATTGCGCCTGAATGGCGGGCGCCGTGCGCGCGGGCAGGAAGGCCGCCACCCAGGTATCCGCTTCGAACCCCGGCACGGTTTCGGCAACACTCGGCACATCCGGAAAAGCGCGGTTGCGCGTGGGGGAAGTGACCGCGATGGGCCTGATCTGCCCACCCCGTGCCAGCCCCGCCGAGGCGGTGAGCGAATCAAAGCCAAGCTGTACATTGCCCGCGGCCAAATCCTGCAAGGCAGGGCCAGAGCCGCGATAGGGGATGAATTGGATATCAATCCCGGTGGTCAGGCGAAACAAGGTCGCGCCCAGATGCGGCCCGCCGCCGGGGGAACCCGCCGTGAAATTCAGCTTGCCCGGATTGGCCCGCGCATAAGTGAGCAATTCCGAGATATTGTGGATAGGTAGGCTTGGCGTGGCAGTGACCAGCAACGGCGTGCGCCCCAGCATGGTGATGGGCAGGAAGGCGCTTGGAATGTCGAAGGGCGCCTTGTCCTTATGCGTCGTCGGCAGGATGGAATGCGCCGAGGCATTGATCAGCACCGTATAGCCATCCGGCGCCGCGCGGGCGACCTCACCCATACCAATAATGCCTGAAGCGCCGGCGCGGTTTTCAACCACAATCTGCCAGCCTTTTTGTTCGGCAATCTTGCGCGCAACCAAACGGCCCAGAATGTCACTCGGCCCACCTGGCGGGAAAGCGATGACGAAACGGATGGGCGCCGCGGGCCAAGCGCCTTGCGCTTTCAGGGTGGCAGGCGCGAAAAGCCCGGCTGCAAGCACCCCCCGACGAGATAAAAGCGGCATGGCCGATCCCCCTCACCTTCACAAAGAAATAGCGTGACCCAGTTTCCCGGATCACGCCATAGCCCTACTTGCAGAAGGTGCCGCCGCGGGGTGAGTGAATTTATTTGCCGGTGCCTGGCATCTCATCCCCGCAGAACGGGCGTGATGCGGTGCGATTCTTCGCCTGATAACGCTGCCGGGCGCGTATTGCGAGGCGCGGCGCTTGGACGGGAGCTTGGCTTTTTCTTGCTGGTTCCGACCAGGGCGGAGAGCGCGCGGCCGTAATTTAGAGCGCGATCCAGACTGAAAAGCTAAATGGTGTTGTTCAGCGAGCCTGATCGGCCCACGTAATGGTTCGCGCGCCACCGGGTCTCGCCACCACGCCTTAGGACATGCAACTGCTGAACGGGCTGCTGGCAGCACTCAGGGGCTAAGCGATATCCGTTTCCACATGCCACCATTTCGGCCTTGTGCTGCGAAAGGAATGCGCCGTCGGGCGGAGGGCCGCCGCCGGCTTGTCGAATACACCAAGGAGCAAGCCCACCACCGGCTTGTCGTCGATAGCACCGAGAGAGGTGCCGCAGGTCTTGCAGAAGGCGCGGCTTGAATAGGGCGACGAACGATATGTGGCGGGCTTTCCGGCCTTGCCTGTCCAGGTGACCGCATCGCGCGGAAATTCGACCCAGGCGAGTGTAAGGCCGCCGGTATGGCGCTGGCACATGCGACACGAACAGGTGTGCGGCCTGGCGGCGGGCGCCTTGGCTTCGAAGCGGATCGCACCGCACAGGCAGCCGCCGCTATAGGTCTTCACTGACATTTCCCAGACGAACCTTCCTAACAGCCAAAACGCTCACGATCTGCCCGCTTTCGAGTCAATCAGCAGACGCATGCCATAGCTTTCTTTTGCCTTCGCCGCGTCCGCCGCCCGCAATCCAGTTCGATCAACCCATTTAAGGCTATTGCCCCTTCAGCGTCGCCAAAGCCTCATTCAGCGTCGCACTTGGGCGCATCGCGGCCGAGGTTTTCGCATCATCAGGCCGATAATACCCGCCCAATTCCTGCGCCTTGCCCTGCGCGTCAATCAATTCCTTGTAGATCTTGGCTTCATTGGCCGAGAGCATATCCGCCAGCGGCTTGAAGCGCGCGGCAAGGCCCGAGCTATTGTCGCGCGCCGCCAGCGCCTGCGCCCAATACAGTGCCAGGTAGAAATGGCTGCCTCGGTTATCAATCTCACCCACCTTGCGCGCGGGTGAGCGGTTGTATTCCAGGATCCTGCCATTGGCTTCATCAAGCGTCTCAGCAAGCACGCGCACATCGGCATTGCCCGTGGTCTGCGCCAAGTGCTCAAGCGAAGCGCCAAGGGCGAGAAACTCGCCAAGCGAATCCCAGCGCAGATACCCCTCACCCTGGAATTGCTCAACATGCTTGGGCGCCGAACCGCCCGCGCCGGTTTCAAACAAGCCACCTCCATTCAGCAGCGGCACAATGGAAAGCATCTTTGCCGAGGTGCCGAGTTCCATGATCGGGAACAAATCCGTCAGGTAATCGCGCAGCACATTCCCGGTGACGGAAATGGTATCGAGCCCCTTGCGGATACGGTCGAGCGAGAATTGCATCGCCTCAACCGATCCCAGGATGCGAATATCAAGCCCCGATGTGTCGTGATCCTTCAGGTATTTCTCGACCTTCTTGATCAGCTCAGCATCATGGGCGCGCTTGGCATCCAACCAGAAGACCGCCGGCGTATTCGTGAGCCGCGCGCGGCGCACGGCAAGCTTCACCCAATCCTGTATGGGCGCATCCTTCACCTGGCACATGCGGAAGATATCGCCGGTCTCGACAGGGCGGGAGAGCAGCACCGTGCCATCATCGGCGACCACGCGCACTTCGCCATCGGTGGCGAGTTCGAAGGTCTTGTCGTGCGAGCCATATTCTTCCGCCTGCTGCGCCATCAGCCCCACATTGGGGACAGTGCCCATGGTCTTCGGGTCAAAGGCGCCATTGGCCTTGCAGTCTTCAATCACGGTCTGGAACAGCCGCGCATAGCAACGGTCCGGGATCACTGCCTTGGTATCATGCAGCTTGCCATCGGGGCCCCACATCTTGCCCGATTCACGGATCATGGCCGGCATGGAAGCGTCAATGATCGTATCGCTCGAGACATGCAGATTGGTGATGCCGCGGTCGGAATTAACCATGGCGAGCGCAGGGCGCGCCTTATAGGTGGCGTCAATATCAGCCAAGATCGGCGCCTTTTCAGCCTCAGGCAGGGTTTCGATCTTGGCCAGCATATCGCCAACGCCGTTATTCGGATTGACGCCAAGGCGCGTGAGCGTCGCGCCATGCTTTTGGAAGACATCGGCGAAAAACACCGAAACCGCATGACCGAACAGGATGGGATCGGAAATCTTCATCATGGTGGCTTTGAGGTGGACGGAGAACAGCACCCCCTCGCGCTTCGCAGCATCAATCTGTTCGGCCAGGAAGGCGCGCAAGGCCTTGCGACTCATCACAGAGCAATCAATGATCTCGCCGGCGATCAAAGGCGTTTTCGCCTTCAGCACGCTAACGCTGCCATCCTTCGCCACCAATTCAATGCGCGCATTGGTCGGCGCTGTCATGGTGGTGGCTACTTCCGAGCCATAGAAATCCCCGCCCGGCATGTAAGCCACATGGGATTTGGAATCCTTCGACCAGGCGCCCATCTTATGCGGGTTGTTGCGCGCATATTGCTTCACCGCACCCGCCGCGCGGCGGTCTGAATTGCCTTCGCGCAGCACGGGGTTCACGGCGCTGCCGAGCACCTTGCCGTAGCGGGCGCGGATTTCCTTTTCCGCATCATTGGTAGGATTATCCGGATAATCCGGCACATCATAACCCTTGCCCTGCAATTCCTTGATCGCGGCCTTAAGCTGCGGCACGGAGGCAGAGATATTCGGCAGCTTGATGATATTGGCTTCCGGCTTCAGCGCGAGCTTGCCGAGTTCCGCGAGTTCATCATTCACCTTTTGCTCTGGCTTCAGCTTTTCCGGGAAATTGGCCAGGATACGGCCCGTCAGCGAAATATCCTTGAGCGTCATTTTCACGCCGGCCACGCCGACAAAGGACTGCACGATGGGCAGCAAGGAGTAAGTCGCCAGCGCCGGCGCTTCATCCACCTTGGTCCAGATGATTTCGAGTTCTGACATGGCTCAACCTTCCATAGCCTGGGCCGTTCGGGCCGCTTTGCGTGTTTTGGCAATCTGGACGGGTTTGTCGCACCGGGGGGGGAGAAGGGCAAGTGGGTGGCGGGGCCAGAGAGGCCTTCCACCAGCGGTTATATTGCGCCCTTTTTAACGATCCCCGTAGCCCTGGGGATGCGCTTCCCGCCAGGCCCAGGTGGTGCGGACAATGGCGTCAATATCGGCAAAGCGGGGCGCCCAGCCGGTCTCTGCGCGCAGCCTCTCGCTCGCTGCGACCAGAACGGCAGGATCTCCGGCGCGGCGTGGGCCTATGCTGTGGGGCACCGCGCGGCCACTGACGCGTTCAATTGCATCCAGCACCTGCTTCACCGAATGGCCTTCGCCATTGCCGATATTGTAGCGGCAGGAACCATGTGTCTCTAGCCGCGCGAGCACGCGCAAATGCGCATCCGCCAGATCGGTCACATGCACGTAATCGCGAATGCAGGTGCCATCCGGCGTTGGGTAATCATCACCAAAAACCGTCAGCGCCGGGCGCCGGCCAAGCGCCGCATCAATCGCGAGCGGCACAAGATGGGTTTCGGGATTGTGGTCTTCCCCCGCGCGCCCGGCGGGGTCCGATCCGGCGGCGTTGAAGTACCGCAGCGCGGCATAGCGCAGGCCATGGATGCGTTCCGCCCAGGCGAGTGCGGTTTCCACCATCAGCTTGCTCTCGCCATAGGGATTGCCGGGGACGACGGGGCAATCCTCATCAATCGGCACGCGTTCAGGCTTGCCGAATAGCGCTGCGGTGGAAGACAGCACGAAGCGCAGGCAACCGGCTTCAACCGCCGCTTCAATCAGCCGCAGGCTATTCCCGAGATTTTCCGCAAGGTAATGCATGGGCGACTTCATGCTTTCGCCCACCAGGGAAAGCGCCGCGAAATGCAGCACCGCGTCAAAGCGCCCATCGGCGAAAACGCGCTTCAATTCGGTACGATCCGAAAGTGGCGCCTGCACCAAAGTCGCTGAGGCAGGCACAGCAGCGCGGTGGCCCTGGCTGAGATCATCCAGCACCACCACCTCATCACCGCGATCAAGCAAAGCCAGCACCGCATGGCTGCCAACGAAACCCGCCCCGCCTGTCACCAGATAACGCGCCATATCCAAACCCTGCCTTACAGCTTCACGGCCGGGGCGTTGCCTCTGCCAGCCTTTCGCTGCGCGGTGCATCCAGCGCGCGAAGATAGGCGGCATCAAGACCGTAGATATCCCGGCGCATGACCACGTTTCCGGCTTCAACCATCACCGTGTCATAATGAAGGCGCACAGGGATCGCCCGCGCGAGCGAAATACCCTGCGTCGCGCCGCTTTCCAACACGCGGTCAAATCTTTCGCGGTTCCAGGCCGGCATGCCGTTGAAGGCTTCGCTCAGCAAATCCATCGGTCTTTCAAGCCGAATGCAGCCGGATGAAAAGGCGCGGTCCGGGCGGCGGAACAAATGCCGATCCGGCGTGTCATGCATGAAAATGTCATCGCGATTGGGCATAACGAATTTGATCCGCCCAAGCGCATTTGCCTCGCCGGGGTCCTGGCGAATGATGAAGGGGAAGCGATCCTTGGAATAGGTGCTGAAATCCAACGTGGTGGCGTCAATTTCCGTGAGTTCGCCATCAATGCGCCGATAAAGCCGATAGCCCAAGGCCTGCATGCGCCCAGGCTCCCTGCGGAAGCGCGGCAGCAAATCTTCCCGCGCATTGCGATCCGGCACGCCCCAGGGTGGGTTGAATTGCACCGCGACCAGGCGGACATCAAGCATGGGGGTTTGCCGATCAGGACGGCCCACAATCACCGCCATATCCAGCACCACGCGCCCGGCATCCGTCAGGCGCAGGCGGAAATGGGGGATATTCACGTCAATCCGCCGGTCGGGCGGGGCGGCCAAACCACGGCGCATATCAAGCGCCACGCGAAGCTGCCCGATTTTGGTTTCAACAGGCGTATTCAAGGCGGCCCAAGTCAGGCGACCGATGCGGCCATCGGCTTCCAGCCCTTCTTCCGCCTGAAAGCGCCGGACAGCCGCTTGCAGCTGCGCATCATAAACGGCGCTTTCCGCCGCTGCGCCGCGCAACACTTCCGGGTCAAGCACCGCAAGCCGTGCACGAAGCTGGCCAACCCGCGCCGCATCCAGGGCGTCGGGTTCCAATGTGCTCGCAAGGTTCCCTTCAATCAACGGCCAACCTCCACGCGCGGCAATCGCCCTGAAGCGTGCAAGTTCCGCATTGATCGGCGCCGTATCGGGATGCAGCGCCGCTGCCTGATCAAGCACGCTGGCTGGATCGCTGCTCGCGAAAAGCCTTTCGCGCCAGGCAGGAAAATTCGCCCGTGCCGCATCGCGCCTGATATCCACGCGCCCCGGCAAGGAAGCGACGCGCCCCAGCACCAGATCGCTCAAGGCCGCTTCCGCGCGCCGCATGGTCGCATCGCGATCCGTCAGCGCAGCGCCGCCCGGCAGGTCATAATGGCGCGGGTCAAGGCCATCTTCGCCCAGGGCTTCCACCCTTGCCGCCAAAGCTTCCAACGCCGCGCGGGATGCTGCGCTGGCGCGGCACGACATGCCAGCCGCAAGCACAGTCACACCCAGCCCCAGCATGGCCCTGCGGGGCGCGAATCGCTTTGAATCACTCATGTCGTTCTGGTAGCGCTTCAAATGGCTTAAACACAATTTCTAATGGAGGCCTCAGGGAAGACTATCAACGCGCTGCTGCGCGCTAGCCAGTTCCTGTACGGTGATGGGCTTATAGGGCGCACGGGGGCGGAAATGCCCCACCTCCTCCACCGGCACGTTTCGGGTTTCGGCAATCACCGCCGCCACGGTCGGGCCGCAAAGCCGCCCCTGGCACGGCCCCATCCCACAGCGCAGATAGGCCTTGGCCTGGTTGGGACCGGTCGCGCCAATCGCTGCCGCCCAGCGAAGCGAGCCCGCGGTCACTTCCTCACACCGGCAGATGATGGTGCCTTCCTCAGGTGGCGCCAGGAGTTCCTGTGAGGGTGCGTAAAGCGCATCCAGAAAGGGCCTGAGGGCGCGCGCCTGCAACAGCGCATCCGCGCTGGCCTCAGCGCGTGAATCCCGATCCGCGCGCGAAATGCGCCCAAGGCGAAGCCCCGCATCCAAGGCGGCCAATTGCCCCGCCGCCACGGCGGCTTCCCAGCCGCCAATCCCCGCGCCATCGCCTGCGACCGCAATGCGCGCATGGGATGATGCGCCAAAGACATCCAGCTTGGGCCGCCAGCAAATCTGTTGCGCATCCCAGCCATGTTCCAGCCCAATCGCCATGGAGATATGCGTCGAAGGAATCACCCCTTCATGCAGCAAAAGCGTATCGCAAGGCGCAACGCCGCCTTCAAAGCGCAGCGCCTGCACCCGGGCCGAGCCTTCAGCGCGCAAATGCCGCGCACCCGAAATCACCCGCAACCCCGCCTGACGCGCCTTCAGGATCAGGCCGATGCCTTTTGCAAGCTGCGCAAAGCCGCTGAAGATGCCGCCTGCCTCCAGCGCCGTGCGCAGAATGGGCTGGGTGCGTGTTTCCACCAGCACCGGCATCACACCCGCGCGGATCAATTGATTGGCGAGCAGCCACATCAGCGGCCCCTGCCCCGCCAGCACCACCTTGCCCGATGGCACCATGCCGGCAGTTTTCAGCGCGATTTGCGCGGCGCCCGCACTCATCACGCCAGGCAGCGTCCAGCCCGGAATGGGCACCGGCCTTTCCTGTGCACCGGTGGCAAGCAGGATGCGCTCAGCCGTGACTTCCAACGTCTCACCCTGACGCGCGAGGGAAAGCGTGCCGGTATCCGGTTCCAGCATCCAAAGCGTGGTGCCGGGACGATAGGTGATATCCAAAGCGCGAAACCGCGCGATCAATTCAAGCCCGGGTGCCATGTCGCGCACCAGCGCGGGATCGGCGCCGGCCAATTCGGCAGCGCGAAATACCTGCCCGCCGGGCGCGGCGTTTTCATCCACCACAAGCACGGAAAGCCCGCATTCGCGCGCCGTGATCGCGGCGGCCATACCGGCAGGCCCGGCACCGATAATGGCAAGATCGAACTTACGCGGCGCTTCGGCGGCTTTCACGGGCACCAGGCTCATCGCTGCACCTCCCGCGCGCCTTGCTGGCGGGCGATGCGCATGCCAGCTGCGACCGGCACCATGCAGGCTTGCCGATTGGCCACACCATCAATCTCGGCGAGGCAATCATAGCAAACGCCCATCATGCACCAAGGCAGGCGTGGGCTGCCGGAGACCGGCGTTTCGCGGATGGAAGAAAGACCCGAGATCAGGATAGCAGCGGCGGCGCTGCTGCCTTCCGGCACCATCAGGGCGCGGCCTTCAACAAAAACCTGCACGGTTTCCGGCCGCTGATCGGGGCGCGTGCGAAACATCAGAAACGCTCAGCCGAAAAGGGCGCAAGGAACGGGTCAAGCGCGCCGCGCGCTATCATGGGGGCCAGCAGCTTTCCATGCGCGGCGGCGAGTGTGACGCCGGAATGGCAACTGGCCGTATAGGCGCCGGCTAGGGTTTCGGATTGATCATAAATCGGCAGCCCATCGGGTGACATGACGCGCAAGGCCGACCAGGCGCGCACCACATTCAGCTTGCCAATCCAGGGAAAACAAAGCGCCGCGCGATGGGCGATTTCCGCCATGACAGGCTGGGTTTGGCGTGTGTCAAACCCCACTTCCTCCACACTATCGCCCAGCATGATGCTGCCTTCACCGGTTTGGCGAATGGTGGTGGTGGGCATGGGAAGGGCAGCGCGCGTGCGTTCCGTCACCAGCACCTGGCCACGCTGCGGGCGCACCGGCGCCTTCAACCCGAAATGGGACGCAAGCGTTGCATTGCCGAGGCCAGCGGCCAGCACCGCTCGTTCCGCCTGGATGGTGCCGAGGTTGGTTTCCAACAGGAAATTGCGCGGCGCCGTCGCGATACCGGTGATCTTCACATTGGGCAGATAAACCCCGCCAAGCGCCGTAAAACCGTGATGCAGGCTGCGCAGCAGTGCAAGCGGGCTGACATGCCCATCATAGGGCGTGAAGGAAGCGCCCACCACGGCGGGGCCAAGCCCGGGCAGCATCTCCCGCGCTTCCCGCGCATCCAGCATTCGGTACTCAAACCCGTAATTGCCGGCTTCGCGCTTCATCTGTTCCAGGCGCTCAGCACGTTCATTCATTTCACGATCGGAAAGGCACAAATGCAGCCCGCCCGGTTGAGACAGACCCAGCGATAGCCCGGTTTGATTGGCCAGATCATTCGCCAACTCAGCCCAGCTTTCCGCCGATTGGCGTGTCCAGCGCTGATACCAGGGCGCGCCAAGCCCCTTGGATTGCACCCAAACCAGACCGAAATTGCCGCGGCTCGCGCGAAAGGCAGCATCCCCTTCATCCAACAGCGCAACAGACAGCCCTTCGCGCCTGAGGCCCCAGGCAATGGCGGAACCCACCAGCCCGCCACCAATCACCATTGCATCAAAGCGTCGTCCCGTCATGACAACACCAGCTTATACCTTTCCGGTTAAGGAAAGATGCGGGATCAGCGCCCGCCCCCCACTTGCATACAAGAAGCTGTCACATAGGAAGCAGCGTCTGACGCCAGGAACAGAATGCATTCCGCCACTTCCTCGGGCTTGCCAGGCCGACCCATGGGCACCAGCGGCCCAAGCCGCGCGAGCCGATCCGGCGCGCCGCCACGGGCATGGATTTCTGTCTCGATCAGGCCCGGATTGACCGCATTCACCCGCATGCCTTCCTGCGCCACTTCGCGCGCCAGGCCGATGGTGAGCGTATCCACGGCTGCCTTGCTGGCAGCGTAATGCACATATTCGCCAGCACTGCCGAGTTCTGACGCGCGGGAGGAGACATTCACAATCGCGCCCCCCTTGCCGCCCTGCTTGGTGGACATGCGCTTCACCGCTTCGCGGCAGAACATGGCAAGGCCGGTGACATTGGCGCCCATGGTATTGGCCCAGCCGGCATGGGTGATGGTCTCCAACCGCCCACGCGGGCCGGTGCCGCCGGCATTATTCACCAGCACATCAATGCGCCCAAAATGCTTCATGACGGCGTCAAAAGCGCCAATCGCATGCGCCTCATCCTCGACCGAACCTTGCAGCAACAGCACTTTCGCGCCTGCCGCTTCGCAATCGCGCTGAACGGCTTCGGCGCTGGTCAGATCATGTTGGAAGGTCAGGCATAGATCATAGCCGCGGGCAGCCGCCATGCGCGCAGTGGCCGCGCCAATGCCGCGCCCGGCGCCAGTGATCATCATGACTTTGCGTGACATGGGCTTTCCTCCCCTTTGTTTAAGCGGCCTTTATGCCATGGGATGGCGGGCTTGCCGATACCTGCGCGGCGGGCGAGCATTGGGGCGGAGGCACGCCATGACACAATATTCCCACGCCCGCTTCAAACCGGTGACTTTTCGTGATGCCGCGCCGTGTTTTCTTTAGGGGCGTGCAACACCGCGCAAGACAGGAAAGGCTGAAGCATGACACGCGATCTTGAGGGCAAAAGCGCGCTGGTGACCGGTGGCGCCTCTGGCATAGGGCGGGCCACGGCGCTTGCCTTTGCGCGTGAGGGCGCGCGGGTGGCGGTGGCCGATATCATGCAGGATGCGGCGCAACGCACAGTCAACGAAATCAAGGCCATGGGCGGCCAGGCCCTGGCGATTGCCTGTGATGTCACGGATGATGACGCGGTCAAGGCCATGATCGCCGCGACGGTGGATGCCTTTGGCAGCCTTGACTGCGCCTTCAACAATGCTGGCATCGCGCCTTATCAGGTGAATGCCGGGGGGCAGAAAATCGCGGATGTCGCACCCGAAGCCTGGCGCCGCTTGATTGATGTGAACCTGACCGGCGTCTGGCTATGCCTGCGGCATGAAGTGGCACAGATGCGCGCGCAGGGTTCGGGCGGCGTCATCATCAATACTGCTTCGATCCTAGGGTTGGTCGGAACGGCCACCTCCTCAGCCTATGTTGCGGCGAAGCATGGTGTGGTGGGCTTGACCAAGGTTGCGGCGGCGGACCATGCCGCAGATAACATCCGCGTCAATGCGGTCTGTCCCGGCTATATCGAAACGCCCATGACCGAGGAGACGATGCGCCGGCGCGGTGAGCGCATTATGGCGCGCGTGCCAATGGCACGCATGGGCAAGGCAGCGGAAATCGCCGAAGCGGTGGTATGGCTTTGCAGCCCGAAAGCAAGTTTTGTGACGGGTGTCTCCTGGGCGGTGGATGGCGGCTATACGGCGATTTGACGCCCTTTCTGAAGCGGGCATGATTGCGCGCTGGATTGCCGCGCCCATCCCGCCCATCAGCCCTTGAGGAAACGCCATGTCTGAAATCCTGATCAGTGATGATGCCGGCCTGCGCATCATTCGGCTCAACCGGCCCGAGAAGAAAAACGCCCTGACGCGGGCCATGTATAGCGCGATTGCTGCAGCCTTGCGGGAAGCGGCAAGCGCGCCGGGCATTCGTGCTGTTCTGATCACAGGTGGCGATGCCTGCTTTACCTCTGGCAATGATGTTGCGGATTTCAGGGCGCGCGGGGAACAGCAGGCGGAAGTCCCCTCCCCCGCGCGGGACATGCTGGCCGCCCTTGGCGAATGCCCGAAGCCCGTGGTGGCGGCGGTGGCGGGTTATGCGATTGGGATCGGCACGACGCTTCTGCTGCATTGTGACTTGGTCTATGCCGGGGAAAACGCCATCTTCCGCATGCCCTTTGTGGATTTGGGGCTTTGCCCGGAAGGCGGTTCATCACTTTTGGTGCCGATGCGTGGTGGGCAATTGCTGGCCAATGAATTGCTGATGCTGGGTGAGGCCTTTGCGCCAGAAGTCGCGCTGCGTGCCGGCATCATCAATGCCGTGGTGCCCGCAGCGGAATTGCTGGCCCATGCGGAAGCCAAGGCGCGCGCCCTAGCCGCCAAGCCACCCGCTGCCATGGCGCAAACCAAGGCGCTGCTGCGCCGCGCTGATGCCGCGCGCATCGCCGAACATATGCAGGTAGAATTTGCGGCCTTTGGCGCCTTGTTGCGCGGGCCGGAAGCGGCGGAAGCGGTTGCGGCGTTCCAGGAAAAGCGCAAGCCGGATTTTTCACGTTTTTTTCTCTCAGGAAAGGCATAACGACATGCTGCATCAATGGCCGGCCCAGGCGCGGGTTTATCATGATGTTGCCGTGGCCGAAGCGCTGCCGAATGAGGTTGGTGGCGCGCAACGCATTGCGCTGGTCACCACCAGATCACTCGCGGGTAGCCGCATCGCGGCGGCGGTGCGTGATGCCTTGGGCGCAAGGTTGGTCGCTGAGACCGCCGCCATGCGCGCTCATAGCCCGGTGGAAGATGTGCTGGCTTTGGCCGCGCTGCTGCGTGAAAGCCGCGCTGAATTGGTGGTGGCGCTTGGTGGTGGTTCGGTGATTGATGGTGCGAAGGTCGCTTGCCTTGCGGTTTGGCGGGGCATTACGGACCCTTCGGCGCTGATTGAAGCGGCGGTTTCGCGCGGAGCCTCGCCCGGCGCTTGGGATGGCGCAGCGCCCTCTCCGCGCTTGATTGCCGTGCCCACCACGCTTTCGGCGGCGGAATTCGCGCCCCATGCCGGCTATACGGATTTGGCCGAGGGACGGAAATATCGCGCGCTTGATCCCTGGATGGTGCCGCGTGCCGTGCTGCTGGACCCTGCTGCCACATTGGAAACGCCGGCGGAGCTTTTCCTTTCTTCCGGCATTCGCGCCCTGGATCACGCGGCGGAGCGTTGGTGCGCTTTGGAAACGGCGCCCTTCTCCGATGCGGTATCGCGCCAGGCCATGCTGATGCTGGCTGATGGCCTGCCGCGTGTTGCCGCAGCAGCCGGGGATTTGCGGGCGCGCGCGCTTTGCCAGCAAGCCGCTTGGCTTTCCGTTCAGGGCGGCTGGGCGGGTGTGCCCGTCGGTGCCAGCCATGGGCTTGGCTATATTCTGGGGGCGGCGCGCGGTGTGCCGCATGGCATCACTTCCTGCCTCATGCTGCATGCGGTGATGCGCTGGAATGCGCCGGTGAATGCGGCGCGGCAAGCGGATATTGCGGCGATTTTCGGCGGCGCAGAAGCGGGGCCGGCGATTGAGGAATTTGTCGCGGGGCTTGGTCTGCCTACGCGGTTGCATCAGCAAGGCATTACGGAAGCGGAAATCGCGGGCCTCGCCGCGCGCTGGAATGGCGATGCGCCGATTGCGACCAATCCGCGCCCGGTGCGCGGGGCCGCGGATTTGGAGGAAATTTTGCGGCTGGCAAGTTAAAGATTGCGCCGTTCCTCACGCAGCGTCGGCAAACCAATACCCGTCGCGTCAAAGCCGCCATCAACGGCGATCACCTGCCCGGTCAGGTAGCTGGCGCGATCGCTGCACAGGAAGAACACTGCCTCCGCCAATTCCGCTTCCAGCCCATAGCGATTGAGCGGCAAGTGGTCATGATAATCCGCACGGATTTCCGGCGTATGCACAGCCTTGGCCATCGCCGTATCCACCGGGCCGGGCGCCACGGCATTGACGCGAATGCGAAGACTCGCGAATTCCACCGCTTGCTGCTTGGTCAGATGCGCAAGCCCAGCCTTGCTGGTGCCATAGGCAACGCGTAGCGTTGAAGCCCGCAGGCCGGAGATGGAGGTGATATTCACCATGGCCCCGCCGCCGCACTCTGCCATGATCGGCGCTGCCGCCTGCGCTGCCAGGAATGGGCCGGTCAGGTTCACCGCCAGCACGCGCGCCCAATCTTCCGGCGTTGTTTCCAGGATGGGTTTGAAAATGGCGATGCCGGCATTATTCACCAGCGCATCCAGCCGCCCGAAATGCGCGGCGGCATGGCGCACGGCGGCAGCGACGGCCGCCGGGTCTGAAACATCGCAGACAAGCACTAGGGTTTTGGCGGGCTCCGCCAGCGCTGCCATGGTTTCGCGCAACTGATCCGCATTGATATCCAACAGCGCGGCATTCCAGCCTTCGGCCAGAAAGCGGCGCGCCACGGCAAGGCCAATGCCGCGCGCGGCGCCTGTCACCAGGGCGGTTTTTACGGTCATGGTTTGATCCTTCAGCGCGGCATGGTCCCGGCGCGGCCAGCGGTAGCCCCGCCATCAATCACCAATTCACTGCCGGTCATGTGGCGGGATGCGTCAGAGGCCAAGAACACCACGCCAGCGGCGATATCCGCCGCCGTGCCGGCCTCACCCAAAGGCACGATATTCGCCGCCAATTGGCGCGGGTCCACCGGCGCGTTGCGCCCGCCTGTGCTTCCCTGCGGCATTTTCTGCCAGATATCGGTTTCAATCACGCCGGGATGGACGGAATTGCAGCGAATGCCATCCCGCGCGCCCGCGCATTCCAGTGCCACGGATTTCGAAAAAAGCCGCACCGCGCCCTTGCTCGCAGAATAACCGGCCAGCCCGGCGGAACCCCGAATACCGGCGATGGACGACATCATGATGATGGAACCCCCTCCCGCACGGCGCATCGCTGGAATGGCGTACTTTACCGATAGAAACACGCCATCAAGATTTACCGCATTCTGCCGTCGCCAATCCGCAAGCGACATATCAAGCAAGGGTTTCATGATGGCGATGCCGGCATTGGAAACCAGCACATCAAGCCTGCCATGTTTCGCTTCAATAGAGGCAATCACCTCGGCCCAGCGTGCCTCATCCGTCACATCCTGATGCAGGTAAAGCGCATCGTGACCGGCGGACCGGAGCGTGGCGGCCAAAGCCTCACCGCGAGTATCATCAAGATCGGTCAGCACCACGCGCGCCCCTTCGGCGGCGAGTGCTTCCGCACAAGCAGCGCCAATGCCCGCCGAAGCGCCTGTAATCAGCGCGACCTTGCCTTGAACCTGTCCCATCGCCTTCTCCCTTTATGATTATGAAAAACGTTCCGCCGCGAAGGGCGCGAAATCGAAATTGGGCTTTTCGCCCGCGACCAGCGCACCCATCAGCGCGCCCGTCGGTGCCGAGCCCGTCAGCCCCAAATGCCCATGGCCAAAGGCGCAATAAAGCCCCTGCCAGGCGCTGACCGGCCCCATCACCGGCACGCTATCGGGCAGGCAGGGGCGATGGCCCATCCAGATCTTGCCGCCTTCCGTGCGCGCCTTCGGAAACACCTTTTTCAGATCATCCAGCAGCAGCATGGCGCGCGCTTCCGTGGGCGGCGCATCAAGCCCTGCAATCTCCACCGAACCTGCAACGCGTAAGCCATCTTCCATCGGACTGATAAAAACCTTGCGATCAGCGGGCGAGAGCACGCGCCCTACGCGCACCCCCGCATCCGGCAGCATCACATGATAGCCGCGTTGGGTTTCCAACGGCACCTTCAGCCCAAGGGGTGCCAGCAAACGCGCGGACCAGGCGCCGGCGGCCAAAACCACCTGATCGGCGGCAATATCTTCCCCCGCGCAGCGCACACCAACCACGCGCTTGCCCTCGGTCAGAATCGCCTGCACCTCAGCGGTGCGAATGTCGCCCCCCATGCGGCGCACGCCATTGGCGACCACGGCAGCCAGCCGTGCGGGGTTCACGCAGGAACCATGATCGGGCAGATAAAGGCCAATCTGATAATCTTCCGAAACTTCAGGTTCCAATTCATGCAGCGCCGGCCCGACCAGCTTCTGCACCTTCAGCCCATGCTTCTGTCGCAACGCGAGTGAGGCATTGTCCTTCGCCAATTGTTCCTCATTCCGATACAGATACATCTGGCCTTCTTCGCGGATAAGGCCAGTGGCACCCTCGGCGGCCAGGATTTCGCGATGCCGATCGGGCGCGGAAAACAACAGCGCGGAAAGCGCAACCGCGGCCGATTCCACCTTCTCCCGCCGGGCAGAAGCCACGAAGCGCAGCAGCCAGGGCATGGCGCGCAGCCAATAGCGCGCCGGGATATGCAGCGCGCCGGCGGGGTCCATCAGCATTTTCGGCACCTGCGCCAGCACCCCCGGCATGGCGAGCGGCGCCACCGAACCATGGCTGATGGCGCCCGCATTGCCGGTATAGGCCGCGCCTTCCTTGGCGGCTTCCAGCACCAGCGGCTTCAGCCCGCGCCGGGCCAAGTGCCAGGCGATGCAAAGGCCAACGATTCCCCCGCCGATAATCACCGGGGCGGGCTTGTGTGGGGCGGTTTCCATGCCCCCATCCTGACCCAAGCCGCGGCGGCTTGGAAGCGCCCGGTTGACGCCCGCAAGCCGGGGCATCACTTTTGCCCATCCGGAGGATGCCATCATGCAAATCACCCCCAATAATGCCGGGCTAGGCGCACGTGTCGAAGGGATTGACCTGCGCGAGACTGCCTCGCCTGAGGATTTCCGCACGCTTTTGCGCGCGCTTGGCGAATATGGCGTGCTTTGCTTCCCGAAGCAGGATTTGGAAGCGCCGCAAGTGGCCGCTTTCGGCAAGCGCTTTGGCGATTTGGAAGTGAATGTCGCCAATCTGTTCCATGCGCCAGGCCATCCGGAAGTGATGATCCTGTCCAATATGAAGGATGATGCCGGCAAGCCGCTTGGCCTGAATGATGCCGGCCAGGGCTGGCATACGGATATGTCCTATTCCAAGGAAATCGCGCTGGCCAATATGCTGCACGCCAAGCGTGTGCCGCGCCGTGATGGCAAGGTGCTGGGGGCGACGCAATTCCGCAATATGCATGCCGCCTATGCGGATTTGCCCGCCGAGGTGAAGGCGCGCATTGAAGGCCGCGTTGCCATTCATGATTTCAGCAAATTTTGGGACATGATGCGCCAGCGCCCAGGCAGTATTCGCGGACCACTGACACCCGAACAGCGCGCGAAAAAGCCGCCGGTTGAACAGCCGATTGTGCGTATTCATCCCATTACCGGGCGGCCCGTGCTCTACTGCAATTGCGGCTATGCCATGTATATCGAAGGCATGGAGCGCGCTGAGTCCGATGCGTTGCTTGATTATTTGTTCCGCCATCAGGCGCAGGATAAGTATCTTTACACGCATGAATGGGCCGAAGGTGATGTGCTGATCTGGGACAATATCGGTACCATGCATAATGCGGTGGCGGATTACGTACCGGGCGAGGATCGGTACATTCTGCGCGTACAGGTCATGGCCACGCTTGATTACGCGGCGATGGCGGCATGAAGCTGCTGACTTTTCAGGGTGCGCATGGCGCGGCCCTTGGCGGGGTGGTGGGGGAAAGCGTGGTCGCGCTGCGCCCGGCCCTGGCGGCAGCAATGAACGCCGCTGGTGAAGCGGATCGCAGCAGCGAAGTAATCCCCGGCGATATGGTGACGCTGCTGGGTGATGAGGCAGCCATGACTGCCGCAGGCCGCGCGCTTGCCTTTGCGGCACGGGCGGAAAATGCGGCGCTGCGCCAGCCGCTTGCGGCGGTGAAGCTGCTTGCACCCTTGAAGCCCGGCAAGATTCTGGGCGTTGGCCGCAATTACGGTGATCACGCCAAGGAAGTGGGCGGCCCCAAGCTGGAAATGCCGCGCATTTTCATGAAGCCCGCTTCTTCCGTGGTGGGGCCGGGCGCGGTGGTGAAGATTCCACGCGATGTGAAGAAACCAGATTGGGAGGTTGAGCTTGGCGTTGTCATTGGCAGGCCCGCGCGCGACGTGCCGGAAGGCGTCGCGCTGGATTACGTGGCAGGCTACACGGTGCTGAATGATGTCAGCGCGCGGGAGTTTCAATTCGACGTGCCGCTTGCCATGACATCCTTCGCCAAGGGCATGGATGGCTTTTGCCCCATCGGCCCCTGGATCGTGACACCAGAAGAAGTCGGTGAGCCCTGGATGCTGGATGTGAAATGCTGGCTGAATGGCGAAGAGGTGCAGGATGGCAATACGCGCGATCTGATCTTTTCTGTCTCCGCGCTCATTGCCTTTCTGTCGCGCTACATGACGCTGGAACCAGGCGATGTGATTGCGACTGGCACGCCGGCCGGGGTTGGGCATTTCCGCAATCCACCGCGCTATTTGAAGCCGGGCGATAAGCTGCGGCTGGAAGTAGAACGCGTTGGCGTCTTGGAACATTCGATTGGTTGAAATAACAGGGAGGCAATAATGAAAAAGACTTTTCTGACCGCGGCATTGGCCGCGCTAATAGCGCTACCCGCTTGGGCGCAGCCCAAGGCGCCAGGCACGGATTACCCGAACAGACCGGTCCGCGTGATCGTGGCCTTTGCCGCCGGCGGCAATGCCGATATCAATGCTCGGCTGATTTCAACCGCGCTGTCGCAGCAATTGGGCCAGCAATTCGTGGTGGAAAACCGGCCATCCGGAGGCGGCACCGTTGCCTTTGAAACCATCGCGCAAACCCCGCCTGATGGCTATACGCTTTTGGTTGGCGCGCTTGGGTCCCATACGCTGAATGTTGGGCTTTATGGCGACAGGTTGCGCATCCATCCGCTGACCGGCGTGGATCACATCACCATCTCCAGCCATTCGCCGATTGTGCTGGCAACACACCCTTCGATGAATGTGCGCACGCTGGCGGAGTTTCGTAGCGCTGTCGCAGCCGGTGGCGGCAATGTGCTGTATGGGTCTTCCGGCAATGGCTCCACCGGGCATATCTCCTCGGCCTTGCTGCTGCACCTGCTTGGCGTAACTGCCACCCATGTGCCCTATCGTGGATCAGCTGCGGCTTTTCAGGATTTGATGGCGGGGCGCATCAGCTTCCAATCCGATACCATTTCCTTCCTTGCCGAGCATATCAGGAACGGCACGGTGAATGGCATTGTGATCGGCACGCCAGAACGCTCACCCATGGCGCCCGATGTGCCAACAGCAGCCGAAGCCGGGCTACCCGCCTTCCAGGCGACAACCTGGACGCCGTGGTCAGCGACACTCGGTACGCCACTGCCGATCCGGCAGTTTCTTTATGAGCAAATCGCGATTGCGCTCCGCAAGCCGGAGGTACGCGATCGGCTGATCCAACTTGGCAATACCATCCCGGAAGGCATGACACCGGAGGCAACGCGCGCATTTATCGCGGCAGAGCTTGAAAAATGGGTGCCAATTGTGCGTGCGACAGGCGCCCGAGTGGATTGAGAGGAAACATAAGATGAACATCGCAAGACGCGCACTTTTCGGCGCCATGGCCGCCACCGCGCTGCCGCTGGCCGCGCAAGCGCAAGATTTGACTTGGCCCACCAAGCCGGTGCGCGTGATCGTGCCCTATGCGGCCAGTGGCGGCACCGATATTCTGGTGCGTGCGATTGGTGAGGCGTTGCGCAACACCCTGCCCCAGCCCTTCATTGTTGAAAATCGCGCAGGTGCGGCAGGTGTGATTGGTTCCGAAGTGGTGGCGCGGGCGGAACCTGATGGGCATACCCTGCTGGTCGTGGTCTCGACGCATGTGATGAACAAATACCATCTGCCCAGCATGCCTTATGATGCCATCCGCGATTTCACGCCGATTGCGATGTTGACGCGCAATACCATGGTGCTGGTCGCGGGCGCCAATCAGCCGTTTGATTCGCTTAGCACCATGCTCGCTTACGCCAAGGCCAATCCGGGCAGAGTCGGCACTGGTTCCACCGAGGCGCTGTCTTCCTTCATTGGGCAGGAAATGGCGCGGCGCGCGGGGGTGGAAATGCCCGATATTGCCTATCGCAGCGGTGGGCCATTGATGAATGATATTGTAGCCGGCCATTTGCCGAGCGGTTGGACCAGCACCGTCAGCGCCATGCCGCATATGCAAACCGGGCGCGTGCGCGTGCTTGCGGTTTCGACCGGCACGCGTTCGCCCTTCTTCCCGGATGCGCCAACGCCGGCTGAACAAGGCGTGCGCGATTTTGATCTTTCAGGCTGGGTTGCCATGCTGGGGCCGCCGCGCATGGCGCCCGCATTGGTGGACCGTATCTATCGCACCGTCGGCGCGGTTTTCGCTGATGAAACCTTCAAGCAACGGCTGATGGCGCTTGGTGTGGAAGCCGATATGCGCCCTGGCGCAGCGCTGCTGGAAGCCATGCAACGCGATGATCGCATTTGGGCCGCGGCCAGCGCTGCCGGCCATATCCGGCCTCAATAAACCATAAAGGAACTGAAATGGCTAATCCATCCTTGCGCCAGGCGCTTGCCGCCAAGCGCTTCATCCTCGCCCCCGGCGTTTTCGACATGATTTCGGCTAAAGTCGCCGATGGCATGGGGTTTGACTGCATTTATGGCACGGGCTTTGGCGCTGTTGCATCAGCGCTTGGTGTCGCGGATGCAGGCATTGCCACCTATGCGGATATGGTGGCGCGCATGGGCACCATGGCACGCGGCTGCAAAACGCCTTTGGTGGCGGATGCCGATACGGGCTATGGCGGTCTTCTGAATGTGCGCCACACAACGCTTGGCTATGAAGCCGCCGGCATGACCGGCATTCAGCTTGAAGATCAGGAAATGCCAAAAAAATGCGGCCATACACCGGGCCGGCGCGTGATCCCGGCTGAAGAAATGGTGCTGAAGATCAAGGTTGCCGCAGAGGCGCGGCGCGACCCAAATTTCCTGATTGTGGCACGCACGGATTCCCGCACCACGCTTGGCCTGGAAGAAGCCATTCGCCGCGGGCGCATGTATGGCGATGCAGGCGCTGATATTGTTTTCATCGAAAGCCCGGAAAGCGAAGATGAAATGCGCGCCATTGGCAAGGCAATCTCCAAACCCTTGCTGGCCAATATGGTCGAAGGCGGGCGCACACCCATTCTGCCCGCGGCGCGCTTACAGGAAATTGGCTATGCCATGGCGATCTATCCCGCCATTGGCTTCCTGGCCGCCGCCGCCGCGCTGGAACGCGCCTATGCGCATTTGAAGGCAACGGGGGATAGTCTTGCCCTTGGTGAATCCTATGGTTTCGCCAAAATGACCGAGTTAATGGGCTTCCCGGATGTCTGGGATTTTGAAAAGAAATGGGCCGTTCCCGAAAAGGACACTGCAGCATGAGCGCGCTTCCGGAAGTGAAAGCTTTGGTCTTCGACGTTTTCGGCACTGTGGTGGATTGGCGCAATGGTATTGCGCGCGATGCACGGACCTTCCTGGCCCGCCATGGGCGCAGCGATATAGACCCGCATCGCTTCGCCGATGCCTGGCGCAAGCGCTACCAACCCGCCATGGAAGAAGTACGCAGCGGGCGGCGCCCCTTCACGCGGTTGGATGTGCTGCATCGGGAAAACCTCGATGGTGTCTTGAAGGATTTCGGGGTGAGCGTAGCGGGCGTGGGTGCGGAGGAGCTTGAGTGGCTGAACCGCGCCTGGCATCGGCTGGACCCTTGGCCCGATACCATCCCGGGCTTGATCCGCCTGAAGGCCAAGCACTTCATCGCGCCATTATCCAACGGCAATATTCTGCTGCTGGCGAATATGGCCAAGCGCGCTGGCATGCCTTGGGATGCGATCCTGGGCGCTGAAACGGCGCAGGCGTATAAGCCGCAACCCGAAGCCTATTTGCGCACTTGCGAAATTCTTGGTCTTCAGCCGGCGCAAGTGGCACTTGTCGCCGCGCATAACGGGGATTTGGCCGCTGCGCGCAAATGTGGCTTATCAACCGCTTTCGTGCTCCGCCCCTATGAACACGGGGCGGATCAAGCCACGGATACCAAGGCCGAACAGGATTGGGGCGTGATCGCAACCAGCTTTGAGGATTTGGCCGATAAGCTTGGTTGCTGATCGGCTTTTCCGCGCCGGGGTTTACTCGGCGCGGATATTTCCTTCACGGATCACCGGCGTCCATTTCGCGTGATCACGCGCAATCAGTGCCGCAAATTCCGCGGGGCTGGAGGCGATTACGTCAGCCGCCTGCACGCGCTGGACGGTTTCCTTCACCTCGGCTGAGGTGATGATGGCGCGGAACACGCGATTGGCCGCCACCACCACATCATCCGGCATGCCGGCGGGCCCAACAATGCCGTGCCAAGTCATTGCCTCAAACCCCGGAAAGCTTGCTGCAACGGAAGGCACGCCGGGCAGCGCCGCAACCGGCGCGGGCGTGCCAATTGCCAAGGCGCGCACGCGGCCTTCACGAATGAAGGGGAGTGCCGTGGAAACAGACGGGAAGGAGAATTCCGTTTCACCCTGGATCAGGCTGCGCATCACATCAGCGCCGCTTCGGTAATGCACGGCCGTCAGCTTCACGCCGGCGCGGCGACCCAAAAGCTCGGCGGCCAAATGGCTGACATGGCCAACACCAGGGGACGCATATTGAATGCCATCAGCGCGCGCCCGCGCACGGGCCAGCAATTCCTCAAGACTTTGTACAGGCAGATTGGCCGGAACAATCACGGCAATCGGCAAATTGACCAAATGCGAGACCGGCGTGAAGGCGCGCATCGGGTCGTAATTCAGCGCTGGCTGCAATTCCTTGCCGATGCAATTGGCGCCAAGGTCAGCCATCATCAGCGTATAGCCATCCGGCCGGCTTTGCGCGACGAAAGCCCCCGCAATGGCACCGCCGGCGCCAGAGCGGTTTTCCACCACCATCGCCTGACCATTCGCCTGCGTCGCAAAGCCATTGGCAACCAGACGGGAAAGCGTATCCACCGCGCCGCCCGCACCAAAGGGCACAATCAACCGCACCTGACGATCCGGCCAGGCCGCTTGCGCGGAAACCACTGATGGTAGCAGCGAAGCAAGGCCCAAACCTGCAAAGCCGCGGCGTGAAATGGAAATAGTCATGGCAAGAAACCTCCCGTTTCGGCTTATTTTGGCATGGGGTGGGCTTCCTGCAAGCGTCGCGGCGCGGTTAAGCTTTTGCCCTGATGTCAGAGAAAGGCCCGCCGCATGACCTGGTCCATTGTTGCACATGATCCTGCCACGGGCGCCTTCGCGGTTGCGGTAACCACCTGCAATATCGCGGTTGGCGCCACCTGCCCTTTCATGAAATCGGGCGTCGGTGCCGTCAGCACGCAATCCATGAGCAACCGCTATTTGGGCCCCGCCGTGCTGCACGGGCTGGAACGCGGCCTGACGCCCGCCAAGGCCATTGAAGCAGCGCTGGTGGGTGATGAAGGCAAGGGCTTGCGCCAAATCCACGCGGTAGATCGCCATGGCCGCAACGCCGCCTGGACCGGCGATAATTGCGTTGAATGGTGCGGGCATATGGGTGGTGATGGTTTCAGCATCGCGGGCAATATGCTGGCGGGTGGTGGTGTGGTGCAGGCGAGTTTTGATAGCTTCCGCGCCAATGCGGGCCTTGCGCTGCCGGAACGCCTGATCACAGCGCTTGATGCCGGTGAAACGGCGGGCGGGGACAAGCGCGGACGCCAATCGGCTGCGTTGATGCTGACCACGACGGAAGATTTCCCCGATATCAATTTGCGCGTTGATGATCACACCGCGCCGCTTGCGGAATTGCGCCGCCTGCTTGGTCTTTGGCGCATTCAGGCGGAACCCGGGCTTGCCGCCCGCCCGAGCAAGGCCAATCCCTCCGGCGAAACGGATCTTGATGTGATCGAATCCGCCTGGATTGCGCGCGGGCTGAATTTGCGCCTCAGGCGCTGAAGAAAGGACGTTCTGAACATGAAGACGTATCGCATTGCAGCCATGGGCGGGGATGGCATTGGGCCAGACGTGATCCGGGCAGGTTGCCAAGTGTTGCAGGCTTTGGCTGAAAAGGCTGGCAGCTTCGCGCTGAGCTTCAAGGATTTCGATTGGGGCAGCGATTACTATCGCCGCACCGGGCGGATGATGCCCGCAGATGGCTTGCAGCAATTGGAAGGATTTGACGCCATTTTCTTCGGTGCCGTTGGTGCGCCGGATATTCCTGACCATGTCACGTTGTGGGAGCTAAGGCTCGCGATCTGCCAGGGCTTTGACCAATACGCCAATGTGCGCCCGACACGCCTTCTGCCCGGCATCAAAGGGCCATTGCGCCCTGATCTGGGCGAGCAGATAGATTGGGTGATCGTGCGCGAAAACAGCGAAGGCGAATATGCCGGCGTAGGCGGGCGCGCGCATCGCGGCTTGCCGATTGAAGTCGCCATGGATGTCTCCGTCTTCACCCGCGAAGGTGTTGCGCGCATTTGCCGCCATGCCTGTGAAGTGGCCATGGCTCGCCCGCGCAAGCATCTGACGGTGGTGACGAAATCCAACGCGCAGCGCCATGGCATGGTGATGTGGGATGAGGTTTGCGCGGAAATCACAGCGCAATATCCGGCCCTCACGGTTGAGAAAATGCTGGTGGATGCCATGACCGCGCGCATGGTGATGAAGCCTGGCAGCGTTGACACCGTGGTCGCCACCAACCTGCATGCGGATATCCTTTCCGATCTGGCCTCGGCCTTGGCAGGTTCGCTGGGCATTGGTGCTACAGGCAATATTGATCCGTCCCGCAAGCGCCCTTCCATGTTTGAACCGATCCATGGTTCGGCCTTTGACATTACCGGCAAGGGCATCGCCAATCCGCTGGGGGCTTTCTGGACCGCTTCAATGATGCTGGAACATTTGGGGGAAGCCCCGGCTGCCGCGCAGTTGATGCGCGCTGTGGAAAGAGTGACAAGCCGCGGCGATGTGCTGACGCCTGACCTCGGCGGCAAGGCCACTACGGATCAGGTGACGGAAGCGATCATCAATGCCATTCGCGGCGTCAATGTCTAGACACTACACAACAAAGGAACACGCCCATGGAATTCGTTGATCTCAGCCGTGAAATCTTTCACCGCACGCAGACGCATCCAAGCCACCCGCCTGTTGTCATGACCGTTTGGGGTGATCATTCCGAGAAGAAGGTGGCAGGCAATACAACCTTCACCAGCAAGGCACTGTATTTTTCAATGTCGGATCACGCCGGCACGCATGTGGATGCGCCGGTGCATTTCGACCCTCGGCCTGATGCGCTATCGGTCGAGCAAATGCCGCTTGAGAAATTCTACACCAGCGCCATTTGCCTTGATCTTTCCCATGTGCCGCTGAAGCACGCCGTCACGGTGAAGGAGATGGAGGCAGCGCTTGCGGCTTCAGGGCAGGAAATCCGCAAGGGCGATACGGTGCTGATCTGGATGGCAACGAATGAAAGGCTGCTCGGCAAGCCTGGCTATTTGCATGACTTCCCTGGGCTGGCGCTGGAATCCGTGCATTGGCTCGCAGATCGCGGTATCGGCATGTTTGGCGTTGAAGCCATCAGCCCCGCGCCGGAAGGTGAATTGAATTTCCAAGCCCATATGGCATGCGCCGAACGCGGCATTACGCATATGGAATGCCTCGCCAATCTGGATAAGCTGATTGGCCGCGGGCGCTTCACCTTCATCGGTTTTCCGCTGAAAATCAGGGGCGGCACGGCAAGTCCTATCCGTGCCGTTGCCATGTTCCCCTGATAGCGTCGCGCAGATTAGCGCCCGCGAAAACGTGGCGGACGCTTTTCCCGGAAGGCGGCCTTGCCTTCGGCAAAATCCTCTGAAGCGCGAATGGCGCCCATGCGTTGGCCATGGATTGCCATTTGCTCCGAAGGGCCGCGCGGCAGAATTTCCTCGGTCACCATGCGCTTCAATTCTGCCACCACCATGGGCGCCATGCCGGTCAGTTCCAAAGCCCAAGTCTTGGCGGTCTCCAGCGCCTTGCCGTCTTCCACCACCTCATTCACTAAGCCAATCGACGCCGCACGATCCGCATCCACGGTGCGGCACAGCAGCATAATTTCCATGGCGATCTTGTGCGGAATGCGACTGACCAGGCCGGCGATCATGCCGCCTGTCAGGCCAAGCTTCGCTTCCGGATAGTAGAATTTCGCGCTTCTGCCGCAGACCAGCAAATCGGCCATCATCGCCAGCACAATGCCGCCGCCCACACACCAGCCTTCAACCGCGCAAATAACGGGCTTGAGCGGCCGATAGCCGACGCTTGGAATGGTCCGCCATAGCTCCGGCGGGTCAGACACATCGGCGCCAAAGGTGAAGGCTCGCGTGCCGGCGGCGGTGATGATGGCGCAGCGCAAATCATCCCGCGCTTCAAATTCGCGCATGGCGGCCTGCACTGCCTCGCCCATTGGTTTGCTGATGGCATTGCCCTTGGCAGAGTTGTTCAGCGTAACAATTCGGATCGGGCCTTCATCGGTGATGGTAACATGTTCCATGTCAGTTCACTCTTGCTCCTGTTCTTTCGATTACGCCTTGAAAGACGGCGCGATCTTCGCGGATACGCCGGGTGAAGGTATCACCTGTTTCGAAAGCGGGCCGCAGCCCGCCAATCGCCATGCCGGAAGCAACCGCCGGCGCGCGAAGTGATTCCTCCAGGCTGGCTGCAATGCGCGCCTGGATATCAGGCGGCGTGCCAGCGGGCGCGGCAATGCCGAACCAGGACAGGGCGCCGCGTTCCGCGAGACCCAATTCCATCAGGGTCGGCACATCCTTGAATTCCTCATGCCGCTTGTCACCAAAGCTTGCCAGCGCAATCAACCGGCCATCACGCACACCAGGCAAGGCAGCGGGATCGCAAATCATCTGAATGCGCCCGGCCAGCAGGTCAATGAAGGATTGGCCGGAACCGCGATAAGGCACATGTTCCAGCTTGATGCCGGCAGCTTCAGCGAAGATCTCGCATTGCAATTGGGTGATCGTGCCATTGCCGGCAGAACCAAAACGCAATTCGCCCGGCCTTTGCTTGGCCAGGGCAACAAGATCACGGATATGCCGTGCGGGGACCGAGGGATGGACGATCACAAAAGCATCGGAAGCCGCCACACGCGCAATCGGCACAAAGGCGCGATCCACATCATAGGGAAGCTGCATCATATGCGGGCTGATGGTGAAAATCGTCGTCGGGAAAAGCAGCAACGTATGTCCATCGGGCCGCGCGTGCGCCACCAGATCAGCGCCAATCGTGCCCCCTGCCCCGCCGCGATTTTCAATCACCACGGTTTGGCCGAGCACCTTGCCCCATTCCTGCACCAAGGGCCGCGCGACATTATCCGTGCTGCCGCCCGGCGGATAAGGCACAATCAGGCTAATGGGCCGATTGGGCCAAGCCGTTTGCGCGAAAGCGAAGGCTGGCAGCAGCACCAACCAAGACAGCAACCCAATCACACGCCACATGATTCAATCCACCGCTTCAGCGCGAAAACCATTGCCCCAGCGCTTGATCCGCCCGCGGGATGGTGACGGGAAATGCCCAAAGCAGAGAATGGTGGAGGTATCGCAGGCACATTCCATCACGCGCCGCCTTGTGACAGCCGCCTGCACGGGATCACTATCGGCACGCATGGAAATCTCCGGATAGCGCGCTTGCAGCGGCGAATGGATCAAATCCCCTGTCGCCAGCGCATCAGCGCCCTTTTTGCCAAGCCGCACCGCCACATGATCCGGCGTGTGGCCGGGCGTTGATTCCAACTTCACCAAATCATTCATCTGATAGTCATTGGCGACAAAATCCACACGCCCCGCTTCCACCACAGGCAAAACACTATCTGCAAAAACCGGCGAAGGCGCCTTCGCGTGTGCCCTTTCCCAATGGGCATATTCTTCCTTTGCGAAAAGATAACGCGCCTTCGGGAAGCTCGGCACCCAGCGGCCATTTTCTAGCCGCGTATTCCAGCCGACATGATCCACGTGCAAATGCGTACACATGACGAAATCAATATCGCTAACGCCAAGCCCAAGCGCGGCCAGGTTGCGCATATAGGCTTCGCTCTTCATCTGGTGCCAAAAGGAATGCGACGGGCGGTTCTTGTCATTGCCGACACAGGTATCAATCAGGATATTGTGATGCGGCGTGCGCACCACCCAGGATTGGATGCAAAGCATCAACTTGCCTGTCTCAGGGTCCAGCGCCTTGGGTTGCAGCCATTCGCGGTTTTCGGCCAACAATTCCGGCGTCAGGTTCGGGAAGAAGGTCAGCGGATCAAAGATAGGTCTTTCTTCCTCCACAACCCGTTGAATCGTAAGCTCGCCAAGCTGAAAACCTTTATCCATGGACTTTCCCCTTTACGCATTTCGGGTAGCATAGCGCGGCTGGCGTGCGTTGACAGTCCCGGCGGAAGGCTTTCCGCTGGCCCCTGGAAGACACGCCTTGGAGGAAGAACATGGCACAGGAACATCATGGCGCTGTCATTGTGGGCGCGGGCTTTGCCGGGCTTTACCTGCTGCATCGCCTGCGCGGGCTTGGCATCCCCGCGATTTGCCTGGAAGCGGCGGATGATGTGGGCGGCACCTGGTATTGGAACCGCTATCCTGGGGCCCGCTGCGATGTTGAAAGCATGCAGTATTCTTTTTCTTTCTCTGAGGAATTGCAGCAGGAATGGCGCTGGTCTGAACGCTTCGCGGCGCAGCCGGAAATCCTGGCCTATGCGCGCCATGTCGCGCAGCGTTTCGATTTGCGCCGCGATATCCGCTTTGAAACCCGCGTGACGGATGCAGCCTGGGATGATGCGGCAGGGGTCTGGAACATTGCGACCAATCGCGGAAAAAAGCTTACCGCGCGCTATTTCTTCATGGCAACAGGCTGCCTTTCCGCGGCCCGGCTGCCGAATATTCCGGGCCTTGCCGATTTTAAGGGCAGGCAGTTCCATACTGGCTATTGGCCGCATCACAAGGTTGATTTCACTGGCCGTAGAGTGGCGGTGATCGGCACCGGGTCTTCCGCCATTCAATCCATCCCCGTGATTGCTGAACAGGCTGCGCAGCTCACGGTTCTCCAGCGCACGCCCAATTTCAGCATCCCATCACGCAATCGCCCGATGGATGATGAATATGAACATGGGTGGAAGCGCGATTACGCCAATCTGCGCCACCAAGCGCGCATGATGCGCACCGGCATTCTGTATGGCCTGAGCGATACACCCGCCATGTCCGTCAGTGCCGAGGAACGGAAAGCGGAATATGAAAAGCGCTGGGCCGTGGGCGGCACCGCCTTCATGGGTTCCTTCCGCGATTTGCTGCTAGATCCGGCCGCGAATGACACAGCGGCGGAATTCGTGCGCAGCAAGATTCGTGAAACCGTGAAAGACCCAGCAACTGCCGAAAGACTCTGCCCACGCAATCACCCAATCGGCACTAAGCGCATTTGCGTGGATACCCAGTATTACGAGACCTATAACCGGCCCAATGTCACGCTGATTGACCTCCATGAAGCGCCGATCACGCGCATCACCGCAACCGGCATTGAAGCTGGCGGCGTGGCGCATGAATTCGACGATATTGTCTTCGCCACAGGCTTTGATGCCATGACCGGCGCGCTGCTTGGCGTTGATATCAAGGGCCGCGCGGGTGAAAGCCTCAACGCCAAATGGGAGGCCGGGCCGCGTACCCTGCTGGGTATTATGACGGCAGGTTTTCCGAATATGTTCATGATCACAGGCCCTGGCAGCCCATCGGTTCTGAGCAATATGATCGTGTCCATCGAACAACATGTGGATTGGATCATGGATTGCCTCGCGCAGATGCAGGCCAAAGGCCAGGTCACCATCGAAGCCGATCGCGGGGCCGAGGATTCCTGGGTGGAAGAAGTGAACACGGTCGCGCATCGCACGCTCTATCCGCGCGCCGCGTCCTGGTACATGGGCGCCAATGTGCCCGGCAAGCCAAGGCTTTTCATGCCCTATGTGGGCGGGGTTGGAAATTACCGCGTGCTCTGCGATGAAATCGCCACAGAAGGTTATCGTGGCTTTCATTTTGATGGCAAAGAACGCCCAGCAGCGGCAGCGGAATAAGGGAGAAGGCAGATGACACTCGATGCAGGCGCACAACATGTCCTCAACCTGATCAAGGAAGCCAAACGCCCGGCTTTCAATACCCTCACGCCAACGGAAGCGCGCGAGGTTTCCGCGGCTTCCCGCCGCGTGATGCAGCCAGACCCGCCAGAGGTTGCGCTGGTGGAAGACCTGAAATGCCCTGGGCCAGCCGGCAAATTTCGCTTGCGGCGCTACCGCGGCATTGGCACAGACCCCAATGCCGCCCTGCCCTGTCTGGTCTATATGCATGGCGGCGGCTGGGTGATTGGTGATCTAGACAGCCACGACCAGGTCTGCCGGCGCCTTGCAAATCTGACTGGCGCTTCAGTGATTGCGATTGACTACCGACTTGCACCGGAGCATCGCTACCCAGCGGCAGTCGAGGATTCGGCTGCGGCCTATAGCTATATCTGCCGCCAGGCAAAGCGCCTTGGCATAGACCGTACGCGGATTGCGGTGGGCGGCGATAGCGCTGGCGGTAATCTGGCCGCCGTGCTGGCGCTGATGGCGCTGCATGGCGAACTCCCCATGCCGGGCTATCAGGTGTTGTTCTATCCAGTCACAGATATGGCAGGCAATCCGCCATCCTATGATCGCTTTACTGAAGGCCTGGTGCTGACCCGCGATGTAATGAAGTGGTTCATCGCGCATTATCTCGGCCCCAAGGAAAAGGGTATTGATTGGCGCGCTTCACCCTTGCGCGCGCCATCCCTCGCTGGCCTGCCGCCGGCTTTCCTGATGACGGCGGGTGTTGATCCCTTGGTGGATGAAGGCATTGCCTATGCGAAACGCCTGGATGAAGAAGGGGTGAATGTCACGCATCTTCATGTCGCGGATCAGATCCATGCCTGCCTGACCATGGGGCGCTTCATCCCAAAATCCGATCTGGTGCTGCAACATGCCGCTGCCAGCCTGCGCGCGCATTGGGGAAACTAGTATCAGCGCTTCACGCCTAGTTTCATCTCGCGATACCAGATGTAAAGCCCTGCGCCGACCAACACCAGAATGCCCAGGAAATCCCAGGCATCCGGCATTTCCGCCCAGATCAAGGCGCCAAGCGCCGTGGTCCAAATGATCGCTGAATATTCAAAGGGCGCCAGCAAGGAAGCCTCTCCCTTGCGGTAGGCGTCCGTCATCATGATTTGCGCGATGGCTGACACCAGGCCGATGCCCGCCAGCAGCGCCCATTGCGTGGGGCTTGGCCAGACCCAAACGGGGATCATCGCAATTCCGGACAGCACGGCAGAGAAAAACGCAAACCAAAACACAATTGCAACGCCGCTTTCGCCGGCCTCACCCATTTTGCGAATGGTGATCATCGCCAAGGCCCAGGCGAGCGACCCCAAAATGCACAGCCCCAACGCCAACCATTGCGTATCCGTGGTGCTCTGTTCGGGCCGCACCATCAGCAGCACGCCACAAAACCCGACCAGCACCGCAAGCCAGCGGCGCCAGCCAACCTTCTCGCCCAGAATAGGGATCGCAAGCAGCGTCAGGAACAACGGCATGGTGAAGCCAAGCGCTGTCACCGTCACCAGCGGCAGATGGACATAGCCATAGAAGGAACCAACCATGCCCATCATGCCGAAAATCATGCGCAGTATGTGGCTGCCAGGATTGCGCATCCGCAATGCCGCAAGACCGCCAGCGCTGATCACCACAGGCAAAAGCGGGATCAGCGCGAAGAAGTTCCGGAAGAAAATCACCTCCGCCACCGGAATACCCGTGCCGATGGTCTTGGCAAAGGCCGCCGAGATGGAAAAGCTCGCCGCCGCCAGAACAACCAGTATCACGCCACGGCGGCGCGCACGCCGGGTCCGGGCGGGATCGAGGGGGTGGGAATCGTTTTCTGTCATGCGACTGGCTATCGGAAACTAGCCCGAAATCCATCCCGGCGGCAGAGGTTTTGTTCCAGCGCTTTCTGGCCTAGCCTATCCCCTTAAGGTAACGCCCAGGAAACGCATGACTGAATTGCTTTATCGTGAAGACGCCTATGTTGCGGAAATCAGCTCCAAGGTGCTTGCGGCTTCGGCCGAAGCGATCGTTACGGACCGCACGAATTTCTATGCTCAGGCCGGCGGTCAGCCTGGCGATACCGGCGTGCTGCGTTGGGCGGGCGGCGAGGCGCGCATTGCCAATACTACCAAAGGACCCGAAGATACCGTGCTGCATGTGCCGGAAGCCGGCGCGGCCTTGCCGGAAGTGGGAACCACGGTCACGCTCGCGCTTGATTGGCCGCGACGCCTTCGCCTGATGCGCATGCACACGACGCTGCATTTGCTATGCAGCCTGATCCCAGGCGCGGGTGTTACGGGTGGGCAGATTGGGCTTGAGAAATCGCGCCTCGATTTCGATCTGCCGGAACCGCCCAGCAAGGAGAGCCTGACCGAAGGCTTGAATGCGCTGATCGCCGCCAATCATCCCATCGCGCAGGAATGGATTTCCGAATCCGAGCTTGATGCCAATCCCGGCCTGGTGCGCACGCTTTCCGTGCAGCCGCCGCGTGGCGCGGGGCGTATTCGCTTGGTACGCATCGGCAATGCAGATGCGCCGATTGATCTGCAGCCCTGCGGCGGGACGCATGTGCGCCATACCGGCGAAATCGGGCGTGTGGAGGTCACGAAAATCGAAAACAAGGGCAGGCAGAATCGCCGCGTTTCCCTGGTGCTGGTGGAGGATTGATCATGCATGATCTGGTTTCAACCGAATGGCTGGCCGAGGCATTTGGCGCGCCTGATCTGATGGTGTTTGACGCCACCAAATACCTGCCCAATGAACCCTTTGATGGCCTAGCCAAATACCGCGAAGCGCATATTCCGGGCGCGCGTTTCTTCGATATTGATGTGGTGGCCGATCCCGACACCACCCTGCCGCATATGGCGCCAACCGCTGGGCGCTTCGCGCGGCTGATGGGTGAAATGGGCATCAGCAATGCAACGCGCGTGATCTTCTACGATCAGAAGGGGCTGCAATCCTCGGCCCGCGGCTGGTGGCTGATGAAGCTGTTCGGGCATGAGAAAACCGCCGTGCTGGATGGCGGCTTGCCGAAATGGTTGGCGGAAGGCCGCGCGACGGAAAGCGGTGACGCCAAGTCAGCCACCCCCGCTAGCTACACACCGGATTTTCGCGCTGATCTGCTGAAAGGTATCGGCGATGTGAAGCGCATTATCGCTGATGGCAGCGCGCTTATCTTGGATGCGCGCGCCAAGGGTCGCTTTGATGGCACGGCGCCGGAACCGCGCCCGGGCCTGCCTTCCGGTCATATGCCCGGTGCCAAAAGCGTGCCCTTCAATGAATTGCTCAATGCCGATTTCACCATGAAGGATGCGGCAGCGCTGCGTGCGCGTTTCGCCGCCGCTGGAGCGGATGGCGCCACACCCATCGTCACAAGCTGCGGCACGGGCGTTACTGCCTGCATTCTGGCACTTGGCCTGAAACAGGCCGGGCTTGGTGATGTGGCAATTTATGATGGTTCCTGGACCGAATGGGCCGGCAGGCCTGAAACCCAAAAGGAAAAGAGTAGCTGATATGGCCGACAACAACGCCAAACACGGGCAAGGCTTCGCCACACGCATGTCTCATGCCGGGCGCGCGGGGACGCGTGTGCATGGTTTCGTTAATCCCGGCGTGCATCGCGGCTCCACCGTGCTCCACCCAAATTCCGAATCGCGCCGCGCCTTCCAGAAGGACAAATGGAACCGCGTAATGACCTACGGCACCGCCGGCGGTCCCACGCAATATGCTTTGGAAGATGTGGTTGCGGAAATTGAAGGCGGCACGCGCTGCGTGCTGGTCGGCACGGGTTTGGCGGCGGTGACGGTGCCGCTGATGGCGTACCTCAAGACCGGCGATCATTGCCTGATGCCCGATTCCGCCTATGGCCCCGCGCGTAATGTTTGCAATGGGTTGCTGAAGGATTGGGGGGTGGAGACCACCTATTACGATCCGCTGATGGATGAGGCCGGCATTCGTGCACTCATCCGCCCCAATACCAAGGTGGTCTATACGGAAAGCCCGGGCAGCCACACATTCGAAGTGCAGGATGTGCCGGCTATTGCGCGTGCGGCGCATGCGGCGGGCTGCGTGGTGATGATGGACAATACCTGGGGCATTCATCACTTCATGCCCTTCCAGCATGGCGTGGATGTTTCGATCCAGGCGCTAACGAAATATGTCGGCGGGCATTCGGATGTGCTGCTGGGCTCCATTACCGTGAATAGCGAAAAGGATTATGAGATTGTGCGCGGCGCGGCCTCCCAAATGGGGCATTTCGCGGCACCTGATGATTGCTGGCTGGCGCTGCGTGGTGCGCGCACCATGCCCATTCGCTTAAAACAGCAGGAGAAAAGCGGGCTTGAAGTCGCGCGCTGGTTTGAAAACCGGCCGGAGGTGCTGAGTGTGCTGCACCCTGCCCTACCATCGCACCCGCAGCATGCGCTATGGAAACGTGATTTTACTGGCGCCTGTAGCCTATTCGGCGTGGTGTTCAAGCCGCACTATACGGAAGCGGATATCTTCAACTTCATTGATAGCCTAAAGCTTTTTGGCATTGGCGCTTCATGGGGTGGGTTTGAAAGCCTCGCACTACCCACCACCGGCTTCATCACCCGCACGGCGACCAGCCCGGATTTGGGCGGCTTCACGGTGCGCATCCATATCGGGCTTGAAGATGTTGGCGATCTGGTCGCTGATCTGACGCAAGGTTTGGCGGTGCTGCCGAAGTAAGGCAGAGGGTTAAGGGCCGCCCTGCCAATCGGGCGGCCCAATAGGCTCAGCGCTGGCTGCGCCCCGTCTCGACACCACGCTGATACGCGCGCTGTTCATTCTGACGCGATTGGCCAACCGCCAAGCCGCCAGCAGCACCGACGCCAGCACCAATCAGCGCGCCCCAACCGGCATTGCCGGAAAAGGAGCCGATCGCCGCACCGCCCAGCGCGCCAGCCCCGGCGCCCATCGCTGTGCTGCGCTGCTTATCACTCATATCCGCACAGCCGGTCGCTGCCAGCAGCGCCACACACGCAATACCTGTTTTCAATTTGCCAGCCATCGGAATCTCCTTGGCGATTGCCAATTCTGTCAGTCTTCAATCAACGCCGCGTCGAACGTGCGGCGCATGGGTATTGCGTCGCGGCAAAACGCAGCAGCCCATCCGAAGCGCGCAAGCCATCAAATTGCGGATTGGCCGCGGACCAAGCCACAAAACTCGCCGCTACCTGATCGAGCGTGGGCGATGGTGAGGGCAGGCAAAAGCTGGGCCGCGTGCCCTGGCGCTTATGCATGGCATCGCTGGTCTGTCCCGTACCCACCATCACGCCATGGCAGAAATGCACCGCCGCCGCATAAACCGCTTCCTGGGCGTTTGCGCCGCATAGCCGTGCCAAGGCGCCCGTTGTGCCGGCGGTGAAGGTTTCGCCCGTAATGGCATTCTGCTGTGCAGAAGCCATTGGCGCCGTGCCCATTGCCACCGCAAATGCCGCCATGGGGAGGAAAGAGCCAAATCCGCGTAACGCCATTGCGTCCTCCTGAACCACCAAGAGCATTCAAGATACGCAACACGCCACCTGCTTGGCAACTTAAATAATGTCTATGTGCTGTGCGGAGCGTCCCCGCATTTGCCGCAAAACCCTTCAATCTCGACCGTCGCACGCGCAGCAGAAAAGCCGGCCTTGGCGGCGGCCGTGCTGATTGCCTCAGCCACACCGTGATCGGAAATCTCCCGCGTCGCACCACACCCACGACAGATCAGGAATTGATGCGGATGGTCATGCGCATGGTCGTGATGCGCGCCATGCCCTTCCAAGGCCTCATTACAGCCCATGAAGGCATTCAGCCTTTCAAGCCGATGGATCAAACCCTGTTCCAGCAGAAAATCCAGCGCGCGATATACCGTCGGCGGCGCGGCCTTGGCGCGGCTTGCCTTCAATTGATCAAGCAAAGCATAGGCGCCGATCGGCGCATCCGCTTCCAGCACCAGGCGCAGCACATCGCGGCGCAAAGGGGTCAATTGTACGCCGCGCTTTTGGCAAAGCGCCTCTGCCCGTGCCAAGGATGTCAGATGTGGTTCAGAACCATGCATACCGCTTCCTAACAGGAATCGCGCATGTTATAAAGTAACAATGTCAGCCCCCAGCATTTCCGCCACCGCGCGCGACGCACTGCTTGCCGCCATAAAGCCCGATGCCGCCGGCCTGATCCCCGCCATCGCTCAGCAGCATGATACGGGCGAAGTGTTGATGATGGCCTGGATGAATGCCGAAAGCCTAGCCGAGACACTCTCAACCGGTCGCGTCTGCTATTATTCGCGTTCCCGCAAGGCGCTGTGGCGCAAGGGGGAAACATCGGGTCAGGTGCAGATGCTGGTGGATCTGCGGCTTGATTGTGATGGCGATACCATCCTGCTGCTGGTGGATCAGCAGGGGGTTGCCTGCCATACCGGGCGGCGCAATTGCTTCTACCGCGCCCCGCGCGGCGAAACACTCGCCAACATCGCGGAGCCACTCATGGACCCGGAAGCGCTTTACCGCACATGAAGCTCATTCCCGTTACGGTGCTGACCGGCTTTCTCGGCGCGGGCAAGACCACGCTGTTGAACCGGCTGCTGAAGCACCCGGACATGGCCGGAAGCGCCGTGCTGATCAATGAATTTGGCGAGATTGGGCTGGACCATCTGCTGGTCGAAAAGCTGGATGAAGATACCGTTTTGTTGAATGCGGGCTGTCTGTGCTGCACCATCCGCGGTGATTTGCAGCGCGCTTTGCGTGATTTGGCGCTGAAGGCCGAAGCCGGGCATGAAATTCGCCGCGTGCTGATTGAAACCACGGGCCTCGCTGACCCTGCGCCGATTCTGCAAACGCTGATGAGCGACCCGGTGGCGCTGCGGTCCTTTCGCTTGGATGGCGTGGTGACAGTGGTGGATGCGGTGGTAGGCACGGCCACGCTGGATAGCCAAATCGAAGCGGTGAAGCAGGCCGCGGTTGCTGACAGGCTGATCATCAGCAAGACGGACATCTCGGGCGCTGATCAAATCAGCGCAATTGAAGCGCGCCTGCATGCGCTCAATCCCGGCGCGCCGATCAGGCGCGTTGTGGCGGGGGATGTGGCGCCGGATTTCCTGTTTGGTACCGGCGGTTTTGATCCAGCCAGCAAGATCGCCGATGTCGCCAATTGGCTGGCGGCAGAAGCGGCGCATCACCATCATCATGTTCATCACCATGATCCGAACCGCCATGATGCGCGCATCCAGGCCTTTGGCCTGAGCTTTGCCGAACCTCTCCCATGGGAGGGGTTGGCGAGTTGGCTTGAAATGCTCGCCATCACGCGCGGCGCCAGTATTTTGCGCATGAAGGGTATTCTGAACCTGGAAGGAGAAGACCGGCCCGTGGTGCTGCATGGCGTGCAGCACGTCTTTCACCCGCCGGAACGCCTGGCCGCCTGGCCGGCAGGGCATGACCGGCAATCAAGGCTGGTCTTCATCCTGCGCGATCTGGACCGCGCCGTGGTGGAAGAAGGCCTGGCCGCCTTCCTGCAAGCAGCGCGCGACAAGGCTGCGCTTAGCGCCGGCTCAGCGTAATTCCGCCGCGCGGCAATCTCGGCTAGTAACGCGCCATGCCCCCTGCCCCTTTGACCTTCAAAACCCTCTCTGGCGCTGCGCTTACCGCGCGGTTGGATACGCTGGCTGGCCTGCGCATTCGTGTCTTTCGCGAATGGCCGTATCTTTACGATGGCGATGCGGCGCATGAGGCGCGCTATCTTGCAGCTTATGCGCAAAGCCCGGGCGCGCTGGTGGTGGCGGCCAGCACGCCACAGGGCGCAGCGGTTGGTATGGCGACATGCCAGCCGGGGCAGGAAGCCAGCGAAAAGCTCCGCGCTTCCTGGGCTGCGGCAGGGCTGGATGCGGCGACACTATGTTATTTCGGTGAGAGTGTTTTATTGCCCGAATATCGCGGCCAGGGTGCGGGCGTGCGATTCTTTCAGGAACGCGAAGCCCATGCGCGCCACTTGGGGCTTTCCATCGCTGCCTTCTGTTCCGTTGTGCGCAATGAAAACGACCCGCGCCGCCCGCGCGATTACACGCCCTTGGATGATTTCTGGCGCAATCGCGGCTATGAACCGCGACCCGATATCTCCACCGTCATGCATTGGCGCGAAGTGGGCGACACACGCGAAACGCCGCATGTGCTTTCCTTCTGGATCAAGAATCTTTCATGACCCCGGCACAACCCATCAGGCTTGGATTGCTGCAATATCCGGTGGGGCGCCCGGCCTCCATTGCGGATTTCGCCAAGGGGCTTGATCGCTGGCTGGAAGAAGGCCGCGTGAGCGCGGATTTGCTGGTGCTGCCTGAATATGCCGCTGTGGAACTCGGCGCCGGGCTGAATGGTGGCGAGGCCACTGAAGCTGCCGAGCTTGCCGCCATGGTCGCCGCCGCGCCCGCCATCCTTGAAGCGATGCGCAATGCCGCGCAGCGCCATCAGGTATGGCTACAGCCCGGCACCCTGCCCATGCGCGCCGCCGATGGCCGCGTGGTGAATCGCGCGCCCTTGATCACGCCGGAAGGGCGGATGGCCTTTCAAGACAAGCGCGCCATGACGCGCTTTGAGAGCGAGCGCTGGGGCGTCAGCCAAGGCGCCGATCCCAATGTGTTTGACACGCCCTGGGGCCGGATCGGCATTTCCATCTGCTATGATATCGAATTTCCGAAGCATGCCCGCGTGCAGGTCATGGCCGGCGCCTGGTTGATCCTTTCGCCAAGCTGCACGGATACGCTCGCTGGTTTCAACCGCGTGCATTTTTCTGCCCGCGCCCGCGCACTGGAAAACCAATGCTATGTCGCCATCACGCCGACCGTCGGTGAAGCGCCATGGTCCGCCGCGCTTGATGTCAATCATGGTCGCGCTGGCGTTTTTGGCCCGATGGATCGTGGCTTTCCCGCTGATGGTATCCTCGCCGAAGGCCAGATGGATGTGCCGGGCTGGGTGTTTTGCACGCTCGATCCCAGCTTGATTGAGGCCGTGCGGCGCGATGGCGCTGTGCGCAATCACCGGGATTGGCCAAGGGCGCCCTTTGGCTCGCCCAAGCCCGCCAGCTTCGCATGACGCTGATCTATATCATCGCTGGCGAGGCTTCGGGTGATGTGCTCGGCGCGCGGCTGATCGCGGCCTTGCGCAAGGCACGGCCTGATCTGAATTTCGCCGGCATTGGCGGCGAACGGATGGCCGAAGAATGCATGCCAAGCCTGTTCGATTACCGCGAATTGGCGCTGATGGGCTTGCTGGAAGTGCTGCCGCGCATTCGGCAATTGAAGCGCCGCCTGGCCGAGACCGAAGCCGATATCCTGATGCGCCATCCCGCCCTGCTGGTCACGATTGACAGTCCCGGCTTCACGCTCCGCATCGCGCAAGCGGTGAAGCCGCTCGGCATTCGCGTGATGCATTATGTCGCGCCGCAGGTTTGGGCCTGGCGGCCAGGGCGCGTCAAAAAACTCAAGCAGAAGATAGATCATCTGCTCTGCCTGCTGCCTTTTGAACCGGCGTTTTTCGAAGCCGCCGGCATTCCGGTCCGCTTCGTAGGCCATCCGGTGCTGGAAAGCGGCGTGGATCAGGGCAATGCCGCAAGGTTCCGCGCCCGTCATGGGCTGGCGGCCACCGATCGCCCGCTGATCATCATGCCCGGCAGCCGGCGCATTGAAGCCACGCGCTTGCTGCCGATTTTTGGCGCCACATTGAAAGCCGTGTTGCCACAAAACCCTGCGCTGCGGCCGGTGGTCGCTGTCTCACCTATTGTGGCGCCTTTGGTGCGCGCGGCGGCGGCGCAATGGCCGGCCCCGCCCATTCTGATTGAAGATTTGGCTGACAAGCACGATGCTTTCGCCGCGGCAGCAGAAAACGGCGCTGGGCTGATCAAATCCGGCACCTCGTCTTTGGAGATGGCCGTCGCAGGTGTCGCGCATATCGTTGCCTATCGCGTCAACCCCATCACGGCGGCGATTGCGCGGCGGCTGATCAAGGTGCCGCATGTCTCGCTGGTCAACCTGCTCTGCGCGCGGGAAGTAGTGCCGGAACGCATTCAGGAAAACTGCACGCCGGAAAAACTGACCGCCGCGCTATTGCCGCTTTTGCAAAACCCCGCATCCATCGCAGCGCAGCGCCAGGGTTTTGCGGAAACCCTGGCAAAACTCACCGCGCCGGAAGGCTCTCCATCCGACGCCGCAGCAGCAGCGGTACTCGCCGCGCTGCTTTAATCACCCTCAGGGCTGCATATGCGCCCCGCCACACTGCACCCAATTCTGCCCGGTGATGAAGGAAGCCCCATCGGACAGCAGGAAGCAGATCAAGGGCGCCACTTCCGATGGCAGAGCCACGCGATTAAGCGGAATACGCGCCAGCGTGCGTTCGCGGAAACGTTCTGAACGGATCACCTCGGTCATCGGCGTTTCGACCGTACCGAAGCCAACGCTATTCACGCGAATGCCATAGCGCGCCCATTCACTTGCCGCTGTCATGGTCACGCCGAAAAGCCCAGCCTTGGCGGCTGAGTAATTCACCTGCCCAATGCTGCCCCTTTTGCCGGCGGTGGAGGAGATATTCACAATCGCCCCCGGCCTTTCTTCCCCGGCGCGCGCACGTTCGATCATGTGCTTGCCGACGGCCTGCTGCATCAAATGACAGGCCGTCAGATTCACATTGATCACTTCCTGCCATTGGCGGAGCGTCATTTTCTCGATCATCGCGGGGCGCGTGATGCCGGCGCAATTCACCAACCCATGCACGGCACCAAAACGCGCCACGGCATCGGCCACGCATTGTGGCCCAAATTCTTCCTCACTCACATCGCCTTCAATAGCCATGGTGTGATCGCCGGCCAGGTCTTCTGCCACCTGCATCAGGGTTTCGCGGTTGCGTTCCACCATCACCAGATTGCCACCAAGCCCCAGCACCAATTCGGCAATGGCACGGCCAATACCTTGCCCCGCGCCAGTCACGATAATGGTCTTGCCTGTGAGTGCCATCGGATTCATCATTGTCGTTTCCTTCCTTATATTGTCTGCAAGAACTACTCTCTCAATTCAAACGCAGCCCGCGAATCAACTCCGGGCTGGGCTTTGCCTCACCGCGTTCAACGCGCTTCACAATATCGGTGAGTGCCGCATTGGCCGGCGCATCAATGCCAATCGTCGCGCCCTTATCCACGACAAAGCCATTCAGATATTCAATCTCCGTCCGGCGGCCCTTCACCATATCCTGGCCCATGGAAGGCCGATGCGCGCCGCCGCCACCCTTGGATGTTTCAGCCAAGCGATGCTCATCATAGGTATTGCGCGCCGCCGCATCGCCTTCTCCAGCGCGGGCGATGATTTCGGGATCCAGGTGGAAAACCTCCTCCAGATCATAGCCGAGCGCCTGCCCAATGCGGATCGCCTCAGACCCCAAACGCGCCGCAAAGCCGCGAATGGCATCATCCGCCACCATGTCGCGCGTGGTCAGCCCCGTGCAGGCGGAAAGCCCATTGCCCATTACATTGGCAACCAGCTTGGACCAGCGCTCCCCCCAAAGATTGCTGGTGGTCAGAGCGCTATCCGTCAGCCCAACCAGCTTCGTGATATGTTCCGCGCGCGGTGAAATCCGCCCATGCGGTTCGCCCACGCGAAACACCGTATGCGATATTCCGCTTTTGCCCGCCGCGCGGCGCACATGCCCAGGTTCAGCCAATTCCACCGTGATCAGGCTCGCAATCGCGCCCAGCACGCGGCCCCAGCCAACAATACCCGCGATCACTTCCTCATTGATGCAATTCTGCAGTGAAACCACATAACCGCCAGGCGAGAGATATTGCGCGATCATCGTCGTCGCCCAGGCCGTGTCATATGATTTCATGCACATGAAGGCGATATCAATCGGCTTTTCTTTTGCCAGAGACTGCACTTCCGTCAGATGCAGCGTGCGCGGCCTCACGGTGAATTCCGGCACGTCGCGCAAATGCGTGATCTTGAGGCCCGTTTTGCGCATGGCTTCAACATGCTCAGGCCAGGGGTCAATGAAGGTCACATCCTCACCCGCCTGCACCATATGCGCGCCGGCATAGCCGCCAACCGCACCCGCACCGAAAATCGCTATTCTTGGCTTCATCGCGTTTCCTCACTTCAAGCAGGCGCGATGCTCCGCCCGGAATCGCGCGACGGCAAGAGGGGGTCAGGCGTTCGCGCGGATCGCTTCCTCAATCGCCAGCGCCCATTTCAAGGCGCGCCGGCCCGCCGCACCATCCACCACCACCGGGCCGCGCCCCTGACACGCAGCGACAAAAGCCCCCTGTTCGGCTTCAAGGCTGTCATGATCCGTCCAGGTGGCGCGATCCACGCCATGGCCCGGCATGGTTTCCACCGCCTCCGCCCCGCCGCGCCGCAGCACGGCAAGTGACCGCGTCAGGAAATCCACCGCCATTTCGCCCTCGGACCCCAATACGCGGAGCCGCCTTTCCATGGCGAGCGAAACCCGCGATGCGGTGATGGAAGCCGCCCGCCCGCCCGGAAACCGCAGCCGCGCCACGGCGAAATCCGGATGGTCAGACGCTATCGCCGTGCCGACTGCCTCCACCGCCTCCGGCTCCCCGCCAGCCAATTCCATCACCAGGTCCAGATCATGGATCATCAGATCCAGCACCACGGAGACATCCAGGCTGCGCGGGCGGAAAGGCGCGGCGCGCACGGCTTCAAAGGATAGCGCCCGCCCGCCGGAAGGGGTCGCCATCACGGTCCGAAAGGCCGCCGAAAACCGTTCAATATGGCCCACTTGCAGCACCCGCCCCTGGCGTGCGGCCAGCGCAATCAGCCGATCCGCCTGCTCAAGGCTCGCGGCAATGGGTTTTTCGATAAAAACATGCCGCCCCGCCGCCAGCGCCTGTTCTGCCAGCGCATAGTGAAAGCGCGTGGGTGCTGCGATGATCACGGCCTCAGCAGCCGCGATCACGGCCTCCGGCGCCAGGGCCGGGGCGCCCACCTCCCCGGCAATCTGCGCCGCCCTTTCGGGCGAGGCATCATGCAGGCCAATCAGGTGGATTGCGGGGTTAGCGGCGGCCTTGAGCGCATGGAATCGGCCAAAATGGCCAACGCCCAAAATGCCAAGGCGAAGCGGGGTGGGGTTCACATTCATGGCCCAAAGCTACACCTAAGCGGGGCGGGCTTGCATCCCCTGAGGTGCGTCGCCATTGTCCGCCCGTTCAACCAGGGGATTCCACCAGCCCATGCTTCATTTCGCGCGCTGGAAACAGGCTGTCATTCTCGGCGTTTGTCTGCTCGGGGTGCTTTTGTGCCTGCCGAACCTCATGCCGCGCTCGGCCTTTCCATCCTGGATGGAACCCCGCCAGATCAGCCTCGGCCTCGATTTGCGCGGCGGGTCCTATCTGCTGTTGGAAGTTGATCTCAATACAGTGGTGCGGGAAAGGCTGGAATCCGTGGTGGATGGCGTGCGCGGCAAGCTCCGCACTGCCAATATCCGTTATGTGAACCTTGCCGCGGATGGGCCGAACCGCCGCATGGGCTTCCGCGTGCTGGACCCGGCGCAGGCCAGCGCCGCGGCAGCGGCTTTGCGAGAATTGGCCGAGCCTGTCACGCTGCCCACTGGCCAGAATGTCCCGGATATTGAGGTCACGACCGCCCCCGATGGGACGGTAACAGCGACCCTCAGCGAAGCCGGGCTGCGCGCCAAGGCGAGTGCGGCGGTGGAGCAATCCATTGAAATCATCCGCCGCCGCGTGGATGAAACCGGTGTCGCGGAAGCGCTGATTGCCCGCCAGGGCCAGGCGCGCATTCTGGTAACCCTTCCAGGCGTGGAAGACCCGAACCGCATCAAGGATTTGCTGGGCCGCACCGCGCGCATGACCTTCCATCTGGTGGATGAAGGCGCCAGTCTGGCCGGGAGCCCGCCGCCAGGTGTCATGTTCCTGCCAAGCGAACGCCCTGGCGAACGTGTGGCGGTGCGGCGCAATGTCGCGGTGGATGGCAAGAACCTGACCAATGCCCGCGCCGGGCAGGAGTCGCGGACTGGCGAATGGGTGGTGAATTTCACCTTCGATGGCACCGGCACGCGCCGCTTTGCCGATATCACGCGGGCCAATGTCGGGCGGCCCTTCGCCATTGTGCTGGATGATAAGGTGATCAGCGCGCCCGTGATCCGGGAGCCCATTACCGGCGGCCAGGGGCAGATCAGCGGGTCCTTCACCGTGCGCACGGCGAATGATCTGGCCGTGCTACTGCGCGCCGGCGCGCTGCCCGCGCCACTTACGATTGTTGAAGAACGCACCGTCGGGCCGGAATTGGGCGCGGATGCCATTCGCGCGGGGATGATCTCTCTCGCGGTCGGGACGCTTTTTGTTTTCATCTATATGGGCTTCGCCTATGGGGTCCTGGGCTGGTTCGCCAATATCGCGCTGGCCTTCAATATCGTGCTGCTGATGGCGGGGCTTTCCGTGCTTGAAGCAACGCTGACGCTGCCCGGTATCGCCGGGATTGTGCTGACACTCGGCACCGCGCTTGATGCGAATATCCTGATCAATGAACGCATCCGGGAAGAAGTGAAGAACGGCCGAACGCCGATCAATGCGCTGGAAGCGGGCTATACCAAGGCATCCGGTACCATTCTTGATTCTAACCTGACCAATCTGATCGCCATGGCGTGCCTCTATGGTTTTGGCTCTGGCCCGGTGAAGGGTTTTGCTGTCACGGTCGCCATCGGCACCATTGTGCAGATGTGGACGGCCACGGTGCTGACGCGGCTTTTCGCTTCCTGGTGGTATCGCCGCACACGGCCCAAGGAATTGCCGGTATTCCAGCGCCCGGGGCTTTCGCTATGGGAACGCCTGCGCCGCCCGCTATTTCGTATCTTCCCTGATGGTACACGCATCCCTTTCATGCGCGGCGCCAAGATGGGGCTCATTATCTCGGCGGTGCTTTCAACGCTTTCAGTGGCCATTGCCTTCCACCCAGGGCTTGAGAAAGGGATTGATTTCAAGGGCGGGGTAGAGATGGAAATCCGCACCCCCGGACCCGGCGATATCAGCGTGTTGCGCGGCGCGGTTGGCGGGCTTGGGCTTGGTGATGCGACGCTATTGCAATTTGGTGATCCCTCCACCTTCGCGCTGCGCTTGCCCGCGCAAGGTGATGAAGGCGGCGTGCAAAGGGCGGTCACCGCCGTGCGCGAAGCTTTCGAAAAAGCCGTCCCCGGTACGCGCATCCTCCGCGTTGAAGCCGTTGGCAACCGCATTTCGGATGAGCTGTTTCTGGGCGGGCTGATGGCGCTTGGCCTCAGTTTCCTCGCCATGCTGTTATATATCTGGATCAGGTTTGAATGGCAGTTCGGCATTGCCGCCATCACCACGCTTATTCTGGATGCCACCAAAACCATCGGTTTCATGGTGTTGTTCGGGATTGAATTCAACCTGACCACCGTCGCCGCGATCCTGACCATCATTGGCTTTTCGGCGAATGACAAAGTGGTGGTGTTCGACCGCATGCGGGAGAATTTGCGTAAGTTCAAAACCATGCCGCTGGAGCAATTGGTGGATCTTTCGATCAATGAAACCATGAACCGCTCGCTCGGCACTTCCATGACCTTGCTGCTGTCTGCGCTGCCCCTCGCCCTTTTCGGCGGCGATACGCTTTCAGGCTTTGCCTGGGTGATGGTGGTCGGCATTGTGATTTCTGCCGGGTCTTCGGTGTTTATTGCAGCACCGATTGTGTTGTTCACCGGGCGCAATCGGCTGCGCATGCCGGACGCCGCCCCACCAGGGAAAGTTGAGGGCGCTGCGGCAAGCTAGTTGGCTGGCTGCGCCGGGCAGGTTTCCTTAGGCCGGAATGCTGTTAAGCTGCCGACAACAGGATTGCCGACGGCAGGGGATTAGGGCGCGTGGCGCAGCGCGGGAAAAGTGGGCTTGGAAGCGAGGGGCAAGGCCGCAAGCTGCCCTCTCAACCGCGCGCGAAAAACCTGCCGGATCAGGAACAAGAATTGCGCGCTGCCCTTTCCGGGCGCCTGCTGCTGCTCCGCTACCAGCCCATCATCCGCTTGCGCAATGGTCATACCGCCGCTTTGGAAGGGCTGGTGCGCTGGCCGCGGCAGGAAGCGTTATTGCAAGCGGGCGCCTTTGTGCCTTTGGCGGAAAAGCTTGGCCTGGCGCTTGATCTGACCCATGCGGTGCTGGAACGCGTCGCGCATGATTGGCAAAGAACGCCCTCACCCAAGGGCGGGCTTGCGGTGAATGTACCGCTCAGTGTCCTACTACTCCCGGAAATGCCCGCACGGCTTGCCGCGACACTGCGCCAGCATGGCAAAAGGCGCGGCCCGCTTTTGCTGGAGCTCACGGAAACCGAAGCCATCCGCGACCCATCGCGCTTGCGCCGGGTGATGCTGCACCTGAAGCGCCTCGGCATCCCGGTGCTACTTGATGATGTGACGCTGGGCGATCACCGCTGGCGTCTCGCGGGCCTGCCCTTTGCTGGCATCAAGCTCGACCGCAGCCTGATCGAGGCTTTGCCGAACACGATGCGCGCACGGCATTTCCTGCGCCGCATCCTGACCGATTCCCACGCCAAGGGCCGCTATGTGATCGCCGAGGGCGTTTCAAACCCCTTGCTCCGCCACACGACGCGGAGCCTCGGCGTGGATTTCGCCCAAGGCTACCTACTCGGCCATCCGGAACCGCCGCAGCAGAAGCGAGGCGGCCAGACGCGCCTCAGCCCTGCCAGGCGCGGCGGTAGAGCGCCATAATCGCCTCAGCATCCGGCACCGCCGGGTTATTGGCCGGGCTGCCGGAAGCCAAGGCCTGCGCCGCCATGGTGGGGAGCAGCCCGTCCCATTTCGCCGCATCAATGCCATAGGCCGCAGGTGTGGGCACCGCCAATTCGCGGTTGAGCGCCGAAAGCTCCTCAAGTAACTTCGCGCCCGCGCTTTGGTCGCCCTCCTCACGCCCCGCCACGCCAATGGCGCGCGCAGCTTCGGCGTAGCGAGGCAATGCTGCATTCAGCGAATAGGCCGTCACGGCGGGCAGCAGCATGGCGTTGGAAAGCCCATGCGGCACATGGAAATGCGCCCCGATCGGGCGGGACATGCCATGCACCAGCGCGACCGAGCTATTGCTGAAGGCAAGCCCGGCCAGCGTCGCGCCCTTCATCATCGCTTCCCGCGCCGCGGCGTTTTTCGGGTCGTGATAGACCGCGCGCAGATTGGGCCCGATCAGGCGCATGGCGCGCAAAGCATATTCATCCGATTCCGGGTTGGCGCGGCGAGAGACCAGGGCCTCCAGCGCATGGGTCAGGCTATCAATGCCCGTATCGGCGGTGCTCCGCGGCGGCACGCTGAAGGTGAGTTCGTAATCCACAATGGCAGCCAAGGGCAGCGCGCCGAGCCCCGCGATCAGCATCTTCTCATCGGTTTCGGTATCGGTGATCACAGTGAAGCGCGTTGCCTCACTGCCCGTGCCGGCGGTGGTTGGAATGCAGATCACCGGCAGCGCGGCCTTATTCGCCTGGGCCGGCACCTTGAAGTCGCGCATCTTGGCGCCTGCGGGCGCTGCGGCCAGGATAGTCATGGCCTTGGCGGTATCCATGGGGCTGCCGCCACCAAAGCCGATCAGGCAATCATAATCGCTGGCTTGCATGGCAGTGACGCCGGTGGCGATCACCGTATCGGTCGGGTCCGGCACGGTATCGCTGAAGACGCCATAGGCGATGCCCGCCGCCTTCAGCGGTGCCAGCAGCTTTTCGACAGTTCCGGAAGACACCATCCAGGGATCGGTCACGACCAGCGGGCGCGACAGGCCCAATTGCCCAAGCACCGCCCCCGCCTGGCCGATGGACCCGCCGCCCATCATCAACAGGCGGGGCGAGACGAAATTCGTGATCACTTCACGCCCCCTTCGCGGATCATATTGATGATGCCGGAGAAATCCTTATCGCCGCCGCCGCGTTCCAGATATTGCCGGAACAGCGCCAGCGCATGCGCCCCGATGGGGGAAGCCGTGCCGGTTTGCGCCACCGCTTCCTGCGCCAGGCCCAAATCCTTCGCCATCAGCGCTGCTGCGAAGCCGGGCTTGTAATCCCGATTGGCCGGGCTGGCGGGCACCGGGCCGGGCACCGGGCAATAGCTGGAAAGCGCCCAGGAATTGCTGGTGGAGGTGGAGCACACATCAAACAGCGCCTGATGCGACAGCCCCAGTTTTTCTGCAAGAACAAAGGCTTCCGAGGTGACGATCATAGTCGCTGCGAGCATCATATTATTGCACAGCTTCACGCCCTGCCCCGCGCCAGCCGCGCCGCAATGAATGACATTGCGCCCCATCTGCTTCAGGATCGGCTCGGCCCGGGCGAAATGCTCAGGCGTGCCACCAACCATGAAGGTGAGCGTGCCGGCCTCGGCCCCCATCGTCCCGCCGGAGACTGGCGCATCCACAAAGGCGCGGCCTGATTTCTCGGCGACATCGCGCGCGGTGGCGACATCAATGGTGGAACAATCAATCATCAGCGCATCAGGCGCAGTTGCTGCCGCCATAGCGCCCGCACCAAGCCAGGCATCGCGCACATGCTGGCCCGCCGGCAGCATGGTGATGACATATTCCGCCCCGCGCGCCGCTTCCGCCGCATTGGCCGCCGCTTTGGCGCCATTGGGGGTGACGGAGGCAATAGCGGCGGGCACCAGATCAAAAACTGTGACCTCATGCCCAGCCTTCAGCAGGTTGCGCACCATATGCGCGCCCATATTGCCGAGACCAACAAAGCCGATGCGTGCCATGGCGCGCTTCCTTTCCTCTAAATTCAACGCTTTGGGGGTTTGAGTGAAAGCCGCTTGGCGGTTTCACCGGAACGGCGGGCGGCAAGCCGCGCCAGGATATCTCGGGGCCAAGGCGCCACGCGCCGCTTGGAGAGGTCAATGCTGAGGTAAAGCACCTCATTTTCCGCGACCTGCCAGCCTTCCTTCGCGTGATACATCATATGCCGGCAGAGCAGGCGCTTATCGTCGAAATCCAAGACCGCGCTTTCACAGGCCAAGGGCGCGCCTTCGCGCACTTCGCGGACATAGGCCTGCCAGGATTCAGCCGCGAAAGTGCCCATGCCACGCGCGCGGTATTCGGGACCAAAGCCAAGGTCGAGCCACTGCACATCGCAGGCCATGTCAAACACGACCAAATAATAGGCGAGGTTCATATGCCCGTAATGGTCAACCCATTCGGGCTTCACCGGCGTCAGGATTGGGCGTTCGGTCATGCGGTTCAGGGGGCGGTCGCCCGCCCCCGTGCGGGTCAGTGGATGTCTTCGGATTTCGCGAGCGCTTCGCGGAGCTTGGCGATATTGAAGCCGGGGGCGCGGGCCATATCCAGGATCACCGCTTCCTTGCGCGCGCCCAGATCAATGGCGGCGGGCAGCTTGGTCACCACATCATGCGGGATCACCACCGCGCCGTGATGGTCGGCATGGATCACATCATCATGCGAAACCTGCATGCCATGGATGGTGACCTCGCACTTCAGCGCCACGATATGCACATAGGAATGGGAGGGGTTCACCACCCCGGCAATTCCCTGAAAACCCGGCGCGAACATCTCCAAATCCCGCACGGACCCATTCGTCACCACGCCAAGCGCGCCCAGGCCCTTATGCACGGCGCTATTCACCTCACCCCAAAAGGCGCCAACGCCGGGGGTGTCATCCAGGTCTTGCAGGCAGACAATGGTCGGCAGGGAGGCATCGGCGACATATTCATACCAGCCGATCCGCATGGCCTTATCGGCTTCCTTGCTGCGGCCCGAGGGATAGGCCGCGCGCTGCGTACCGGTACGCGCCAGGCCACAAATGGGCGGCAGCTTACGATCCACGGCGACCATGGGGCGCACAGTGAAGCCGTAATTGCGCCGATGCGGTGCGACCACTTCCAGCGCATTGCAGATGGTGGGTGTGTCCCAGGCGCGCAGCGCTTCAAGATCGGAAGCGGTAAAGGGGTATTTGCTCATGTGTCTGTTTCCTCCAGGGGCGCAGCATCGGGCGGACGGGGCTTTCGGTCAAACCCCCCAGATACTGGCGCAACCCCTTTAGTGCATGTCCGTCGCGCATTCGCACAGCGGACATGCACTAGGCTTTTTTGGGTCGCATTTTCCGAGCCGCCAAGTGAGTCCACTTGGCTTGAAAATGCTCAATCCGCCTGCACATTTCCCTGCCGGACCACATCAAACCAGCGCTTGCGCTCGCTTGCGACCAGGGCAGCGTAGTCGGCGGGCGGGCCGCCGCGGGGCGTGGTGCCGCGGGCGGCCAATTGCTGGCGGACCGCGGGGTCATTCAGCGCGGCCTGCGCCACTTCCGCCATGCGCGCCACAACCGCGCCCGATGCCGATTTATGCGCATGCAGGCCGAACCAAGCCTCAGCCTCAAACCCCACCAGGTTGAACTCGGCGCCCAATTCAGACACCGCCGGCACATTGGGCAGATCGGGCAGGCGTTCGCGGGACGTCACGGCCAGCGCCACCACATTGCCGTTCTGGATTTGCGGCAGGGCGGTGGGCAGATTGTCTATCAGGCTATCCACCTCGCCGCCGATCACCGCGGTCATGGCCGGGCCGGCGCCGCGATAGGGCACATGCTGCACGCGCACCCCGGCAAGCTGGTTGATCAACTCCCCGGTCAAATGGGTGGAGGTGCCATTGCCGGCGGAAGCGAAATTGCGCTCCCCGGGCTTCGCTTTGGCGTCGCGCAGGAAGGCGCGCAGATCGGCGCCCGGCACGCGGCGCGGATTGGCGACCCAAATATTGGGCACGGTCACCAGCAGGGTCACGGCGCGGAAATCCGTCTCAGGATCATAGGCAAGATTGCGGAACAGCGCCGGGCCAATAGCGTGGGAGGCGATTTGGCTCAGGAACAGCGCGTGATCATCGGCTTCGCGGGCGAAGCGCCCGGCGGCCAGCGTGCTGCCCGCACCTGGCTGGTTTTCCACCACAACATTGCGCCCGAACCTCTCGCGCATGGCAGCGGCCACCAGGCGCGCCACCACATCCGTGGTGCCACCTGGCGGGAAGGGGCAGACCAGGCGCAAATCCTTGTTTGGCCAGGCGGTTTGGGCGCGCAGCGCCGGGGCGGCGAGCAACCCGGCGGCGACAGCGATGGTGGTGCGGCGCGTGATGAATGTCATGAGGTGTAGCCTTCTTCCCGGTTTTCCTGACGCTCTGGTAGAGCGCCTATCGCAACGCCTTCAAGAGATATAACTGACCGCGATTTTGATCCGGCTCATAGCCATATTCTCTATAGAACCGATACGCCGTCCTGGTACTCTCAAAAAAAATAGACGTACATCCCCAGTTTTTGGCGGTATCCTCCAGAGACAAAAGAATGGATTTGCTAATCCCAGAAAAACGATATTTTGGATCAACGTAAAGGAGGAACAGCTCTCCTTCACGGCTGATCATCCCAACGCCAGCCAGAACGCCGTCAATCTCCCCAACCAGGAGCTTCGACCGACATGAATGAAGCCATGCCTTCCATGATTCGACAGTCTTGTTGGCAATCCATTCTTGAAGTGCGAGTTCGTCATTCCCATGATCTTCGAAACACAGTTCCAATATAGAGCGCCGTATGACACAGATTCCTCCTTGGCCGTCGCTTTCCGTAGCTTGGCGAACCTGGATTTGGGGCTTCGTCACTATTCTTTCCTCTCCGATTCGGCGCCAAAGTGTGCGATCACGCCACAAACCGATTTTCGGATACATTTAAAAACAATTATGTTATACTGCCTTGCCGCGAGTACTTAATCTTAGCGCTAGTGGTAGTGTCGGGCCACGCAAACTCTTATGTCTTGGAAGTATCATAGCGTCGAGAATATCCAATCTCATCCCTAATGTCTCAGACATTGCTTTGATGTTCCCTATGAACCGCTCCGGGTTTGTCGGAGGCTCCAACTTCCAAATAGGATGGAGCCGTTATGAGCAAGACGACGAACAAGTTTTCCCCTGAAGTCCGTGCCCGCGCGGTGCGGATGGTAATGGATCACGAGGGGGAACACCCC